>CP073340.1:645000-1845000 GCA_018141845.1 Lachnospiraceae bacterium oral taxon 096 | reverse complement strand
ACATAGATGCCGATGAATTGATGATGCTTGCACTTGATGCTGGTGCAGAGGACTTTTCAGAAGAAGAAGACAGCTATGAGATTTTTACAAGTCCAGAAGATTTCTCTGAGGTTCGAGAGAAGTTGGAGAAAAAGAATATTCCAATGGCCGATGCAGAAATCACAATGATTCCACAAAATTATGTGGATTTATCTTCGGAAGAGGATATCAAAAAGATGAATCGCATTTTGGATCTTTTGGATGCCGATGATGATGTACAAAATGTATATCACAGTTGGGATGAGTAAAAAGGGGGAGTAAGATGGGCAGTACAGATGTAAAAGAGTTATTATATACGCCAAAAGTGCAGGAGCTTTTTGGAAAACTTTATGGATCAGAACAGAGCCCGATGCAGACAAAGCGATATGAAGCAGTAGTTGACGGCTATGTTCATTCTTTTGGTGATGCAGATATTTTTCTTTTTTCCTCTCCGGGAAGAACAGAAATTAGTGGAAATCACACAGATCACAATCATGGCAAGGTGATTGGTGGAAGCATTAATTTGGACTGTGTGGCCGCTGCTGCAAAGACAGAGGAAAGGGCAGTTCATATTATCAGTGAGACATTTCAACAGGATTTTGTGATCAATTTGGATGAGTTAGAGCCAAGTGAGCAAAAAGCTGGAACACAGGATTTAGTCAAGGGATTGATTCAGGGATTTTTAAATCGAGGTTGCAAGGTAGAAGGATTTAATGTCTATATGACAAGCAATGTCATTGCTAGTGCGGGGGTAAGTTCTTCGGCAGCATTTGAGACCTTGCTTTGTCAAATCATCAATACATTGTTTAATGAGGAAAAATTGGATACTGTTGACTATGCACACATTGGAAAGTATGCTGAGAATGTGTATTGGGACAAGGCCAGTGGGCTTTTAGATCAAATGTGTTGTGCAGTGGGTGGGTTGATTGCCATTGATTTTAAAAATCCAGATAAGCCACTGGTAAAGAAGATAAATTATGATTTTTCTAACGCAGAGCATTCTTTGATTATTGTACAGACAGGCCGTGGCCACGCCGATCTTTCGGCAGACTATTCGTCAATTCCTCAGGAGATGAACAAGGTGGCCGAGTATTTTGGAAAGAAAGTTCTCAGAGAGATTTCAATAGATGATGTTCTTGATCAATTTTCAAAGCTCAGAGCATATGCTAAAGATCGAGCAGTTCTTCGTGCTCTTCACTTTTTTGAAGAGAATGAGCGGGTGGACAGGGAGATTACAGCATTAGAGAAAAATGATTTTGAGAGCTTTCTAAAAAATATTGCGGCAAGTGGAAATTCATCGTGGAAGTACTTGCAAAACTGTTATACAACAGCAGAGGTCAATGTGCAGGGAATTAGTTTGACATTGGCACTTAGTGAGCGGTTTTTGGAGCAAAAAGGCTGTGGTGTTTGCCGAGTACATGGTGGTGGCTTTGCAGGAGTTATTATGGCCATGGTTCCTGATGCAATTGCAGATGAGTACATCCAATATATTGAACGCTATATGGGTGAAGGAAACGCACATCGCATGCGCATTCGACCGATGGGATCAATTTGTGTGCAATCTATGTTAGATTGAAAGAGTGAGGTTAGGTTATGAGTGAGGAGAGGTATATGGGAGAAAGTGTAATGAATGCAGAAAAAAGAGAGAAGATCTATCGAAAGGCACCGACATATCAATGGTTTTGTAGTCTAGTGATTACCTTGATTTGCACAGGGATATTTTTTAATATGTGGTATTCCTTTGTCAGTGTCAACAATCAGACAGGGCACCTTTTGGGAACAGCGAATCTCTTGATGTCTACCATCATTTATTTGGTTGTTGTTATTTATGTAATGAATATGACAGGTGGATATAAAATCGGCGTAAATCAAACGATGAATATTATTTCATCGCAAGTTGTTGCATTATGTGTTGTCAATATTATTGAGTTGATTGTATCTTTGGCAATTCTTGGCGAGATACGATTTTTTGTTGTGCTCTTAGTGCGCTATATTCTTGTGTGGGTGATTGAGTCCATTATCATTGGTCTATTGACTTTTTTAATGGTGCATATGTATATTATGTTATTTCCACCACTAAAAATGCTAGAAGTGATGGGAACGAGGAAGAATACACTTTCTGTAAAGATCAATCGCCGTGATGACAAGTACAATGTATGTAAGCGTATTAGCTTTGCAGAAGATGATGAGAGCATTATTCGAGAAATTCAAAAATATGATGCTGTATTGTTGAACGACTTGCCGAGTGAAGATAAGAATAGAATTCTAAAGATTTGCTATAAGGTAAATAAGCGTGTGTATTTTACACCAAAGCTATCAGATATTATTGCAAAATCGTCTAAAGAGGTCAATCTTTTTGATACTCCATTATATTTAAGTGAAAATACGGATATGTCACTGTCCCAGCGTGCGGTTAAGCGTCTGTTTGATATTGCATTGTCCGGTATTTCTTTGATTATTTTATCTCCAATCTTGATTTTAGTTGCTATTGCAATTAAATTGAATGATGGTGGTTCCGTTTTTTATCGCCAGGAGCGTGTAACTTTTGGTGGAAAAAAGTTCTGGATTTTGAAGTTTAGAAGTATGATTGAAGATGCAGAAAAAGATGGAAAGCCACACCCAGCAGGAGAAAATGATGACCGTATTACCAAAGTGGGAAAGGTAATTCGTGCAACGAGAGTGGATGAGTTGCCACAGTTAATTAATATTCTTGCGGGTGATATGTCGATTGTAGGACCAAGACCAGAGCGTGTGGAACATGTAGAAAAATATGAGAATGATATCCCTGAGTTTGTATTTAGAACAAAGGTAAAAGGTGGGCTTACTGGTTATGCCCAAGTTTATGGAAAGTACAATACCACTGCACTTGACAAGTTAAAGCTGGACATGATTTACATTTTAAACTATTCCTTCCGATTGGACCTTCAGATTATTTTTGAGACCGTCAAGGTTATCTTTCAGAAAGAAAGTACAGAGGGATTTGACGAGGGAGGTCAGCATGAGATGCAGGAGTATGCAAGTGGGAAGGAGAAAAAGTGAATGAAAATTCTTGTTGTTTCTGAAAACTTTTATCCAGACACATTTGCAATTAACGATATTGTGCGAATTCTTGGTGAGCGTGGTCATGAGGTGACTGTGCTCACAGGTTTGCCAGATTATACGACATCCTATATTCCTGAAGAATACAAGCATGGAAAGAATCGAGAACAAGTTTATCATGGTGCTAAGGTTTATCGTGTGCCAACGATTGCAAGAAGACATGGACCAATTTGGAGAAGTTTAAATTATCTTTCTTTTGTGTTTAGTGGAAATCGGGCGGCGAAGAAAATTGATTTTGGAGAATTTGATATTATTTATGTCTGGGAGGTTTCGCCGGTGACCATGGCCCTTCCTGCGATTGCACTGAAGAAGAAGTATAAAAAGCCATTGTTTTTGTATTGCATGGACATTTGGCCAGAGTGTGTAAAGGCGATGGGATTTAAGGAGGGCACTTTCTTCTATTCCAAGATAAAAAATTTGAGTGCTCATATCTATCAGCAATGCGATCATATTGCTGTGTCGTCAAAGCCATTTTTTGATTATCTCGAAAAGGTGGATGGATGTTCTCGAAAGAAGATGAGTTATCTTCCACAGTTTGCCTCATCGGATATGTTGGAGAAAAATTTTGAGAAAAAACCCAATGGTCACTTTGACTTTTTGTATATTGGAAATATTGGAAAAGTTCAAGATATTCCATGTTTGGTGGCAGCAATGGCCAAATTAAAGGATCGGAAAGATGTCACCTTCCACATTGTAGGTGGTGGTTCAGAGTATGAGCATGCGATGGCGATGGTCAAGGAAGCGGGGGCAGAAAATATCGTCAAATTCTATGGACCAAAGCCATTTAAGGAAGCGATGACCTATTATAAGATTGCTGATGCTTGTATGCTGACTTTAGATGGAAAAAATCGGATTGGTGATACTTTGCCAGGAAAGTTACAGACCTATATGGCAGCCGGAAAACCTGTCATTGGAGCAATTAACGGTGCTGGAAATGAGGTAATTAAGGAAAGTCGCTGTGGATTAAGTGTTCGTGCAGGGGATAGCGATGGGCTTGCCAATGCTTTCTTAGAATATATTGCCCATCAGCAGAAGTATGCAAATTGTGGCGAAGCGGCAAGAAAGTATTTTCGAGAGAATTTTACGCAGGAAAAACATTTTGAAACTTTAGAAGCACGCTTAAAGGAGATGATCAATCAATGAAGATACTGCTTATAAACTCAGTTTGTGGAATTGGCAGTACAGGAAAGATTTGTGGGGCAATTGCGAAAGAATACGAAAAAAAAGGTTATGAAGTCAAAATTGCCTATGGTAGAGATGCACAGGTTCCCGAGGAATATCGAAAGTATGCAGTGCAAATTGGAAATAGCACAGAAGTAAAGATGCATGCACTAAAGAGCAAACTTTGGGATGCCCATGGTTTGGGAAGTAAGAAGGCGACAAAGGAGTTTCTTGAGTGGGCAACAAAGTACAATCCAGATGAATTGTGGTTGCACAATATTCATGGCTATTATATTCATTATGAGTTGCTCTTTGACTGGATTAAGTCAAGACCGAAGATGAAGGTCTATTGGACATTGCATGATTGTTGGGCATTTACAGGACATTGTGCATATTTTTCTTATGTTGGCTGTGAAAAATGGAAGAGTGGATGCGGAGGTTGTCCACAATTAAAGGAGTATCCAAGTAGCCTTGGAGTAGACAATAGTGATAAGAATTTTCAAAGAAAAAAGAAGGCCTTTTTGGGTGTAAAGGATATGACATTGATTACACCTTCGAAATGGTTGGCTAGTTTAGTCAAAGAGAGCTTTCTTGGACAATATCCAATAAAAGTTAGTTACAATACGATTGATCACAATATCTTTAAGCCAACTCCAGGAAATTTTCGGGAGAAATATGGCATTAAGAATAAAAAAGTGGTGCTTGGTGTAGCTAGTGTGTGGGAGCCAAGAAAAGGGCTTGATGATTTCTTACAGTTATCTTCTATGCTCAGTGATGATTATGCCATTGTGTTGATTGGATTGTCAAAGAAACAATGTGAGAATTTACCAAAGAATGTTATTGGCATTGAAAGGACCAATAATCAGGAGGAATTGGCCATGATTTATACCACAGCAGATGTCTTTGTCAATCCTAGTAAAGAAGAAACTTTTGGAATGACGACGGTGGAAGCTTTGGCTTGTGGTGCAACACCAATTGTATATAAGGGAACAGCTTGTGAGGAGATTGTTGATATGTATGGTGGCATTGCAGTGAACATGGATATCAACAGTTTGTATAAAGCCATTGTATCCGTTGCAGAGAGTGGGGGACAAGAGTAGATGGTAGTTTCAGCACGAAAGCTAGGAAGTTTAATCTTTCTTGCTGTATTGTTAGTGGTCATTGGCTATGTCATATTGCATGTCAAAGAGCACGAGAGATATGATGTCTATATTGTATTTACCTTTTATTTAAATATTGGTATCTTTTTAATCCATATTTTGAAGGAAGTGAGCAAGCGAAGCTTTAGTTTTTGTCTGTTTTTTGATATGTTTGCCCTATTTTTCTTTGGATTTGCAGCACTTTTGCAGTTTTTTACCAATCAATTTATATGGAGATTACAGGCTGAAAGTGCAGAAGTTTTAATTTGTAATCTTATTATTTTTCTTTGGGCAGTCTTCTTTTATTCAGGACGCAATGTAAAGATTGTGTTAAAGGGAAATGATTTTAATAAGAAGTATACAATGCGAAAAAATGCAAGATACATTTTATGCTTCTTTTCCATTTTTATTATGTTGTACTATATTAAGACCATTGGACTTTCAAACTTATTTCTTAGAAGTACAAATTCCTATGGTGAAACTGTAGATACGACGACGGCATTGCTTGCAGTGCATGGCTTGAGAAATATTTCTTTGTATTCTTTGGCCTTTAATATTGTGTACTGTAGGAAGCAGGGAAAGGTCGATGCCATTTGTATTATTGCTGCGGTGTGTTTTTTGGTCAGTTGTTTTCCAACAGCAGTATCAAGAAATGTAGCTGCGGCCTACTATATGGGACTGATTATTTTGACTTTTCCAAAAGTTAGAAAGACGCAGTGGTTGCCCATTATTTTGATTGTTGGTCTAGTCGTCGTCTTCCCTTTGCTTGGAAATATGAGAAACGCAACGTCGACAACAGAGGGAATGGAAATGGTACAGGGAACATCTCTTGGAGATACTTATCTGACAGGAGATTATGATGCCTTTTCGATGATTATGATTATTCGAAGATATGTTCTTGATAATGGGGCGACATTAGGAAGACAGTTGTTAGGTGTATTGCTCTTTTTTGTGCCAAGAAAAATATGGCCAACAAAGCCGATTGGTACTGGTGCAACGGTAATTGGTCCAGTAATGAGTCAGTCATTTGCCAATGTATCTGCTCCTCTCATTGGAGAGGCTTATGTCAATGGTGGTATGTTAGGAACCATTGTGATGGGATTTATTGTGGGCATAATGACGGGTAGTGCAGACAATAAGTATTGGAAGACCAAAGATGAATTTGCTAGAGTGAGAATGATTTATCCATTTAATTTGCTACAATTTTTCTTTATGATGAGAGGTGATTTGCTGTCATCATGGGCGTATTTTTTTGCGACTTATTTTGTAGGAAGTGTGATATGGAAGTTATCAGTGATAGAGGAGAAAGCATAATGAAAAAGAATATTCTTTTTATTTCTAATTATCCATCACCATACCGAGTGGAGTTTTTTAACCAACTCGGTGCGGTAGATGAAATCAATTTAACTGTTATTTTTCTAGAGAACCCGTCACAACAGACTCATCGTTCAAAGGACTGGTTTAATACAGATTATTCCTTTTTTCAGGCGGTCTTTTTGACAAAAAAGATTTCTCTTGGAGGAAAGAGAGTGATTCATCCAGAATTACTCTCTTGGGTAAAAAAGCCATTTGATGAAATTATTTTTGGTGGCTATTCCTACCCCTCCTTTATGTGGGCTATGGAGTTTTTAAAGCGCAACAAGAGACCGTTTAGCATGGAAGCAGATGGCGGGTTAATTTCCGAAGATAGTACAATAAAATATAAGATTAAGTCCCATTTTTTGAGTATGCCAAGTAAGTGGTATAGTAGTGGAAGGGTGACAAGTGAGTATTTGACGCACTATGGAGCAGATGCGAGCAAGATTGTGACCTATCCATTTTCTTCTCTTTGTCAAAAGGATTTGATGAAGAAAGAAGACTTGGCAAAGAAAAAAGAGGAGAGCAGAGCACTTTTAGGATTTTCAAGTGATCAAAGGATTGCTTTAAATATTGGGCAATTTATTCACCGCAAGGGTGTGGATGTTTTGTTAAAGGCAATTGCTAAGGTCGATCCAGAGATTCTGTTCTTGATTGTTGGTGGAAAGCCAACAGAGGAATATCAAGAAATTATTGAAAAAGAAAAAATTTCTAATGTTAAATTTTTAGATTTTATGCCAAAAGATAAATTGAGTTATTATTATGATGCTGCAGATTTTTTTGTCTGTCCAACAAGAGAAGATATTTGGGGATTGGTCATCAATGAGGCTATGGCTCATGGGTTGCCAACCATTAGTACTGATCGCTGTGGTGCAGGAGTTGAGCTGATCGAAGATGGTCAGAGTGGATTTGTAGTAAAGACAGGGGATGTAGATGCCTTGGCACAGGCAATTCAAAAAATTTCAAAGATGGATTTAAAGGCGATGGGAGAGAAGGCACTGGAGAGAGTGCAAGGATACACCATTGAAGAAATGGTAAAAGTACATATTCGTTCATTTATGAGTTAGATTTGGTTAGAGAGTACAGGAGGATATAATGGATGAACTCTAAGATTATCAAGAATTATTTATACAATCTTTCCTATCAAATTCTTGTTTTATTGGCACCGCTAATTACCACACCTTATATTTCTAGAACTTTAGGGGCAAGTGGTATTGGTATTTATAGCTATGCCTATTCGATTGAAGCCTATTTTGCAATATTTGCAGCGTTGGGTATGCAGGTATATGGGCAGTTAAAAATTGCTTCAGTGAGAAACAACAAAGGAAAGTTAACGGCCCTGTTTTATCAGATTATTTTGGCAAAGTTTTTGACCGCAAGTATAGCAGTCATTTCCTACTTAGCTTATGTCTTTTTTGTGGCCAAGGAAAATAAAGTAGTTGCATTTGCACTGACAATGAATGTGGCTGCAACATTTTTGGATATTTCATGGTTTTTACAAGCACTTGAGGAATTTAAAAAGACGGTTATTCGAAATTATGTTATCAAACTGACAAGTTTGGCATTGATTTTCATTTTTGTAAAAAAAGAATCGGATGTTTTAAAGTACACATTAATTTTACAAGGATCAATGGTGCTTGGAAATCTCAGTCTTTGGTTTGGTCTTAAGAAGTATCTTGTGCCAGTGAAAGTGTTAAAGTGGGGAACTTTTGAACATTTAAGAAATAGTTTAGTCTACTTTGTACCGACACTTGCAACAACGCTCTATGCTTACTTTGATAAGACAATGATTGGTTTGATTACACATTCTTCGGTTCAAAATGGTTACTATGAGCAGGCCTATAAGTTGGAAAATATTTCCATTACTGTGGTGAGTTCATTAAGTGTCGTCATTATGCCAAGAATTGCCTATTTGTTTAGCTCAAATAATAATTCAGAAATTCAAAAGATTTTAAAGAAATCATCATCTGTGATGATGATGATTTCAGTGCCGATTTGTATGGGAATTATTGCTGTCTCAGAAACCTTAGTACCTTGGTTTTTGGGAGAAAAGTTTATTCCTGCGACTCCAATTTTAAAGCTCTTTGCGACTTTGGTTGTCATTGATAGTATAAAGGATTTTTATGGAACGCAAATCTTGATTCCAATGAAAAAGCAAAAGTTTTATAATGTCATAATGATTACAGGTGTATTGATGAATTTGGTATTAAACTATGTCTTTATTATCCGCTATCAGGCATTGGGGGCTTGTATTGCATCTATTATTTCAGAAATTTTTATTGCAGTTGTCTTTGCAGTAAAGTGCAAGAGTGTATTGCACTTTAAAGAAATTTTAGGTAGCTTTTTGAAATATATCCTTGCAGGAGTCTTGATGGGACTTTTGGTCTATCAATTTAATAAGATGCATATGCGAGGAGCATTAAGAATTGCCAGTCAGGTGATTTCAGGTGGTATAAGTTATGTAGTGTTGCTGATGATTTTCAGGGATCAAGTTATCCTTGAATTTATCAATAAATTTAGAGGAAGAATGTTAGGGAGAAGGGAGTTGTAATGGATAAGAAGTCATTGCGACAGGCACAGCTTGCACAGCTGTTGCTTGCAAAGGAAACGAAAAAAATCTGTGAGAAACATAATCTCAATTATTTTTTGCTCGCAGGATCGGCATTGGGTGCCGTTCGTCACAAGGGATTTATTCCATGGGATGATGATTTGGACATTGGTATGCTTCGAGAGGACTATGACAAGTTTATGGAATATGCAAAGGAGGAGTTGCCAAAGACCATCTTTATGCAGACTTGGGATACTGATGAAAATTATGCACTTCCATTTTTGAAGTTGCGTCTAGAGGGAACAAAGTTTGTGGAGAGAAACACAAAGGATGTGGATTTGCACAAGGGAATCTACATTGACATTTTTCCATTTGACAATGTACCAGCTGATGAGCAGGCACAAAAGAAGCAGGCGAAGGAGACCTCTTTTTATTGGAAATGTCTGTTAGCTAAGAATCATTATGTGCTCTGGGATGATAAAGATTGGAAGAAAAAATCCATTTATCGATTGGTTCGCATGGCAACGAGTGTGATGTCAAAAAAGCAAATTCAGGCAAAGATTGATGCACAGATGTTGGCCTATAATGGACAAAAGACAGAGGAAGTTGTGGCTATAGGTGGCTCTTATGGCTACTGGAAGGAAAAGAAGAAGAGGCTCTGGTTAGAGACTACCGAGATTGTGCGCTTTGAGGACGATTATTTTCCAATTCCAAAGGCCTATGACGCATATTTAAAGAGCTTGTATGGTGACTATATGAAGTTGCCACCAGAGGATCAAAGAGAAAATCGACACAATATTTGTGAATTTGATCTTGGAAATTATACATTTGAGGGATAGGGTGAAAATTATGAAGAGAGTGATAACTTACGGAACATTTGACTTATTACATTATGGACACATCAATTTGCTGCGCCGTGCAAAATCCTATGGTGACTACTTAATTGTTGTGCTTTCATCAGATGAGTTTAATTGGAATGAAAAGCGCAAGAAGACTTATTTTACCTATGAGCAGAGAAAGCAGTTGTTAGAGGCTGTTCGCTATGTGGATTTGGTTATTCCAGAGACAAGGTGGGAACAAAAACGCAGTGATATGCATGAGTATCATGTGGACACCTTTGTGATGGGAGATGATTGGAAGGGCAAGTTTGATTTCTTGAAGGAAGAGGGCGTTGAGGTTGTCTATTTAGAGAGGACACCAGAAATTAGTTCTTCTCAGATTAAGAGGGATCTCTATGATGCCAATGCTGTAGATGGTGAGTCAAAGTTAGAGCACGGGGACATCAATACTGATCCAAAGAATTAATTCTGAGGTGAAGAACATGAAAATAGAAAAACTTCTATTTAGTGTAATTATACCTGTCTACAATACCAGAGACTACTTGCCTATGGCGATTGAATCTGTGCTCAAGCAGGACTGCACAGATTATGAAATTATTGTGATTGATGATGATTCAAGTGATGGTTCCAGAGAAGTTGTCGAAGGATATGAAAAGCGTGGAGAGATCATTGCGGCATACAATGAAAAAAATCAAGGTCTTTCGGCAGCAAGGAATCAAGGGATAGAAATGGCCAGAGGGGAGTATATCGTCTTTTTGGACAGTGATGACTACTTCTCAAGAGATGCCCTTAGTAATTTTAGGAAAAAGATTGAAGAATATGATCAACCTGATATTATTGCAGGACATGCCTATCGCTTGAATGGCACTTGTATCAGTAAAAAGAGAGGAAATAAAAGTCCCATTGTGGGGGTTATGAAGGGACGAGATTTTCTTGAGGACGGGTACCGCAGAGACTATCTTTTTGCATGTAGTCAATTTTACATCTATCGACGAGACTTTATTGAGGAAAAAAATTTGAGATTTAAGGAAGGTCTTGTCCATGAGGATGAGTTATTTACCCCCAAAGCTATGATTTGTGCTCAACGAGTGGTGGATGGGGATTTTGAGTTTTACTATCATCGAAATCGCCCAGGCTCAATTTCAAATAAAAGGGAAAAAAAGCATGTGGAAGATATCCGCACATTGTGTAAGGAATTGGAACAGTTTTTAGAAGATAGGGGAGAGAGTCCAAAGAATACTTGTTACTTGAGAGACCATATGGCTGTTCTCTATATGAGTGCCACTAGTGTGGGACTAGAAAATCATTTTTTAGATGTGAAGACAGCTAATTCAGATAAAAACTTTCCATTTCGCAATGCGAAACGCCGAATGACCATTGGGAAAGCGATTATCTATGCAGGATCACCAAGGGTTTATGTATTTCTCAAAAAAGGTTTAACGAAGATAAAGAAAGCTTGGAATTTAGTTTCTAAGGACTGTTTTTTTAGAAGGGCGGTGCTATGATTCCTAAAGTCATTCATTATTGCTGGTTTGGTGGGAAGCCACTTCCTAAGATTGCCAGAAAGTGTATTCAATCTTGGAAGCGATTTTGTCCAGATTATGAAATTGTAGAATGGAATGAGAAAAATTATGACATTCACAAAAATTCCTATATGGAAGAGGCCTACCTTCAGAAAAAGTGGGGATTTGTTCCGGATTTTGCTAGATTAGATATTATTTATCAAAATGGTGGCATTTATTTGGATACCGATGTGGAACTTATTCGACCATTAGACGAGCTCTTATATCATCGGGCATATATGGGATTTGAGGGGGAAAGGGATGGAGTAGCAATTAATCCTGGTCTTGGTTTTGGGGCAGAGAAAAATAATCCCATTTTGCTTGAGATGATGAAAGATATCTATGGAAATCGGCATTTTTGCAGAGAGGACAAAAGCATTGACATGACCCCTAGTCCAAGGCTGATGACGGATTTCTTGGTAAAGAAAGGTCTACTTGTCAGAAATCAAAGACAGTGTATTGGGAACGAATTGGAGATTTATCCCAAGTCATTTTTTGCACCAAAGGATTTTTGGGATGGAGGACTTTTTATAAAAGCAGATACTTTTTCCATTCATCACTACGATGCCTCTTGGATTGATTGGGAGAATAGAGTGGTGAAATGGTTTCGTTGGTTTTTGCCAAGATTTGGTGTATTTGGCAAAGGTTTGCTTTTTGTCTTGACAAAGATGTTCGGTCTCATTCGACATATTCGTCTCTATATCACAAGAAAGATAAAGAGACAAAAGGGGAAGAGCAATGGCCGTTAAGTCAAAAGCTGTGGCAAAAAATGCCATCTACAATATGCTCTATAAGACAGTGGTACTGATTTTTCCGATGCTAACTTCGATGTATGTGTCACGAGTTTTGCAGGAAGATAGAATTGGAAAGGTTGCCTATGCACAAAATATTGCTTCCTACTTCCTTGCACTTGCTCTATTGGGCTTTTCAGAATATGGCACAAGGGAGATGGCAAATGTAGCAAAGGACAGAGAAAAGACAAATATTGTCTTTTCAGAATTATTTTGTATCAATATTTTGTCCACAACAGTTGCCACGGTGCTATACATTTTATTGGTGTGTTCTCGGGCAAATTTGCGTGTAGATTTTTGGCTCTATATGGCCACAGGACTGGTAATTTTTTCTAACTATGCCAATATTGATTGGCTGTATCGAGGTCAGGAAGAATATGGCTTTATCACAGGGAGAAGTACTATTGTCAAGATCGTTTCCTTGCTTTCTATGTTACTATTTGTCCATACAAAAAAAGACTTTGTGCTCTATGCACTGTTGACGAGTATGAGCACGGTATATAATAATGCTGTGAGCATTTTTCGGGCAAGAAAGTATGTGAGTTTTACTTTTCAGGGCTTAAATCTCAAGAGGCATATGGAGAGTATGCTAGAGCTTGCAGGAGTGGCCTTTTTTGGGAATCTCTACAATAAATTAGATACAACCATGCTTGGAAAGATGGCAGATGATGCATCGGTTGGATATTATTTTATCGCAAGTAAAATTATTGTTTTGGCAATGATTAGTTGCCAATCGGTTTCAGAAGTTATCTTTCCTAAATTGAGCAGAATGTACGAGGAAAAAGACAATGAAAAACTGGAGAGCCTTGTAGAAAAGGGATTACAATTTTTGATCATCATTTCTTTGCCAGCAAGTATGGGCATTGCTTTGCTTGGAAAGGAAATTGTTGTGGCACTGTATGGCAGACATTTTTTAATGGCAGGTGCCACATTACAAATTTTTGCCCCAATGATGATTATCCGTCCGATGGCAGATTTAATCTGTTATCGGCTATTGATTAGTATAAAAATGGAAAAGAAAAGACTATTTGCCAGTATTTTGACCAGTGGTGTCAACTTTATTTGTAACTTATTGCTCATTCCCATATGGAAGCAAAATGGTGCAGCCATTGCCTCAATTTTGTCAGAATTGGTAGTCAATGCAATTTTATTCTACTATGTGAGACAGCAGGTAAAAATTCGGGTGAAATGGTCGATTTTCCTCAAGACATTGTTAGCTACGGCAATGATGTCGATTGCAATTATGGTGAGCAAGCTATGCCCTATTCCTGGGGCAATTCTTTCATTGGCTTGGTCAACCTTTATTGGGATAATGACTTATTTTTTGGTGAGTGTAGTTGCAAGAAATGAAGCAGTTATTACAATATTTCAAAAGATAAGAGAAATTATAAAAAAAGAAAAAAGGAGTGTATAAGATTATGTCATTATATTCAGGAGCAACATTGATGATTACAGGAGGTACAGGTTCATTTGGAAATACGGTGCTCAAGCATTTTTTGACTACAGATATTGGTCAGATTCGTATTTTTTCAAGAGATGAGAAAAAGCAGGATGAGATGCGTCACGATTTGCAGATGAAGTATCCAGATTACTATGGCAAGGTGAAATTTTATATCGGGGATGTTAGAGATCCAAGATCCATTAAGGATGCTATGCCGGGTGTCGACTACATTTTCCATGCTGCTGCACTAAAGCAGGTTCCTTCTTGCGAGTTCTTCCCAATGCAGGCGGTAAAGACAAATGTTGAGGGAACAGACAATATGTTGCATGCAGCCATTGAGGCGGGAGTAAAGCGAGTGGTATGTCTTTCCACAGATAAGGCTGCATATCCAATTAATGCAATGGGAATTTCAAAGGCTATGATGGAGCATGTGATCTATGCCAATGCACGTGTGGCAGCAGAAAGAGGAGATACGATTATTAGCTGTACTCGCTATGGCAATGTAATGTGCAGCCGTGGATCCGTTATCCCACTTTTTATCGATCAAATTAAGCATGGAAATCCAATCACGATCACAGATCCAAATATGACTAGATTTTTGATGAATCTCGATGAGGCGGTTGACCTTGTTGATTTTGCCTTCCACAATGCAAAGCCAGGAGATCTCTTCATTCAAAAGGCAGATGCTTCGACCATTGGTGTCTTAGCAAAGGCCGTTCAAAAGCTCTTTGGGGAGACAGAGACCAAGGTTATTGGAACAAGACATGGTGAGAAGTTATATGAGACATTGATGACAAGAGAAGAGAGACTTCGCAGTGAGGATATGGGACAGTACTTCCGTGTATCTGCTGATAATCGTGACTTAAATTATGACAAGTACTTTGTCAATGGACAGGTACAAACTATGGCAGATGAGTCCTACACAAGCCATAATACCAATCGCTTGGATGTCGAGGGAACCATCAAGAAATTGATGACAACAGACTATGTCAATGAGCAATTAAAATGGTTTGAGGAGAATAGAAAGTAATGAGGATTTTAGTCACAGGTGCGAGAGGATTTGTTGGAAAAAATTTGGTTGCCAACTTGATGAATGTCAAGGAGGGAAAAGATCGCAATCGAAATTTTGTTGTCGATGAAGTGTATAGCTATGACATCGATACAGATCCAGTACTTTTGGAGGAGTATTGTCAAAAGGCAGACTTTGTATTTCATCTGGCTGGTGTCAATCGTCCAAAGGATCAATCAGAATTTATGGAAGGAAACTTTGGTTTTTCTAGTACATTGCTTGAGAAATTGAAGGCTGCAAATAATTCTTGTCCGGTGATGTTAAGTTCATCTGTGCAGGCGACCTTAATTGGTCGCTATGGCACATCGGACTATGGAAAGTCAAAACTTGCGGGAGAAGAACTCTTCTTTCAATATGCCAAAGAGACAGGAGCAAAGGTTTTAGTGTATCGCTTCCCAAATTTATTTGGAAAGTGGTGCCGACCAAATTACAATAGTGCGGTGGCAACATTTTGTAATAATATTGCCAATGATTTGCCAATTCAAGTCAATGACCGCTCGACAAAACTGGAATTGCTCTATATTGATGATCTGGTAGAGGAAATGTTTGCTGCTCTGGAAAATCGCGAACATCATTGTGAGTATCCAACGGCCGATGAAGTGATTGACGGAAGGACATATGATGGCTTGACACCAAGAGAAGTAGAAAATGGTCGCTATTGCTTTGTGCCAACAACACATTTTGCAACGCTTGGAGAAATTGTTGACTTTTTGGAGGCCGTCCATCGACAGCCAGAAACATTACTTATGCCATCCATTCCAAATCATTCGCTGGAGAAGAAGTTGTATAGTACCTATTTGTCTTATTTGCCAAAGGAAAAAGCTGCATTTTCATTGCATATGAATTGTGATCCGAGGGGTTCATTTACTGAGCTGTTAAAGACCAGCGATCATGGACAGTTTTCTGTAAATATTAGTAAGCCAGGAATTACAAAGGGACAACATTGGCACAACACAAAATGGGAATTTTTTATTGTGGTATCAGGACAGGGGTTAATTCAGCAAAGAAGAATTGACAGCGATGAAATTATTGAATTTAGAGTTAGTGGAGAAAAGATTGAAGCTGTACATATGTTACCAGGATACACCCATAATATTATTAATTTGAGTGAGACAGAAAATTTAGTGACATTGATGTGGGCCAATGAAGCCTTTGATCCAAAACATCCAGATACTTTTGGAGATCCTGTATAGGAAGAAGGGTGAAAGATTAGAGTGGAGGAAAATAGCATGGGATTTAAAAATAATGGAAAATTAAAGCTGTTGATTATTGTGGGCACAAGACCTGAGATTATTCGTCTCTCAGCGGTCATTAAAAAGTGTAGACAGTATTTTGATGTTGTTCTTGCACACACAGGACAAAATTATGATTATAATTTAAATGGTGTGTTCTTTGATGATTTGGAACTGGATCCACCAGAGGTGTATATGGAAGCTGTGGGCGAGAATTTGGGTGCAACAATGGGCAATATTATTGAAAAGTCCTATACATTGATGAGCGAGATTCGTCCAGATGCAGTGCTTGTGCTTGGAGATACCAATAGCTGTCTGTCCGTCATTGGGGCAAAGAGATTGCATATTCCAATTTTTCATATGGAAGCGGGAAATCGCTGCAAAGATGAGTGCCTTCCAGAGGAAACAAATCGCCGCATTGTAGATATCATTTCCGATGTCAATTTGGCCTATTCAGAGCATGCAAGAAAGTATTTGGCCGATTGTGGTTTGCCAAAGGAGCGCACATTTGTCACAGGTTCTCCAATGGCAGAGGTTTTACACAATAATTTAGACAAAATTATGGCATCTAATATTCATGAGAGACTGGGATTAGAAAAGGGAAAATATATTCTTTTATCTGCACATCGAGAGGAAAATATTGATACAGAAAAGAATTTTAATTCTCTGTTTAATGCGATCAATGCCATTGCAAAGAAATATGATATGCCAATTTTATATTCTTGCCATCCAAGAAGCAAGAAGAGACTGGAAACATCAGGATTTGAGCTTGACTCTCGAGTTATTCAGCATGAGCCACTTGGTTTTCATGACTACAACTGCTTGCAAATCAATGCCTTTGCTGTAGTATCGGATTCAGGAACATTGCCAGAGGAATCTTCCTTTTTTACTTCGGTGGGACATTCTTTTCCAGCGATTTGCATTCGAACTTCGACAGAGCGTCCAGAGGCAATTGATAAGGGATGTTTTGTACTCGCAGGAATTGATGGAAATTTCTTGGTGCAGGCCGTAGAGACTGCAGTAGCTATGCAAGAAAATGGAGATAATGGAATTCCAGTGCCAGATTATGTTGATGAGAATGTGTCAACAAAGGTGGTAAAGATCATTCAAAGTTTTACAAATGTAGTGAATAAGATGGTATGGCGAAAAGAATTATAAGTAAGGAAAGCATAGCTACTCTTTTTGTTATTCTCATTTTATGTTTTATCTGGGGACATTCGATGGTGCCAAGAGCAGCTTCTTCTAGGGAGAGCACAAAAGTATTGGGTGAGGTTGGACCGTGGCTTAGTAACATTGTAGGAGAAAAAAATACCACAGAAGAGTTGGTCAGAAAGATGGCTCATGCCACAGAGTATTCTTGGCTTGCGATGGCAGTGTTTGTCAGGATGTGTCTTGACAAGAAAAAGATTCGCAGGTATAAGGTTTTGCATATGTGCTTTTTTGTCGCATTTATTGACGAAACTATTCAAATTTTTTCAGGTAGAGGTCCACAAATTCGAGATGTTTGGGTGGACTTGTTGGGGGCAAGCATTGGTTTATTGATTGCAACCGTGGTGCGAAAAATTTGGAAATATAAAAAATCTTCTTGCATAGCACAAAAGAAAGTGCTAGAATAGGGAACATATACAGAAACTGATGTCGAGTGGACCGCTTGTCGGTCCACTCGATTGCGTATGATCAGATATTGAAATCTAGAAGAGAAGGGGATGTGTATATGAGTAAAAGCGACACTTATGTGAAGCGGACAGAAGAGTTTTTGACAAAATTACAAGAAACAATGCCATTTGAGTTAGTGGATGTGGAGTTTGTAAAGGAAGCAGGGGAGTATTATCTTCGAGCCTATTGTGACAAAGAAGGGGGTATCGGAGTCGATGACTGTGCAGATATTAGCAGAGCCTTGAGCGATTGGCTTGATCAAGAGGATTTTATCTCTGAAGGGTATATTTTGGAGGTAAGTTCACCGGGACTTGGAAGAACCTTGAAAAAGGACAAGGATTTTGTTCGTGAGATGGGTAAGGAAGTTGAAGTTAAATTGTATAAGGCAATAGAAAAGAGAAAAGATTTTTCTGGAACATTGGTTGCTTTTGATAAGGATATGCTGACCATCGAAGAAGATGGAAATACCTTGACATTTAGCCGAAAGGACATCGCAAATGTTCGCTTGGCGATTGATTTTTAATATTTGGAGGACAATGAAAAAATGAGTAAAGAATTAATGGAAGCGTTGGACATTCTGGAGAAAGAAAAAAATATTAGCAAGAAGACTTTGTTGGAGACAATTGAGAATTCCTTGATTTCTGCTTGCAAGAATAACTTTGGTACAGCGGACAATGTCACTGTAACCATTGATCCAAAGACTTGTGATTATACAGTGATTCAGGAAAAGGAAGTTGTGGAAAAGTTGGAAAAGCCAACGCTTGAGGAAAAGGCCACAAAGATTTCTCTTGCAGATGCAAGGCAAATTGATCCAGATTATAGTGTTGGAGATCGGGCACAGGTTCCTGTAAAGTCAAAGGAGTTTGGGCGAATCGCAACAGGTGTAGCTAAGAATGTAATTTTGCAAAAGATTCGAGAAGAAGAAAGAAAAGTTATTTATAACGATTATTTTACTAAGGAAAAAGATATTGTCACTGGTGTTGTTCAAAGATATTTGGGAAAAAATATTTCAATTAATTTAGGCAAATGCGATGCCATTCTTTCAGAAAATGAGCAGGTGAAGACAGAGGAATTTAAGCCAATGGATCGAATTAAGCTCTATGTTTTGGAAGTAAAGGACACCACAAAGGGACCAAGAATTTCTGTGTCCAGAACTCATCCAGATCTTGTGAAGAGACTGTTTGAAACAGAGGTTTCAGAGGTTAAGGATGGAACAGTGGAGATTAAATCTATTGCCAGAGAGGCAGGGTCAAGAACAAAGATGGCTGTTATCAGCAATGATCCAAATGTCGATGCAGTAGGTGCCTGCGTCGGATTAAACGGAGCAAGGGTAAATGCTGTCGTTGAGGAGCTTCATGGTGAAAAGGTGGATATTATTAATTGGGATGACAATGCAGCATCACTCATTGAAAATGCACTCAGTCCAGCAAAGGTGATTGCAGTTGTAGCAGATGAGGAAAAGCGTGAGGCACAGGTGATTGTACCAGATTATCAGCTTTCTTTGGCTATTGGAAAAGAAGGTCAAAATGCGAGATTGGCAGCACGCTTGACAGGATTTAAGATTGATATCAAGAGCGAGACACAGGCAAGAGAATTGGGATTATTTGATGAGCTGGGCATTGATTATCAACCAGAAGGAATTTCAGATATGGAAATTGCACTGGAAAGTGGACAAGCCAAGGAAGATGCTAACGAGCTAGCATCAGAAATGGGGGATGAGTTTGAAAAATAAAAAAGTTCCGATGAGACTTTGTATTGGCTGTGGTGAGTTAAAGATGAAGTCAGAATTGGTTCGCATTGTAAAGACGGTAGAGGACGAAATTTGCCTAGATGATACAGGAAAGAAAAATGGCAGGGGAGCCTATATTTGCAAAAATGTAGAATGCCTGTCCAAGGCAATGAAGACAAGGGGGCTTGATCGTTCCTATAAGTCACCAGTATCAAAGGAAGTTTATGAAAAGTTAAAAGAGGAGATGGAGGTAAGATATAATGGAAGATAAAATTTTAAATTTTCTAGGTCTTGCAGCCAGAGCAGGAAAGGTTGTCAGTGGAGAATTTTCAGTGGAGAAGTTAATTAAAGCCAATAAAGCAAAGCTAGTCCTTGTGGCTTTGGACGCTTCAGATCCGACAAAAAAACTTTTTAAGGACAAGAGCACATATTATCAAGTGCCCATGTATGTATATGGTGATAAGGACAGTTTAGGTCATGCCATAGGAAAACAGGCGAGGGCGTCTGTTGGTGTGAGTGATCATGGATTTGCAATGGCGTTGATAAAATTACTTGAACAATAGATGGGGGGTACACGATTTGAAAGATAATCAAGAGGTTAAAACTGAGGTGCATACAAAAAAAGTGAGTGCGGTATTTCGCCCACAAAATGCACAGCAGCCAAAGGCAGGAAGAGAAGAAAATAAGAGGGAAGAGGTGAAATCGGTGGCTGAAAAGAGAAATGATAATGGAAGGCCAACTGCACCAAGAGCAGATCAAGGTAATAGAGAACGTAATAGTAATCGTGAGAGAGGAGGAAATTCCACAGGAAATCGTGAGCGAAGCGGAAATCGTCAGGGAAATCGTGATGGAAACCGTGAGGCAAGAGGAGGCTATCAGGGAAATCGCGATGGAAACCGCGAGGGAAGAAGTAGTTATCAGGGAAATCGCGATGGAAACCGTGAGGGAAGAAGTAGTTATCAAGGAAATCGCGATGGAAACCGCGACGGAAGGAGTAGTTATCAGGGAAACCGTGACGGAAGAAGTAGTTATCAGGGAAATCGTGACGGAAACCGCGAGGCAAGAGGAGGCTATCAGGGAAGCCGTGATGGAAATCGCGAGGCAAGAGGAGGCTATCAGGGAAATCGTGATCGCAATGCTGGAAATCGCAATGGGAATCCGGGTAATCGAGATGGCAGAGGTGGCAATTATAGCCGAGGTTATCAGGGCGGTTTTGATAAAGATAAGGATGCTGCACCAAGCAGAAACTTTCAATCAAAAAATAATAGTAGTAAGCCAAGTACAGCAAACTTAGATGGTGCATTGGCTAAGAAGACATCTACAACACGATTGAATAAGAATAACTTCAAAAACCAAAAAAATGACAAAAAGCATCGCACAGAGGATGGCCCAGCAAAGGGTGGAAGAGTGAGCAGACATCCATTTATTATGCCAGTTAAGCCAAAGGTAGAGGCAGTAGAAGAGGATATCAAAGAGATTATCATTCCAGAGACCATCACCATAAAGGATTTGGCAAGTAAGATGAAATTACAACCTTCTGCAATTGTAAAGAAACTCTTTTTAAAGGGTGAAGTGATGACATTAAACTCAGAGATTAGCTTTGAAAAGGCAGAAGAAATTGCACTGGAGTATGATGTCATTTGTACATTGGAAAAGAAGGTCGATGTCATTGCAGAGCTTTTGAAGGAAGATGAGGAGAATGCAGAGGATCTTGTGCCTAGACCACCTGTTGTCTGTGTTATGGGACATGTCGATCATGGAAAGACCTCACTTCTTGATGCAATTCGAAAGACCAATGTCACAAGTTCAGAGGCTGGCGGTATTACACAGCATATCGGTGCGTATATGGTTCAAATTAAGGGGCAAAAGATTACCTTCCTTGACACCCCAGGACATGAAGCATTTACAGCTATGCGTATGCGTGGTGCAAAGTCTACAGATATTGCCATTTTAGTTGTTGCAGCAGATGATGGTGTTATGCCACAGACAGTAGAGGCTATTAATCATGCTAAGGCTGCTGGAGTAGAGATTATTGTTGCTGTCAATAAGATTGATAAGCCTGGAGCTAATGTGGAAAGAGTAAAGCAGGAGCTATCCGAGTATCAGTTAATTCCTGAGGATTGGGGCGGATCAACGATCTTTTGTGAAGTTTCTGCAAAGGAAGGTAGAGGAATTGAGAACCTCTTAGAGATGATACTTCTAACTGCAGAAGTGAAAGAATTAAAGGCCAATCCAAACCGCAAGGCAAGAGGTATTGTTATTGAGGCAGAGCTTGATCGTGGTCGCGGTTCAGTGGCAACCATCCTTGTACAAAAGGGAACTTTGCATGTGGGAGATTTTGTGGCTGCAGGTGCTTGTTCTGGTAAGGTAAGAGCCATGATCAATGATCAGGGAAGAAGAGTTGAAGAGGCGACACCATCCACACCAGTTGAGATTTTGGGACTTGATAATGTGCCAAATGCAGGAGAAGTTTTGGTTGCAACAGAGGACAATAATGAGGCAAAGGCATTTGCAGCAACCTTTATCAGTGAGGGCAAGAATAAGTTGATTGAGGAGACAAAGGCAAAGCTTTCGCTCGATGACTTGTTTAGCCAGATTAAGGCTGGAAATGTCAAGGAACTTCCAATTATCTTAAAGGCCGATGTGCAAGGATCTGTTGAGGCAGTAAAGCAATCCTTAATTAAGATTTCTAATGAAGAAGTGCAGGTAAAAGTTATTCACGATGGTGTTGGAGCAATTACGGAGTCAGATGTGGCATTGGCTGCAGCAAGTAATGCTATTATCATTGGATTTAATGTACGTGCAGATGCGATGGCAAAGACAACTGCAGAGCATGAAAAGGTGGATCTTCGTTTCTACAAGGTAATTTATCAGGTCATTGCAGATGTAGAATCTGCAATGAAGGGAATGCTTGAGCCAATTTATGAGGAGAAGATCATTGGTCACGCAGAGATTAGACAGCTGTTTAAGGCTTCTGGTATCGGCACGATTGCGGGATCTTATGTACTGGATGGAAAGTTCCAAAGAGGATGTAAGTGTAGAATTACTCGTGATGGCGAACAAATTTTCGATGGAAATTTGGCATCATTAAAGAGATTTAAGGATGATGTCAAGGAAGTCGCAGCAGGCTATGAGTGTGGTCTTGTGTTTGAGAAGTTTAATGATGTAAAGGAGCTTGATCAAGTAGAGGCCTATGCTATGGTTGAGGTGCCACGTAGCTAATTCGCAGTGGAAAGGCGATAGAAATGAGAAAAAATAGTGTAAAGAATACACGAATTAATGCAGAGGTGCAAAGAGCACTTTCGGAGATTATTCGTGAAGGACTAAAGGATCCTAGAATACATGAGTTGACAAGTTGTACAGAGGCAGTGGTGACACCAGATTTAAAGTATTGTACAGCATATATCAGTGTTTTAGGAGATGACAAGGTGGCAGAGGAGACAATTGCAGGGTTAAAGCAGGCAGCAGGATTTATCCGCCACGAACTTGCAGAGAAAATTAATTTGCGAAACACACCAGAATTAAAGTTTGTTTTGGATACATCCATGGCCTATGGAATGAAGATGTCAAAGTTGATTGATGAGGTCATGGGAAATGAGTCTACTAAGGAGTAGGAGATGAATATTCTAGAGCAAAAATTGGGGGGAGCAAATACAGTTGCTATTCTGGGGCATATTCGCCCAGATGGCGACTGCATAGGCTCTTGCCTTGGATTATATAATTACATAAGAAAGTATGATCCACAGATAGAAGTGAAAGTGTATATTGAGGAAAAACCAGGAAGATTTCAATACTTAAAGGGGTTTTCTGATATTATTGAAGAGCACTTTGACGAAGTCAAGATGGATCTTTGTATTACTTTAGATTGTTCTGATAGAGAAAGACTTGGAGCACGGGCAGTTATTTTAGATCAGGCAAAAGATTCTTTTTGTGTGGATCACCACATTACCAATTGTGGCTTTACAAAGGATATGGTACTTGAGGCACAGGCTAGTTCAACTTGTGAGGTACTCTATGGTCTTTTACAGCCAGATAAAATTGATCGAGATATCGCAGAATGTCTCTATACTGGGATTATTCACGATACAGGTGTGTTTAAGTATTCAAACACATCAAAAAAGACAATGCAGATTGCTGGCGAATTGATGGAGAAAGGCATTGATTTTGGAAAGATTATTGATGAGAGCTTTTATCAAAAGACTTATGTACAGAATCAAATTTTGGGACGGGCCTTGCTGGAAAGTGTAACTTTCCATAGTGGAAAATGTGTATTTTCTTCCATATCTAGAGAAGTGATGGACTTTTATGGTGTGACAAGTCAAGATATGGAAGGTGTTGTTGACCAGTTGCGCAATACTAAGGGAATTGAAGTGGCCATTTTTATGTATGAAATTGGTCCACAATGCTATAAGGTGAGTATGCGTTCAAATAAATTTGTCGATGTCAGTGCCATTGCATTTCAATTTGGTGGTGGTGGACATATTCATGCTGCGGGTTGCTCGTTTAATGGTTCGACACATGATATCATCAATAATATTTCTGCATTAATCGATAAGCAATTTGAGGCGTATCAAGATGATCAACGGAATCATTAATATTTATAAGGAACGTGGGTATACTTCTCATGATGTTGTGGCCAAGATGAGAGGCATTTTGAGGCAGAGAAAAATAGGACATACGGGCACTTTGGATCCCGATGCAGAGGGAGTATTGCCGGTTTGCCTTGGAAGTGCCACAAAACTTTGTGATATGATGACAGATAAAAGTAAGGAATATCAGGCCGTGCTTTTGCTTGGTGTTTCAACAGATACCCAAGATATCACAGGAAAGATAATGGAAGAGAGAAGTGTAGAATGTGACGAGGAAAAGATAAGGGCGGTCATTTCTAGCTTTATTGGCCAATATATGCAAATTCCGCCAATGTACTCAGCATTAAAAGTTAATGGACAAAAGCTTGTTGATTTAGCAAGAGCAGGAATTGAAATTGAGCGAAAAGCCCGACCAGTAGAAATTTTTAATATTCAAATTCAAGAAATTAATCTTCCAAGGGTGCGTTTTCTTGTTCATTGTTCCAAGGGAACTTATATTCGCACGCTCTGTGCAGATATTGGAGAAAAACTGGGATGCCTTGGGACAATGGAAAGTTTAATTAGAACCAGAGTGGCTAGTTTTACATTGGAAAATGCAATTTCACTGGATCAACTTGAGAAGGCAAGAGATGCTGATGAAGTTGAAAAGTATATTATTCACACAGAACAGTATTTTATAGATTTACCATTGGCCGTAATCAAGGAAGAATATCAAAAGTATGCAGACAATGGGAATAAATTAAAGTTGCATTTTTTGGAAATTAAAGATAGACTTGTAGACAAGACACAGCTTCGCCTGCGAGACAAGGCAGGGCATTTCTTTGGCGTGTATGAATATATCGCCGACGAAAATTGCTTAAAGCCATATAAATTATTTCGAGAGCAATAAGGTAGTGAGGAGTTTTGAAATGGTAGAATTCATCAATGACAGCAATGTAGAAATCAATGAGCCAACGGTAGTGACGATTGGAAAGTTTGATGGCAAGCACCGTGGGCATCAAAAGATTTTTCAAAAGATGAAGGAGGTTGCAAGAGAAGGCAATCTAAAGACCGCCGTCTTTACCTTTCATACTCCGCCTGCCGATGTGATCAATGGGAAGGTGCAGGAGCAGATTTACACCAATATGGAGAGAAGAAGAAATCTTGAGCAAGAGGGAATTGACTATATTGTGGAATATCCCTTTACAAAAGAAATTTCTATGCTCGATGGTTTGACTTTTATTCAAGAAATCTTAATAAAAAAAATGAAGATGAAGGCGATTGTAGCAGGTCCAGATTGTGCGTTTGGCTACAAAAAAAGTGGAGATGCTAAGCTTCTTTATACCTATGCGAAGGAATACGGCTATGCCGTTTACATTATTAAAAAGGAAATGGATGAAGAGCAACAGGAGATTAGTTCCACATTCATTCGGCACCTCATTGAAGAGGGAGAAGTGAGGAGAGCTAATCAGCTTTTAAAGAAACCTTATTGTGTGAGTGGGAGAGTTTGTATTGGAAATCGCCTTGGTGGATCTGTTCTTGGGTTTCCGACATTAAATATTGTGATTCCAAAGGAAAAGACAATTCCAAAACTTGGAGTGTATGCTTCGAGAGTTCAAATGCAAAAAACAGGGGAAGTTTTCTTTGGAATGACCAATGTGGGGAGAAATCCAACAGTACAAGAAGATGGTGCCCATCATCGCATTCGAGTAGAAACTTGGCTCTATAATTTTCATCGTGATGCCTATGGCGAAGAGATTACTGTGGAGTTTTTGGAATTTATTCGGTCAGAGAAAAAGTTTTATTCTTTAGATGAACTTAAGGAACAACTGAAAAATGACAGGGAGAATGTTCAAAAGGTATTGACAGATTTATGCATCTTATGATAACCTAGTCTCGTATTTTTTCGCCCAGACTAGGAACTGGACACTCCAACCTTTTTCTTAGTTTGAGGTTAGTATAATAATATTTTTTAAGGAGAAAGAAATGATTACAAAGGAATTAAAGGCACAGATTATTGCAGATTTTGGTAGAAAGCCTGGAGACACAGGTTCACCAGAGGTACAAATTGCAATTCTTACAGAGAGAATCAATGAGTTGAACCAGCACTTGAGCACAAATAAGAAGGATCATCACTCAAGAAGAGGGCTTTTGAAGATGGTTGGTCAGAGAAGAGGACTTCTTCAGTACCTAAAGAAGAATGATCTTGAGGGCTACCGTGCATTGATCGAGAAGTTAGGCTTGAGAAAGTAATGTAGAGATATGGAGCAGGGTGGAGTTTTCTCCACCCTGTTTTTGCAAAGACAAAGGATAAATCCCGAGACCACTGATATGTTCCTGAAAAATCAGTGATGTATCAGTAGTTTCGGTATCCTTTGAATAGATAAACAAGGAGAAATTATGAGTAAGGAATTTAAAAGCTTTAGCATGGAGTTAGCAGGAAGAATGCTGACGGTAGATATTGGAAGAGTAGCTGCACAGGCCAATGGAGCAGCGTTTATGCACTATGGCGATACCACAGTATTGTCAACAGCAACAGCCTCAGATAAGCCAAGGGATGGCATTGATTTTTTCCCACTTTCTGTGGAATATGAGGAGAAGATGTATGCTGTGGGGAAGATGCCAGGAGGCTTTAATAAGAGAGAGGGAAAGGCAAGTGAGAATGCTGTATTGACCTCTCGTGTTATTGATCGCCCGATGCGTCCACTTTTTCCAAAGGACTACAGAAATGATGTCACCCTAAATAATTTGGTGATGTCTGTAGATCCAGACTGCTCTCCTGAACTTACAGCAATGCTTGGCTCTGCCATTGCAACAGCGATTTCAGATATTCCATTTGATGGTCCTTGTGCGACCACACAGGTGGGAATGATTGATGATGAATTTATCATCAATCCGAATAATGCACAGATGGCAGTGTCAGATTTAAAATTGACCGTTGCTTCGACGAGAGAAAAAGTGATTATGATAGAAGCTGGAGCAAATGAAATATCAGATAAAAAGATGATTGAAGCGATCTATATTGCAGATAACATTAATAAAGAGGTTATTCAATTTATCGATAAAATTGTTGCCGAGTGTGGAAAGCCAAAACATAGTTATACTTCATGTGCCGTGCCAGAGGATCTCTTTTTGGCAATGAAGGAAGTCGTACCGCCAGCAAAGATGGAAGAGGCTGTTTTTACAGATGATAAGCAGACAAGGGAAGAAAATATTCGAGTGATTACTGAGGAGTTGAACGAGAAGTTTGCAGAAAATGAAGAGTGGTTAACTCTTCTTCCTGAGGCCATTTATCAATATCAGAAAAAGACGGTTCGAAAGATGATTTTAAAGGATCACAAGCGTCCTGATGGAAGAGAGTTGTCACAAATTCGTCCATTGGCTGCAGAGGTAGATATTATTCCTCGTGTGCATGGCTCAGCAATGTTTACCCGTGGTCAAACACAGATTTGTAATGTCACTACGCTTGCACCACTTTCAGAGGCACAAAAAGTCGATGGGTTGAATATGGAAGAGACGACAAAGCGATATATGCATCAATATAATTTCCCTTCGTACTCTGTAGGAGAGACAAAGCCAAGCAGAGGACCAGGAAGAAGAGAAATTGGACATGGTGCATTGGCAGAAAGAGCCCTTATTCCAGTGCTTCCGTCTGAGGAGGAGTTTCCATATGCGATTCGTACAGTGTCAGAGACATTTGAATCTAATGGTTCGACCTCTATGGCTTCAACCTGTGCATCCTGTATGTCCTTGATGGCGGCAGGAGTTCCAATTAAAAAGATGGTTGCTGGTATTTCCTGTGGATTAGTCACAGGAGAGAGCGATGATGAATATGTATTGCTTACCGATATTCAAGGACTTGAAGATTTCTTTGGCGATATGGATTTTAAGGTGACAGGAACAGATACAGGAATTACTGCCATCCAGATGGATATTAAGATTCATGGTCTCACTAGAGACATTGTGGAGGGTGCTATTTCTAGATGTCATGAGGCAAGAGACTTTATTATGGAGAATTGTATGAAGCCTTGTATTGATACACCGAGAGCACAGCTGAGTGAATTTGCACCAAAGATTGAACAAATCACAATTGATCCAGCAAAGATTGGTGACGTTGTTGGAAAGCAGGGTAAGGTCATCAATAAGATTATTGAAGAAACTGGTGTAAAGATTGACATCAGTGAAGAGGGCAATGTTTCTGTCTGTGGCACAGATAAGGAAATGATCGACCGAGCAATTCGGATGATCAAGAATATTGTGACAGAAATCGAGGCAGGAATGGTGATGACAGGAAAAGTTGTCCGAATCCTTGAATTTGGTGCGTTTGTTGAATTGACACCAAATAAAGATGGAATGATTCATATTTCCAAGCTTTCCGATCAGCGTGTCAATAAGGTTGAAGATGTTGTCAATATTGGAGATGAGGTTACGGTAAAGGTTGTTAAAGTGGATACAGCAAAAGGAAGAATTGATCTTTCTTTGAGGGCGTCTGATTTAGCAGAAACAAAAAATTAGGAGAAGCTAAGTAGATGCCACAGTGTGAGTTTTGCTGTGGCATCTTGTATATATGGAGGAGAAAAATGGTTATACAAGAAGCGGCAGAAATGTATTTAGAGACAATTCTTTCACTGAAGAATAAATTGGGCGTAGTGCGTTCTGTAGATGTGGCTAGAGAAATGGGATACTCAAAGCCAACAGTATCAGAACAGATGAAAAAGTTCAGAGAAAATGGCTTTGTTGAGGTAGATGCAGATGGTCACATTCATTTAACTCCTTCCGGAGAAAGAATTGCACAGAGAACACTGGATCGACATCATGTCTTGAGTAAAATTTTTCAAAAAATTGGTGTCAGTGAAGACACTGCAGTTGAAGACGCTTGTCGAGTGGAACATTATATCAGTGAGGAAACCTTTAATGCATTGAAAAAGCATTTTGGTGAAGAATAATGAATTTAATTGCAGCAGTAGATAGGCAATGGGGAATTGGACATCATGGCAAACTCCTTGTTTCGATTCCAAAGGATAAGCAACTTTTTCGCGAAGAGACGATGGGCAGGGTAATTATTATGGGAAGAAAGACATTGGAGTCCCTTCCTGGTGGACAGCCACTCTATGGCAGAACAAATATTGTGCTGTCAAGGAATAGGAACTATCGAGTCAAGGGAGCGGTTGTTGTCCATAGTTTAGAGGAATGTCTTCATTGGTTGAGAGAACATCAAATTTGTGATGAAGATATTTTTGTTATTGGTGGAGAAAGCATCTATAGCGAGTTTTTGCCCTATGTGCAGGTGGCTCATATCACCGCAATTGATTTTACTTATGTTGCGGATGCTCGTATGGAAAACTTAGATGCCCTGCCAGATTGGAAGATAATGGCGGAATCGGACGAGGAGACATACTTTGACTTGACTTATACATTTAAGCTATATGTCAGGTCGAAGTATGTAAAATTTCAATAAAAAGCCTTGATGAAAAATTAAATATTATGTTATAATAGCCATTGCTTTATATAAAAAAGTAAGGGAGATGTGCAGATATGTTTTCAATCGTAAAAAAAAGAAAATTAGCTGAAAAGATTATCTTGATGGATATTGAAGCTAAGCGTATCGCAAAAAAGTGTTTGCCAGGAGAATTCTTAATTGTCAAGATTGACAATGAGGGAGAGAGAATTCCACTCACCGTTTGCGATTACGATAGAGAAAAGGGAATTGTGACGATTGTATTTCAGGAGGTCGGTGCTGAGACAACAAGAATGGCAGAGCTCAATGAGGGAGATGCCTTTATGGATATTGTTGGACCACTTGGAAATCCTAGCGAGTTAATTACAGAAGATTTTGAAACGCTCAAAAATAAAAACCTTCTGTTTGTGGCTGGAGGTGTTGGTACAGCTCCTGTATACCCACAGTTGAAGTGGTTGAAAGAGCACGGAATTCCAGCAGATGCCATTATGGGTGCAAAAAACAAGGATCTATTGATTCTTGAAGATGAGATGCGTGCAGTGGCAAAAGAACTTTATGTGATGACAGATGACGGTTCTTATGAACACAAGGGTATGGTTACAGAGGGAATTAAAGATCTCGTAAATAATCAGGGAAGAAAGTATGATGCCTGCGTAGTTATTGGACCGATGATTATGATGAAATTTGTTTGTATGCTTACCAAGGAACTGGGTATTCCAACGATTGCAAGTATGAACCCAATTATGGTCGATGGTACAGGAATGTGTGGTGCTTGTCGATTGACTGTTGGTGATGAGGTGAAGTTTGCCTGTGTAGATGGTCCTGAGTTTGATGGACATCTGATCAATTTTGATGAGGCAATGAAGCGTCAGCAGACATATAAGACTGCAGAGGGAAGAGCAATGCTTGCCCTTCTTGAAGGAGAAACACATCACGGTGGTTGCGGTAATTGTGGAGGTGACAAATAATGATCGAAGTGAATAAAATGAAAAAAGTTCCTGTAGCTGAGCAGGAGCCAAAGGTAAGAGCAACAAACTTTAAAGAGGTTTGCCTTGGATATACACAGGAAGAGGCACAGGCTGAGGCAACAAGATGCCTAAATTGCAAGAATGCAAAATGTGTTGTTGGTTGTCCTGTTTCAATTAATATTCCAGGATTTATTCATGAGGTTGTTCAAGGGGATTTCGCAAAGGCATCAGAAATTATTGCACAGTCTAGTGCACTTCCAGCAGTTTGTGGTCGTGTTTGTCCACAAGAGACCCAATGTGAGGGTGTATGTATTCGTGGTATCAAGGGCGAGGCAGTTTCTATTGGAAAACTTGAGCGATTTGTTGCTGACTGGGCAAGAGAAAATGGTATTGTTCCAAAGGTAACTGCAGAAAAGAAGAATAAGAAGGTTGCCATCATTGGTTCAGGTCCTGCAGGTCTTACTTGTGCAGGAGATTTGGCCAAGATGGGCTATGATTGTACAATTTTTGAGGCACTTCACGAGCCAGGTGGTGTGCTCATTTATGGTATTCCAGAGTTTCGTCTTCCAAAGGATGGAGTTGTACATCCAGAGGTAGAGAATGTAAAGAAGCTTGGTGTAAAAATTGAGACAGATGTTATTATTGGAAAGACATTGACCATTGATGAGCTATTTGAGGAAGAGGGATTTGATGCAGTATTTATTGGATCAGGTGCTGGACTTCCACAATTTATGGGAATCCCAGGCGAAAATGCAAATGGTGTGTTCTCAGCGAATGAGTTCCTTACAAGAAATAACTTGATGAAGGCCTTTAAGGACGGATATAGGACACCAATTTCACGAGGAAAGAAAGTTTGTGTTGTTGGCGGTGGTAATGTAGCTATGGATGCAGCAAGAACGGCTCTTCGTCTTGGCGCAGAAGTTCATATTGTCTATAGAAGAAGTGAAGCTGAGTTGCCAGCTCGTGTGGAGGAAGTTCACCATGCAAAGGAAGAGGGCGTTATCTTTGATCTTTTGACGAATCCAGTAGAAATCCTTGAAGATGAAAAGGGATGGGTACAGGGAATGAAGGTCATTAAGATGGAGCTTGGCGAGCCAGATGCATCTGGAAGAAGAAGACCTGTTCCAATCGAGGGTAGCGAGTATGTTATTGATTGCGACACAGTCATTATGTCCCTTGGTACATCACCAAACCCATTAATATCCAATACAACAAAGGGATTGGATATCAACAAGAGGAGATGTATTGTTGCACAGGAAGATAATGGACAGACAAGTCGCGATGGTGTATATGCTGGTGGCGATGCAGTTACAGGTGCTGCAACGGTTATTCTTGCAATGGAGGCTGGAAAAGCTGGTGCAAGAGGTATCGATGCATATCTCTCTGGAAAGGCAGAATAAAATATAGAATAGAAGAGTAGATAGAGGTTGCAATTTTTTTTGCAGCCTCTATTTTTTATTGTTTTCAAAGGATAGTTGTGGCATAATGATGACAGAAGCAATAGAAATACAAGAATACAAGTTACAGAAATGCAAATGATTTGAAGGAGGAAGGAAAATGATAAGTAAGTCTCCAAAAGTTTATACAGGCGAAGATGTCTTTGACAAGGTATTGGAAGACATTGTCCATCTTCTACTTGAGCCAGGGATGCTCATTAGTGAAAACAAAATGGGGAGAGACTTTCAAGTTTCTCGGTCAGTAATTCGAAGTGCATTTGGGCGGTTGCGTCAGATGGGATTTATTGATATATTGCCGCAGAGGGGAAGCTATGTTTCAAAGATTGACGCAAATTATATTGAAGATTTGCTATTTTTGCAATCAGCTATTGAAAAAGAAGCCGTCAACGATATTCTTTGGAATCTCAGCGAGCAGGAACAAAAAGTGATGATTGGTGAGTTGGAGGCGCAATTGTCTCAACAGAAAATATTTGCACAGGAAGGGGGAAGTTATCCAGAATTTATGCGATTGCATAGGGAGTTTCATCGAAAGATTATGGAAAAGGCCAAGAGACAACGGGTAATGGATATTGTGGGAGATAATCTGCTGCACCTTGAGAGATATCGGCATTTTGAGATTGCCCATACCCACATTACAGAATATTTGTTGAGGGAAAATGCAGAGATGATCGAAGTGTTGCAAAGTAGGGATTTTGCATTTGCAGTGAAGAAAATGAATGAACATCGAGATAGAGAGGTTCATTTGTCGAGGAAGTTAATTGAGCAATATGGTTAGAAATAGTGGATTGTTGGGCGAAGCGAGAAGCTTCGCTCAATTGATTAAACTACTAGTATACTAAATTGAGAAAATATATCAAAGAAAAATAAAAAACATACTTGACATATAGGAAAAAAAGGAATATACTACCAACATAAAACATATTAAAAGAGTAGGAAAGGTTGGTAAAACAATGAGTCGTATATATAAAAGTAATGCAGAGCTTGTAGGAAATACTCCTCTTGTAGAAGTTACAAATATTGAAAAGGAATTAGGATTGGAGGCAAGGGTTTTAGTAAAGCTTGAATACTTTAACCCAGCAGGAAGTGTTAAGGATAGAATTGGCTTGGCAATGATTGAAGAGGCTGAAAAGACTGGAAAGTTAAAGCCAGGGGCAACTATTATTGAGCCAACATCAGGAAACACGGGAATTGGACTTGCCGCTATCGGTGCTGCAAAGGGCTATAAGGTAATTCTTACAATGCCAGAAACGATGAGTGTGGAGAGAAGAAATATCTTAAAGGCCTATGGTGCGGAAATTGTGCTCACTGAGGGAGCAAAGGGAATGAAGGGTGCGATTGCAAAGGCAGATGAACTTGCAAAGGACATTCCAGACAGTTTTGTTCCATCACAGTTTTCAAACCCAGCCAACCCAGCAGTTCACAAGGCAACAACAGGACCAGAGATTTGGAAGGACACAGATGGTGAAGTTGATTTCTTTATTTCAGGTATTGGAACAGGCGGAACAATCACAGGTACTGGCGAATACTTAAAGGAGCAGAAACCTAGCGTAAAGGTTATTGCTGTGGAGCCAGAAGGTTCACCAGTTCTTTCAGAGGGAAAGACTGGACCACACAAGATTCAAGGTATTGGTGCTGGATTTGTTCCAGATACATTAAATACGAAGGTGTATGATGAGATTATTAAGGTGAGCAATGAGGATGCCTTTGAGTATAGTAAGTTATTGACAAGAAAAGAAGGACTTTTAACCGGTATTTCTTCTGGAGCAGCACTGAGTGCAGCGATTGTACTTGCAAAGCGTCCTGAAAACAAGGGAAAGACGATTGTAGCTTTACTTCCAGATTCTGGAGATCGTTACTATTCGACACCTCTTTTCACAGAGGCATAATAGATTAAAGGAAAAGGGTAAATGATCATGGGAAAGAAGATTGAGAGAAAAGATAGAAATTTTAAATTTGAAACATTACAGTTGCATGTTGGACAAGAGCATGCAGACACAGTGACAGATGCAAGGGCTGTGCCAATTTATGCGAGTACATCATTTGTATTTCATAATTCACAGCATGCAGCGGATCGCTTTGCCTTAAAAGATGCAGGAAATATTTATGGTCGTTTGACCAATCCAACCAATGATGTCTTTGAGCAGAGAATAGCAGCTCTTGAGGGCGGTGTGGCAGCACTTGCTGTCGCTTCTGGAGCAGCAGCAATTACTTATGCCATCCAAAACATCACAAAGGCCGGAGACAATGTTGTATCGGCAAAGAATATTTATGGAGGGTCATTTAACCTCTTGCAGCATACATTGCCAGATTACAGTGTGACAACAAAATTTGTTGATATCTTCAATGAAAAGGAGATTGAAGATGCCATTGATGAGAATACAAAGGCTGTATTGATTGAGACACTGGGTAATCCAAATTCAGAGGTTGTAGATATTGAAGCTGTGGCAAAGATTGCACATAAGCACAATATTCCATTGATCGTTGACAATACTTTTGCAACACCATTTCTTGTTCGTCCAATTGAGCATGGTGCAGATATTGTTGTTCATTCAGCAACAAAGTTTATTGGTGGACATGGCACAGCAATCGGTGGTGTGATTGTAGATGGAGGTAAATTTGATTGGGAAGCTTCAGGAAAGTTTCCTTCTCTAACGGAGCCAAATCCAAGTTATCATGGTGTGAGCTTTACAAAGGCTGCAGGAAAGGCAGCGTTTGTTACCAAAATTCGAGCACTCCTTTTGAGAGATACAGGGGCCTGCCTTTCTCCATTCCACGCCTTTATCTTCTTGCAGGGATTGGAGACACTCTCTCTTCGTGTAGAGCGTCATTCAGAGAATGCGAAAAAGGTAGTGGAGTATTTAAAGAATCATCCACAGGTGGAAAAAGTTCATCACCCAGCAGTGACCGATGACGAAAGTCAGAAGGAGCTCTACAAAAAATATTTCCCAAATGGTGGAGGTTCAATCTTTACCTTTGAGATCAAGGGGGACGCAAAAAAGGCAATGGACTTTATTGACAACTTAGAGCTATTTTCACTTTTAGCTAATGTAGCGGATGTAAAGTCATTGGTTATTCACCCAGCAACAACAACACATTCTCAGTGTACAGAGGAGGAGCTGTTGGATCAGGGAATTAAGCCAAATACAATTCGTCTTTCTATTGGTACAGAGAATATTGACGATATCATTCAAGATCTTGATGAGGCATTTAAGGCAGTTCAGTAATTTGGAGGCGAGAAGAAGATGAAACTTTCAAATAAATGTAGGTATGGATTGAGAGCTTTAGTGGATTTATCAACGAGGACTTCACAGGAGTATGTCGTTTTGGCTACACTCGCATCAGACAATAATATCTCACAGCAATATCTTGAGCAGGTGTTTGCATCCTTAAGAAGAGCAGGGATTGTGCTTGGTGTTAAGGGAGCACAAGGGGGATATAAACTCAATCGCCCTGCATCAGAAATCAAAGTTTCAGATATTCTTATTGCTTTGGATGGAGAGTATAAGATTGAGCCAGAGAGTGCACAGACTTCTGGGCTGCCGGCTTCAATGGCAATTCAAAGTTTGGTGATTGATCAGATTAATCAGCATCTGGATGAAGTTCTAAAAAATGTGACATTAGAAGATCTGACGAAAGTTTATATAGAATATAGAGATTTTGATCAGTCGATGTTTTATATCTAAGTAGAAACACAAGGGGAGTTGCTAAGACAGCAGCTCCTTTTGTCGTACTTTTATAGTATTTTGGGCAAAGATATGTTACAATATACACAATGAGAGCAGAATTTAGGATGATGAAAGGATTTAAGTATGAAATGTCCATTTTGTGGGGGCGACACAAAAGTAGTAGATACAAGGGCCTCAGAAGACAATTCTACAATAAGGCGAAGGAGAGCATGTGAAAAGTGTAAGCGTCGTTTTACAACATTTGAAAAAATTGAGACCATACCCCTATTGGTGATTAAAAAGGATCAATCTAGAGAAGAATATGATCGAGATAAGATTGAGGCGGGGCTATTGCGCAGTTGTCACAAGCGTCCAGTGACAAATCAGCAAATGCAAAAGATGATGGAAGATATTGAGACACAAATTTATTCTTTGGGGAGCAAGGAAATTTCAACAAGGGACATTGGCGAAATTGTGCTGGAAACATTAAAAGGAGTGGATGAAGTTGCCTATGTTCGATTTGCCTCGGTGTATCGTGAATTTGAAGATGTGGGAACTTTTATGGAGGAGATTGGAAAGTTATCAAAGAGGGAGGAAGAATGTTAGAACAATTTTTTCCTGATGCTCTTTCCGATTCCATCTATGATATTGACTTTAAAAAACTCTATCACATGGGATATCGTGGAGTTTTATTTGATATTGATAACACATTGACAGAACATGGAGCACCAGCTACGGCATCGGTTATTCACTTCTTTGAAAATTTAAGAACGATTGGGTTTACTACTTGTCTGGTTTCGAATAATAAGGCTCCTAGAATTTTGCCTTTTGCAAAAGAGGTAAATTCGTACTATGTATGTGATGCAAAAAAACCGAGAAAAAGGGGATATTTGGCTGGTATAGAGAAAATGGGCATAAAAAAGAAAGAGACTTTGATGGTGGGCGATCAAATTTTTACAGATATTTGGGGAGCAAGACGCCTGGGAATTTATTCCATTTTAGTTCAACCAATTAATAAAAAAGAAGAAATACAGATTGTATTGAAGCGAATTCCAGAAAAGTGGATTCTTCATCAGTATAGAAAGAGAGGGTAAATGTTTACGGCAAAAGCAAAGGTATGCGGCTTGATTGCCAATCCGATTGGACATAGTATGTCAATTGCATTGCATGACTGTTTTAATCGGGAAATGGGGGAGGACATTATCTATGTGCCATTGCAGGTGAAAGAAGATCTAAAGACAGCAATCTTGGGTGCCTATTCTTTGGGAATTCACGGAATGAATGTCACCATTCCATATAAGCAGGATGTAATGAAATATCTTATTGATATCGACGAGGAGGCAAGGCGAATTGGTGCTGTCAACACTTTAGTGAGAGCAAATGGAGGATATATTGGAAAAAATTCTGATCTTCCGGGGCTACTGATGCTACTTGAAATGGAGGGCATTTCTTTACAAAATCAAGATGTTGTGTTACTTGGAGCAGGTGGGGGCCGCCAAGGCGGCTGCTTATTTGGCTTGTCAGGAAGGAGCGAAATCTTTGACCATTGTCAATCGAAGCGGATTGGCGGCAGAAATGTTAAAGACAGAACTTTTATCCTATTTTCCAGAATTTTCGATTGCGGTGTGCACCTTGGGGGATGTGGAAGAAAAGATAAATCAATATCTTCCACACAGAGGTTATCTTGCAATTCAAGCAACGAGCGTAGGAATGTACCCAAATAGCGAAGATTGTATTGTATCAAATCCTCAATTTTTTGAAAAATGTGATGTAGGTGTTGATATTGTCTATATCCCTGAAGAGACCACATTTATAAAAAATTTTAAATTGAAGGGAAAAAAGGTCTGCAATGGGTTAGGAATGCTAGTATACCAGGGGGCGATTTCTTGGCAATGGTGGACAGGAAAAATATTGAGCAAAGAAACCAAGGAAAGAGCGATGGAAACATTGCAAAAGATTCTAAATCAGCGTATGAATAAGGAAGAGTGACGATGAAAATTTTAGTAGTAAATGGACCAAATTTAAATTTTTTGGGAATACGAGATGAAAAGCAATATGGCAGTCAAAATTTTGCCTATCTAGAGAATCTGCTCAGAAAAAAAGCAGAAGATGAGGGCTTTGAAATTGAATTATTTCAAAGTAATTATGAGGGAGCAATTATTGATAAGTTGCAGGAAGCTTATCAAAAAAAGGTTGATGGTGTGGTGATTAATCCGGGGGCATTTACCCATTATTCTTATGCGATTCGGGATGCTCTGCAGCCATTGTATTGTCCAAAAGTCGAGGTACATATTTCTAATATTCATAAGAGAGAGCAATTTCGTCACACCTCAGTGACAGCCCCAGAATGTGATGGACAAATTGCTGGTCTTGGGTTGAATGGCTATTTGCTTGCCTGCGATTATATAAAAAAAGAACTTGATAAAGCGTAGGTTTTGTTATAAAATACTGTAATAATACGATTTTTAGGAGGAAACTCAATGATTTCAGCAGGTGATTTCAAAAATGGTCTTACTTTAGAGATAGAAGAGGGACAGGTATTTCAAATTGTCGAATTTCAGCATGTAAAGCCAGGAAAGGGTGCAGCTTTTGTCCGCACAAAAATTAAGAATGTCATCACAGGTAGTGTTGTGGAGAGAACATTCCGTCCAACAGAGAAGTTCCCAGCAGCTAGAATTGACAGACGAGAAATGCAATATCTGTATTCCGATGGCGAGATGTACAACTTCATGGATACAGAAAATTATGAGCAGATTGCATTAAATGCAGATAAGGTCGGCGACGCATTGAAGTTTGTAAAAGAAAATGATATGTGTAAGGTATGCTCTTTCAACGGCAATGTATTCTCCGTTGAGCCACCACTCTTTGTTGAGCTTGAGATTACAGACACAGAGCCAGGATTTGCAGGAAATACAGCACAGGGTGCAACAAAGCCAGCAGTAGTAGAGACAGGAGCAACAGTATATGTCCCATTATTTGTCAATCAAGGCGATGTAATCAAGATTGATACCCGTACAGGTGAGTATCTCTCAAGAGTTTAATCAAAAACGATGGGAGGCGGTCAATTGACCGCCTTTTTCTTATGGAGGAAGAATGAAAACATTATTAGAACAAATCAATGACACAGTGAGTGATGCTTTTTATCACTGTCAATATGATAGAGTATATGGAAAAACGGGAATTTCAAATCGCCCGGATTTATGCGAATTTCAGTGCAATGGAGCAATGGTTGCGGCTAAAATTTATAAGAAAAGACCAATGGATATTGCAGAAGAAGTGGCAAAAAAACTAGAAGGAGAAAAGATATTCGAGAGCATAGAGGCTGTGATGCCAGGCTTTATTAATATCAAGGTGAGCAAGAGCTTCTTACTCAACCAAATCAAAGCCATGGCAAAAAATAAAAAATTTGGATTGGAATTGCCAGAAAAACAAAAAATTATTGTGGACTTTGGGGGGGCGAATGTCGCAAAGCCATTGCATATTGGACATTTAAGATCTGCTATTATTGGAGAAAGCATCAAGCGCATTGGGCTCTTTATGGGACATGAAGTTATTGGTGATGTACATCTTGGAGATTGGGGTCTACAAATGGGTTTAATTATTGAGGAACTCAAAGAAAGACAACCAAATCTTTGCTATTTTGATCCCGACTTTACTGGAGAGTACCCAGAAGAGGCACCTTTTACGATTGCAGAGTTGGAAGAAATTTATCCAACAGCATCAAAAAAATCCAAAGAAGACCCAGAATTTAAGGAGAAAGCACAACAGGCCACTTTAAAGTTACAAAGTGGGTATGCACCATATCGTGCGATTTGGAAACATATTCTTGCGATTTCAAAGGTTGATTTGAAAAAAAATTATGATAATCTTGATGTTTCCTTTGATTTGTGGAAAGGAGAATCCGATGTTCAACCATACATCCCAACAATGATTGAAGATATGGAAAATCGAAAAATTGCCTATGAATCGGAAGGTGCTTTGGTCGTTGATATTGCTGAAGAGGGAGATAGCAAGGAATTACCACCTTGTATTATTCGAAAATCTGATGGAGCTGCACTATATGCTACATCAGATTTAGCTACACTTGTGGAGAGAGAAAAATTATATCAACCGGATGCCTATATTTATGTGGCAGACAAGCGTCAGGATTTACATTACACTCAGTTCTTTAGAGTAGCCAAAAAGGCAGGGATTGTTCCTAAAGATCGCAGACTAACTTTTATTGGATTTGGAACGATGAATGGAAAAGATGGTAAACCATTTAAGACAAGAGCTGGCGGTGTGATGCGGTTGGAGGATTTAATTAAAGAGGTAGAGGATGCCGTCTACACTAAGATTTTAGACAATCGTGATATCAATGAAGTCGAAGCGAGAGAAATTGCAAAACTTGTGGGACAAGCTGCCATTAAATATGGAGATTTGTCCAATCAAGCAGGGAAAGATTATATTTTTGATATTGACCGCTTTGTTTCCTTTGAAGGAAATACTGGACCATATATTCTCTACACAATTGTGCGAATTAAATCCATTCTTGCAAAGTATGCAAATCAGAGCACAACAGAAATGATATCTCCAGAAGATCTAAGGGAAGCCAATCAGGAATCAGAGAAAAAATTGGAACTTGAACTTGCCCGTTTTTCAGAAGTAATCAAAAGTGCTTGGGAAGAGCAGGCACCACATAAGATTTGCCAATATGTCTATGCGATTGCCAATGCATTCAATACTTTCTACCATGAAGTGAAAATTTTGAGTGAGGAAGATATAGAGAAAAAGAAGTCTTATTTAGCACTTATTTTGTTGACACAAGATGTGTTAGTGTCTAGTATTTATTTATTGGGAATGAAGGCACCAGAGAGAATGTAAGAAATCACTAAAACGACAAAAAAATATCAAAATGTTTTAGAAAAAATGCACTACTTAAGTTAGCGAAACATTGAAAAGCCAAAAATCGAATGGTATAATTTAATGGAGCGCTGTGCTTAAGTAGTGCTTTTTTGTGCAAAAAAACAAGTAAGAAAGGAAGAGGAAAAGCTATGAAATTAGCGACATTTAGAGGTGGAATCCATCCATTTGAGGGAAAAGAACTTTCGATGGATAAGCCAGTAAAGGTAGTATTACCACAAGGTGAGCTCGTATATCCAATGGCACAGCATATTGGCGCACCAGCAAAACCGCTGGTGTCCGTGGGAGACGAAGTGCTTGTTGGTCAAAAAATTGGTGAAGCGTCGGGATTTATTTCTGCCAATGTCATCTGCTCAGTGTCCGGAAAGGTAACTAAGATTGAAAATCGAAGAGTTGCCAACGGAAGTATGGTAAATTCCATCATTGTTCAAAATGATGGGGAGTACCGAACCATTCCAAATTTTGGGAAGGATAGAGACGCAAGCAAGCTATCAAAACAGGAAATTCGAGACATTATCAAAGAGGCAGGAATTGTCGGACTTGGTGGTGCGGGATTTCCAACACATGTCAAGCTCACACCAAAGGATGAAAATGCGATTGACTATGTCATTGTCAATGGTGCAGAGTGCGAGCCATATTTGACAAGCGATTACCGCATGATGATTGAGGAGCCAGAAAAAATTGTTGGTGGCCTAAAAATCATTTTGCAATTATTTGACAAGGCCAAGGGTGTTATTGCTGTTGAAAACAATAAGCCAGAAGCAATAAAAAAGTTGCAAGAGTTGGTAAAAAATGAATCAAGAATAGAGGTTTGTGAACTGTTGACCAAGTACCCACAAGGTGGAGAGCGATCGATTATCAAGGCTGTCACAGGTAGAAAAATTAATTCGTCAATGCTGCCAGCAGATGCAGGATGTGTTGTTGACAATGTGGATACCGTCATCTCTATTTATATGGCTGTGGCAAAGCAGACACCATTGATACGAAAAATTATTACGATTACTGGCGATGCTATTCAAAATCCACAAAACTTTAATGTGCGACTTGGCACAAACTACAATGAGTTAATTGCTGCCGCAGGTGGATTTAAATCACAACCAGAAAAAATTGTATCTGGTGGACCAATGATGGGACAAGCTTTATTTACGACAGATATTCCTGTAGCTAAGACATCATCAGCACTCACTTGTATGCTAAAAGATCAGGTGGCTCAATCAAAGACAACGGCATGTATACGATGTGGTCGTTGTGTCAAGGTGTGCCCGAGCAATCTAGTGCCACAGTTGATGATGGAGACAGCAATCGCAAATGATGCAGAGGCTTTTGAAAAACTAAATGGTATGGAATGTATGGAGTGCGGTTCCTGCACTTATGTCTGCCCAGCAAAAAGACCATTGACTCAAGGATTTAAATTTATGAGAGCAATTGTTGCAGCAAATCGAAGAAAGGCTGCACAGGCAGCAAAGGAAAAGGCCGCTGCAGGGGAGGGAAAGTAAATGGAAAATTTATACAATGTATCAGCATCTTCCCATGTGCGTGATAATTCATCAACCAGAGGGATTATGCTCGATGTCATTATTGCGATGCTCCCAGCGAGCGTCTTTGGTATCTATCAATTTGGTATTTCCGCATTGATTATTCTCGTTGGAACTGTATTTGCTTGTGTTGCAGCAGAGTATTTATTTCAAAGAGGAATGAAAAAAGAGCAGACCATTGGAGATTTGTCTGCCGTGGTCACAGGTATGATTTTGGCACTTAATATGCCACCAGAGATTCCTGTATGGATTCCAATGCTCGGTGGTGTTTTTGCCATTATTGTTGTAAAGCAACTCTATGGTGGCATCGGATTTAACTGGATGAACCCTGCACTCGCCGCAAGATGTTTTCTGTTGATTTCCTTTGCTGGTAAAATGACCAATTTTACTTCAAAGAGATTAGGCTTTGATGCCATTACAGGAGCAACTCCTCTTGCAGCTCTTCGTGCAGCAAGAGCGACAGGAAACACGATGGCTACCATCAAGGAAAGCTATTCTTTCGCTGACTTGTTCATTGGACATATTCCTGGAACAATTGGTGAAGTATCTGTCATTGCCCTTTTAATTGGTGTGGCTTATTTGTTGATCCGAAGAGTAATTAACCTGCGAACACCAATCGCTTATATTTTGACTGTTGCAGTATTTGTGTTCGTGTTTGGAGAACATGACCCTTCTTTTGTTTTATTTCATATTTTAGGTGGTGGATTAATTTTTGGTGCTTTCTTTATGGCTACAGATTACACAACAACACCAATTACGCCAAATGGACAAATTCTTTATGGAATTTTTATTGGTATTTTAACAGGAATTTTCCGTCTCTTTGGTGCAAACGCAGAAGGTGTTTCTTATGCCATTATTCTTGGCAACATTGTCGCACCTTTGATTGAGAAAGCAACCATTCCGAAGGCATTTGGAAGGGAGGGCAAATAAATGAAAAAATCAGGATTTATGAAGGATGCTTTTACCCTATTTATGATTACACTGATTTCTGGTGTTTTATTGGGTGCTGTCTATCAAATCACAGCAGAACCCATTGCCATCGCAATGGAAAAGGCAAAACAAGAAGCATACAAAAAGGTTTTTGCCGATGCAGAAAGTTTCAAGGAAAATGAGAGCGAAACTGCTGCCATTGAACAAGCTAATACAGAACTTGCCAATAAAGGTTTTGGAAAAGTTTTGATCAATGAAGTCGTCGATGCAGTGGATGCATCAGGAAATGTTGTTGGTAGTGTAGTGACATCCACATCAAAGGATGGCTATGGTGGAGATGTCAAGATTTCTGTTGGAATTACAAAGGATGGCACAGTAAATAGCATTGCATTTTTAACTCTTGCAGAGACACCAGGTCTTGGTATGCGTGCCAAAGAACCAAAATTTAACCAACAATACAATGGCAAAAAAGTTGATGCATTTGTTGTCACAAAAACTGGAAAGAAGCAAGACAATGAAATTGATGCCATTAGTGGTTCGACCATTACCTCAAAGGCCGTCACTAACGCGGTCAATGCTGCATTATTCTTTGCCAATAACTATGTAGGAAAGTAAGGGGGAGAAAAATGAATAGAAATACTGAACGATTATACAATGGTATCATCAAAGAAAACCCTACTTTTGTATTGATGTTGGGAATGTGTCCAACACTTGCTGTTACAACATCCGTTATCAATGCCTTAGGTATGGGACTTTCGACAACCGCCGTATTGATGTTTTCCAATATGATTATTGGTGCAATGAGAAATATCATTCCCGACAGAGTGAGAATTCCAGCATTTATTGTTATTGTTGCATCTTTAGTAACGGTTGTACAGCTCTTAATGCAAGGATACTTTCCAGCACTTTACACTTCGCTGGGCATTTATATTCCTTTGATTGTTGTCAACTGTATTATTCTTGGACGCGCGGAGTCCTACGCATCAAAGAATCCTGCTATTCCAAGCTTTTTTGATGGACTTGGTATGGGACTTGGATTTACGATTTCTCTTAGCTGTATTGCCTTTGTTCGTGAGCTAATTGGAGCAGGTGCCATCTTAGGATTTGAAATTATCCCACAGGACTTTAGAATTTCCATCTTTGTCCTTGCACCTGGTGCATTCTTTGTATTAGCTGTGCTCTCTGCATTGCAAAATAAATTAAAGATGCCAAGTGCAACCAATGGTTCTGTTGTCCGTTCTGAACTTTCTTGTGGTGGCGATTGCTTGCATTGTCATGGGGCAAGCAGTGTAGAAAATCACATTACTTTAGCTGAAGAAGTGGCTAAAGAAGCAGAAAAGAAAAAAGAGGCTGCTGCCAAGGCAGCACAAGTAAAGAAGGGAGAATAAACGATGAGAGATCTTATTTTATTGCTCATTAGTTCCATACTCGTCAGCAATGTTGTATTGAGCCGTTTCCTAGGACTATGCCCCTTCCTTGGTGTTTCAAAGAAGGTAGAAACAGCCTCTGGAATGGGAATTGCCGTTGTCTTTGTCATTACGCTGTCTTCTATTTTGGCTGATCGTATTTATAAATTGGTATTGATTCCTACGCACCTTGAATATATGCAAACGATTGTATTTATTCTTTTAATCGCAGCACTTGTACAATTTGTAGAAATGTTTATGAAAAAGAATATGCATAGTCTGTATGAATCTTTAGGTGTGTACCTTCCACTGATCACAACGAATTGTGCTGTACTTGGTGTGGCTCTTGACAATGTTGCTAAGGAATACAATTTCGCACAGAGTATTATTTACGGTGTAGGTACATCATGTGGCTTTGCACTTTCTATCGTTTTACTTGCGGGTATTCGTGAGAAAATTAATGAGTCAGAAGTTCCTTTCAACTTTCGGGGAATGCCAATTGTATTGGTTACCGCAGGATTAATGGCCATTGCCTTTTGTGGATTCTCAGGACTGATTTAAGAGGGAGGAAAATATGATAACAGGTGTAATTATTGCCGCCATTGTTGTTGGTGTTGTTGGCATCTTGGTTGGTGTGTTATTGGGCGTAGCCAGCGAAAAATTTGCAATTGAAGTTGATCCAAGAGAAATTGCAGTCAGAGAAGCGCTTCCAGGAAATAACTGTGGTGGTTGTGGATATCCAGGTTGTGATGGTTTGGCAAAGGCCATTGCCTGTGGAGAAGCAGAAGTAAACCGCTGTCCAGTAGGTGGTGCTCCAGTAGCTGCAGTGATCGCAGAAATTATGGGTGTTTCTGCTGGAGAGAGCGAAAAAAAGGTCGCCTTTGTTCGCTGTAAGGGAACATGCGATAAGAGCAAAGAAAAATACAATTACTTTGGTATCACAGATTGTAATCAAGCGAGTGTTGTTCCAGGATTTGGCGGAAAGTCTTGTTCCTATGGATGTATGGGATTTGGTTCCTGCGTCAAGGCATGTGCATTTGATGCTATTCATATTGTCGATGGAATTTCAGTTGTTGACAAAGAAAAATGCGTTGCCTGCGGAAAGTGCGTGGAGGCTTGTCCAAAGAAATTGATTGAGCTTGTACCATATCAATCCCATCATCTTGTACAGTGCTATTCACAGGATAAAGGAAAAGATGTGAAAAGTCATTGTAGTGTGGGCTGCATTGGATGTACGCTCTGTACAAAACAATGTAAGTTTGATGCAATACACATGAATGGCAATGTTGCTCAGGTTGACTACAGTAAGTGTGTAAATTGTGGAGCTTGTGCACAAAAGTGTCCAACAAAGGTTATTCAAACTGACAAAAAGATTGCTTGATGGTCTTGAAAAAGAAAAAACTTTGGGGTATACTAAAAGAGATGATAAAAGTCCAGTTGCCAGAGGCCAGAGACTACATTAGATAATGCATCGGTTGATTGCCTCGTTGCACAAGCGATTTCATCTATTTAATGAAAAAAAGAACGTCCAAGCGGCTAGATTCGCTGGGCGTTCTTTTTATTATCTTATCACTTGAATAGAGTATTTTTATATGATATAATGTGGATTTGAAACGCAAAACACTAAAGGAGAATCCATTTATGAGTTTAAAGGTAGAAAATTTAGAGAAAAATATGGCAAAGCTCACAATTACTGTGGCTGCTGATGATTTCACTAAAGCGATCAAGACTTCTTATGAGAAGAATAAAAACAAATTTGCTGTTCCAGGTTTTAGAAAAGGACATGCTACACAAGCTATGGTAGAAAAGCACTTTGGCTTAGGTGCATTACTTGATGATGCAATAAATGTTGCCATTGACAATTCTTATCCAGCAGCAATGCAGGAGTCAAAGCTTGAAATTGTTTCAAGACCAGAGATTACCATCACTAAAGTTGCAAAGGGCGAAGATTTTGAGTATGAGGCACTTGTTGCTGTATACCCTGAGGTTAAGTTAAATAACTATAAGGGAATTGAAGTAGAAAAGGCCAATGCTGAAGTGACCGATGAGGATATTGAAAATGCGTTAAAGGGCGAGCAAGATCGCAACTCTCGTATGGTGACTGTAGAAGGTCGTGCCATTGAAGAGGGAGATCACACAGTGATTGACTTTGATGGTTCTATTGATGGCGTGCACTTTGAGGGTGGAAAGGGTGAAGATTATCCATTAGTTATTGGATCCCATGCCTTTATTGAAGGATTTGAGGAACAAATCAAGGGACATAATATCGGTGAGAGTTTTGATGTTCATGTTACTTTCCCAGAAAATTATGCTGCAAAAGATCTTGCTGGTAAGGCTGCTGTATTTGCTGTAACGATTAAGGATGCAAAGAAGAAGGAACTTCCTGAACTCAATGATGAGTTTGCAAGTGAGGTGAGCGAATTTGATACCCTCGATGCATTTAAGGAAGACTTAAAGAAGAAGCTTGCTGTTGCAAAGGAAGAGAATGCGAAGATTGCGAATGAGAACACTGTTGTAGATAAGGTATCTGCACAGGCAGAAGTTGATATTCCAGATCCAATGCTTGACTCAACGATTGATCAAATGGTCAATGACTATGCAAGACGTATGCAAAGCCAAGGCATTCCTCTTGATCAGTTTATGGAATTTACTGGAACAACAATGGAGCAGATTAGAGAGCAGATGAAGCCACAGGCTTTCCAGAGAGTTCGCAATAGAGTTGTTTTAGAGGCCGTAGTGAAGGCAGAAAATATTGCAGCAACTGAGGAAGAGATCAATGCTGAGCTTCAAAAGATGGCAGATCAGTACAAGATGGATATTGAAAAGATCAAAGAGATCTTTAATGCACAGGGTCTTGATCAATTAAAGCAGGATCTTGCTGTTCAAAAGGCAGTAAACTTCCTTGTAGAGAATGCAAAGTTCGTTTAATTCAATAATAAACTAAGGAGGTAAAAAGTTATGAGTTTAGTCCCTACAGTCATCGAATCGACAAGTCGTGGCGAACGTGCATTTGACATTTATTCGAGATTACTTAAGGACAGAATCATCTTCTTAGCTGATGAAGTCAATGATGTGACCGCAAGCCTTGTTGTCGCTCAGATTTTATTTCTTGAATCTGAGGATCCAACAAAGGACATTAATTTATACATCAACAGTCCAGGAGGAAGCGTTGTTTCTGGAATGGCCATCTATGACACAATGCAATATGTAAAGTGTGATGTTTCCACCATTTGTATGGGTATGGCTGCAAGTATGGGTGCGTTTTTGCTTGCTGGTGGAACAAAGGGAAAAAGATTTGCTCTTCCAAATGCAGAGATTATGATCCATCAGCCATCAGGTGGTGCACAAGGACAGGCGACAGAGATTAAAATTGCAGCAGAACACATCTTAAAGACCAAGAAAAAGATGAATGAGATGCTGGCAGCAAATACAGGTCAGCCAATCGAAGTGATTGAGCGAGACACTGAGCGAGACAATTATATGACCGCTCAGGAAGCCCTAGAATATGGTCTTATTGACCAAGTGATTGAGCATCACTAGGAGGAAATATGGCAGGAAAATCTGACGACAAAAAGAAAGCTGTTTGTTCCTTTTGTGGCAGACCAGAGGATAAGTTTAGAAAACTCTTTGTAGGTCATAATGCATTTATTTGTAATGAATGTGTTGGTATTTGCAGTGAGATTATCGAGGAAGAGGCACATGATAAGGCTTCGGCAGACTTTGCAGAAATTAACTTGCTCAAACCAAAGGAAATTAAAAAATTTCTAGATGAGTATGTCATTGGTCAGGATGAGGCAAAAAAGGTGCTCTCTGTTGCGGTATATAATCATTATAAGCGAATTACAGCAACATCTAAATCCGATGTCGAAATTCAAAAGAGTAATATTTTGATGCTTGGACCAACAGGATCAGGAAAAACCTATCTTGCACAGACATTGGCAAAGATTTTAAATGTTCCATTTGCCATTGCAGATGCGACAACATTGACAGAAGCTGGATATGTAGGTGAGGATGTCGAAAATATTTTGCTCAAACTGATTCAAGCTGCGGATGGCAATGTCGCTAGGGCAGAATATGGTATCGTCTATATTGACGAGATTGATAAAATTACCAAAAAATCAGAAAATGTCTCCATTACAAGAGATGTATCCGGAGAGGGGGTACAGCAGGCACTTCTAAAAATTTTGGAAGGAAGTGTTGCCAATGTTCCACCACAAGGGGGAAGAAAGCACCCACACCAAGAGCTAATTCAAATCGACACCACCAATATCCTCTTTATTTGTGGAGGTGCATTTGATGGATTGGAAAAGATTATCGAACGAAGACTAAGTAAGGGAAGCATTGGATTTAATGCAGAGGTTGTTGAGAAAAATTCTCAAGCTGTGGATGAGCTTTTCCGTCAAGTTATGCCACAAGATTTGGTAAAGTTTGGCCTAATTCCAGAATTTATCGGTCGTGTCCCGATCACGGTTTCTCTTGATTTACTCGATGAGGATGCACTTGTTCGTATTTTGGTTGAGCCAAAGAATGCCTTGACCAAACAGTATCAAAAGCTCTTTGAACTTGATGATGTTAAACTTGAATTTACAGATGATGCCATCCATGAAGTGGCCAAACTTGCTGTCGATCGAAAGACTGGAGCAAGGGGATTGCGCTCCATTATGGAAGATGTCATGATGGATATGATGTATGAAATTCCATCGAATGAAAGCATTGGCATATGTAAGATCAATAAAGAAGCGATTGATGGCGGAGAGCCTGAAGTGACTTTTCGAGATGTGAAGGTAAAGAAGACAGAATAGAAGACAAAAAATGCGTTTGCCTCAAGGCAAACGCATTTTTTTAAGTAAGAACGAAGAGGAGGAAAAATATGATTATTAAGAGTGCAGAATTAGAGACGGTATGTGGTATAACAAGCACCTTTCCTGACAATGATTTTCCAGAAATTGCCTTTGCGGGAAAATCAAATGTAGGAAAATCAAGTTTAATTAATGCATTGATGAACCGAAGATCCCTAGCTAGGACTTCATCATCGCCTGGAAAAACACAGACCATCAATTACTATAAGATCAATGGGAATTTATATTTTGTCGATTTGCCAGGCTATGGATATGCCAAGGCATCAGAAGAAGTAAAAGCACAATGGGGAAAGATGATTGAGCGATATTTGCACACTTCAAAACAATTGTGCGGTGTATTCTTGTTGATTGACATTCGCCACGCACCATCAGAAAATGACAAACTAATGTATCATTGGATTTGTCATCAAGGATATGAACCTATCATTATTGCGACTAAGTTGGACAAAATAAAGAGAAGTCAGATTCAAAAGCAAATAAAGATAATAAAAGAAGGGCTCAATTGTAGCGAAAACACCACAATTTTACCCTTCTCCTCACAGTCCAAACAAGGAAAAGAAGAGCTCTATGCCTTGATTGAAAAGATTGTTAACCAAGAAGGTTAAAAGATAGATATTGGTAAATTTCTTGACATTTGTCACGCCAGTTATCACACATATGTGCAGCAGTTTCTTCATCAGGAACAGATAAATCAAGGCTAATGAGAATGTTTTTTCCTTCGCGCACTTCACAATGAACCACATAATCGAGGTTGGAAGTCTGGTAGTAATCGGCGATATTTCCAACCTCATTGCGCAATTTAAACTTATTTTCCTTGATGTATTCATCAATTTCATTCATAATCGGTGGAGAAATTTTATGGCTAAAGTACTTTAACGTTTCCTCTCCATCCTTTGTAATTTCATAGCGCGATGCATGGTGATTGGAACGGACATGAATTAATTTGGCCTCCACAAGTTCAGATATCGTCTCTTGAAAAGAAAAATAATCTGTGTACTTATGATTTAAAAAGAACTCCGACATTTGTGCATTGGTCAAGGTAAAGTTGACGCGGTTTAACATATACAAAACCATCAATTTATAAAGGATTGTCGTTACAGACATCGTTGACCTCCACTTTCCTATATAATATAACATCATACCAAGCTTAATCTTTTAATTCAAGTATAATTGTAATTTTAAAGTTATTTATGCTATAATGGTACAAGCCGCTTGAGGTAGAGAATATAAATTTAGAATGGGTGCTTTATGAGAGAGAAAATCAATCGACTAGCTAAGGGAATCATCGATCAAGTTCTTCCAGAAATTTCTGTAATTCCAGAAAATATTGATATGCCAGTAAAATCAGGCGAAATAATTAAAATAGAAATCAATATTGAGAGCAAAAATCGCATATATGCAAAGGGATTAGTTTATTCTTCCAATTATCGCGTAAGAGTTCTTGCGCCTTCTTTTGGTGGAATAAAAAATAAAGTAACCTTAGAGATTGATACTCGCTTTTTAAATCCCAAAGAGGTAATGAAAGGCCAGCTCGACCTTGTGACCAATGCAGGGGAAATGGTTTTGCCTTTTTCATTTACGGTTGTACCTGGGCAAAATACGGACATTTTAGATGATATTGAAAGTATTGAGGACTTTGCTCTCATTGCCAAAGCAGATTGGGAAAGTGCTCTAGAGCTTTTCCAATATAAACACTTTTTGCATGCCAAGTTTATGAATACGCCAAGACTCTGTGCTCTATATAGTGCCTTTTTTGACCGTACCAATAAAAATAATGCACTGGAGGAGTTTTTAATTGCTGCTGGAGTAAAGACTCCCGTTTACCTAAGCTTTGAACAACAAAAATTTTCATTTTCTGATCTTTTGGAGGATGTTGTCGTTGAAGTCCCAATCAAGAGAAATACGTGGGGATATCTTGGCTTTGCCATCCACGCCGATGGTGATTTTGTGGAATTATCTACTCGGATTTTAACTAATGAAAATTTTACAAATCATCAATCAAACTACACATTTACCATAAAAAAGAGCCGTCTCTATCGAGGGCACAATGTGGGAAAGATTTATTTCATCAGTGTGGGAGAAAGTTTTTGTGTAGACATTGATGTCTACTCAGGAAGTGGACAAGAGAGAAAGAAAAAATCCTACGAAACCAGAAGGTATTGGTTTGATTACACTAGGGCACGCATCGCCTTTATGACCAAGGAGAAGGAAAAAAAGGATTGTATTGCCTCCATGGTCAATGCACTTGAAAATCTAGAAGGTGAAGAAACGAAAGTCGAATATCGAAAACTATTGCTTGCTGAAGTCTATTATCTTGCAGGTGAAAAGAGTAAGGCAGCGGATATTATCGATACGATCCGAGAAAATATAAAAGAAAATCGTTTGGATCTAGTAGAAGAATATCTTCTTTTAGAATACCTTGAAGTTGTTGTCTTTGCAAAGGAAAGTAAACGACCAAGCCTTATTCGCTTAATGAGAAGAATGATTACGGAAAATCATCTTCATCAATTATTGCCAAGACTGATTCATCTTGACATCGCATTACAAAATGATGCGTCGGAATTGTTTGAGTTATATAAAGTTGTATATCAAGATGGTTGTACCAGCCCTTACCTCTATATTTGTTATTGTCAATTTTTGGCAAAGCACACTGAATTTTTGCATGATATTGGTGCTTTTGAAGTCCATGCTTTTTGCTGTGGTGCAAAGTATCATGCAATTAGTAGAGAACTGGCCGAAATCATTGCCAAACGTGCCATTAGTATTCGTTCATTTGAAGGCTTACATTTTCAGTTACTTAAGAAGTTATATAAGGATACACCAGAGCGAGAATTTTTATCAGGAATTTGTTCTGCACTATTAAGAGGGAAGATAAAGGATAACAGCGTCCACTATTGGTATCAACTTGGCATTGAACAGCAGATTGCTCTGACTGGCATCAATGAGGCCTTTATTTTATCTTTACCAAAAAACTATGACCAAGTCATTCCCGAAGAGGTGCTTTGGTATTTTGCAGATAAAAAAAGACTTCTTGACCAACAGCATAGAGCCTATCTGTATGCCAATATTTTATCCTTTTATCCAAAAAATAGCGAAATTTACCTCGCCTATATTGATGAAATGACAAGTTATGCCCTAGAAGAGGCAAAACAAGCCCATATTGATTCTTCTCTTGCTGTGATTTATCAGGAAGTTTTATCTGTAGACATTGTGGATGAACAGTTGGCAAGGGTTTTGCCATCCATTCTTTGTGCCTATCGCATTCAAAAGGTAGATCCTTTGATTAAACAAGTGGTGGTCATCTATCCACAATTAAAAGGAGAGCATATTTATGCATTTGAAGATGGCGAAAGCTTCATTCCCATTCCAACAGATGATACTATTGTTTTATTCCAAGATGCCTATGGAAATCGCTATGCTCGGTTTGGCAACGAAGCACAGATGGCTCTGGATCTTGTGGATGTGTTGACGCAGTGTTACCATATATATCCGTCGCATCCATTATTGCACATTGCAAATTTAAAGCATATGGTAGAGCAAGAACAAGTAGATGCCACAAAAGCTGAACTATTACAGGATGCAATGCGTGATGTAAAAATTACTGCTGCCTTTAAGACAAAGATTTTATCTGTTCTGGTTCAATTTTATCAGCAACAGGCCATGGAGCAGTGGTCTTTGGGGGCAGATGAGTTTTTAGACAGCATTGATAAGAGTTTACTCGACCAAAAGGAACGCCAGCTCATTTGCAATACCTTTATTGCCAGAGGAAGAGTGAAAAAAGCCTATGCTATGATAAAGACATTTGGTTGCGATAAGCTTTCTTCAAAAGACTTATCCAATCTTTGCACGAAACTATTAATCAATCAAGAAAAGATCGATGATGATCTCTTGCTTAACTTAGTTTTCACTTCGGTTATCAATGGTTGTCAAGAGGAGATTATCCTTGATTTTGCAGCAAAAAAATATAATGGTAGTAGCAAAAATATGTATCTTCTCTTAGAAAAAGCCATTGAAGTTGGAGCAAAGACAGCGGATTTAGAAGAACGCCTGCTGGCCCAGATGCTCTTTAGTAACCACAGCGAGCATATTGATCAGACTTTTTACTGGTATATCAGTCGAATGAAAGTCAGTGACACTTTGGTAAAAGCATTTTTTAGTTTGAAATCCTATGCCTATTTTGTTGAACATGAAGATACCTCTTTACAAGTATTTGAGTATCTAGAGGCCAGTATGGAGACAAGCTCAAATATTCAAAAGATCCCTCTTCTTTATGCCATGGCACTGACAAAGTATTACACTACAAAAGACATATTAAGTGAAAGACAAAAGGCTTTAGCAAAAAGCTTAGTCTTTTTACTGATTGAAGAAGATATTCTCTTTGATTACTACAAAAAGCTTGCAAAGTTTATTCCGATTCCTGAAGAAATTTTGGAAAGCTCCATTTTGGTCTATCACACGAAGGGAGAGGAAATTTTCTTGCACAGCAAGGTTTCACCGTATGACAAAGAATATCATAGAGACAACATAAGAAATATGTATCAAAACTTCTATGTTGCCACAAAGACGCTATTTTCTGGGGAACAGTGGGACTACAAAATTTATAGCGAAAATAATGGCATTCCTTTACTTGAAGGCAGTTTAAAGGGGGAAGTGATCGATCACCACCAAGAAGATAGTCGCTTTATCTGCCTAAATAAACTGGCAAGTATTCCAAAGTCTCATTTGCAGGCTGAATTAGAAAATTATGTATGTAAAGATGCCATGACAAAGTTATTATTTACAATTCAGACAAAAGGGAGTAAAGATTAATGGAGGCCAGAGTACTGGGGATTGACCTGAGCGATGAGAGTACCACATTGGTTTACTTTGGAGAAACCGAGGCGTTGACTTTTAAAACATTGGTCGCAAGAGAAAAATTAAAAGAGACCTGGTATGTTGGGGATGATGCTTTTGACCAAAGTCTAGGAGAACTTACCCTGACAGATCGACTGTTGACTTTGACAGCCAAGCATGGAACCGCAACCATTCAGGGGAAAAAGTATCATGGCAATGAATTATTACGTCACTTTCTCAAAGAAATCATTGAAAAGAGCGTCAATAAATTTGATGCCCGATACCCAGATGAAATTGTCATTTCCATACCAAAAGTAGAATCGGACATTACCAATCAGATTATGGATTGTTTTGTTGACTTGGGCTACTATAGATCACATATTCATGTCATTAGTCGAAGTGAGAGTTTTATCTATTATGTGATGAGCCAAAATAAAGATATGTGGACAAACAATGTCGGACTCTTTTTTGTATCCGATACCAAAATCCATTACTATGAACTTCGGGTGCATCGAGGTAGTGGACCAAAGCCTGTAGTGATTGCACAGCGAGAGGATATCCATGAAGGATTTGACCAAGATATCCTCAACACACCAAAGGGGATTAAAATTGCTGATGATATCCTGACTTCGATTGGAAAAGAAGTCTTAGCTAGAAAAATCTTTTCTTCGATTTTATTGGTGGGACGATGCTTTTCTGAAGTTTCTTGGGCAGAAAATTTTATGCGTGTGGTATGTCAGCGAAGAAAAGTTTATTCTGAGCAAGCTCTTTTTGCTATGGGTGCTTGCTATAGAGGTGTGGATTTTGCAAGCCCAAAATCACCATTTCATTTTACTTGCATTTGCGATGGAAGATTAAGTTCTACGGTATCGCTTCCATTAATCCATAAGACCAAAGAATGTGATACCCCGATTGCTAGGGCGGGAGATAATTGGTACACAGCTTCTAGTCAATGGCGAATGATTGCAGACGGAGTCAATTCACTTGACTTTAAGATTACCCCACTTGACCTTCGAAAGCGGAGAATGAAAGTGGTGAAGATTTCACTTGACTTTTTACCAAAAAGGCCACAAAAGACTCGACGCATCGATGTAAGGACTGTATTTAAAGATGCACAGACGATGATGGTAGAAATCAAAGATGCGGGCTTTGGAGACATCTATCCCATGGGCAAAAGAGCCCATTTAATTAAAGAGGTGAACTTATGGGATTAATTGTATGTGAACAAAGTGAGGTTTTACATCCTCTCTATATTGCAGAATTAAATATTCATGTCTATTCTTTGGAAGAATTATTGTATGTCGTTTATGAAAATCCTATTCTTGCCAGAGAAAGCTTGATTTCTCAACCACTGTTTGAGTTTTTAGATTTGGAGCTTGGACTTTTGCAATTCAGTTCCTATCTGCAAAAAATGAAAAAAGAACAGGCTTCTAATGATGAGATTTTATTGACTCTTCTTGACTGTACCCGTATGTATAGTGCTGTTGAACTCAATCACTATCGAAAAAAACTGGAAGCTTATCGAAAATTGCATAGAGCAGAATATTTATTTGAAATGGCGAATACACTGTTTGAACAAAAAAGATATCAACGGGCAGCAGACACTTATCAAAAAGTATTGAATTTTCCAAAAGACATGGTCGTTACGGACGAATTTTTAGCGAGTGTTCATGCCAATCTTGGCAGTGCATATGCCAATCTTTTTCTTTTTTTAGACGCCTATAAAGAATATGCCATCGCCTACAATCAGATAAAGGATAGGCACTGTCTAAAAGAGATGTATCATATTATGCTCATTGCTCCTGATTTAAGCTTTGATGAACAATATTTTCAAGACCTCGATGAACAGAGCAAGAAGGAATGGGATGCAGAATTTAGAGATAGCCTAGAACAGGCAACATCGCTTCCAATATTGAAAGAAATTTCACAATGGTTTTCCCATGACCATACCGATGACACAGACAAAAAAGTGGAGTCGATCATTCAGACCTGGAAACAGGAATACCGAAATATGATGTAGAGGAGACAAAATGAAGGAACTAGAAAAAAATTATAATCCATCCCAAATGGAGGGAAAAACCTATGAAAAATGGCTAAAGATGAAATATTTTCACGCCAAAGTCGACCGTGACAAAAAGCCATTTACCATTGTCATGCCACCGCCAAATATTACGGGGCAATTACATATGGGACATGCACTAGATAATACAATGCAAGATATTTTGATCCGATATAAGCGAATGCAAGGATTTGAAGCTTTGTGGCAACCAGGAACCGATCATGCGGCCATTGCCACAGAAGTAAAAGTGATCAATCGCCTAAAAGACCAAGGCATCGATAAACATGATCTTGGAAGAGATGGATTTTTAGAAGAAGTTTGGAAATGGAAAGAAGAATATGGCTCAAAAATCATTAATCAGCTCTACAAACTTGGTGTCAGTGCTGACTGGGACAGAGAGCGATTTACCATGGATGAGGGCTGTTCAGAGGCTGTTCAGGAAGTCTTTATTCAGCTCTATAAAAAAGGATACATCTATCGTGGTTCAAGAATTATCAACTGGTGCCCGATCTGCCAGACTTCGATTTCTGATGCGGAAGTTGAACATGTCGATCAAGACGGATTTTTCTGGCACATTCTTTATCCGATCGTTAAAGAAGAGGGAAAGTTTGTAGAAATTGCAACAACAAGACCAGAGACCTTGCTTGGCGATATGGCTGTGGCTGTCCATCCAGAGGATGAGCGATATCAAGACCTCATTGGAAAAAGAGTGCAGTTGCCACTGACGAATAGAACAATTCCTGTGATTGCCGATGAATATGTAGATAAAGAGTTTGGAACTGGCTGTGTAAAGATTACCCCTGCACATGATCCAAATGACTTTGAAGTGGGAAAACGCCACAACTTAGAAGAACTTTGTATTATGCATGATGATGCAACAATCGATTGTCCAGGTTCAAAGTATGACAAAATGGACCGCTATGAAGCTAGAAAAGCAATGGTTGAAGATTTAAAGGCACAGGGACTTTTAGTAAAGGTTGTTCCTCACCGCCATAATGTCGGTACACATGATCGTTGCAAATCAACGGTTGAGCCAATGATTAAGCAGCAGTGGTTTGTCAAGATGGAAGAAATGGCTAAGCCGGCGATTTCTGCTATTGAAAATGGCGATTTACAATTTATTCCAGAAAGTTATGGAAAAACTTATTTACATTGGCTGGAAAACATTAAGGATTGGTGTATTTCTAGACAAATTTGGTGGGGGCATCGCATACCTGCTTACTATTGCGAGCAATGTGGTGACATTGTTGTTTCTAAAACAAAACCGACGACTTGTGAAAAGTGTGGTTGTACGCACTTTGTACAAGATGAAGATACACTAGATACTTGGTTTTCTTCTGCTCTTTGGCCATTTTCGACTTTGGGTTGGCCAAAACACACCGAAGAACTCGATTATTTTTACCCAACAGATGTCTTAGTGACAGGATATGATATTATCTTTTTCTGGGTTGTTCGAATGGTATTTTCTGGCTATGAGCAGACAGGAAAGAGTCCTTTTCACACCGTACTCATTCATGGACTTGTTCGAGATTCTCAAGGTAGAAAGATGAGTAAATCTCTTGGCAATGGTATTGATCCACTCGAAGTGATTGAAAAATATGGTGCCGATGCCCTTCGAATGACATTAATGACCGGCAATGCTCCTGGAAATGATATGCGTTTTTATTGGGAAAGAGTCGAGGCCAGTCGAAACTTTGCCAATAAGGTTTGGAATGCCTCTCGCTTTATTATGATGAATTTAAAGGATGATGCCTATAAAAATACTCCGCTTTCTTCTCTCACTCTTGCTGATCGATGGATTTTGTCAAAAGCCAATACTCTTGTTCAAGATGTGACCGAAAATCTGGATAAATATGAGCTCGGTATCGCCCTATCAAAGGTCTATGATTTTGTATGGGAAGAATTCTGTGATTGGTACATTGAAATGGTAAAACCTCGTCTTTGGAGTGAAACAGATACGACAAAAAATGCTGCGCTTTGGACACTAAAGACTGTCTTAAATGATATGTTAAAGCTTCTTCACCCTTATATGCCATTTATTACGGAAGAAATCTTTTGTAACTTAAATGAGCAAGAGGAAACGATTATGCTTTCTCCTTGGCCAAAGTATCAAGAAAAGTATCATCTGCCTGTCGAAGAATCCAAGGTGGAGACCATCAAAGAAGCTGTGCGAAATATCCGAAATGTGAGAAGTTCTATGAATGTTCCACCAAGTAAGAAGGCTTTGGTCTATGTTGTTACGGAAAATGAGGAGATTGCAAAGATCTTTGATGAATCAAAACATTTCTTTAGTATGCTCGCTTTAGCTTCCGATGTGATTATTCAAAAGGATAAGTCAAAAATTGATGATGATGCCGTTTCTGCCGTTATTGCTGGAGCAAGTTTTTATATGCCATTTGCAGAGCTTGTGGATATTGAAAAGGAAATTGAACGCCTAAAGAAAGAAGAAAAGCGCTTAGCTGGGGAAATTGCTAGAGCAAAGGGAATGCTTGGCAATGAAAAGTTTATCAGTAAGGCACCACAGGCAAAAATTGATGAAGAAAGAGAAAAGCTTTCTGGCTATGAAAAAATGATGCAGCAGGTAACCTTACAACTTGCACATTTACAGAAATAAAGAAAGAGATGCCGATACAACAGTTTATTGAAGATCTGCCCCTCTGGGCAGCAAAAAAGAACAGTATTGCAGACATTCAAACTTTTTTGTCTGCAATGGGATCTTTAGAAAAGAAGATGAAGATCATTCATGTTGCAGGGACCAATGGAAAAGGCTCTGTCTGTGCGAACTTGACACAAATGCTTGTGGATGCTGGTTACCGTGTGGGAACTTTTATTTCTCCCCATCTTGTTCGGATCAATGAGCGAATCTTAATCAATCAAGTTCCGATTGATGATGTCAAGTTTTCTTTGGCCGCTTTAAAGATCAAGGATCTAGCCTCCACACTTTGTGCACAGGGACTTTTTCATCCAACCTATTTTGAGTTTTTGTTTTACACTGCAATCGAGGCCTTTGCTGATGCAAAGGTCGATTATTGTATATTGGAAACGGGATTGGGTGGAAGATTAGATGTCACCAATGCGATTTCTTCACCAAAGTTGACCATTATTACAAGCATTAGTTTTGATCATATGCAATATCTTGGAGAAACCATCGAAGAGATTGCGAAAGAAAAAGCAGGAATTATTAAGCCCTTGGTACCTTTAGTATTTGATGATCAATTCCCTGCTGCTTCAAAAGTGATTGAGGAGACAGCTAGGTCTTATGGGATTCAAACCTTTGCCTTGACAGAAAAAAAAGAAGTTTATTTTCCACTTCTTTCTTTTTTCAATGCCGATTATAAGAAGGACAATGCAATTTTATCCATGATGGCGATGCGGCTTCTTTGCCCAAGTTTTTCCCTAGAGAGTCAGTTAGCCTCCTTAAAGAAAGTGCAGTGGAAGGGAAGGATGCAAGAAATCATGGCGGATATCTTTGTCGATGGTGCCCACAATATTGGTGGCGTCCAAGCCTTTATTCAAGCCACTCGAACACTTTGTTCGAGTAGACAAAAAAAGCCACTTCTTTTGTTTTCTACGGTGGCAGATAAAAATTCGCAGGAGATGATTGAAAACATTTGTGATTCATTAGCCCCACAAAAAGTATGGATTCCCCACTTGCACACGCACCGTGCATCTGATACACTTACGCTTGCAGATTGGTTTCAAAAGTACACAAAAACATCCTGTGAGATTGTTACCTGCAGCAGTGTCGTCGATGCCTTTCAAAAGGCACTTTCATCAAGACAAGAGGATGAAATTTTGTTTTGTGCAGGTTCACTCTATCTTGTGGGAGAGATTTTAGGAGAATGTAATGATTAATTTTGAAAATGAAATTGTAAACTTTACACCGAGCCTAGAGGTTTCGGCAGTAGAAGATGCCATCATCAAGAGCGATATGATGGATGCCAATGACCTTTTGATGGAATTGATTAAGAAAGAAACGAGAGGACAGGACGAATAATGGATCTAAGACGGAAATGTCAGCAAATTTCCAATAGCTATTATAATCTTGGTTTAGAAAAAGCCAAAGTGAGAGACCTCTCTGGTGCAATTGTGCAATTAAAAAATGCCCTGCACTTTAATAAGTATCACACCGATGCCAGAAACCTTCTCGGTTTGATTTACTACGAAATTGGAGAGGTGGGAGAGGCCATTGTGCAGTGGGTAATCAGTAGTAATCAAAGGCCAAAAGAAAATATTGCACAGCGATATCTAGCGGATTTAAAAAAGCGAGCAGGTCGTCTGGAAATATATGAACAAAATTTGATTAAGTTTAATCAAGGTTTAAACTATGCAAACAACGGCAATCCAGATTTAGCTATTTTGACGCTGACAAGAGTTGTGCAAGAAAAACCAAGTTTTGTCAAAGCACAGCTTTTACTTGCACTTTTATATATCAATCGAGGGGAGTATAAAAAAGCAGGAAAGGCACTTTTATTGGTTTTGCGAACAGACAAGACCAATGAAAAAGCACTTCGCTATATGGCATTTGTCAAGGAAAATACAGGGCGTGCAGATATCGAAAATAAGAAAATGAGCAGTGCATTTTCTCATCGACAAATGACGGATGATGATGTTATTATTCCACCGACATATAAGGAATTCAACGGTTGGCAGACCGCACTCAACATTGGCGTTGGCATTTTAGTTGGTGCTGCTGCGGTATTATTTTTATATATGCCAACTAAAATGGCTTCTGTTTCACATAGAAGCAATGCAGAGGTTTCTTCTATCAGTGAAAAATTGAGTTCAGCAAAAATGGATAACACCGACTTACAAAAGGTCAATATAGATTTGCAATCACAGGCAGAATCTTTGTCTCAGCAGGCTGAACAGCACAGCAAGGATAATAATTATAAGTTTATCCAATATCAAAAGCTGGCGGCCATTGTCAATTATATCCGAAATAAGGATATCCCTATGGCTGCACAAATCTATGCCTATATTGATCCTGCACAGCTTGTGGATATTCCTGAAAGTGGAGTCTCCGTTCAGGAAGTCTATGCCCAAGTTTCCGCCATTCTGAATGAAAAGGGGTGGGCTCCACTTGTCAAACTTGGAGACAGCACAATGGCTTCTGGGGATCCTGCGACCGCAGCAGTTTACTATGATGAAGCCTTTAAAATTAAACCAGACCTTGTGGAAGCTTTTTATAAGCGCTCAACGGCACTTCGAGCAGCAGGGGATGCAACAACGGCCAATGAAATTTTAAAGCAATTGATTGCTAATTTCCCAACATCACCCTATGCCCCAAAAGCTCAGGCTGAGCTGAATGCAGCACAGGCCCAGACACAGCCGCAAACCCCTGCACCAGATGCAACAATCGCTTCATCACAGGCACCAACCGCAGCACAAGCTGACTCATCCGCTCAGTCCGTTGCTCCTGAGCAGACACAGCCTGCCTCCTCAGAGCAATCTTCTACACAGCCAGCACAACCAGCAGCACAAGTGACACAGGCAGCAAATGTGGCAGTCGCAGAGACTGTGGCTCCATCAGCACAATAAAGAATAGGGAGAGAAGTGTCAACTACCCATGACCTTTAAGTCATGGGCTTGTAACTGCCCAGTCGTAGTGACGGCTTATGCCTTTGACCTTTATTCCAATAGGTATTCCTACCTAAAGTGGCATTACATTGAACAAATCCAGATAAGTAGACATGGTTTCATCCAATAAAACCTTACTGTCTGTATCAACAGATATCTGAATTTTAGCTGTAACTGTCATCTGTTCCATAAGTACGCCTCCCTGTTATTCCACACCGAAAGGATTTTATTTATGAAAATTTTTATTATGCGTCATGGAGAGACGGATTTTAATCAAGCTCATCGCTTGCAAGGACAGAAAGATATTCCACTCAATGAAAATGGAAGAGATCAAGCTCGACTTGCAGCAGAGGAGTTTCGACAAAGAGGAATTCTCTTTAACCGAGTTATTTCTAGTCCTTTGTTTAGAGCTCGAGAGACGGCAAAAATCGTTTCCAGGCAAGAAGACATGGAAATCTTTAATAGCCTTATGGAAATTGATTTTGGACGCTATGAGGGCATAAAATATGAAGATATTGATGAGAATATGAGAAACTTTTTTCACGATCCTCAGAAATTTATTCCAATGAGAAAAATGGAAAGCTATACACATCTTTTTGAGCGCATTTCTCATTTTTTAGACTGGCTAAAGCAGTTAGAAGGAGAAGGAAATCTCTTAATCCTTTCCCATGGAGCAGCCATTCATGCGATGATGAATCAAATTTATCAACTAAAATTATACGACTTTTGGAAACAGCCAATAGGAAATTGTGGGTATTTTGTCGTTGAAATTCAAGATGGTCAATTTAGGGTCGTTGAAGAAAATTTTCGAGATGGAAAGAACAATTATTTAAAAAAATAGCAATAAAACGGAGAGCCTTCAAGATGAAAGCTCTCCGTTTTATTTTTGCTTTTCAGCAGAAAGATAAATTAAAATAAATTCCTTTAAATCTCGCTTAAAGTCCATATCAGGGAGGATATAACCCAATAACTCCATTTCTTCTTTAATCTTTCGATTTTCTACAATGGCATTGTACATTCCCATTGCTTGATAGTGTACGGCATGGAGAAGATTTTGTGAACTGACAAATCGAAGAGCTAAATTTTTTGAAAAAATGGTAATAATATCATCTGTATCGGAATAAAAAGCCCGCTTGTATTCCACTAACTTTTCCATAGAAACATTTTCTTCAAAGACGGAGAGGAGATGATAATAGCGAAGGTATTCTGAGTGGTCGGCGATAATGCGACTCCAAATTTCAGCAAAGACTTCCTCTGAATAAGCACAGCCCACAGGATACGAGGCTTTTAATTCATTGTAGTACTTTTCTCTAGCTTCTTCACAAATCATTAAGTAAATTTCTTCTTTTGTGCTGACATACTTATATAGATTGGCTCTGGACCAGGAAAGTTTTTGGGCAATATCGGAGATGGTAATCTCTGAATAGGGCTTCTCATCAAAAATCTTTCTACCTGCTGCCTTAATTTCTTCAAATCGCTCCTGCTTTTGTCCTTCATTTCTTGCTCGAATAAATTTTGTCATACTGTCCTCTATTTAAAATACATAGTGTTTTTTATATCTCTATCATAAGCTCAACAGAAAGAAAATGCAACTTATTTTGTCTTTATTGTTTTCGCAATTTAATCTTATTTCTTGCACTTTTTCTTCTGTCTTCCTCAATGGCTGCATAGTGGCGTTTTGTCGTATTGACATCTGTATGCCCTAAAACATCAGCAACCAGATAAATATCCCCTGTCTCTTTATATAAATTTGTTCCGTAGGTACTTCTTAGCTTATGTGGGGTAATCTTTTTTAATGTTTCCACAGAAAGAGCATATTTTTTTACCATTTTTTCGACACTTCGAACACCGAGACGCTTCTTTTGCATAGATAAAAATAGTGCATCTTCATGCCCTGGGGCCGCTAGAATAGACTTTCGATACTCCATATATTCCGTAAGAAGTTCTTCCACTTCATCCCCAAAGTAAACGGTTGTTTCCTTTCCTCCCTTCCTTAAAATCTTTATTCCATCATTTTTTAGATCTACATCTTGAATATTTAAGCCAACACACTCAGAAACTCGAATTCCTGTTCCCAACATAAGGGATAGAAGAGTCAAATCACGAAGTTTTGTCTTGTCATGGTAAGTGCGTTGCTTTGTTGTCAATTTCCTTCCACTTTCTACTGCACTCAACATCATTTCGACTTCATCCTCATCCAAGTGCACGATATCCTTTATTTTTGTCTTTGGCATTAAAATTCGCTCTGTGGGATTGTGTTCAATCTTTTCTGTTCGATACAGATAGCGATATAAACTTTTTAAGGTCGATAGTTTCCTCTGAATTCCCTGTCCCTTATTGACAATCTCTTTTTCTTCCTCTTTTCGATACTTTAAGTACTCCATATATTCCTCTAAATCTACAGGAGACAAATTTTCTAAAACTTCGATGGGAATATCTCGGATTTTTTTATACTTTTTTTCGAGTACAGGGTTTGCCTTCAATAAAAATTGAAAAAATACATTCAAATCATAAGCATAGGCAATTCGAGTTCTCGATTGTGTGCGTGGCTCAATTCCTCGAAAAAAATCCTTGCAATAGGGCGGAAGGGCCAAGGTAAGCTTTCGAAGTTTTAATACATTTTCTCGATCAATTTGTTCGTTATAACTAAGTGATGACATCCGATTCTCCTTTATTTTTTGTATATCTATAGTATATCATATAAAAATGTCTTGCCAAAATAGGAAAGTTGTAAGATAATAATAAAGACATAGAGTCAAAGAAATATCATTATTTTCTTTAAGGAGGTTTTTTGAAATGGGATATTTAGAAATTGAGAAGGTCATTGGTAGAGAGATCCTTGATTCTAGAGGAAATCCAACTGTAGAGGCTGAGGTTTACTTAAACGACGGTACTGTCGCTAGAGGAACAGCTCCAAGTGGTGCATCTACTGGTGAATTCGAGGCACTTGAGCTTAGAGATGGTCAAAAGGACCGTTATCTCGGAAAGGGCGTGACAAAAGCGGTTGAAAACATCAACACCATTATTAACGATGTCATCGTTGGTATGGATCCACAGGATACCTATGCTGTAGATGCTGCAATGATCAAGGCTGATGGTACAAAGGATAAGTCTAAACTTGGTGCAAACGCAATCCTTGCTGTATCTATTGCTGTAGCAAGAGCAGCCGCAGAATCTCTTTGCATTCCTCTTTACAGATTCCTTGGCGGTGTATCTGGAAACAGACTTCCAGTACCTATGATGAACATCTTAAATGGTGGTGCACATGCAACAAACACTGTTGATGTTCAGGAGTTTATGATCATGCCAGTTGGTGCACCATCTTTTAAAGAGGCACTTCGCTGGTGTGCAGAAGTTTTCCATGCATTGGCTAAATTGTTAAAGTCTAGAGGTCTTGCAACATCTGTAGGTGATGAGGGTGGTTTCGCACCAAACCTTTCATCTGATGAGGAGACCATCGAGACAATTCTTGAGGCTGTAAAGAACGCTGGTTATGAGCCAGGTAAGGACTTTATGATCGCTATGGACGCAGCAGCAAGTGAGTGGAAGAGCGAGAAAGGAAAGGGACATTACAAGCTTCCTAAGGCTGGTACAGAGTTTACTTCTTCAGAGCTTATCGCACACTGGAAGTCATTGGTTGAGAAGTATCCAATTATCTCTATCGAGGATGGTCTTGATGAGGAAGATTGGGATGGATGGAAAGAGCTGACAAAGGAACTTGGCGACAAAGTTCAGCTTGTTGGTGATGACTTATTCGTAACCAATACAGAGAGATTAAAGAAGGGTATTGACAATGGTTGTGCAAATGCAATCTTAATCAAGCTCAACCAGATTGGTTCTGTTTCTGAGACTTTAGAGGCAATTAAAATGGCTCACAAGGCAGGTTATACTGCAATTTCTTCCCACCGTTCAGGTGAGACAGCAGATACAACAATTGCTGACCTTGCCGTTGCCCTCAACACTTGCCAAATTAAGACAGGTGCTCCAAGTAGATCTGAGCGTGTTGCAAAATACAATCAGCTTCTTCGCATTGAGGAGCAGCTTGGTGAGAGTGCTGTTTATCCAGGAATTAACGCATTCAACATTAAGCGTTAATTTTGGCGTATGGCTTAAAACAGCTTTGCAGCTTTGCAAAGCTGTTTTTTGTTAAATAAAAAATAAGGAGATTGAAAAATGAAAAAATTTTTATTTGGAACAATGATGGTTGCTGCGATGATTGCTGCAGCAGGCTGCGGAAAAAAAGAGAGCACCACTACACAGACTACAGCACAAGCTGAGCAGTCTAGTGCCAAAGCAGAAGATACAAAAGATGCAAAGACAGTGGAGGGAACCATTGAGGAAAAAAAGGAAAATCAATTTATTCTTGATGCCAAAGATGGAAAGTCTTATCTTTTCGCCTTCTATGATGGAACGAAACCAGAGGGATATGAGGGTGTCAATCAAGGAGATAAAGTAACTGTTTCTTATACTGGAGATCTTCCAAAAAGCGATGCAGATTCCTTTACAGGAAAAGTAGTATCAATAAAGAAATAGGAAAAATCTATACTAACTATTCGTTAAACAAGTCTTTTGCGAATAGTTGAATATCAAAAAATAAAGCCAAACCTACACTCTTCTAGGCTTGGCTTTATTTTTATCTTGATCCTGGTCCATTATCTGCATCAAAATCCATACGTGGCAAACTGTTGTCGTCATCGCTGTCCTCGTCGCCCACATCTCCTCCTTGTTTTCTCAAATACTCCTCAAGTCCCTCATCGCCAGCATCACCGGCATCGTAGTCGTCATCATGTAAGTTGTAAGCCGAGTAATCAGGCTTTTCTTCGTCGTCCTTTGACTTTTTTTTTGCCTTATTCGCTTTGGTTGGTGCTGTTGTACTTTTGTGATGTTCCTGTGTAGAAGGTGCTGCTGCCACCGAATAGGTCTGCTGCTGTGATGATACCAAAGCACTCTCTCCCGAATGAGACTGTGCCACGGTGCCCTGGATGACTTCCCCACCAGCGACGGTTGCCGCCCCTTGCTCTGAGGACGGCAACGAAGAATTCATTGCACTGGTCTTTGACTTAACTGTCGATTCTGCCTTTTTGCCCTTATTGGCCTTTGACGACTTTGGCATCTTTTTTGAATTTTTTTGTCCATTTGGGCTAAGAGAAGTTTCTAAAGTACTTTCACTTTCTTCTATGCCATTTTCTTGCAAATCGCTCACACTACGATCATCCGCCCCTTTTCCCGTCTTTTTAATGATATAATCACTAATTTTTTGGACAGAATCACTAGGCGTATAACTTTCATCTTTAAATAAAAGTTGATGTAGAGCAATAACATTGCTTTTTAAGGTGATCGGAACAACAATGGAACGACCATCAAGCTTCATAATTTCCTTGTCAAAAGGAAAGCCTACCGTCTCTGATAGATGATATTTTTTGGTATTCTTTGCCATTGGCAAAATATCATCAATGGTAATGTTGGTTGATGTCATTGGCAATACACTGACCACCAATTGCATTAACTTTTTCTTATCCGCTACCTTCGCTTTATCAAAGGCCAAACTAATTACTTTTCGCTGGCGTTCTGTTCTTTGGAAATCGTTATCCATCAAACGAAGTCTTGCATAAGCTACAGCTTGAACCCCGTCAAGATGCTGCAAACCTGGGTGTTGTAACTGAACAGATCCAATTCCTGTGGATTCCACAGTTTCTGTGATAAAACTATTAATATAGGCAAATTCTGCATCCGTCACATCAATATCGACACCACCAAGAATGTCAATGGCGTGAATAACGGCTTCCCAGTTAAAGACGACATAGTCGTGCACATTGATATCAAAGTTTTCTCTAATGGTCTTTAAGGTCTGATCAACCCCACCCTTAAAGTAAGCTTCATTTAACTTATGATAAGTCTTATCATCAATCTTTGAATAGGTGTCTCGATAGAGAGAGACTACCTGAATATCTCCTGTCCCACGGTCGATATTGACTAAAATATTGACATCCGATAGAGCCTCTCCCTTTCCGAATTTACCATTTCTTGAATCTACACCAAATACAGCAAAGGTATAATACCCCTTTTGCTTTGTTTGGAAGCTATAGGCTAAAAATGCACCATAGCCAAGAATAACCACCAAAAAAATAGCTAAAATAGAGCGAAGGACAAGACGAAATTTCTTCTTTTTCTTTTTGCTCTGTTTTCTCGGTTGATTTTGGCTTTGACCTGGTCGATTCTTCTTTTCTTTGCGACCGCCGTCATCTGTATTTGGCAAGACAAAATCGTCACTAAAACTATCAGGAACGACAAAAGTATCTTTGTCAAAACTCTCCTTCATCTGATGTCTTTTTCGCTCTTCTTCACGAATTTTTCGAAGGCGTGCCAAATCGTCAAGATACTTTTGATGCTCCTTTTCTGTGTCAAACTGCTTTTCATCTTGCTTCATAAATCTACTCCTTCATCTCCATCGCTTTAATCTAGCAGGTTTCTATAATTCCAATAGGCACTCATCTTTCCAACGGAAACATTATTGACTGGATTTCCACTTTCATGAATACAAATCATATCTCCATCCCCTGCCCATTTTAAGAAAATAATGACATGACCAATGGATTCTTCTCCTCCTGGGCGGACAATAATATCGCCTGGGCGAAGTGCACTTCGATTAATTGCCCTTCCACTATCAACAAGGGTAGATGTCGAATATGCACTTGGCTGATTTCCTGTTGCACTCCAATATACCCAGTTAATCCATCCTGAGCAGTCAAGTCCTCTAAAGATTCGGCCCTTGTAATCAGGTTGAACCATAGAGTAAAAGCTATTGCCCTCATATCCAGAGCTACTTGGTTTTCCGCCAAAGTAATATGGAATCTTTCCCACACTGTGAAGGGCTTGCTCAATAATGCTGCGACGCTGCTGGCTTAAATCTGCAGGAAGTTCATTTAAATAACCTTGAATTTCCTCGTCTGTCAAGGCCTTTCCTGTAGAAAATGAACTTGCTGAAAGACCAAAATCGGCCATCCAATCCCTTGCAACTAATTGATTGACTTCATTGATCTTATCTTCTGTCCAACCCTTCCATTGATCATTAAAATCCTTTTTATTATTTCCAATAGAATCGAGTTTGAACAAGTTTTTCTTTCCATTGAGCATAGTTACCTGAGCATTTAAACTTAGTGTCAGATGACCTGGGCACTTTGGAAAGATAAGATTGCCATTTGCGTCTGTTTCTAGGGAAGGAGAAGTCTCTGTTGTTGTGGCACTCTCACTACTTGCTGCTGTCGGCGGTGTAGCCACAGGAACGGATGCCTGAGGATTTTCACTTGCCGCTAGTTGTGCTGCTTCTTGGCTAGCCAAAAAAGCTGCACTAGATGCCGCTGCCGCACTGGCCTTTGCCGAAGCCTCTGCAATCGCTGAGCTGGCATTTCCCTTTTTAATCGCAGCTTGCACCTTTTGATCAGTCAAGCAACCTTTGTCATAGCTGACATCGCTCATAGACAAACTATAGCTATGTGACTTTTCCCATAGTTTCTTTGCATAATCAACATAAAGTTGATAATCTTCCCAGCCGTGATAATAGCCATAGACACTGGCCATTGCCATAATTTCCTTGGTGTTTGAGTTATACTCTAAAGCTTTTCCATTTCCGTCATGCATACTGACATCGATTTTTGACCATTTTTTAATGGTCCAAGTCTCTGGTTTTTTGGGATCTTGATCTTTATCTGTGATATCATACTTTCCAAGTACAGAACTTTGTGGCTTTCCAAGGACCTGTGCCATCTTCGCTGGTTTCATGTCCATCTTGTTAAAGATTTCTGAATACCAATCGGCATCCAAATTAAAAATTTCTTGATAGAGCATTCCTGCATAGCTATTGGTTGGCTTTGACTGATCTACCCCTTCTGGAAAGCGATGGGCAAGATTTAAATCCGTAGCCGAAGGTTTCCAGTCGGCAGCTGGAACAGTGGATACATTGCTATACAATGCATTGTAATCGATATCACTGTCAAAGTTTGCCACCTCTGGCAAAGCAGTATTTGTCTCCTCTGCTTGCCCATTTTGTGCCACCACTTGTGGATGTGGATGAGACAGTGCATAGACCTCACCGTATTTTGCAGTTGCAACACCAACAATCATCATGACCGCAGCACTGACGATAGGAATCAATTTCTCACGATTGCGATAAAACTTTTTCAGTTCTTTTAATTTTAGCATTTTTCTCTCACTCTTCTTCTCAAAAAAATAAAATCATTATATAATATTATCGTTGTAATAATAACACAAGATGCTGACAAAATAAATCTTTATCAACTTAAGGGTTCCTTAATTATAATATACGGTTTTATACTGCTTTTCAAGTATTTTGTTACTAGTTTGTTACTAGTGATTTTCTTAATTTTTCAAAAAAAATATAAAAATAAAGCAGAGCAAAAAAGAAAGGAGAACTTTATGCCTAGAGGACGAGCGATGCGTGCACCCAATGGCTATGGGTCTGTCACCAAATTGTCAGGAAAAAGAAGGCGACCATTTATGGTAAAAGTGGATACGGTAATGGATGAGCGTGGCTATCCAAAGAGTAAAATTTTAGGGTATTTTGCCACAAGAGAAGAAGCCAACATAGCACTTTTAGAATATCATAAAAATCCCTATAATCCTGACACAAAAAAATTAAGTTTTTTAGAGGTCTATGAACTTTGGTTTGAGTCAAAATATATAAAAGGCGTAAGAACCTACAGCCAAAGTTCCATCCAAGCAACAAAAGCTGCACTAAAAAAATGCGAACCGCTCTATCATCTTCCAATGAAAGAAATCAGGACTTTACATATGCAAAATTTACTCGATTCCCTCTCCTGCTCTCACGCTTCCATTGAATTTGTCAAGGTTTTACTCAGCCAAGTTTCTCGCTATGCCCTGCAATTTGATATCATCGAAAAAGATTATGCTGCATTTGTAAAAATTCAACAGCCAGACGACGATGAACATGGTATCGCCTTTTCTTTAGAAGATATTAAAAAATTGTGGGATCATGTTGATTTGCCTTGGGTAGATAGTATCTTAATTTACATTCATACTGGTTGGCGGGCGAATGAACTTTTGCAGATGCCCATTGAAAATATTGACCTGTTTTCTGCTACAATGCGTGGCGGTTTAAAGACTGTCGCTGGAAAAAACCGACTTGTTCCCATCCATGAAGATATTTTTCCACTAATAAAAGCGAGAATGAAAAAGCAAAATGTTTCTCTATTTGGTCCACAATTTATGAAGTATTCTACCTATCGAAATATCTTTTATCGCACTCTAAAGACGGCAGGCATCACCACGCACTACACCCTGCATGACTGTCGACATACTTTTGAGACACTTTTGAATAATGCAGGAGCTAATGATGTTGCCATTGATCGACTGATGGGACATTCTTCTAAGGGTATTGGAAAGAGTATTTACACACATAAAGATCTGACGGAGTTAAGAAAAGCGGTTTCTTTAATAAATACTAAGATTTATTCATTTGACCTTTTGGGAAAAAACAACTATAATTGATATGCTAATAATGTTAAAGTTTAAAGGAGTGTTTATATGTGTGGAATTATGGGTTACACAGGACCATTAGATGCTAGTGAGGTAATCTTAAATGGTCTCGAACAATTAGAGTATCGCGGTTATGACAGTGCAGGTCTTGCACTTACAGGTGTAGATTCAACCATTTCTATCTTTAAAAAAGTGGGAAAAGTTGCAAATCTCAAAGCAGAAAAAAGTCAAATGCCATCAAACGCACACACGGGCATTGGCCACACAAGATGGGCTACCCACGGTGGCGTGACTGATATCAATGCACATCCTCACCGCGCAGGTCGAGTGACATTGATTCACAATGGAATTATTGAAAATTATCATGACTTAATTTCGGAGTATCACTTAGAAGATAAATTAATCTCGGAAACAGATTCTGAGGTTGCTGCTTGGGTACTCGATGCTGTATATGATGGGGATCCTCTTCTTTCTATCCAAAGATTTGAGAAAAAAGTTCATGGTTCTTATGCCTTTTGTATTCTCTTTGATGATCTCCCAGGGGAAATCTATTGTGTTCGAAAGGTAAGTCCTTTAGTTGCTGCCTACGCTTCTACAGGGGCATTTGTTGCTTCTGATTTGACAGCACTCATTCCTTATACAAAGGAATACTTTGTTGTTCCAGAAGACAAGATCATTCGAATGACACCATACAAGGTTCGTATCTACCATTTAGATACATTGGATACAGAAGAACCTGAGATTTTGACCGTAAATTGGAGTGTAGAAGCCGCAATGAAAAACGGCTTTGATCACTTTATGATTAAGGAGATTCACGAACAGCCAGATGCCTTTAAAAATACGGTGATGCCAAGAATCAACAAGGGACTTCCAGATTTTTCTGATGACAACATCAATGATGAAATCTTTACAAAATGTGACAAGGTGCAGATTGTAGCTTGTGGTACCGCTATGCACACCGGTATGGTTGCAGCAGCTATTTTACAGCCACTAGTTAGAATTCCGGTTCTTGTCAATATTGCCTCTGAGTTTCGCTATGGCGATCCCCTCATTGACGATCGCACACTCGTAATTGTCATTTCTCAGTCAGGTGAAACGATTGACACTCTCGCTGCAATGCGTCTAGCAAAGGAAAGGGGGGCAACTACGCTTTCCATCGTCAATGTCAAGGGTTCTACCATTGCTAGAGAAAGTGACTATACATTATATACCCATGCAGGTCCTGAAATTGCTGTGGCTAGTACCAAGGCCTACACCGTACAGCTTGCTGCCCTATATTTAGTCATTTGTAAGATGGCTCTCCTTCGTGGTGCATTTTCTAAGGAGCAGGCAAGAGATTTTATCAATGATTTGATGGATGTCATTTCTAGCATTGAGATTGTTATTGAAAAGAAAGAACAGATTAAAGAGATTTCAAAGAAGCTCTTAACAAGAGATGATGCCTTCTTTATTGGTCGAGGACTGGATTATGCCTTCTCCCTTGAGGGTGCGTTGAAGTTAAAAGAGATTTCTTACATTCATGCTGAGGCCTATGCAGCAGGTGAGTTAAAGCACGGTACGATTGCTTTAATTGATCATCAGGTTCCTGTAATTGCCATTGCAACTCAGGATAATCTTCTTGCCAAAACAATTTCAAACATTCGAGAGGTAAAGGCAAGAGGTGCATATGTCATCCTTTTGACGAAAGAAAGTGCAAAAATTGATGCTGGAGTATATGATGAATTAATTACGATTCCAGATATTGACGATCACTTTACGGTATATCCAATCGCTGTGGCTTTACAGTTGATTGCTTACTATACTTCCCTTGCCAAGGGTCTTGATGTGGATAAGCCAAGAAACTTAGCAAAATCTGTAACAGTAGAATAGGTAGAATAAATTCCCCCTTACAAGTTTTGATTGTGACTTGTAAGGGGGGATTATGGTTCTTTGTTAAATAAAAAATGTTGAGATTAGCAATTGCCAACCCCAACATTTTTATAGAACCTTTTTATGTTATTCTGGTACAACTTCAATCCAATATCCGTCTGGATCGGTGATAAAGTAAATTCCCATTGCTGGATTTTCAAATGCAATGCAACCCATTTCTTCGTGTTTTTGATGTGCTGCTGCCATATCTTTAGTAGACAATGCAAGATGATACTCAAGATCCCCCAAATTATATGGCTCTGTTCGGTCACGAAGCCAAGTTAACTCTAATTCAAAGGAACTCTTTCCATCGCCAAGATAGACAAGGATAAACGATCCATCCTCAGCTTCTTTTCTTCGCACTGGCTTTAGTCCAAGTGCCTTGTCATAGAAATCTAAACTCTTTTCTAGATCCAAGACATTAAAATTAAAATGATTAAAGGTAAACATTAACGAATGACCTCCTTTCCTCCCATATAAGGTCGAAGAGCTACAGGAATGCGGATAGAGCCATCTTCATTTAAGTTATTCTCTAAGAAGGCGATGAGCATTCTTGGTGGTGCAACAACGGTATTATTCAATGTGTGGGCAAAGTACTTCTTGCCATCTTTTGACTTTACACGAATGCGAAGTCTTCTTGCCTGTGCATCGCCAAGATTTGAACAACTACCGACCTCAAAGTACTTTTTCTGTCTTGGAGACCAAGCCTCCACATCACAGGACTTCACCTTTAAATCGGCAAGATCTCCCGAACAGCACTCCAATGTGCGCACAGGAATGTCCATACTTCTAAATAAATCCACTGTATTTTGCCATAATTTGTCATACCACACCTTTGACTCTTCTGGCTTACATACTACAATCATTTCCTGCTTTTCAAATTGGTGAATGCGATAAACGCCTCTCTCCTCAATGCCATGAGCACCCTTTTCCTTTCTAAAGCAAGGCGAATAAGATGTCAATGTCTTTGGAAGGCTCTCTTCGTCATTCATTGTATCAATAAACTTACCAATCATTGAATGTTCGCTCGTACCAATCAGATATAAATCCTCACCCTCAATCTTATACATCATTGCATCCATCTCTGCAAAGCTCATTACACCCGTGACAACTTCTGAGCGAATCATATACGGCGGAATGCAGTAGGTAAATCCTCGATCAATCATAAAATCTCTTGCATAGGAAAGTACAGCGCTGTGTAACCTTGCGATATCTCCCATCAAATAATAGAATCCATTTCCAGCAACTTTTCTAGCACTGTCAAGGTCAATACCATTGAGCTTTTCCATAATCTCTGTGTGATAAGGAATTTCAAAATCAGGAACAAATGGATCGCCAAACTTCTCAATTTCTACATTCATCGAGTCATCTTTTCCAATAGGAACACTTGGATCAATAATATTTGGAATCACCATCATAATACTTTTGACCTTTTCTTCTAACTCAGCTTCCAATGGCTCAAGTACATCAATGCGTGCACTAATTTGTGCAATCTCGTCCTTTACCTTTTGTGCCTCGTCCTTTTGTCCCTTGGCCATCAATGCACCAATTTCTTTGCTCACTTTGTTCTTCTTTGCACGAAGCTCATCAGCCTCTTGCTGTGTCTCTCTTGCCTTTTTGTCAAGCTCAATCACCTCATCAACTAAAGGTAATTTCTCGTCTTGAAACTTGTTCTGGATATTTTTCTTTACAATATCCGGATTTTCACGCAAAAATTTAATGTCAATCATATTTCCTCCGCCTATATAAACAAATTTAATCAAAAAATATTATACAACACTTTAAAAAGCACCGCAAGGCATCGCAAATTGAGCAAAGGCTATTTTTTCATTTCAAATTGCAATCCCGCACGCACAAGCACAGGATAGAGGGCATTATACAACACAACAACGACAATCGTTCCTGCAATTGCGTTGATCAAGGTCACACCACCTGCGATGGTGCTCATAATCTTTGCAGCATCGGCCTGTACCCCAAGAATATAGATTTTATAAAAATATCCTGCAATAGGATCTGCAATGACATTAAATCCTAGTCCCGCAATGGATGCAAGCAAACTAAAGAGAAAAATCTTCTTTCGATCATTCGTCTTTGTGATATGCCCAATATTATGAGCAACAAATCCTGCAATTAAACCAATACACAATTTTAAAACAAAAGTCTTTGGGGCACTGGTGATATAAACAGGATCAAGTAAATCGGCAATGGTCATCCCAAGACTTCCAGCAATACCACCATAAAGTCCCCCAAGCAACAAAGCTGCAATGACACAGATTGCATTGCCAATATGCAATGCCACCATATCTCCACCAAATGTGGGAATAGGGATTTTTAAAAAAGTAAATGCTACATAACATAGTGCGGTCATTAGTGCCATAACCACCAATTTATGTACTCTTTGATCTGAATTTCTCATACTCCTACCTCCTAGTTGAATTGATAATATTTCGTCACATTCTATCACACTTTATCTTTACTTTCAACTACCAAAAGTAGACCAGAAGAAAAAAATACTTTCGCTCTATCCGTAACAATCTCGTTGCTTACGGTAAGAGTGGGCGTCTTTTGTTGGTCTAAAACGACATTGTAAAGGGGATACAAAAAGCCCACAAGGTATAGTCCTTCTACCTTTCCGGCGAGAGCATAAAAGGAAATATACTTTCCCCACTGCTTTGCCTTTAAAATTTCTGTTGGTTTAGCAATGGCATAGATGCGATTTTTTTCATCTATAATTTCCAGCTGAATGCCAAAAGAAATATAGTGCAGTGTCAGATAGAGATTGGAAAGTTCATGGTCAATTCGCCCGCCCAAGCAACCAAGAGCAAAGATATGTCGATATCCTCGTTCGATGCAAGCTCGAATTGCTAATTCTGTATCTGTCTCATCCTTTATTGGATTATGCCGTTGTACTTCAATTCCTTTTTCTTCATAGGTATGCAAAAGACTTGGATTTACGGTGTCAAAGTCTCCAACCAAAATATCGGGAATCCGACCGATTTGATCGAGAAATGCAAGTCCCCCATCGACACAAACTAAGAGATCTGTGTCTGATTTTTGATGTAAAAAATTGAGGGCGAAATCTCTGGATATCTCGCCCCCTGCAATTAAAAATGCGGTTTTATTCTTCATTGTCCATCACTTTTTGAAAATATTGTACATTGTCTGTAATATTTGAGCCAAAAATGGCACTTCCTGCAACAATCATATCTGCTCCTGCATCCAATACCATCGCAAGCGTCTCTCTATTGATTCCTCCATCAACTTCAATCTGGAAATGAAGATTTCTCTCTGCTCGGATTTTGGCCAATTTTTTAATTTTTTCTGTACAATAGGAAATATACTTTTGACCACCAAAGCCTGGATTTACGGTCATTAAAAGCACATAGTCAAGCTCAGGCAAAATTTCTTCCAAAGTAGAAAGTGGTGTCGCAGGGTTTAAGGCCACTCCCGCCTGAATATCTTTGGAATGAATATGTGCAATTGTTCGATCAAGATGCAGGGTACATTCTTGATGTACGGTAATCATATCTGCTCCGGCTATAACCATATCATCAATAAAGCGATCTGGCTCATCCACCATCATATGAACATCAAATAATAACTTTGTGTGCTTGCGGATAGCTGAAAGTACCGGCATTCCAAAGCTAATGCTCGGCACATTTTTTCCATCCATAATATCCATGTGCAAAAAATGGACATCATTTTTTTCTAATTCTTCAATTTGATCCTTTAATTGATAAAAATCTGCTGCCAACAAAGAGGGTAAAAGTGCTCTCATCAATATTTCCTCACGCTTTCTAATTCTTTATAAATTTTTACATAGTTTTCGTAGCGAATTTTTGAAATTTCACCACGATGTACAGCGTCCTTGACACAGCAATCGGGCTCTGCAACATGGACACAGCCATGGAAGCGACATTTCCCTTCATATTTTTCAAACTCTGGGTAATAATTTCGCAATGCTTCCTTTGGCAAATCTTCAATATTGACCGAAGTAAAACCTGGAGTGTCACAAATATAGGTGTTTTCTTCGACATAAAAAAATTCTGAATGTCGAGTCGTATGTCTTCCTCTCGAAATTTTTTTGCTAATGTCTTGCGTCTGCATCAGAGCCATCGGACATAAAATATTCGTCAGTGACGACTTTCCAACACCCGATGGCCCAGCAAGAACCGTCGATTTTCCACGCAAATAGGAGCGAAAATCATCAATTCCTTTGCCATCGGTCACGCTCATTTGCATGGTAAAAAAACCGGCATCTTGATAAATGTTTGCCCGCAAGCGATCTGTCTTACTTGCGATATCTGCCTTATTCCATAAAATAGCAATTTCTACATTTTGTCGACTCATCATAATGAGATATTTGTCCAGTAGATAAAGCTGTGGATCAGGATGTGTAAATGCTAAGACAACCACAGCTTGATCGACATTACTGACAGCAGGACGAATGAGGGAATTTTTCCTTGGTAAAAGCTCTACGATATTTCCGATCTGTTTTTCTTTATCTGTCATATCGAAAAGAACATTATCCCCGACCAATGGCTTTATCTTTTGATTTCGAAAAGCTCCCTTGGCCTTGCAAGAATAAACTTCCCCCTCACAAGCAACATAATAAAAACCTGCAATTCCTTTAATAATCTTTCCTTGAACACTCTTCATTATTGCACCTTAAAGAATTGGACATCATAGGATTTGAGTACATTTTGTGTATCGGCATCAACAACCTCGACATTGCCCTCTTCTACGCCATCTGCACCAACAATGGATTTAAATCGCACAGGTAAAATGGTATCTCCTGTAATGTTTCTTGGCTCCATTAAAGTGCGATATACGGTCTGACCATTGACATCTTGGCGAAGGCGAATCATCACCTTGACCTTACTGCTGCTGCCACCTGGACCAATTAAATCCTTTAACTCAAAGGTTGTATCAATGGAGCCAACATATTGATAGTTTGACTCTGGGCTAAGTTCTGCACTGGCTGTTGCATTGACATCTTTTTTCTCTTCTGCCTTTGTAGCCTTTGTGGCTGATTCTGTACTACTTTCCGTTGGAGCAGGGCCTTGGCTGATGACATAGTCCACCTTTCCACCTAAAGTTGCCTGTGCTCCTGGCTCTGGAGATTGACTAATAATATCTCCAGCTTTGACGGTATCACTATACTGCACTGCACGATTTCCTGGCTTTAGGTTGGAAGAAATCAAGAGATTGGTTCCTGCAGCTTCTGGCTGATTGACAATATTAGGTACAACCGTCATTGTATTTTTCTTTCCCTTGCTAATGACAATGGTCACTTCGCTTCCCTTTTCAGGCTGTTCAGGGACAAATCGAATAATTCCGCCTTCTTCGACACTGTCACTATACTCTTCTTCTGTATTTACACTAAATCCCTCACTCTTTAGTGCGGTCTTTGCATCTTTTGCATTCATTGATGTAATGCCAAGAGAGGTCAAATCGACTTTTTGAGAACCATTGCTAATCACAACGCCAACACTAGAGTGTTTCGAAACAACCTCATCCGACTTTGGATCCTGAGAGATCACCTGCCCCTTTGGCACGCTATCACTGTAGGCATTTCCTGTAACCTTCATGGAAAGTGTAGCTTCTTGTAAGATTTTTTCTGCCTCATCCTGTGTCTTCCCATCTAAATCAGGGACTTTGGTTTGATTGGAAGCAAGTGTTGTCTCTCCATTGGGTCCTGTTGGACTAACCACAGTCTTTGCCTTTCCGATATTTCGCCCAAGGATTAAAAGAAGAACAATCGCAACAACGGCACCGCCAACACCAAGAGCAGCCATCAACTGCTCAGATCGTATTCCCCTTCGTTCTTCTCTTTCTTCATCTTCATTTTTTTCTTCCTTTTTGCCAAAATCAGAAGCATCCGAAGAAGAGGATTCAAAAAGTTCAGGGACAAAAAAAGAGTCCTTACTCTCATCTTGTGATGTCTCTTCTGGAAAATCAGGAACTTCAAAGGCATCCCTTGCCTCATCAACATCTCCATCCATCACATTTTCTAGGGTGTGTTGATTTTGGGCATGTCGAGCATTAATTTCTCCCATCTCCTCTTCGCTCATGCGTCGGGTGTCCCCATTGATCGTGGTCGTATTGCCAAGCAAAGAAGGATCATTGGGGTCAATCAGCGCTTTTCGAAGGTCAACGAGCAAATCTTCCATCGTTTGATATCTTCGCTCAGGCTTTTTTTGTGTACACTTTAAAATAATACTTTCAAGACCAGCAGGAATGTCTGGACTAGATAAACTTGGCAAAGGAAGTGGATCCTCTAAGTGGGATAGAGCAATCGCCACGGTTGTATCTCCATCAAAGGGAACTTTGCCTGTAATCATTTCATAGATCGTAATTCCCAGAGAATAAATATCACTTCGCTGGTCAGAAAGAGCTCCTTTTGCTTGCTCTGGACAAATATAGTGCACTGATCCCACAGCTGCTCCACCAATGGTCTGGGCAGAGACAGCCCTTGCAATACCAAAGTCCGTCACTTTTACCTTTCCATCTTTAGAAATAATCATATTTTGTGGCTTAATATCCCGATGGATAATGCCTCTTTTGTGTGCAGCAGCAATTCCTTGTGCCACTTGAATACTGATACCAAGGGTCTCCTTGACATTGAGCTTTTTCTTTGTTGCGATATAGCTTTTGAGTGTAATTCCCTCCACAAGCTCCATCACAATATAATGAATATTTTCTTCGTCCATGACATCATAGACATTGACAATATTCGGATGTGAAAGCCCGGCAGCTGCTTGAGCTTCCATCTTAAATTTTGACACAAAAGTTTCATCCGTACCAAATTCTTCCTTCAGTACCTTAATGGCAACAAGGCGATTGAGTTTATGGTCTTTCGCCTTATAGACATCTGACATTCCACCAGAGCCAATTTTCTCCAAAATTTCATATCGACCCTGTAAAAATATTCCTGGTTTTAATATCATTATTTTTCCTCTCCCATACCAGACAACAAAATCACCGATATGTTGTCCTTACCACCATTGTCATTGGCTGTCTTGACCAATTCTCTTGCTGCTTTTTCTAATGAATCGGATAGGTTGACAATATCTAAAATACATTCATCGCTGACCATATTACTCAAGCCATCAGAACATAAAAGAGCAATATTGCCCTTTTTGGGAATCAGCTTAAAATAGTCAATCTCTAGCACTTCCGAAGCACCAACAGCTCTTGTAATAATATTTTTCTTTTCTTGGTATTCTTTGGAATCCCTTGAAAATTTACCAAGGCGTACCATCTCTTCGACATAGGAGTGATCGACCGTCACTTGGTTAATCTTTGAATGATCCAAAAGATAAAGCCTGCTGTCTCCAACATTGGCCACCAAAAGTTCACCTGAAATATAGGTGGCCGTCACAAGGGTTGTGCCCATCCCTTGAAAATCTTTATTGGTCTTGGCCATTGAAAAAATTTCCTTGTTTGCGTGCAAAATTGCCTCATTGAGTGCAATTAATGGACGCTCCTTTGAATTTTCAATGTGGTCACACATTCTTTTGACAAGTTCCGCAGAGGCAACATCACCAGCTTTTTCACCGCCCATGCCATCTGCTACAATGTAAAGATTTGGAAGTGGTCCAATTCTTTGGTCACAAATAAAAATATTATCCTGATTCATCTGTCTGACCTGTCCACAATCTGTCAATGCCACTGATTGCATTTACTGTTCCCCCTTTATAAAATCTTTTGGGCTTTGTGCATAATGCCTACGAAGTTGCCCGCAAGCACCATCAATATCTCGTCCCATTTCCCTCCTTATAGTAACATTTATACCACTTTTTTCAAGAAGATTTTTAAAAGCGAGTATGGATTTTGGTGTCGATTGCAAAAAATTTCTCTCTTTAATTGGGTTGACGGGAATGAGATTGACATGTCCATGCATGGAAGAGAGTAAGGAAATTAAACGCCTCGCCTCTTTTTCGTTGTCATTGACTCCCTGCACAAGACTGTATTCAAAAGTGACTCTTCGCCCTGTCTTTTCAAAGTAATACCGACAGGCTTTTAGTATTTCTTTGATGGTATAGCGATTGGCAATGGGCATCAACTCCTTTCGAATTTCATCATTTGGTGCATGTAAGGATAAAGCCAAGGTGATTTGCAATCCTTCATCAGCAAGTTGTCTCATTTTGGGCACAATACCACAAGTTGACACAGTAATGTTTCTTTGACTAATATGGAGTCCATTTTCGTCGCTGATCATTCGAACAAATTGAACTAGATTTTCATAATTATCCATCGGTTCACCCGAGCCCATGACCACGATATTTGAAATTCGCTCGCCCAAAAGTTTTTGAATGCGATAAACTTGATCAAGCATTTCTGAAGCTGTCAAATTGCGTACAAGACCGTCAATGGTGGATGCACAAAATTTACAGCCCATTCGACAGCCCACCTGAGAGGAAATACACACCGAATTGCCATGGGTATAGCGCATCATTACACTTTCAATGATATTTTCATCCTCTAGGGCGAATAAATATTTATGTGTGTCATCAATTTTAGATACACGAAGTGCTACTGGAGAAAGTGTTGTTAGGGTACACTCTTTTTTTAATTTTTCCCTCAAAGATTGAGGAATATTTTTCATCTCATCAAAATCAGAAACCAACTTTTGATGAATCCAACCATAGATTTGTTTCGCACGAAATGCAGGCTCATCCGCCAGATAGGCCCGAAGCTTTTCAAGACACATGGACTTAATATCGATCATTTTTCCTCCTCAAATTTTATCTCTATCCTTTCGATAAGGATTTTTCAAAGACACTAATAAAGAAACCATCACATGGATGAATTCCTGGCAAAAGTTGCAGATAGCCTTTTTGTTGCGTATCAATTTTTACTGGGGCATTTGATAAATCCACAGGTGAAAATTCTTTGTGCTTTTCTAAAAACCAAGCAACATTGTCTTCATTTTCATAGACATCAATGGTGCAAGTAGAAAATACCAATCGCCCGCCTGGTTTTACATATTGGCAGACATTATCTAAGATTTTCTTTTGTATCTGAGCAAGGTTTTTACAACTTTCTAGGGAGGTATTCATCTTAATATCGGCCTTTTTTCCAATAATTCCCAGTCCTGAGCAAGGTAAATCGGCAAGAACAACATCGGCCTTTTCTTTCCATGGGGCATAAAACTCTAGGGCATCCTTTTGCACGACCTGAATATTTTGAAAACCACTGCGAGCAACATTATCCGACAATATATTCACCTTTTTTTCTGAAAGATCGCAGGCAATCACCTCTCCCAAGCCATGTAATTGATCAGCCGCATGGATCGTTTTTCCACCAGGGGCCGCACAGACATCGATGACTATATCATTTTCTTTGATTCCAGAAAGAGAAACAACCAGTGAAGAACTTGCATCTTGCACACTGCACTCTCCATGAGCAATACATTCGATTTCAGAAAGTCGATCAAATCCACTAATTTCAAGCACTGTTTGGTTGAGTGGAGAGATCCTTACCTTAATATTTTCTTTTTGAAGTTTTTTTATCACTTCTTCTACACTGATGTTTGATGTATTGACACGAATGCTGACTTCTCTGGGCACAAGATAACTTTGTAACATGGTTTCTATGGTATCAGCGTCATATTGGCTCTTCCAAAGTTCAATAATCCAGTCTGGCATTGAATATTTCGTTGATAAATCAGGAAATACAATGGTTTCCTTTTCTCGAATAATATTTCGCAATATTCCATTGACAAAACCTTTTAATCCTCTAAGTCCTCGTTTCATGGTCAACTTTACGGCCTCATCACAGGCTGCTCGGTCAGGAATGCGATCCATATAAAAAATTTGATAAATGGCCATGCGCAAAATATTTAAAATGACAGGTTTCATTTTATTTTTTTGCACACTGCTGTAGTGTGTAATAATATAATCAAGTTGAATTTGATAGTCCAAAGTTCCATGGACAAGCCTTGATAAAAATGCTCGATCGACTTTCGATAGATAGGCATACTTTGTCAGAGCTTGATCTAAAACCTGATGGGAATGTTCTCCCCGATCAATGGACAATAAAATCTCTAGTGCAATGGCACGAATATTTTCACTTTGCATAAATTTTTTCTCATTTCTTGTGTGTTAAAAATGGAGGTGTGAAATCACACCCCCAATCAATTGTTTCTTCTTCGCTGCGACAAAAGGATAATGCGCAAAAAATTGAGTGCCGCTGCTGCCGCACTAGCGACATAGGTAAGAGCAGCCGCAAATAATACGCTTTTTGCTCCATGAATTTCATCCTCACTTAACATTTGCAACTGTTTTAATTGTTGTAATGCTCTAGACGAGGCATTCAATTCAACCGGCAGGGTGACAAATTGAAATAACAGTGCAGCCAAATAGAAAATAATTGCCAAGGAAATCAACAATTGCCCAATTTTTCCAAAAGTAGACATTGGATTGATGAAAAATCCAATGACAAACATCGGCCAAGCAATATTTGCTCCAATATTTGCCACAGGTACGAGAGAGGAACGCACATTTAAGGGCACATAGCCAAGATTATCTTGAATGGCATGGCCACACTCATGAGCAGCTACAGCAATGGCCGCAATTGATCTTTGGTGAAATACAGTTTCACTTAGGTTTACCGTTCGATTTTTTGGATCATAGTGGTCGGTCAATTGCCCGGCCACACCGACAACCAAAACATCATAAATTCCATTGGCTGCAAGAATTCTTTTGGCCACTTCCTCTCCTGTTAGCTCAGTACTACTAGCAATTCTTGCATATTTTCGATAAGTTGAATTGAGATATTGTGATGCTCCCATTGCAAGGAGCATTCCTATAATAATCAAAATATAGGTTGGATCCCAAAATAAATTGAACATCGTCAACATTTCTCACTCCTTAGATAGCCTTCATTGAAAGTAACTCCTCTTAAAAAGGCTGCTGTATCCATTCTCTTTTTTCCTTCCAACTGAAGTTCCAAAATTTCTAAAAGTCCACCGCCACAAATGACAAACATTTGCTGGTTTCTAAGTAATATCTTTCCAAAATCGGAAGGGGTGTACGAAATATCTTCTGTGCTGTAAGGCTTAGCTTTCCAAATTTTTAATGTCTTATTTCCAAGATAAGAATACGCACTTGGCCAAGGATTTAGCCCACGAACAAGATATTCGATCTCTTGTGGTGATTTTGTAAAATCAATATTTCCCATTGTTTTGTTGAGCATAACCGCATAACCTGTAGGACTTTTTTCCTGTTTTTTAGGATGAAGAAGTCCTCTTTCTAAGTCATTGAGGGTATCAATAATTGCTTCTTTTCCAAGAACAGCCAATTTTTCAAAGAGACTGCCCCCTGTTTCATCTAAAGCAATAGGAATTTCATATTGCTTTAAAATATCTCCAGTATCCAATCCCTCATCCATTTGCATGGTGGTAATTCCAGTTGTCTTACAACCATCAAGGATGGCCCATTGAATCGGGGCTGCTCCTCGATATGCTGGCAATAAACTTGCGTGAATATTTATACATCCATACTTTGGAATTTCAAGAACTTCCTTTGGTAAAATCTTTCCGTAAGCAACAACAACAAAGACATCGGCTTGATATTCTTTTAATTGTTCAATCACTGCCCGATCTTTCATTGACTTTGGTGTGATGACACAAAGCCCATGCTCAAGGGCCTTTGCCTTGACATCTGATGGTTGCATCTGATGTCCCCTTCCTCTTGGCTTGTCCTCTCTTGTCACGACACAGACCACATCATCCCCTCGTTCAATTAACCCTTCTAATGGTTTTACTGAAAAATCAGGGGTTCCCATAAAAACAACGCGCATACTACATTTCCTCTTCTTCTAGCTTTTGCAATTCTTCATTGTCAAAGAGCTCTCCTTCGGCCACTAATTCCACATAAAGTTCACCGTCTAAATGGGCACATTCATGGCAAATGGCTCTGGCAAGAAGGTCCGTTCCTTCCAGTTCAAACTCCTGCATATTTTCATCCATCGCTTTTACCTTTACATGTTCTGGTCTTGCCACAATTCCTGTCTTGCCCGGCACACTCAAACAACCCTCATATCCGATTTGTTCTCCATCTTGTTCGACAATCACAGGATTGATCAAGACAATCGGTGAATTTTCTTCTATTTCAATGACAACCACTCGCTTTAAAATGCCAACTTGTGGTGCAGCAAGACCAACGCCCTGCTCCTGTCGCATAGTGTCAATCATATCGACAATGAGTTCTTTTATCTTTGGTGTTACTTCTTTGACCTCCTTTGCTTTTTTATTTAAAATTGGATCTCCAATAACTCTAATCTGTCTTAACGCCATTTCTTCTCCTCTATTCTAAAGAATATAAAATTATGTAAAGTCATACATCAAACTAATGCCCAAAAAAGAAGGATGATTCGCAATTTGCTGTTCAATCTTTTCTTTCATTCCTAGTAGTATACCATATTCTATATGTTTAATGTATGCCATTTTTCTGTAGAAATCTTGAATTTTATAAATGGCTGCATTGACTGGACCAATGATTCGACACTGTTTATCTGCCATTTGTTCTGCGATCTCCATATAAATTTGTGCAGCAGCAGTCAGCTTTTCCTCTGACCTAGAGGAAATTTGCACAGTCAAAATATGAAATATGGGTGGATACTGTGCTACTTTTCGAAAAATCAATTCTTTTTGATAAAATTGAACATAATTTTGCTCTGCTGCTGCTACAATGGCATAGTGTTCTGGATTATAACTTTGAATGACAACCTCCCCTTCCTTCTGTCCTCGTCCAGCTCGACCTGCTGCCTGCGTCAACAATTGAAAGGTCTTTTCCGTTGCCGTATAATCGCTGACATACAAAGAGGTGTCCGCAGCGATAATGCCCACTAAGGTGACATCAAAAAAATCATGCCCTTTGACAATCATCTGTGTGCCAATTAAAATATCAGCCTGATGATGGGCAAATTGCTGAAGAATTTCTCGCCCTGCATTTTTATTGGCCGAAGTATCCAAGTCCATGCGAAGAACTCTTGCTTGGGGAAACATTTGCTTTGTGATACTTTCTATTCTCTGTGTTCCCACGCCAAAACCTGCGATATAAGGCGATGAACAATGCGGGCACTGCTTTGGCTTTGTTATGGTATAACCACAATAGTGGCAACGCAATTTTTCATCTCGATGAAGAGTCAATGAAACATCACAATGCGGGCATTTCATCACTTCCCCGCAAGTTCTGCAGGAAACAAAATTAGAAAACCCTCTTCGGTTCATAAAGAGCATAATTTGCTCATGTTTTTTTAGTCGGTCTTCTATGAGTTCTTGCAGTTTTTTGCTAAATATACTGCGATTGCCCATCTTTAATTCCTCCCTCAAATCCACAATGTGAACTTTAGGAATTTTGGCATCTTTGACAGCTCTCTTTGTCAAAGTAAGCAATGTATATTCCCCACGAAGTGCACGAGTGTAACTAATCATTGATGGGGTTGCACTGGATAAAACAACGGAAGCTCCACAGATTCTTGCCCTCTCTCTGACGACATCGACACTGTGATAGCGAGGAATGGTATCATTTTTGTATGCCCCATCATGTTCCTCATCAATAATAAAAAGACCAATGCGATCAAAGGGTGTAAAGATGGCTGATCTTGGTCCAATCATAATATCGGCATCATGGGCAATCGCTCGATCAAATTGGTCATATCGCTCTCCAGCAGAGAGTTTTGAATGAATGACGGCTACTCGCTCCCCAAATACAGTCATCAATCTCTTGACTGTTTGATAGGTAAGAGAAATTTCAGGAATGAGGACGATAACTTGTCTTTTCGCCCTCAATACCTCTTTGATCATTTCAATATAGACTTCTGTCTTTCCACTTCCTGTAATTCCATATAAAAGATAATCCTTTTGGATGTCCTTTTGAAAATGATTTGAAAAAGTTTCTACAGCATGAACTTGCTCTGGATTTAGAATTTTCGTTGTCTGGTGTAAACTGGGCTTCTCAAATTGATTGCGATAAATGCGTTTTTCATGAATGGAAATGACCCCTTCTTTTTCCATTTTATCAAGTACCGCCTTAGTAACCCCCAGTTTCGTTATCGCCTCTTTATAATCGAGCAGATCGGTACTTGCAAAGGCGGCCAACACACGAAGCCATGCATGTCTTTTCTTTCTTTCACATTCTTTAATGCAGTCAAGGAGTGCTTGATTTGTTATCTTTAATGTAATCTGTCGCTCTACTTTATGTTGAACACGGCTTTTTACGGGCATCACAACTGAAAGTGCACGATTTAATGTACAGCCATAATATTCGTGCATCCAGATAGCAAGGGAAAGAAGCTCTGCTTCAATATTCATTGCTCCTGTGACAACTTGAGAAATCTCTTTAATTTTTTCCTCTTCTAATGTGGTCTTTTCCTTTAGTGCAATGACATATCCTTTCCGAATAGTCCTTCCAAAAGGAACTTTGACCATTTGCCCAGGGCACACAGATAAAGTGTCTGGCACCCGATAGGTAAATGGTCGGTCTAGGCTCTCATTGGTAATATCAATGATCACATCTGCATATAAGTTCATTTTGTAATAATTCCTCTATACTCTTTGATAAATGCATACTATTTGAACCCTTAAATAGCAAGACATCCTTTGAACGAATAAAGTTTCGTAGAAATTGATCCATTTTTTCTCGATCAAGAAAGCCGTAAACCTCGCCCTTTGGCTGGATGTGTAAAAATCCTCTTTCAATTTCTTTCGATAGCTCTCCTAGATGAACAAGAATATGAATATTCTTTTTTCCAAGATACTCACCACATTCGTAGTGCATCTTTTCGGCGTCTTCTCCAAGTTCTTTCATATCAGCAAGCACAGCAATCTTTCTTCCCCCTACGGCTGGCACGATGTCTTCCAAAATGTCAACCGCACCATTCATGGAGACCGGACTTGCATTGTAGGTATCATCAATAATGGTCAATGCATCCTTGCGAAAAATTTGTTGTCTATGGGAAAATCCATGAAATTCCTTTAATTTCTCGGCTGCTGCAACAAGGTCAACACCATAGCAATTGGCTACCGAAAGAGCGGCGAGAGCATTTCCAATTTGATGTTTTCCATATACTGATAGTTCTACATTGACTTCCTTTTGATCAATCTTTGCAACAAATTTGGCCAGACCATTTTCCATAGAAATATTGCTCACCTGATTTTTTCCAAAGTAGACGATCTTTCTTTCCGATTTGATTTTACTGAGCATATCGTCATCTGCATTTAAAAACAATGTTCCCTCTGCGTTCATATAGTCACAGATATGATATTTTTCTGCACAAATATTTCCTCTTGAACCTAGTTGCTCAATATGAGCTACACCAATATTTGTCATCACGGCACTATCTGGAGCAACAAGTCGAGAAATCTTTGTCATTTCCCCAGGTTCACTAATTCCCATCTCAATAACGCCAATTTGTGCATCCTCTGGAATGGCAAAGAGGGTGAGGGGAACTCCGATTTGTGAGTTAAAATTGGCAGGAGTTTTAAAAACTCGGTAGCCACCACTAAGTGCAGCAGCTACCATTTCTCTTGTTGTTGTCTTTCCTACACTACCTGTGATACCAATGAGAGGGATATGAATATATTCCCTTCGATAGGCATAGGCAATATCTTGGAGAGCCTTAAGTGTATCCTCGACAAGAATATAGGTCATCCCTTCACTGATGGAAACTTCTTTCTTACTCACTAAACTGACCTTACAACCTGCCTCTGCAACAGAAGGTAAAAATTGATGGGCATCATTTTTTTCTCCAATAATGGGAACAAACAGTGCTCCTGGATGTGCTTTTCTTGAGTCAATGACCACATCCTTTACTAAGGCGTTCTCATCCCCACAAAGCAACTTTCCTTTTGTTGCCTCTATGATTTGTCTTACACTATATTCTCTCATTTTCTTACCACCTATAATAATTCTTTTACTGCTTCATCTACTACTTCGCGGTCTCTAAAGTGTGTGCGCACACCATTGATCTCTTGGTAATCTTCGTGACCTTTTCCGATCACAGCAATCATATCTCCATCCTGTGCATTTTTCACTGCATAGAAAATAGCCTCTCTTCGGTCTGGGATGGTCAAGTACTTACCACCCGTTGGCTTTAATGTCTCAACAATATCCGCAATAATATCTTCTGTCTTTTCATATCGAGAATTGTCGGCCGTTACGATGGATAAATCTGCCTTTCTTCCAGCAATTTCTCCCATCGCATACCTTCTTTCCTTTGCTCGATTTCCACCACAGCCAAACACAACAACCAAACGTTTTGGGTGATAGTTTCTCAATGTATCCAGTAAACTTTCCATACTAATAGCATTGTGGGCATAGTCGACGATAACACTGCAATGATCAGATTTATAGGCAATCTCCATTCGCCCATCGACATGAATATGCTCAAGCCCTCTCGTCAAAATCTCTTTATTTAAACCAAGCAATGCACAGACACTAACTGCAGAAAGTGCATTGTAGGCATTAAATCGACCTGGAATAGCAGCATGGACATCAAAGTTTTCAAAACTTTCTTTTCCGCACACACCAAATGTAATACCTACAAAATCTTTATTGGCCACATATTGAATGTTCGAAAAATGAAAATCTGACTTTTCATCACTTCCAAATGTATAGAGTCGATGGCAATGTGCATGCTCAATGATATAAGGAGCATGTTCATCATCTAGGTTGATGAGTGCGGTTTTACATTGTGAAAAGAGCAAGCTCTTACACATTAAATATTCCTGAAAATCTGCATGCTCATTTGGACCAATATGATCTGGAGAAATATTCGTAAATACAGCATAATCAAATTCAATCCCTGCGGTTCGATGCATCTTTAATCCCTGACTGGATACCTCCATAATCATGTATTGGCACCCTGCATCGACCATCTTTTGAAAATCTTGGTGAAGTTCATAGGACTCTGGTGTGGTATTCACCGTTGGAATTTTTTCTGAACCTATAAAACAACCATTGGTTCCAATCATCCCTACCTTTTTACCACTTTGTTCTAGTAAAGTCTTCATCATATGGGTGGTTGTTGTTTTTCCCTTTGTTCCTGTCACACCAATGGTGACCATTTTCCTCGCTGGATAAGAAAAACGTGCCGCAGAAAGCAGTGCCAGCGCTTTCCTTGTATCTTTTACACGGATTACAGTGACATCCTCTGGATAAGAGCAATCTTCCTGAATGACAATGGCCTTTGCTCCCTTTTTTACTACTTCGTTGATAATGGTATGAGAGTCAAATCTTGCTCCCTTTAAGCAGACAAAAATACTATCTTCTACCACATTCTTTGAATTGTAACAGACCTCTACAACATCAATCTCTACACTGCCCTGCAATAATTCAAACTCTAGTCCCTGTGTCTCTTGAATGATTTTCATGATTTCTCCCACTAGAACAATCCTGTAATTGCTCCACTTTCATCTACATTAATATTATAGGCTGCTGGTGTCTTTGGAAGACCTGGCATTGTCATAATTGCCCCTGTAATCACAACAACAAATCCGGCCCCCGCATTGACATAGACATCTCGCACATTAATTTTAAATCCTGACGGGCGACCAAGTTTCGTTTGATCGTCAGAAAGAGAATATTGTGTCTTTGCCATACAAACAGGAAAATGTCCAAATCCCATCTTTTCAATTTTATCAATTGCCCTTGTTGCTGCTGGCGTATAATTTACACCATCTGATCCATATAATCTTGTCGCAATTTCAAAAATCTTGTCCTTAATCGAAAGCTCATCGGAATAGAGCGGTTGAAAATTCTTTGGCTCATCGAGGGCTTCGATGACTTTATCAGCAAGGTCAATTCCTCCCTCGCCTCCTTTTTCCCAGACATTAGCCAGAGCAAAGCGGCAACCCAATTTTTGGCAAAATTCCTTCACAAACTCTAATTCTTTCTCTGTATCTGTGACAAAAGCATTGAGTGTGACCACAACAGGAACACCAAATAATTTTAAATTCTCAATGTGTTTTTCGAGATTGACAATTCCCTTCTTCAGTGCATCCATATTTTCTGATGACAGCTCATCTTTCTTTACTCCACCATTGTACTTTAAGGCCCGAATCGTGGCAACCAAAACGATGCAATCTGGCTCAAGCCCTGATAATCTGCACTTAATATCCATAAATTTTTCTGCACCTAAATCTGCACCAAATCCTGCCTCTGTGACACAGATATCCCCAAGTTTTAATGCCGCCTTGGTTGCTCGAACACTATTACATCCATGAGCAATATTTGCAAATGGTCCGCCATGAACAATGGCTGGTGTGTGCTCAAGAGTTTGAATGACATTTGGCTTGATGGCATCCTTTAACAACGCCGCCATACTTCCCACAGCCTTTAAATCTCCAGCGGTTACAGGATCCCCATTGTAGTTATAGGCAACAATAATCTTTGATAATCTTTCCTTCAAATCATTTAAGTCTGTGGCAAGACAAAGCACAGCCATAACTTCCGATGCAACAGAAATCACAAAATGATCCTCACGGACAACACCATCGGCCTTTGCCCCAAGTCCAACAACAATATTTCTCAATACACGGTCATTCATATCGATGCATCTTTTCCATAAAATTTGTCGGGTATCAATCTGCAATTCATTTCCCTGTTGAATATGATTGTCAAGCAATGCAGCCAACAAGTTATTTGCTGATGTGATGGCGTGAAAATCTCCTGTAAAGTGTAAATTGAGATCTTCCATTGGAACAACTTGGGCATAGCCTCCACCTGCTGCCCCGCCCTTAATTCCAAAACAAGGTCCCAAAGAAGGCTCTCTCAAGGCAATAATGGTCTTTTTTCCCGCCTTATTCAGTGCCTGCCCAAGTCCGACACTAATGGTTGTTTTTCCCTCACCTGCTGGCGTTGGATTGATTGCTGTCACCAAAACCAACTTTCCATTTGGCTTTGACTCAAGTTTTTGTAAAAATTCCTCTGTAAATTTTGCCTTATATTTTCCATACATCTCAATGTCATCTTCAGAGACACCTATCTTTTCTACAACCTCTCGAATTGGTAACATTTTTGCTTGCTGAGCAATTTGAATATCTGTCATAACGATTTTTTTCCTTCCTCTTTTACTATTTCTTCAAATTCCTGTGCACTGAGTAGAATCTCTCTTGGCTTTGTCCCTCTATCTTCGCCTACAACACCAGCCTCATGGAGCTGGTCAATAATTCTTGCTGCACGATTGAATCCGATTTTAAATCTTCTCTGCAAAAATCCTTTAGATGCCTTATTTTCTTGGATAATCAATCTTCCCGCCTCTGTAAAGAATTCATCCCTTTCTTCTTTAACTTTCGGTGTAGCATCTAACCCTGCTTGCTCAATTTTTTCCATTGTCTCTTTGCTGTAATCGGGCACTCCATTTTTCTGAACAATGGAATTTACAACTTTTTGTACTTCGTCATCTGAAATAAATGCTCCCTGAATTCGAACAGGCTTTGAACTGTCCTGTGCCGAATAGAGCATATCTCCTTTTCCGAGCAACTTTTCTGCACCAACACTGTCTAAGATAGTTCTTGAATCAACTCCTGACGACACAGCAAAGGCAATTCGTGTTGGGATGTTGGCCTTAATTAGACCTGTGATCACATTGACACTTGGTCTTTGCGTTGCAATAACCAAATGAATACCACAAGCTCTGGCCAGCTGAGCCAAGCGACAAATACTATCTTCTACTTCATTTTGTGCGACCATCATCAAGTCCGCCAATTCGTCAATGATAATCACAATTTGTGGCAGTTTTTCTTCATCCGCATCCATTTTTTTATTGTAGCCCTGCAAATCTCGAACTCCTGCCTTAGCAAATTTCTTATATCGATCATTCATCTCGGCCACAGCCCAATTCAATGCCCCTGCTGCCCTCTTTGCCTCAGTAACCACAGGAATCATCAAATAAGGAATTCCATTATAAATGGATAATTCCACAACTTTTGGATCAATCATAATTAATTTGACTTCATCCGGCGTATACTTATACAGAATACTCATAATCAATGTATTGATACATACAGATTTTCCCGATCCTGTTGCTCCAGCAATCAATAGATGGGGCATTTTGGCAAGATCGACAATGACAGGCTGACCAGAGATATCCTTTCCAAGGGCAAAGGCTAAGCGATAGCGATGGCTCTGAAAATTATTTGTCTCAATTAACTCTCGAAAGTGGACGACATTGCTCTCTCGATTGGGAACTTCGATACCAACAGCAGCCTTTCCGGGGATAGGAGCTTCAATTCGGATATCCTTTGCAGCAAGAGCCAATTTAATATCATCTGTAAGGGCAACAATTTTACTCACCTTGACCCCCTGCTCTGGTCGAAGCTCATAGCGAGTCACTACAGGTCCCACACTATAATCTGTTACACTAACTTCAACACCGAAATTATGCAAGGTTTTTTCTAATCTCAAAGCGGTTTTTTGAAACTCATCCTTAGAAATTCGTCCACTCCTTTTGTTCCCCTTATCAAGTAAAGTCACCGAAGGAAGGTGATATCCATCTCTTTCTCGTTTTGCTTGGTGTTCTTCTTGAAACAATGTCGTAGGCAAATCTGATTTTTCTTCAGATAAATCAATGGCAAATTCCTCTTTTTTAAAATCCATTTCAGAATCCTGCCTATAGTTTTCTGCATCCATGGCTAGATTGATAATATTTTCCTTGTCGACAACAGGAATATTTTGAATCTCTAAGTCTGATTCATCTTCCTCAAATGGAATCTTTCCTTCTTCCGCTCTAAACTCTGCTCTCAGTTCTTCTTTTCTCTTTAAAATGTCCCTCACATTCTCTAAAGTCTCACGATCAATCGTATTCTTCTTTTTTCGATATGGAAAAAAATCCTCTCTTTTTCGAACAGTTTTCTCCTTTTTTCTTCTGCTCTGTGCTCTGTGTAAAAAATCTTCTGTCGTACTAAAATCGTCACCTTTTCTGGAATTCGTTCCAATTTTTGAATCAATAATTCCTGCATTTTCTGCCTGTTGATTTCCTGACTTTAGCACCATTTGGTCAGATTCTCGTTGTTCTTCTCCTTTCGTGGGCTCAGAGACCTCGGTTTTTCTTGTTCCTTGTCTAGGTGAAACTTTAACTGGAGGTATGCTATCCGTATTTCCAATATTTCTGTGCTTTGCTTCATTGTAAGAAACTCTTTTTTGCGTATACACCTGTGTATCTTCATGTTCTTGATCATCTTCTTGATCCTGATCATATCTTTTTTGTCGGTAACTTTCCTTTGCATAAGAATACACCTGTTTGCCCTTTTTTCTTACTTCTTTGACAAATGAGCGTTCTGTTAGATACACACAACATACAATCATTATACCCAAAAACACAATGATGGCTCCAAAGGATCCAAGTATGGCACGCACAACGGAGGCGAGTACACCTCCAATAAATCCGCCACCTGTCTGGCTGGAATAAAATTCTGCAAGACTTGCTATACCTTCATATTTATCTCCTGAAAAAATAGCTGCAATAGCACAAACCGAAATAAAAATACCCGTGGATGCAAGATATTTATTTTGTATATGTGTACGATTCTTTGCATAGAGAGCAATAAGAATCGCTACTAATAAAATAATGGGAAATATATAGCCTATCAAGCCAAAGAGCCCAAGGTCTACACTGCGAAAAACTCTTCCGAAACTTCCGCCCAGTCCCAAATTACTCACAAACAAAATTAAACAGATAATCAATGAAAATATGCTCACCATCTCAGCTTGAAATGGATTGATTCCCTTCTTTTTCTTTGACTGTTCTACTTTTCTTGTGCGTGTGGCATTCGCACTTTTACTCTTCTTTGAAGCTGTACGCTTGGTTGTCTTTTTTGTATTTTTCTTTGTCGCCACTGCTCTTTCCTCCTTATTGATTCGTCTATCTTTTAGTATACAAGACAAAAAAATAAAAAGCAAGACAGTTCATCAAGTGAACCATCTTGCTTACACTTTATTAGTCTCCTAAGACATTTCGAATTGCCGCAGGTTTTCTATAATTCCAATTTGAAATCTTGATACCACTTCTTCGGCTAGCTGCATTGACAATCTGACCATTTCCAATATAAATACCAACATGATTGATTGTTCCACTTCGATTTGCATAAAAGACCAAATCTCCTGGGCGAACATTCTCTGCAGATACTCGAGAACCCATACTTGCTTGTGCACCTGAATAGTGTGGAAGGTCTACACCAAAATGACTCATAACACCCATTGTAAAGCCAGAGCAATCTGCACCATTTGTCAGGCTTGTTCCACCCCACACATATGGATTTCCTAGGTATTGAAGGGCATAGGAAACAACTTGAGATCTTCTTGAAGATCTCGAAGAGGACTTTGAAGAGGCATTTCCCTTGTTTCCATTCTTATTTCCATTGTCACTCGGTGCATTGGTACTATTATCATTGTCTACTGGAGTATTTTCCTCTGCCACTTCCTCAGGCGTAAATGGAATTGCCTCGTCGAGAGCATAGCGCACATCCACAAAATCAGTCGCAACAAAGGCATTATTGTCGTTCTCCAACTCAATCTCTACCCATCCATCTTGCTGTGCCACTACAGGATACTTTTGTGCATTAGTAATTTGTGTCCAAATATCTGCATCCGTGCTTGGAGCACTTCTGACATTGAGGATATCTGTATTCACTACAGCCACAAGTTGAGCTTGTTTAAGAGCCTCTTCATTTGCGGCATCTCCTGTAAGAATGTAATCTTTCTTTACATATCCTGTAATTCCACCAGATTGAATCTTATACCAATCTCCACTCTCTTCAAGAATATTCCCTGCGGCCTTACTTGGCAACTTTCCAACCACCTTGCCACCATCATCTGGTGTTTCGCGAATATTCAAATAATTTTGCACATTAGAAATCCCAAGACGATCATAGGCGTTGAGTATCATACTCTTTAAATCCAACTTCTGTGCCTCATTTAAGGAATACGCAATCGTTGCATACTGCTTGTTAATATAACCCGAAGTATAGCCAAGATCAATCTTTACCCAATCACCATCATCTTCTAAGACTTCGTAGCGCTCATTTTGCAATACGACTTCTACAGATTCTGCATCTGCACTTGGGGCACTTCTGACATTCAAACGATCCCCTGTAATCTGTGCTCTCTTCTTTACCAAGTCCTTTGCTGCTTGTTTTGCATCATCACCTGTGCGAATATACTCGCCTCGGACATATCCATCCACTTCCCCCGATGTGATATGAAGCCAGCCATCTTCTCTACTCTCTACAATATTACAAGCACTGCCATTGTAGAGTTTACCAATGACATCTGCATCATTTTTGGCATCCTTTCTCACATTGACAAATCCATCAACATTGGCAATGCCGAGATTACTATAGCCTGCAATAATGTTATCTTTTTCTGTATCTTCTTTTTTCTTTTCTTCGGCTGCCTGTGACTGCTCAGCAGACAGCGTTGTCTCTACAGGAACAACAATGGTTTCTTCTGCTGTCTCTGTGCTCTCTGTTGTCGCTACAGTTGTTGCAAGTGCTGCCTTTGGTGCATTAGCTCCGGAAGCAACTACCTTTGTTCTTCCAAATGTCACCAATACAGCGGCGATTGCAATAGCCCCCGCTGCAGTCACAGCCTTTTTTGCACGGGGTGAATTTGAAAGTAACTCCTTAAGTCTGTTCATAAATCCATATTCTCCATCTTAAACTAATTCTCTTTATTATATCCCCTCAATGAGAGATATTTCAAAATCAGTTCTACAGCCTGATCAAATGTTAAATCAGTTGTATTTACTGGCAAATCATATCTTGTCAGATCATTCCACGCTTCACCAGTATAATATCTGTAGAAATCACTGCGTTTTTTATTTATTCGCTGTACGCGCATCAAAGCTTCTCTGGTATCAACGCCATCCACTGCACACACATTTTGTACCTTTGCTGGTAAATCTGCATATACATAAAGACGAATAAAATCTGAAAATCCAGACGACTCCAACACAAAATCGGAACAGCGTCCAATGAATATACAAGATTGCTCCTTTGCTAGTTCGCGAATAACTTCCGACTGGAAACGGAATAAATTATCTGGAGAAGTCAACTTATCTCCCAGAGAAGGGCGATCCATTGCATCCCTCAATCCGCCAACAATTCTATGCAAAATATGATTTCCAGGTCTTTCGTCATTCACTCTAAAATACTCTTCAGCCACTGCTGCATGCTCAGAAGAAATCTTAATAATATCATCATCATAATATGGAATATCTAAAATTTCAGATAACTTCTGTCCAATTTGTTTTCCACCACTTCCATACTCACGGTTAATTGTCAGAATAAGCTTTTTTTTCATCATATCATCTCCTTTCGCCAATGATACCATAGAATGGTGCTTTGCACAAGAGTTACATAATTATTACACAAATATTACACACTTTTCTTTTGCAATATCTTTTCATATACAGTATAATGGAATTCCCATCTCATAGTAGAAAAATAATAAACGAAAGGAATATTCTATGAAGAATAATCATAAACATCGGAGATATGCTCATTATACAGGTGAGAATGTCCATGCGGTTCAGATGATTTTTTATAAAGCAACTTACATCTTAGAGTTGTTAATCTCTCTCCTTGTCATCATCGGCATTGGTATTGAGTTAACCCACCTCCCATCGATGTACAGCAATATTGCTCATGGAAATAAAGAGCTGACCGATTTTTTCCGTGAAATGTTCAATATTATCATTGGTATTGAGTTAGTTAAGATGCTCTGTCGCCACGACCTAGATTCTGTTGTTGAAGTTTTACTCTTTGCAGTGGGACGTTATATGATTATCGAGCATTTACCAATTCATGGAACCTTAATTGGTGTGATTACCATCGCCATCTTATTCATTATTCGAAAGTTCTTATTTGTTTCCGCTCTAGATAAGGACAAAGATGATGAAGATGAAAACGAAGATGACGGAGAAAGTATTAACGAATAAATAACTTTGGCACCGTAACTAAAAATAGTGAAAATTCAGAAGTTGTATTCTTAGATTAGTTTTATGGTTTTTCAACCAAAGGTTCTACGGTTAACCTCATCCACCATACCTCATGCTATTTCGATATAACACCAATACAATAGCACTTATTGGTATCGCTTCTAAATTGATAACCATACAGGGAAATGCGGACTTGTCTTGCAGTTCTACATCTGTCTATGGTTATTTTTTCTTAGACTTTATCTCTAAAGCCTTGTCCACGTCGTGCAATAACAAATGAAGCTCCGACATGAGTATTTAGCTTCATTTGCGGACAGTATTTATTTTTAGCAATCCAACTTGTCCATGCGGGATTGACTTTATTGAGATAAACATTGTTGCGATAAGTAATGGATTCCATTGTTTCAACGAACTGACGGTAAGCTAACGAGTGTATCATTTCATTATACTTCTTACCATGCTTGGATTCTGTTTTAGCTTTCGTACGCTTAAAATTAAGGTCCTCAATCGTCACATCTTTGCCAGTAGTTAAAGCAAGTTTAACAATATCGTTGGCGATAGCTTGTAAGTCAGACTTTGTAGCCTGTCCTTGTTGAAACCTGTATGGTAAGAATTGGTTTTGAATCATGTGTCCAAACGCATTCGTTTCGGTTAAGGTCACAAACCCCTTATTAAAATCAAGACCAATGACACCATGAGTGCTGCGAGTCATTATATCAGTATCCTCTTGTTGGATTTCAAAGGTGCAATAGAGATAGTATCGTCCATAACGCTTGATAATCTTATACGAAAGAGGACTATTCTTTTGTTCTAAAATGGAAATAATCTCTTGTTTATGATGATTAAAATATACTTTCCCAAAAGCGTATTTATCATTCCCTTGAGTCGTCTTGAAACCACCAAAGTCCTTACGGAGCTTAATATTGAACTGGTTATTCAGTTTGTTATAGTTCAACTGTAAGAGTTGATTACCAGAGGTTTCCGTTTTTGTTCCAACAAATGACATCTGATTATCACGATGTTCAATGAACCCGGCGTAATCTTTATTTAATAAGTTTTTCGTACCAAAACAAATTTTGACTTGACCTGATTCTAGTTGGTAATCGAGATTACTTAGCTTCTGTTTCATACGATTGAGCTTGTTTTTCTTAGCAACCAGCTTTCGTTTGAGATTACGATGTTTGGTTAGATTGACAAACAAACCAGCTCGTAACATCGCACAGTTATCGTCACGTTGTTTTTGTAATTGAGGGATAACTTTTGTCTCAAAATAATCAATCTTATGTTCAAGAACCTGTTTTTCGTGTCGTTTCAACTCAATTAAAGCACTCAATCGTCCTTGTGCATCAGATATAATAGAATTAGCAGTACGCTTAGTAATACTGTATTGATTTTGTAAATATGTGTTATAAGCTGACTTATTAAAATTGTCTGTATGCTTAATGTGTTGAAAGGTTTTTCTCATAGCGTGAGCGTAAGTCGCACGAGAATTTTCAACATATTCAATAATTTGAGAATTGTTCTTATCGTGTAGTTGAGTTACAACTGTAAACTTACGTTTTTGCATGAATGAGTGCCTTTCTATTCCATAATATCGTCTAAATTAAGATGATCAGCTAGTTTTACCTTTTGATTATCTTTACCTACAAGAGTTAGATAATGTTCTAAGAACAAACGTTCAACTTGTTCTTTCCTTAACCATTCCTCTAGTTCCTTTAGCGTCATTTCTTTATGATTTTGGGTCATTGCTTTGTCCTTTCTTATTTTCCTGTTTACCTTTTGACCGCATACCATAGAGCTTGCCTGAAAACGATGCGATAAGTGACATCATATCGTTCATAAACTCCTGTTCGACAGACATTGTTTCCGTTTGTTGTTTGACAATAACGATTTCGACACCTTTAGCATTAAACATGGTTTCGAGATAATTAAAACCGAAACGAGTTAAACGGTCACGATAGGTTACAAATACACGATTTACTTCATCATTCATAACCATTTTAAGTAACTGTTGTAATTTCTTACGTTTATCATTCAAACCGGAACCAACTTCTGACAGTACAACTACATTTTGTAAGTTATCTGATTGGTCAATAAGAAACCGAATCTGCCTGTCTAAATCGCCATGAGACTTCTGGTCATGCGATGATACACGGGCGTAGATAACATCTCGTCGTTTGTCAGTTGCATCATCATATAAAAGATTATGTTCTCGTAACAATGTGATAGTGTCATCTTTAGTTAAGAATCGCCTATCGGATACAGGGTCACGTCTAAAATTGATTTTAGGAGTTTAGATATTCTCTTAACCTTGGTAAAATCTCATTTGTGTACTCCACAGCTTGTTGATATAAATCTTCAAGTTTTTGGCTGTTTTTTTCCAGTCGCTTCACAATCACAGGCTCCTGCGGACGAATGACAAAGATCTTTCCCTCCTTTTCAAGCCTTTCAATTTCTTCCTGCATACGATTGTATCGCTCAGGAACTTCTTCTAGTGCGGCAACAAAATTTGGAAGCGGTCCAAAATAACTAGCATAGACCTTTTTAGAAAGATTGGACAATGGCTTTTTTCTGTACCCTTTGTCTCTTGTCAACACCAAAACAACTTTTTGATAGCCCAGATCAAATGCCCTTTGATAAGCAATCGGCATAGAGACACCACCATCGAGGTATTTTTTCCCCTCCACAGTAACCATTTTTGAAAGTAGTGGAAGAGACGCTGAGGCCTCCACTGCCTTTACAATACTTGAACAGCTTTCCTTTTCAAAATATTCTGGTCTTCCATTCTTGCACCTTGTGGCAACAACTTCAAATTTTTGTTCACTCTCACGGAAAGCCTTCCAATCAAATACATCTATATTTTCTGAAATTTCATTAAACAAAAAATCAAAATTAAAAATCTTTCTTTTTCGAAACATCGTCATTTTACTGATATACCTTCTGTCATGGAGATAGGTCAGACTGATGCGCTTTGCTCTTCCTTTTTGTTTGCTGATATAATTCATTCCGTTCATTGCCCCTGCTGAAACACCATTGACATAGGACATATAAATTTCATTTTCCAGAAAAGTATCCAACACCCCTGCGGTAAACAATCCACGCAAGGATCCTCCCTCTAAGACTAATGCAGCTTTTTCTAATCTTTCCATCAATTTATTGCACTCCTTTTTATAAGATAATATCATAAAATAATATCACCTTGTCAGTTCTTATGCAATCTGTTAAAATACCAATATTAAAAAAATATTGAAAGGACTGTAACTATGGCTGAAAAATTGGCAAAGCACCTCGTTGGTGCAATGGGTGGATTGCTTGCACTCACTTATGGAAAACAACTCATCGTCTTTATTATTTCATTATTCCCAATTCTTGAATTGCGTGGAGGAATGATTGCAGCTTCCTTACTGGGACTTGATCCTGTTCAAAGCTACATCATCTGTATTATTGGAAATCTTATTCCTATTCCATTTATTCTCATCTTATTTAATCGCTTCTTTGAGTATTTGCGCAATTCAAAAATTGGTGTTCTCAATGCATTTGGAAATTGGCTGGACAAAAAAATCCAAAAAAATCGTTCCAAAATTGAAAGTGTAGGATTCTGGGGACTCGTTCTTTTTGTTGGCGTTCCACTTCCTGGAACTGGAGCTTGGACAGGATGTATGATTGCCGCTGCCTTAGAGATGGACAAAAAGAAGGCCTTTTTATCTGCACTTCTTGGCGTACTCATGGCAAGTGTGATTATGATGATCCTCTCTTTTGGTGTTATTGGAAAAGTTGTATAAGTTATAAAAAAGAGGGGACTATACCCCCCTTTTTTTATACAAACCCTATGACAATTCCGCCATCCCCCGCATAGATTGTCGAAACCCCCATGGCCTCTGTAATAAATATTTCTTTACAAATCCCCATTGCTTTAAAATGGTCAGCAACAAATTGTGCACGCTCTGGACAATTAACATGAGTGATACACAGAATCTTTTCGGGAAGATTTTCTCCCTCCTTTGTTGCAATCTCTGCCATCTTGGCCAATGCTCTATTCATTCCTCGGGCCTGATCAAGCTTAATAATCTTTCCCTCACTTGCCCCCATTATTGGCTTAATATTGAGTGCTGAGGCAAAAAAAGCAGAAAGCCCTGAAAGCCGTCCATTTTTTCTCAGTGTCTCCAATGATTCCAATACAAAATAGGTCTTCATTTGATTGCGCAGGTAAAAAATCTTCTCTTTTATTTGCTCAAATGAAAAATTCAATTTGCACATTCTCTCCAGAGCCACCACTAGGCGATATTGACCAGCAGCTGCAGAATTTGAAGGAATAATTAGAATCTTTTTGTGATCCACCCCATATTCCTCCTCATACAACTGCTTCCCTAAAACTGCACTTTGATAAGATCCACTTAGATGCTCTGATAAGGTCACTACAAAAATCATTTCTGCACTGCAATTCATTGCCAATTTAAATTCCTCAGGAGAGGGACAAGCCGTTTTTGCTCCAACACTGGAGGTACGCATTCGCCCAAGAAAATCTTTTTGATGAAACTGGGCATCATCTGCTATGTGATAATCCCCAATTTCTAGTTGCAATGGTATGGATTGAAAATGTAATCTATCCTCTAGTTGTTCTCTATTGAAGTCGCAACAACTATCTCCAATAATCTTATATTCCATTTCTCACCTCTTAGACGGTGTTTAGCTTCTCCATAAGTTCATTCGTTCTTTGAATAAACTTTTCCAATCTTTCTGGTGACAATGAGCCATGTCCAAGGCTGGCTAAATCATAGAGTTGTTCGCTCAATAGTGCGAAGTTTTCGCCCTCTGTGTTCTCTACAAGTTGCTTCACTAATGGATGACTTACATTGAGCACAAGGGTTCGTCCACCATTATCAAACATTGCACTATTCATTCCTGGCATTGCATATTGCTTCATCATATCCTGCATTCTTCTTGATTCCTCAGATAAAGTAATCATTGATGCAATAGAATTGTTTTGCAATGTTTGAATCTCCACATTGAGCTTCTCATCCCCAATTTCGTCTTTGACCTTCTTGGCCACTTCATCGTATTTCTTTTTTGTCTCTTCGTCACTGTCTTCCTGCTTTAGTGCGGCCTGAATATCTGCATCAATTCTCAAAAACTTTAGTCCCTTATTTTTGTATTCCAATTGTCCAATAAAGGCCGAGTCAATGACATCAGAAAGAATCACAGCATTCTTTCCTGCCTCTTTAAACATTTTGATATACTGACTTTGCTCATTGACATCTGTCACATAGTATAATGTCTTTTCCTGTTCTTCACCACACAGATCACGAAGTGTTGTATACTTGTCGTCCAAGTCTTTAAAGAGAATTGAATCTTTCATTTTCTCCTCAAACTTCTCATCCTTTAAACAGCCAAACTTAATAAATGGAGACAAATCATCCCAGTACTTCTCATAACTTTCTCGATCGACTTTGCACATTCCTACCAGTTTATCAGCAACCTTTTTTGTGATATAGTCTGAAATTTTCTTGACAAAGCCATCATTTTGCAGTGCTGACCTCGAAACATTAAGTGGTAGATCTGGGCAATCAATAACTCCCTTTAAAAGCATCAAAAATTCTGGAATTACCTCCTTGATATTGTCTGCAATAAATACCTGTGTATTATAAAGTTTAATTGTGCCCTCAATGCTCTCATATTGGTTACCAATCTTAGGGAAATACAAAATTCCCTTTAGATGGAATGGATAATCCATATTTAAATGAATCCAAAACAGTGGCTCCTTGTAGTCATGAAATACTTTTTGATAAAACGCAATATAATCTTCTTTGCTGCACTCATTTGGATGACGATTCCAAAGTGGGTGAATGTCATTAATTGGTTTTGGTTCCTCTTTTTTTTCATTCTCTTTCTCTGGATTCTCTTCTACCTTTTCATCCAAATCCTTCAAAAAGATCTCCACAGGCATAAAGGAACAATACTTTTCAAGTACCTCTCGCACACGATATGCATTTGCAAATTCATGACTCTCATCATTTAAATAGAGTGTAATACTGGTTCCTCGCTCTGTTCGGTCACTCTCTCCCATCTCATATTCTGTTCCGCCATCAGAAGACCACTTTACGGCCTTTGCACCTTCCTTGTAAGAAAGAGTATCAATAGTCACCTTGTCTGCCACCATAAAGGCAGAATAAAATCCCAATCCAAAGTGACCAATAATCTGATCATCACTTGCTTTGTCTTTGTACTTTTCAATAAAGTCCTGTGCCCCTGAAAAAGCAATCTGATTGATATATTCATCAATTTCGTCTTCCGTCATACCAATACCATTATCTGTAATTGTGATTACCTTTTGACTTGGACTAATCTCCACCTGCACACTATACTTTTCATCTTCTGGTGCATTGAATTCCCCAATCAATGCCAATTTCTTTAGTTTTGTAATGGCATCGGTTGCATTTGATACCAACTCTCTAACAAAAATATCATGATCTGAATATAACCATTTCTTAATAATGGGAAATAAATTCTCACTATGAATAGACAAATTTCCTTTTTTCACTGTCTCTTCCTCCCTTTCTTAACTTACTATCTACTATTATAGTCAATAGAAAAGAAAAGTCAATTCATTTTTAGCACTCAATTATTTAGAGTGCTGATATATTTTGTAAGTTGTATACTAGTATTGTTTTTATATTCTACCATTCTCTTGAAGAACGCTGTTGATTCAACCACGCAACAGCTTCTAAAAGCCCCTGCTGAGAATACTCAAATAATTTATCTTCCTTCAATTCCTCTGCTGTCTTGTCGTAAGCAAAGGGTTCTGGCCAAATTGTAACTTTTAAATGTGCCTCTCCTCGCTTGTCCATTGGTGTAAAGTGAACATTTTCAAGTGGTTCCCTCGCAATACGATACCTCATTCCTGTGTCACTTCCTGTAAAACATTGCCCATATTCATAAAATCCAATTTGTAATACATCATAATTTTGAATCATTTTTCCTCCTAAAACACAAAAAGTGTGCGAAGGGCTTCCTTCGCACACTGACAAAATACTAAACAATTACACAGGGTATGACTTTGCCTTTGCCTTTTCTACATCTACCTTTGATTGCTGTGCCTCGCGGTACTTGAAGAAATCTTCTGCTACCTTAGGGAACAATGCATAAGAAAGCACATCTTCATCCTGCTGCTTCCACTGTGCACAAGCCTTTTCAAATCCTGGCAACTGTGGTGCAATATGATTTGCTGGTCTGTCCGTGATTGGCTTCTCATCACCAATAATCTTCTTTTGAATCTCTGCATTAAATGGTTTTACGGTCTGACCAAATTCGCCAAGAAGAATCTTCTTTGATTCTGTAGGAACCATCTTGTATCTTTCTCCAGAAAGTACATTCATTACGGCCTGCGTTCCAACAATCTGAGATGATGGTGTAACTAGTGGTGGTTCACCAAAATCCTTGCGAACTCTTGGAATTTCTTCCAATACCTCGCGGTACTTATCTTCCTTACCAGCATCCTTTAATTGCTTGATTAAGTTTGAAAGCATACCACCTGGTACCTGATAACGCAATGTATTGATATTGACACCCAAAACCTTAGGATTTAGCAGACCATCAGCCATAAACTTTTCCCTAATTGGTCTAAAGTAATCCGCAATTTCAGAAAGAAGATCAAGATCAAGACCGGTATCATATTCCGTTCCCTTAAATGTCTGTACCATAACCTCTGTGGCTGGTTGACTAGTTCCCATAGCGAATGGGGAAATCGCCGTGTCAATAATATTTGCACCATTTTCTACAGCCTTTAAGTAGGTCATTGAAGCCACACCCGATGTGTAATGAGTATGAACATCAATTGGAAGTGAGGTAGAAGAGCGAAGTGCCGATAACAACTCCTGTGCTGTATATGGCGTCAACAAGCCCGCCATATCTTTTACGCACAAAGATGTTGCCCCCATATCTTCAATTCTCTTTGCGATGTCCTTCCAATAGTCCAAAGTATAGGCATCTCCCAAAGTATAGCAAAGAGCAATTTGTGCATCAGCCTTTTCCTTCACTGTTGCCTTTACTGCTGTTTCCAAATTTCGAATGTCGTTTAAACAATCAAAAATACGGATGACATCTATTCCATTTGCCACAGATTTTTGTACAAAATATTCTACAACATCATCAGCATAGTGATTATAACCTAAAATATTTTGTCCTCTAAAGAGCATCTGTAATTTTGTATTTTTAAATCCATCTCTTAGCTTTCTCAATCTCTCCCATGGATCTTCATGTAAAAATCTCAAACAAGCGTCAAATGTTGCTCCACCCCAGCATTCCACTGCGTGGTAACCAACCTTATCCATCTTGTCAATAATTGGAAGCATCTGCTCTGTCGTCATTCTTGTCGCCACTAAAGATTGATGAGCATCTCGAAGAACGGTCTCAACAATCCCTAATTTCTTATCTGCCATTATAATCTCCTCTCTATTTCACACCAAAGATTGCCATAAATGTTCCAGCCGCAACCGCAGTACCGATAACACCAGCAACATTTGGTCCCATAGCATGCATCAAAAGGAAATTTGTAGGATCTGCCTCAGAACCAACCTTTTGTGATACTCTGGCCGCCATAGGCACAGCAGAAACACCTGCCGAGCCAATCAAAGGATTAACCTTTCCACCCGTTGCCTTACACAACAATTTTCCAAATACAACTCCTGCCCAAGTACCAAATGCAAAGGCAACCAATCCAAGAATAACAATTTTGATTGTTGTTACCTTCAAGAAAGCTTCTGCACTCGTCGTTGCACCAACAGATGTACCAAGTAAAATAACCACAATATACATCATTGCATTGGCTGCTGTCTCAGTAAGCTGTTTAACAACGCCACTCTCCTTAAAGAGGTTTCCAAGCATCAACATACCAACAAGTGGGGCTGTTGTCGGAAGAATTAAGCACACAACGATGGTAACAATAATTGGGAATAAGATTTTTTCAAGCTTTGATACTGGACGAAGCTGTCCCATCTTGATCTTTCTTTCCTCTTCTGTTGTAAACATCTTCATAATTGGTGGCTGAATAATTGGCACAAGAGCCATATAGGAATACGCAGCAACAGCAATTGGTCCTAAATATTCTGTCTGCTGCAATTTTCCTGCAAGAAAGATGGATGTAGGTCCATCGGCACCACCGATAATAGAAATTGCTGCTGCCGCCTTATCATTAAAGCCCATCAAAATAGCAATCAAATAGGCTGCATAAATACCAAACTGTGCAGCTGCACCGAGCAGAAAGCTCTTCGGATTGGCAATTAGAGGTCCAAAATCTGTCTGAGCACCAACACCCATAAAAATCAATGATGGCAAAATACTCCACTCATCGAGAATATAGAAATAGTGTAACAATCCACCCACACCGTTTTTTGAATTTTCTGGTGCAAGCATAATGTCTGGATAAATATTAACCAACAGCATACCAAACGCAATTGGAACAAGTAGTAGTGGTTCAAATCCCTTTGCGATTGCCAAGTATAAAAATACACAAGCAACCAAAATCATTAAGATATTTCCACCCGTCATACTCAAAAATGCGGTTTGCTGAAGGAGATTGCTTAGCGTATTAAAAATGTAATCCATTGTAATCCCTCCATAAGATGTTCAATCTTAGTTTAATGTAGCCAATACCTGACCAGTCTCAACAGCATCACCTGCCGCCACATTAATACTTGCAACTGTTCCATCTTCTGGTGCTACAATCTCATTTTCCATCTTCATTGCCTCAAGAACAAGTAAAACTTCGCCTCTCTTTACACTCTGTCCAACATTAGCCTTTACTGCAAGAATCTTTCCAGCCATTGGAGACTCCACCTTAATAGATCCTGCAGCACCTGTTGATGCCTTAACCTCTGCCTTAGGTGCAGCTTGAGTAGGCTTTGCAAGTGGTGTCACTGGAGAAGAAACTGAACTAGCTTCGCCCTCTTCTACTTGTACTTGATATGTGTTTCCATTTACTGTAATTGTATAATTCTTCATTGAGATTTTTCCTCCGATTACTATCTTCTCTTTTTGCTTACTCGCTTAATTGAGCGAACAACAAGACCATCTGTACTATTTCCTGTATAGGCAGCAATTGCTGCTGTAATTACAGCAACCAATTCTAGATCATCACTAAGCTCTGGCTCGTTTTCTTGTACAGGTGATTCAGTCGCAATCACCTCTTCTACTTGTTCAACCTTCACTTCTTTTGTAGCTTTTACCTTTGCTTCAAATACATTGATATACTTGAAAAGGCTGATCAACCAGGAAATAAAAATCAAGATTACAAACACAGTTCCCATTCCCATCAACAAGTTCATAAACGCCTTTTCCATCTTCTCCATAACGCTATAAACTGGATTGAATGATAAACTAGTCAATTCTAATTTTTTTGATAACCCAAGGCTGACGCTTGCGTTTCTCTTTTCTCCAGTCAATTTAAACTTGACATCGTATCCCTTGTTATCACCTTCCTTGATCTTTACATCTGCAGGATCTCCAGAAATTTTACCAATGATCTCCTTATTATCTACCCAGTTCTGCAGTGCAGTTCCAAATGCAACCTGTGTTGCATCATCACTATCTTCGTACTGCTTGATTGCACTTGTCAATGTATTATCATCGGCACTCTCTAGCTGTGACATCATTTGATTGACATAACTAGTAATCTGTGATTCCACACCTGCATCAATCTGTGTCTTCTTCTTGCTAGAGCAACCTGCAAGGCCGATAATTCCAAGCACCATCACTAGACAGAACAATACCTGTCTCATCTTTTGCTTCATTATGTCACCTCGTATTAAATCGTACCATGTTTCTTAGCTGGACGATCTTCTCTCTTTGTAAATAACATCTCAAATGCTGCAATCAATCTCTGACGAGTTTGTGCTGGATCAATAATATCATCCACATATCCTCTTCTCGCTGCGGAAATTGCAGAAGACTGCAACTCATTGTACTGATTTGTATATGCATTGATTGTTGCCACTTGATCATCAGACGCTTCAATTTCTTGTTCATAGATAATTCTTGCTGCTTCTCTCGCATCCATCATACCAATCTTTGCTTGTGGCCAAGCATATACCATATCTGCACCGATAGACTTTGAATTCATACTAAGATATGCACTGCCAAATGCGTCGCCGACAATGACACTTACTTTTGGTACAGTTGCATTTGCAAAAGCATAGGTCAATCTTGCTGCTGCCTTTGCCATATGCTTTTCTGTTCCCTTGGTCGCTGCATAGCCCTTGACATTAACTAAAGTGAGTACAGGAATTTGGAAGGCATCACAAAAATCAATGAACTCTGTTGCCTTTCTTGCTCCCTTTGCTGTGAGCGTCTTGTCACATTCTAAGGCCACATTTCCATCTTCATCAAAATATTTACTTGTGTTAGCCACACAACCAATAGTCTGACCATTGAGGCGAATAAATGCCGTGACCATCTCAGGTGCAAAATTCTTCTTCACACTAAAGAAGAAATTATTGTCTGAAATGTAGCTAAGTGCCAATGCGGCATCCTCAACACATCCTGCAATGTCCACTGCTCTATTGAGATCATCTGTGCACTCATCATAGGACATATCATCTTCATTATTTGCAGGAAGAACAGAAACCAGTGTCTTTATCTGCTCAATTACTTCATCTTCTGTACCTGTACCATCCACAAGTCCTGTAGTTTCTGATTGGTACTTTGCACTAGAAGTATCTAAAATATCAATGTGATTTCCATCCAAAGTATTTGGTGCACTCACAAACAAACTTGCCTTTTCTGACTCCATAAATGTAAAATCTGCAAGTGCTGTGCTCACCGCCATGCCACCACCACAGTTTCCAAAAACTGCCTGTATTTGTGGAATAACTCCACTGGCCATGGTCTGACTAAGATAAATTTTTCCAAATGCATCCAGTGCATCTGTCGCCTCTTGAAGACGCAAACCTGCACAGTCAATCAGACCAATAATTGGTGCTCCCATCTTCATTGCCTGGTCATAGATGTTGACGATTTTCTTTGCATGCATCTCACCCATCGATCCACCAAGGATAGAATTGTCTTGGCTGTATACATACACTAAACAGCCTCCAATTGTTCCGTAACCTGTGATTACGCCATCACCTGGGGTTTCTGTCTCAGCCATATTAAAGTCTGTGCTTCTTGCTGTTACATAGCTACCAACTTCAACAAAGCTGTTGTCATCGAGCAACTTTTCAATTCTGATTGCTGCTGACTTTTTTGTTGTTTGACTCATAGAGAACCTCCATCCTTAAAAATTGAATAGAATATTAACTTTTTCTATAACTATACTATTGTATAGACAAAGCCACTTTTATTTTATTCTATTTCCAAAAAAAACTCAACTCTATTTTGTTATGTTCTTAATTATATCTAAAAAAAGCGAGAAGTATACACTATACCTCTCGCTTTCTATAGTAAAAACTAGTTGTTGATTAACTTATCATCTTCGCTGTTCCAGCTATAAAGCTTACGGATCTCAGCACCAACCTGCTCTGATGGATGCTCAGAAGCAAGCTTTCTCATTGCCTTAAAGTGTACCTGACGACCTGCTGGTGACATATCAAGCAAGAACTCCTTAGCAAATGTACCATCTTGAATATCAGAAAGGATCTTCTTCATTGCCTTCTTTGTATCCTCTGTAACGATCTTTGGTCCTGTGATATAATCGCCATACTCAGCTGTATTAGAGATAGAATATCTCATTCCCTCAAATCCTGACTGATAGATCAAATCGACAATCAACTTCATCTCATGAATACACTCAAAGTAAGCATTTCTTGGATCATAACCAGCCTCGCAAAGAGTCTCAAATCCAGCCTGCATAAGTGCACAAACACCACCACAAAGAACAGCCTGCTCACCAAACAAATCTGTCTCTGTCTCTGTGCGGAATGTGGTCTCCAAAAGTCCTGCTCTTGCACCACCAATAGCTGCACCATAAGCAAGTGCAAGCTCAAGTGCCTTGCCTGTTGCATCCTGCTCTACAGCAACAAGACAAGGTGTTCCCTTACCTGCAAGATACTCTGAACGAACTGTGTGACCTGGTGCCTTAGGGGCAATCATTGTGATATCAACATCCTTTGGTGCCTTGATACAACCAAAGTGTACATTAAAGCCGTGTGCAAACATCAACATATTTCCTGCAACAAGATTTGGCTCAATATCCTTCTTGTACATATCAGCCTGAAGCTCATCATTGATCAAAATCATAATGATATCAGCCTTCTTTGCAGCCTCTGCTGCTGTAAACACTTCAAGGCCCTGTGCCTCAGCCTTTGCCCATGACTTGCTGCCCTCATAGAGACCAACAATAACATTACATCCACTTTCCTTTAAGTTTAATGCATGTGCATGACCTTGGCTACCATAACCAATAATCGCAATTGTCTTTCCCTCAAGCATTGATAAGTTACAATCTTCCTGATAGTAAATCTTAGACATAACTAGCCTCCTGTGAATAAATAAAATATATGTAAAAAACAAGTTGAAAACAACTGTTTTTCAACAACAAATTAGGATATACTTCGAATATCCTCTGAGCCTCTTGAAAGTCCAGTGAGACCTGTTCTTGCCAACTCAAGGATTTCATAGTCCTCCAGCAAATGAACAATCGCCTCTAACTTATCTCTATCTCCTGTCATCATAATGGTCAGTGATTCCCTCGCCACATCGACAATATTGGCTCTAAACATCGATGCCACTGCACTTATCGCTTGACGCTGTGCTGCATCCGCCTTCACCTTCACCATCATCAACTCGCGATAAACGCTCTGTCCTTCGGAGAGTACCTTAATATCTCGCACATCCTCAAGTTTTCCCAGCTGACTGGTAATTTGCTGCAAAGTCACTTCATCGCCCATGGAAACTACAGTCATTCTCGAATATCTTGGATCTTTGCTTTCACCAACCGTCAATGAATCGATATTGTAACCTCTTCTGGAAAAGAGTCCAGCTACTCGGCTCAACACACCTGCTGTATTATCAACAATTAAGGACAATACAATTCTCATATCATTACCTCCTAAAAACTTTACGTATAATTCTATCAATCTAATGTCGAAAAGTCAATGACAGATATTGCATAGAAGATATAAAAGTGCCTTATACTAAAATCGAATTATTTTCTTTTTGTAATAGGCAAGTCGCTCACTGCCATCAGATATGTGGATAATCCCACATTGTGTAAATCCAAGCTTTTTTAATAAATTTTGCATTGGTACATTGTCTCTATGTGTATCAATACGAAGGTTTCCACTCAAATTATAGGCCCAATCCAGGCAATAAGCTCCAATGCCATTGGTTCCCTTAAGAACAGCCAAACGATGTACCACTCCATAATCTGTCTCATCATCTGGCCACTGCCCATGGGTAATCTCTCTGTAATCTGGGTCAACCCCCTCACTGTAGACAAATACCGCCAATACTTTATCCTTTTCTACACAGACATAACTTCTTTCTTTTTCAATATCTTCATCTATCAAATCAATTGAAGGGTATCCACTATCTGCCCATTGATGTGGATTATTCTGCTCTATCATGAACTTTCTTGCCTGTGCATAAATTTCCATAATTTGTTCTCTATCTACGATGTCACTGAGTCGAATCTCCACCTGTTTTCTCCTTTATACTATTCATAATATTGAGTCCCTTTTCCTTAACTACAATGTCTCCAGCTAAACCATCGCGAACCACATCGTCTCCAATTTTTAAAACCTTCACATAATAGACATATAGATGCCCCTCGTCATCAAGGCGTGGCATATCCTTCCAAGTGTATTCTCTTGCATCTTTTGCAATGGTGACTGGATTTTTTACCCTAAAAATCTTCTTTTTTACAATTTCATCTCTTCCTTCATCTGTCCTTCTATGCAATTCAACTACCATAGGGAAGGCTTGCTTAAGCTCTGACTGCCAATGTACCCTTGCTGTAATGTTAATATTCTTTTTTGGATTTTCAGCCAAATGTACAGTTGTTGGGTTGGATTGATACTGCTCATCGCCATTAATAATGACCTTAGCTTCATCCGAATATGTTCCACTTTCAACCACATCCTCACTCTTTATTCTCATTGGCAAAATAATATCTAGATACCTTACATATCCTTCCTCTGCTTCATAAAACTTCCCTAAAAGTTCCAGTTGATCTGTCGAAAGTGTAAACTCATTCTTCTCTCCATCCCAGCGAATATCAAATAAATCACTGTCTAAAACCTCTCGCTTTGTCACACTATCGTTTTTCACATTGTAACGCATACTTTGTAACTGCATTTCATCCAATGCATCCAGATCCGGCTCCAAATGTTCGTCTATTTTATAGGTAACTTGTATACTAGAATATCCGTTAGTATGATTTGCTTCAAACTTCACACGAATTCGATCAAAAAAGCGCTCTGCATGATCATCCAACTCCAATGTATCTGTAGAAAGGCTAGTCACACTCAATCCAACTTCTTTTTTAACCTGCTCACTCTTTAATGATTCTTCAACTTTTGGCAGCGGTGCTTCCCCTACCTGCTTTTCTATTGGCGAAAATCGCAATACAATTGCAACCACAATGGCAAAAAAAATAGCAAACTTTCGCCCCCAATGCTTTATGCTCATCCCAAACTCCTTCTATTTTGTTATGTTACCAATATAGCATAATTTGTAAATATAGAAAAGAGCCGATGATGCAATGAATGCACCATCGACTCCCACTATTTTGGCTAAAAATTCTACTTCTTCTCCTTATTTTTCCTATTCTTTATCAGTACAATAACCAAAAGAACAAGTCCAATGACAATGAAAATTGCCCAAGGAATAAAGTTAAAAGCATCCGAAGTCTTTGGAATACCAAATTTCTTCTTTTTCTTCTTCGCCACCTGATCAGAACTTGCTGAAGTATTGGACGAAGTCTTTGATGAAGTTGACTTATCTTCTCCTCGATTTGGTTGATCAGGATCTTTTTGATGATCTTTCGATTCTTCAAGCGTCACCTTCTCCTCTGGATTAGATTTATCTTTGGCCACCTGATTGGAAGTTTGATTTTTCTCCCTTTCAATCAATTTGGTCGTACTTGAACCACCACTACTAGATCCTGAATTTCCAGAACCTCCAGATCCTCCACCAATCTCATCAGAATCTCCATCATAGTGATAGATATTCTTGATTTCCAACTTGCCTCCCTCGTCAATCACCTGACCGTCTTTTTCTCTAGTCACTCGATAACCTGTTTGTAACTTTCCATCAACATCGGTCACATTGACAATCATCGTCAAAATAGAAGTATCATAAGTAAACTTTTGATTTGTGCCAGCCTCTTCATAGAAGCGATAGACATATTGCCCCACATGAGAATAGGTCACATCACCAAAGTTATGAACACCATTGATTCCACTCAATCGAATCTCACCATTGATTGCACCGCTTGGCATTGGTGCACCATCGACACCTTGCATCACAAAATGGAAAGTATCCAATCCAATTCGTCTAGCTAAAATTAACTTCTTTAAAGCAAAGTTAAAATCTACTGGCTCTGGATGATAGGTGTTGGTAATATCCATACCAACGACACTACTTTCATAGTACTTCGGTGCACTGTGCTCCTTAACGCTATACTCAAATGGTACTGCATTTTGGTCGTATTGTGGAAGATTATCAAATTGATATCCCCAAGTTGTTGCACTGCTTGCATTCTCTGCACTAATATTTGTGCTGCGATATACATGACTTGGATCGTCTGAACGGTACAAATCAACCGCAACAGATGTTGGTCGGGCACCATTTCCTAGCTCGTTCCAAATTTTTTGTCCTTGAACAGAAATCGTTCTAAAGACATTGGTCACCACTAAGGTATCCCCATCGTTTGAATATGTTGTATCGTAATTTCTAAGTCCATTCTCATCATATTGTCGAATGCTATATGTGTATGGATTTCCATCTCGATCGTACTTTGGCATATTCTCAACGACATTGTTCCAAGTATTTCCTGAAGTTCCTGGTGGATTTTCAACCACCTTTACCACTTCTTTCGAACCATTTGGCAATGTGCGAATCAGTTCAATCTTGTTACCTGAAGGTCTCAATTTGTGCTCATTGCTATTGTCCACCCAAACTGTCCGAATTGGAATCGATCTTGTCACCACATCATTTGTGATCGTCGTATCATTTTCATTGTGTGCCTGATAATTGTTTAACTGAGGCACGACAACTTCCTCTACCTTGTAGATGTAGCGATCACCATTGTGATCAAACTCAGGCAATTGACTAAATGTATAGCTCCACTCATCGCCTGTTCCCGATAAGGTCTGTGTCTGCACAAGCTCAGGTAATGGGTTATTCTGTGTTGTTCTCGTCAATGTAAAATCTACGCTGTTTGGACGAAGGGAAAGAGCATCGGAATGGTCATTCCACTTTTTCTTCGCTGTAATGTCTATGATACTTCGCTTATTATGTAGCTTTGCCAAAAGATTTTGACCGTCCTCTACCACTTGTAAGGTCTGTACATAGCCTGGAATTTGAACTTCTTCAATGCCATAATCTGCTACAGTTTGACCATCAATCATCCAATATGGCAAATCTCTAAATACATAGCTCCAGTCATCACTCTGTCCAGGTGTGTGCTCTGAAATCTCCACCGGCGTAATACTAGCCTGTGTAGGGTCAGCACTAATGCGTGTGTGATTTCTTGTCAAATATACCTGTACACTTTGTTCAATGCTTCCCTCCCAACTCTTGACAACCTTCATATCGCGAAGACGAGGTGTTTCGTCAATCACAGCTTTCCATGTGGTGACATTGCTCAATCTCGGCGTAGTCACTGTTGGGTCAGTAATCACATTTCCCGCACCATCACGAATGGAAATGATATTTCCAGAGCCATCTGTTGGATTGGTGATCTGCTCAGTGTGATATCCAGGATAGTTTTCCCTTTGTACTACATCATAGATAATAGCCTTTGTACCATCTGAGGTGTACTTTGGCAAATGATCCATATTGGCTACCCATCTTGCTCTACCTGGTACAGTTGGATCTTCTTCCAGTCGCATTGGCGTATTCTCTCGTACAAGTTTAGGATTTGCTGGATCTGTGCGATCATAGACATCTACATGTGGCACTGGAAGGTTGCTAAGATCTGACGCTGGATAGCGATCAAGACCATGCCAATTTAAGACAACATTTAAATTGATCTCATCCTGTGTATTGACAATATCTCCTGCATATTGATTACTGGTATCTTCGGTGAGTAAAATCTGACCTGAATTGAGTGCTGTATAGCCTTGCATCAATCTCTCTCTCGCATAGTACACAATTTTCGTATGACCATCACTTGCATACTCATTGAGACCTGAAATCGTCAGGTTATAGCTATTTGCTGCACTTAAAACAATTCCTGTTGTATTTACTCCTGCCTGTGTATATGGCATCGGATTTCCACTGTTGTTTGTATCCGCAAGGATGTCGACAACTACTGGAGGCGTATCGTTTGCCGAACCAGAATAAATCTCTGGTGCCATATTCCAAATCTTAGCAATTCGAATATTCTTTGTCTTACGTACATTATCAATGCTTGCACTCTTATGCTCATCATCAATAGTAATGACACTACTACTGTTTGAAGCATAACCATCTAATTGTGTATTTTCTCTCAACGCATATTGGACTTCTGTCACACCATCCGCCTTATACTTTTCAAGATTAGTAAACACATCCTTAAAGTTTTGTGCTGGATTTGTATTGTAACTTAATGTCTTTGTGCCCAGAGAAATTGGATGAGCAGCATCGGTAATATCCAAAAGTTCTACTTCAATACTCGGTGCTTCTGATGTATCCACACCCGTCCAATTCTTTTGTACAGCGACTTCTTGCTTACGCCTTGTGTTCGTTGCTGCAATATTTACTGTACCAAATGGTGCATCTGGCAACACTGGTGTGTCGTCAAATGTAGACTGCATTGCAAAGGTATAACCCGGCAAAGCATTGACCTCTCTTGCCTCATAGAGAATTCTCGTTGTTCCATCACTCTTATACTTTGGCAAATCCGTAAGGTCTGCAGCAAATCCATTATTTGCATCTAAAGTCACTGTCTTTCCTGCAACATCTACCTTATGATTTGCATCTGTTGCATCAACTAGTTGCATCGTCACTGCTGGTGCATCTGCTGTGTTCACTCCTACCCAAGACTTTGTTAGATGAATATCTACTGTCTTATAGGTGTTTGTAATCGTTGCCGTCTTGTGACTTGCATCCACATCTGTCACCGCCGATACATTGACCTCATACTCTGGAAGTGGGCTAACTTCCTTCACTTCATAGTGAATCTCTGTCACACCATCATCTTTGTACTTTGGCAAGTTTGTAAAGACATCCGTAAAGTTTTGTGCTGTATTGGCATTGTAGCTCAAAAGCTTTGTTCCAAGTGAAATTGGTGAAGTTGGATTTGTAACATCCAAAAGCTCCACATTGACACTTGGAGCTGTACTATCTGCCACTCCAACCCACTGTTTATTCACCTTTACTTCTTGGGTAACCCTTGTATTTGTTGCCACAATGCTCACGGTTCCATCTGGTGATGTCACTGTTGGTGCATCACTATTGGTTGTCGCCACACTAAAGGTATAGCCTGGCATTGTATTCACTTCTACAACCGAATACTCAATTCTTGTCGTTCCATCGGCCTTAAACTTTGGAAGATCATTAAACTCTGCTGTAAAGTTATTGGTGTGATCCAATGTTGTCACCAATCCAGTAAGAGTGATTGGATTGGTTGGATCTGTATTATCAATCAATTGCATTTGAACACTTGGTGCATCATTTACATTGACACCTGACCAATTCTTTTGCACGGTCACATCCACACTTTGCTGTGTATTGTGAATAGCAAAATGAAGATTGTCAACCCCTGTTATTCCACTTGGCGAAGTAGTTCTTGTCACCTGTGGTGTGTAACCTGGAATGGCCACCTCCTCCACACCATAGTTGTAATCTGTAGTTCCATCAATACTTGTCACTGGTAGACGCACAAAAGTATGTGCCCAACCATTTGTTGCAGAAAGTGTCTCTGGAACCGCTGGATGATTTGCCTGTGTTGGGTCGGCATTTATTCTCGAGCCATTTCTTGTCAAGTAGACATTGGCCTGACTTTGTATTGCTCCCTGCCAAGTCTTTGTCACACTCACTTCTCTTGTCTTTGGTGTCTCATCAATCACACCATGCCAAATCGTCACATTAGAGAGCAATGGCGTTGTCTGTGTTGGATCATCAATCACTTCACCATTGGCATTTCGAATTGAAATTGGTGTTGTGCCATTGAATGGATCTGTCTTCTGTGTCGTCGTATAGCCATTGATTGGGCTGTGCTGTACAACATCATAGATAATTGCCTTCGTTCCGTCGGCTGTATACTTTGGAAGACGAGTCATATCTGCAGTCCAGCGCACTCTACCTGGCACTGTTGTGTCTTCCACAAGTTGCATAGGCGTATTGGCACGCACAAGTTTTGGATTGGTTGGATCAGTTCGATCGTACACATCCACGGTTGGCACCAAAAGATTTGCCAGCTCAGAAGTTGGATAAATATCCAAATCATGCCAATTCAACACAACATCAAGATCAATGACATCCTGTGTATTGACAATATCACCTGCAAGTACTCCCTGTGCATCTTCAATGAGCATCAGTCGTCCTGTTCCATCGGCAATGGATGTTGCTGTCGGATCAGTTGGACCTGTATAACCTTGAAGTGCATGCTCTCTGACATAGTACTTAATTTTTGTCACTCCATCATCAGTATACGCATTGAGGCCTGTCAATGTCATGCGATATTGATTAGCACGATTGAGCACAATACCACTTGTTTGAATGCCTGTCTGTGTATATGGCGTTGGATTAACTACGCCATCATCAGTTGTATCTGCCAAAATATCGACCGTCACTGGCGGCGTATTGGCAGAAGATCCTGCATAAATTTCTGGAGCCATATCCCAAGTTTTTGCAATTGCAATTTGCTTTAAAACTCTGACATTTGTAATCTCTGCACTCTTATGCGTCGCATCATCTGTACGCACGGCACTAATGCTTGTCTGATAACCATCAGTTTGATTATTTTCCTTGACAGCATATTGAACTTCCGTCACACCATCCGCCTTATATTTGTCTAAGTTGGAGAATGTATCTGTAAAGCTAAGCGCTGGATTTACATTATAGCTCAATGTCTTTGTTCCCAAAGAAATTGGATTTGCTGTATCAGTGACATCCATAAGTTCAACAACTACACTAGGAGCACTTGTTGGATTGACACCTGTCCAGTTCTTTGTCACCTTCACTTCTTGCTTTACTCTGCTATTGTTTGCTGTCACCGTGACGCTACCATATGGTGCTGTCGCTGTTGGTGAAGCTGAATTCACTGTATTGACACTAAATTGATATCCCGCAAGTTGTGGAGTCTCCTTTACACTGTATTGAATCTCCACTGCTGCACCCGCTACCAACTTATATTTTGGAAGATCGCTAAAATCTCCTGCAAAGTGATTTGCATTGTTGAGCGTTAGACTCTTTCCTACCACATCCACTGGTGCATTTGGATCTGTGACATCGACAAGCTGCAATGTCACTTCAGGAGCATCCGTAAGTGCTACATCTGTCCATGTCTTATCCACATGAACATCCACTGTCTTGTAGGTATTGGTAATCGTCGCCTCTTTATGTGTCGCATCAACGGTGTTGACTACACCAATTTGTGTATCATATTCTGGAAGATTTGTATTCTCCCTAACCGCATACTTGACCTCAGTCACACCATCAGCCTTGTACTTGTCAAGATTATCAAATACTGCACTAAAGCTATCTGATGGATTTGCACTGTAGCTCAATGTCTTTGTTCCCAAAGAAATTGGACTAGCTGCATTGGTCACATCCATAAGCTCAACCACAACACTTGGTGCATTTGCTGGATCTACACCAACCCAGTTCTTTGTCACTTTCACTTCCTGCTTTAGTCTGGTATTTGTCGCATGAATTACAGCTGTACCAAATGGTGCATCTGTCTGTGCAGCATCAGAATAAGTCGTAGAAGTACTAAATTGATAGCCTGGCATACTTGGCTCTTGCACAGCATATTGAATGCGTGTTGTGCCATCTGACTTAAACTTCGGCAAATCATTCAAAACTGCTGTAAAGTGATTTGCACTGTTCAGTGTCGCTGTTACCCCACTTACTGCAACTGGTGCGGTTGGGTTTGTCACATCCATCAATTGTAAAGTCACCGCTGGTGCATCACTTTCTGCCACACCCACCCAATTTTTCTTCACCGTAATGTCTATGGTCTTAAATGTGTTGGTCACATCAAAGACAATATTGCTCGGCAAAGCTGAATTAGTATTGGCCACGAAACTACTGTGGATACTTTGTTCATAATTGACAATGTTTTCTTCCTCAATATTGTAAGTGTAATCTCCACTGCCATCAATTTTGCTCACTGGCATTCCACTAAATGTGTGTGTCCAATGATTTGCTGCATTTAATGTCACAGCTTGTGGTGTTGATCCTGGCTGTGTCGCATCACCATTGATTCTTACACCCTCTCTAGTCAGATAAACCTGTGCACTATTTCCTGGCGTACCTTCCCAGTGTTTATTCACTGTAATGTCTCTTGTCTTTGGTGTATTGACAATGTCGGCATGCCAATGCGTCACCGTGGCCAGTGCAGGTGTTGTCTGTGCTCGATTGGTGATGACATTTCCACTTGCATCACGAATATTGAGTACCGTTCCGCTTCGATCTTGAGGATCTGTGTTTTCGGTTGTCGTATAACCATTATATCGCTCCCTCTGCACTACATTGTAGACAATCGCTGTCTGACCATCAGCTGTGTACTTTGGAAGATCGCTCATACTTGCCGTCCATCTCGAACGATCGGTATGTGTCAAGTCCTCTTGGAGAGTCATTGGCACATTTTCACGCACAAGTTTTGGATTGGTTGGATCGGTCATATCATACACATCTACATGAGGAACTGGTAAATTTGTGCGTTCTGCTGGGGTATATAAATTCATACCATTCCAAATGACAGTTGCATCCAAATCAATTCGTTCTCTCTTGTTAATGAATGTTCCCGAAAGTACACCAGAAACATCGCTAAGTGCAATTAGTCCCTGTCCATCAGTTCCACTAGCCACCGAAGTATTTACTGGTGCAGTATACCCTTGCACTGGAACTTCCTTCGCATAGTATTGAATCTTTGTCTGTCCATCCGCAGTATACTCACTCAAACCATTGATGATTGTTCGATATTGATTTGTTCCATCCAAAACAATGCCACTCGTTTGAACTCCTGTCTGAGTATACGGTGTCGGATTGACTACACCATCATTGGTTGTATCTGCATAGATGTCAACACGAACAGCTGGTGTATTGGCATTTGATCCACTAAAACTCTCCTCTGGCTGATCCCATTGCTTCTTAATGTCGATATTTTTTGTCTTTCTTGCATTGGTAATCTCTACACTAAAGTGAGTTGCATTGGATGCATCCTGCTCCATTGTACCAACATTGACATCATAGCCATCAAGTGTTGTATTTTCCTTTACTGTATAGGTAATCTCAGTAATTCCATCTGGCTTATACTTTGGCAGATTTGCATAAGTATATGTAAAGCTCGACGAAGGATCTGTCGTATTATAGGACAATGTCTGACGACCTACAGATACTGGAGTATAACCTGGAGTTTCATCCATCAATTCCACCTCAACATTTGGTGCCTGACTGATGTCAACTCCTGTCCACTTTTTCTTTACTGTAATGGACTTTTGCTCCATTGTATTGGTCACATCAAAACTTAAGTTATTGGCAATGTTCGCATTTGTGCTGTAATTTGCAAATGCTGCATCGTCCAATGTTGTCGTATTGGTGTAACCTGCTCTGGTCTGTCCATCGGCAAACTCCTCACGAACTACATATTGAATCTTCCTTGCCACAACTTTTGCACTCTGTGGATCTGTCGCTGCAAGTAGCGGATTTGTTTCTACACTGTAGGCATAACTTGGCACATTCGTAAAGATGGCCTGATAAGAACCATCACTTTGCAAAGTCACTGGCTGTGTAAAGAGTGGTGTCGTCATATTTTGACTATCATATAGCTTCAACACAACACTTGGTGCTCGGCTTGGATCCACACCAACCCAATTCTTTGTGAATCGAATTTCTTGACGCTTAATGGCTTCATTTGTGATCTTAAATACATTGGAATTTGCAGTTCTTTGTGCCACATCTTCCACAACAGAACTATGAAATCCTGTAGTATCACTCAATTCTATAACAGAATAATTTACCACCTGACCGCCAATTCGGCTCTCAAGACCAGTAAAGTTTGCAGTCCAATTGTTGCTTGCATCCAAATTCTGTCGTCGAATCTCCGTTGGCGCATTGCTGCCCACCTTTTGCATCAAAGCTACCACAACTCGGCTGTTTAAAAGAGGAGTTGTGCTACCATCAGCCCATTGCCACTTCTTCGATACCATTACACTCTTTTTGCTATCATCTTTTGCCACATTCTGGATGTGGAATCCATTGGTAATGTCGCCACCAATTAAGACATTGTAATCATTGCCAATCTGGCTATTGACTACGGAGGTAACCGTACCATCCGCTGCCGTTACACTGACTTCTTGAACTTCATAGGTGTACTCTCGTCCACTGTCATTGGCCAGTGGTACATCCTTAAATGTCAGCTCTGGCACACTGCCATCTGCTGCTGTTTGCAAAGTTACACTGCCATCTGCTGCCGTCGTTGCTGGCGTTGTTTCAATCAAAACATTGCCTGTTACTGGTGTAAATGAAGTTTCATTGCTGGCTTTGTGCATCAATCTCACTTGTACACTGGCCTCTGAACCTCCCGTCCAGGTCTTTGTCACCTTGATATCCTTCACCTTTGTGTTATAGACAATATAACTGAGGTTAAGGTTTTGCTGGGTGATACTAAATTGTTTGTCTCGAGCAGTAACTAAAGGCTCCCGATAACCTGTCGGTGCGGTAATCTCTCGCACAGTATAATCACCAAGTGGTAAATTGCCAAAGAAAGCAAAACCATCTGCTCCCGATTCCACTTCCTTGATATATCCCGAGGAATCCGCTGCAATTGCACCATGTCCAGAATACAATCTAAACTTTGCACCACCAAGTGGTCTTCTTGTCAACGAATCGTATTTAGAGACCAAAATACTTCCCACATACTTTTTGTTGTTCATATAGATGGAAATTGTTCCATCAAATCCCGGTCTTGTTGCCTCAGTTGCAATTCGAAAGGTCTTTGGAGATAACATTCTTTCATATCCTGAAAGGGCAGTCTTCTCAAAAATGGAATATTCCTTATCCTGATCAAATGGATAGTTTAAATTCAACTTTCCACTGGCATCGCTGACAATATCGGTATTTCCATTGATTGGAATGGCACTTCCTACTTTGACACCATTATTGGTCTCATAGAGTTCAAATACAACTCCAGCCAATGGCTTATATACTGTAGCCAGACCATCGCCTGTAGAGCGAAGCTTATATCCTGCATGGGCATTGACATAGCTTTGGGCCTGTGCTGTCGGAACATTGATATATCCTTCCAGATCTTCTCCCTTGATGGCATCAACCTTTACTGATTTGTTAGAAACATCCTGTGTATGTGTATACACAATATCATTTCCTGACAAATTATATCTTGCATCTGTAGACGCATTGGCTGGTGCTGTGCTTGGAATTGTCACATTAAAGGCAATCGGTGTTGTGGAAAGATAAAATCCTCCCGGTGCTGCGACCTCTTTTACCTGATAACTTCCTGGCTCTAGTTGGTCAAATACCGCCTGTGCTCTCGCTCCATTTTGCAATGTCGTAGAGACCTGTCCAGTGGAAGTAATCGAAGCCACACTTCCATCCGCCGCATAAGTTACCTTAAATAGCTCAAACTTTGCTCCTACAAGTGCTCTGGCCTGATCATCTGTCTTATTGACGACAATCTTTCCCTTAATATTTTTTGGCATATTCGGGAAATTCAATGCACTTTGCATAAACACATTGCCATTATCTGGATTTAATAGCTTACCTGTTGGCGAAAGTTTAAACTTATAGGAATTGGTATTGTGCTGATACAAATTGACTTGAGGGCTGGCTTGAGTGGCCTCCTCAGTAACAGTGTAGACAACATTTGGCTTTAAATTACCTAAAATAACCTCACCATTTGCATCTGTATTTCCTGTATATACAGAATGACCACTTTCATCAGTCACCTTAAAGCGATAACCTGCAATCTTTTCCTTTTGGAAATCTGTCAACTTATCCCACTGACTTGGATCTAAATCATTTGCATTTTTTGTGATGACTTTTCTAAATGGCACCTGCATCTTTTCATTGGTAAATTCAACGCTCAAGCTTGTATTGCTTGCATCGACAGTGACATTCTTTGTCGATACATCGGTAAAGCGAAGATTTGCAGAACTTGCAATCTCCTTTACGCTGTAATTTCCCTCTGGAAGATGATTGACTGTCACCGTTCCATCTGTGCCAGTCGATACATTCATATTGACATCCGTATTCGAATACGCTCCGCCTGTAGTTCCCTTAATATTAAAGCTGACAAATGGAAGATTGACACTTGGATCAACCGTCCTTTTCACAATCTTTAATGAGCCTTCCACTGGCTTAGTATTCATAAATGGACGAAGTGTCATGGAATCTGGCAATGTATCCTCAAAATTGTTGTCCGCCTTTAAATACTGTGTCAAATTGACTAAAATCGTATTTCCGGACCTCATATAGCCATCTGGAGCAGTAACCTCCCGAATTACCACACTGTGGCGAACATCGAGATCTTTGACTGTAACGACACCATTGCTATCTGAAGTTGCATAGTATAACGCATTGCTTGTCATATCTCGGACTTCAAAGGTCGCACCTTCTAGTGGCTGTGCCTGATTGTCTGGTGTTGTCTTTCCCACTCGACCATACTTTTTAAAGTGCAATGTTCCCTTTTGTATCGCCATAATGTTTTGAACATTATTGACCTCTCTAAAGTGTTCCGGTGTTGTTGCACCTGTCGCATAGTAGCGAAGAGAGAAAGAATCCACAGCCTTTTTGTCAACCAATGTGTCATTGACACCACTTAATCTTGGTGCCTTCATTGGCACTTCGATTTGCAGTTTCTGACCGTATGGAAGAATAAAGTTTCGATCCAATTTGACCTTCATCGCCTTTGTATTGGATGCTGGCGTTGAAGACCACCGACTCAAATTGTCTGCCAAAGTGTCCACGGTATCACCAATTAAAAGTGTATCTGCTCCACTATTGGTATTGAGATAACTCAATGTGTACTTTGATGGATCAAGCGTCGTCTCCACCCCATTGGCATCCGTGGTATACACACGAATATCTGACAGACGACTAGTGTCAAATGTATTGCTAAAATCACTATTTCTAGGTCCTGATTTACTCTGTTGCACATCATTTTGACCTGGAAAGATATTGACAAGCTCTACGCCGCCGTAATTTCCCGATCCTGAATTTCTGTCCAACTGAGACACCGTCATTCGATAATCAAATGGCTCTTCTGACTCTGTAAAAATAGAATTCGTCCACATATAATCGGTTCTTCTTCGAATTTCCAATTTTCCTGAAAGTGCCGAAGCCTTCTTTATTTTAATAGGAACTTCTGCATAGCCCCAATCCTGTGTGTCCGTCTGTCCATTTGGCTTTGTGCGACGCACATTGCCATTGAGCTCTACATTTTCTTGTGGGTCCCAGTGCATATAGGCCCTGTTAACTAATTTTTCCGCCAGAGAATCCCCAAGTACTTTGGACTTAATATGTGCCACTGGATAGTAGTAATTCGTATATTGCTTCAAATCCAAGCGATCTGCATAAAAACGAATTGCACGGCGAGTTACTGCTGTGCCATCTTCAATGGTCTGATAGCGACCAATGACTTCCATATGACCACCTGCACGAACAAATTGGGGATCAAGCTGAATATCACTTTCATTGAGTTCCAATCCATCTGGTAAGACATCATAGATTTCAAAGTTTTTCAACACATCGGTCAAAGGCGTATTGTATACTCCGCCAACTTCGCTCTGTAAGCTAATATGGTAGTATCCCGTCTGACCACCAAGAGCGGTATCTCCACTAGAGTAATCGGGATAACTCTCGTAGGACAGAGGTACAGTTCGATCTTGTAATCCCTTGACCAAGCTAATCTTTGAAAGGAATGGCTGAATATAGACAGACGCATCCTCCTTTCCAACCAAGTTTGCATCAAACCCTGCAAACTCTGGATCGGTTACCTTTGCTCTCGTCAAGCGATCCGTGCCCTTTGCATAGGTATTGGCAATAAAGTAGGCATGGTTTTTTAAATAATCTGGTCTTCCTCCAGACAATAACTTTGTCGAAGGATCCTTAACACCAGCCCACACCTTTGCCACAATGGTAGTATCCAGTGGTGCTGTGTCCGTCTCCACAATGGAAATCTTGATATAATCTACATCATTCCTTGGAATATCCACCCCCGTACCTGTACTAATTGGAACTTCCTGATCCAAAATTACACGGTCACTGGTCGGATTGACAATACTGCCCAATTTCTTATAGGCCGTAATTCTTGCGTGACGATTACCCGCAGCTGTCGCTGACTGTGTAAACTCAATTCTCTTATAATAGAGTCTATCATCCAAGTCATAGTCAATCATCGACACATTTTTGACATCCATCGTCTGATTGGTCGCCGCAAAGTAAGTTTCGTAAGAAATATCCTTTGTTCGATCGTCCGGTGTGTCATAGATTGTGGTCAAATTTCCTATAAGGCGAGGTGAACCAGCAGCAAGTTTTTCATAGATATACTCTCTACCCGTCCAAGTTCGAAAACTCCCAATTGGATAAATGGTAATGTCATCGCTCGCAGCATACTGCATAGTCGGTGTATCTGGATTGATAGGATCATCTTGGTCTGTGACGGACAAATCCACTTTTTCATACACCGGCTTATCTGTCTGGATATTCGGGAAAGTAAACTTCAACGATGGCATCTCATTAAAGTTGAGTGATCTTGCTGTCGTCTGATTCAATTCCTTTGTATACACCAAAGTCACACCATCGGATTGCAATTCCCATCCTGAATTAAGTGCAGGATCAAAGACTGCACGCTTTGTAGATGTTGTGTTTGTCGCAGGATCATAGGCCGTATATGTTGGAACCTCCTGCTTCAATGAATAACTCTTTATTGGTTGAGAAACTGGTGACATAAAATAACGGTAACTAACCACTGTTGGGTCAGAAACATATTTTACTCCCGATGATGAAAGGGATACTGTACCAAAATGTCTCGGTCCATCAATGTCCATTCCTCGATTCGTATAATTGTAATCTGGAGACAGTGGCTCAGCATACAATCTAATTTTTGGCTTTTCAATCTTTGCCGTTGTCGTCAAAGTTGTACCTTGTGCTACCGTCTTTAGCTCTCCATTGATGGTATTTTGTAACACAATATTAAAATGGGCCTGTGCTCCATCTGGAACTTCACCTGTCTTGTAGTAGAAGTTAATCGGAACATCGTTGACTGCACTCAATGTTGTGGCATTCTTTAGAGAAATCTCCACGCCATTTGGCAAGAGTCGCACTCCACTTGGATTGTATAAAGTCGCTGTCGCTGCATCATTGGCTACAACTGTCTTTGTCGCATCAATGTATGGAGAATCAAAAGTAATGATCAACTTTGCATTTTGCAATGGAATATTATTGCTTCCAATCTTATTCAATGAAAATACGGTTGGAATAATTGGCAATAGATTACCCGAAGCCTGATAAGTCTCTTCCTTCTTCTTTGGTGAAGAAGAATTTTTCTGTAAATCAAAATCAAGCTTTAATGATGGGTCAACATTCATCTCCAATTTCTTGTAGATAAATGTGATTTCTCGGTCTGTTCTTGAACCATCTGGCTCAAATGGAACATTGATATCACTTCTTCCTGCCACATTGCTTCCTGTCGTATCTGTTGAACTAACCAGTGCATAGCCTGGAATCAATTTTGCAGAATACTTTCTTGATGTTGCAAAATTTCCTGCAGCATCTCTTGGCTCCATCTCCTCATAGATGTACTCTCTGTAATCAGGAACACTTGGCTTTCCTGATGTTCCATCAAAACTTTCATTCGTTCCCTCAATGCGATAATTGACCTTAATAGTACCTGGATTAATTACCGCTTTTCTGACTTTAGCATTTCCAATCCTGTTGATGGTCTCTGTATATCCTTTTGGATTACTTCGATTCAATGTTCCATCTGCATTGACTGGATTTGTAAAGACAAGAGCTCCCGGACGAGGATATGTTCCCTGACCAGATGGAGTATAGGCATTAAAGGTGCTGTTTGAAAGTGCTGTATTGCCACCCCGAACGGTTGTGCCCGATGGAATTACCCACTCGATAGTGTTTCGAAGATCACTAAATACAAACTCATTTGAGCCTTGCATCTGTGTCAATCCCGGAATATCCAATCTCTTGACTGGATTGTTCTGAAATGCACCACCTGCAATCGTTGTCAAAGCTGGAAATTGCGAACTATCGACACTACTCAAGCTATTGTTAAGGAATCCATTTTGTCCAATACTGGTCAAATTTGGTGCATTGACTGAAGTAATGGTATTATTTGTAAATGCACTCTCTGGTACACTAGTCAACAGTGGAAGATTCAGATTTCCTGATAATCCTGCAGAATAAAAGGCCATCCTTCCAATGCTTGTGACATGCGAAAAATCAAAGTTTTGTAACTTTGTTGCACCTGCATTTGAAATATTGTTTGAAAAAGCCCGGTCTCCAATCGTTGTCAAGGCAGGCATAATCACACTGCTCAAAGGATTGCTATTAAAGCCCTCTCGTTCTATTTCGACAACCGCATCTGCACGTACACTAGAAATGTTCTCATTGTTGAACGCATTTGCTCCCACTTTCTTTGCACGATTTGGGATCACAAGATTTCGTCCATTGTTGAGCAATTTCATCTTACCTCTAGATGTCAGTCCTGTGACCCTTGAAGGATCTGCTGCATCCCAAGTAAAATCATTTTCATCAAAATCACCACTGACATCTTCCACAGGATCGACAATATAATTTTCCTTACTACTTAGTCCTGTTGTGCCATTGGTATGAACCACAATATTTCCACCATAGGCAGATAGACCCGGGTTTCTCGCCGTTGACGAGGTAATGGTTCTAGGCCATTCTGGCGTATAGAAGATATCTGTTCCCAGAGACTGTGCCACATCAAAGTGAACCTCTTTGATATAATTCATACCAAAGTCTCGAATGCCCTCCGCACGAATTAGACTTGGCAAATTTAACTCCTGTAATTTATTGTTATAGAAATTATATCCGCTCTCTAAGACCTGCAAATTTGGTGCATTCAAAGTTTCTATTGTTCCACTATTGTAAAACGCAGTTCCTCGAACAATGGTTGCACTTGGCAAATCGAGGTTGACAATCCTGTTCCCCTCAAAGGCAGCCCTTCCAATGTCCTGTAAATCGGGTGCTACCAATGTAGTCAAACCACCATTTGTCGTCGATTGATTTGAAAATGCACTACTTCTAACCGCAGTTACTCCTGTGATATCGACAGAACGAATCTCATTTTGCAAAAAGGCATTGCTCTCAATCGTCGTCACCAGAGGCATCTGCTCACTAACTTTGACATAAGTCAGCTTCGCATTTTGAAATGTACTTGGTGGAATTACTGTCAATTTAGGAAAATAAAATCCCTGCGGATAGCTTGGGTCACTACCCACCTTTGAAAGACTAAATGCCGCATTTTCGAGTGTGGTCAAATTAGGGGCATTGACTGAAGTAAGTCCTGTCTCGTAAAACCCCTGCCCTCTGATCGTTTCCACATTGCTAAAGTCAAACTCCCTCAACTTTCTTGCACGGAAAAATGCTGTCCTCCCTACGGTCTTTACATTTGGCAAACTGACCTTTGTCACTCCATTGTTTCCATTTCCGTCATTAAAGGCATCACCTGCAATACTTTCAATATTGCCTGCATAATCCGTCACAGTAAAGTCTTGTGTCAGCTTTTTAAAAGCCAAACTTCCACTTGGCACAACTCCTGCACCAATTTCTGTGATGGCATCACCTGTTGTCGGATTAATGTGAGGAAGAATAAGGTCATGATTTCCTGCGTTGTACTTTGCCACACCCTGTGGAGAAAGCCCCTGTACAACACCTCGTCCACCACCGACACCTGAATCACCGCCATAGACGAAGTCACCGAGTACCCAGCCGTTTCCGAGTGGAAAATCTTTCATATTCGTTCCCATTAAGACATCCACCTTTAGGCGCTTTTCTTCGCCCGTTGTTGGATTTCTCAATATATATTCCACCGGAATGGTTGTTCCCGCTGCTGCGGTCTTAATTGTCGCAATTACCGATGGATCTGCAAACTCAACACTTGAACTTAAGTCTGCATTATTTGCATCTGTTGCCTTAATAAAGCTCAACAGAGTTGCTTTTACATCATCATCTGTTGGTGTTGTTGTAAAAGGTGCAATATTCGGCTGCACTGCCGTGTTTCTTGTCAAGAAAATAGACTCTGGTAACTTTGTGTACTTGACTTCAATGGTATAGTCATCACTATTTGGTGTAAAAGTTACCTCTCCGTTTGGATTGGCCGTGGTATCTGGAGTGTAATTTGGAATTGCCTGACCTGTATAGGTCTGTAACATATCCCTTACATAGATATCACCATTATTGGTTAAATCTGGCTCAATCACTACATCTGGAGCAATTTTTTCGCCCGTCGTGCTGTCCTTGTGAACAACAGTCAAACGAATGGGATTCATTACATAACCATATCCGCCACTGACGACATCCTTCTGGGGAACACCGACTGGTAGAGGATTCACTGTAGTTGTCACACGCACATAGCGGTGATTATAACCAAATGCTCCCGGCTCTACTACCTGCAAAGTATTTGGAAAATCTACACTCGTTAAGTTATTATTGCGGAATGCATCCGCATAAATTCCCTCAATTGCTGATCCAAGATTTAAGGTTGTCAAATCATTATCGGCAAATGCTCTCTCTCCCACATCTTTGACTTGATTTAAGTCCAAGGTGGTCAATGCATTGTCTCGAAAAGCATCTGTTCCAATTTCCTCTACACTATTTGGCAAAGTCAAACTAGAAATTTGATTTCCTGAAAAGGCATTGTCTCCAATTAACTTAACATTGCTTCCCAAAGTAAGCGCAGTTAAATTTACATGTGCAAAAGAATCTTCACCGATCTCTACAACATTGAGTGTGTGACCATTCACTGTAACTGTATCTGGGATGGTTACGGTGGTGTCTGTCACTCCATCCTTAAATCCCCAAATCACTGCGCCGTCTGTTGTTTCCTGTACGAGAAAATTTCCTGATTCCACCAATTGACCCGCTGCTGGTCTGGTGTGAAAAGTTACATTGGGTATGGCCATCAGGGACATACTCAACATTGTGGCCATCGCCATATTATTCTCTAATTCACCCTCTTCAGTTGAAGGTTGCAGCGGTAAAGTCTGAGTTTGTACCTCCTCTCCTCCCAATTCTGTCGTTGGTGCTGTGGCATTTGAAGCTGTAGCTACCCCTGTCTCTGCGTACGCAAAGGCTGGCCCACCCCAAAGTGCCGAAAAGTCTGTACTTGTAAGTATCATACAGACCACCAGTATCATCGCCACAATACGCTTTACTATACTGCGCATTGTATTCTTATTCTTTGCTTCGATCACTCTAAAAACTCCTTTTTTTTCTAACTGCGTCCTACTTATGTGTAAGAGTTTTCTAAGTGAAGCAATCTGGGATCCTTTAATGAAATATCTGGGTTCTTCCATCAAGTTGTCTGCATCACGAAGATTCATGCCAGTTTACACTATGTATACAGGCAACTCAAAAAGATATTATAGGACGACTATATTATATCACAAAAAAATTATGTAATCTATATTGCCATAAAAAAAAGAGTACAAAGAACAAATTTTGTTTCTTTGTACTCATAAAAATCAATAATTATTCCTATTTTACTACAAAATTAATAATTCTTCCTGGAACATAAATTTCCTTGACAATATTGCCTTCAAGCTTTCCCGCTTCTTCAAGTGCCTTCTTTCCTGCAGCGAGCGCCTCATCCTTTGCAATCTCTGCTGGAACACTCACGGTCACTTTGGTCTTTCCATTGATCTGAACAGGAATTTCAATCTCATCGTCTTTCATGGCCTCTTCGTCGAACTCTGGCCACTGTGCATGGAACACACTGCCCTTTTCTCCGACAGCCTCCCACAACTCCTCGCCAATATGAGGTGCAAATGGAGCAATCAAGACAATAAATGTCTTTAAAGTGTCTAAATCAATTCCACCCGTCTTCTTTGCAAGATCAATCAATTTGTTATTGTACTCCATAAATCCTGCGATCACGGTGTTTAAACTAAAGGACTGGAAGCGATATTCAATATCTGCAACTAAGCGATGGCGAAGTTTCATCATTTCTGGTGTCACTTCGATACGCTTATCCTTTGAATCCATCACCAAATTATAGAATCTTCCAAGAAATCTTGACACTCCCTCAATTCCTCTGTCATCCCACTCTGCATCAAGCTCTGGTGGTCCAACAAAGAGTTCATACATTCTCAAGGCATCGCAACCATAATCTCTCACTAAATCATCAGGAGAAACCACATTTCCCTTTGATTTACTCATCTTAATACCATTTTTACCATTAATCATTCCCTGATTAAATAGCTTAATAAATGGCTCTTCAAAGTCAATGACACCGATATCGTGCAAGAACTTTGTATAAAATCTTGAATACAGTAGATGTAACACCGCATGCTCAACGCCACCGATATACATATCCACTGGAAGATACTTATCTGCTTTTTCCCTAGACACCAATTCCTTGTCATTGTGAACATCAACATAGCGAAGGAAATACCAGCTCGATCCTGCCCATTGTGGCATTGTGTTTGTCTCTCGTTTTGCTGGGGCACCACAACAAGGACAGGTCGTGTTGACCCACTCATCAATCGCAGCCAATGGTGATTCTCCTGTTCCCGTTGGCTGATAGGACTCTACATCAGGAAGAAGAAGTGGCAACTGATCTTCTGGAACAGGAACATTTCCACAATTTGGACAGTGAATAATTGGAATTGGCTCTCCCCAGTATCTTTGACGTGAGAATACCCAATCTCTTAACTTGTAATTTGTGGTCTTTTTTCCAAATCCCATCTTTTCAATGATTTCTGGTGCCTCTTTTTTGAGCACTGCTGATTCCATTCCATTCCATTCGCCAGAATTAATCACTGTACCTGCTGCATCGGTGTATGGCTCTTGCATATTTTCAATCTCTTTTCCATCCTTGGCAATCACCTGAACAATGGGAAGATCAAATTTCTTTGCAAATGCAAAATCTCTCTCGTCATGGGCAGGTACACACATAATTGCTCCTGTACCATAGTCAGCCAATACATAGTCCGAAAGCCAAATTGGTGTCTTTTTGCCATTTAATGGATTGATGGCATAACTTCCTGTAAATACACCTGTCTTTTCCTTAGCCTGCATGCGGTCGACATTGGACTTCATTGACGCGTCCAAGATGTATTTTTCTACTGCCTCTTGATTATCCTCTGTGGCCAGGCACTTTGCCAATGCGTGCTCTGGAGAAAGTACCATAAATGTTGCTCCATAGAGCGTATCTGGTCTTGTAGTGTAGACCTTAATCTTGTCCTCTCTTCCATCCACTGCAAAGTCAACTTCTGCTCCATAGGACTTTCCAATCCAATCAGCCTGCATCTTCTTTACTTTTTCTGGCCAATCCAAGGTATCCAAATCGTCAAGAAGGCGATCGGCATACTCTGTAATCTTTAACATCCACTGGCGAAGATTTTTCTTTGTCACCGGGGTACCACAGCGCTCACACGCACCATTGACTACTTCCTCATTGGCTAGACCTGTCTTACAAGAAGGACACCAGTTGATTGGAAATTCCTTTTCATAGGCAAGCCCCTTCTTAAACATCTGGACAAAAATCCACTGTGTCCACTTATAGAACTTTGGATCGGTTGTGTTGACTTCCATATCCCAATCATATACCGCAGCAATCTCATTGATCTGTCTCTTAATATTGGCAATATTGGATGCTGTTGACTTTGCTGGATGTGTTCCCATCTTAATTGCATAGTTTTCTGCAGGAAGTCCAAAGGCATCCCAGCCCATTGGGTGAATTACATAATGCCCCTTCAAGATCTGATATCTACTCCATACATCTGAAATAACATATCCTCTCCAATGTCCCACATGCAAACCTGTTCCCGAAGGATAAGGGAACATATCAAGACAATAATATTTTGGCTTCTTTCCATCATTTACATTGATTGGATGCTCCTGCCAATTCTTTCTCCATTTTTTTTCTACGGCACTGTGATTATATTGTGTGGCCATTTGCATTCCTCCCATTCTTTTGATAAACAAAAAGATCTTGCACCTATTGTAGATGCAAGATCCATTTGCGTATTTCCTTAGGTGTTTAACTAAGAAAATATAGCATGAAATTAGTAGGTATGTCAATAAGGCGCATCACATTGTCTGCACAACTCCATCAACTGTCCATTCTCCATTTTCATTGACTGTACAACTGTTTGCTTGGGTACTTTTCATCAAAAATCCCTGGAAGCCATCAGATTTTGGATAGAAATAATAACATTTTTTCACTCCATTATCTTCGATCCACTGCCAGCCAGTTGCCATGCTTCCCAAAATCATTTCATTGGTGGAATTGAAATAATAGAGGTTGCCATTTGCTTCCTTATGCCAGCCAGTAGCCATACTGCCAAGCGTCCCATCGGTATTCTTATTTAGATAATACCAAGTTCCATCCGTATCTTTATACCAGCCAACCATCATGTCTCCATATTGGTCAAACCGATACCAGCCATACTTATCCTTTTTCTCCAAAGCGTAAGGGTTATAGAGCCTAGCCCATTTATTCCTTAGCACTTCCCCTGTGGAGGAAATAAATCTCCACTTTCCATCGACTTGTTCCCATCTTCCTTCATCAGTCACCCGTTCATCCTGTGCATTGCCATCTTTTCCAACGGTTTCGTCCTTTTTCATTACCGCTGCGGTTTCTTTCTTTGATTGACTTTTTGGTGACTCTTGCTTACTTTCAGCCACCTGTGTTTGATCAATATCAAAAAAATGTACCTCATAGACAAGATCTTTTACGGCCTTGCCACTTGGATCCTTTAGCCCACGCACGCTCACTTGATAGCTGCTTCCAGCCTCTGTAGAAACAGACGGATCAAAGATAATTGCATTGCTTCTACCATAACTTCCCTCGCTCTGATAGTCATATTGCAATTTCTTTTTTTCTGATTTATCCAAAATGGTAACATTTTCGCCATTCATATCCTTCACTTCCACGGTGATATCTTCTGAATCGCCATACTTAGCTGGATTTAGTTGTATCGACCATTTCCCCGAAAAATATTTACTTGGCATATTGACTGCAGGCCATGCAATATAGTCTGCATCATAACTTTGGTTTTGATTATAGCCATCAAAACTATACATCAAAGTATATCCCTTAGCTCTTCCAAAACCTGTGTACTTCATATCAGGATCCAAAATCCACCTTCGATTTCCAAGTTTTGTCATCTTACTTGTATTGCCATCCTTCATCCAACCACTCATCACGGCATCTGCACCGACTTTATAGCCTGCTGCAATGTTGGATCTCTTTAAACCTTGAATCGCTTGATAGTAAAATGCTGCACTCATATTGTCCGGTCTTGCCGGGTAATGCGAAAGTGTCCCTGTGGCAGAAAGCAATTCTGCTCCTGCCTGTGCCTTCTTTGTATAATCCTTTGCCAAACTCACTTCATTTAAACCCGCAACATAGCGAGCAAAATTTAATGCATTTAGCATATTTTTTTGTGATTCTTCAGAAAGCACCCCTTCGATTCCAGCCCCTGCATCTGGAGCCACTTCCCATACATCCTCCCTTTCAAGATCAAATGTATGTTCCATATAATAACTTTTGATTTCCTGTTGACTGTGACTTGCAACAGGATTTGAGTTTGCTACTTCGGCAACGGCACCCAAACTTGATACACTCATACCCACAATCAAAACGACTGTAAGTATTAAGCAATGAATTGCTTCTCTAATGTATTTATCCACGATTACCCCCTTGAAATAAAACTAATGCAGCAAAATATTGATTCTTGGGGAATCGTCTTTATTGTAAATAGTTCTGTGAAACAATCAAAGAACATTTAAGCAACGAACTCAAAATATTTTTGAAGAAATCACCAGAACTATCCACTGACAAAGTATGGACTTTCACAGATTGGCAATGGCCGTCAGGCAACAACGCAACTTACTGAAAGACTTGTCGTCTGAAAGAATACTTTACAAGACCATTCTGTTTTTCTTCAATATTTTTCTTTGCTACACCGCTAATAATCATAGCAGTAGCAAATTGCACCGTCAAGAATAATTCTCAATTTTTTGAGATTATTCAGCTACCTCTCTTATCTGCACAATACCATCGACAACCCATTCTCCATTCTCATTGACGCTGTATCCATCAATATTTGTATTGGTCAATAGCCTTCCCTTTGTGCCATCAGAAACTGGGTTGAAATAGTAACACTTTTCTATATTGCCCGAGCGAATCCATTGCCAACCAATGAGCATAACACCAAGATTATTATCGGATACTGGGTTTAAATAATACCAATTTTCATCTTGATCGAATATCCAACCTGTTAGCATCGTTCCATCCTTTCCAAAGCGAAACCATCCCTTGGTTCCAGAGAAAGAATTATATAAATACGACCAGGTGTCCTTTAAAATTTGCCCATTTTCAGCATCATGTGTCCAACGACCATTCGTAAATTGCCAAACAAAAGATTTTTCTGGCTTCATATTGAGCCCAGAAATCACCTTTGTTGTTGCCAAGGCATGAGTCGAAGTTGGATATTTGATATGATTCATTGTTGACTTCTTTAGCTGGGTATTTGAAGTATTTTGTGTTGCGGTGCTTGTCATATCAAAGAAATGAACTGTATAAACTAGTTTCTCACTTTCCATCAAGGTATTCGCATCGAGCAATCCCTTAATGCTGACCTCATAAGTATCTCCTTCCTTCATTGATACATTTGGGCGAAAAACAATGGCATCTCCATAGGAGGATGCTTCATCATAAGTCACCATAGATGTCGGAAGAATCTGTGTCTGTCCCGTCGATACATTTTTCATTGTGATCGTAACATTGCCATGTCGAAATACATTTCGATTCAGTTGTACAGACCAAACTTTTGGTGCCAAATTCACTGGCATATTCTGTGCTGGCCAAATCACGAAATTATTGTCCATTTGCAATGTCAAATACTTTGAATTGGGTGTTGCCATCCAAGGAAGTGTAGTTCCTTCCCCGTAATTAAAATACATTGCACTGTAAACAGCGCCTTTTGTGCTCTTTCCCGCACTTCCTAATCCAATTTCTGTCATATTTGGGTGCAATGCCCATCTTCGATGCCCCAGTGAATTGACATTGTCATCATCAACCCACAATTTCACTGCCTTTGCAATCGAATGGGGTGCCCCCACCGCAATATTGGATTTTGCTGTTGCCGCCTTTGCCTCTTGAAAAAAAGTCTCACTCATCCCATTAGGTTGATTATAATTTCCATGAGAAAGTGTATCTGTCGCCATCATTAACGTCGATGCCTTTTGTGCCAAATCCGTATACTCTGGCAATACTTTTGCTTCCTTTACGCCTGCTATATAGCGATAATAATTGACTTCATTTAGTGCATTTTGTACTGTGCTCTCGCTCAGCTTTCCAGCAACATCTCTAGTGCCATCAGGAGCAATGTCGTATGCATCTTCCATATCGATATTGTATGGATGTGCACTTAAATATGCCTGAATTTCTTCTTTTGAATGTCTTTGAACATTGCTTGAAATATCGGCATAAATCAGTGTAGGTCTTCCCAATAAGAATGAACCTACAAGCACTCCCATCACAAAAATTGATGAGAGTGCCATTTTCAATTTGTTTCCCATCATGTCTCAGCGACTTTACCCACTCCTGATCCTAAAAAGATCCATGGGGTTGAGCCGCCTCCTCCTTTCAAAAACTATGGTAGAGTATCGTGCTCTTACACCGGATTGGGTATAACTTATTGTTTTGTCATCAACTACAAATGGCCTAACGCTACTGTGAGATCCTGATAGGATCTCTGGCAGTTACAAGTCATCACCTAAAAGGTCGGCCGCTGACACATTAAGAATAACACATCTTTTTTCTATGGTCTATTCCTCTTTTTCTAACTTTGAAGCTCTTGCTTGAATCTCTCTCTTTTGTACATCTCCTGGTGCCTGTTCATAGCGTGCAAATTCATACGAAAATTCGCCAAGACCTCCCGTAATTGAGCGAAGACTTGTGCTGTAGCCAAACAATTCAGACATTGGAATATCTGCACGAATATTTTGCTTTTTATTGGCCACAGATTCCATTCCAAGCACTCTCGCCCTTCTCCTATTTAAATCTCCCATGACATCACCCGTAAACTTATCTGGCACAACTACACTGAGCTCTGCCACAGGCTCCAATAACATTGGGTTTGCCCTCAAAAAACCATCCTTAAAGGCAATACTTGCTGCCATCTTAAACGCCAATTCTGAAGAATCAACTGGGTGATAGGAACCATCGAGCAAGGTCGCCTTGATGCCCACCACTGGATATCCAGCCAATGGTCCACTCAGACAACTTTCTGCAATTCCCTTTTCTACTGCAGGGAAATAGTTCTTTGGCACTGCTCCACCAAATACAGTCTCCTCAAATACATATGGTTGATCCAAATTATGTGATGGCTCAAAGCTCATCTTAACATCACCAAATTGGCCATGTCCTCCTGACTGTTTTTTATATCTTCCTGCTGCCTCAACCTTATTGCGAATGGTCTCTCTAAAGGCAAATTTAGGCTTAGAAAGGGCGATCTCCACTTTATACCTTGACTTTAACTTGCTGGCCACAATCTCCAATTGCTGATCTCCAATGCCATACAAAAGAGATTGTCGATTTTCTGCATCGACAACAGCCCTTAATGTCTTATCCTCTTCCATCAATTTGGCCAGACCTGATGCTAACTTATCCTCATCTCCTTTATTGACCGCCTTATATCTCATGTAGGTATATGGCTAGGTATATGGCACAGAAATCTTTGGTCTATGATAGAGAATTGGGGCTACACGAAGAGCCAGAGTATCCCCTGTCTCTGTCACTGTAAGCTTTGCCATGGCACCAATGTCCCCAGCCCTTAACTCCTTAACTTCAATGGCCTCCTTGCCTCGAAGAACATAGATTTTTCCGCTCTTTTCCTCTGTCTCTTTGGCCACATTGTAGATGGTACTGTCAGGGCGAAGTGTTCCTGTGCAAACCTTTACTAGAGAATATTTTCCAATAAATGGATCCGCAATCGTCTTAAATACACGCATCGAAAGCTGTGCATCTGCATTATATTTTGTCTCAATTCTCTCTCCTGTGTTGACATCCACACCATCACAAACATCGTGGTCTGGCGATGGGAAATACTTGTCAATGGCCATAAGTAATGCCTTAAATCCTTGACAATTCACGCCCGATCCCATCATAACTGGAAAAATTGAGCAATCAGAAACATTCTCTCTAAGGGCAGTAGAAATCTCCTCATCACTAAAGTTATCCCCTGACAAATATCTCTCCATATAGTCTTCGCTTGTCTCGGCCACAGCTTCCATCAAAGACTCCCTAGCGATTTTTAAATGATTTTCTACATAGTCAGGAATATCACAACTTTCATAGTCAGAGAGGTTGGTAAATCTTCTTCCCTCCATCTTTACGACATTGACAAATCCGACAAATTTGCCGTTTTCACGAATTGGCAAATGAAATGGTGCAATTTTTCTTCCAAACTTGGTGTTGAGCTTAATCAATAGCTCTCGATAACTGGCCTTATCATCATCCATATTGGTGACAAATAAAATTCTTGGCAATTTATATTTTTCACAAATCTCCCAAGCTCGCTCTGTTCCCACTTCAATTCCAGCCTTACAATTAATGACAATAACGGCTGCATCGGCTGCACTCACCGCTTCTTCCACTTCACCCACAAAGTCAAAATATCCTGGCGTGTCAAGTAAGTTGACCTTGACCATTCCACTTTCGCCCTCATATTCGACAGGAATAATTGAAGTTGCAATTGAAAATCCTCTCTTTATTTCTTCTTTATCATAATCACTGATAGTATTTCCATCGGAAATTTTGCCCATCTTGGAAATTGCTCCGGTTACATATGCCATTGCCTCAGCAACGGTTGACTTTCCAGCACCACCATGTCCCAAAATCACAACGTTTCTCAATTGCTGCGTTCCATAAACATTCATAGTAAATCCTCCTCTAAAAGTGATGACTATATTTTACTAAATTTTCCCCTTTTTTTCAATATATTTATTTATTTTATACAATTTTTTTGACGATTATTGTGCTCAAATTACATTTTGTCGTGGAAATTGTCAAGCTGCTCCATATTTCACATTTCGCAGATTCTATGTTATAATGGTCTGATAAAATAAAAAAGGAGCTTACAACTGTGAAGAAATATACTTTTGGCTTCATCGGCTTTGGTCTAATTGGAGGCTCCATTGCCAAAGCACTAAAAAATAAATTGCCCGACTGTACCATCTATGCCTATATGAGAAGTCATATTAAATTAGAAATGGCCAAGGAGGATGGCATTGTCGATGTCATTCTCGATGACATTGATACATCGTTCTCCCACTGTGATCTTATCTTTTTATGTACTCCTGTGGAATATAATGCTCAGTACCTCGAAAAATTAAAACCGATTATCCATTCCAAATGCATAATCACAGATGTCGGCAGTACAAAATCATCCATCCATGAGAGTGTCAAGCTCCTTGGACTAGAAAAAAACTTTATTGGTGGACATCCTATGGCTGGTTCAGAAAAGACAGGCTATGAAAATTCCGACGAACTCCTTCTTGAAAATGCCTACTATATTCTGACGCCAACAAAAAAGACAAGGGAAAAAGACTTAGATACCCTCACTGCACTCACCAAACTGATGGGGGCCATTCCCTTTGTTATGGATTGTGCTGAACATGACAAAACCGTCGCAACAATCAGCCATCTTCCCCACTTAGTTGCTGCTGCACTGGTCAATCTAGTCAAGGAAACGGATAATTCCAATGGAGTAATGAAACAACTTGCTGCGGGGGGATTCAAAGATATCACACGAATTGCTTCTTCCTCTCCGATTATGTGGGAACAAATTTGTGAGACCAATCGCGAGGCCATTCTCAAAGTCCTTGACATTTATTTGGACTCCCTAAAAAAAATCCGAGATGGTATTAAAAATAATATCCCATCCACAGTCTATCAGCTCTTTGAAGAATCCCGCAGCTATCGAAACTCTATCAGCGATAATGTCCGAGGACTCATCAGTGCTCAGTACAGTTTTTCTGTTCAAGTGGCTGACCGACCAGGATCCATTTCTATTATTTCTGCCATCCTTGCTGCTAATTCCATCAGCATTAAAAACATTGGCATTAATCACAATCGTGAACTTGGCGAGGGTGCACTTCGCATTGCCTTCTATGGCGTGGAAGACTGCCATATGGCGGCAAAACTACTAAAATCTTATCACTACAATATCATTGAAAGAGGTTAATTATGTATAATACCAATCCTTTACATGGAGAGTTGACGATTCCAGGAGATAAGTCGATCTCCCATCGCAGTGTTATGTTTGCTTCTCTTGCCAAGGGAACATCCCATATCAAAGGCTTTTTGCCAGGTGCAGATTGTCTTTCCACCATCCATTGTTTTCGACAAATGGGCATTGAAATCTACCAAGAAGAAAGTATGGTCACCGTCACAGGTCAAGGTATGCGAGGATTAAAAAAGCCAAAGTCCATTCTTGATTGTGGAAATAGTGGAACAACGACAAGACTCATCAGCGGAATCTTGGCAGGTCAAAACTTTACTTCTACCCTCACTGGAGATGAATCCATTCAAAAGCGTCCAATGAAGCGCATTATACTTCCACTTACTCAAATGGGGGCAAGCATTGCCAGTCTCCGTGACAATGGCTGTGCACCACTTCAAATTACAGGTCGCCCATTGCATGGTATTACTTATCACTCACCCGTAGCCAGTGCACAGGTAAAATCGGCCATTCTTCTCGCTGGTCTCTACGCTGAGGGAGAAACCTCTGTTATCGAGCCCTCTGTTTCAAGAAACCACACAGAAATTATGCTCAAAGCATTTGGAGCCGATGTTTCTTGCCACGACACCACAGCAAGTGTCCACCACACAGATGAACTATTCGCAAGCAATATTGAGGTCCCTGGAGATATTTCCTCAGCAGCTTACTTTATTGTTGCGGCACTAATGATTCCAAATTCTGACATTATTCTTCACAATGTCGGCATCAATCCAACAAGAGATGGGCTCCTTCGTGCCATTGAAATGATGGGCGGAAAGATTGAGATTCTATCCATAAAAAATGAAGACACAGAAGCAATTGCTGACCTTCACATAAAATCTCAAAATTTACATGGAGCAACTTTTGGTGGTGATATCATTCCTGCAATGATTGATGAAATTCCAGCCCTTGCAGCTTTAGCTTGTTTTGCTGAAGGTGAAACTATAATTAAGGATGCTGAAGAACTGAAGGTAAAGGAATCCAATCGCATCAAAGTGATGGTTGAAGAACTTTCTAAAATGGGTGCCCAAATTGAGGAAACGGAAGACGGTATGATTATTCATGGAAAACATCCTCTTCACTCTGCACAAATTGATTCTCATAAAGATCACCGCATTGCCATGACTTTTAGCATACTCTCAAGAGCCATTGGCCAGGATTTGCCAATCATTGACAAAGATTGCGTAAAGATTTCCTATCCAAACTTTTATGAACACCTACATTCTCTCTCCTCATAGAGAGAATGTAACAAAAAAGATGAGTGCAAAAATGATTTTTCATTTCTTGTACTCATCTTTTGTTTCCTTTTATTTAGATTGTCTTACTCTTAATGGCTGCTCTCTTTCGAAGTGTCGGATCAAGAATCTTCTTGCGAATGCGAAGACTGGTTGGTGTCACCTCTAAAAGCTCATCTGTATCAATAAACTCAAGAGATTCTTCAAGACTCATAATCTTTGGTGTGGTCAAGCGAAGAGCCTCATCTGCACTTGAAGATCTTGTATTGGTCAACTTCTTCGTCTTACATACATTGATCTCTACATCTTCAGCCTTTCCATTCTTACCAATAACCATACCCGCATACACCTTCTCACCTGCACCAATAAAGAGTGTTCCCCTCTCCTGTGCATTGAAAAGACCATAAGTAATGGACTCTCCACTTTCAAAGGCAATCAAGGAACCTGTCTTTCTATAGAACATATCTCCTTTATATGGACCGTAATCATCAAATTCTGTATTGAGAATGCCATTTCCCTTCGTATCCGTCATAAATTCGCCACGATATCCAATCAAACCTCTGGAAGGAATATTAAATTCCAATCTTGTATGCCCATTGTGCATTGGGCTCATCCCTCTTAACTCGCCCTTTCTTCCTGTCAACTTTTGAATAACTGCACCTGAAAACTCATCAGGAACATCAATATAGGCATTTTCCATTGGCTCAAGCTTCTTGCCATTCTCATCATAGTGATAGATAACCTCAGCCTTACTTACTGCAAACTCAAATCCCTCTCTGCGCATATTCTCAATTAACACAGAAAGATGTAGCTCTCCTCGACCAGATACCTTAAAGCAATCCGCAGACTCTGTCTCCTCCACACGAAGAGATACATCCGTATTTAATTCCTTAAAAAGTCTATCTCTTAAATGTCTTGAAGTAATAAACTTTCCTTCCTGACCAGCAAGAGGAGAATCATTGACCATAAAGTTCATCGAAATCGTTGGCTCAGAAATCTTTTGAAATGGAATAGACTCTGGGTTTTCTGGTGAAGTCAAAGTATCTCCAATATGAATATCAGGAATACCAGAAATTGCCACTATGGCACCGATGCCAGCTTCCTGCACCTCAATGCGATTTAAGCCTTCATATTCATACAGTCGACCAATTTTTACTCTCTTTAACTTATCTGGCTCGTGGTGGTTCACCAATGCGAGGTCTTGATTTACTCGAATAACACCATTATCCACCTTTCCAACACCAATTCTTCCCACATACTCATTAAAGTCAATGGTCGAAATTAACACCTGTGGTGCTGCATCTGGATCTCCCTGTGGTGCTGGGATATGGCGAATAATCGTTTCAAACAATGGGATCATATCCTCATTGGTATCCGCCAAATCATATCTTCCCCAGCCCGATCTTGCACTGGCAAAAATAAATGGACAATCGAGCTGACGCTCATTGGCATCTAAATCCATCAAGAGCTCCAAAATCTCATCCACAACTTCATCTGGTCTTGCCTCTGGGCGATCACATTTATTGATACAGCAAACAACATCAAGATCAAGCTCTAAGGCCTTTCTCAATACAAACTTTGTCTGTGGCATTGCTCCCTCATAGGCATCTACAACCAAAACAACACCATTGACCATCTTTAAAACACGCTCTACTTCTCCACCAAAATCCGCATGTCCTGGGGTATCAATAATATTGATCTTTACCCCACCATAACTTACTGCTGTATTTTTTGAAAGAATGGTGATTCCTCTTTCTCTTTCAATGTCATTGGAATCCATCACTCGCTCTACAACTTCTTGATTCTCTCGAAATACACCACTTTGGCGCAACAACTGATCGACAAGGGTTGTCTTGCCGTGATCAACATGGGCAATAATGGCAATATTTCTAATATCTTCTCTCTTTGTCAACATAATTAACTCTACTTCCTATGATATATTCTAGTGTGCGACTTAACAGTATAGCAGTATAGCACCGAAATATCCTAAATTCAACCTTTTCTTCACAAAAAGGCACAACCGAATTGCTCGGCTGTGCCCTAAAATTTATTTATCGCTTAATACTGTATTACTGGAAATCAAATACATCCATCCACTTCTTCAAAAACTCTGCCTCTTCCTCTACGCCCTTTGACAATTGTGCAGCAGCTACGATGGATAACCAAATCTGTACATTCTTCTTCTCAATTCCACTCTTTTCAGAGAACAAACCAAGATACTTATCAGCCAAGGCCTGATCCTTAAGTGCAAAGATCAAATAAGTCATCGCTGCATCTGCAGAAGCATTTCCCTTTGTCGTGTGTGACCAGTCAACCACATACGCCTTGTTGTCCTTTGTGATAATCACATTGCTTGGGTTGAAATCTCCATGACAAATCTTGTTATGGCTCTTCATACCATCAAGTCTTGTCAAAATCTCATACTTGGTGTTGTCTCCAATGTCAGTCATGCCCTCAATCATTCTTCTGTACTTTGCCTTCAAATCGGTCAAAAGTAGGCAATTCTTCTGATGAATAGACAATTGCAAATCTACAAAAGTATTCAAATACTCATCCATCTTCTCTGGATGTGCCTGCATCAACTCCTCAAGCGTCTGTCCCTCAATCCTCTCCAAAGTGATGGCATGTCTGTCGCCAAGCTCGCCTACAGAAATTACCTTTGCAGCTGGAACTCCGCACTCTTCCATGCGGGCTGTGTTGACTGCCTCAGCAAAGATATTTCCTTTATTGTGACCTTTTTCAAATACCTTAACTACGGTGTTGCCATTTCGATAAACCGTCTTATTCTTTCTACTTACAATGATCTCTTCAAAGTCCATAGTTTTCTTCCTACTTTCTATTATCTTCCGTAATATGCATCTAAGTACAGTTCCTTGATCTCACGAACAAGTGGATATCTTGGGTTGGCAGCAGTACACTGATCGTTAAATGCCTGCTCGCACATATCATCCAATGTATCTAAGAAGTACTTCTCATCTACATTGTACTCCTTAATTGTCTTCTTTACACCAATAATATCCTTTAATTCCTCGATCTTCTTCAAGAAATTCTCAAAGATTTCGTCATCATTCTTTCCTGTCACACCACAATACTTCGCACACTCAACATAGCGCTCCTTTGTATGTGGATATGTATACTGTGGGAATGTTCCCATCTTTGTTGGCACTGGATCTGCATTGTAGCGCATAACTCTTGTCAAGATTACTGCATTGGCAAGTCCATGTGGAATGTGGTGGAAAGCACCTAATTTATGAGCCATAGAGTGGTTCACACCAAGGAATGCATTGGCAAAGGCCATACCTGCAAGGCAAGATGCCTCAGACATTCTCTCTCTTGCAATTGGATCATTCGCACCGTTTTCATATGCAGATGGCAAATACTCAAACACAAGCTTCATTGCCTTGAGTGCAATACCATCGGTATAGCTTGATGCCATCATCGATACATAGGCCTCCAAAGCATGAGTGAGTACATCAATACCTGATGCAGCAGTCAATCCCTTTGGCTGAGTCATCATGTTGTCAGCATCAACAATTGCCATATTTGGCATCAATTGATAATCTGTAATTGGCCACTTTACACCTGTCTCTGCATCTGTAATGATGGCAAATGGTGTAACCTCTGAACCAGTTCCTGAAGATGTTGGGATAGCAACAAAGTAAGCCTTCTGACCCATTGTTGGGAATGTATAGATTCTCTTGCGAATATCCATAAAGTCCATAGCCATATCTTCAAAGTTTGCCTCTGGATGCTCATACATTACCCACATAATCTTTCCTGCATCCATTGCAGAACCACCACCAAGAGCGATGATGACATCTGGCTCAAATGCTCTCATGGCCTCAACACCTTTTCTTGCACTCTGCAATGTTGGGTCTGGTGCAATCTCATAGAAGCAAGTATATACAATGCCCATCTTGTCTAACTTATCTGTGATTGGCTTTGTATTGCCATTCTTGTAGAGGAAGGAATCTGTAACAATAAATGCTTTCTTCTTGTGCATTACTGTGCCAAGCTCATCAAGAGCAGTCTCCATGCAACCCTTCTTAAAGTATACCTTCTCTGGAACTCTAAACCAAAGCATATTCTCTCTCCTCTCTGCTACTGTCTTGATGTTTAAAAGATGCTTTACACCCACATTCTCAGATACGGAGTTTCCGCCCCATGAACCACAGCCAAGTGTAAGTGATGGAGTGAGCTTAAAGTTATAAAGATCACCAATACCACCTTGTGATGCTGGCGTATTGATTAAGATACGACAAGTCTTCATTGCCTCAGCATGCTTATGCATCTTTTCTGTCTCTGTTGTAGAAACATAGAGAGAAGATGTATGACCATAACCACCATCTGCTACTAACTTTGCTGCCTTTTGAAGAGCCTCATCAAAATCCTTTGCTCTATACATTGCCAGTACAGGGGAAAGCTTCTCGTGTGCAAACTCCTCACTGATATCTACAGAAGTCACCTCACCAATTAAGATTTTTGTTGCTTCTGGAACATTGACTCCAGCAAGTTTTGCAATGGTGTGTGCACTCTGACCTACAATCTTTGCATTGAGGGCACCATTGATTAAGATCGTCTTTCTCACCTTATCAAGCTCGTCCTTCTTTAAGAAGTAACATCCTCTTGCAAGAAATTCCTTCTTTGCCTGATCATATACCTTGTCAAGTACAGTCACTGACTGCTCAGAAGCACAAATCATACCGTTATCAAATGTCTTTGAATGAATAATGGAGTTTACGGCCAATACAACATCTGCTGTATCATCAATAATTACTGGGGTATTACCTGCACCAACACCAAGAGCTGGCTTTCCTGATGAATATGCTGCATGAACCATTCCAGGACCACCTGTAGCCAAGATAATATCTGCATCGCGCATAACCTCATTGGTCAACTCAAGGCTTGGCACATCGATCCAAGAAATAATTCCCTCTGGTGCTCCAGCCTTAACTGCTGCATCTAAAACAACCTTTGCTGCTGCAATTGTACAAGCCTTTGCTCTTGGGTGTGGGCTGATAATAATTGCATTTCTTGTCTTTAAGCAAACCAATGTCTTAAAGATTGCTGTAGATGTTGGGTTCGTCGTAGGGATAACCGCTGCGACAATACCGATTGGCTCAGCAATCTTCTTCAAACCTGCTGCCTTGTCCTCTTCGACAACACCTACTGTCTTTGTGTCTTTGTATGCGTTGTAGATATACTCTGAAGCGAAATGGTTTTTAATAACCTTATCCTCCATGACACCCATTCCTGTCTCTTCAACAGCCAACTTTGCCAATGGGATTCTTGCCTTATCGGCAGCCATTGCAGCCGCATAAAAAATTGCGTCTACCTTTTCTTGTGAAAATGTTGCAAATTCTTTCTGCGCAGCGCGCATCTTCTTTAACCTCTCTTGCAATTTTTCCACACTATCGATGATATCCTTACTCATTGTGCTTTCCTTCCTCTCGTAGCGTTATTTTTTTAACGCTTATATTCTAACACGCCTCAATGGGAATGTCAACAGTTTTTGTTATTTTTTTATCATCTTAATCTCATTATTTACAACAATAAAATAAATACTCTCTTTTTCACGAGGCTCAATCTTTCCTGCACTCTCTTCCAAAATTTTCTTTGCAAAAGAAATAAATGTCGATGTTTCCATTACCGTTAAAATATCAATCTTTTCTCCATAATTAATACTTGGACGCACAACTTGAAAAGTCTCAATCAAATAGTTAAACTTCCCATAGGAGTCATATTCTATCGTCCACTTGGCCAAAATGCCATCATATACTGTACATATCGTTGCCTTCTCTAACCCAGCCAAAACCGCAGCCTGATAGGCACGAACCAGCCCTCCCGTTCCAAGCAGTACTCCTCCAAAATATCTCGTCACAACAACACAAATTCCTTGAATATTTCTCCCCGTCAATACATCAAGCATTGGCTTTCCTGCCGTCTGTGATGGCTCTCCATCGTCAGAAAAACGCAAAACTTTTCCATCTTTTGTGATATAAGCATAACAATTATGCCTCGCATCCCAATATTGTTTTCGAATTTTTTCAATGAATTCCATTGCGTCTTGTTCCTCATCAATTGGTGCAATATGTGCAATAAAGCGTGATTTTTTCTCTACAATTTCTCCCTCACCGCCAATATAACAGATTTGATATTGTTCCATCTCTTCCCCTTATCTCTTTTTCTGTATAATCTAATAGTAGCACTTTTTTTTCAATTTGATATAATAAAGTTGTTTTTAGCAGACAGTGTACTGTCATACTAGTTTGGAGGTAAAAAATGAACTATGGAAAAAAATCCACGGAACGAAAGCTAAAAAACGTCTCGTCAAGAAAGAAAAAATATGCCAATAAAGTCATGCTTACATTTGGAAAAACTATCTTCTTATGTTTGCTCTTTATCGCACTTCTCATTGGCAGTCTTGCCGTCGGTGTATTTAAGGGCATTATTGATAATGCGCCTGATATTAATGTGGAGAGCATTGTCCCTATGGGCTTTGCAACGACGGTATACAATGCAAAAGGCGAACAGACGGATACGCTCGTTATGGCTGGCTCAAACCGTGAAGAAGCTACCTATGATGAATTGCCACAAAATTTAATTGATGCCTTTGTTTCTATTGAGGACTCCCGCTTTTGGCAACACAATGGCATTGATACAAGATCTATTATGCGTGCCATTGTCGGTGTGCTCAAGCACAATTCCTCTTCAGGTGGAGGATCCACTATCACACAGCAGCTCATTAAAAACAATGTCTTTAATGGTGGCCGTGAAAGAAGTTTTGGTGCAACTTTAGAGAGAAAAATCCAAGAATGGTACTTGGCCGTGCGTCTAGAAAAGACCATGGATAAAAAGCTCATTATCACCAATTATCTCAATACGATTAACCTCGGCAATAATACTTTGGGCGTAAAAGTTGCTGCACGAAGATACTTTGGAAAGGAAGTCAGTCAACTTACCCTTTCAGAATGTGCCGTGATTGCTGGAATTACGAAAAATCCAAGCCGCCTCAACCCAATTACTGGAAAAGAGGACAATGCAGAGCGAAGAATGACGATCTTGCAAAATATGTACACTCAAGGTTACATCACAAAGGAAGAAGAAGAAGATGCTCTAGCCGATGATGTCTATGCTCGCATACAAAATGTCAATTCTACAAATAAAGAGACAACCAACACCTATTCTTACTTCACAGATGAACTTGTCGAGCAGGTGGTGGAAACTCTCGTAGAAAAGTTGGGTTACACAGAGACGCAGGCACATAATTTGTTGTATAGTGGCGGTTTGTCCATCTACACAACACAAGATCCTGACTTACAAAAGATTGTAGATAAAGAGATCAACGATCCAAGTAACTATCCAATTGTAAAGTATTCTTTGGAATATCGTCTGTCCATTCGAGATACAGATGGAAATACGAAAAATTACTCTCAAGAACATATTAAGAAATGGCACAGTGACATTTTAAAAGATAACTTTGATGGACTCTATAATACAGAAGCTGAAGCTCAGGCTGATGTCAATAAATACAAAGAATCAATTATCCAAAATGGCGACACGGTCATTGGGGAGTCCCTAAAGACCATACTTGAACCACAGACCAGCTTTGTCTTAATGGATCAACAAACCGGACAGGTAAAGGCCATCAGTGGTGGTCGTGGTGAAAAGACGGCGTCCTTGACTCTAAACCGAGCAACAAACACCACTCGCCAGCCTGGATCTACCTTCAAGGTACTCACTGCTTTTGGACCAGCCATTGATATGGGCAAGGCCACATTAGGTACTGTCTACTATGATGGTCCATATAAAGTTGGTGACAAAGAATTTACAAACTGGTATCAAAAAGAACAAGGTTACACTGGTTGGTCAAGCATTCGAGATGGTATTATCTATTCAATGAATATCGTTGCCGTCCGCTGCTTAGTTGAAACTGTAACGCCTCAAGTTGGTGTTGACTATGCAAAGAAATTTGGTATTACAACCTTAACTGATGGCGATGTCAACGCAGCAACTGCACTGGGTGGTATCACAAAGGGTGTTTCAAATCTTGAATTGACCGCTGCATACGCAGCCATTGCTAATGGTGGTATTTACACCAAACCAGTCTTCTTTACAAAGATTATTGACCACAATGGAAAAACACTTATTGACAATGAACCAGAGACACATAGAGTAATTAAAAACACCACAGCCTTCCTTTTGACCGACGCAATGAAGGACTCTATGGAAACACATCAAAAATTCACTCGACCAGGAATCTACATCAGCTCAACCAGTACACGTGCTCACTTGAGTAATATGTCCGCAGCTGGTAAATCTGGTACAACATCTGGAAATAATGATGTTTGGTTTGTTGGTTTTACACCTCATTACACTGGTGGTATTTGGGCTGGTTATGATGAAAATCAAAAACTGGACAGTGACGCCAATCAAACCGCCTTCCACAAAGACATTTGGAGAAAGATTATGACCAAGGTCAATCAAGGGCTTGATGATCCTGGATTTAAGGCTCCTGACAACATTGAAAGTGCAATTATTTGTAGAAAATCCGGAAAGCTTCCTACTCCTGGTGTATGTGAGTACGATCCTCGTGGCGATGCAAGATACAAGGAATACTTTGCTAAGGGCACTGTTCCTACAGAAGATTGTGATAAGCATGTAAAATCTGGTCGAGGAGTTTCCATCCTCGTTCCAAGTGACGATCAAGGCAATACCGATGACTCCTACTATTCTGGTGGAAGTTATCGCTCGAGTTCAAAAAACTCAAATAGTTCAAATTCGAAGAGTTCAAATTCAAAAAAGAGTTCAAAGAAAAACTCTTCTATAACCACACCAACAACTGAGGCAACTACGCTGTCTCCTATTGTCAATACAGAAGCACCTACGGCCAGCCGACATGGTTCAGGATTGAAAGATAATACCGAACGAATCAATTCTGGTCCTGGCACAAACTTAAATGACAATGACAATAGTGGTAGCTCTGGTGAATCTGATCCAGTCATTACCAACGGTCCTGGTAGTGACGAATAAAACATAATGATAAGCAAAAGGTGTCGCAATCCTATCTATCGATTGCGACACCTTTTCGTTTTGTTATTTACTTAGTTTCTACATTCTTGACTGTGGCAATATCAATTAAGGTGAGTTCCTTTGCCCGATTTTCCAAAGAAAGAGCTAAAGCTTTTGCTGTATCCAGTGAAGTCAATACATTGACTCCTGTCTCAATGGCATTTCTTCGAATCACAAAGCCATCCTTGCTGTGTTCAGCGCCCTGTGCTGGTGTATCAATCACCAAATCAATCTCATGGGCAAGTAAGAGATCCAAAATATTTGGGCTTTCCTGCTCAAGCTTCTTCACACGGTAGGCCTTGACACCATTTTCATTGAGTACCTTTGCTGTACCTGTTGTGGCAAAAATCTTGTAGCCAACAGCCTCAAATCTTCGAGCAATTTCCACTGCCTCTTCCTTGTCCTCATCCCTTACCGTCATAATCATCTTCTTGTGCTTTGGTAATTTCACCCCTGCACCCTCAAAGGCCTTATAAAGGGCCTCATTAAATGTCTTTGCAATACCTAAGCACTCCCCTGTTGACTTCATTTCTGGTCCAAGAGAAATATCTGCACCTCGAATCTTCTCAAATGAGAAGACTGGCATCTTCACTGCAATGTACTCCCCTGCTGGCTGTAATCCTGGTGTATAGCCAAGTTCTTTTAAAGTGTGTCCACAAATTACTCTTGCTGCCAATGAGACAATTGGAATACCTGTGACCTTACTAATATATGGCACAGTTCTTGAAGATCTAGGGTTGACCTCAATGACATAGACATCTTCTCCACTGGCAATAAATTGAATATTGATCATTCCCTTGACATGAAGGGCAAGGGCAAGTTTCCTTGTGTAGTCCACAATTTTCTCTCGCACGGTATCACTAATGGTCTGTGCTGGATAGACACTGATCGAGTCTCCTGAATGAACACCTGCTCGCTCAATATGCTCCATAATTCCAGGAATGACAATATCAGTTCCATCACACACCGCATCGACCTCAAGCTCCTTGCCGACAACATATTTATCAACAAGAATTGGGTGATCTTGTGCAATTCGATTGATAATGCCAATAAACTCATCAATATCGTTGTCAGAAATTGCAATCTGCATTCCCTGACCGCCAAGCACATAAGATGGACGAACAAGGACAGGATAGCCCAAACGATGGGCAACAGCCTTTGCCTCCTCAGCTGTATATACCGTGCCACCTGTTGGTCTTGGAATATGACAAGTCTCTAAGATGTGGTCAAAGAGTTCTCTATCCTCTGCTGCATCCACATCTTCTGCCTTAGTTCCAAAGATAGGCACGCCCATCTCAATTAAGGCCTCCGTCAACTTAATGGCTGTCTGTCCACCAAATTGGACAACCGCACCATCTGGCTTTTCTACATCAACAATGGAAGCTACATCCTCTGGTGTCAACGGCTCAAAGTAGAGCTTATCTGCAATGTCAAAGTCTGTACTTACTGTCTCTGGGTTATTATTGACAATAATTGTCTCATAGCCTTCCTTTTCAAATGTCCATGTACAATGTACAGAGCAATAGTCAAACTCAATACCCTGACCGATACGAATTGGTCCTGAACCAAGAACCAAAACCTTCTTTCTGTCATTGGTCTCTGGTGCCTCATTGACACCATCAAAGCAAGAATAATAGTACGGTGTCTCCGATGCAAATTCTCCCGCACAGGTATCTACCATCTTAAATGCAGCAACAATGCCCGCATCTTTTCTCATCTTGCAGATTTCTTTTTCTGATTTTTTTGTTAAATCTGCAATGATTTTGTCTGGAAATTCCATTCGCTTTGCTTCTCTCAAGAGTTCAATGGATAGTTCCTCTGTCTTTAATCTATTTTCAATGTTGACAAGGCGAGCAATCTTATGAATAAACCACTTATCAATCTTTGTGATATGATGAATGGTATCATAGTCAATTCCTTTTCTTACTGCCTCAGCAATCACCCAAATTCTTCGATCATCGACCTTTTTCAATTCTTTCTTTAAGGCCTCTACATCCAGTGCTGTGTAGTCATAGCTCATGAGGGAATCCACATGTTGCTCCAAGGAACGAATGGCCTTCATTAAAGCACCCTCAAAATTGGTACAGATACTCATGACCTCGCCTGTTGCCTTCATCTGTGTTCCGAGCTCTCTTCTTGCGGAAATAAACTTATCAAATGGAAGCCTTGGCATTTTTACAACACAATAGTCAAGCATTGGTTCAAATGATGCATAGGTTTTTCCTGTAACTGCATTTTTGATTTCATCCAGTGTATAGCCAAGAGCAATTTTCGCAGCAACTTTTGCAATTGGATAACCTGTCGCCTTACTAGCAAGTGCAGAAGATCGGCTCACTCGAGGATTTACCTCAATTACACAATACTCAAATGACTCAGGATGAAGAGCATACTGCACATTACATCCACCGGTAATGCCAAGTTCAGTAATAATATTGAGTGCCGAAGTTCTTAGCATCTGATATTCCTTGTCTCCCAAGGTCTGGCTAGGAGCTACTACGATGGAGTCTCCTGTATGCACACCTACTGGATCAAGGTTTTCCATATTACAAACCGTAATGACATTTCCGATGGAATCTCGCATAACCTCATACTCAATTTCCTTCCATCCAGAAATACATCTTTCTACCAATACCTGATGCACACGAGAAAGTCGAAGACCATTCTCTAGTGTCTCCTCTAATTCCTCCCTATTGTTGACAATTCCGCCACCAGAGCCACCAAGGGTATATGCTGGGCGAAGGACAACGGGATATCCAATTTCCTCGGCATAGGCGATACCGTCTTCAATATTTTCAACAACTTTGGAAGCAGCAATTGGTTCCCCAATCTTTTCCATGGTCTCCTTAAAGGTCTCTCTGTCCTCAGCCTTTTTAATTGTCAATGCCGTCGTACCAATCAGCTTCACATCATATCGGTCAAGAAATCCTGCCTCTTCAAGCTCCATTGCCAAATTCAGACCTGCCTGACCACCAAGGGTTGGAAGTATCGAATCTGGCTTTTCCTTTTTAATAATCTGCTCCACAACTTGTACTGTCAATGGCTCAATATAGACCTTATCGGCAATATCCTTATCGGTCATAATTGTCGCAGGGTTTGAATTGACAAGAACAACCTCTATTCCCTCTTCCTTCAATGAACGACAAGCCTGTGTGCCCGCATAGTCAAACTCTGCTGCCTGACCAATGACAATCGGTCCAGATCCCAAAACGAGGACTTTTTTAATATTTTTATTCTTAGGCATTTTTCTTTTCCTCCATCATTTGAATAAAGCGGTCAAATAAATATCCATTATCCTGTGGTCCAGGACAAGCCTCTGGGTGATATTGTACTGTAAAAATATCCTTGCCCACATAGCGAAGCCCCTCATTTGTTCCATCATTGACATTGGTAAATGCTGGTATGGCTACCTCTGGATTTAAGGTCTCTGTATTTACCGCATAACCATGATTTTGAGAACTCATATAGGTCCTGCCTGTCTCGTGATCTTTCACTGGATGATTTCCGCCACGATGTCCATACTTTAATTTGTAAGTATCTGCCCCTGTAGCCAGAGCCATCAATTGATGTCCTAGACAAATGCCAAAAATCGGCACTGAAGAATCATAGAGTTTTTTGATTTCCTTGATAATTTCTACATTTTCCTTTGGATCTCCTGGTCCATTGCTCAACATAATTCCATCAGGATTTGATGCCAAAATTTCTTCTGCGGATGTGTTTGCTGGCCACACAGTCACTTCACATCCTCTCTTTTGGAGAGATATGGCAATATTATCCTTTGCCCCAAGATCTAAAAGTGCGACTTTCTTTCCCTGCCCCTTAAGAACATACTTTTCCTTGCAGGTCGATGCTAATACTACTCCCTTTACAGAGTATTCCTTAATCCTTGCTAACACCTCTTCCTTGTTGAAGTTTGCATTGGTTGTCAACATTCCATTCATTGTGCCATGTTCTCTGAGACGCTTTGTCAAATCTCTCGTGTCCACCCCACAAATTGCTGGAATATCATTTTCCTCCAAAAACTCTTGAATCGATCCCTCACTTCTAAAGTTGCTCGCAAGATCAGATACTTCTCTTACAACCCAAGCATCCGCCCATGGTCTAACAGACTCCATATCCTCATAACATACTCCATAGTTGCCAATCAGTGGATATGTCATTACCACTGCTTGTCCCGCATAGGAAGGATCTGTCAAAACCTCCAAATAGCCCGTCATTGAGGTATTAAATACAATCTCGCTGATGACTTCTTTGGTCGAGCCAAAGCTCTCTCCCTCGTACACGCTACCATCTTCTAAAATCAGATACGCTTTCATTCAGACCTGCCTTTCTATACTGTTGTCAATTTTTGCTTAATCTTATGAATTATATCAGACAGCACACTTTTTTTCAAGTAAATAATACTTTTGCTCAGCTGTCATATAAGCTAATTACCATTTGTGCAACTTCAATGAGATTGCAACCATTTTCCATACTGCTTTTTTGCAAATAGTGATGCGCCTGCTCCTCGCTCATGCCATTTCGCTCCATCAAAAGCAATTTCGCTTGATTTAGGATTTCCTCATCTTTTTCACTTCGCTCTATCCTCTTATTCTTCTTTTTCTTTTCCCTGCGCATTCGATCCCCAATCATATAGACGGTATCAATAAAATCATGCACTTTTAAGGGCATCGGAAGGAAAAATACATTATCGGGTAAGTTTTCATTCAACCTTGCTTTTGAACAAAGTAAAATCATCTGAAAATTAGGATTTAGATTTTCTCGAACCTCCTCAAACATCATATCAGCAAATTGATAGGCACAAATTAATATCCCACTGCCATAGCTATCACATAGTTGAATTGCCCCAGCAGCCGATTGCGAGAGCCCTGCCACTCGAAAGCCATTTTTTGCCAAAATATTTTTAATGGCTTTTGCATCCTCCATTTTTGGAAAAGCGACGACAAGCTCCGACATTCTTCTCCTCCGATACTACTTAAAATCTTTCCAAATATTGGGCAATTTCCCAATCTGAAATTATCTCTAAATACTCCTCCCACTCTCGCTTTTTTGCATTTAAATAGCGCTGATATGCATATTCTCCAAGAATCTCCCTAGCAAATACTGATTTTTCAAATAAATGAATGGACTGCCCAAGGGTTCTTGGAAGACTTTCTATGTTTTCTCTCTCTTCATTTGCTAACACAAACATATTTTTATTCACTGGCTCTGGTGGCAGTAATTTTTCTTCAATTCCTCTCAAGCCCGCCCAAAGACAGGCAGCAATTGCAAAATATGGATTTGCTGCAGAATCTGGCGAACGAAGTTCAATCTTTGTGTGCTCACCCCGAATGGAGGGAACTCGTATTAAAGAAGAACGGTTCGATGACAAACTCCAGCTAATATAGACGGGTGCATCAAAACCTGGCACCAATCTCTTATAGGAATTGACAATGGGATTAGTCAATAGCGAAAGCTCTCCAATATATTTTAATAATCCCGCAATAAAATAATTGGCCAACTCGCTCAATTTTTCACCCTGTGCCTCAAAGACATTTCTTCCCTCACCGTCTCGCAAAATCATTCCAATGTGCATTCCACTGCCACTGTCCTTTGCCTTTGGCTTTGGCATAAAGGTTGCATGAAATCCATGGCGTCTGGCAATCACCTTGACCGCCATCTTTAAAGTCATAATTTCATCTGCTGCACTCACTGCATCGGTATACTTAAAATCAATTTCATGCTGTGCTGGTGCAGTTTCATGATGAGAAGCGTCAATGACATAGCCCATATCTTCTAAGTTGAGTACAATATCTCTTCTCACATTTTCTGCCATATCTAATGGTCCAACATCAAAGTAGCCCGCCTTTTCTGAAGTTGTCGTCGTTGGATTTCCATTTTCATCCATATCAAACAAAAAAAATTCACACTCTGGACCAACTTCTAGGAAAAATCCCATTTCTTTTGCCCTTGTAATGGCTTTTTTTAGGATAAATCGAGGATCCGCTGTAAATGGATTTCCATCAGGCAAATACACATCACAAATTAGCCTCGCCACCTTTCCCTGTTGTGGTCGCCAAGGAAATACTTCAAATGTATCTAAATCTGGATGTAAGTACATATCAGACTCCTCAATTCCAACAAAGCCCTCCACGCTCGAACCGTCAAACATCAAGCGGTTATCCAGTGCAGCCTCCAATTGATTGCTCGTAATGGCAATGTTTTTAAACATTCCAAACATATCCGTAAATTGTAATCGAATAAACTCTACATCTTCATCCTCTACAATCTGAATAATTTCCTCTTTTGTCATATTTCCTCCACTTTTTTCAAAAATCAATTATACTATCAGTGTACATTACTTTTTATCTAAAAACAAGGAGACAAAACTATGATCATCACAGCAACATCTTTAACGCCAAATCAATGTAAAGACATTCAATCCATCCTTCAAGGCATCGACCCTCTTTTCCTCCATGGACTAGACTACCCCTTTTTTGATGAAGATGCTTTGCACTTTATCTATTATCAAGACCTTCTTCCTGCAGCTGTCCTTGTTTTATTGCACATTAAAAATCAATCCTTTGAAGTTCTTGCCTTTACCCACAAAAGCTTTGAAAATAGGGGATATTTTCAAGCCCTTCTTTCCCATGCCAAAAAAAAGCATCCCATTGATCAACTCACTTGGATACTCGCAAAGATTTCACCAAAGACCAAACATCTGCTCAAAAAATTTTCTGCCCAATATCTAGATACAGAATATACAATGGAGCGTTCACTTTCTTCTCTACCCAATCGACCTTCCACCTATCACCTTTTGCCATTTGACGATCAAAAAGATAAACTCTATGAAGTTTGGGATAAGGAGAAATTCATTGCCCGATATGGACTTTTTCCTCTCTCCCAGAGCCATTGTTTTCTCTATGATTTTTTTGTATTCCCAGAATATCGACACCGTGGCATTGGTCAAAATATTCTTGTACAAATTTTAAAAAAAATGCAAGAGGCCGGTTTTACCCACATCCTCTTGCATGTCAGTCAGAGCAATGAAATTGCCTGCCATCTCTATCTAAAACAACATTTTGTAATCTCTACCTCTTTGCACTACTATGCGAGCAAGATTGAGCGAACCGCAGACCAAACCAGTACAATCACGCCCAATACAATTCGATAATAGCCAAAGAAGGTGAAGTCATGTTTTTTTACCCAATTGAGCAAAAGGCGAATGACATAGACAGAAACTACAAAGGCCACAATCATACCCAATAACAAATACACAACCTCTTGTGCACTGTAGTGAAAGCCAAACTTCACTAGCTTTAAAAAACTTGCTCCAAACATTGTCGGAATACCTAGAAAGAAAGAAAACTCCGAAGCCAATGTTCTTGATGCCCCCAAAATAATTCCGCCCAAAATAGTTGAGCCAGATCTTGAAGTTCCTGGAATCAATGAAAGTACCTGAAATGCTCCAATAGAAAAAGCTGTCACATAATCAATATCTTCAACTTTCTTGATTCTTGGCTCAACATTTTGATGACGCTTTTCAATGACAATAAACAAAATACCATAAATAATCAATGTCGCTGCAATCACTGGTGTTTTGTAAAGATGCTCATCGAGCCAATCATCAAAGGCTAAACCAATGATGGCCGCTGGTAGGCAGGCAATAATAATCTTACTCCACATAATCCAAGTTTCTTTTCTCTGCTGAGAACTCTTCTTTGGAGAAAATGGATTTAATTTTCCAAAGAACATCACAACCACAGCCAAAATGGCACCCAATTGAATGACCACCATAAACATAGTCTTAAATTCAGGACTGACGTTGAGATGAAGAATATCATCCACTAGTAGCATATGTCCCGTAGAGCTGATGGGAAGCCACTCTGTAAAGCCCTCCACAATTCCTAAAATAATGACCTTAATAATCTCTATAATATTCATTTTTGCACTCCTTATCTATTCTCTATTTGCCAATCAATCTCACTCTCTCCATTTTCAATCAAAAACGCATTGGCCCTACTAAAATGCTTACATCCAAAAAATCCCCGATAGGCCGACAATGGACTTGGATGTGGTGCCATAAGAACCAAATGCTTTGGATTGTCTAACATCACCGCCTTACTCTGTGCGGGTTTTCCCCAAAGCATAAATACCACAGGGGCATCTTTTTTATTGACTGCTTGAATAATTGCATCTGTAAACCTTTCCCATCCATGATTTTGATGAGAATAAGCCTGATGTGCCCGCACCGTCAATACTGTGTTTAAAAGCAACACACCCTGATCCGCCCACTTTTTTAAATATCCCTGATTTGGAATAAAACATCCCAAATCATCCTGCAATTCCTTGTAAATATTGCCAAGCGATGGCGGAATTTCTTGCCCTGGCAAGACTGAAAAACTCAACCCATGAGCTTGCAAAAAATTGTGATAGGGATCCTGCCCCAAAATCACCACCTTAACTTTTTCATAAGGTGTAAAATGTAAGGCATTAAAGATATCATCTGCTGGTGGAAAAATCGTTTTTGTTGCATACTCATTTTTCACAAACTGATAGAGCTCCCTATAGTATGGCTTTGAAAATTCTGGCTTTAAAATTTCTAACCACTTTCCCTGTATCATTCCCATTTTACAACCTCACACTCAGACCTTGACTAGCCAAATATTGCTTTAAATCTTGAATTTCCAGCTCCTTAAAGTGAAAAAGACTGGCCGCCAAAGCTGCATCCGCCCCTCCCCTTGTCAGAGCATCCAAAAAGTGTTCCCTTGTCCCTGCCCCCCCAGAGGCAATCACAGGAATGGAAACACTATCTGCAATCAATCTTGTCAATTCACAATCATATCCCGCCTTTGTGCCATCGCAGTCCATACTGGTCAATAAAATTTCTCCTGCTCCAAGCTTATTTGCCTTCTTTGCCCATTCAATGGCGTCTAGACCAGTGTCCACTCGCCCACCATTTTTATAGACATTCCAGCCACTTTGATCTTCTCTTCTTCTTGCATCAATCGCCACCACTACACATTGACTTCCAAACTTATCTGCTGCCTCAGAAATCAATTCCGGTCGATCAATTGCTGAAGAATTAATGGAAATCTTATCTGCTCCTTCTCGAAGAAGCATTTTAAAGTCCTCCACCGTGCGAATTCCACCCCCAACTGTAAAAGGAATAAAGACATTCTCTGCCACTTTTCGCACCATATCCACCACTGTAGCTCTTGCATCTGAAGAAGCGGTAATATCTAAAAATACCAACTCATCAGCACCTGATCGATCGTAAAATTTGGCAACCTCCACAGGATCTCCCGCATCCTTTAAATTGACAAATTGTGTGCCCTTGACCACTCGACCATCCTTGACATCTAAACACGGAATAATTCTCTTTGTCAGCATTCTACACCTCCAAAAAGTTCTTTAAAATTTTTAATCCAATTTCAGAGCTTTTCTCTGGATGAAATTGACAACCAAACACATTGCCATATTCCACCGCTGCATCAATGTGCACCACATAGTCTGTAGTTGCAGCAACAACAGCCTTGTCCTTTGCATCCAGGTAATAGGAATGCACAAAATATACATATGGATTTTTCTCGATCCCCTTAAACAGACGAGTATTTGGTGCGATGGTCAAATTATTCCATCCCATATGTGGAATCTTGTAGCCTAGTTTGTGTGGAATTTTCAAAACTCTTCCCTCTAGTATATGTAGCCCTTCCACAGGCTCATTTCCTTCCATCCCTTCTTCACTCGAATCAAACAAAAGTTGCATTCCCAAGCAAATACCAAGTAATGGGATTTTTTTCTTGACCACCTCATGCAAAACATCAACCAATTGATACTTTTTTAGCTTTTTCATACAATCTGCATAGGCTCCCACTCCTGGCAAAATCACCTTATCTGCACTCAAAATGATCTTTGGATCTCTTGTGATCACAGGGCTTTCCCCACTACTGACCAGTGCTTTTTCTACACTCTTTAAATTTCCTGCGTCATAATCAATTAGTGCGACCATATCCTCCTCCTCTCCTTATCCTTTCTCTACTATAGCACATTCCATTGATATCTTGCCACAAAATTCATAAAATATTTAATTTTTTAATTGACAACATTTTTAAATTATGCTATCATATACGAGTGCCAATGAAGGGGAATAGTTCAATGGTAGAGCAACGGTCTCCAAAACCGTAAATGGGGGTTCGAGCCCCTCTTCCCCTGTTTTAAAGAGAAAGTTTATAAGTTTTTTGCTTATAAACTTTCTCTTTTTTTACCCTTCTTTTATCATCTCAAAAATGATCAGAAAGATTAAGAGGGCAGGACTCATTTGAGTCCTGCCCTCTTTTGAAGCTACCTATTTCGATCCGACAGCTTCAATCTGTGAACTACCCATTACCTTTAGGTAATGGGCTTTTAAGAGCTTGACAGCTCTATTTAAGAAGTTTGATATTTAAGTCTTCACCTAAGTAATTAGGCAATCCTTATTCTTATAGGCGTGTCCACTTCGCCTCTACTGTATAGGATATTCATATCCACAACTCTACTTTTACGCATGATATTCAATGCTCCGTTAACATCTGCATTGATTGTTTTACCACTTGCCGTTTTGTATAGACCACGCTGTAATCTTCTGCCGCTAAACTGATACTCTTTTGGATTATCGGCATTGTAAACAGGTATATTGTCTCTATCCCAAAAAGATGACTTAGATGTATAGGATTCTTCCTGTTTTACAAAAACAATTTCATTTAGTTTGCAAAGATATTCCAATTTGTTACGTAACTGTCCATAAGGAATATTTACAAAATTTTGATTGTTTTGCTTTCCCATATGACTATTGCGTTGAAAAGTTTCATTGTAACCAACAACAAGCGTACCTATATCATTGTGAATACAATAATCTATTACCTTGCGTGCAGTTTTGTTCATATAGTCGTTCACCTTATTGTTGCGGTTACGAGCTGCTGCTTTTTGTCTGTTTGTAGGTTTCCTACCAAAATGCTGTTTATCTTTTATCGATTGTAAACGGGTATTTTCTTTATTAAACCACTGATTGATAGATTTAAGTCTTTTTCCATCAATAATGAACGATTTACCAATATTTGATACGGCTGTTACGAGATTATTGATACCTAGGTCAAGAGCAAGTGCGTTATTCATGTTTAGATTTCTTTGAATACATTCAGCTTCATATATATACTGGATTTCAAAGAACCTTGCATTCGCCTTAGGTATAATGCGTATCTCTTTTATCGTCTTATCAAGAAGTATTGGCGGTATCGTAATTTCAACAGACTTATGCGTTTTTTTAAAACTATTGGAAAACGGAAGGATCAGCTTATTACCATTAAGTCTTACAAAACCAATGATCAGTGTTGTGTATCCATCTTTTGGAAGATAATATGGCAGTTTACAATCCGTAAAGGCATATTTTCCTTGCTTGACCAGTTTAAGCAGACCAAAAAATGATTTAAACGAACCATCAACCTCTTTAAGTATCTGCTGTGCCATATTGGAATTTAATGCCTTATAATTAGGACTATTCTTTAAAAGAGTGTAATTCTTCTCATATTTGAGAAATTCACCTTCTGTAAAATAATACTGACGCACATTATAGATTGCCTCATTAGCAAGATTCTTAGCAGTATGACAAAGTTCTCTGATTGTGATGTAGTCTTCCTTGGACAGATGTTTAACTTGTTGTTTTACAGTAAGATACATACGGTTTTCTCCTTTCATAGATTCGGAAATAGGATTTCCTATATGTATATTATAGTATATATTTTACTTAAATACTATCATTTAAGTAAAATATATATGTTGTAAACGCCATTCATCCCATGGTCTAAAGACCATGGGATGAATGGCTGTTATATTATAAAACTGCTTTTTCACACTTAATGCAAGGAATAACCATTAGGTGATTATGCGCCCTTTACAGCTGCTGTAGCTGGAGCTGCTGTTGTAGCTGGAGCTGCATTCTTGTCTGCATTCTGTCTCTGAAGAATGTTTGTAGTATTTACTTCTTTACCAGCATTGAACTGATCCCAGAGGAAGTTGATTGTAACCTTAGCATTCTTGTCCTGTGACAATGAATCGTCGTTCTCCTTCATGTTGTTAACGCTACCTGTTGTGTAAACACCCTCAGCATCTGGATCCATAGCTACGCCAACAAAGATGTCCAATCTGTTTGATGTTGCTGGGCTTGTCAAAACTTCGCCATTTGTGATTGCGTTCTTGATCACATTCTGGTCAATGTTCTTCAATGCTGACAATCTTACGAAGTCAACACCACCAACTGTGAAGTACTGGCTAGGGTCAAGGTTAAGGCTCTTTACAAGCTTAAATACATCTGATCCATCAGCAACCTTTGGTGAATCCTCCTGCCATGAGTATACAGCAATACCGATCATGTTCTCTGCTGTATCATTGTCAGCTGAAACATCAAATGTAACATTGCTAAGCTTTGCAGCAAGTGTACCTACATTAAGAACATCTGTACGGAATGTCTGAGCATATCCTGGGTACATATTCTGGATATCAAGCTGAATCTCATCACTACCCTGAGTTGTTCCCTTAATATATGGTCCAACAGTCTTCTTGATACCTGAAGGATCAGCATACTTTGCATCAAACTTTACATTGTTGTACTTCTGTGCATCTCTGTAGTATCTGTCAACTGAACCGTCAATAGCGATTGTATTGTAGCTGATGTTTGCTCTTCTAAAGAACTCACTTGATGCCCAACCTCTGTTGCCTGCACCACTAACGCCATCAACGATTGACCATGTTCCTGAAGGACCCTCATCTCTGTACTGAGCATAAAGACCCATATCAGCGAAAGTCATATCAAGATCACCTGTTGTTGCTGTTGCAGTTACCTTTAATGTGTCTGTCCAGTAAGCGTAACCTGTTCCACCAAGAATCATTGTTGCGGCAAGAATACCACCAAGAATCATCTTTCTGTTTGTTTTTCTCATTTTGCATTGCCTCCTATAAACTTATAAACTTTACAAACTTTGTTTTCGCAAACACCTATACTCTATCATAATAATTTCTTAATTTCTAGTACTACTTGGTGTATCTTTACTACCTTTTTCGTTTACTAATTCTTAAGAAAGTATGCTGTAGTATCAGATAAAATTAAGAATTTACCATCTTTGGGAACATCATTCTCATCTAGAGCACAAAGAATTGGTGAGCCCATCTCCTCAGACAATGAAATCATATCTTCAATGTCATTGATTTGAACCAACATGCGACCAGAAAAATCAGGTAGCTCTCTAACATTCACTAAATGACTTCTCTGCTTGCGTACAACTTCTTTTTGTGCTAGGCCAATGGCCTCTCTCTCATCTGGTGCCTTGGTCAAGACAAGGACACTCACTCCCATGCCAAGTCCAATAACCAAAAGAACGACACCCACTGGAGTCAGCTTCTGGTTTGGTCTCTCCTTGACCAATGTAGAATTCGTAATACTTCCACTATCTGCTGCTGCATCTGGCTTATCGACAGTATACAATTTGTTGGCACCACGAATTGGCATTGGCAGAGTATAGGTAAAATCCTTTGTCTGCTGTTGCCCATTGACATCAATATAATACTTGCCACTAAGCACAAGGCTCATGCTCTTGCTTGTCGTAGAGCCCAACTCCTTTTCTGCCTCTGTGACAAAACTAGCAAATAAATCAGGACTGACATCCACGCTTTCTTCTACCGTTGCCCTGCCATCCTGTGTTGGCTCTGTAGAAACATGCTTTAAATTTTGTACCTTTGAATAGACTTTCTTTGTTGGATCATTGTTAAAAAATCCATCCAATTCTGCATTGATATCATAATCCACATGCAATGTGGCCGCCTGATCGCCCACAAGTTCTGACTTTAATTGAACTGCAATGTGATCTGTCAGTGCATCTGAGTACACTCTTCCCTCTTCAAGCGTTGGTGTATCATAGATGCTATTATTCTTTAGCACAACCTGATAGGATGATGTCGTGTTCACTTGATAAGTAAATACATTCGATTCTTGTTTTACTTTCTTTGTCTTCGTTCCGACACCAGCCACGATCAGTCCGCCAATCACTGCCACTAGACTGACAAGTAACAGGGCAACGCGTGACCGATTGCCCATTGGCCTTTTTTGCGTTGTTTTCTTTTGTGCTGGCTCTTTCTTTACTACTTTATTCCCCTTTTCAGTATCACTTTTGTTCATCAACAACTCCCTCTGGTACATCATTTTTTGCTTTTAACATAAGCATTGGCAATCCAATTTTGGGTATCCAATGGTGGACAATTCCCCTAATATCATTTGGATCCACTTCCTGAGAATCCTCTGATTTATTATTATCTCCCTTGGTTATAAATGTGCGATTGCCATTTTCATCAATTTTTACCTTCTTAATTCGATGTGTAATGTTAATCTTATCATCTCGGTCAAAATTGATAATATCTCCCTCAGACAGTTTCTGAATATCTTCTTCTTTTTGCATCTTCTCAATGAGAACAACATCACCTGGCATAATCTTTGGCTCCATACTTCCTGTCAAAATAACCAGCGGTCGAACAGGAAAGACACCAACCCAAAACCACGCCATCAAGACAATAAGTCCCAGTCCCACAAAATCTTTCCACGAAATGTCCACAACTTCTTGGAGTTTCTTTTTTCCACTGTTCTCCCCACGCCCATACATAAATGTCGCACATATACATGGGAAGGCCACACCAATGACGGCATAGGCAAACCAAGAGATATCTGGCAAAAATGGAAAAAATCGCCAAAATGCTGCCACAAGGGCAGCATAAAAAATTCCAGCCCATTTTCCACCCCAAAGTACAAGCACACAACAAAGTGCATTGTCCGCAATAATGGGCAAAACATCCTTGGCCACATAGATAAAAATATCCTTGTTACTTGTCAATTGCTTGAGCTTTGGAAAATTTGCCATTCCAATCGCAAGGATAAGCAAAAAAATAATGGTGAAAAATTGGCGTTTCTTCTTCGCATACTTCCATATGGTCGCCATTCCATAGGCACGGATACTCTCCCTGGCAACAATTGGGGGAAATAGAGTCAACACATTCCTCAAAAATCCCACGGGCGAATTGTCATAGGGAGAACCTTTTAATTGTTTGAATATTACACCAACCAGATAGTAAAGTGCAACGATAATAAATGCTCCCGCAAATCCTGCCTCACACATCTCCGTTCGTGTGCGGACATTGCCAGGAGATAAAATCCCTGGCAACACTCGCCAAACAATCACTGTCAATGCCACCCAATAGAGTGACAAAAACAACTCCAATCCAACAAAATATGCCTTAACTGGCGGAATAGCTGGAAGAAGATAGGCAATTAAAAGAAGCACTGTATATAGACGATATCGTGGATATTTCGCCTTACTCATTGACCTCTTGAGCACTCTCGGCTCCACTGTCTACTTCTGCCTTGGCCTCTGTCTTTACTTCTGATTTTTCTGTAGCACCATCCTCAGATCCACTTTCAATGGAAGCCTCTGCTGTGACAGCACTCTCACCACTTGAATCACCAGTTTGTGCACCTTCTGTAGTTTCTGAACTCTCCACTGTAGCTGTATTTTCTGTTGCCTCTGTACTTTCCTCAGCTGTTGTTTCTTCTGTTGCCTTAATACTAATATCAGCCTGATAAAAGATTGGTACATCGACATTTACTTTTAAGTGATCCGTCCAATAAGCGAAACTCACTCCACTTGCCAAAACACTCAATCCCAAACCTGCAACTAATCCTAATACTTTCTTGCGCATAATATGCCCCCTACTCCTATTTATTGTCTGCCTTATTTTGATCAACCATCAAGTCAAATGTTGTCTGATACTGGACCATAATGCCATCTCCATCTGCTGTCACATTGTCAACAGTCTGAAGACCATCTAAATCCGCCTGACTAATCTCAAATGTTGTTGGAACCGCATTCATTGCATCCAATGTCTCCTGTGTAGGTGCCACATAGATCACACCAATCAACTGGTCCTTATCATTTCTTTCCACTGCGGAGTAGGTATTAAACTCAACAGGAACAACAAACTCCTCTGCCTTATCTGCAAGCTCATACACCGATCCATTGTAGCTCAACAATGAGCGATAGGACTCAGCCTTTGCCACTGCTGTTGGCTTTGTAAAATCTGCAGCCTTTTCCTTTGCAATCAACTTCTTGTCTGTGTCCTTTGAATCGATTGGATAAGAAATCTTTAAGTACTTTCCAGAAGTCAAAATCTCCTTTGGCAATCCCTTTTCAAATGTCAAAGACAATGTCTTATCATCTGTAAAGTTTGCCTTAATTGAAGTCTCCAATCCCTCTACATCCGTGCCATCGGAAAGTTCAACCTTATAGTCCTCTTCACTTCCCTTAAAGATAGCATCAAAAACATCGGTTCCCATTCCCATGGCGATATGCTGCTCGCTCAACCAGCCAGCATAAGTTGCACCTGAAAATCCAAGTGCAGCCACCATCAGTCCTGCAATCACTAATTTTTTATAACCTCTTTTTCTTCTTCTCACTTCTATACACCCCTCAATTATTGTATTCTGACCCTTTTTTGGGGTCCTATTTTGAGTTTATCTGCAATTCTTTGTTGATTTCGATAAGCAAAAATCACAAGTTGACGTCTTCCACAATCAACTTTGTTGCTGATATTACTCATATGCTTTTTTACTGTCCCATCACTAATATGACAATTTTTAGCTACAGCTTCATTTTCATCACCAGCTCCAATTCGATATAGTACCTCCAGCTCACGCCTTGTAAACCGACTGAGAATCACCTCTTCTTCTTCCATCCCACTAATTTCTCCGACAAGATCACTTGAATAATACTTCTGCCCATTTTCTATCTTTTGCCAAGCAAGCTTCATTTCTTCCAGAAAATCATCCTTTAGAATATAGGCATCAATATTTAAATTCATTGCCCTCTTAAATTGTGCAGAGCTTCTTAAGCTAGTCACTGCAAGCACTTTTCCTTTGTACTTTGCTTTCCTTATGTCCTCAACAAAATCCAATACATCTTCATCATCCAGATGAATGTCTACAACAATTAAACTAATTGCTTCAATTCCAACACTCGCTACTCTCTCATTTGCCTGTGCCACGGTCCTCACTTGTGTGACTTCTTCCTCTGGTTGATATTTATGGATGGTAAACTCCAGCCCTAATCCTTCTAGGGTGTCACTATCCAAGATCAAAACCATCTTCCTTATACTCTCCCTTTCTCACAACTTCACAGTCTCTCTAACATTTTCGTACCACAAATAAGGGCTCAACAGCCCTTCAAACTCACTCCTATCTTCCACGCATTCTCTCATCTCCTCCTATATTCACTCCGACAATCAAGCTCTTGTCGATACCGTTATCATACACTATTCTTAAGGAGATGTGAAGTACTACATAGATAAAAATAAATAAAAAGGTCACTACATTTTCTATACAATGCAGTGACCTCTATCTGTTTTTTCCGCTATACAAGGCAGTTTTTCTCTCTCCCAGCATCGAGAAAATTCCCTGTTTGGTTTAATTTTTCTTTGCTCCGCAGTTAATAAACAATGACACTGTGTACATAAACCCTCAATTCATTCTTCCCATACTTTCAACAGAGTAGCTCCTCATCTCCCACACAAGTCTGCTATTGTCTCCTCCATATGTTCAGTTTGAATCTCCACTTCTTGCCCCTTTCAACATAGAGACGCATCTCTACTCCGAGGCACTCACACAGTTTGATCGATTCTGTGGTTTCCTATTTCCTTAGTGACCCATCTTTTGCCACTATAAAGTTAAACAAGATCACATAACGAAGAACCACTTCTATCACCCTGCACCCTCTATGTGCCACTACAAAAGTCTTATGATCTAGAAATAGGCATAAATTGATATCCCTGTATGTGAAATTTTGATTTAACACAGTATATTCTCCAAATAGCTCCCAGCAGACCAAGTATCTTTGGCAACTTACGCTTGGTTCGTCGCATCACACCATTTGATTTTTTGTAAACTTCGGCTCAAAGTTACGGGGGATACCCGTAACCACAATATTTTCCGCCCATTTGTGTCTCCTTTCCCTGTTCTCTTGAAAATAAAATTTTTATACACTTTCATACTCACACAGAGACACAAAAAAAACTGACCTCTGTGTGAAATAATATACTCCTATCGAATACTATGGAATGTTCCACAGTCTCAATGGCCATATTCTCACAAAGGTCAGAACAACTTAAAATTTAAGATGGATGATAATATCTTCCTCTGAATATTTAGGCAACTCTTATGACTATTCACTATTCGTTTCGTTGCCCAAATGGTAGCACAACTTTTTTTCAAAGTCCAGCCCTTTTTTAGATTCTTTTTTTACTATAAAGAATTTAAAAACTGGTTTTTATGAAAGTTACATATCGTCTCTTATGGATAAAAACTACCAAAATAGGCACATTTTCATCTCTGTTACACATTGTTGCTTATTGTGATATCTGCAAATTCATAGCGAATTATTTTTTTTAAATCTTCTGGATTGACCTGCACTTGATAGCCAATCTTTCCTGCACTAAAAATAATACTATCAAATGCTCTCGCACTTTCATCAATCACCGTGCGAAAATTCTTCTTCATTCCAATAGGAGAACAGCCACCATGAATATATCCCGTCAGTGGCAACAGCTCCTTTGACTTAATCATTTCAATGGATTTTTCTCCCACAACTTTTGCTGCTTTTTTTAAATCCAATTCCTCAGCCACTGGAATGACAAAGACATAGTTTGTTTTACTCTTTCCCACGGTCACTAAAGTCTTAAATACTTGATTTTGATTCTGCCCCAGGACAGTCGCTACTTCCACCCCACTCACTGCATCGGTATTCACATAAGAATGTGGTGTGTATTTTATCTTTTTTTGCTCCAAAATACGCATTACATTGGTTTTTTCTTCCATTTTTACCTCCCTACCCTCTATAATAAGTTAATCGCATCTTGAATACTTCGAACGCCAACGATTTCCATTTTTCCTCGATAATTTAGTTTATCCAAGCAGACCTTTGGCAAAATGCAGCGAGAAAATCCTAATTTTTCAGCTTCTCTGACTCGATACTCTGCCATTGCAACACTTCGAACCTCCCCTGCAAGTCCTACTTCACCAAAGACAACCATTGAATCATCAAGTGCTCTATCCTTTACACTTGAAATCAAAGCAAGCACAATAGCTAAATCCAGTGCTGGCTCAGCCACTCTAAGTCCACCTGCAATATTGATATAGGCATCATAGCGATTCATCATTATGCGACAGCGCTTTTCAATCACGGCCATCAAAAGATTCACTCGATTGACATCTGTGCCCACGGCTGTTCTTCTTGGCAGTCCAAAGGCTGTTTCCGTAACCAGAGCCTGTACTTCCAATAAAATCGGCCTTGTTCCTTCCATCAGACACGCCACTGCGGCTCCCGATGCCCCTTCTGGTCTCCCAGAAAGCAAATATTCTGAGGGGTTAATCACCTCTCCAAGACCTTGAGGTAACATCTCAAACACACCAATCTCATTCGTCGATCCAAAACGATTCTTTACCCCACGCAAAATTCGATAACTAGCTGAGCGTTCACCCTCAAAGTAAAGGACGGTATCCACCATATGCTCTAATACTCTTGGTCCTGCTACCTGTCCTTCCTTTGTCACATGTCCGACAATAAAAATGGCAATTCCTCTCCCCTTGGCAATATGCATCAATACATTTGTCGATTCTCTGACCTGGGACACGCTGCCTGCGGCCGATGTCACATCCTCATTGACCATCGTCTGTATAGAATCAATAACCACTACATCGGGCTTTTCACTTTCAATGACACGATCAATCAGACCCAAATTCGTCTCACACAAAAACTTTAACTCGCCTTCTACCTTTCCAATTCGCTCAGCACGCATCTTAATCTGTCCAAGACTCTCCTCACCCGAGATATAGAGCACTTTTTTTTGACCAATTGCTAAATTTCTACACACTTGCAATAATAATGTTGACTTTCCAATGCCTGGATCACCACCTACAAGTACTAGTGAACCTGGCACAATGCCACCGCCGAGAACTCGGTCAAGCTCACCAAATCCTGTCTCCATTCGGCTCTCATTCTCAAGCACAATTTCTTCTAATTTTACTGGCTCGCGAAACATTCCCATTGCACTTGATGTTTTCGCCATTTTCGTCACAGGCTCTTCCACTAAGGTATTCCATGCCTTACATGCTGGACACTGTCCACTCCACTTGGATGTCTCATTGCCACATTCCTTGCAAAAAAATATACTTGTCTTTGACTTTGCCATAACTTCCTCTTGAACAACAAGAGCCGGGATAGCCCCGACTCTTTGTTTTATTATCTCTTTACAACTTTAACTTCTGCTGGTTTATCGCCATCAAGCTCAACACTGACAACCAATTTCCCACTCATATTGGTCTTCATTCCACCAATGGCCTCACCATTGACAAATACCTCATAGACAGTATCCTCTTGCAATCCAAGTGTGATCTGTGCGTCCTCTTTTCCTTCCACGGAAAATGTCGCACCATCTTCTGTCACCGCATACGAATGTACGGCTGTCCCCGGTATTGACTCATATGAAAACAGCTCATTCTTCTCCAATTTTGTAATTTCCTTAAATGTCTTTACCTTATAGCGGTCTCCAAATGCCTCAAAATCAGATACTTTCTTCTTTTCGCTCAATGTAAAGTCTCCAAAGCTCAACTTTCCATCTGCTTCCTTGCGAATGAGTTCTTTTACTACTGCCATCACTTTACCTCCTTGGTATTTTTCTTTGCTCTTTTGAGTGTCTTGAGTAAAATCTTTCGCTGCCCCTCACTGTCAACATCGACTAAAACAGTACTATTTTCCTTGACCTCTCCATCCAAAATGGCTTCTGCAATCTTATCTTCAAGCTGATTTTGCAGTGCTCTCTTTAGTGGTCTTGCTCCATATTTCTTATCATAACCAACATCGACAAGATAGGCTTTGGCCTCATCAGTCACCTCCAAGACTAAGCCCATATGTTCTTTGGTTCGCTTGTTGATTTCTTCCAAAACTATGTCTATTATCGAGGTCAAATTTGCTTTTGTCAACTGATGAAATACAATTGTTTCATCAATTCGATTCAAAAACTCTGGCTTAAATAATTGTCTCACTTCTTGCATCACATTTTCTTGCATATGTTGATGGTCTACTTTGACATCACTTGTTGAAGCAAATCCCAAAAGTTTTGGAGCAATAATGCGCTCTGCCCCCGCATTGCTGGTCATAATGATAATGGTGTTTTTAAAGCTAATTTTTCTTCCCTGTGCATCTGTGATATGACCATCGTCAAGAACCTGCAATAGGATATTAAAGACATCAGGATGTGCCTTTTCAATTTCATCAAATAAAATCACAGAATACGGATTTCTTCGAACCTTCTCAGAAAGTTGTCCCCCTTCTTCATATCCGACATAGCCTGGAGGAGAACCAACCATCTTTGAAACCGAATGCTTCTCCATATATTCGCTCATATCGACACGAATTAAGGCATTCTCTGTTCCAAATATTGCCTCAGCCAATGCCTTTGATAGCTCTGTCTTTCCCACACCTGTAGGTCCCAAGAACAGAAATGAGCCAATCGGTCTTTTTGGATCTTTTAGCCCCACTCGCCCTCTTCGAATGGCCTTAGCAACCGCAGTCACTGCCTCATCCTGACCAATGACTCTCTGGTGAAGCACCTCTTCAAGCTTTCTTAACCTTTCGCTCTCTCCCTCAGTCAATTTCTTTACAGGAATCTTTGTCCAAATTGCAACAACATCGGCAATATTTCCTTCCTCAACGACTAATTTCTTGCTTTCCCTCTCCTTTTGCCACTTTTGCCTAATGGCTTCAATCTTACCCTTCTTTTTCTCCTGCTTCTTCTTAATTTGTGCTGCCCTTTCGTAGGCCTCTGCCCGAATCGCAGTTTCCTTTTGGATTTCCAATCGAGAAATTTCCTTTTCTAAACTCTGAATCTCCTCTGGCTCAGCAAAGTCCTTTAAACGAACACGAGAAGCCGCCTCATCAATCAAATCAATGGCTTTATCTGGCAAAAAACGATCCGAAATGTACCTTGTCGAAAGGGATACTGCGGCCTTTAGGGCATCATCCGTGATGGTCAAATGATGATGCTCCTCATACTTTGAGCGCAATCCCCTCAAAATTTCATAGGACTCCTCCTCACTCGGCTCTTCTACCGTGATTGGCTGAAACCTTCGCTCTAGGGCCGCATCTTTTTCAATATGTTTTCTATATTCCTCAATAGTGGTTGCACCAATGAGCTGCAACTCCCCCCTAGCTAAAGACGGCTTTAAGATGTTTGACGCATCCATTGAGCCTTCTGCACTTCCTGCACCAATAATCGTATGAATTTCATCAATAAATAATAAGACATCTTCTGCCTGGATTACCTCATTGATGACATTTTTAATTCTCTCTTCAAATTCTCCCCTGTACTTTGATCCAGCAATCATTCCTGACAAATCCAAAGTCACCAATCGCTTATCTAACAATGTCTCTGGAACATTTTTTTGAACAATCAGTTGAGCAAGGCCTTCGACCACGGCGGTCTTTCCCACACCTGGTTCTCCGATTAAGACAGGGTTATTCTTTGTTCGCCTGCTCAAAATCTGCATCACTCTTTTCATTTCATTGTCTCTTCCAATGACTGGATCCAGTTTTCCCTCTCTTGCCAATTGTGTCAAGTCTCGGGAATAGCGATCTAGTGTCGGCGTATTGCCCTCACTTTTTTCCTCAGAATAGAGCTCTCCCTTTACAGCATTTGTCTCCTGTCCCATTGTATTTAAAATATCAATATAGATCTTTTGGACATTTACACTGAGCGTTCTGAGCAATCGACTTGCGATACAATTTTCGCTCTTTAAAATTGCAATTAAAATATGCTCTGTTCCCACTAATTTTGACTTATAGCGCCTAGACTCCTGATCTGCCGCCTCAAGTACACGAGCAGCTACTGGAGAATATTCCATATCATCATCCACTGCCACAAAAGCTGAAGTGCTGAGCAACTTATCAATGAGCTCTACGATCTTTTCTTCTGTCACATCATGACTTTCTAGCACTCTTGCTGCAACTCCATTTCCCTCTCGAAGCAAACCAAGGAGAAGATGCTCTGTTCCCACATAGCCATGCCTCAATTCCCTTGTTGCCTCCACAGCCAACTCGATTGCTCTTCTCGCTTGACTTGTATATCTATCTGCCATCTATTTCCTCCACTACTCACACATTATACGATCTAGGTACTCACGGACATAGTCTGCCCTCGCAATGTCCACTTCTTCCTTGCCCAAGTTCCCATCTGCTCTCTCTAAAATATTGGCTGGCTGAATTTTAATGGTCAAGGCATAGAGTGACTCCAAATGACTTCCAATCAAAATATGGTCACTCGCTCCTCGCATCACCACACTCAAATGGGTCAAGGCATCCTTTAGACTTAATTTCCTTGCGTACTTTAGTATTCCATAAGAGCGATATACCCGATCAGACACATCAATCGAATGCTCCTCTAGCTCTTTTTTTCTTGCCTCCATCTCATGCGTATTGAGCCTCAAAGCCACACGCTTAATCTGATCAATAATTTCTTTTTCGCTTTGCCCAAGTGTCTTTGTATTGCTCACATCAAAAAAGCTTCCTATACTCTCACCATTGGCTGTATAGACACTTCGCACCGTCACGCCAAATCGACTCAAGCTATTGACCAGTTTATCAATCCCTCTATTTCTTGCCAACACTGGCAAATGCAAAATAATATTTGCCTTTAATCCCGTCCCCATATTGGTCAAATATGAGGTCATATAGCCATACTTTTCGTCAAATGCATAGGGAAAGCGCTCATTGATTTGATCATCAATCTCATTGACTCTTTCCCAAAGTTGATTTAAACAAATTCCACAGCCGACCATCTGCAGACGAATGTGGTCATCGCCATTGATCACCACACTGAGGGCTTCGTTTTCACTCAACAATAACCCAATAGCATCCCTTTTTTTTGCTGCTGTGGAATTAATCACCCTTCTTTCTCGCAACGCAATTCTTTGAACATCCGACATTTGATGCAAATATTTCTTTAAAAGAACACCATCTTTTCCAAGGTCACCAAGCTCATCCATTGACATTTTCACAATCTCTTTGGCATCTTCTCGCCCTAATTTTGCTGGAAAAAGATAGTTGTCAAAATTTCGCACAATGCGCACTCTACTGCTGACAATATTATTTTCTGCACTCAACGCAATTTGATCAAACCACATCAGCTCATTCCTCCTGTCAATCGGCGAATCTCATCTCGACAAGCTGCTGCTGTCTCATAATCTTCAATTTCCAGTGCGGCCTGCAACTGCTCCTTTAAGCTTTCCACTTCCGTCTTTTCCACCATTGCTTTTTTCTTTATTTTTGGCACTTTTCCCTTGTGCTCCTTCGCTCCCTGCAATTGCTTTACGCTTTCTTCCATTAAAATGCCAAAAGTATTATAGCAATCCTTGCAACCAAAGGTTGATTGCTCCAAAAACTCATCATAACTTGTATGACAAGTTGGGCAAACAACGAGTCCATACTCCTTGCCCACCTCATCGGCTGCCTGACTAAATAGTCCTGTCAACAATTTTTTTAATGAAAAATCTCCTTCAAACAGGGAGGAATATTGATCCATATCCTTTGCACACTGCGAGCAAAAATGATGTTCCTTTTTGACTCCATCAATAATTTCTGTGTATTGGATATTTGCTTCTCGTACCTTACATCTTTCACACAACATAATCTGTCGTCCCTTTCTTCTTGTATTCCCACCTATTATTATACTGCAATATTGCTAAATTTCATGTGAAAAATATTGGTTATAGAGTTTATCTACAATTTCATGTGCATCTTCTCGGCTGACACCATTACAAATTCCTCTCGCAATCACAACAGAAAACTCCTTTTCCATATGGCGAAGTACACGCATCTTATCGACATCGACATTGATGACTGCACCTTTTCTTCTATCCAATTTAATAAAACCTTCCTGCTTTAAAATGCTATATGCCTTATTGACTGTGTGCATATTAATTCCCACTGTATCAGCAAGTTGACGAACTGAAGGGAGGGAATCCCCCTCCTTAATCCTTTCTGTCGCAATGCTCATAATAATCTGATTGCAAAGCTGCACATAGATGGCCTCGTCACTTTTAAAATCAATAAATAGTTCCATAAAATCACCCCCTCACCACATAATTACATTTGTTATATTCATAGTGTAACACATTACACAAATACAATCAATCTAATGTAGATAAAATTACTTGTTTTTGTTATAATAAAGCTGCGATTAGACTAAACACAGGGGGAAAGTTATGATTTTTAGCAGCTTGGAATTTATCTTTATCTTTTTGCCAATTTTCCTTGGCATTTATCGCTTGCTCCCCTCTACAAGGCGAAATCTTTTGATCTTTGTCTCCAGCATCCTTTTTTATGGAGTGGGACTCGCTCAAACAGCTCGCAGTTTACCTGTAGAGAAACAAGCCAACTTTTTAAGACTCATTCCAGTCTATGTATTGCTCTTTTTGGCAATTATTTTATTTAATTTTATTTTCGGAATGCTTATTTTTCACAATGAAGGGAAAAACCAAAAGAAACTACTGCACATTGGCGTCGTTGTCAATGCGGTCATCTTAATCTTTTTTAAGTATACTTCCTTTATTTTGCGATGCATCGGTTTGATCTTCCATTTTTCTGCAGAGACTATGGATCTTCCAGCCTTTCACATTGCCGTACCGATGGGAATGAGCTTTTATATTTTTCAGTCCATCGCCTACCTTGTTGACATTTATAGAAAAGAAACTCGTCCAGCCAACAGTTTAATTAAATTTGGCTCCTATATGAGTATGTTCCCTCAATTGACACAAGGTCCGATCATGAACTACGAAAATGTTCGCGAACAAATTCGCAGGCGTGGTTTTTCAATGCCTATGCTCTCTGAAGGATTGAAGATGTTTATCTTTGGTCTGGGGATCAAGGTCTTACTTGCCAATCGTGTACATCATCTGTGGACCAATGCAGGTAATTTTGGCTATGATGCCATCAGCACACCACTGGCTTGGTTAGCTATTGCAGGACAAAGCTTTTATCTTTATTTTGACTGGCTTGGCTACTCTCTTATGGCTGTGGGGCTTGGTATTATCCTTGGCATCAGCATCCCAGAAAACTTTAATCATCCCTATATCTCTTTGACTATGCAAGAGTTTTGGAGACGCTGGCATATTACACTTGGAAATTGGTTTAAAAATTATATTTATATTCCCCTTGGTGGAAGTAAAAATGGAACATTTTTAACCTACCGCAATATGTTCATTGTCTGGATGTTTACCGCCATTTGGCATGGAGCAAACTTCAATTTTATTCTCTGGGGACTATTTTTATTTGCCTGTATGGCAATTGAACGAGCCTTTCTCGGCGATATTCTCCGAGCTTTTCCAGTCCTGGGACATATCTATATGATTATTTTAATTCCCATCAACTGGGTATTTTTCTCTATCACAGATCTTCCTTCTATGGGAATCTTCTTTAAAAAACTATTTCCATTTCTCGGAAAGGTCGGATCTGCCTCTGGTAAAGATTTTGCAAGCTATGTGACTCCATATTGGATATTGTTATTGCTTTTATGCGTTTTATTTTCAACTAAAATACCATTTATTGTATACAAAAAGATTAAGGATACTCTCTTTGGACATATTTTCTTGATTTTTATCTTCTTATTTAGTGTATACTCTATCTATATGGGACTTAATGATACATTTGCCTATGGTGGCTTCTAAAACTTTGACGAAGGGATGTTTTAAGGGATTTCATTATGAAAAAAGATAATCACAGAAAGCAATTTTTGATTGCTATAGGAATAGCAACATTGATTTGCTATCCATTTGTACTGCCACAAATTCTAAAAAGTAACACCTTCATTGTGGAGGCATTCCATGATAATAACAAAGAAACAGAGGATTCTGTGACAAAGGAAACTGCGTCAGTTTCTTCCAATCCTGTATCAGAAAGCTCTCCTGCACAGACAAGTGTAAGCACTACAGCTGCAAAAAATGCGAGCACTACGACTGTGGCCGCTGAGTCCAGTTCTGCTGCAGAAAGCCTAGCAACCACTGCAGCCACCACTGCAGCTGCACCTGCCAAGGCCAATTTTGTCACTGTCACAGATGACTATTTCTCCGATGCTCTCTTTATCGGAGATTCTCGAACAGATGGTATCCGTATGTTTTCTGGACTCAACAATACAACTTATTTTTGCAGTGCTGGGCTTGATTTTAAGGATGCCTTTAAAAAGACACTTTCCATTGACAAAACTACAAAATCGACATTGGAAAATTTATTGGCAACGAAAAAGTTTGGAAAAATTTATATTATGCTAGGCATCAATGAATTGGGATTTCCAATGAATGTCATTGAATCCCATGCCACCCAAGTCATCCAAACTGTTCAAAAATACCAACCAGGGGCAATTATCTTTGTCCAAGCGAATCTCCATGTCACCAAATCTCGCAGTGCCAGTGACAAGGATGTCAATAACAAGAGGATCAACGAACTCAATGAGATATTAAAAAAGTTTGCCAACAACACCAATATCTTCTATCTTGATGCCAATGTTCTCTTTGATGACGAGCACGGTGCACTCAATCCAAAAATGACCTCTGATGATACGCATATCCATGGAAAATATTATAAAACATGGGCAGAATGGCTAAAGACAAAGGGCATTCAAAAATAAATTACCTACAAAAAGGAGAGCCTCCAAGTGAAACTACTTGAAGGCTCTCCCTTTTGATTAATTTCCCTTCACCTTGCTCAAAAGATCCTTGATCTGAGCCAGTGTGTACCATCCTCTGTTGACTTGAGTTCCATACATATTTACAGTGTAAATACAACCAATCTTAATTTGACCATTTGAAAATCTCTTGACAACAAAGAGTTCCTGTCCAAGATGGGTATCATAATTGGAGTCAATCAAGACCACATCCTTAAGATCCGGCGTATAATTTACGCCCAAAAAGTCAGAAACCATGCGAAAGCTTGTCTTTGCCTCTGACATATTTTCAATATCTAGATGTTGATCTTCATAGAGGTAATGAGGCTCTGATTTTTCATAAGAAAATGATCGAATCTCTGACTTGTCATTCCCCGTCATTCTCTCAACTTTCCATCTTCCTTCCGTTACATCCATTTGACCTGCATTCACTTTGTCAATAATGGCCGAAAGCTCTGCTTCCGAATTGATCTGAGCCAGTGTCTTTCCACTATAGACAAACAATGCCTTTGACGGGTCAATGTCTGGGTCGACATGTGGAGAAGAAAATGCCTTTGTTCTATTCATCGCCTGAATAAATTCTTGTTTTGTTGGACGCTGATTGGACTTCTTTCCACTTTGGATATCACCTACGATCCAAAATCCAAGGTCTCGATCAAAGTAATAGGTCTTTCCATTTTGTGTCAGTGGTTCTATTCTCATATCTCCACTGCCCGGATTTAAGTAATACCATCTTCCATTTGGTTGCTGAATCCAACCTTCCTTCATCCAGCCGTCCCCATCAAAATAGTACCACTTTTGATCGATCTTTTCCCAGTTATTTCTTGTGTAGGAACCATCACTGTGGCGATACCACCAGCGACTTCCCGATTTTACCCAAGCCGCTCTCTTGTGCTTCCATGAACCATCAGCATTAAATTCATATCGAACACCATTGATCGTCACTGGCTGTGTCTTCATATCTCCATTGTCTGGATCCAGATAATACCATTGATCGCCCAAATCCTGATACCACCCTGTGTTCATCACACCATCTTTGTCAAAATGATACCACTTTTGTCCTACTTTTACCCACTCATTCTTGGCTTCTTTGCCATCTGCATGGGTATATAGCCATCCAATCAATGCTTTCTTCCACTGTCCTGCATTTGCACTGCTTGCTGCATTCGATACCATCGTCGTTCCCAACATCAATGCGGCAAGTGAACCAATAAATATACATTTTTTCCTCATGATACTCCTCCTTTTTTTGATATAATTTTAACAAAAAAACAATTCTGTCTATAACTATTTTCTTACCATTTCATAAATTATTCTTACATAACAACAAAGACAAAATATCCTGACAAGTCACAAAGTTGCCTTATACTCGTCAGGATATTTCTATTTCTTACTTCTTATCAATCTTTACTTTCTTTGAACGGCGCTTTCCATTTCCCTTAAACATCATTGAATTGTTCAACTGCAAGTTGATCTCATTGGCCAAACTTGGCAATTCTGGGATATCCTTGTCATCGTCCTCATCATAGACAACGGTGATATTGGCAGTAGATGGATCAAATTCACGAATTTTTTCCATCTCTTCTGGCTTTTCTGCCATTCCTGCATACTCCTCTGCATAGTCATCTGCATTTTCCTCATCATCGGTATCTGGATAGAGGTCCTTTAACTCATCCTCATTAAATTCAAAGGTTGGTACCTGTGGTGCCTGCTCTTTTACTTCTGGCTCTGGGTGAAATTCTGCCTTTGCCTCTGGCTTAATTTCAGGCTGAACCTCAGGTTTTGTATCTTGCTTTGGCTTTGGTGAAGGTCCACCACTTACGGTTGGTGTATCCTTTCTATCTGCCACCTTCTTTTTTCCACTCTTTAAATCTCTAAAGGCAAGATAGAGAAATCCCAAAATTGCAATGCCAGCTACACCTGCTACAATATGCAATTTATTGCCACGCTTTTTGTAATCTAGCTTCAATTGTTTGTATTGTTGGAAGGTATCTACATAATCTGCGGTATTTCCATCAATGGCTGGATCTTCAAAGTAACGCTGTATGGTCATCTCTTTTAAGTCCAAGCGATAAAAGTCCTTATTGCCATCCTTATTCATTCCGTAGACAACCACATAATTGTGCTCCTTATCGGTAGCCCAAACCCAGCCCTTAATCTTCTTGCCATTGACATCTAGGGTTGCCTCTTCAAATCCTTTTGGCACAGCTAGGCCCTCGTCGAGAGGAATGGGTGTCACCGTCTTTGCCGCAACAGTCACTGGTGAATCTTCCATCCAAGTGTCCGTTGCCTCATTGTAGAAGAAAAGACTTCCACTGCCATCTTCTGCATTTAAATACATCACCACAAGATTGCCATCGAGTTCCTTTCCCGCTGCAACCGTTGTTCCATGATAATCATACTTGGCCTCATCAAAGTTTTCTGGAAGCAGAGACTTATCAAATGTTTTTGCCAAGGTGTATTTTTTTCCTTCAATGACAATGCCATCGGCATCACTATAGGCCTTTGTTTCACCTGCTGCACTGGTTTGAGCACTAGAAGATGCGTCACTGGACTTTTGACTTGATGTTTCACTACTTTGTGAAGCACTACTACTTTCTGCTGTAGAAGAAGTTTCTGCTGTTGTCTGTGCCGTAGTTGTCTCCTGTGCCGTAGTTGTTTCTTGCGAACTGCTTTCTGCTGTCGTTGTTGCCGCAGCAGCTTCACTGATGGTAATCTTTGAGCTACCTCTCTTATCGAGTGAAGCCGCATTATTGTCTTTATCTAAAATTCCCCAAGATTTAACATCAATATTTGTTTCACCCTGTTTTAATGCCTTAAAGGTCAATGTGTAGGCAAATTCATAGGGATTATCTCCCACCTTTCCTGCCACACGCACAGTGCCATCTCCATAGGATGTGGCATTCGTTCCATCTACAAACTTCAAATAAGAAGTATCATACTTAATCACAATACTATTGTCGCCAATGCTACCACCATCTACAGAAATAACCTTCATTGTCACTTTAAATTCTTCTCCAGCACTTGTCGTAGGATCTGAAAATGCGATGCGTGCAGTCAAAGCATGTGCTGTTGTTGTAAACATTGGTGTCACAGATAAACCCAAACAACAAATGCCCATCGCTAAGCCATTGACTACTTTTTTGCGTAATTTCTTCATTATTTGTCTCCTTTAATGATCATTTACTCTGTTGGTAATTTTGCTATATGATCTGGCATATTGCCATATACCGGAATCGTAAATGTAATCTCTGTATCCAAGATATCTTCGTATGCCTTCTTTAAGCGTCTTCCCTCTTTTAGTGCACCATTAATCGCTGTCATATATTGATGTACATAGGGATTGCTACTCGCAACATCAAACTTCTTTAGATAAGAAGTTGTCTGTGCATTGGATAGATAATTATTGGCATAGTACATTGCACCACCAGCAATGGCCTTTTCCCTTGTATTCCAAGGTCTGCCATAGCTATCTTCTTTTGAAGCCCAAGCTAGACCATTTTTTGCTGCTGTTTTTCCATTTTTTTGATACGCTTCAATATTGTAATAATTATAAATTCCCCTGTAATCGGCATCTGTTCCGCTGATGATACTGCTACTTCCCTTTGCTCCCTGTTCATTGACTATCATGGATGCGAGCAAATAGGGATTCACACCATTGTTTCTACCTGCCAAAAAAATGGCCTGTGCATAGGACATCGTCTCCGCATTTTGATTTTCCATAAAGGTGCCCTTTAAAATCTTTTCCACACCCTCTATGCTCTGTTCTCCATCCACATACTCTTGATCAATAAATTGGAAAATGTCCTCTTCATTTAAAAAATTTCTTGGATCTAAGTGATAGGCAATCACCTCATCTGAGGCCTGAACCCAGCGACTTGAATCAAATCCCTTCCATTTTCCTGTGGCAATATCATAAACTTTTGCTGAAGTCGACTTCCACAGGCGAGAGGAAGAACTTTCTACTAAATTTCTTCCTGGAACTTTTTCCTGTTCTAGTGCTAAGTTCCAATCTTCCGTGGTTGTCGTTGCACGAAAAATCCAATTGGGATGTTGACTGTGCAATTTTCTCAGGGCAACCTTGTAGGTTTCTGGAAATCCCTCTCTTGTCAATGCATCTTCAAAGTTTGTATCCACTACATTGGACTGTTGAATTTCACTTGCTTGAACCTGTTTTAATGGATTCATATTTGGCAACTGCATTGCCGCAAATGCAGCAAACAGCAATGTCTTTTTATTCATAAGTTTATTAAACCTTTCTATTGTGTACATCTGTACATTCTACCATTCTTTACATTTTCAAGCAAGCGATTCCACAACAATTCTGTAACTAATCTGTAATAATATGGTACTCTTTTGGTCTTCTGTCTCTAAACAGCCCCCACGAAAGTCGCTCTTTTAAATTGTTCACAAGGTCAATATCGGCATACAAAATCTCTTCATGGTCTCGTGAGGCCAGAGCAACCATTTCTCCTTGGGCATCCGTGATAAAGGAGGAACCATAAAATTGAAGCTCTGAACTTTGATTACCATTTTCTTCACATGGTGTGACACTTTCAAGACCAATGCGATTGGCCGCAACTACAGGGACAATGTTGGCCGCAGCGTGTCCTTGTATCGTCCTTTTCCAATGTGGCATGCTGTCCACAGTCAAAATAGGCTCACTTCCAATCGCTGTAGGATAAAACAAAATATCCGCTCCCAACAAAGCCATACTTCTTGCACACTCCGGAAACCATTGATCCCAGCAGATGCCCACACCAATTTTTCCATACTTTGTCTCCCACACCTTAAACCCTGTATTCCCCGGTGTAAAATAGAATTTTTCCTGATAATAGTGATCATCAGGAATATGGGTCTTTCGGTAAATGCCAAGAATCTTTCCATCGGCATCAATGATGGCCACTGAATTATACAATACATTTTTATCTCTCTCATAAAAACTAATTGGAAGGACAATATCTTCTTCCCTAGCTAACTTTGCAAAATGACGGACGGCATCATTTTCTTCCAAAGTCTTTGCAAAATCATAGTAGTCATATCGTCTTTCCTGACAAAAATATTGTCGCTCAAATAGCTCTGGAAGAAGAATGATCTTTGCTCCATTTTTGGCTGCCTCTTTGACCATCTCATCTGCCCTTTGAATATTTTGGGCAACATCCCTTGTGCACTTCATCTGCACTGCTGCAACTTTTACCTTTTCCATTTCCTATCCTTTCTGAAATTGAGGAATTTGCTGTGTGATACAATGAATATTCCCTCCACCAAGTAAGATTTCCCTCGCTTGAATAGGAATCACTTCTCTTGTTGGAAATAATTCAGAAAGTAACTTTACGGCCACTTGGTCATTTTCATCCTGAAATTGTGGCAATAAAACAGCTCCATTAGAGATATAAAAATTGACATAACTTGCCGCAAGTCTCTCGCCTTCTTCTCTTGTCTGCTCGCCTTCTTCATAAGAAAAGCCCTCCAGTTCATCCCTTCGAATGCAGACCTTTTTCTTTGGCACCGGAAGACGATGTACCTTAATTTTTCTTCCTCTGGCATCCCTCTCGCTCTCTAAAACCAATGCATCCGCCTGGCTCATTGCATATTGCGGATCATCTTTGTCCTCACACCAGGCAAGAACGACCTCCCCAGGACAAACAAAAGCACACACATTGTCCACATGCTCATTGGTCTCATCATGAAAAATGCCAAAAGGAAGCCAAATCACCTTCTCAACGCCCAGGTATTCCCTCAACTGCTTTTCAATCTCTTCTTTGCTCAAATTAGGATTTCTCCCTGCACTCAACAGACAAGTCTCGGTTACTATGGCCGTGCCTTCTCCGTCGACATGAATGGATCCACCTTCTAACACAAAGGGATGAGCATCAAAATACCTTGCCCCCAAGCGATCGATACATTGCTTAGCTAAAGCATCATCTTCTTGATAGTGGGCATACAAGCCATCGACTGCTCCACCCCAAGCATTAAATTTCCAATCCACTCCGCCCAAATCTTTTTTTTGATTGACAACAAATGTCGGAGCGGTATCTCTTGCCCAAGCATCATTGTTTTCTACCTTCCACACTTCAATTTCACTTGGCAACATTCTCCTTGCCTCATCAAAGTGAAGGGCATCGGCGAGCATATACACTTTTTCCGATTTTGCAATATGTCTTGCAATTTCTACGAATTTTTCCTTCGCTAATTTTGCCTGATTCCGCCACGAGCCCTCTCGCACTGGCCAAATCATGATGCAGCCGTGATGTTTTTCAAATTCTGCTGGCATAAAATACCCTAATTGTCTAGGTGTTGCCATACTTTCCCCCCAGTCTCTGTGCAAAATCCATATATCCGAATTCCTTAATCACTTCACATTCTCCCTCTTCATCCATTAGGGCAATGGAGGGCAGAGGCATTCCATTAAAGGTATTATTCTTGACCATCGAGTAGATTGCCATATCTTCAAAATATAATTTATCTCCGATATGGACTTCTTTTTCAAATGAATAATCTCCAATCACATCTCCCGCAAGACAAGTTACGGAAGAAAGTCGATAGCAAAACGGTTTTTCTTCTGGCAAAAATCCATCTCGAAGTGGTGGGCGATAGGGCATTTCCAATACATCCGGCATATGACAGGCAGCAGAAGCATCTAAAATAAGCGTGGTAATGCCATTGTTCACCTTTTCAAGAACTTCCGTCACCAAATATCCTGCATTGAGGGCAATGGCCTCCCCTGGCTCTACATAGACCTCTACACCATATTTTTTCTTCACTCTCTGGATTTGCTCAATCAATGTCTGTCGGTCATAGTCTTTTCTTGTAATGTGATGACCTCCACCAAAATTGAGCCATTTCACTCTATGTAAGTACCTTCCAAACTTTTCTTCGACCGCCAATAGTGTCTTCACCAGATCATCGCTATTTTGCTCACACAATGTATGAAAATGCAATCCATCAATGACATCCAATACACTCTCATCAAAGTTTTTGATCGTCACACCTAGTCTCGAACCTGGTGCACAGGGATCATAAATGGCATGCCCCTCTTGGGTTGAGCACTCTGGATTAATTCTTAGCCCTGCACTTCTTCCCCGCAATCGATCCTTAAACTTATTGACCTGTGCAATCGAATTAAAGAGGATGTGATCACAAATTTGAACAATTTCATCAAATTCCTTCTCCTTATAAGCTGGTGAAAAAATATGATTTTCCTTGCCCATTTTTTCATAGCCAAGCCTTGCCTCAAAAAGTCCACTTGCCGTCGTCCCATCTAGGTACTTGGCAATTAGAGGATAGGTATCATAGCAAGAATATGCCTTTTGTGCCAACAAAATCTTACAACCTGCTTCGTCGGCGACCTCTCTTAAAATTTTTAGATTTTCTTCCAATTGCCTCTTGTCAATGACATAGCAAGGGGTCTGCAATTCTTCTATTCTCATTCACTACTCCACAATCTTTGGGTTTTCATCGACAACCCAAGGCAAACCATAGGTATTTAATGCCTCCATAAATGGATCTGGATCAAATTCTTCCACATTAAAGACACCCGCTTTCTTCCATTTGTTTGTGACAACCATCATTGTTCCAATCATCGCTGGGACACCTGTGGTGTAAGAAATTGCCTGAGAGCCAACTTCCTTGTAGCACTCTTGATGGTCACACACATTGTAGATATAGATGGTTCTCTCCTTTCCATCCTTTACCCCAGTAAAGATACAACCAATGTTGGTCTTTCCCACCGTTCTTGGCCCTAGAGATGCTGGGTCAGGAAGGAGTGCTTTTAAAAATTGAATTGGCACAATCTTTTGCCCCTGAAATTCAATCGGCTCTGTAGAAAGCATTCCGACATTTTCCAGACATTTCATATGGGTGAGATAGCTCTGTCCAAAGGTCATAAAGAAGCGAATACGGCGAATTCCTGGAATATTTTTTGCCAAGGATTCAATTTCTTCATGGTGCAATAAATACATATCCTTCATTCCCACTTGTGGAAAATCATACTCTCTCTTGATGCTCATTGCATCTACCTCAATCCATTTTCCATCTTCCCAATAGGATCCTGGTGCAGAAACCTCTCTCAAATTAATCTCCGGATTAAAATTAGTTGCAAATGGATATCCGTGGTCTCCACCATTGCAATCCAAAATATCAATGGTATGAATCTCATCAAAATAGTGCTTAAGTGCATAGGCAGAAAATACGCTGGTTACCCCTGGATCAAAGCCACTTCCCAGTAGTGCTGTGATTCCTGCCTTTTCAAACTCTTCCTTGTACTTCCACTGCCAAGAATAGTCAAAATAAGCCGTAAAGCCAAGCTCTCTACATCTTTTTTCATACACCTTTCTCCACTCAGGATCCTGTGTATCCTCTGCCTCATAATTTGCTGTGTCGATGTAATCGACCTTTGTCTTCAAACAAGCCTGCATAATTGTCAAATCCTGATATGGCAAGGCAACATTGAGTACGGCATCTGGCTGATAGCTCTCAATCAGTTGAACAAGTTCCTCCACATTATCTGCGTCCACCTGTGCAGTTTGAATTTTTGTCGTTGTCTTTGCCTCTAACTCTTTCTTTAACTCGTCACATTTTTTCTTTGTTCGACTTGCAATCATAATTTCAGAAAAAACATCGGATACCTGTGTGCATTTTGCAATAGCCACTCTCGCAACACCACCACAACCAATAATCAATACTCTACTCATCTACTTTCCTCCTCTTCTAATAATTCCTCTACATATCTAGGAAGCATAAATGCCCCTTGATGCAAATTTGCAGAATAATACCAAGTTTTAATATTTTTTTCCTTCCATTTCTTGCCATCAAAATCTTTCAGTGGATGATATTTTTTGGATGCAAATCCAAAGAGCCAATATCCTGATGGGCAGGTTGGAATATGGGCTTGATAGACACGGCTAATTGGAAAACTTCGATAGGCCTTTCTGTGCATACTTCGGCACGCCGCCTCATCTTCATCATAAAACGGACTGCCATGCTGATAGACCATAATGCCATCTTCCTTGAGAGCTCGATATCCTGCACCATAAAATTCCTTAGTAAAAAGCCCCTCTGTATAGCCAAATGGGTCTGTGGCATCATTGATAATGATATCATACTCATTATTGTATTTTCTTAGAAATCGCAAACCATCTTCATAAAAAATCTTTACCCTTGGATCTTCTAAGCCTGTAGCCGTCTCTGGAAAAAATTGCTTGCAAACATCAAAGAGCATATGGTCAGGATCGACAATATCAATCTCTTCAATTTCTGGATAGTGGGCAAACTCTCTGGCCACCCCCCCATCCACTCCACCAATAATTAATACCTTTTTTGCATTGGGATGGACGCTCATTGGCACATGTACAACCATTTCATTGTACACAAATTCATCTGCCTCAGAAAATAAAATATTGCCATTTAACGTCAACACCTTGCCAAATTCTAGGGATGTAAATACATCAATCCTTTGAAAGTCACTCTGTCCTGAAAACAGCTGTTTATCTGTTCGAATAGAAAGTTTCACATTTTCGGTGTGCAACTCTGAAAACCACATCTCCATATTTTACCTCTCAATGACATTCAAATATTCTACATTTGGATCTTCTGTTCCCTGCAAAGAACATCCCCTGTCCTTCGCAAACAAAATATATTCTACAATTTCTTGTGTGATCAACTCTCCTGGTGCTAGAATTGGAATTCCTGGTGGATAGCACATGGCAAATTCACCACAGACATTTCCTGCACTTTCTTTGATTGGTAACATCTTTCTCGGACGATAAAATGCCTCCTGTGGTGAGAGGATAACCTCTGGCTGAATATACTCTCCCCCAATCAAATCCTTTCCATCTCTTTGATACAATCTTCGAATATCTGCCAGTGCACCAACTAATCGCTCAATATCCTGAATCCGATCTCCAATCGAAATATAAGCCAAAATATTTCCAATATCGCCAAATTCAATTTGAATGTCATACTCATCGCGCAACAGATCATAGACTTCAATTCCTGTCAAGCCAATCCCCTGTGTGTGCACAGATAACTTCGTGACATCAAAATCATATACACTCTTTCCATCGACAAGTTCTCTGCCATAGGCATAATATCCACCGATTTGATTGATTTCATTTCTTGCATACTCGGCCATCATCATCACCTTATCAAAGGATTCCCGACCACGCAATGCTAAATTTCTCCTAGAAATATCTAAACTAGACAAAAGAAGATAGGATGCACTCGTTGTCTGCGTCAAATTAATAATCTGTCGGATATGTTCTGGATTCATCTCTTTTCCCGTCAATAGGATCGAGCTCTGCGTCAGACTTCCCCCCGACTTGTGCATAGAAATTGCCGCCATATCCGCTCCCGCCTGCATCGCAGAAATTGGTAGTTCCTCATGAAAACTTAAATGCGTGCCATGAGCCTCATCCACCAACACCTTCATCTGATGCTGATGTGCAATTTGCACGATTTCTTTCAAGTCCGAACAAATACCATAATAGGTTGGATTATTGACCAGCACAGCCACCGCATGTGGATGCTTTTTGATGGCCGCCTTTAACTTTTCATTTTCCATACCTAAGGCAATGCCAATTCTGTCTTGAACACTCATTTCCACATACACAGGTCTTGCACCACATAAAACAAGAGCATTGATGGCTGATTTATGCACATTTCTTGGCAAAATAATTTCATCACCTGCTTTGCAGACACTTAAAATCATACTTTGCACTGCTGATGTTGTTCCTCCCACCATCAAAAAGGCATGTGCTGCCCCAAAAGCTTCTGCTGTCAAATTTTCTGCATCTCTAATAATGGAAACTGGATGGCATAAATTATCTAGGGGCTTCATCGAGTTGACATCTAATCCAACACATTGCTCCCCAAGTAATTTTACTAACTCCGGGTTTCCTCTTCCTCTCTTATGCCCTGGCACATCAAAGGGAACCACTCTCTTTCTTCTCAATGCCTGCAATGCCTCATAAATTGGCGCTCTCTTTTGGTCTTCCATCTAACTTTTTAACCCCTTCTCCCATTCATCAACCTTAAATCCTACGAAAACCTTGTCCTCTGTCACAACGATGGGACACTTCAAAAGCATTCCATCTGTTGCCAATATCGCATACATCTCTTTCTCACTCATATTGGGCAACTTGTCCTTTAATCCCAGACTTTTGTAGACTAAACCACTGGTATTAAAAAACTTCTTTAGTGGCATCTGACTCCTTTTATGCCATTTTTCAATTTCCTCTGCCCTTGGATTATCTAATTTAATATCCCGATCTTCAAATGAAAATCCATTTTCCAAAAGCCACTGCTTTGCCTTTTTGCATGTCGAACACTTTGGATATTCTACAAATAACATTCCTCTTCCCACCTTTAAAAATCTCATTCTATAGTTGGTTTATTATACTATATTTGTGGCATTTTTACAAAGAAAAAACGGATAAGCTTGCTCAAGGCTCATCCGTTTTTCCAAAAGTAAGAGGAAATTTCAATATGTGTAACACTATATTTTAAACACTCAAGTCATCTTTGCGTTGAATAACAAGGAGTGATTAAAACCAAAACTATAACTTTGCCAATGCCTCACCAGCAGCCTTTAACGCTTTCTCTGCCTCTGCATCTGGCTCATTGTTTGCGATAATGCCTTCACCGCCGACAATATTTGCACCTGCTGCCTTCATGCGGTCAACCCAAGTGCGCATCCATTCTCCATCGCCCCAGTCATAGGATCCAAAAAGAACTAAATTCTTTCCAGCCACCTTGCTCTCTAAGGCTTCTACTAAAGGTTCTACCACGGAATCCTCAAGCTCTTCTGCACCCATTGCTGGACAACCAATAGCAAAGCCACTTGCTTGTGCCAATGTGTCCGCATCTGCATTTGAGGCCTCTAAAAGCTCAGCTGTTGCACCTGCTGCCTCAACTCCACTCTTTAGCATATTTGCCATTGCTTCTGTATTTCCTGTCTGGCTCCAATATACAACATAAACTTTTTCCATCGTTCGTAAAACCTCCTAGATATTTTCATTTCTGCAGATAATCTCTCTCATTTTCTTACCTGCAAACCATTCTTGCATGGCCTCTTCTCTTGCTTGATCAAAGGCAAAGAAGAGTTCCTTTGTACTTGACATATGGTCATACACCTTCCAGTAACCACTGCACAGACATCGCTCACCATGATGCTTGATAAATCCCAACACATCACACAGCGGGTAACCCAAAAATACACCGATTTCATGTGGAAAAATATTTCTCACACCATAAAAGAATTGAATTCTTTCTTTTAATATCAAAAGACATCGATGTAAGTCTGCACCTTGATAGCCATAGCCATTCAAAAAAGATCGAACTTCATCTGTTTGAATATATTGCTTTAGCTGTGCCTCTCGATAAATGAGCACCAGATGCCTCTCGTTTGTCGAATACAACATAAAAATATGTAATCCCGACTCACGCAATTCCCCAATGAGAAGTCCCAATTCTGCATCGGTCAAAAAGAGCATATTGGATGTTTTCAATCCCTTTAAGACGGGTGCACTCTGCATAATAAAGCGAAGCTCTGCGTTTCCGCTCTTTCTTCCTGCTTTTAAGCTTCGAACAATCACTTCTGGGGGCATCTTTCTGTCCGCTCCTTTCGATTAGTGTTTCCTTACTTGGTTAGTACTCCCTAACTATATACCACCTCCCTAACTTTGTCAAGCACTTTTTTAAAATTTTTTTATATTCCCTTAAAAGTAAAGGTAAATTGGATTCTCATTGCATTTGGCAGGACATATTCATCATGGGTATTGGCCCCCCAGCTATCATCTCCGCCAATTCCCATCTGTTTCCAATTACACCGAACAATGGTATGATGAATTTTAGGCAATTCATACGGATGACTCGCTTCCTCTAGTTGCTCTGGAGTATATGGTGTGGCACAAAATTCCATTTCGTCGGAACTAAATCTCATTCCCCTGCCCTTTTTATCTGTCACCTTGGCCCAGCGCACACCTGTGCGATTTCCTGTCTCCTGTGGTACAATATAATTTTCCACATTTTCTCTTGCTGTCGTCTCAAACACGCCAAGTCTTGCCCCTTGATTTCGGTCGCAATAATTTTCTAGCGGTCCTCTTCCATAATAGGTGATCTGATCATAATCTGCATTTAAAGTAAAGAGCATACCAAATTCAGGCATTGGCGTAACACCTAGAATAGGATCATATGTCATCTCTACTTTTACACTTCCATCCCCGCTCACGGTATAGGCAATGTCAATCATACTTACTGGTTCTGTGGCCAACTTATAGGTAAAGGTCAAGCGAATGCCCTCTTCTTTTTCCTCAATTTCTACTAAGTCTCTTGCCCTCTCATTTTTTGGCACAAAGATTTGATAAAGACTTGCACTCTTCCAACTTGCATAGCGAAATGGCATTTGATTTCCCCTGTCATTGTCAACTGGTGCCCTCCAAAAATTAGGTCTTGGTTTTTTCTCCAACATTTCTCTTCCGCCATAGCGATAGGACACTAATCCGCCCTGCAAATAGGAAAAGAGCACTTCAAAGTTTTCTCCACGAATTCCCACATTGTATGTTCCACGAATTAGGGTTAACTTCTTCTTTTTCTCCTCCTTCTTTTTCTGACCATCGACGACAAATACACCCTGTCCAAAGGCCACTTCATATCCTCTCCTTGCCCAAGCTCTATCCTCTTTTAATGTAAAATAGGCATTCAGTGTGTACTCTCCTGCCTCCTTTGGAAGCGTCAATGGCAACAAAATCTCCACTTCTCCAAGAGGGGCAACATCCACAGGACAAACAATTTTTCTCAATAGCTCCCCTTCACATTCTATGGTCACTGTGCAATCATATTCCGATGTCCATGTAAATAAATGCTTGTTTTTCACCTTCATAAAGAGACTGCCTTGGTCATTTCGAAATGTGGCCGTAATATTTTGATAATTAAATTTTACTTCCTGCATCTTGGCATAGGCTCTTCTTTGTCCATCGACAATGCCATTGGCTGAAAAATTGTAGTCACTTGGTCGGTCCAAAAAGTCTCCGCCATAGGCCATAAATTCCTCGCCATAGCGATTTTTCTTTCGAATGGTTTGATCCACAAAATCCCAAATAAATCCGCCCTGATATCTTGGTTCCCGATCCGAAAGGTCTGTATATTTAAACAATGCACCATTAGAATTTCCCATTGCATGGGCATACTCACAACAAATCAACGGCTTTTCCTTGTGTTCTCTCAAAAATTTCTCAATATTGGCGACACTGGTATACATTTGGCTTTCCATATCCGATGAATTTGGATATCGCCGATCCCAAAATATTCCCTCGTAGTGCACCAAGCGATGAGGGTCAAGTTCTCTAAAGCGATCCGCCATTCTTTGAATGACGCTTCCCCCAAAAGATTCATTTCCACACGACCAAATTAAGATGGACGGGTGATTTTTATCCTTTTGATAGGCCGAATTGACACGGTCAAGCATCATCGGCAAATACTCTTCATTATCTCCTGGCAAGATCTGTGCTCGATCAAAATTTCTTTGCACCGTTCTCTCCCAAAGACCATGACTTTCCATATTATTTTCAGCAATCATATACAATCCCTGCTCATCACAGAGCCGATAGAGATGCTCACCATTTGGATAATGTGAAGTTCGAATGCCATTGATGTTATTTTGCTTCATCATCAACACATCTTTTTCTACATCTTCCTTAGCAACAACTCGCCCTGTATCACAGGAAAATTCATGGCGATTGACACCTTTAAACACAATGCGCTTTCCATTGAGTTTCATTATTCCCCCATCAAGCACAAATTTGCGAAAACCAACTTTTTCCTGAATCACTTCCATCACTTTATTTTTGTCATCAAATAGCTGAATCTTTAAATCATATAAATTGGGCTTTTCTGCACTCCAAAGAAATGGATTATCAAAATTCACTCGAAATCTCTTTACCTTTTGCGTATCCACTGAGCCCATCAGAACAGGTTTTCCCTTATAACTTAGGACATAATTGGCCTGCCATGGAAGTCCCTCAAACTTCATCTCCACATCAAGGGTTGCTTTTTTTAACTTATCATCAAGTGTTGGCTCAATCTTGATATCATAGATATGAGCTCTTGGAATCGTATAGAGATAGACATCACGAAAAATTCCAGAAAATCGGAAAAAATCTTGATCTTCTAACCAACTCGAAGAACTCCACTTAAACACCTGAACTGCCAATTTGTTTTCCTTTTGTATTGACGGTGTGAGTTCAAATTCTGACGGTGTAAAGCTGTCTTCACTGTATCCGATAAACTCCCCATTGAGCCAGAGAGCAAAGGCACTTTCCACGCCCTGAAAAGAGATAAATATTCTCTCTCCCTCCCATTGTTTGGGCAGTACAAATTCCTTGGCATAGCTAGCCACAGGATTAAATCGCTCAGGTAACTCTGGTGGAGCAATCTCTTCCCTTCCATCCCATGGATACTCCACATTGACATATTGTGGACGATCATAGCCTTCCATTTGAATATGAGCTGGCACCGAAATATCATCCCAATCATCGCATGAATACTCTTTCTTTTCAAATCCTGTAATTGCATACTTATACGATTTTGCATAGAAAAATTTCCAAAGTCCATTTAAACTTTTTCTCAAACTGGTCTCTTTTTTGTCCAATTCTTCGTCTGAACGATAAGTGATATGATCCGAATGTGCTGGCAATGTGTTCATCTTAAAAATCCTAGGATTTTTAACAATTTCATAAGAAAAACCTTCCATATTTTCTCTCCCTTGGTAATTTTTCTCTATTATAACAACCCCAAACCATCGTAGCAAGAAAAAGCAATGCAAAATCATGTGGAACTATACGAACAATTGTTTGATTTTTTCTCGAACATATGTTAGTATAACTTTAAAATTATTTAAGTTGGAGGGATTCTTTATGACTGGTTTAACACCAAAGCAGGAAGAGATTCTGCTCTATATTAAGGACTCCATTGTAAAGCGTGGCTATCCGCCATCTGTGAGAGAGATCTGTAAGGCGGTTTCTCTTCGCTCTACTTCGTCTGTTCATGCTCATCTTGAAAGTTTAGAAAAAAAAGGATTGATTCGAAAAGATCCTGCAAAACCTAGAACCATTGAGATCATTGACGATGCCTTCTCCTTTTCTCGAAGAGAGATTGTCAATGTTCCTATTCTTGGCAATGTTGCCGCTGGTGAACCTATTTTTGCCGAACAAAATATTCAATCTTACTTTCCATTGCCAAGTGGATACCTTCCTCATAGCGATACTTTTATGCTCAAAGTCAAGGGCGATTCCATGATGGATGTTGGTATCTACAACAATGATGATATTATTGTTTCTAAGCAAAATTATGCCAATAATGGCGATATTGTCGTGGCTCTACTTGAGGACAGTGCAACAGTAAAGCGCTTTTACAAAGAGGATGGGCACTACCGCTTGCAGCCCGAAAACCGCACAATGGAGCCAATTATTGTAGATTCTGTAGTGATTCTTGGGAAAGTGATTGGATTGCTGCGCATGATGTAAAAAATGATTACAAAATAGATTCTTTATCAAATGTTGGGGTGGGTTGATTTTCAACCCGCTCTTTATAAACCAAAATTTATCTTTGTCTTGATGGCTTGGAAAAAAATAATAGATATATGCCAAATACTAGCTTAATAAATGCATCTATATACGCTACTATATCTAATGAAATACTAGAAAAGATGTATCCTGTAGCAATATTCATAGTACAAGCAATACCTAAATAAATCATTGATTTTCCATGTACAAAATAGTACGGAAAAAAATGCAATGCCGTGGCCATTAACGCCCCCAACCAAATTAATCTCCAATTTTTGGTTTCAAAAAATGGTCCACCTAGCAAAAACATTAAAATAAATAATAAAATAATGGCATATAAAGAAACTTTGTTTTGAAATTTACTTGAGGTGCCATTGGATAATTTATTCAATAATTTTTTATTCATATTTATTGAGAAAAAGGCAACAAAATATCCAATACTAAATATTTGCATATTGATTATTTGTTTTCCTCCTATCAATGTAGCGAGTGCAATTACTGCTGCCACTACAATTAACCATAGACCGCATGATCTCTTATAATTAAATTCTAATTTTTCATCTTTATTATAATTAAATAATCCTATTCTCATATATTTCTCCCTAAATTTTAATTCATCTACTGGAAGAACTTTTTTACATAAAAAGTTATGGTGACATGACTCAATATGAGTCACATCACCTTTTTCGATTCTCTTATCAACGCTACGCCAACTCGCCTGCTGTAACTTCTATTCCATCGCTCCAAATGCGATCCAAATCATAAAATGCTCTGCTCTCCACATCAAAGATGTGAACAACAATATCTTGATAATCCATCAAAATCCAATTTGCACGCTTTTGTCCCTCAATGCTCTTTGGAACAACATCAATTTTTTGCAAATTTTCTTCGACAGCATCGACCATCGCCTGAATTTGATTGTCATTGTTTGCACTTGCAATGACAAAGTAATCGGCCATGGAAGAAATTTTTCCAATGTCAATCATGCGAATGTCAATGCCTTTTTTGTCATCCAAAGCCTTATAGATTTGACTTAAAATCTCTCTTGTCATTGATTCCCTCCTTCTCTAACCATTCAAAACATTCCACTGTAAAGCGATCAATCCAAACGCCTCTCTTTTTTAAAAACTCAATCGTATCCACTGTAATTCGATACAATGTCGCATCAATATCCAAAAATGCCATTCCCCGCACCTGTGCCAAATTGTCTGCTTTTTCTCTCCTAGGTTCAATGTAATCAGCAATATAGACAATCTTTTCCAGTAAGGTCATATTGGCATGACCTGTGGTATGCCAGCGCAGTGCCGACAAAACTTCCTCATCTTCAATTCCATAGGCCGCTCTGGCCAGTACAGGTGCATAAACGGCATGGAGTACTTGTGGTGCCTGTAATTCATTTTCTGTGAGTTCAATTCCTGCTGCTTTACACATAGAAATCAACTCCTCTGTTTTATAGTTTTTTGCACAGTCGTGTAAAAGTCCTGCAAGCTCTGCCTTTCTAATATCCGCACCATAACGCATGGCCAATGCAGCCGATGTAAATGCCACACCAAGTGTATGCTCATATCGCTCTGGCTTTAAATTCTCTTTTAACTTCGCTCGAATAGCTAGCAACTCTTCTATATTCATTTTTTACCTCACTGATATAAATGATGCTGTTTGATAAACTCCAAAACCTTTGCCGGCACATAGGAGGCAATTGAGCCTTTTTCTCTACACAACTGACGAATTTGCTCTGATGAAATATCTACCCGTGGATAGGAAATGAATTCAATATCTGCCAAATACTTCTCACGCAAATACTTTGATTGCACGCTCAATTCCCTGTGTTCTTTTTGGTAATCTCGCATTGCAACTAAAATTCTTGCCAAAGAGAAAATCACCTCTGGTCTATGCCAAGTTTCAATTTCATAGAGCGAATCTGCTCCCATAATAAAAGAAAACTGAATCTCAGGGTATTGCTCTCTTAGTGCCTGCAAGGTGTCACTTGTATAACTTTTTCCCCCTCTTTGATTTTCAAAATCAGAGCGTTCAAAGTGTAAAAAACCAGAAATGGCCAACTCAACCATCTCTGCCCGCATCGCATAATCCGTCACCTTTTTTTCCACCTTGTGTGGTGGATTTGGAGAGGGCATTAGCCAAATCTTATCCAACTGAAATTGCTCCATCGCATGTTGTGCAAGTTGCAAATGCCCATTGTGAATGGGGTCAAAAGTCCCCCCCAATATTCCAATCTCCATCATGATTTTCCTCACTTATTTTGGCAATACCAATTTTCTCTTTTCCGGTTCATCTGCCTGCTTGTACAAGACGATCTTTTTTCCAATGACCTGAACCACTTCACTTCTTGTGTGCTCTGCCAATGCCCTAGCAATCTCCTTTGGATCATCTGTACAGTTTTTTAACACGCTAATTTTTATTAGCTCCCTTGCCTCCAAGGCTTCTTCCACTGCAACAACAATTTCATCTGTCAAAGATGACTTACCAATCTGCATAATTGGCTCTATTGTCATTGCAATTCCTTTTAAATATGATCTTTGCTTACTTGTCATACTACTCCTATTTATAATAATCAAACTCATGTCCATACATACGCACAGTATCTCCCTCAGAAATTCCTGCCTCTTCCAGTCGCTCCAACACTCCCGATGTCTTTAAAAACTTCTGGAAGAAATCAAATCCCTTTTCAGAATCCAAATTTGTATAGCCGAGCATTTTTTCAATCCTTGGTCCCTCAACAATATACACGCCATCTTCATCTATTTCCACAGTAAATGGCAAATTTTGATCTTGGGTGTATTCAATTTCCATTTCCTTTTCAAAGATCTTTGGTGATCGATCCACGGTCTTTAAAACTTCATTGATGGCAAAGAGTAGTTCCTTAATTCCCTTTCCTGTAACTCCAGAAATTGGATAGACTTTTAAGTCGGGGAACGCCTCTTCAATTCTTTTCAATGGATCATCCATATCAGGAGTGATGCAATCGACCTTATTGGCGGCAATGAGCTGTGGTCTTTCCATCAATCCCTGGCCATAGGAATCTAACTCCTTCATAATGGTCTTAATGTCCTCCACAGGATCTCTTCCTTCTGTAGAAGCTGCATCCACAACATGAACTAAGACCTTTGTTCTTTCAATATGACGAAGGAAATGATGACCCAATCCCACACCATCGGCCGCTCCCTCAATGAGTCCTGGAATATCCGCCATCACAAATCCACCGCCGGGAAGGTCAACAACACCAAGATGAGGGTCAAGAGTGGTAAAGTGATAATTTGCAATCTTTGGCTTTGCATTGCTCACACGAGAGAGGAGAGTCGATTTTCCTACATTTGGATAGCCCACCAGTCCAACATCAGCCAGGACTTTTAACTCCAATTGCACAAACAATTCCTTCCCCGGCTGACCTGGCTTTGCAAATTTTGGCACTTGCATTGTTGCCGTTGCAAAATTCATATTGCCAAGTCCACCTTTTCCACCGCGAAGAATGACTTCTCTTCTATTTTCCCCTGACATATCGGCAATGACTTTTCCTGTCTCAAAGTCCTTAATTACTGTTCCCTCTGGAACTTTGACAATTAAGTCTTTTGCATCTGCCCCATGACAACGGCGTTTGCCCCCTGGCTCTCCGTCGCCAGCTACATACTTTCTTACCTGTCGAAAATCAGTCAATGTGTTTAAGCCATCATCCACTTCAAAGATGACATTTCCACCTCTTCCTCCATCTCCGCCATCGGGACCGCCCGCAGCGACGAACAATTCTCTTCGGAAACTGACATGACCATCGCCACCCTTTCCCGATTTTATAAATATTTTTGCGCTATCGGCAAACATTGAAGCACCAGCCTTTCTAAAAATTTACAATTGAATTGAGATACAACAAGGGCTCCATACATTCGTATGAAGCCCTCAAAACACTTATTAATTTTCTCTAGGGATGACAGAAACCTGCTTTCTGAATCTGTCCTTTCTCTCGAAACGAACGATACCATCTGCTGTTGCAAATAATGTATCATCACCACCACGACCTACATTGAGACCTGGATGAATCTTTGTACCACGCTGTCTATAAAGAATATTTCCTGCCAATACAAACTGTCCATCTGCTCTCTTTGCACCAAGTCTCTTGGACTCAGAATCACGGCCGTTCTTTGTAGAACCAACTCCCTTTTTATGAGCAAATAATTGAAGGTTCATCTTTAACATGTTATTTCACCTCCTGCATACTAATTTTAATATATTCACTGCCATATTCCTGTTCAATGCTCTGTAAACCAAGTACACAGCTCTTTAACAGCAATCTAGCATCTTCACCTACTTCTTCTATGAGACGAAAATGATAATCGCCCTCCTCCATCTCGCAGGTAAATAAATTCTCTGTAAAAGCTTCAATGGAATTTGCCAAATTGATGCTCAGTACAGATACTGCAGAACAAACAATGTCATAGCCATACTCGTCATAGCCCGCATGTCCATGAATGTCTAATCCCACATATTTGTCATTTTCTGTCCAAACAGTGACCTGAATCATAAATTAAGCGTTGATTTTCTCAATCTTAACTAATGTGTACTGCTGTCTGTGACCATTCTTCTTGTGATAACCGGTCTTTGCCTTGTACTTATATACAATAACCTTCTTTGCCTTACCATCACCTAAAACCTTAGCAGTTACAGATGCTCCAGCTACTGTAGGTGCGCCAACCTTAAAATCGTTACCACCAACTGCAAGAACTTGATCAAATGTGTACTCTGATCCATCTGCAGCGCCGAGCTTTTCAACTCTAATGATATCGCCCTCTGATACCTTATACTGCTTTCCGCCTGTTGCAATAATAGCGTACATTTTGGTACCTCCTTATAATCATTACTCGCCAAATACGGTGTTCCTAAGAAACTTATAACCTCATTGAGCGGCATACTTTGAAATGATAGCATCTTTCCCCGTAAATGTCAAGCAGTTTTCTATGCATCTCTCCACTGCTCAAAAAGAGTAGGACGAAGCTTCTGTCTGGTCATTTCTGCAAGATGAAGAGAGGTAAAATCAACAGCCACCGCTTTTACCCTATCCTTTTTTAGCTCTCTAGACAAAAGTTCAAAGATTTCCCTTCGATGCTGACTGTCGGTCATATCAATAAAATCAATCAAAATAATGCCTGAAATATTTCTTAATCTCAGCTGTCTAGCTGCCATCAAGGCTGCTTCCCTATTGGTTCTTTGAATTGTCTCTTCCTTTGACATCTTGACATCAGTCTTTCCTGTATTGACATCAATCACCGTCAAGGCCTCTGTCGGCTCAATCACCAGATATCCTCCCGACTTTAACCAAACTTTTTTTGACAATGCCTCAGCAAATAAACTCTTTAGGCCATAGAGTGCACAGAGCGAAATCATCTCATCTTCATATAATTTTAATCCCTCTACCATTGGACTTTTTTGCTCAAGAAGATATTCTTTTATTTCTTGGTAGACCTTGGGAAGATCTGTCACAATCTCAATGTCCTCTTCCTTTAACTTTTGCATCGAAGTCATATACCCAGGTGTTGGAGCCTGTAAAAGAGTTGGTGCACTCTTATACTTTGCATCACGAAGAAGGTTCAGTAACTTGTCTCCCAATTTTTTTGCCTCTGCATAAATCTTTTCAGCCGAAATTTGATAGGCATTCGTTCTACAAAGAATTTGAATTTCTTCCAGTGGAAAATGAGAAATTTCCTCTCGAATCTGATTTTTCCATTCCTGATCCCGAATCTTTGAAGAAAAACGAATCTCTCCATGTCCTAAACTGACCACGCAATACCACCCCGTCATGCAGATATGGGCACTGGCCATGGGAGCCTTTGTCTTTACGGCCTCCTTTGATATCTGGACAATAATTTCATCGCCCTCTTTCAACTTTTGATGCTCTCTCTCATCTGTGTAGAGATGAACCTTGTTTTCTTTGAGATTATAGTAGCAAAGCTCTCGCTCACCACAAATTTCCACCTCCACAAAAGCCGCTGCAATATTCTCCACAATATTTTTTACCTTTGCAATACAAATGGCATTGAGCGTCGTGTGGGCGTGCACTTCAATGTCCATTGCCACATCTTTTTCATAGTACACTGAGACCATTTTTTTCTCATACTCTGTAATTAAATAACGGTTCACTTAAATATCCTCTCCAAAATCATTGAGACTTTGATGGTTCTGTGCATACATATCGACACGAATGATGCGTCTTTTGGCATTTTTAAACTTCTCTCCCAACGCCTGTAAAACGAGCTCTGGTTTTAAATTGTCCACGCTTCCATGTGAAATATCCATCTCCAAGGTCAACGGTTGCTCCATCACTTCAAGGTGATAGATGAGTGGTCGAATGTCAATCATCTTGACTTTTTCCTTTCTCACCTTTTCCAATATAATTTCTTTTTGATCGAGCAGTGTGTCTACCGCTTTTTTTAACTCGTCCCCATCAACATCCAAAAATTCAATGCGATATTTTGCTTCGGTCATACTCGACATCGCATTTTTCGTTCCCTCTTTTAATCTTCTAAAACTACGCACATAAATGCCCGGGCACATCACCGAATTTAACTTATCGATGGCCTCCTGTGAGTGAATGCCCTGCATTTTTTCTTCATCCACCTCAATGTCCATGTATTCGCCAATGCTCTCCATGCCAAGACTTAGTGGTGCTCCAAAACTCATAATCTGATGAGGTGAAAATCCTTCACTATATTTGATGGGCATTGCACATCTTCGCATTGCCTTTTGAAAATAGCGCATAATGTCGAGATGTCCAATAAAGCGAACTACTCCGGTCTTTTCAAATTTTACTCTAATTTTCAAAGCAAACACCTCCACCAAATTTTTTCGCACCACATCCAAGACAGGCCTCCCTGCAATTTGGAGAAATCTTATCTTGATGGGCAATCTTCCACTCTCTCTTTAAAAACTCCTTGGTCACACCGCAATCAATAAAATCCCAAGGGAATAATTCATCCATTTTTCTCTCTCTCAAGATATAGAAAGTATAGTCAATACCACAGCTTTCAAAAGCATTCATCCACACATCTTTTTTAAATTGATCTGACCAAGCATCATATAAGGCCCCAGAAGCATAGGCTGTTTCAATGACCTTACAAACTCTTCGATCTCCTCTCGCAAATACTCCCTCTAAAATGGTCACATCAGCATCGTGATACTGATAGCGAATGCTCTTTTGATTTAATTGTGCACGAATATGATCTTTGGTCAAATACGCACGGCGCAGATACTCCTCTTCGGGAAGCATCGCCGCCCATTGAAATGGTGTAAATGGCTTTGGCACAAAGAAGGAGGAACTTGCTGTAATTTGTACCTTTCCAATTCTTTCTGACTTTGGAATGCGATAATATTCCTCAGCTACCTTTTCACAAAGTTCGCCAATTCCTCGAATATCGTCATCTGTTTCCGTTGGAAGCCCAAGCATAAAGTAGAGTTTTACCTTATTCCAACCACCCTGAAAGGCCTCCCTAGAGCCATTGATAATGTTTTCTTCCGTTATTCCCTTATTAATGACATCACGCAGCCTCTGTGTGCCCGCCTCAGCTGCAAAGGTCAAGGAACTCTTCTTGACATCCTGTACCTTTTTCATTACATCGAGTGAAAATGCATCAATTCGAAGCGATGGCAGGGAAATGTTAATTCCACGCTCACTGGTGTATTCAATCAAAAAGTCAAGCAACTCCTTTAATCCACGATAATCACTTGACGAGAGAGAACTCAATGAAATCTCCTCTGCTCCAGTAATATCAAGCATCACCTTGGCATAATTTTTTAAATATTCTACGGAGTGCTCTCTTGTCGGACGATAAATCACCCCCGCCTGACAGAATCGGCATCCTCTGATACAACCACGCATAATCTCTAACACCACTCGATCCTGTGTCACCTTAATAAAGGGAACTACAGGACTGCTCAAAAATGTCACTGTGTCCATTTCCCGAACAACCTGTCTTTCTACAACCGCAGGAACATCATCAAAAAGTGGTGTAAAGCTCTTTAATGTATGATCTTCATTGTACTCTACCTCATACAGAGATGGCACATAGATGCCAGGAATCTTACTCGCTGCACGAAGAAATTCCTTCCTTGATTTCTTTTCTTTTTTATACTCCTTATATAAGTCAAGCAAATCATAGTAAACCACTTCGCCCTCTCCAATATAAAACATATCAAAAAAATCTGCCAATGGCTCTGGATTAAACGCACATGGTCCACCACCAATCACAATGGGATCGTTCTCTGTGCGATCCTCTGAATGAAATGGAATACCAGAGAGCTCTAAAATCTGCAAGATATTGGTATAACACATTTCATATTGCAGGGTAATTCCCAAAAAGTCTGTACTTTTTACCGGCAGTTGAGACTCAAGTGAAAAGAGAGGAATTTTTTCCTCTCTCATGATTTTGTCTAAGTCAATCCAAGGTGAGAAGAGCCTCTCGCAATAGACATCGTCTCTGCGATTGAGATAGTCATAGAGAATTTGCATTCCAATGTGGCTCATCCCAATTTCATATACATCTGGAAAGCACATCACAAAGCGAATATCAATATCCTTTATATCCTTTTCCCTAGAATTGAGTTCGCCTCCGATATAGCGTGCGGGCTTATCCACTTTGAGCAAAATATCATCTGACAATGCTAATTTTTTCATAAATAAAATCCTTTCCTTTGGGCATACTGGTTTTCATTATAGCATAGGTTTGTGCCTTGGCAAAGCAAAAGGAGGATACTCTTTGGTATCCCCCTGTACTTACTACTTCTCAACTTGATGGAAAAAACAGCTCCTGCTACCTGTATGGCAGGCCGCCCCCACTTGCTCAACTTTTGCAAGCAATGTATCATAGTCACAATCTAAGTAAAGTGACTTGACATATTGATAGTGCCCCGAAGTCGCTCCCTTAATCCAAAGCTCCTTCCTCGAACGGGAGTAATAGGTCATCGTCCCTGTCTCCAAGGTTTTATTCCACGCCTCCTCATTCATATAGGCCACCATCAACACTTGATTGCTCTCATTATCTTGAACAACTACAGGGAGCAACCCATCCGAGAGCTTTTTTAGCTCCGCCCACCGATATTTCTTTTGTTCACTCTTATTCATACTTTTTAATTGCCTCTGCCAAATCAATCTTTTTTTCATAGAGTGCCTTTCCAATAATGGCTCCCTTGACACCTGCATTGTGCAGATTCTCTAAATCATCCATACTGCTCATTCCACCAGAGGCAATGATTTCAATCCCTGTCTGGTCTGTCAAAAGTTTTGTGTACTCTACATTTGGACCTGAGAGCATTCCATCTCTCAAAATATCGGTATATACAATATGTTTTACACCCATCCTGACCATCTCCATTGCAAGGTCCTTGGCTAAGACATTGGAGACTTCTCCCCAACCTTCCACAGCAACCATTCCCTTTTTGGCATCAATTCCAACAACAATGGCCTCTGCACCAAATTTTTGGATTAATTCCTTAATAAACTCTGGCTCTTTTACTGCCTTTGTACCAATAATACACCGATCAATCCCCATATTCAGCATATTCTTCACTGTCTCGACACTGCGAATTCCTCCGCCGACTTGAATAGGAATATGAATGCTATCTCGAATTGCCTTGAGTGCAGGGGCATTGACGCTCTCTCCCGCCACAGCACCATCTAAATCGACAAGATGAAGAAAGCTTGCCCCCTGTTCTGCCCAAAGTTTTGCCATTTCTTGTGGTGTATCCGAGTACTTCTTTACATTGTCAAACATTCCCTGTGTCAAGCGGACACAGGCTCCGCCTTTTAAATCTATCGCTGGATATAACTGCATATTACAATATTCCTTTCGTTGAAAGTACACCCTGAATGCTTTCATCAATGGACACGGCTTCCTTGAGTGCTCTGGCCAATGCCTTAAATGCAGCCTCAATCTTGTGATGATTATTGACTCCTGAAAATTCCTTAATATGTAAGTTCATTCTTGCCGAGTAGGAGAGGGCATAGAAAAATTCTCTCACCATCTCGGTCTCTAAATTTCCAACAAATTCTCGGTCAAGCTGCAAGTCATATTGCAAATACGGGCGGTCAGACAAATCGACGGCACAAAGGACGAGTGCCTCATCCATTGGCAAAATACAACTTCCATAGCGTCTAATGCCCATTTTATCTCCCAGTGCCTTTCGAATGGCCTCGCCAATCACAATGCCGGTATCCTCTATGGTGTGATGAGTGTCCACTTCCAAATCCCCATCGACCTTTAATTTCATATCAATAAAGCTGTGGCGAGAAAGTGCTGTGAGCATATGGTCAAAAAAACCAATGCCTGTACAAATCTGATTCTCTCCACAGCCATCCAAATTTATCTCCAAAGAAATCTTTGTTTCCCTTGTGTTTCTCTCTACACTGGCTATTCTCATCTTACTCTTCCCCATCAAAGCGCACATGAATGGAGTTTGCATGTGCAGTAAGTCCCTCGGCCTTGGCAAATTTTTCAATATCCTCGTGTACCGCCTCAAGTGCTTCCTTAGAGTAATAGATAATACTTGATTTTTTAACATAGTCATCAACACTAAGAGGAGAGAAAAACTTTGCCGTTCCATTGGTCGGAAGGACATGATTTGGTCCCGCAAAATAATCGCCCAGTGGCTCTGAACTATAAGAGCCCAAGAAAATGGCCCCTGCATTCTTAATCTTTGTCATCACCTCAAATGGATTTGCTGTGACAATCTCCAAATGCTCACTGGCGATTTCATTTGCCACATCAATCGCCTCATCTAATGATTCTGCCAATAAAATATATCCATAATTTTCAAGTGACTTTTCTAAGATGGCCCTTCTTGAAAGATTAGGAACCATCTTTTCAATATATTGATTCACCTCATCGGCAAGTTTTTTACTTGTAGTAATCAAAATTGCCGATGCTAATTCGTCATGTTCTGCCTGGGACAACAAATCCGCTGCAATGTGGCGTGGGTTTGCTGTCTCATCGGCAATCACCAATATCTCGCTTGGTCCTGCGATGCTATCGATGCTCACATATCCATAGACACATTTTTTGGCAAGCGCAACAAAAATATTTCCTGGTCCTACGATTTTGTCGACTTTAGGCACCGTCGCAGTTCCAAATGCAAGTGCGGCAATTGCTTGTGCGCCCCCCACTTTATAAATTTTTGTTGCTCCTGCCATCTTTGCTGCAGTCAGCGTCACTGGATTGACCTTACCATCTTTTCCCGGAGGAGTGACCATAACTATCTCCGGAACACCTGCAACAGAGGCAGGCACAATGTTCATCAATACCGTCGAAGGATAGGCAGCCTTTCCACCAGGGACATAGACACCTACACGTGTAAGCGGTGTCACTTTCTGGCCAAGAATGGTACCATTCGGCTGGGCATCAAACCAACTTGTCCGCAACTGCTTTTTATGATAATTGCGAATGTTCTCAAGCGACTTTTGCATCACCTGCTTAAGCTCAGGATCGACAAGGCTTTCGGCCTCCGCAATTTCATCATCACTAACCAACATCTTACGGGTATCTAGCTCAGTATGATCAAACTGAAGTGTGTACTCCTTTAATGCTTCATCCCCATTGTGTCGAACATTTTCAACAATCTCCTTGACTGTTGCCTCATACTCCCCGTATTGATTTGGATCCCTCTTCAATAGATCTGAAAGTATATTCTTTTTGGTTTCCTTATCTAGTTGAACTATTCTCATTCTCTTCTCCTTCAGTCTACAATCTTATTATATAACACTTTTTCACTGATGTCTTTAATGATTTGTGAAATTCTCTTATTTTCACGCTTCATGGACACACGATTGACCACCATTTTAGCGGACAAATCACAAATTTCTTCAAGTACCTCAAGACCATTTTCTCGCAATGTTGTTCCTGTCTCCACAATGTCGACAATGACCTCTGACAATCCAACAATTGGTGCAAGCTCAATACTTCCATTTAACTTAATAATCTCCACCGTCTGATGCTTTTTATTGTAAAAATAGTCCTTGGCAATATTGGGATACTTTGTGGCCACACGGATTTGCTCATGATGCTTTAATAGTTCTGCTGCGGCAGCTGGTCCACAGACACACATCTTACATTTTCCCATCTTTAAGTCCAGCACCTCATAGAGTTGTCTTCCCTCCTCCAAGATGGTATCTCTTCCCACAATGCCAATGTCGGCTGCCCCATATTCTACATAAGTTGGAACATCGGAAGTCTTTGATAGAAAGAAGCGAATACCTAATTCCTCATTGGAAAAAATAAGTTTTCTCGATGTTTTGTCCTTCATCTCCTCACAGGAAATGCCAATCTTTTCAAACATCTCCATGGCCTTTTCGGCCAATCGCCCCTTGGCCAGTGCAACTGTTATATACCTCATAATATTTCACCCAAAATTTCCTCGAGATTTTTCTCCAGATCCTTTCCTGTATTGATGTCTGTCTTTAGTATGGAGGTTTCTTTCATAAAGATAAGCTGTGTCATCCCCTTTTCTTTGGCATAGGCGATATACTCTTTTCTTTCTTTTTCTCCCTCCATTGGCATACCCATCGCTCTCTTTCCAATTCGTCGATACCTTGTGAGCACTTGCACTGCCTCACCAGTCCTTTGCTCCTCATAGACTACCAAAACATCTGCCGCACTTGTATCAAATTCCACCTTTTGAGAAGACAGAGCCGACATCAAACGGTCAATGGTAATGGCAAATCCAATCGCCGAAATATCTCTGCCAAACTGCACAAGGAGCTTATCATAGCGACCTCCGCTGACCATATAATCACCAATACCATAGGAATATGCCTTAAAAATAATCCCTGTGTAGTAGCTAAATTTGCTCAGCATTCCCAGATCATAGGAAATATATTCCGTAAGTCCATATTCCTTTAAAATCTGATGCACCTTTTCTAGGCGATCAATTGCACTTTGTGCTCTCTGATTTTTCGTCATTTCCTTGGCTTGTCGAATATTGTCGACAGAGCCAAATAATTCTGGAAGCTTTAAAAATACATCCTTAAAATCTGCCTTTTTTAAGACATTTGAAATATAATCCTCTACTCCAAAATAATTCTTATTTTCAATCAGCTCTCTGAGCTCATCGCCTTCTTCTTCACTGATGCCAGCTTCTTCTAGGAGACCTCGAAAAAACTCAACCTCTCCAAGTTCCACTTGAAATTCCTTTAGCCCTGCACTCCTTAGCGATTGAATAACCATCGCAATCATTTCTGCGTCCGCTTGAGCAGAATCATCTCCAATTAACTCTGCACCTGATTGGGTTACCTCGTAGAGTCTTCCCTTATAAGAGGCACTATTGGTAAAGGTATGTCCCAAATAGCAAAGTCGCTGCGGCATCGTTTCCTCTCCATAAAACTTTGTCACACATCTTGCAATGGCTGGAGTCATATCTGGGCGAAGAACTACGGTATTATTATATCGATCAAAAAACTTATACATCTCCCTGTCGCTGACTGAACCTCTTTCCTTGGCAAAAATATCAAAAAATTCAAACATCGGGGTTTCAATAGCACTATAACCAAATAATTGCATTTGGCGAAGAATTCTCTGCTCTACAATATTTTTTCGTGCACATTCTCTATCATAAATATCTCTGACGCCCTCTGGCGTATGCAAAAGATTTTTCATTCATTTTCTCTCCTCAGCTTTTATACTTTAGTATGCTACCATAACAGAGGAACAATGTCAAACTAATTTCGTTCATTCAAATCTTTTCCTAAGGGCACGAGATAGTGAACAAGGACATCCCGATGTTGACCAATGGGATATTCCTTGCACATTTCTTCAAAACTTATGCTCTTTCGCCCTCCCTCCTCCATCCTCTTCCAATAATAGGCAAGCTCTCTGTAGGGAAGATAATATAATTGATTTTTTCTTGTGTAATGAATAATTAAAAAGGCAACGCCCTGTTGTGCCTCAAAATTTTTCATAAAGACCATCTGATGGGGATGGACATTGGCCAATCGAAAAGTATCACTGTGGCATTCCTTGGCATCAAAGCACACAGCGACCCCCTGCACCACGCCAATATAGTCCACCGTTGACTTTTGATTAAAATAGGCCAATGTAATCTGTCTAGAGGATTGATCAATTTGAATCGGTGTAATGGGCGTTGGAATCTTTTGAATAAGAGCAAGTCCCATCTCCTGATAAACCTGATTGGAATGATTGATCATTTCCTCCAGATTTGATCCCCTTAGACCTCTCGATTTCCAAGTTCCCATGAATACCCCTTCATCCATTTTTTAAAACTTTTTGGCACCTTGGCCACCAAGGTCTTTCCTCCAACTTCCATATCCGCAATGGGTGGAAACTGTAGGCGATACGCATGTAATTGCTGTGTTGTTCCTCTTCCACTTCCATATTTTCTATCACCCACAATCGGATGAGCAATGGAAGAAAGATGAGCACGAATTTGATGGGTTCGCCCTGTAATCAAATGCACCAATAAAAGTGTCATCCCATTCTCATAGTACAAAGGAAGATATTCTGTTTCAATGGGCTTTGCTCCTACTTTTTCCTCTTCTACTAGTGAAACTTTGTTCTTTTTTTCATCCTTTTCAAGCCATCCGACAATTCTTTCCCCCCTAGCGATTTTCCCCTCAACAATAGCCAGATATTCCTTCTTTACACCTCTTTGTTTAATCAATGCATTCATTCTTTGACTTCCCTTTAATGTCTTTCCACAGATCAAAAGTCCACTGGTATTTCGATCGAGGCGATTGCAAATCGAAGGGCAGAAGGTGGACAAATCCTTGGTAGAAATTTGCCCACTCTCCAATAAATATTGAATAAAAATTTCATTGGCCGAAATGTCATTTGGCTCGGCCTTTTGAGAAAGAAGCCCTGCCGGCTTGTTCATCACCAAAATATCTTCATCCTCATACACAATCTCTTCTAGTTTGAGCAAGGTTTTTGCAAACTCCTTCTTTGGCTTTGATTTAAATTTTTCAATGGTCTCCTCTGCCAGCCACAGCCGAATGCAATCTCCCTGAGAAAGCATTTCATTTCCAACGCATTTTTTGTCGTTGAGTGTAATGTTTTTCTTTCTCATCATCTTATACAAAAATCCCTTGCTCGCCTCACTCAAATACTTTCCAAGTAATTTGTCTATTCTCTGTCCGCTCTCATTTTTTCCCACGACAATCTCTTGCATTCTTCCTCCTACACCGAAAGGCTGAGAAACAATTCCTTAATCTTTTCGATCTTTCTATCGCTTCCTTGCTCCTTGGAAATTGATAATTTGTCCAGTACTCGAAGATAATCTTTCCAGTCCTTATAGATACTAATCTTACAACTTGCCCCATTGTCCTTAAAATTTTTTTCTAAAAACTCCCTGCCCACATCGACCTTGGCCTTGGTATTTGGCATATAACAAAGGGCATATCCTGGCACAATCATCACATAATCCAAAGGCATAATTTGTTCTCTCATGGTCACGACTAAATCAAAAAGGATTTCCCCTCTATCTGAAAACGCAAGAATCTTTTTCATTTCTTCTTGACTGGGCGTTTGATAGCGAAATGTAGCCAAAAACGGTGATGCCAAATTTGCCATAGGTAGAACAGTCAAAATGGACATCACAATCAAAATTCTACTAAAATTTTGACTGACCACTAATTTTGATGCAATGACCTGTGCCAAAATCGCCACCAAAAAGATAAAGATCATTGCCCCCTGCCTTTTTTTATATACCTTTCGGTATCCATAACTTCCCTTTTCTACCTTCAATCATCTTCTCCTACATTCTTTGCATGATTTTTAAAATAAAACTCCACGGACAAAGCTTTGCCAAAATGCGAAATACATTGATGCTCAGTCCATATACAGAAGTGGATTTTCCTGCCACCACATCCTTTAGTGCTCTTTTTACTACCTTCTTTTTGTCCGCCATCACAAGGTGCTTGTAAAAAGCCACACTCTTGTACTTTTGAGCAATGTCAAAAAATTCTGTGGCCACAGGTCCTGGGCAGACTGCACAGACATTGATTTTTCTCTTTTTTAATTCCATCTGCAATGACCTAGAATAGGAATAGACATAGGCCTTGGTTGCCGCATAAATGCCAAATTGTGGCTGTGGCATAAACGCTGCCGCCGAAGCAAAGTTAAGGATCAATGCTCGTCCACGCATATGCGAAAGCACAATATTGGTTAACTCTGTCAATGCCACACAATTGACCCGAATCATGTCCGTCTCTTCTTTTCTTGTGCACTCTCCAATCTCTTCCAATAAGCCAAATCCCGCCGCATTGACTAAAATCTTTACTTTTGGTCTTTCTTTCTCTAAGAACCTTTCAAAGTGCTCTAAAAATCGCTCGTCCTCCACTGAACCAACAAATGGTCGAATATTGACCTTTTGTTCTTTTTCTACCTTCTTCTTTAGTTCATAGAGCTTTTCCCTTCTCCTAGCAATCACCCAAATCTCATCTAAATTTTTAAACTTCTTTGCAATTTGCTCGGTCATTTCCATTCCAAGCCCAGAAGAAGCACCACTAATAATTGCAATTCTCATTCTTTCCTCCCACAAACCACTGTTGACAGTTTTTGTAATCTTTTATGTAATAATCGGCCAATGCCTTTTTTTCCTCTCTCATATCGGCAGAATGGGCATCTTCAATCGCACAGACCTGCATATTGGCACGCTTTCCTGCCAAAATTCCTGCCACCACATCTTCAAAGACTAAACAATTTTTTGGCTCAACCTCTAATTTCTCTGCACAGGTCAAATAAATATCTGGTGAAGGCTTTCCCCTCTTCACATCACAGGATGTAAGCACTTGATGAAAATAATCTTCCACACCTAGAGAAGAAAGCACTGCATGGACAATTTCTCTGCTATTGCTTGTGGCAATGCCCATTTTTACTTCCCTTTTTTTCAATTCATCCAAAAATTCCTTGGCTCCCGCTTTTAATGGCACTTCATTCTTATATTTATCCAGTGTCATTTCCACCCAATCCCTCTTGATCTCCTCGACTTCTCTGGGCAAACCAAATCTTTTCTTAAAGTATTGTGCCGTCTCCGTAAAACCCATTCCCTCAATGGTATCGGACAAATCCTTCGGACATTCCATGCCAAATTGCTGCAAATAAGCAACATCAATGGCCTTCCACATCCACATCGAATCCACCAGCGTCCCATCGAGGTCAAATAGTACTGCTTCCACATTTGATAACATTGATTTCTTCCTCTGATAATTTTTTATATTCACCAGGAGCTAAATCATCACTCAGACTTAGCCCTCCCATTTTTACTCGCTTTAAATAGACTACCTCACAATTAAGAGCTTGAAACATTCGCTTTACTTGATGAAACTTTCCCTCACACAAAGTCACATTGACTAAGGTGTATTCTTCTTTTTTTCCAAGAACTTCAAGCTTTGCTGGCAATGTCTTTTTCTTTTCCCCAATGTCTAGCCCCGCCAAAAACTGCTCCTTGGCATTATCTGGCAATTTTCCTTCGATATGTGCAAAATATACTTTTTCCACATGGTGAGTTGGAGAGAGCAACTGGTGAGCAAGCTGACCATCATTGGTAATCAACAGCAGCCCCTCCGTGTCAATATCCAACCGCCCAACAGGAACCAATCCCTTTCTTGTAACATCCAATAAATCCATCACCGTCTTATGCCTTTGATCTGATGTCGCTGTAATCACCCCTGCTGGCTTATTGAGTAGATAATATTCAAACTCTTCATAGACTAGTACTTTGCCAGAAACCACAATCTCATCTTTTTCACTGTTTACCTTCACTTCTGGCTTTTTGACGACTTCCCCATTGACACAGACTTTTCCAGTGCCAATCCATTTCTTTACCTCACTCCTTGTGCCAATACCTTGATTGGCCAAATACTTGTCCAGTCGTAGTATCACTTACATCATCCTCCAACCTGGGTAATACTTATTCTTTAATCGCATGCGATCTTGCTTGACAAAACCGAGGGGATATCCTTCTACACACACTAAACGATAGCCACTTCCCTCATCTTGTGCCTCCAATGTCTCCCCTTTTAGATAGCGAAGAACCCGAGGGTCATCAATGGAAAGATTCACAGGATTGTCCCACTCCTGCATCTTTAAATTCATTGCCAAAGCCTGAGATGGTTCAAATCGCTTATTGTTGATTCGCCCAAGCAAAAGTCCTGTGCGTAAATAGCGAAGAGAGCGATCTAGCTTTGCCTCTCTTGGAAGATAATAAACATATTCTCTGTTGATATAAAAGCGTTCACTCTCCCAATTCCTCTTGATATGATGCAAAAATTCTTCCACTTCCTTTGGTAATTTCACCTTTTTTTGATTGATATGGTGCGTCGTGTGCTCTATAGCTCCTTCTTTTTTTAATCTTGCCACAAAATGACCCTCTCCGTCAATTTTATGTGGGAAAAGTCGTATCGTCCCTGGCAAAATTTTTGACTCCGTAAATCCTTTTTCCATCTGGAGTGGATCAATTGAAAATTCTGGATGCTTTTCCAAAAATGCACATAGTGTATCTTCGTCCTCCATCTTTGCATAGGTGCAGGTCGAATACACCAAATGTCCCCCAGGTCTTAACATCTTTGCTGCCTCTTCAAGAATTTCTCTCTGAATCGGTGCAAAAAATTCTGGTCCTCGCTTCAAATAGGCTTGAAATACCGCATTGTCTCTTCGAAACATTCCCTCTCCCGAACACGGAGCATCCACTAAAATGACATCAAAAAATTCTGGATAGACCTTCGCAAGTTTTGCTGGCTCCTCACAAGTAATCAACGCATTGCCAACGCCAGAAACCTCAATATTTTTTAGCAAGGCCTTCGCTCTTGAATTACTCAAGTCATTGGTGACTAGCACACCTTCTCCCTGTAGCTTTGCTGCAATTTGCGTGCTTTTTCCCCCAGGGGCTGCACATAAATCGAGCACTCGATCGCCTGGGCGAACTTGGCTAACCGAAGCTGGTGTCATCGCCGAAGGTTCTTGAATATAATAAAGCCCTGCATAGTAATAAGGGCTTCTTGAAAGTCCCCGGTTTTCATCTGTATAAAATCCCGTCTCCACCCAAGGTACCTTTCTTAAATCACTCTTTAAAAGCTCACACATCTTTTCTGGGCTGACCTTTAATGTATTGGCTCGCACACCACCAAACGCCCTTTGATGTAAAGTTGCAATATACTCGGGATATTCCTCACCCAAAAGTTCTTTCATTGCCTCAACATAACTTTTTGGCAAATCCTTTTCTTGTATCATCTTCTTCCTCCAAAGTAATCAAAAAGCGTGCCCAAAATCCTCGGCACGCCCTTACAAACTCTTTTATTCTTGATTGCTGTAGTAGCCCATCTGCTGCCCATCATCATAGCTTTCCAGCTCGTCATTTTGCTCGTTTTGCTCTGGTGGCACAACCTCGTTATAACTTCTTGCCAAATCATTGCGATTTTGGTCAATCGTGCGAATGGTCAATCTCAAATCCGAAGTAAATTGATCAAACTTGGATTGTGCTCCCCCAAGTGAACTTTGTAACATACTCTGTACATTGCTCAAGAGTTCATCTGTATACTGAATCGCTGCTGTCTTGACATCGTTTGCCTCTGCTGTTGCATTGTTGACAATATCCTCTGCTCGTAATTGTGCTTCTTGTATCATCTCTTCTGCCCTAGCATAGGCCTTTTGCATAATCTCATGTTCATTGGTCAGTTCCTCTGTCATTCGATTGGCATTGGCCACAATACTGCTGGCTTGTAACTTCGCATCAGCAATAATCGCCTCCTGATTGCTCAATACTCTCTGATATTGTTTAATCTCCACTGGAATTTCTTCCCGCAAATCAGCTAAATATTCCTTCATCTCTTCTTTGTTTACTGCGATTTTTGACGAAGAAAGCGGAACCATCTTGCAGCCATTGATAAATGTCTCTATATCGTCAATAATCTGTTCAATTCTACTCATATGGACACTCCTTGTTATTTCATCTTATCCTGTATAGCCTTTTCCACTCTTTTGTCCACAAAGTGGCTGATATCTCCATTGTAGGAAGCAATCTCCTTGACAATGCTAGAACTTAGATATGAATATTGTAAATTTGTTGTCAAAAATACAGTCTCTACATCTGGTGCAATGACCTTATTCGTCAAGGACATCTGCAACTCGTATTCAAAGTCTGTCACAGCACGTAGACCTCGAACAATGGCTTTTGCACCTACTTTGTGAACAAAGTCAATTAATAACCCGTCAAAATCGACAACCTCAACATTTTCTATATCTGAAGTTACTTCTTGTATCATTTTAACACGCTCTTGCACTGTAAACAATGGATTTTTTGACTTATTGCGCAAGACACCAACAATCAATTTGTCAAATACAGAAGCTGATCTGCGAATAATGTCCATATGTCCATGGGTGACAGGATCAAAACTGCCTGGATATACTGCAATCTTCATATTTATCTCCTTCGCAAAAATATATGCTTATTTGTTTTATATTCTTTGACTTTTGTAAGCTCCCATATCTGGTCAGAGATGGTAGAAATATCCGTCTCCTTAGACATTTCCACAATAATCAAGGTATGCTCATCAATGAATGAAGAATTCTCTAAAATATCAAGTACCTCATTTTCCATTTGATGATTATACGGTGGATCCATGAATATAATGTCAAATGGCTCCTTTTCTGTCTGCTCTAACTTTTTTAGTCCATATCGAAAATCCCCCGGCATAATGCGTGCATCCTCTGCTAGATGGGTGGTCTTTAAATTCTCCCGAATCATTTCCACTGCTCTTGGATTTTTTTCAATCAAAACAGCATAAGAAGCGCCCCTACTGAGCGCTTCTATCGCTATGCCTCCACTGCCTGAAAAGATATCTAAAAATCTTGACTCAGGCAAAATCGGCATCAACATATTAAAAATCGTTTCCTTGATTTTATCTGTCGTTGGTCTTGTCGCATCGCCAGGGATTGTCTTTAATTGGAGTCTTCTTGCCTTTCCTGCAATTACTCTCATCACATTTCCCCACTATCTTACTTAATTGGCCTTTGGTGCCTCCACTGCAGCGGCCTCAGAAGACTTTGTTGGTGCCGAATTGGCCACTGTCTCTGATGTCGGAGCCTTTGTTTCCTCTGGAGCCTGTGAAGGCTGTGCTACTGGTGCAGCAGCTGGTGCCGTTGTCGCACTATTGGTATAGAAACAAAGAACTGGATATCCCTCGCTAATATTTTCATAAAATACCTTGGCTACAGATGGTGGCAAATTAATACAACCATGGGAACCACTGGTCTTATAAATGGATCCACCAAATGAAGATCTCCAAGGGGCATCATGGAAGCCAATGCCATTATTAAATGGCATCCAAAAACTTACCGGTGAGGCATAGCCTTGACCCTTTAAGATCGCATCTTTTTGCTTATAAGCAACGCTGTAAGCTCCCCCTGGTGTCGCCATTCCCTTGGAAAGATTTCCAGATACAAAATCTGAAGAAATCACCAGTCCTCCATTTTTGTAAAAATACACCTTCTGTGCGGAGAGATTGACTTCGACATAGGAATTGCCATAGTCATTGCTTCCGTGAGAAGCTGCCTTTCTCGAGTAGACAAAATCCCTTGAAACTTGTTTTCCCTCAGTAATAATCTTTTTAATCTGTGCTGCCTCTGCACTTTGATTAATCTTCCAACCATAACTTCCGCCAGAGATGGTCACTGTTCCGCCACCTGTCATCTGGAGAGTCTTTGCCTTATTATAGGTATCATACTTCTTTGCCATAGACTTGACATAGTCTGCAATCTTACTATCACTAATGACTGCTTTTCCATCCCCACCCACGCTCAACCACTTGCTAATGGTCTCACCAGACAAGGTCTCACCCACAGAATAGGTAATCTTTGCCGAAGCGTACTTATTCATCTCATCCTTTGCCTCAATCAATTGGGTATCATTTGCACGAACCTTTGGATTGGCATAGAGACTGTTGCCATTTGCATCTAAATCAATCTCTGGCTGCATCGTAAGCATAGATTGCTTAATGACCTCCTTGGCCTTTGCCACATCCAATTGATTTCCATCCACTTCTGGAACAATACTAAATCCTTTTCCACTGACATAACTAGAAACTTTTGCATCTTCTGGAGCAACAAATGTCGCCTCATCCAGTGCCTTTAACTTGACCACAGAACCATCAAAGAGACCTTCATCGAGTTCAACATTGGTTTCAACTGTCAAATCATCCTTTTTCTTCATATGTGGAAGCCACTGTAAAATCTTTTGATCATCCACCATTTTCTTTAAAGTTTCATCTGGCACATAGTGTAGACCAACACTTGAGCCCTTAAAAATTTCCTCGCCATTGCCTCTTGACTTGATGACAATTTGATAATTTGCAATCTGTCCCTTAATAATATCCTGCACCTGCTCCGGTGTCATATAAGAGACATTGATTCCATTGATATAGGTGTTTGGGAAAAACTTTTTATTAAAGGTCTGTGCCTTGATGACATAACCAATGCTGATTGCACCTGCAATCACCAATATACCACAACCTATCCCTTTTAACCACTTGCTTCCTGTTGTCTTTTTCTTTGCCTTCGTATCCGCTACGGGCACTCTTGTCAGTACGACATCCTGTGTTTGTGCCACATTGTTCTCTACTTCTGCCATTTCTTCCTTTCCTCACCCTACAAACTCAACCGATTGTAATAATTTTTTTTATACTTTTCCATCTGCTCCTTTAGACTATACAGCTCTTTTTGTGTACAGTCAACACACCCTTCAAAAATCATGGCACAGGCCTGCTGTGCCATTGCAAGTTCTGCTGCGTCACTGTATATGTCTGCAATCCCAAATACAAACTCTCCACTTTGGGCAATCCCAAAGAGTTCACCTGGTCCACGCAGCCTTAGATCCTCTGATGCAATGAAAAAACCATCATTTGAATTTCCCACGACATCTAGTCGCTTCTTCGCATTTTCCTTTTCTGATGTTCGGACAAAAATACAATAGCTCTGTAAATCGCTTCTCCCCACACGCCCTCGAAGCTGATGCAAGGAAGCAAGTCCAAATCGCTCCGCATTTTCAATCATCATCACCGTGGCCTTGGGTACATCCACGCCAACTTCAATGACCGTTGTCGACACCAAAATATCAATTTTTCCATGTGTGAACCGTTCCATTATATCATCTTTTTCTTTTTGTTGCATCTTACCGTGCAAAATTTCTATAAAATAACGATTATTAAAATATGTTTTTAATTTCGCACCATAATTCATCACATTTTCAAGGGAACTTTCCTCCCCTTCCTCGACCATCGGACAAATCACATAGGCCTGATGCCCCTTTTGTACTTCCTTTGCAATATGGGCATAGGCTTTCTTTCGATCCTTTGGTTCAATGACTACATTTTTAATTGGTAATCTCCCCTGTGGTTTAACAAAAATCTGCGTCACATCCAAATCCCCATACAAAATCACTGCCAGAGTCCTTGGTATCGGTGTTGCACTCATCACCAGAATATGAGGCTGTGCCCCCTTTTGTGCAAGATTTTGACGCTGCATCACACCAAATCGATGCTGCTCATCCGCAATCACAAGAGCAAGTTTGTCAAATTCTACCCCATCTTGTAAAAGTGCATGGGTCCCAATCACAACATCAATCTCATGACTTTTTATTTTTTTGTAGGCCTCTTCGTGCTGTTTTTTGGTCATTGAGCCCGTCAACAGTGCTACCCGATAATTTCCATCGATATGGGAAAAAAGCTTTTCAAATGCCAATAGATGCTGTTTAGCCAAAACTTCTGTCGGAACCATCAATGCCCCCTGATAACCCTGTTGAATAACTGCATAGAGGGCAGCAAAGGCAATCACCGTCTTTCCTGAACCAACATCGCCCTGCACAAGTCGATTCATCACCTGATTTGAAGCCATATCAGCTAAAATAGCTTCCATTGCCTCTTTTTGTGAAGAAGTCAAGGCAAAGGGAAGTGCTTCAAAGAATGGTTGCATAGAACATCTTTTTATGCAATAGAGAGAATGGAGATGCTTCCTTGATTTTGCCTCAAATTTTGTCAAATATAAAAATAAGAAAAATTCATCAAAGGCAAGCCGCTTCCTCGCCATAACCACTTCAGAAAAATCTCTTGGAAAATGGATTTTTTCCACAGCCTTTTTGAGACCACAGAGTAAAAACTTCTGCCGAATTGCTTCGGGCAAAAATTCGTTCATATCCTCACTTTGCCCCAAGGCTGCGGCCACAAACTTGGCCATTGCTCCACTTGTTATTCCCTTAGTCAATGGATAAACACTTTGAAGGTGTAAACATAGCTTCTCATATTCATCCACCTCATAAATGTTGGGGTGCTCCATCTCTAGCACCCCATTTTTTTCTATAACTTTTCCCACAAAAATATGGCGAGTAAATAGTTTTAATGTCATCGCCAAGTAGACAGCATTGTACCAAATGACATTGACTTTTTTCCCCGTTTGATCTTCCAGCACAGCGGTTGTGACTTTCTTTTTTCCAAAGATGCGATTGTTCAATGGTTTGACAATCTGTGCATAGACACTAATTTCCTCCCCCGGCTGTGTCGGATGAAAAAATACTGGTTCTTCCATCTTTTCATATCGCAGCGGATAGTGCCTTAGCAGATCTTCTATCGTCTCAATATCCAATTTTTTGAGAAGATTTTTCGTCTTTTCTCCCACGCCCCTTAGACTGGTCACTTTATCTTGTAGCATTTTATTCCACCGAAATAATATAGTAATAGACTGGCTGATTTCCCAGGTGAAGTTCTACCTCTAGGGATGGATATGCCTTTTGAATCTCACTAGATAAAGCTTTTGCCTCATCTTCTTTCCTATCCTCCCCATAGTAAATGCTCAACAGCTCACTATCTTGTGTAACAACTGTCTTTAATGCCTCAAGAATAACGGTATTGATTTCCTCACCTGCACTGAGTATGCCCTGATCGCCAAGGGCCATCACATCCCCCTTGTGGATTTGAACTCCGTCAATGCTGGTATCTCGCACTGCATAGGTCACTTGCAAGCTAGAAATGGTCTTCATCTGCTGAGTCATTTCCTCTAGATTTTCTTCCGGTTCACTCTCTGGCATAAATCCAAGCATTGCGGTAATTCCCTGTGGAATAGTCTTTGTCTCCACCACATAGACCTTTTTGTCCTGAACAACCTCTGCTGCCTGTTTTGCTGCAAGAATAATATTTTTATTATTTGGAAAAATAAAAATATGATCTGCATTGACTTTTTCAATGGCCTGCAAGATATCTTCCGTGCTTGGGTTCATGGTCTGACCGCCTTCAATCACCTCGTCAACCCCAATTCCCTTAAAAATTTCACTTAATCCTGAACCCGCACAGACGCTGATACAGCCATATTTTTTCCTCGGCTTTCTTCTCTCTTCATCCGCCTTTTTTTGCTCCATCGCCACACGCTGTGCGTCCTTAATGAGTCGCTCATGATGTTCCTGTCTCATGTTGTCAATTTTAATTCTTGAGAGTGCACCATAAGTCAATGCCCTTTGAAGGGCAAGCCCTGGATCATTGGTGTGCACATGAATTTTGACCACATCTTCATCGGCCACACACACGATAGAATCACCAATCGAAGACAAAAAGTCCTTCAATTGATCCTCCTCCTCTAAAGGCATTGGTTTATTCAGATGAATAATAAATTCTGTACAATAGCCAAAGTGAATATCTGAAGTGGAAAGATGAGCGGTGTCCACATTTTCTGCATTCTCTTTGACCACTATTGACTTTTCCTTTAAAAAGTCCGCAGAAACTTCTTTTCCACTGAGAGCATAAAACGCTCCCCTGACTACTTCCATCAATCCCTGACCACCAGAATCTACAACTCCTGCCTGCTTGAGGACAGGAAGCATCTGTGGTGTCTGAGCCAATACCTCATCTCCTCGGTTCATCACCTGTGCACAAAACTCGACAATGTCATCGCTTTCTTGTGCAAGCTCAATGGCTCTCTCACTCATTGCCTTGGCCACAGTCAAAATTGTTCCCTCTTTTGGCTTCATCACAGCATGATAGGCTGTCTCCGTCGCCCTTTCCATTGCAGCAGCCAATAACATCACATCAATTTGCTTTGCATCTTGAATGACCTTGGTAAAGCCACGCAAAAGCTGTGACAAAATTACACCCGAATTTCCCCTTGCTCCTCGCAGTGAACCCGAAGCAATCGCTCTAGCTACTGCTGTCATATCATTATCTGCAGCAGCCACAGCCTTTGCAGCTTCAAGAATGGTCATGGTCATATTTGTTCCCGTATCTCCATCGGGCACGGGAAATACATTTAATTCATTGATCCAGTCCTTTTTTGCCTCTAAGTTTTGGGCTGCCGATAAAAACGCCCGCTTTAGAAGCACTACATCTATCTGTTCCACAGATTTCCCTCCTTAATCGATTACTCTGACGCCTTCCACGAAGATATTGACCTGTTCTACTTTCATTCCTGTAAATAACTCCACACGATACTTTACATTTTCAATTAAATTATCGGATACCGCATGAATATTTACCCCATAGGCAATAATCACATGAAAATCAATACTTAGCTGATTGTCTTTGATCGAAACCTTTACCCCCTTGGTAAGACTTTCTCTCTTTAACAATTTCACCAATCCGTCTCGAACACTAATTGCAGCCATTCCCACAATGCCAAAGCACTCCACCGCCTGCAATCCAGCGTATAACGCAATCACATCTGGGCTAATCATCACATCGCCCAATGTGTTATTCAATACTCCATTGTCCATATCTGCTCCTTCCCTGCCATAGATGTGCAGAGATAAAAATTGATTGTGCACTATCTATTATACTATATTTTATGCTTTTTGCAATAGCTCATCCTCTGCCACACATCTTCTATCTACGGAAATGATTTTTTGCTTGCAAAAACTTGCTCTTTCTGTTATCATAGCTTTGTTATGGATTTTTTGAATCCGAATCCGAGCGCATTTAAGGAGGTGTAATCGTTTATGGCAAAGTGTTCAGTAACTGGAAAGTCTGTTCTATTTGGTAATACTGTCAGCCACTCTCACAGACGTGGTAACAAGATGTGGAAGCCAAACCTTAAGAAGGTCAGAATTAAGACTGCTGGCGGAAATACCAAGAGAGTTTGGGTTTCTACCTCAGCATTACGTTCAGGTCTTGTTGAGCGTGCTTAATAGATAAAGATGGAACTTAAATAAAGAGGGAGTTTTCAAGTTTTATACTTGAAAGCTCCCTTTTGCTTTATCTCATAAATAAACTGAATGGGCGATGTCTACTCCATCGCCCATTCATTGATCATCTTCTTATTTTTCTAATGCTCTCCACTTAAAGTTTGGAACGACATCAGACCACTTTTGAATACCAATCAGTGACTTTGCAAATGCTGTATTTTCAAGCGTCTCTGACTTCTTATCAATATTCTTAAATACGGCCCAAATCTTTCTTCTCTGTGTGGCTACAATCTGATCTCCCTTGCTCATATCACATTTCCAAAGACCAAAGGAAAGTCCACTTCTTACTTCCACAGGTGCATCCACTTGACGGCTCAAAATATAAGCATCAATTAGCGGATTGGAATCAACAAGATAATAGCTGTAGGCATAAGCTGCTGCCTGCAATTGCTCAACATCTCCTCTAGTTGCCGATGTCGCTGTAAATCCCTGCTCGGTAAGAATAATATGTCTTGGTTTTCCATCTGGTGCTGAAAGTGCACTCTTTTTGAAATAGTCAGTCAAAGTACCTAAGTTTGCAAAGTTGATCACCTGGGAATTCTCATCATTGCTAAACTTTCCAGTCTTTACATCATCCCAAAATTCCGGCTCAGTCATTGGGAATGGATATGGGTGATAGGATAATCCCCACGCAATGTCTCCCTTGGCCATTACCTGAGAATTAAAGGAATCGACAATCTCCTTGCCGCCATACTTTGTCTGACCATTCTTCTCCTCTGGATTGTTCCAGTTGTAATCGAGAGAATAGTACACACGGTCATTGGCACTTGTGCTCTTAATGGCTGTGTAGAAAAGTCGAAAGGCCTTTTCATAGCTGCGCACATAGGCTGTCAGATCCTTTGGTCCAACATAGTTCCAATATTGATTATTAATCTCATTTCCAATAATCCAGTTGGAAACCTTGCCTTGGCTGGCATTGCTTCCATTGTAGCGCTGTGCAAGAAATGCGGCAATGGCTCTCGTCTTTTCAAATCCTGCCTCTGTCTCTGCATTAAACAGATAGTAGGCTGCCTTGTCCGTCTTTTGTGTTCCTGGCTGGAACAAATCCGGCTCATTGGCATTGTACCCATTTAATAAGATGGCGGTAACGGTCATTCCCTTTCCCGAAAGAGCAGAAATGGTCTTATCATATTGCTCAATCACCGACTTATTAAAGTGATAGGTCTTTCCATCATAAGTAAAGTCAATTCCTTGACCCATAATCTGGTCAAATGTGATATTGGTTGCCACATGCTTTACACCAAGCTCAAATGCATCACCGAGCATATTGATCTCAATGTTTAATCCCTTTTTAGTCAATGGCTGATTAAACGCAACCTGATTTGGTGCAACCACTTCAGGGTTTGTCACATAGTGAACTTCACTCACTGGAATGTACTTTGAACCATCGTACACAGCAACGACAAAACTACTGTAGAGGCGATCATCTGCTTTTCCTCTGTTGAGAGGAATATTGGTTGTAGAACTTCCTGTGGAAATCTTTGCCAAGTAGTCTGACCTTCCATCTAAGCTCTGACGATAAGACTGCGTCTCAAAGAGATAAAACTGCCCATCTGTGCCCGTCATATCTCCCGATGTCGTCGCCTTAATCTGGATATTCTGCTTATCTGCTGTAACAAGAGCTGATTGAATGGATGCTTTTGCCTGAATTTCTGCTGCATAACTTGTCAATGACGAAAATCCACTGACGGCATAGCCTACACCAAAGAGCATTGCTGCTGACAACATAAAAGCAGAGACTTTTTTTACTAAATTCAATTTCTTCATGATTTGCCTCCCACCTTTATCCAACTAGTTTCCTTAGTATCATACTCCATTCGTAGCAGATATACAATTACAATTCTATGACAATTTACAAACAGTTTTAGTTCGATATCCTTAAACAGACAATACTGAAAATACGGCATAATGCGTAGCAATTCCCAAATAGCATTAATACTAACACAATATTTTTGTAACACTTTTGTAATATTACTTTTTTGTTTTTTAATGCCATCAAAATCAGTGGCAAACAAGGAAGAAAATATCTTCCCTGAACCCCCTGAATATACTTTGAACTAATCGGTGTCCAAGCAATCAGCATCGAAAATTGAACCAAAAAAATGCACATTCCCACCATCAAAAATATCCAGATTCGATTCCTCTTTGAAAAGACCATCTTCTCCTCACTCTGGCGCAGTCCAAGAACCAAAAGACAAGCACTAAATCCAAGAACAACAATATAGGGAATGTCTAAGATAGGGTCCATATTTCCAAGGTAGCCACCAATCATTGTGCGGTGATAAAAATCGCCCTGACTCACCCAGCTTTGGTAAAAGACCTTTAGCGTCTGAAATGGATGATGCAAAGAATATTGTAAGGAATACCCCTCTTCCTTTGCCCAACCGACATAACTTTGTGTTTCCACTGCATAATTGGTAATCACTTGGTGATTGACCAAATACATTGCCACAGCCCAAAACAAAAAGACCACTCCTCCAGCCAGTAGCATCTTTTTTATTCCCCCAAATTTTTTTACAGGAATAAAAAGAGCAACCCCCATTAGTGGAGCATAGACCATCTTGCATGGACCTGCAAGAGCCACAATAATGGCCAAAAGGGCGACATCTTTTACACTGACTTTCTCTTTTTCTAAGGCCAACCAAAGACAGATCGCAATATACAGCCCCCAGAGCGATAAAATGTAAGCATCATAGGAAAAAGAAGCTGCCAAATGCAACACCATAGGAAGCAAATTGACTCCAAAATAGATCTCTTTATATACAGGTAAAATCTTTATAGTCAATGTTGTAATGAAGACAAAAAAGAGCAAATTAAAAAACCTTCCCATATAGGCAAGCCCAAGACTATTCATATTGCCAATTCTTGCCAAACTAATTCCTAAAGCCTGTGGAAAATAGGCAATCGGCGTAGTGATCACAGGTGGAAATTGAGAGAGTGCAAGGGCATCTTCTGGCAAGTCCTTGGTGTCTGCATTGCCACGCCCCGAAAGACCAACTTGATGAATTAAGCGATACGCCCCCTCATCGAGCACTCTGGATAAAACCACCGATTCCTTTTCTTTATTTTCCTTGTCCAGCGGCTTTTCTAATGTTCCAATTTTGTCCTTAAATTCATAGTCGCCCTGCACATCCTCCAAAAATAAATCCTGTGCACGAATCAAAACATGACCATCTTGATAGGTCGCCTGCTTTCCCATCAAGCGATTGGACAACTGATAAGCACTAATATAGTGACTAATTTCATCAGGTGCAGAAAGTGGTGGCAAGACAAAAAGATAAAAGATCCCCAAAATCAACACAAGTGGTGCATAGATTACCCAAAGTCTTTTCTCTCCTTCTTTGAGTAACCATGCACCAAATCCGCCAAAAACAACCATCACTCCCACGGCAAGGAATAAATAATTCTTCTTTAGCCAAGAATCTTTGCTGACCATTGCCCCACTCAAAACATCAAGATATTGCAAAGCAATAAAAAATAAAAGTGCCAAACATAGAACCAAAAATCCAATTCTATACTTTATCTTTTCTTCCATATTTCCCCCATTCATCTACAATTTAGTCATACATTCCGTCAAAAAAAGTATGGACATATCCTCTTTTATCCATTGTTGCATTGTCAAAGCGAAGAATTTTCGTTGTCTTTTTTTGCTGATGGACATAGCCCTCCATCGACATTGTCTTTTCCTTTTCTCCCTGCCAATGGACAATCGCATCTTTTCTAATGCGAATAATGGTCTTATAGGGATTGGCTGTATTGGTATTGTCAGCTCCACCAACAACCTCCACCACTGCCTCATAGCCATCGGAAATACTTTTTATATCCTTTATATTGCACCAAGCCATACTTGGATTATAGCGTTCCGTCAAGTTCTTACAATAATAGCCCTGTATCCACTTGCCCTGTGCATCGACCATATAGCCGTCGGGCGTCAAACTCTGCGTATACATTGCACCATCTGGACCAACATAGTAATTATTGATCCATTCACTCTTGGCCATGTAGCTACTTGAATGGAAGTAATACCACTTACTGTTGATATTCTTCCAACAGCCCCTGGCGTATCCTCCATTTTTTTGTTGCCAATGCCAGCCTCCTGCATCCTGTTTCCATGTTCCAGCGTAGCTTGTCATTGAAAAACTAACCATTGCGATTAAACTAAGTATTGACAATGTTCTTACCTTTTTCCTCATCATCGCCACCCCCTGTATCCTATTTCCAACTATTTTTATTGTATGATGATTCTGCTTTTTGTGCAAGAAAAAATGCCTAGTTTTTATCAAACTAGACATCTCCCTTATTCTTCTATTCTTCTATTCCCCATACCTCCTGTGCAATTTCCTTGACTAGTGCAATCTTTGCCCATTGCTCTTTTTCTGTGAGCTTATTTCCAATCTCGCAGGAAGCAAAACCACATTGTGGACTTAAATAGAGCCTCTCCAGTGGCACATACTTTGCTGCCTCATAAATTCTCTCAATTACTGCCTTTTTGTCCTCTAACTTTGGTGACTTGGTTGTAATCAGTCCCAACACGACTTTCTTCTCGCCAGAGACTGCCTGAAGTGGCTCAAATCCACCACTTCGCTCATCATCAAACTCAAGAAAGTAGGCATTAACATTTTCTCTTGCAAACAAAGTCTTTGCCACAGCATCATATCCTCCCGTACAAGCCCAAGTAGAGTGGAAGTTGCCCCTACAAATATGGGTGTTCACCACTAAATCCTCTGGCTTTCCCTCAATAGCCAGATTGTTGACACGGAGCAAATCTTCTTTTATTTGCTCAAGTCCAGCCTCATCTGTGCCAAAAATAAGAAGTGCCCTCGGATCAACAACCACACCCCAAGAACAATCATCAAGCTGAATATTTCTACAACCTGCTGCATAGACCTGTGCAAAAAACTCATGATAAATCCTAGCTATCTCCTGAATGACTTCCTCTCTTGTCGAATAAACTTCTTCTGTGCTATCTACATTAATAGGTATAATCAATTGCTCCAAAAACTGTGCTGGCGATGGAATCGTCAACTTCGCCACTGTCTCCTCATCTTCCAGTGCCTTGACAAAGCGAAAATGTTCTACAAATGGATGCTCTTTTTTCAGTCCCAATTTTCCTACCAAAAAAGTATCATCAATCAAGGCCTGCTCATCGTGAAATGGAATGCCTGTTTCTGTCGGCTTGTGGTTAATGCCGTCAAATCCCCACATAAAGTCAAGATGCCAAGTGGCTCTTCGAAATTCTCCATCAGTAATTACCTTTAGTCCTGCTGCCTTTTGCTTTTTGACAAGTTCAACAATCTCCTCGTCCTCCACCTTTTTTAGGACAGCTGTATCAATTTCTCCCTTGGCAAACTTTTCTCTTGCCTCTTTTAATCTCTCTGGTCGTAAAAAGCTTCCCACCACATCATAGCGATGAGGTGTTGTATGTAAATTTTGAATACTCATTTTTTGTTCCTCCATATCTCTTCTTGAAAGTATCGTAACACTTTGCAAGAGATTTGAGTAATCCCAATAAAAAATGCCCTGATATAGTTTTTAACTATACCAAAGCATTTCCCCTTCATTAGGACTTTAATTCTTCCGCCATTTCCTCTGCCTTTTGTGTAGCTTCAACGGAGACTTCATCTTTTCCTGTAAAGCGATGAATTAAATCAGGAACCATATCAAGAATCTTTGAAATGGCATCTTGATTTCGGACATTCACTAATTTTGTCACCCCATTTTGAATAATCAAGACGGCCGCTGGTGTCATCTTTGCACTCATTCCACCACCAGAATTGTCCTTTGATGCCTGTGCAAAACTTCCTGCTGCCATTCCACAAGTCACATCCACCAGCGGAATAATCACGGCATCATTTAAGTGGACTGGCTCCCCGACAACGGTCTTTGTGTCCACAAATTTGTCCATACCATTAAACAATGCCTCTACATTCGAAACAAAACTCTTATTTTCTGCCATACATTCTCCAATCTACTTCTTTTTTACTTTCTTATATAAATACCTAAAATTCCTATCAAACCATATTTTCACACAAATCCATATCAAAGAAAATAGCCGAACTCGTCCTCGAAAATAGAGATCCAAATCGATGACCTTTTCTGTAAACATTGGCACCAACTCAACGCTCTTTGCATAACATGGATACAGCAGTGACACATAAGTTAAAATCTGCCCTGTTGTCGAAGGATCTTCAAATCCAAACTTTGCCCTTCCCTTTATTTTTCTTGGCAAACTATGTCTGACCATCTTCCACGCCCCATCAATGAGAAGTAAAATCGCCCGATGAATCCTCTGATCACTGGCCATCTCCTTTATATGCTTTATCTTTTCCTTGATTTCCTTGATCCTCTTGCCAATCTGTTGAAATTGAATCTTTTTTGGCTTCTTCTCTGTTGACTCAGCTTCTTTTGACTTAGCTTCGTTTAATTCAACTTCTTTTGGCTCAGCTTCTGTTAGCTCAATTTCCGTTGGCTGAACTTCTGTTGACTCGGCTTCGTTTGGCTCAATTTCTGTTGGCTGAACTTCTGTTAAATTCTCTTCTGCATCTGGCTCATCCAACTTTTCCTCTATAACTTTTGCTTCTTTGGTTTCCTCTTTGCTCTCTTCTTTTTGGCTTCTTTCTTCAAGAAGTCGATCGAGTTCTTCCTCGGAATAATCAGCAGACTCAAGATGATCTTCCTTGTCATTTTCTTTCTCATCTGCCTTCCACTTCCACAGTGTAAACCAAAGTAATCTTGCTCTGGCATAGACTTTCTCTTGATAACCGCCTTCTATGCAAATCAGTCGAAACAGCCATGTGATCTGTGTTGCCACACATTGATTTTTATCATTGTAGGAAATTTTTCCATCATAGCGAAGAGGGACAAAGAGTATGGCCAAGATGCCAAGAATCAGCAACCCGATCACCACCAACAAGAGTATGCCAATAATTTTTAATATTGTCAAAAAGATTGTCAGCATCTACCCTCCTATTCTTTGCCCTGAAGATAGGCAAGAATATCCTCATTTCCCATCTTCTCTATGCTATCTTCCAGCATCTTTTTCACCAACAAAAAGGCTTCCTGCCTTCCCTCGGCGAGTCCAACAATTTTATAGTGGTCATATTGTGGCAATAAAAAGGCAATATTGTGGATAATCTCTAGCCTTGCCCGTCTTCCCTCTTCCAAAGAATACGCAATCACATACAAAAGTGGAGCTTTCACTCGCTTTTTAATCGCTGCGATATGTGCTCTTTTGTGATCCCTTGCATACTCACCAAAATATAAATTCTTATTCCACTCAATCTTTCGTCCCATTTACTCAAAATATTCCAAAATACATTTTCTAAGTAAGTTCAAAGCGGCAGACACTGCCTCTTCCCGAACTTGCTTTCTCGTTCCTGTAAAATGATACTCCTCTGTCTGAATCTTATCATTGACACAGCAGGCAATGTAGACAAGTCCTACGGGCTTTGTTGGGGTTCCACCATCTGGACCCGCAATCCCTGTAATGGCAAGACCAGTGTCTGTTCCCACCTCAAGCACAGCTCCCATGGCCATTTCCTTAGCGGTTTGCTTACTCACTGCACCGTATTTTTTTAATGTGCTCTTGCTGACATTCAATGTCTTTCGCTTTGCCTTATTGCTGTAGACCACAAATCCCTCTCGAAATGTCTCAGACACTCCAGGAACATTAATTAGTTTTGCTGATAAAAGTCCACCTGTACAAGACTCCGCTGTCGCAATTGTAAGCTCATATTTTTCAAGCAGTCGAACAACCATCACCTCTAAGGTATCCTCAAGTCTAGTCGAATAAATTTGATTACCAAACCGCTCTTTTAAGGCCTTAGATACTGGCTTAATCATCATCTTTGCTTCCTCTTCCATATTTGCAGAAGCAGAAAGTACGATATGTACGCGTCCGTCATAAGTTTCCACCAAAAAGCCAATCTCTGAATGTTTTTCTACAAGGTCTTGAATGCTTTCTCTGACTTCTTCCTCGCTCAATCCATATAACTTAATTGTCTTATATCTTGTTACTAAACTTGTCTCCATATCTAAAGCCCACCTTTCCTATATCTCCTACATTGGTTCAGATGTCAATACACCATGATTTTTTGCCAAATAGTCAATGAGTGAAATCACCGTCAGTGCTGTCATTACAATGACCATCGCCCTTGTAATAAAAATGAGAGGTTGAAGATGAATGATCATTAAAATAACCGCAATCATCTGTGACACCGTCTTTAATTTCCCCCACCAACTGGCCGCAATGACAACTCCCGCATCTGCGGCAACCAATCGAAATCCGCTGATCACAAATTCTCTGGCAATAATAATGATAACAACAACCGCACTGATTTGTCTAAGCTCTACAAAGCAAATGAGTGCCGAACAGACCAATAATTTATCTGCCAAAGGATCCATAAACTTTCCAAAATTTGTCACCAAGTGGTATCGCCTAGCAATCTGACCATCCAGCATATCGGTCAAACTGGCCACAATAAAAATAATCAGCGCCACCACTCGAAGCATTTGATTTTGTCCTTGCCCCCACAACAAACTGGCCACAAAAAAGGGAACCAATAGCACCCGAAGTAGGGTTAATTTATTGGGTAAATTCATACTAATTCCCCCATTAAATCATACTCCGAAGCTCCTGTAATCTTTACTCGAACAAAATCGCCTGACATATGATTTCGATCGCTCTCCACAAAGACATAGCCGTCCACCCCCGGAACATCCATATAGGTCCTTCCAATATAGACGCCATCGTCAGGGATATTTCCCTCAATCACCACATCCAGCTCCTCACCGATAAGCGATTGCAAGTGAGCTAGAGAAATCTCCTGCTGTAAGAGCATAATCTCCTCTCTTCGTGCCTCCTTCACCTCTTCGTCCACTTGATTTTCAAATCCTGCTGCAATGGTCCCTTCTTCTTCGCTGTAGGTAAATACACCCAATCGCTCAAATTGCATCTCATCGACAAAGTCCTTTAAGATTTCAAAGTCTTCCTCGGTTTCTCCCGGAAATCCGGTAATCAAAGTAGTTCTCAAGGTAATATCTGGAATTTTCTTTCTTAACTTCTCAACAATTTCCTTTAAATCATTTTGATTGGTTCTCCTTGCCATCCTGCGAAGAATACGATCAGAGGCATGCTGAATGGGAATGTCCAAATAGTGGCAAATCTTTTCTTCACTAGCAATCGTATCAATTAATTCATCTGTAATCTCCTCCGGATAGCAATACAAAATGCGAATCCAACGAATCCCCTCTATGCCACAGAGTCTCTTTAATAATTCAGGAAGCATCTTCTTCTGATAGAGATCCACGCCATAGAGTGTCGTCTCTTGAGCAACCAAAATCAATTCCTTTACGCCTTCACTCGCCAGTTGTGTTGCTGCCTCCACAAGCTCCTCCATCGGATAGCTTCGATAATGCCCTCTCAAGCTTGGAATAATACAATAGGTGCAATTTTTATCACACCCCTCCGCAATCTTTAAATAAGCATACCATCCACCCGTGGAATTTAATCGCTTTGTTGAGATTTTTGGCAGGCGATCTAAATCTAAAAATTCCATCGCCTTTTCCCCACGAAGTGCATTTTCCACAGCTTCTTCAATTTTATCGAAGCTACTCGTTCCAATCAATGCATCGACTTCTGGAATTTCCTCAAGAATCTCATCCTTATATCTTTGGGCCAGACAACCTGCCACAATCAGCACCTTCAAATTGCCCTCTTCTTTTAATCTCGCTGTATCAATAATGGTATTGATACTCTCTTGCTTTGCATCCTCAATAAAACAACAGGTATTGACCACAATCACATCGGCCTGTGTCTCATCATCTGTAAAGGAATATCCCTTTTGTGCCATTGTACCCAGCATATGCTCTGCATCAACTAAATTTTTGTCGCATCCCAGCGAAATCATACTAATTTTCATCAATCTTTTCCTTATCTTTTCGGTATAAAAAGCCATCATACTACACATTGGTAATAAGATGGCTTAATTTTATTCTTCGTCCTGATCAACATCTTCAGAGACAATTCTTACCTTATGCTTATATAACTCTTCTACAGCAATAGAAAGTGGCTTTTTCCCAAAAGATGGAACCTCGGCCTCTTCCCCAGCAATCAATTGTCTTGCTCTTTTTGCTGTCGCAAGAACAATGGAATAGCGACTTTGTACCACTGGCTGTTCGCCTGGTTCCACATCACTATTTACGACATTAATTAAATCGGTATATGATGGATGTAACATTAATTTTTCCCCCTAGAATATTCTCTTTCCATGTCATTTTGTATGTTTTTAATCAGCTCTTTATTGTAGCGAATATCAAAGTGCTGTGCTTCAATGAGCTGATGCAAACTTTTCACCGTCTGATCTAAATCGTCATTGACCACAATGTAATCATAGGCATCTATACTCCTTGCCTCTTCTACAGCTCTATGAAGTCTCTTTTCAATTTGCTCAATGGTTTCGGTCCCTCGACCAATGAGACGCTCCTTTAAGGTCTTTGCATCTGGTGGAGTAATAAAGACTAAAAGTGCTTCAGGAAATTTTTTCTTAATCTGCAATGCTCCCTGAAGTTCAATCTCCAAGAGGACATCCTTTCCCTCATTGATTTTTTCCATCACATAGGCCGTCGGCGAACCATAACTATGCTCAACATATTCTGCATATTCCATCAGTTCGTCATTTTCAATCATCTTTTTGAAACATTCCTTCGTCACAAAATGATACTCCCTGCCATCGACTTCACCCTCTCTGGGCTTTCTTGTTGTTGCAGAGATATTGAGCTCATATTGATCGTAGTCAGTCACCAACCTCTTCATCAAAGTTCCTTTACCTGCGCCCGAAAAGCCAGAAACAACAACGATTAAACCTTTTCTCATCTTTTTTCACCACTATTCTATATTTTGAATTTGCTCTCTGACCTTTTCAATCTCTGTCTTTAGTGCAATGGCCTGATCGGCCACCTCCATATCGGTTGACTTTGACAAGATCGTATTTGCCTCTCGATTCATCTCCTGTGCGATAAAGTCTAGCTTTCTGCCCACAGACCCTTCCGATCGAATGGTCGCCTTCGTCATCTCGATATGACTTTTGAGACGGACAACCTCTTCATCAATGCTCACCTTGTCTGCAAATATCGTAACTTCCTGTACAATGCGATTATCATCAATGGCCGTTGTCTCCAACAATTCCTTGACCTTTGTCTCCAGATTTTTCCGATACTTTGCAATAATTTGTGGTGCCCGTCCCTCAATGTCACTGACAAGTTCTGACATATAATCAAGCTTATCTACGAGGTCTTTGATAAGATTTTGACCCTCAGACTCCCTAGAATGGGTAAATTCCTCACAGGCCTTTTCAAGACCATACGAGAGAATCTCCCACATCTTTTCCTCATCCTCTGGCACTTCTTCCATCGTAAAAACTTCTGGCATCTGCGCCAAAGTAGATATCTTCAAATCATTGACCGTAAAGCCGACATCTTTTTGCATCTGCTTACAATATTCCACATATTGCCGGGCAATATGACCGTTATACTTTAACAATACCGGTGTCCCCTCATAATCTTCATAAGAAATATAGAGATCCACCTTGCCCCTTTGAATATATTTTTTCAACAAATTGCGGATGGAAGCTTCAAAAATATTGAATTTTTTTGGCATCTTTAGACTTAAGTCAAAATATCGGTGATTTACTGACTTGAGTTCGACAGACAACTTATATTGATCTGTCAGTTGTTCTGCTCGTCCGAAACCTGTCATACTCTTTATCAATGTCAAAACCCTCTTTTCTACTTTTTTACACAACTATCTATTATTATAGCTGTAGATTGAGATCAAGTCAATTATCGCTTATTCACAATTTCCCCTTGACATTTATAAATGCAATTTGCATCCACACAGCCTCTTACGCTAGAAAGTGGGTAGATATTTGCATTCTTTCCAATGATGGTTCCTGGATTTAAGATGGAACCACAGCCAACCTCCGTGCCATCGCCAACAATAGCACCGACTTTTTTCATTCCTGTTTCCACATCGCCATCTTCAAAGTGAATCTTTACCAATGCCTTGTCACTCTTTACATTGCTTGTCAAAGAAGACGCCCCCAAATGGCTCTTATAGCCAATAATAGAATCGCCAATATAGTTATAGTGCGGTGTCTGTGCCCCATCAAAAATGATGGAATTTTTTACCTCACAGGAATTGCCAACTACGGCATTTTTGCCAACCAAGACATTTCCTCTAAAGTAGGCACAATGTCTCAATTCACTTCCCTCGCCAACAATCATCGGCCCTGTCAGACAAACCGTCGGTGGAATGACCACACTCTTGTGAATCCAGATATTCTCTCCCACTCTTTGATACTCTTCTTGTGGCAGGCTCTGCCCAAGCTGTAAAATCAAGTCTCCAAGCCCCTTTAGTGCTTCCCAAGGATAGGTAAACTTCTTTAAGTACTCCCCAGCCATCGTCTTTTCTAAATCAAATAAAATCTCAATCTTTGCATCCTCTCTTCTCATCTCACTCTAACTCCTTATCCTATTTTTTGTAAAATTTTGATACCCGATCAAAGGCCTCTCGAATGAGGTATTGATTGCTCTTTTGCATCACCCCATAGGTTCGCCTTCTCACAAATGTATCCAGTTTTTGCATATACTCCTCCTGCGTAATACTGCCCTGTGCCACATAGTTTAAGCCCTTTTCCCAACTGGCTGTCAGTTCTGGATTCAGCAGTTGGGCAATGGAAGCAAGTACCACCTCATAGACCATTTCGCCAAGCTGTGTCGGCGTGATGGCTTGCGTCTTTTTGTTGAGTCCTAGATACTTAATATTCACTAGCTTCTTTAGGATATCGGCCCTCGTCGCCGAAGTGCCAATGCCACTGCCCTTGATGTGACTTCGCAATTCTTCATCTTCAATCAATTGCCCTGCATTTTCCATCGCAAGGATCATAGAGCCAGAGGAATACCGCTTTGGCGGTGTTGTCTCTCCCTCTTTGATATAGAGTTTAGCGACATTTATTGTATCACCCTTTTTTAGTTTTGTCACCATAGCGATCAATTCTGGTCGCTCTTCTTCGCCTTTTTTTTCCTCTGACTCATCAAGCAACATCTCTGCGACTGCAAGATATCCCCTTTGCACACAGACCTTTGTGTTGACAAAGAAATGTTCCTTCCAAACGCCAATCTCTATCATATCCTTTTGATAGATGGCTGGCGGATAAAAAATACTTAAAAATCTCCTGCAAATTAGTTCATAGACTTTCCTAGCTAGCGGACTTTGTTTTTCCAAGGCATAGAGCCCCTGCCCCGTTGGAATAATCGCATAGTGATCGGTAATCTGCTTATCATTGACATATTTTGACTTTGCAATAGAAAGAAATGTCTTTTTCCCCATCACCTCTTTGGCAAAGTCAGCCACCGCCTCGACCTTACAAAGTCCAGAAATATTTTTTCCAATCTCCTTAGCTACCGCCGTCGAAAGTACTCTGGCATCGGTTCTTGGATAAGTCACCAATTTCTTCTCATAGAGCTCTTGAATAATCTGCAATGTCTCATCTGGACGAATCTTAAATCGCTTTGAACATTCATTTTGAATTTCTGCAAGATTATACAGTAGAGGTGGATTTTTCACTTCCTTCTTTTTTTCTGTCTTTAACACCACACCTTCTTTGCAGTCTCTGAGCTCATCAATCAAAACTTTGGCATCCTCTTCTTTTTTAAAGCCATTTTCTCGATACAGCTTTGGCGATTGAAAATATTTAGACCCTTCCACAGCTCTCCACTCGCCCGTAATCACCACGCCATCCCTAGAAAAGTCGCTTAGCACTCGATAAAACGAGGTCTTAACAAAATCTCGAATTTCTCTTTCTCTTTTGACCACCATCCCAACGACACAGGTCATCACTCGCCCAACACTTAAGACAATTCGATCCTTTTTCATTAGACTTGCCAATGTATTTCCATACCGCAAGGTCAACAGTCTTGAAAAATTAATCCCCATCAAATAGTCTTCTTTGGCCCTTAAATAGGCAGAAGCTGCGAGATGATCGTACTCTTTCCAATCCTTTGCATTTTCAATTCCTCGAAGAATTTCTTCCTCCGTCTGTGAATCAATCCAGACGCGCCGCCTTTGTTTTGTCGAGGCGACCTTTGCCATCTCATCCACTAAGCGGTAGATATACTCCCCTTCTCGCCCTGAGTCTGTGCAAATATAGATACAGTCAACATCTTCTCGATTGAGAAGACCACTGACGATATCATATTGCTTTTTTACACTATCAATTACCTCATAGCGAAAGGTCTCTGGAATAAAAGGCAGGGTATCTAACGACCAGCGTCGGTACTTCTCATCATACTTTTCTGGATAACTCATCGTCACCAAATGCCCAACACACCAAGTTACAATCGCTTCTTTTGACTCAATATAGCCATCACTCTTTACTCCCGCAATGCCTAATGCCTTCGCAAAGGCCTTGGCTACACTGGGCTTTTCCGCAATAAATAACCTCATAAATTCTCCTTAAAACTCAAAGTAAAAGATGGTCGTCTTATCAAAATGTTCTCCTGGAAGTAAAAGTGCTGTGTGAGACAAGTTTGGAACAAATTCTGTCTCAAAACAATACCCACTATGGGCATTAAACTTTCCACTCAAGCCATTTCCTGTATAAAACTGAATACTTGGTAAATCTGTCCATACCGTAAGCTTTCGCCCACTCACAGGATCTTTTGCCCCCGCCACTTTCTTTACTTCGAGATTACAATCATTGATAATCCAAGCGTGGTCATAGCCATTTTCTCTTTTCGTATATGGACTCTTGATATCCCTTCCAATTTCCTTTTCCCTGGTAAAATCCATTGCGGTATCCTTTACCGAACAAAGCCTTGCCATCGACAACAAATCATAATCATTTGGCAAAAAGTAATCTGCATCCATCCAAACCTTTTCTTTTAAGACATCGCAATCTGCCGATAGATGAAAATAGACATGGCTTGTCATATTGCAAATGGTCGGCTGATCCGTTACTACATCGTAGTGGATCTTTACACCATTGTCCTCTGTCAATGTGTAACTCACACAGACTTTTGCATTTCCAGGAAATCCTTGATCGAGATCTGGGCTATCTAAGAAAAATTTGACTGTATTATTTTTTTCATCTACGCTTGCTTCCCATACTCTCTTTCCCCAATACTTTGGTCCCGAATGAAGATTATTCTTTCCCTCATTCTTTTCCAAGGAATATAATTTTCCCTGAATCATACACATTCCATCACTCACTCGCCCAGCATTTCGCCCGACAATCGCTCCCATCTGTGCCCTGTCCTTTTCGTACTCCTCCATGCTGTCGTATCCGAGCACGACATTGTGATACCCCTCTTTTTCTGGCAAAAGCATTTCTTTCCAGATCGCACCATAGTCTAAAAATGATGCACTCACTCCATTCGCATTAGAAATCGCATACTTTTTTACGATTCTACCTTCTCTCGTTTTTCCAAATTCTTTTATATAAATTGCCATATTGCTCCGTTACTGAAAACTTATAAAAAGCTAATAAACTTTTATGTTTCATTCCTACTTCATCGAGTATGCTTTCATACTGAATAAATTCAAATACTAATTACAAGTTCTTGTACTCTCCGTAGGCGTCAATTCCCGATTAACGTTCGGTACATATCTGTAATAACTTTAAAGTGTTACACTACAGATTGTTTTAAAACATTCTCTCCATACTGCTTTAGATTCAAACTTGCTTGAAAATCTCTATCTATGATGTTTCCACATTCACATTTATAAATTCTGTCAGACAGTTTCAAATCTTTTTTAATATTTCCACAACAACTACATAGTTTAGAACTTGGAAAGAATCTGTCTGCTATAATGACTGAAATATTATTCCAGTTAGACTTATACTCAATCTGCTTTCTAAATTCATAAAAACATTGTTGTTGTACTGCTTTGGATAAATGCTTATTTTTCATCATTCCACTTACATTCAAATCTTCCATACAGATAAAACTTGGTTTTCGCTTTATGATTTCAGATGTTGTCTGATGTAAGTAGTTTTGACGAATATTTGTTAATCGTTTTATTACTTTTAAAAGTTCTTTTTCTCTTTTTATTATGTTACTTGTTTTACAATAACTGCCTCCTTTCTTATTTTTCTCATATCTTCTTGATATTGAACGCTGTAACCTGCGTTTTTTCTTTTCTATTTTTCTTACTTTTTGTGTTTTATTTATGTTCTTATAAGTATTTCCATCAGAACAAACTGCTAAGTTTTTAATACCTAAATCAATTCCGACACCATCATTTGATGGAAGATTATTATTGTCATCTACTTCAATTCCAATGGATACATACCAATACAATCCATCATATGTAAAGCGTGGATTTAAGTATTTACAGTTAATTGGTATTCTTTCTTTTTCACAAAGTCTAATCCAATTCAATTTTTGTTTATTTCGTCTTTTACTCATTGAAAATCCTTCGACTTTTACATGAGTATCTGTAAACTGAATTTTACCAGTATCTTGATAAAAAGAAGGAGTTGAATGCTTTTTACTTTTAAATTTAGGATATTTGCATTGCCCTTTGAAAAATTTTTTATAGGCATTACAAGCATCTTTGATTGCTTGCTTTGTTACATTATTACTTACTTCATTTAACCATCTATACTCTGGCAGTTTCTTTAGCTGTGTAAATTCTTTTCGTAATTCATTATCCGATAAGAATTTATTTTTTTGCTTATCGTTCTCTTGTTCCTTTGTAATAGCCCAATTGTAAGCAAATCTCGCACATCCAGCATATTGAAATAGTTTAGTAATCTGTTTATTATTTGGGTATAGTCTGATTTTTATTGATTTTATCATTTTTCACTGTCAACCTCCATTAATTCATTTACTAATTTTCTAGCTTTATTAGCACGTTTGCCTTGTAATTTACAACTAAAAACTGTGATAATTTGAACTAAATCTTCTACAAGCTCTTGCTGTTCTGGTTTTTCTGTATTATCAATTATTTCTATGTCACAATTATATAAACTTGCAACATATTCAACTAATTCAAATCCAAATCTTAATAATCTGTCTTTATAAAGAACTACAACTTTTTCCACTTCATGCTGAGATATACGTTTGATTAATTCTCTTAAACCCTTTTTCTTATAATTAATTCCAGAACCTATATCCGAAATTATTTCATAAGGTTTCCCTTGAGCATTTAGATACAGCTTCATATTCTCTATTTGTCTTTCTAAATCATCTTTTTGTTTATTGCTTGAAACTCTGCAATATCCAATGACAATTCTATTCAAATCAGATTTTATATTCATAACCTGATTTAATTGTTCATGAGAATAATATCTGTATCCATTACTAGACACATGATGTGGATGAAGTTTACCGTTTGCATCCCAATTTCTAAGTGTTTGGGCTGATACTCCTAAAATTCTTGAAAATTCTCTGATAGAATAGTATTTACTCATAATTAAAGTTCTTAAAGCCTCCTTTTCAATATTTATATTTTATTTTATCATTAAAACTTATAAAAATCAACACATATTTATAATTTTTTATAAATTATTCTTAACAGTTGTTAGCCCCCTTCACTCTTAGATTTTACCACAACTTTTGACAAAAATCCTATTTTTTTATTCAGCTTAAAAGATTCTTTCGCCACATTTAAAAATTTCTCCACTCTTGACTATATAATGAATAAAAAATAAAATATTATTGATTTTTTTATTAAAAAATGCTATACTCCATATCGTGTTAGTTCGATCTAAAAGTTCTTTGAACAATTTCCAGATCCTAGTTGACTGTTAAGCCAAGAGAGAATAACACTGTATTTTTGCCCCCTTTTATAGAGGTCTGAGTGCCACAGCAAGGAATCCTTGTCTGTATTGTAGCAGAAAATTATTTCTGTGTTATACACAGAATGTGATATCAACTTCTATCGGGGTGACAAAAATGCAAAGTTAGAGTTATATTGGTTATGTAGTTGATTGATTATAACAGAATTATCTCATTTTGAACGTGATTATATATAGTTAGAGTATATTATTGAAGCAACGCGAAAACGCTATTGTAGGATTACGTTCATTGTCTGTTTTCATGTCTCGTTGCATATACAGACATCCATGATCGTAATTCTCTATATTGAAACTATCACATGTGTAGTTATATTATTACCTTTACTTTTGATCGTTGTTCTAAAATTACATATATTGCTTAGAATGAATTATCAACAATATAATGCTTAGAACATAGCTGGAAAGAAGTGCGAAAAGGCAGTTTGGCTTTTTTGCACTTCTTTTTATTTTCCATCCACATAAATAAGAATCCCAAGACCACAAACAGTCCAGGGATTCTCTTCTTTCATCCTACTTTGCTGTGATGTAATTTTGAGCCGTCAAAAGCTCTGCACAAAGAAGTGCTCCACCTGCTGCACCACGAAGTGTATTGTGTGAAAGACCAATAAACTTCCAATCATAAATACTGTCTTCGCGAATTCTACCAATGGACACACCCATGCCATGTTCAAAGTCAACATCCAATTTTACCTGTGGTCTATTGTCCTCTTCCATGTACTGAATAAACTGCTTTGGTGCACTTGGCAAATTCAACTCCTGTGGAAGTCCCTTAAATTCTACAAGCTTTTGAATCAATTGCTCCTTAGTCACTTTCTTTCTAAACTTTACAAATGCTGCTGCTGTGTGACCATTGAGTACTGGCACACGAACGCACTGGCAACTAATCTTTGGCTCAGATGCAGGCACGATCTCATCGCCCTCTACCTTGCCCCAAATTCTAAGTGGCTCTTTCTCGCTCTTTTCTTCCTCACCACCAATGTAAGGAATGACATTCTCTACCATCTCTGGCCAGTCCTTAAATGTCTTACCTGCACCGGAAATTGCCTGATAAGTCGTAGCAATGACCTCATATGGCTCAAATTCTTTCCAAGCACTCAGTGCTGGAGCATAACTTTGAATACTGCAATTTGGCTTTACCGCAATAAATCCTCTCTTTGTGCCAAGACGCTTTTTCTGTGACTCAATCACAGCAAAATGCTCTGGGTTAATCTCTGGGATAACCATTGGAACATCCTTTGTCCAGCGATGTGCACTATTGTTTGAGACAACTGGAGTCTCTGTCTTTGCATAGGCTTCCTCAATGGCCTTAATCTCATCTTTACTCATATCCACTGCTGAAAATACAAAGTCAACCTGTGCAGCTACCTTCTCCACTTCATTGACATTCATTACAACCAGCTTTTTAAACTTTTCTGGCATCGGTGTAGTCATCTTCCAGCGACCACCAACAGCCTCCTCATAAGTTTTTCCTGCACTGTTTGGGCTAGCGGCCACAACAACAACCTCATACCAAGGGTGATTCTCCAATAAACTTAAAAAGCGCTGTCCAACCATTCCAGTTGCACCAAGAACGCCAACTCGTAATTTCTTATCCATTTTCCTGTCCTCGTTTCTGTCTATCTTTATTATTTTTGCAATTTCTTGCATTTACGGCTTATCTTAGTACAATTTCAAAAAAAATGCAAGTACTTTTTCGCATAGAAAAGACAGTTGTTTTTGTAGAAAAGACACTCAAAGTTTAAGTGTCTTTTCTTATAACAAGCATCTATCACTCCTATATCTTTCTTCTATGGTCTACCATAAGATTATGCCAACTCCAATGCAACCTTCATCATATTGGTAAAGGTAGTCTCTCTCTCCCTTGCACTCGTCATCTCGCCTCGCTCCTTGTCATCACTAATGGTGAGAATCGCAAGGGCATTGGCTCCCCCTGCGGCTGCATTGGTATAGAGTGCTGCGGCCTCCATCTCCACCGCCAGCACCCCCATATCTGCCCATGTCATCCCCTCTTTATTTTCTGTTTGTGGTGCATAGAACATATCCGAAGTGAGAATATTGCCCACATGATAGTCAATGCCTAGCCTTTTTGCTACAGTGACTGCTCTTTGTAATAACTCAAATGAACACAGAGGAGAAAATTGACCTGGAAGTCCCATTAAGGATGGGAAATTTGATGTTGTACAGGTGCCCATAGCAAAAATCATATCCTTCACTTTTACCTTTTGACTCATCGCACCCGCTGTTCCAATGCGAATGAGATTCTTCACCCCATAAAAATGAATCAACTCATAGGAATAAATTCCCATCGATGGACAACCCATTCCTGTACCCATCACAGAGACTTCTCTCCCTTGATAAGTTCCTGTAAAACCGAGCATATTCCTGGTCTGATTAAATTGCCTGACATTCTCTAAAAAATGCTCGGCGATAAACTTTGCACGCAAAGGATCTCCTGGCAAGAGGATGGTCTTTGCAATCTCTCCTTCTCTTGCTTCAATATGTGGTGTCGGAATTTTATCCATATCTTTCTCTCCTCGTATTATATAGTAGTAGTTTTTAGAGACCCTCTCCAAGGTCTTTATAACTATTAAGTCATAGTCTTTTCTTTACCTCTTCCGTAGGTTCGACTATGATATATAAGATACTGTGGATTGGTTATTTACTCCTACCACTTGATGGTTTTAGAAAGGCCCCAACCACAGTCTCTTTGCTCATTTGTTAATCAGTTAGATACCGCATGACGGTTTATTTAGAACGAGGCTACAATCGCAAGGAGTCCCTGTGGTTCTAAAACAGTATCAAATACATTTTAAAGGAGATTATTATGATTTATGTAGGAATTGATGTCGCTAAGGATAAGCATGATTGCTTTATCACAAACTCTAATGGAGAAGTATTATTTAAAGCTTTTACCATTTCTAACAGTCAAGATGGTTTCAATGACCTTTACCAAAGAATAGAATCTGTTATGGAAGATATAACAAAAGTAAAAGTAGGACTGGAAGCTACCGGACACTATAATTACAATCTTTTAGGTTATCTCATTGATAAAGGTCTGACCACCTATGTCATCAATCCGTTACATACAAATCTGTACAGAAAAAGTCTAAGCCTTAGACTCACGAAAACGGATAAAGTAGATGCCCGCACGATTGCTTACATGCTCATGTCTGATGTGAACTTGAAGTCCTACTCAGATACATCTTACCACAACGAAGAATTAAAGTCATTAACTCGTTATCGTTTTGATAAGGTAAAAGAACGTGCCAAACTAAAAACTTCCGTTTCAAGACTGGTCTGTATCTTATTTCCTGAATTAGAAAAACTTGTACCAACACTTCATATGACATCCATTTATGCATTGCTTTCTGAATTTCCCGGGGCTAAATATGTAGCTGGTGCACATCTTACCAGACTTACAAATCTTCTTTCAGATGCATCTAAAGGTCGATATGGTAAAGATACCGCCATAACTTTCAGGGAAGCTGCAAGGGCTTCTATCGGCTCAAATATGCCAGCCAAATCTCTTGAACTAAAACACACCATCAAGTTGATACTGGAACTTGCTTCTGAGATTGATGAAATCGAAAATGAAATCAAAATTATCATGGATGAAATTAATTCTCCAATTCTCAGTATTCCAGGTATCAACTATCGTATGGGCGCTATGATCATTGCCGAGATTGGCGACTTCAGTCGGTTTGATTCTCCTGATAAAATCTTGGCTTATTCCGGATTTTCACCATCAACATATCAATCAGGGCAGCTTGACTCAGCATACTCCCACATGGAAAAACGAGGTTCCAAATACTTACGATATGCTCTGTACAATGCTGCCAAGTATGTTTGCCACTGGGATTCGACATTTGCCAGGTACCTTACCAAGAAACGAGCTGAAGGCAAGCATTATAATGTTGCAATATCTCATGCCGTCAAAAAACTGGTTCGAGTTATTTATCATCTTGTAAAATCGAATCAGCAATACATTAAAGTAGCTTAATTAACTCTAATTCAATACTCCTTTTTCATGCACCTATCATGATGCTCTTTTTGTCATGCAGTTTTCAAAGTGCAAGGAGCTCTAACTGTATTCCGAATATATCTAAAATACATTTCTGTACTTTATTTAAAAAATATCATTTTAGGGCTTGACTTTTAATAGTTAGTCTTTCTACTCTCTTGTTCTCCTTCTATCCCTTCAGCTTTGTCCCACGATCATTGCGGTTACTCAGCTTTAATTTCAATAGATTGACTGGCTTTCCATGGATCTTGACAATATCACCATCCGAAAGTAGATACATAGCCACTAACTTTTCTCCCTCCAAAAGACGCATTGCTTTTTCTCCCTTAGAGGTCTTTTTATAGAGATTGACGGCAATCAGTGGAAACTTGACAATATATCCCCCATCGGAGACAAGAATCACTTCCTCATACCCACTATCTGTGCTGACTAGACGAACACTCAACACCTTATCGCCCTCACCAAGCTTTGTGGCCACTACCTGGCGATTATTCGTGCTCAATTCCTTTCCGTCGATTTGCTTAATGAGTCCCCATTCGGTCACAAAAAGTAATCGCTTTTCCTCATCAGAAACTTGAGCAAAGGATGCAATCAAGCGAATTTCTTCCTTACTTGTATCCAACTTGCAAAGATTGTCCAGAGGAATCCCCTTATCTCTTAATTTTCCCGATAAAATATTTTCTGCCTTCACCTGATGCAAAAGCCCCAAATCGGTAAATATACAGACCTTGTCATCTGACATCATCGGAACCACATACTTATATTCGCTCTCCACGGTCTCACGGTTTTTCTCGAACAGACCAAAATCCATCGTCTTTGCATAGCCAAAGCGATCCATGACAAAGACAATCTTTTGTGCCACCTTTGGCAATTCCACAACTACAGCTTCCTTGGCATCTTCTAGGCTAGTTCTTCTTTGTCTGCCAAATTTTTCCTTAATCTCTAATAAGTCAGCAATCAAAACCTCGTCCATACTCTTTTGTGATTGCAAAAGCTTGGTGTAATTTTTAATATTCTTTAGTGTCTGCCGATTCTCCTTTAACAGGGCTTCCACCTCAAGACCAATCAACTTATATAACTTCATTTCCAAAATAGCCTGTGCCTGACGCTGTGTAAACTCAAGTTCTGCCATCAATCTCTCCCTCGCCAGTGAGATATTCTTTGACTTTCTCAGAATGGCAATAATCTGGTCGATGCAGTCGCAGGCCCGAATCAGTCCCTCTTGAATTTCCTTTTTCTCGATCTCCTTTTCCAGAAGAATATTATACTTTTTTGTCGCATTCTCATATTGAAAATCAAGGAAATTTTGCAAAATACTCAAAAGATTCAATGTCTCTGGTCGCCCCTGTGCAATGGCCAGCATATTTACCCCAAAGCTATCCTCTAACTTCGTCTTTTTGTAGAGCATATTTTTGACACGGTCAATATCAGCATCCTTCCTCAACTCAAGGACAATGCGTGTACCATTTTTGTCCGACTGATTGGAAATATCCACCACTTCAGGAAGTTTTTTGCTCTCCACAAGATCCGCCACATCTTGTAAAAACTTATTTAATCCCGCACCAATCATCGTATAGGGAATTTCTGTGACAATTAACCTGTCCTTGTCGCTCTTTCTTCTTCCAAGCTCAATCTCAATCTTTCCTCGAAGCTTAATCTTTCCCGTTCCCGTGCGATAGATATCCAATAAATCCGAGCGATTGGCAACGATTCCCCCCGTCGGAAAATCAGGTCCTGGCATAATATGCATCAATTCCTCGACACTAATCAGACGATTTCGGATATAGGCGATGCAGACATCACAAATTTCTGCCAAATTATGTGGTGGCATCGAAGTGGACATACCTACGGCAATGCCCTCTGCTCCATTTAACAAGAGATTAGGAATGCGCACTGGCAAAACTGCAGGTTCTTTTTCTGTCTCATCATAGTTGGCAACAAAGTCCACAGTCTTATCCAGATCCTTTAAAAAGACTTCTTGTGTAAACTTTGTGAGCTTGGCCTCCGTATAGCGCATGGCCGCTGCTCCGTCGCCCTCAATTGAGCCAAAGTTTCCATGCCCATCAATCAAGGGCATTCCCTTTTTCCAATCCTGCGTCAATACGACCAATGTCTCATAGATGGAAGAATCTCCATGGGGATGATACTTACCCATGGTATCGCCCACAATTCTTGCCGACTTTCTGTGTGGCTTATCGGCATTGATGTGCAACTCACTCATATCATAGAGCACACGCCTTTGCACTGGTTTTAAGCCATCCCTTGCATCTGGAATCGCTCTGGAGGTGATGACACTCATTGAATAGTCCAAGTAGGACTTTTGCATCTCCTCTGAATATTCCGTTCTTAATATTTTCTCTGCCATAGCCTCTCCTATAAATCTATACTCGCCTCATTGGCGTGTTGATAGATAAATTCTCTTCTCGGTGCGACATCTCCACCCATCAATAATTCAGTCACTTCGCTCGCCAGTCTCGCATCTTCAATTTCCACTCGCTTTAGTAGTCGCCTTTCTGGATCAAGTGTCGTCTCCCAAAGTTGCTGGGCATCCATCTCTCCCAGTCCCTTATATCTTTGTAAGGTAAAGTTATCGCCATGCTTTTTTCTGTAATTGGCCAATGCCTTTTCGTCATAGAGATACTCCTCCTGACCACGCTTTGGAATGGCCTTATATAGTGGTGGCATTGCAATATACACATGTCCATCATAGATTAGCTCTGGCATAAAGCGGTACAAAAAGGTAAGCAATAGCGTGTCAATATGACTGCCATCGACATCCGCATCCGTCATTAAGACAATCTTGTCATAGCGAAGTTTACTGATATCAAAGTCATTCCCATAGCCCTCTGAAAATCCACAGCCAAAAGTGTTAATCATTGTCTTAATCTCTGCATTGGCAAGCACCTTATCCATCGAGGCCTTCTCCACATTCAATATCTTTCCTCGAATCGGCAATATCGCCTGATACCTTCGATCTCTTGCGGTCTTTGCCGAGCCACCTGCCGAATCTCCCTCGACAATAAAGATCTCACACTGCGATGGATCCTTTGATTCACAGTTGGCAAGTTTTCCATTGGAGTCAAAAGAAAACTTTGATTTGGTGAGCATATTGGTCTTTGCCTTCTCTTCTTGCTTTCGAATCTTTGCTGACTTTTCAGCACAACCAATGATCGCCTTGACGATTTCAACATTGCGATCAAAAAATCTTGTGAGCTCATCACCAATAATGGTTGCCGTCGCCTTGCTCGCATCGGCACTGGCCAGCTTTGTCTTTGTCTGCCCCTCAAAGATGGGATTTGGATGCTTAATGGCCACCACTGCCGTCATTCCATTTCTTGTGTCCGCCCCTGTAAAGTTTGCATCCTTTTCCCTCAGTATCCCTAACTCCCTCGCATACGCATTGATCATCTGTGTAAACTTGGTCTTAAACCCCACAATATGTGTTCCGCCCTCCTGAGTAAAGATATTATTACAAAAGCCCAAGATATTTTCCTCAAATGCATCGACAAACTGAATCGCCGCCTCAACTTCCATTCCGTCGGCCTTGCCACGAATATAGATTGGCTCATGCACCACTTCCTTTTGGCGATTGAGGTCACGCACATAGGCAACAATGCCCTCTGGCTCGTGATAGGTGATCTTTTCCTCCTCACCCACTCTCTTATTCTCGTAGTAAATGGTCAGATTTGGATTGAGATAGGTGGTCTCGTGCAGCCTTGACTTTAACCAGTCCGCCTTAAAGTAAATCTTTTCAAATATCTCTGCATCAGGATAGAAATTAATCTTTGTGCCTGTCTCCTTGGTCTTTCCAATCACTGGAATCATTCCATCAATCAGTTCTGTCGTTGGTTTTCCCCTCTCATAGCTATCGGCATAGACCTTACCCCCTCGGCTAATTTCAATATACAATTTTTCTGAAAGAGCATTGACCACCGAAGAACCCACACCATGGAGACCTCCACTGGTCTTATAAGCTTCATTGTCAAACTTTCCGCCCGCATGCAAGGTCGAAAGCACAATTCTTTCTGCAGAAACTCCCTTTTTGTGCATCTCCACTGGAATTCCTCGCCCATTGTCTTTGACCGTACAGGAGCCATCGGCCTCCAAAGTCACCCATATACAACTGCAAAATCCCGCCAAATGCTCATCGACAGAATTATCTACAATTTCATAAATCAAGTGGTTTAGCCCCTTCGTGCCCACCCCACCAATATACATACCTGGTCTCTTTCGCACAGCCTCTAATCCCTCTAGGATCATAATGCTACTTGCGTCGTAATTTTTTCCCATGCTATCCTCCAATTTAAAAAGCGTATCGGATATTATAAACGATTTGCCTCTCTCTTTGCAAGTTCAATTATAGCGAGTAGACAAAGGAAAAGTCAAGCAAATCGAACATAAGTTCTAATTATAGACAAAAAAATAACCCGAACGGGGATTTCTCCCCGCCCGAGTTATTCTCAAAGACTGAAATCTATGGATTACTTAACCCAACGACCATTCTCGTCTACCTTGTAACCATCCTTTGTTGTCTCATTAACATAGAGTGAACCATAAGGTCTGTCACTGTTATTTGAGTAATCCCAAGTCTGAGTTGCATTGTTGTAGAACCATGTTGGTCCGTTGTTGTATGGATTTAAGTAGTACCAAGCATCTCCGATGTGCTGCCAGTTAAGGAGCATCTCACCAGAGTTGAGGTTCTGATAATACCATCTTCCATCCTGATCGTCCTGATGCCATCCCTCAACCATATGGCCGAAGAATCCGTCATGAACATCAGATAAGTAATACCATCTGTTTGTATTCTGATCTAAGAACCAGCCGTGATCCATGATGTTGTCACTTGCAAAGTGATACCACTCTGTTCTTGTGGTATTACCATAAGTATAAGCAAGCTTTTGCCATCCTGTTACACGAGTACCATTCTTTAAGTTGAATACCCACTTATGATTTGCTGCGTCAACTAACTCCCAGTCACCATCTACGCCTACACGGTAAGCACCTGCAGCCTGAACATTTGCTTGAGTGTTGATGACTCCGCTGCTGCTACCTGAGCCGCCGCCTGAACCACCTGAGCTGCCTCTTGAGCCGCCACCACCACCGCTGATGATTGGGCGAACGCCTAAGTAACGGTTGATCTCATCAAGAATTGCCTGTAACTCTGGAGTTGAAGCCTTTCTTGGTGATGTCTGAGCAAGAATTGCATTTGCTCTGTTGATGGCATCCTGAAGTCTAGCCTCATCTGCAATCGTTAAGTTTCTCGCATTAACCATGCCCTGTGCTCTTGTAATGGCATTGCCAAGAGCTGTAGCTGTGCTTGCTCTCAATGGAGCATCACTATCAAAGTAGATATAAACAGTTGTATCAGATAATACTGCATCGTTGTCATTAAATGGTACATAAGATGTTGCAGAAGTTGAAAGACCTCTGTATGTCCATGTCACACCATTGATATCAACGCCACCGGCATCAACACCATTTGCACGGATTGAAGCGATGTCGCCTGTATATGTAGCCTGTCTTGCTGAATTTGCACTCAGTACATCTCCATCCATTACGACAAATGATCTTGAGTAAGATGAATCCTTGTTGCTCTTAAAGATGACATTATGTCTTCTTGTGCGAGTAGATCCAAAGATATAGCTCTGACCATTGACGAAGTTTGACAATGTGAAATATCCTGGATAAACACTATTTGTTGAATTAAAGTCAACACCTGTGCTTACTACATTTCCATTCATATCCTTCAATGTGTAACCATCAGTTGTATTCGTTGATCCTGTATCCAATGTCAATGTAATATCACCTACAGTACCATTGTATGGATCCCAGTTGCCTGTTGTTGGATTATATACCTGAACAACTGGAGTAACAACAAATGAAGGAGTATAGATATTTCTCTCTCCTGCTGCTCCAATAGCTTCCTCAGCTGCTGTAGCTGTTCTCTTCTCTACATAAAGTCTGTAGATACCTGCTGGTGCATTGCTTGTGATGCTTGGGAATACACCTGCATCACCGCTTGTATGCTGATCGCCATCATAGAGAACTCCTGTATCTGTTGCTGTCGCACTACTTGGCGTAGCCACTGTAGAAATAATGACACCTGGATCAGTATAGTGTGCAACAATGGTTACATCATCATTTGGCATCAAGAAACTAATCACATCATTTGCTGCTGCATCATCTGTAATAGATGATGGATATGTAAATCTAGAGAAGTTATTAAATGGTGCTGTTGTGCTATCAATTCCATTTGCTGTAATTTCTACACGAGTTCCTGGATCAACACTATTTAAATCACTCAGTGATAGACCTGAATGTGTTCCAACCTTAATGTTCATTGGTGGCATTACACTTTGGAACATAACCTTATGAGCACTTTGTACTGGTGTCAAGACTGCTGTATTGACTGGGGTACCATTAGCTGGATATCCAGGATCGTTTGTTCCTGTTGTTCTAGCTACGATTGTATAAGTCGTATTAGGATCCAATCCACCAAATGTCACTGGTGCACCAGGTGTTGTTGGTGTTGTCCAAGGTGCAACCACATTGCCTGAAGGATCAAGCAATTGATAATCTGTATTTGGTGTTGTTGGATTAACTGTAATACTTGTTGTTCCAGGATTTGAATTATCTGGAGCTACAATTGGTCTTGGTCCACTGGTTGATCCCTGTGGATTTGTTGTTGGGATAACCACTTGTCCTGGAGCTGAAGTTGTCACTGTACTTGGAATTGGTGATCCCGTCACTACTGGAGTTCCTGCTGTTGCTGGATCATAAGTATAGATGTTATATGGATAACCTGGTGTAAATGGTCCTGTAATTGCACCATTATCTCCTGCAAGATTTGAACCAGGAATAACAGTAACTACATTTCCACTTGGATCTGTAACTACATAGTTCAATCTTGGGTCAATCGCCTGAGTACCTGTATCTACCTGAATAGTTGGTGCTCCTGTTGTGTCATCTAACTGTCCAGTTCCTGTTGGTGTGTACGCATTGAGAGGTGTTGTTGGTACAGCTCTTGCTGTAAATGTCTCGCCACTCATATGTGTAATATCGCCAGTATTAAAGTCAATCTCTTGACCATGAGAATCAAACCAACCAACTCTGTAACCTGCATTTGCTGTCACTGTACTTGCATTGGATGCTGCATCAACATCGGTTCTTGACATTGTAACTGTTGTCTGATTCTGAATATTGGTCACTGGTGATGTGTTCAACAAACTGTAATTTAAGTTTGGATCACTTGATGTAAATGTATAAGTGTTCATCATTGCTGGATTTGCATCAAATGAAACTCTCAAATCGATTGTATCTCCAGGGCTACTAGGAATGTCTGTCTGGGCAATACCTGCACCTGTTCCAGCGTATGGTGTAAATGGAACCCAGTTTCCACTAGCATCTTTGCGTTCCCAAGATCCTACGGTATAACCTAAATCTGGTGTTGGAGTTGCCAAGTTAGAAATAAATGGTTGGTCAATCTTATAACTGTTATCTGTAAAGTCCTCTGCAACACTTTCAATTTGACCTGTAGAACCCTGAATATACTGACTACCACTTGCCATTACTAAGCTACCACCACCCTTTGTGCTCAAGCGAACTTTCTTCACAGCATCCGGATCAAGATTATAGGTAACCTGAATCTCAAGGTTATTAGGTGGTGCTGCCACGGATGATGTAACTTGGAATGAAGGTGTCGATGCTGTCCATCCTGCTGATGTATTAGTGAAACCATCACCTGCTGGATTCGCATTTTTAATTGTCATCGTTGGTATTCTTGTTCCTGTACTCAAATATCCATTAAGCACTGGGGCTGGAATCAAATAATTTCCATTTCCTCCTCCTGAAGCAACACGATCCAAATCATACATCAAATGATGATTGCTTTCATACAGTCCACCACCTGTAGCAGTTGTCGCTCCATGAACAGTTCCAACTGTTGTACCAGCTGCTGTTAATGCAGCAACAACCTTATCTGTAATATTATTGCCCAGTTCATCCTTATACACAATGTCCACAGACTTCTGATAATTTGGATTAACCATATAGGTATAAGTAACATCAACTGGATAGTTAACCATGTTACCTGTGACCTCATTGCTGGTAGCATTTACATGCAAATTATCACCTGTCATAAATCCAATCCAAGAAACGTCTGGTGTTGCAGTTAACTCTGCTAATGTCTTCAACTCATTCGTTGTACCCGATTTGGTTATCTTCGCCTTTTCTATAGGATCTGATACTGTTCCAGGCGCTTGTCTCTTTAATATAAATCTTGGCTCTGTACCTGCTGGAGAACCTGACGGAGCGGTTATCATATCATTATTTGGAACAACAGCTCCTGCTGGAATCGTCTCGCTAGCATAATAAGAATTCGCTGATCGAATTGTACTAGATAGCTGATGACCTGCTGCATCTACTACAACATCTTTTACTACAATCGGCTGCTTTTTGTTTGTATCAGCTGTATAAGTAAAATCAATCGCTACATCTCTTGGTACCATTCTACCGCTTACCTTCTTATCCGTTGCATTCCATGCAAAGGCATCTGGAAAAGCACCAGGATCTGCTGTCGTACTAAATGGAACTGTTGCAGGTGGAGTGACAACCGATGTTCTTGTCGGACTTTTGTCAGCATCTGCAACCTTATACATACTAATAGTACCACTACTTGCTTCAAATCCATCAATTCGACTTGCTGCTTTTGAAAATGCTGAACCTGAGTGCACATCTGCATAAGCTGGGCTTAAATCTCCCATATAAATAGAAGTGCCACTTGGTAAATTCAACTGCGTCTTTACAATATACTGATTACCTGCACCTGTTCCTCTAGCAGTATACACAGTGTCTACAGCTGGGAAATAACTAGGATAAAAATACCTAGGTGAAAGACTAGATTGATCACCCTCATACCAGCCATCAATACTATAATCACTTAAACTAATACCCTTAGCTGCCAACATACCATTGTAATCATGAAGCTTATATCCTGAGCCATTCACCTGAAGAAATGGCAATAACTTTCTACCAGATCCATCTGTTTGTACAGGTAATACTGGGGTGGAAGCTCCTGGAGTTCCTGTAAGCTGAAAAGTTGCCCTTTCAGTAGCATTAAATACACCTGGAAATAGTGACTCTATATCCAAATTAATGCCTCCTGCTGCGTAAACCGGCAGAGCCGGTGCTACCATAGTCGCAACCATGGTAGCAGCAAGCAAATTGGAAATTCCTTTCTTAAATCTTGCTTTTTTCAATTGTTTCCTCCTTATGCCTAGTTGATCCACTCGCCATTGCTATTGACTGTGTAACCATCTGGCGTTGTCTCACTCACATATAAAGAACCAAATGGGCGAACATTGTTGTTGTTATATACCCAAACATCATTCTCTAATCTCCATGTTGGTTCGCTTGCAAACTGATTAAAGAAATACCACTTGTTGTTGATCTTAGCCCAACCTGTGTACATCTCACCAGTTGTTGGATCGAAGAAGTACCACTTGCCATCACTTGGATCATGATACCAACCAGTCATCATGGTACCATTGTCTCTGTTCAAGAAGTACCACTTATTCTTTGTGGTATCAAGGTACCATCCTCTGATCATCTTGCCCTGATCGGAACCTTCCTTAGGATTTAACAGATACCACTGCTTGTCATCCTTGTCATAGTACCAACCTGTAACAAGGCTTGACTGCTCATCAAATCTGTACCAATCGGTAACAGGCTGTCCGTTTGCATTGACATAATCAATTCTTCCCCATCTATTGTTCAATGGAAGTCCACCATTTAAGTAGAATCCCCAACGATTGGTTGTTGGATTGATCTTCCAGCCTCCATCTACACCAAGTGTAAATGTAATCTGTGGTGTGTTCTGCAATGGCATACTTACATATCTTGTTCCCTGAAGTGGTGTACCAGAAACATTTCCGCCACCACGTCCTGATGAACCTGAGCCACCGCCTGCACCATTATTTCTCTGGTTGAAGCGATCGCTTCTTCTGTTAGAATGTCCATAGAGATCATCCATCACTGCACGGAGAGCGTCAATTGCTGCCTGCAACTCTGGATAATTTGCCATACGAAGAGGATCTGTGCCATTCTCTAGTCTTCCACGGATACGATCAAGAACATTCTGTGCCTCAGCAATGGCTGCCTGCAATCTCTCAGCCTCACCAGCCTTTAAGAATGGATCGCCAACAAGGTCATTGGCCTGACCAATTAAGCTTGTCAAATCCTTTCTTGCCTGCTGTACCTGAGGTCTGTTGTTATCGTAGTAAGCATAGACATTCATTGTTCTTGTTACTTCAGCTGATGGATCGAAGATAGAGATATTGTTTGGCATATCCTTCTTTGACCAGTTCACATAAGTATGGGTTGTACCATAGATATCATCAAATGGAGTTACCAAGGTGTTGGCTGTTGCACCATCTGCATATCCTGTAACAACTGCATAGTCTGATGTGTACCAGCTGTCATCAACTGCGTCTTTCTTTCTCACCTTAATCTTCTTAAAGAAGTTTCTGGTTGTATCACCGAGATAGAGGTGATCCTTTGTAGGATTGTTATCGATGAAGTTCAACTTAAATGTCTTTGAGTAAACAAGGACATAAGTATGGTTGAGATTTCCAACGAAGGAAAGAAGTCCACCGTTGTTTGCTACATCCTCAACAACGCTCATCTGTGATGTATAGGTAGGATTTGCAATCTTTGTCCATGTAGAATCTACTGTAGGACCAAGATCCCAAACTTCATAGTCAAGCATATCTGTATCCTGACTTGCCAACTGAACATTGACATTGACCTGTGCATCAGATGGAGTTGCATTCTGTACTAATCTTCCATCGACATATCTTTCTTCCTTGACATCAAGTGCCCAACCTGCTGTAAATGCACCTGGGTGATCAACCCATACCTGAGATGGTACATTCTTTACAGCCTGTACCTCGTTGTTCTCTGCATTTCTCTTATCAAAGATAACTTTGTAGCGAACATCGGCATGGTTAACATTGATCAAGCTCTGGTCAGTAGGGTTGGTCAAGTTGTTCTGAATATCGGAGATTTGACTTGCGTCCATAGCAAACTCACCGTCTGCTGCTCCGCCTCTATTCTCCTGTGAAACTGGTGCAATTGGATTGCCAAAAGCATCTGTTGCTGGCACATCATAGATAGCTTCAAAGATAACATTGCTTCTATCCAAAGTACCTGTGTAATCGTTGCTTGTAATCTTTGCTGTTACGCCTGGAATTCTACCATTGGCAATTAACCAATACTTAAATGCATGACCTGCACCATCTGTAGGATCTGCATGAAGTGTAAAGGTTGAAGTTCCCTTCGCTGTGTTGAAATCTGTAGTATTAACTGAGTTTGTATCCACGCTCGTAATTCCTACATTTCCACCAACAGCATTTGTAACTGTCTTAATGGTGTAATTCTGAATATCAACCATATCACCAGGGTTAGCTACAACTGGTACACCTGCTGGAAGATTTCCAGTTGGTGTCTCACTTGGATTGCCATGGCGACGAGCAACAACGGTGTATGTATCACCTGGATTTAAGTTATTAAATGTCACGGTTGCTGGTCCAGATCCTACCGGTGTCAACCAACCATTATCTGAATTTGGATATGGCACAACATTTCCATTTGAATCAATCAATGCGTAATCTGCATCTGGATCTGCTGGATTAATTACAATCTGTGCTCTATCTGTATCATTAGGATCCACGCCGACATTTCTGTTATCACCAATTGCTGGAATCATAACTGGCTTTGGACTAGAGATGTTACTTCCTGTCACAGAAGTTCCTGGCTGACCTACAGTTGCCTGTGTATCTGGTCCGCCCTCAACAACATTATAAGTTCTACCTGGAATTACATTTGGAACCTGAATATCGCTTCCATTTGCTGGTCCATCAACAACGGCAATAATATTGTTATCAGGATCTGTAATTACATAGCGGTTACCTGGTGTTGTACCTGTAACAGTAATTGTACCCTGACCATTGTCACCAATTCTTCCGTTTGCACCAAATGCACCTGGGTTAAGACCCCATGTTGCATCTACCTTACCAAAGTTTGCAAGATATGTACCTGCAACAACGATATCACTTGGCTGAACAACCTGTCCACTTGGTGATGTCCAATTCTTCAACTCGTAGTTAGCAATAGGATTTGTTGTTGGAAGAACAAGGCTACTCCATGCTAAGTCGTAGTGAAGATGCTGTGGTGTACCACCTGGAACATTTGTACCTGCTGATGTCAATGTACCCTTTGAAGTATCAGATGAAGCAAAGTTAACATCAACCCACTTGCTAGGATCTTCGACAACCTTTACATAAACTGTTCTTGATCCAGATGGATCTGTTGCCAAACGATCTGCATCTGTAATTGGCTGTGTACCTGCCTGATCGTAATACCATCCCTGTACCATATGGTAGTTGTCTGGTGTTACTGTTGGGAATCCGTTGAGATTCTTAATTACACTAAACTGCATTGCGTTCTCGTGACCATTTGTTACACCATCATCTGTGAGTACACTGATTGGTCCATGAGAACTCAATGTTGCAAAGTTAGAAGAACCATCGTTGACAAAGTCAAAGTTTAAGTTCTGCCACTTTGCTGGATCTCTGTCGAGATTATAGATTGCACGAACTCCACCACTGGCTGGCATTGTTCCTGTCAAAGCACCTGCTGAATCCGCAGTCAAAGCACCAGATGGGTTTAATGTCAATGCATTTGGAAGTGCTGGATTATAGATATATCCATACATTGCTGCTGTAGTTGCAGCTGTTGGCACTGCCAATGGTGTTGTGATTGCTGAGTTTGGTGCAAATGCATTACTATCTGCATAGATTGCCACACCATCAGCCATAAATCTTCTTGTTACAGCTGAAGCACTGTCTGGTCTATAGTAGTAAACGACCGTAACATTTTGGTTAGGCATAAATCCTGTCAGATTTCCATCATTCACATAATTTGTATTCGTCAACAGTCCCTGACTTGCATCTAAACCAAGCTGATATCCTACCTGTGAGCCACCTGCTGTAATCGCTGCATGATCAAATGTATATCCTGGATAAGTCTGACTTGCTACATTGATTGGTTGCTCTGGTCTCTTTTGCAGTGTTTGACTTCCCAAAGTAATTCCTGAGCCCATCACCTCATGTACAACATTTAGTGTAAATGGTGGCTGTGTTGGATCTACTCTATGACGATAGGTCAAGCTAGCATTTGTTGCCGGTGCAGATGTCTTTAAATAATTTGCCGTAGTTGCACCTGTAGCTGTGAATGTACCACCTGAAGGTGTATCCGCACCAAATTGGAATGTATATCCTGGAATTACAGGTGAAGTTGCTGGCTGAATATTACCATTAACTACAAATGTACTTGGATCAAACTCTGAACCAAAATGCAATGGCAAGCTAGAATTTACATTCTCATAAATCTTCTGAATAGTATATGGTGTTGTATCTGGAACCCACTTTGCAAAATATGTCTTTGTGTGATTTCCAGGTGCTGGATAACCTGTTACAGCTGATGTAGACACAGAAGCAGCCTCCGCTGGAAGTGCTGGATTATACACATGATCACCATCAGAATCTGTATATTCAAACCATCCTGCAAAGGTCATTCCTCCCTTGCTCGGTGTTGGCATCTGACCAAGTGTAGTAGATGTTCCACTAGCTGGCTCACTCTTATGTGTTACACCACCTGGTATAAGTCCACCCTGTGCATCAAAGTAGTAATTTGCCATTTGAGGAGCAAATTTTACAGTAACAATAACATTCTTTCTAGGCATCTTTCCTTTGATGTGCTTTGTTCCAGCAACATCTTTATTGAAATCTATACTAGAAACAACTGCTCCCGCTGCATTGGTCTCATTCATTACACTTCCTACACCTGGGGTTACACCTTCTTTATACTCTACAAATTCCCTCAAACCTGTAAGAGAAGTAGGATATGTATAATCAATATCTGAACCTGCTGGAATAGCCCCTGCAGTAAATCCAAAACTTGTAGCAATCAATGGATTCGCTGGTCCACCTAGGTTAACCGTAAGACCTGTCTCATCAATTACTTGAACAGAAATTGTATACTTTTCTGACTCCACATAGTAATTATTAGCTACCTCATTACCACCCATGCTACTTGTGTGGCTTGCAACATAATCTGTTACTGGTAGGGTATCTGCATCTCCAATAAAGTTAGATACTGCGTAAGAAGAACCACCTGTTGGTCTTACAACAGGATATCCTTGACTAATTTCTGTTGGAATCAAACCAGATGCAACGGAAACACCAATAGATGAATCTGAATTTAATCCATCACTATTTGTTTTAATAAAAGCACCTGAAGCCGCTGCTGCTCCATCCAGATAAACATTGGCATTAGATCCAGCAGCATCCTTACTTCCTGTAATATTAACTGTTCCACTAACTGTAAAATTAGCACTGTTATCTGCTAATTTTACCGCACCAGCCTTCTTACCTGAAATATTATTTTGGATACTAGATCCATACATATCCACCTTGGCTCCGCCTGCCACATTAACTGCAGCTGGCATACCCTCTGTAGCTGATGTATTTGCATTTGTAATGCTAGCCTTTGTAGCCAATGTTAAAGTTCCACCACTTTCCACATCAATCATAGGCTTGGTAGCTGGAACATTCCGACCATCAAGATTAATATCCATAAACTTAACAGTACCACCATTTTTTACACTAAATAATGGCCCATCAAATCCTGCCTTACGTTTCAGTGTATAGGTAGTAGAATTAGCCTTTGGAACAGATGGCCCATAAGAATATTGCATCGCTACTCCACCAGCTGGTTTATATGATGGCGATGAAGATGCTAAATTTTGTGGTGTATTATAGTCTGCCGACATAATAACAACATTATATCCACTTGGAATGTCAATGGTCTTCCCAATCTCTTCGTCACCCTGCATCATGATATAGAGAGTTTTATTTAGACCACCATTATCTGCCGCAGTCTTATCTAAAACTCTTTCTATAGTGGACTTAGCTGCATCAGCACCAGTTTTTCTGGTTACCGGTGTTGCCATATATCCTGTATCCAATCCTTGATCTGTGAGCTGTGGTGCCGCATAATACACATGTTGGCGAGTTGCAATCGCAAATTTTGCCGTTTTTGTTTCATGTGGCAGCAAATTAAAATATGCTGAAAAAGCTACTGCTGAATCACCATCTTGCATTAACACTGGTTTTTCCATTCCTGTGAACATAAACAGTGCGGTTTGAATCGCAGTTGAAGGACTATATCCATTTGTTGACCATTGACCTGCCCAAACAGCTGTACGGCTAGGATCTGAATTATCCCTCGTCTGCATAGTAACTGTTGGATCTGTTGGAAGCTTTGTATAGACATCTAAAGTTGAAAATACATGGCCACCGCCTAAATTTGTACCTCCTGGTTCTCCACCCGTTGCATGAAAATGTACACCTTCATAGCCTGAGCTTTGTTTTCCACTGACAACAATAGGGTTATTATCATGTTTAATCAAAGCTGTATCAGCTTCATTTCCAATGGTAAAATCTGTAACCTGACTGCTGTCATTATACACTGTATACTCTAGCATTATATATTCATTATCTTTAGAAGGTGAAACCGTCTGCCGAACTTCAAGATGTCCACTAGGATCATTTGGAATATTCAATATAGATGGTACACCATTTTGTGCTCCTGAAATTTCATGAATACGACTAGCAATACTGTTATCTACCGTAAAGCCTGTAATCTCACCAGTGCCTGAATAATTCAACTTAGGTGAGATAAGATTATTTCCATCTACATCACTTGGCTTTCCAAAGGCATACCTTGTTTGGAAATAATTGGTATTCCCCCCCTGTTGATACAGTACCTGGCCATATGCATTTACTGATCCTGGTGTTGCTGATGTTCCTGGTGTTCTATTAAGTTCCAAGTAAAACGAATTTTGATTTGGTGAATAAAGGCCTTGGACACCACCAGCTGATGAAGATGAACCATTTGTGGTATCATCTGCATGACCATATACATACTTTGTATTACTACTTTCCCCAGTATTACTCGCAATGTTATTCTCCAATGTTGTTGCTGCATATGCAACATTGGCGCCCAAATACGGTACATACGGCAGGCCGCTCATCGCCATTACCGCTGACAGGGCTAAGGCGGTTGCCTGCTTTACGCGTTTTCTCTTTTTAATTTTCAATGTTCAAAACCTCCTATTCGAACAAGAGGAATCCTGAATCGTTTGCGCCCTCGTTTTGTGCAAGTGGGCGTACATAGCGATGAGCACTATCTAAGGAGCCATCATAGAGGTAAGCAACGCCATTCTTAAATCTTGGCTTGTCACCGCTATCTACTCTAGCAAAGAATTTGCCCTTCTTAATTACGATCCAACAACCTTCTGCATCCTGTAACACTCTCTTATCACCTGTGACTTGCTTACCGTTTCTGTCGACAACGATATAGTCACCTGATCTTGAATCCTTAACGAGTCCATAACCAATGTCCTCTTTCGCATCCAATCTCAAACCATTGAAGTAGTACTTACTCTTATACTTCTCCAACCGTCCTCTATTTCCAATGGCAACGCCACTGTTCTTAAATCCAAAGTAAACCAACTTATCTGCAAGCTCTACAGGAATATCGGTTCCTGTCTTCATTGATCCGTCGTTTAACTCATCTGCACCGAAGAGATATAAGTTACCTCTGTCGATTCCAGGGATATCCGAATCTGCATTGTCCACAAGGAAATCCTCTGAATCAAACACGCTGGTGTCGAACTGCTTAGCAAATGTACCATTTCTAAACATTACAACAAACTGTGTCTGCATTCTTCCGATCTCATCAAAGGCATACTTTCTGCCATTAACTTCCTTAATGCGATCCTTGTAAACCTTACCCTTGTTGTTTGTACGGAACCAAGAATACTCTTGCAAGTTGTAGTCATCGGCATCCATATCCTCATTTGGTACCATAAATGCCCAATGATCGCCCTTTACCTCTCCGTCCTTGTCCTCAGATCCATAGCGGATATCTGCATTAGAACGCGTGGCTACTAAGGTTGCATCAATCTTTGCAAGCCTTGGAATCATAATTCCATTCTCATCAAAGGCATAGTTTTTGCCATTGATCTCACGAACCTTGGAAGCGGTAATATCCCTTGCGGCTACCTTCTTTCCTCTCTGATCAAAGTATAACCACATCTCATCGTACTCAGAGTAATTTCTCTGTGCAAGATCGCTGTAGCCAGCATTAAGGCCAACATCCTCATACCTTAACCATTGATTTTGATACATCGCGCCGTCTGCACCAAAGTAGTACATTGCCTCGGCAAATGTATCCTCTGAATCAGGATTGACTGTCTCGCCGTTTTGCTTAACAAAACCTGTGAGCATCGCACCATTCTCATCGAATGCGTATGTCTTTCCGTCAATCACCTTCTTTGAAAGGCGATCGCTTCTTCCTGTCAGTGCCTTTCCATCTGCACCGAAATAATACCAAGCAGCATCTCCATCATCTGTAGAGAGCTGTCTCCAGCCATTGGTCACCATAGCTCCATCGGAGTCAACATAGTACTTATTGTTGTTGTCATCACTAACCACTGTGTTGACAACCAACTTACCATTATCTCCGAGATAAAACCATTGACCATTTGATGCGGCCCAAGCATTGGTTGCTTGGCTTCCGTCTGCATTCTTGTAGGTCCAAGAACCATCTACCTGCTGCCACTGTCCATTAGAAACAGTTGCGGCGTGGGTTGGCATGGCGAATGCACCTGCCATAAGTGCAGCAGCAAAGGCTACACCCACGAAATTCTTTTTCATCCTTTACCTCTCTTTCATCCTTTTCTCACTCGAAATCTATTGTTGTTTTGATCGAGTGGCACACCCAAGTGGGTGGATGCGCATTGCGCAAAGCTTTTCCCGATCTCCAAAACCTCCCTTTCTTTGTTTTTTATAAACTCAGTTCAGTCGTCTGGTACTTTCCAAACCAAATTTATTCCCTCTAAGCAGTTCTTTCTCTGCCGTCACTACCTTTTCCCTGTGTAGTCAGGCACCGTCCCATATTACGGCGGCCAAGGATGGGAAAAGGCGCATAAAAACCGAGGTCCCTCCACCGTCCCGTCTTGCGATTGACTATCGAGTTTCCAAATTTTTTAATGCGCCCTGCTTTCGTATATCCTATTGTGGCGTCGATTTTATTGTATACTATCACTTACAAAACTGTATTTTGGTATACATCATTTCCTTGTCTTCCTTTCTGTCCTCTAACAAACACAAAGTAGACCTTCTTTATTCTCTTTTGGATTATACTATAAATTTTTAAATTTTAAAATAGTTTTTTGTATTTGTAAACTTTTTGTAAGTTTTGTTGCTTATCTGCAAAAACTTCCCCCTTTTGTGAGTTGTCTCTGTCAAAATAAAAAACAAACAGAGACAACATCACAAAAAGAGTACACTTCCCTTTCCCAAAGAAGTCTATGATTTACACATTCTCTGTGGCCTTGGTATCACGAACCCTTTGCATCCAGTCTTTGGTAAGAGCAAGAGACACTCCTGCCGGATTCACAACAATACCCAAACTGTTGTCTGGTATTGGAAGTGCGAGAAGATTGTCCATTGTGGCCACAGAGATGCTGATGCTGGTGTCTGGTCCTCTAAACTTTGTAAATTCAAAGTTGTCTGTAAACACAGGAATCATATACTTGTCCTCCTGCATCTTGACCATCAATAATTGCACCTGATCCTTCATCTCTCCCTCCCCTGGGCGAAATGGCAATAAAAACTTTCCTCGAAGGACATTGACGACCATCTCCTCTTCCATCTCTCGAAGTTTTTCATTGTCAGGATTTTCAAGTCCTCTTCGAAACTCCTGCATAAAGTAAAGCATTGTCAGTTGAAGGCTTGGATTTTCCACTGGGCGACGATCTTCTGGAATGTCGCTTAGGTCATGTCTTCGGATAAATTCATTGAGCTGTAGGATAATCACACCGTCTCCCGTGTGAAATTCCACTGCATTGATGCCAAAGAGGAAAAAGCTCGTAAATGTCGAAAGGATTCTCGATGGATCGTCCATCTTCAATGCGTTCACATCCTTTTTCTCCTCTGTGAGTGCTCTTGCCGCCTGCTCAGCCTCTACTTCATCCAAATATACAACGGCCGCATCGTCTTGTGTCTTTTCCTCACAGACCACATAGGGCGATCTGGTATGTACGGAATAGAGAACATACAACTGATCGATGCTTGGGATTGCCTGTATCAATTCTTCTCTTGTCATCTTTTCTCTCCAAATTCTTTATTGTTTCGCTGGTGCTTGGTGAAACTTTTTGCGAACCTCAATATAACTTTTAATCGCTTCGACGCATCCATCGACTCCGCCAAGCCTTGAGCTATTGATGCAAAGGTCATAGCTTCGGACATCGCCCCAACGCTTACTTGAATAGTAATTATAGTATCCTGACCTTCTCTTGTCTGTCTTAATCATAATGTCCTTTGCCTTATCTGCCTTTAGGTCATTCGTCTCCATAATGCGTGCAATCTTATCCTCATCCTCTGCCACAATAAAGACAGAAATTAGATTTGGATTGTCCGCCAGTGCATAGTCGGCACAGCGACCGACAATGACACAACTTTCTTCCTGTGCAATCTTTTTGATGGTTTCAAACTGTGCAAGGAAAATTTTGTGATTGATTGGCATATCCATATAGGATGATGTGGCATAGCCCATAGAGTAGCTATCCATCACTAGAGAGTACAAAAAGCTGTTGGTTGGTTTTTCATCATGAGACTCAAAGAGTGCCTCACTCATTCCGCTTTCTTTGGCTGCTCTGGTCAGTAGCTCTTTGTCATAGCACTTAACGCCCAATTCCTTTGCTAGTTTTTCTCCAATTAATTTTCCGCCGCTCCCGCATTGGCGGCCAATAGTAATGACTAGATTATTCCCCATCTTTTCTTCCTCCTCGCCAATTTATTCTTTTATTATACTTCATTCTGCCTATTTTGGCAATTTTTTTAAGAGTTCTGAAAAATATTGCGGTAAATCTGCACAAAACTCCATATATTCGTGCGTCCTTGGGTGGACAAAACCAAGCACCATGGCATGCAAACACTGCCCCTGGAGATGAAAAGGATTTTTTTCTGGTCCATAGACTTGATCCCCCACAAGTGGATGGTGAAGGCTGGCCATATGTACTCGAATTTGATGTGTCCTTCCTGTCTCTAGCTCACACTCAATATAGGTGTACTCCCGAAATCGCTCAAGCACTCGGTAGTGGGTGATGGCATTCTTTCCATTTTTGGGATTGATTGCCATTTTTTTCCTGTCGATGGGATGGCGACCGATGGGAGCATTGACCACCCCCTCGTCCTCCTTGATGACACCATAGACCAAGGCTCGATAGCGCCGAGTAATGCTGTGCTCCTTTAATTGTTCCGAAATCTTTTGATGGGCGACATCATTTTTGCAGGCAATTAAAATCCCCGTTGTATCCATATCAATGCGGTGAACAATGCCTGGGCGAAGAACACCGTTGATACCGGAAAGATTGTCCTTGCAGTGGTGCATCAAGCCATTCACTAAGGTTCCTGTGTAGTGTCCTGCCGCAGGATGAACGACCATTCCCTTTGGTTTATTAATAAGAATCACATCGTCATCTTCGTAGACAATATCCAGTGGCATCTCTTGTGCTACAATGTCGGGCTCCTCCGTCTCTGGGACATTAAGACACACCTTGTCACCAGAATTAACTTTGTAATTTGTCTTTGGCACAGTGCCATTGACATTGGCATAGCCATCTTTAATTAACTTTTGAATATAGGTGCGGGAGATTTCTTCGATATTTTGCTTTAAAAACACATCTAGTCGCAAATCTTTGCTCTCTTCCCCCGCCAAAAATTCATATACTTGCATCACTTATTCCTTGTCAAATCGAAAGTCGTCGTCCTTGTAGAAAAATACAGAAAAAATTATAAGGATAATCGTTCCCACGGTGACATAGATGTCGGCCACATTAAAGACAGGAAAATCAATCAATGAAAAGTACAAAAAGTCAACCACATATCCTTGACTCATTCTGTCAATGCTATTGCCAATGGCCCCTGAAAAAATCAACACCATACAGAGGAGCAGTGGGAAAAACCTTTTCGTCAGTGGAAGGCGAACGAGCAACCACAAAATCGTGAGAATAACCACTGCCATAATGACAAAAAAGAGAAACTGCTTTCCCCGCATCATTCCAAAGGCAGCGCCTGGATTTTCTAGGTAGCTTAGTTCAAATACGCCAGGAATTATCTTCCTTGATGGCTGATTCATCAGATGAAGTACGGCAAGTCTCTTCGTCCACTGGTCAAAGAAAATTCCAACGGCCGCCAAAATCAAAAATATTATTGCTCTTATCTTCTTATTCTTCATATTGAATTTTTTTGAGGGCAGCTTCCATCTCATCTAAGCTCACTGTCCGATCAATTACAGCCTTTCCGATTTCTTCTAGTAGGATAAATTTTACCTGACCAGCTTCCATCTTTTTATCATTCTTTGTATTTTCAAGTACTGCCTGAATATCAATTTCACCCAGATGCGTTGGAAGAGAAAATTTCTTGAGGGCAGATTTTAATTTGTCATACTCCCGTTGATCAAGGGTTCCTCTGGCCACTTGAATTTGCATGGCGGCAAGCATTCCAAGGGCCACGCATGCTCCGTGACTTAGTGAAAAGTTCATCTGCTTTTCAATGGCATGACCTAGGGTGTGCCCGTAATTGAGATGTCCCCTCACGCCTTGCTCCGTCGGATCTTCCTCGACCACTGCTCGCTTAATCTTATCACTTTCTAAGACGACTTGACTGCACACATCAACATCAACATCCTCGATTGCCTTGGCATTTTCAATTAACCAATCATAATACTCCCGATTTCGAATGAGTCCATGTTTTAATACTTCGCCCATTCCCGAAGCCAGCTCTTTCTTTGGCAAACTCTTTAGTGTCGCCACATTGATGTAGACGAGGGCGGGCATATGAAAGGCCCCCACCATATTTTTGTAGGCGTCAAAGTCAACGCCTGTCTTTCCGCCAATGCTAGAATCCACCTGTGATAGCAAGGTCGTTGGCATCTGGATAAAGCGAACTCCACGAAGATAGGTTGCTGCTGCAAAACCACAAATATCTCCCACCACGCCGCCGCCAAGGGCAAGGAGAAGATCCTTTCGATCAAACTTATGCTCTATTAATTCTTTGTAGATCTCTCGCACGGTATCCAGAGTCTTGTGCTCCTCCCCCGCAGGAATGGTCACGGCAATAACTTGCTTTGCCACTTTTTCCACTCTTTGTTTCACTTCACAAAGGTAGAGTGGAGAGACATTGGTATCGGTCACAATGCAAATCTTTCTTCCCTCGACTTGAATGTCTCTCAGTCTTTCTTCTAATCCTTGGAAGTCTCCCTCAATCACAATGGAATAGGCAGTCCCTTGATTTTTTACTAAAAGTTCCATTTCATCTCTTTCCTCTAAAAGCACTCAATTTGTACACTTATTCTTCCCTTTCTTGTGATATGGGCATCGCCAAGATAGCGAAACCGTCCCATTCCTCGCACAGAAATCAAATCCTTCTCCTGAACTATATAGGAATGATTGGTGGTCATCTTGGCATTGACAAATACTTTCTGTGCCATCAGATACTCACTGACGGCATTTCTTGACAGATGAAATGCCCCTGCAATCAACACATCTAATCGCTGTGAGGCGACATTGATGCTTTTGACTTCTCTTTTTTGTGAGCGAGCAATCTCTTCTCTTTCCTCTTTGCTGACTTTGACCTTGGTCTTTGCCACAAATTCAAGGTTTTGTAAGATAACTTCGCTGACACTTGCTAAGACAATGATGTGGGCAACAAAGCCATCTACAACAATGTCCCCCATCATATGTCGCTCAAGTCCCAAATTCATCAATGCCCCAAGATAATCCCTGTGGCTTAGGTTTTGGGCAAACTTTTCATTGCTCGGCTCAATGCGAAGATAGTCAAGGACATCTTCTTCCTCACAAGAGAACGGAAGAAAGCAAACAACCCTTCGCTCCGCCTCATCATATCCACCGTCCAGTTTCCATTGAACGCCTGAAAATGTATCGGTCATCGAGCGAAAGACTGTCTGCTCATATAAATTCAAAAATACACTATGCGTCGGTCTGTGGCGAAACTCACAATTTCTTGCCAACTCCGCCAACCGCTTCTTTAAAAATAACTCTTCCTTGTCCATCATAGTCTATTGATCGGATCAAGACCACCGGAAAACTTGACATTGACTGGTGTAATAATATAGATGGTATTGGAAACTTTTTGCATACTTCCATGCATGCTGTAGGTCACACCTGAAACATAGTCAACAATTCTTGCAGACTCCTGTGCGTGTGTGCCCTGAAGATTTAGCACAACCACTTTGCCCGCTGCAAGAGCATCGCTCACCAGGGCACCATCATCAAATATACTCGGTTCAATCATCTGAACTTCCAGATTATCATCCTTTTTTGACATGGAATAACTTCCCCTTCCCGCTTCCGTCGTCGACCTTTCTTTGGCTCCCAAGCGCTTTGGCTTACTTGTCTCTTCCTCTTCTTGCTCCTCAAGCCCAGACTCATCTACATCATCGTCGTCGTCATCGCCCCTAAATATATCTGTAACGCCTTTTAAAAAACTCACGATAATTCCTCCATTTCTCTATCTTCCTCCAAAAATCTTTGTGCCCACTCGAACAAAGGTTGCCCCCTCTTCGATGGCCACAGGATAATCTCCTGACATTCCCATTGACAGATATTCCATGGTTATATTATGGTTGGTTTTATTTTCTATGTCAACTGACAATTCTTTTAACTTTGAAAAAACTGCTCGATTCTCTTGTCCATCTTCGACATTGGGTGCCACCGTCATCAATCCACAAATCTTGACATGAGGATACTTTGTAAAGTTCTCAGCATCAGAGAGTAATTCCTCTGGCAAAAAGCCAAATTTTGACTCTTCTCTCGCCACATTGACCTCCAACAGTCCTCTCACCACGATGTCTAATTTCTTTGCCTCATGCTCAATGGCCTCTAAAAGCTTTATGCTGTCAATCGAGTGAATCAGATACGCCTTTCCAATTACAGCCTTTACTTTATTGGTTTGAAGATGACCAATCATATGCCAGCGAATGTCCTTTGGCAAAGCCTCGTACTTGCTGACTAATTCCTGCACTCGATTTTCTCCAAAGTCTCTGATGCCCGCCTCATAGGCCTCTTTTAGCATCTCCACTGGCTTTGTCTTACTCACCGCCACCAAGGTCACCTCGCTTTGGTCTCTTCCTGCCTTTTTGCAAGCCAATTCAATTTCTCTTTCCACTTCTCTTAAGTTTTCCTTAATCATGAATAATCTCTCCCTCCTTATACTTTGACGCATCCAACAAGATGTGATCATACTCTTCAAGTCCACCTTCTTTCGGAGTCACAATTTCGTAGGCATCATCTTCCGATTGAATGTTGACTCGGATAAACTCGACATATCCTTTATTGATTCGGTACACGCCCTTTAATGTCTTTTTCTCTGAAATTTGCATGGTCTGCCCATTGTCCTGCTTGATGGTATCTCCCTCGGAGAGACTGCCATCACTTGGCAAATGAAAATAATAAAAGCTATTTCCTTCCTCGTCCTTTACTAACATTGTTCGGTCGAGGGGAATAAATTGCCACTGGGCATCTCCCTGTGTGGCGATTTGTTTTTGTACTCCTCGATTGGTTTCATTTTCTGGTCTTGTCAGATAATCACTGCCAATCACATAGTACTCCTGTTCAACAATCGCACTCTTTGGCACTTTTAATCCCGCCTGATCACTTCCTTTAATTTCAAAATCGACATAGCGTTCATCAATCATCTCCACCATGTAGTCGCTAAAACTTAACACGCCATAGGACTTTCCATCGCTTCCCGTCATCAAGCGAAGAGGCACAACTTCTTCAATTCCCTGTGACTTAATATAGACATCGACGGATTGCACATTTTGATAGGCCTTTGTCTGGGCCTCTGTCAACGGAAATACAATACTCCATGGGTCAGATTTCACCAATTTATAGAGTGGCTCTCCACTCTTGACCTCATTGCCACTGATGCGTTGTATGCTTCGATTATTTGCCTGGACAAAGTCGTCTGCCACAATATCATCGACCTTTTTTCCAATCATACTGTCCATGGTCAAGGAGACTACTCCTGGCGTATCGGATGGAATGTCCTTGTACTGAATATTGTGGACTTTAATAATATTTTCAAGGTCTGGAATCTGATTGTAGTCCAATGCCTCGGAAAGACGCAAATTCAACAGGTACTTGGTGTTGTAGACTTCACTAAAGTTATTGTCGGCATAGCGAAGGGTAAAGGACTCCAATTGTCGTTTGATTGTGCGATAGACATCTTCGCTCAGTCCTTCCTGTGGCTTTTTATTGTCTGCAATGTACTTTGCCATCTCGCCATTGGTATCTACAGAGCAGACCTTTGTTCCCACTCGCACCCGCTTTCCATCCTGCACATAATAATTGACAAAACCCCCATTTTCAGCATTGACCACACTTTCGTCCCTCAAGATAATGCCAGAAAAACTCTGATCCTTCACTAAATTTCCAGATTTGACTTCATAAATTTTTGGCTTGTCCCTGCGAATATAGATGATGGTCGTCACTAAAAAGTATAAAAAAATCGCAACGAGAGCAAAATTTTTAATGGTCAGCTTTCTTTTTTTTCTTCTTCTTTTCAATTTTCTTCCCCTAATAAACAAGAATACCGGACAGCTCATCCACTGCCCGGCATCTATTGTACCATTTCTTGGCTATAATGCAACGACGACATCATTCTTTGCATTCTCTGGAAGATCCTCAACATCCATAGAAACACTGAGTACAAATGTAATGTTGTATTTCTCACCAAACTTTTCTAATTGATCAATCACTGCGGTGATATCTTGACCTTCTAGACCAGCAAGCTTTAAGAAACTGTCAAGAAATACGGTCTCCAAGTCATGATCTTGTGAGATAATTCCTGACAAAAATCCAACAAATCCGTCCGCAGAGTCGATTGGAAACTCTGCAACATTAATCAAGCGAATCTTGTTGCCAAGTTCGTACATGTGCTTGGACGATTTATCCAAATACACCACATTTCCTCTCGCTGTCTTAATCGCTTGATTGGCTCTTTCTAAGAGCTGCTTGGTCTTTCCCTTGCCTCTTTTTCCTGCAATAATCTCAACCATATTTGATCTCCCTTCTACTAAAATTCCTAGTCCTATTATACGATAGGGAGAAAAAAATCGCAACACTACTGTATAGCTTTTTCAAATAATCTTGCCATATTGTCATACAATATCGGTTTTGTCTTTGCATTGAGCACAACTGCAACATATTCTTTTCCATTGTCACTCTTTGCTGCCGCTACAAGGCAGTTGCCAGCAGCCAAAGTTGTGCCTGTCTTTCCTGCAAAGACAGTGATGCCATTGGGCTGTGGAGATTCGTTGCTAATAAATTGATTTCCATTGGCCCAGGTCACCGATTTACTACTTCCATTGGCCTGTTTGTAGTTGGCAACATAGGTCTTTGTTCCTGTAATCTTTTTAAACTTTGGAATTTTTAGTCCCTCGTGAAACATCAAATACAAATCATAGGCACTGGTGTAGTGGTCAGGATTGGTCAGTCCATTGGCATTGACAAAGTGCGTGTCCACAGCCCCGATTTCTTTTGCTTCCTTATTCATCATCTCCACAAAGGCATCGATGCTACCGGCCATATGAATTGCAATGGCATTGGCGGCATCATTTCCCGAAGGGAGCATCAAGCCATAGACTAATTGCTCCATCGTCAATGTATCACCTGGCTTAATCTTTGCTAGACTCGCCCCAGGCTCTGTAATTACCACCTCATTGCCCACCGTGACACTATCTGATAGGTTTCCATACTTTAATGCCAAAATCGCAGTCATAATTTTTGTCGTGCTCGCAGGATTCATATGTGCTCTGGCATCCTTTGCAAAAATGACATCGCCCCCATCTTGTGGGGAAAGTACGGCTGATTTTGGAGCAAATTGCCCATCTTCTTGTGTCTCCTTAATGACCGCAAGGTCACTGGCAAATGGCTGTACATAGGCCGAATCGTTGACATAAAAATCCTTAAATTTCTGTGCAAAATCGTATTCTGAAACTGTATTTTGATGTACAAAATTTCTTCCAAAAAAAATCAGTAAAGCGACCACTACTAGACCAAAAAGGCCCAGTAGTGGTCTTTGTATTCCTCTTCTATTTTTCTGTTTCTTCTTCATCGCCTTATCTTCTGTAGATTTCTCTAAACTCAAAGTCTCCGTTGTCCATTGCTTTAATCATTAGCTCTGCAGTTGCCAAATTGGTGGCCAATGGAATATTGCATTTGTCACAAAGTCTGATGACCGTATTGACATCTGGCTCATGCGGATTGCTCGACAGTGGGTCTCTCAAAAAAATGACTAAATCCATATCATTGTTTTCAATTTGTGCACCCAACTGCTGCTGGCCGCCCAAATGACCAGCGAGGTACTTATGTATGGTCAAATTTGTCACCTCTTCTACCAATCTTCCTGTCGTTCCTGTTGCAAACAGGTTGTGCTTTGACAGCGTGCCCCTGTATGCAATGCAAAAATTTTGCATCAATTTCTTTTTTGCATTATGTGCAACCAGCCCAATATTCATCTGAATCTCCTTTCCTCTTATTGCTTATTGCCTTCGGCTCAAGCCGATATTTAGTACTATGCCAAGCCCCAGATACATACAGATCAAAGAACTCAGACCATAGCTGATAAACGGCAAAGTCAATCCTGTGTTTGGAAAAATTCCCGTTGCCACGGAAATATTGGCAAAACTTTGAAATCCCAACATCATGCCATAGCCTACACAGACTAACTTTCCCTGTAAATCCCTTGCCTTCCCTGCCAAGTGAAAACACTCAAATACAATGAGTGCAAACAGACCAATCACCACGACGCAGCCAATAAATCCAAGCTCCTCTCCGATGACGGCAAAGATAAAGTCTGTTTGATCCTCTGCAATAAAATTTCCATTTTTTACAGAGGTCAATGTATTGTTATTCAATCCCTTTCCTGCAAGTAGCCCCGATCCAATCGCCATAATGGAGTTTTTTTGCTGTTGACTCGCATCGGCATACTTTCCTGGGTTAATCCAAGCCAAAATTCGATTGGCCTGATACCCCCGAAGAAATGGCACTACATTTTTAGAGATCAGGAAGATAAACGCTGCTCCAAGGGGAACAACAACCGCAATAGCTCCAATCACCCACTTATAACTAATGCCCGCCACAAAGAGCATACTCAATACCATCACCACAAACACAATGGTTGTGGAAAGGTCAGGCTCAAGCACGACCAATAAAAGACCTGAACCTGCCAATACAGCAAACATAACTAAAAATAGAAAATCATCAATATTATCTTGATACTTATCGAGTAGCCAAGCAAGAAAGATGATCATTCCAATCTTTGCTAGCTCCGATGGCTGTAAATTCATCCCCGGTAACTTTAACCATCTCGACGCTCCCTTTGCACTGTGTCCGACGACCAATACCGCCGCCAACAAAATCAGACAAAATCCATAGATGGGGATGGCCTTTTCCATCACCCTTCGATAGGGAATCACAGATAAAATCACCATCGCCCCAATGCCCAGCATCATACCAAGCAATTGTTTGCTCACATAGCTCATATTTCCATTGGTTGCACTTGAAATAATCAGGATACCAATGGTATTGAGTGCCAAGACATAAAATAATAGGCGAAAATCATAATTCCTTAGTTTGTAATTGTCAAACATCTCTCTACCTCAATTCTATATTATCTCACAACTTTCGTCAAATACTTTAGTCTCCAATGCGAACATCGGTCGACTTTTGTGCAGTCGACTTCAATACATCATCTAAAGTCACCTGTCCAAAGTAGAGTTTATAGATTTCCTTTGCGACACTGGCTGCATTGGAAGATGAATAACCAAAAGGAATATTGACCGTCACTGCAACCTGTGGTGCCTCAAATGGTGCAAAGGAAATAAAGAATGCATGGTTACCTCTCGTCTTAGACTCCTGAGCTGTACCTGTCTTTCCTGCGACATTCACTTTTAATTCCCTAAATAGCTTATTGGCCGAACCATATTGAATTACTCGGCGCATACCATTTTGCACCGTATTCCATGTGCTCTCTTGAATATTGATGTGAGAGCTAATCTTTGGTGTATAATCTTCCACTAGATTTCCCTGACTATCTGTCACCTTGTCAATGACACTCAGTTCAAAGACAGTGCCTCGATTTGCCATTGCCGTCACATAGCGTGCAAGCTGGACATTGGCAAAAGAATGGGTACCCTGTCCCATTGCCGATTGCTCCGGACTTTGGTCAGAAATCATCGGATCATTCTCTGTAATTTCCACGCCTGACTTATGGTCAAGTCCAAACATAGTCGCATACTTTCGAATCTTTTCCATACCGGTCAATGTCGAATACTCTCCATTGGCATTAGTAGAAAGGCGATGTCCAAGTTCAGCAAAGAAATAGTTACAGGAGTTTTGGATTCCTGTCTCAATATTTTCTGCACCATGGGCACTTGGATAAATCCAACACTTGATGCTTGGCTTGATGGCATCATAAATTCCTGTACAGCGAATAATATCGGTGCTGTTGATCACCCCTTCTTCCAAACTGGCCACAGCAGAAATTGGCTTAAAGGTCGAACCTGGTGCCTTTCTTGCCTGAGTGGCATTGTTATAGAGTGGAAGAGATTGGTCATTTAAAAGTTGATTATAGTAGTCGACATCCATCACATTGGAGAGGCGATTGCTATCATATCCTGGGTAAGAGACAATGGCTAAAACCTCTCCTGTGTTGACATTTGTCACCACCGCACCAGCTGTACATGGATCAAGTGCCAGTTGTGCTGGTGTAATCTCCAATCTCGAAATCTTATCAATCATAAAAGCATAGGGATCATATCCTGCATTGAGCTGATTGATCATATTGTCATCTCTGGCTAAAATTCCCTGATCATAGAGGGCCAGACAGAGCTCCCTTCCGCTGACAATATTATTCTTAATCAAATACTTATAGGTGGTCTTTTCAAATCCATTGTCATCTGAAAGACCATCAAGTGCAAAATTGACCAATGCAGTATAGATGTCATCGGCATCCGAATACTTACTATCAATATTTAATTTTGTGGTGTCAATCCAGCTGCTCGCAATGCCATCATACAAAAACTCTCGCATACTGATGTCATCATTTTTCCATCGCACATAGTAGTCGGCATTGGTGTCGATGAGACTCTTTTTAATAATGCCATTTTGGTCACTGGAAAGCTTATTGTACAAATAGTACATATAGGCCTTTTGATCCTCCGACAGCTCCTTTAGTGGTCTGGCCTGACTGGTCTCAAGCTCTGCACGAATTTGAGCAATGGCACTGTCTTTGTAGCCAACATACTTTGCATAGATTCCCTTTTCATTTTCGGTGGCATCTTGTGCATGGAATTTATCCACAGACAAGACATTATTATTAATCAATTGGAAGTAGGCATCTTTTATCGGAATCATTCGGTCTGTAGAATCTACGCCCTCTCCATTTGGACTGTCAAGGGCGGAAAGCTTTTTCGTCAAAATACCAGCCAGTTGCTGTTCCAATTGATGATAAATGCCCACTTGTAAATCTCTGTCAATAGTCAAATACACATCATTACCTGGCTGAGAAGGTGTGGAATTTGTTTCCTTCATAATATGACCAACCTTATCGACATAGATGGTCTTTTCTCCCTTCTTTCCATGTAGCTTTGATTCCATATACGCCTCAATGCCACTTCGTCCAACCATATCATTTTCATCAATGTCGGGAATGGTTGCCTTTAGTTCATCTAACTGCTCTGGCTGAATCTTTCCTGTGTAACCGATCACAGAGGCAATATACTTTGCGTCATTGTAGTGACGCAGCGTCTCCTCCTCAATATTTACACCCAAAAGCTGAGAGGCATTCTCTAAGATATCGGCCCTTGTCTCATCCGAAATCCCAGAAGCCACCTTCGTTGCCTCATACTTTTTAAACGAGGTAAAGTTCATGGTATACTTGATATTGATCATGTCAAGCCGTTCCTTTGCCGTCAACTCAATCTTTTCTCCCTCAGGATTGCCAAGCTCATCGAGCTTATATTCCTTACTCTTTTTATCAATTAAGTCCGCAGCCGTCACATCTGTCGGTGTCTTTCCCGAAGAATCATTTAAATCATCCACACTCTTTTTCCCGTAAAAGTCTCGCAAAAATCGAAGGCGTGCTGGCTCTGAAGGCGTGGTAAAATAATAATTCCCATCTTGGTCAAGCCCAATTTGTAATTCTCCAAGCACAGGCTCTTTGTGTGCCTCAAGAATTTTGACCAATTGGTAGAGCATATAATTTCTATCGGTCGCCTTTTTATATTCTCCATTGTCCTGCACAGTCACCGCATAGGCCAATTCATTGTAAGCCAAAAGTTTACCATTTCGATCATAAATATTTCCCCTTGTCGCCGGCTCTGTCACTGTCTTTTCCGTCAACATCACATAGTCATTGAGGTACTTTTCTCCATCAACAAGCTGAAGCCGAAATAACCTCGATATCAAAATGACCAGCATAGCGACATATACCGCACCGACCACTAATATTCTTGAGGAAAAAATCCTCTCTCTTAACTCTCTAAGCACTTTCCTTACCTCGCTTATCATCAATTGCTTTCCATCGCCTATTGTATTCTAATAAGAGGCGATACAGCAGCAATGTGCAAAGCATTGTTGCAATCATCTCTGGAAGGACAATGGTTCTGACATAAAAAAAGATATCTGTCTTTCCTCGAATATAAAAGCGCACGACATAGATAACAAAATTGTAGACAACTTCATTGATTGCACATAGTGACACTGGCAATATAATATAGTCCTCGTAGAAATACCTAGAAAACTTTCCATTGATAAATCCCATCCAAATAAAGATGAGGGTAAAAATCCCAAAGGCATTGCTATAGAATAAATCCATCAATATTCCTGCAAAGACGCCATAAAAAATGCCCTCCCGCTCTCCATAGATAAAGCCATAGGTAAAGACTAAAATCACCATAAAATTTGGTGAGCCAGCCAAAAATGGAATAAATGGGAAGATACAACTTTGTATGGCAAAAAATATAATCATCAATACAATATTGGCAATTCTGCGTCTCATTCTCTCCCCCAACTATTCATCCTGTGTTTTCTTTACATCGGTAATAATCAACACTTCCTGCATAGTGTCAAAGGAAGCAGCAGGAACGATATATCCACTCTTTGTCAATCGGCTCTGGTCCTCTGTGATATCGGTAGCATAGCCCACTAAGAGCCCTGGAACATACTTTGTACTAATATTGGAGGTGACAATCTTATCTCCATCTTTGATATCTGCATTGGCACGAATATCGGAAAGTTTCAACTTTCCCTCCTGATAGAGCTTTAAATCTCCTGCCACAATGCAATTGTCTCCAGATTGCACGGCCATCGCACTGACACGGCTCAAATCATCAATAATTGAGCGCACGGTCGCATAATTTGAACCAACATCGGTCACAATGCCAACCAATCCGCCACTGGCCATCACATTCATATCCACTTTAATGCCATCAGCTGAGCCTTTGTCAATTCGAAATACACGAAACCAGCCCGAAGAGTCCTTGGCAATAATTCTTGCCCCGACAAAATTGTATTTCTCATACTCTGTGTTGAGCTTATAGAGCTCTCGAAGTCGAGAAAGCTCATAGGTTGCCTCCTCAAGTCTTGTGTTTTCGCTCCTCAATTCCTCAATCTTTTCCTGTAGTTTGCTGTTGTCTTCCAGTGCTGACTTTAATTTTTCATGTTGCTCAATACTATTGTACAGCGACTTTCCTGCTGTATTGACACCAACTTGAATCGGCGTAAGGATAAAACCCACTCCTGCACGCAATGGTGCAAGCCAAGTATTCTTGATGGATGTCACTCCAATCAAGACAACACATATCGCACTCAACACAGTGAGTACCAATCGATTATTCTTTGGATCCATTGTAGAAGTTTCCTCTTTCTCTAAAACTGTAATAGACATTGTCGCCAATAATAATATGATCATTGAGCTCCAAGCCCACACTCTCACAGCCACTTTTGACTTGTCTTGTCACAAAGACATCCTCTTTGCTTGGCATAGGATTGCCACTGGGATGATTGTGAACCAAAATCAAATGCACGGCCTGATGACGCAGAGCTTCAATCAGCACCTCACGGACGGAAATCAATGAGGCATTCACTGTGCCAACACTCAAAATCATATCGCTCATCAAACATTGTCGCGTATCCAAAAAGGCGACGCGAAGCTCCTCCCTCGGTAAATGACGCATCTGTTGCATATAATGCATCGCACAGGCCTTTGGCGTAAGAAATTGTAATCTCTCTTTTTCTTCAACTCGCCAAAGTCGCTTGGAAATCTCTGCGACACAAAGAAGTTGCACTGCACGAACCTGCCCAATTCCCTCAATTTTAATGAGTTCCTCATAACAAAGTTCAAACAATGCTTGAAGTCCTTTTCTTCCATTTGCTCCTTCAAGTACTGTTCTGGCCACGCCAAGGACATTCTTTTTCTTCGTGCCCGAATGCAAAAAAATAGCCAAAAGTTCTGCATCGGTCAAGCTCTGTACCCCATAGCGAAGGCATCTTTCCATCGGTCTTTCTTCCTTTGGGATTTGTTTCATGTTCTTTTTTTCTTGCATTTTGCCTCTCTTTCTGCTCTCCAGACAGACAATACAATACACGCAAGTATAGTTTACCACTATTTAATCAGTTTAGCATCTATAAGTTTTTGCAAAGAGAATAAAATTCCAACTTTTGCGTGATGCCAAGTCAATCCACCCTGAAAATAAGCAACATAGGGTTCCTTCATCGGTCCATCGGCACTCAATTCAATGGAAGAACCCGATATAAATGCCCCTGCAGCCATAATCACTGGGCTATCATAACCTGGCATATCCCACGCCTCAGGGCGCACATAACTATCTACTGGTGCAGCAGCTTGAATTCCCTCACAAAAGGCCTGCAATCCCTGTGCCTTTCCAAAGGTAATTGCCTGAATAATATCATGGCGACTCTCCGTCGCATTGGGATGGCACAAAAAACCAAAACTTTCATAGATGTTGGCAGCAAAAATAGCTCCCTTTAATGCGGCAGCTACTACCGTCGGAGCCATAAAAAGTCCCTGATACAAACTCCGATTGATTCCTAAGTTTGCTCCAATTTCCTTTCCAACTCCTGGGGCAAATAGGCGGTAGGAGGCATTGTCAATGCACTCCTTTGTTCCCACAATATATCCTCCAATAGGGGCGAGTCCACCTCCTGCATTTTTAATCAATGAGCCAACCATCATATCTGCTCCAACTTCCAATGGCTCTTTTTCTTCGACAAACTCTCCATAACAATTATCTACCATACAGATGACATCGGGCTTAATTCCCTTAATAAAGGAAATCAATTCCCCAATGCGGTCAACCGAAAGTGTTGGTCTTGTCGCATAGCCCTTTGATCTTTGAATCGTCACTAGTTTTGTCTTTTCTGTGATATTTTGTCGAATGGCATCAAAGTCAAATGCCCCATCTTCCTTTAAATCGGCCTGGCGATAAGTCACCCCATATTCGGCAAGGGACCCCTTTGATGGTCGAATACCAATGACTTCTTCTAAAGTGTCATACGGCTTTCCCACAGGGGAAAGCAGCTCATCTCCAGGACGCAAATTTCCAAATAAGGCGACAGCCAAGGCATGGGTTCCGCTGGCTAGCTGTGCTCTCACTAGGGCACTCTCTCCACAAAATACACTGGCATATACCTTCTCTAAGGTATCTCTACCTGCATCGTCATAGCCATATCCTGTTGTCGCACTAAAGTGCTCCGCACTCACACGATTTTCTTGCATTGCACGAAGCACCTTTAATTGATTGTATTCGCTCACTCTGTCAATCTGTGCAAATCGCCCAGACAACTTGTTCTCTATCTGTTCTCCAATTTCCAGTGCCCTCGCTCCAATGCCCATACTCGCATACATTTGCATTAAATTTTTCACTTTATTACCTCTCCTGCCATAAATTCTGCCAAATCCTGTGGCGAATGAAACTTGGTCACATCAATCCATTGTGCTCCTTTTTCTCGCTTAAACCAGGTAATCTGACGCTTTGCAAAATGTCTGGTCGATTGTTTAACTTGAGCAATAGCCTCTTCTAAGCTACAATTTCCATCGAGATATTCTAAAACTTCCTTGTACCCAATTCCCTGCATTGACACTAAATTTTGATGAAATCCTCGATGTTGTAAATCTCTCACTTCCTCCACAAGGCCATCGTCAAACATCTTATCCACACGTTGTTCTATTCTATCATAAAGAATCTTTCTGTCCATATTCAGCACAAAAAAATTGTAGTCATATGGACTTTTCTTCTGCTTCTCCCGCTCATTATGTGCAGAAATTGGTTCATTCTGTGTCAGGGCATATTCTAAGGCACGCACCACTCTCTTTTTATTATTTTTGTGAATGGTATCAGCAGAAATCGGATCAAGTAGACGAAGTTTTTCCTGCATCGCATCCGCTCCAAGAAGGTCATATTCCTTTTCTAAATGCTCTCTGAGTGCTTCATTCTCCCCATCACCTTGAGAAAAATCAATATCATAGAGAATGGATTGAATATAAAATCCTGTTCCGCCCACAATCATTGGAATATGGCCACGGGCATAAATTCCCTCCATCGCTTGCTTAGCTAACTGCTGAAAGATGACAATGTTAAATTCTTCGTCGGGATCAAAGGCATCAATAAGAAAATGAGGAACACCCTCCATCTCCTCTTTGCGAATTTTTGCCGTACCCACATCCATTCCTCGGTAAACCTGCATCGAATCCGCACTGATAATCTCTCCCCCAATTTTCTTTGCCAGTAAAATAGAAGAGGCCGTTTTTCCCACCGCCGTCGGTCCTGCAATAATCACTAATTTTCTCATACAATCCTCTTAAACTTCTTCTCTATTTCATACTTACTCATCTCAAACATTGTCGGTCTTCCATGGGGACAATTGTAGGGATTCTCTAAGCTCATCAATTCATCAATCAAAGCTTTTGCCTCCAAAAGTGACAAGGTGTGATTCCCCTTTACGGCTGCCTTGCACGCCATTGAAGCCGTCTTTGCAATGATACTCTCTAGTGTCTTTAGCTGATTGTGATCGGCAAGTTCAGCGATCAATTCCTTTAGCATCTCCTTCTTTGAAACACTTGGCAAAATTGAAGGCACCCCATCAATGCGATATTCATGGCCACCAAAGTTTTCGATGTGAAAGCCCAGGTCAGACAATACCTTTTGATTTTGATTGAGAGCATCGGCCTCAATAGCCGTGAGGGTCAACAGGATCGGAGGAACGACCATCTGTGATGGCACTGTGTTTTGATACTGCTTCATCAATCGCTCATAGAGTACCTTTTCATGTGCCGCATGCTGGTCAATCACAATCATCTTTTGATTAAATTCGACAATCCAATAGGTGCCAAAGATTTGTCCCACAATTTTATGCAAATGCAAATTTTTCTTGTCTAAAAATTTTAACTGCTCGCCAACAACAGGTACCTCTTCCGTGCTATTCCACACCTTATCTACGACCTGATTTGTTTTTTCTTCTTGTGGTCTATCTAAAAAAATTGGGTTTGACACTGGATCGCTTTGCACTTGATAATTTTCAATTCTTTCTTGAATTTTTCGTTGATTATGCTGAGGCTTCGTCTCAAAGGCTTCTGATATTTTTCCTTTCTGTTTCACATCGCTCACTGGAAGATCGGAGACTCTCTTTAGCTGCACACGATCAGCCTCGACCCTTTTGATCAGCTCCTTTTCCATCAATGCAGACACAATGGCATCTCTTGTGACTTCATAGATCTTTACTTCCTCTGAAAAGCGAACTTCCATCTTGGTCGGATGGACATTGACATCCATCACCTCCGGCGGAATATGATAATGTAATACGGTAAAGGGATATTGATGTTGCATCAGGCGATTTCCATAGCCTTCTTCAATGGCACTGGCAATGGTTTTTGCCTTAATATACCTGCCATTCACAAAATACATTTCCATGCTTCGACTGGCTCTTGAAACCTCTGGCCTTGCAATAACACCTGTGATTTCTATTCCCTGAGCACGGTACTCCACAGGTAAAAGGGCCATAGCCACTTCTCGCCCATAGAGACGATAAATCGAGTCCTTTAGATTTCCATTGCCTGATGTCTGCAATTTTGCCTGATTATTGGCAATTAAGCGAATCGACACATCTTGATGAGAGAGTGCAATCTTTTCCACTAGCTCAGCAATATGTGCCGCCTCCGTTTGATTTGACTTTAAAAATTTTCTTCTAGCAGGGGTATTAAAAAAGAGATCTCTGACAATGATACTCGTTCCATCTACTGCCCCAACCTCTTCAAAACTTTGCTCAATTCCCCCTTCAATGACATACCAATGCCCGACCATCTCCGATCTGACTTTGGTGATCATCTCCATTTTGCTCACAGCCGCAATGCTCGATAAAGCCTCGCCACGAAATCCCAAACTGGTAATGTTTTGTAAATCATCTGCACTTTGAATTTTGCTCGTGGCGTGACGCAAAAAGGCGATGCGCACTTCGTCCTTTGCAATGCCACTTCCATTGTCAGTGACACGAATCAAACTCTTTCCGCCATCCTTAATCTCCACCGTAATCGAAGTGGCCCCCGCATCAATGGCATTTTCTAACAGTTCCTTTACAATCGATGCTGGTCGTTCCACTACTTCACCGGCAGCAATCTTATCAATGGTATCCTTGTCCAGTACTGCAATCATATCTACCCTTTCTAAATTCGATTTCGGATTTTATTTTGCAAACGCAAAAGGGTGTTCATCGCATCCATTGGCGTCATCATGTTCAAATCCATATCTCGAATCTCTGTAACTATTACACCGTCATTCATCGCATCCATCAAAGAAAGCTGGGCTGATTCCACATCATCTGGCTTAGAAACGGGCTTTCTGCTCTTTTTGGGTATGCCAAGTTCTGCAATTTCTCTAGCTTTTGTGGCAATATCTGCCCCTGAAAGCTCCTCCACTAGTTCTTTTGCCCGAAGAAGGACACTCTCTGGCACACCCGCAAGTTTGGCCACCTGAATGCCATAGCTTTTATCCGCACCACCTCGCACAATCTTTCTAAGAAACACAATGTCTTCTCCCTGCTCCTTTACGGAGACACAGTAGTTATTGACTCCCGAAAGAGTTCCCTCTAACTCGGACAACTCGTGATAATGTGTCGCAAATAAGGTCTTTGCTCCAATCATTCTTGTGTTGGCAATGTGCTCAACAACAGCCCACGCAATAGAAAGACCATCAAAAGTTGAAGTTCCCCTGCCAATTTCGTCCAAAATAATTAAGCTTTGTCGAGTGGCATTTTGTAAAATGTTGGCGACCTCCATCATTTCCACCATAAAGGTCGATTGACCACTGGCTAAATCATCCGATGCCCCCACTCTGGTAAAGATGCGGTCACAAATTCCAATATTTCCTGCACTTGCAGGAATAAATGAACCCATCTGTGCCATCAAGACAATAATTGCTGTCTGTCGCATATAAGTTGACTTTCCTGCCATATTTGGACCAGTAATAATGCTCATCCGATTTTTGTTTTGGTCAAGCAAAGTATCATTGCTGATAAATTCGTGGTCTTTCATCATCTCCTCAACCACAGGATGGCGACCATCTCGAATATCAATTAATCCCTTTTCATTGATATTTGGGCGAACATATTGATTCTTTTCTGCCACCGTTGCCAAAGACAAAAAGACATCGAGCATGGCCAGGGCCTTGGCCGTCTTTTGGATTCTCTCTACTTGTCCTGCAATCTGTTGACGAATCCCAACAAAGAGACTGTATTCCAGATTCTTTAACTTGTCCTCTGCTCCCAAAATTACGCCCTCTAATTTTTTTAACTCCTCACTGGTATAGCGCTCGGCATTGGTCAGTGTCTGCTTTCGAATAAAATACTCTGGCACCAAATTTTTATAGCTATTGGTCACTTCAAAGTAATAGCCAAAGACCTTATTAAACTTAATCTTTAGCCCCTTAATCTGTGTCTTTTCTCTCTCCCTGCTCTCTAACTCAGAAAGCCAATCCTTTCCCTCTGTCTTTGCTCTTCGCAGTTGATCGACATCTTCATTATAGCCATCTTTTAAGAGATTGCCCTCCTTTAAAGTGATGGGTGTGTCCTCGTCATTGAGCGATCTTTTAATCAAATCACAAAGGTCAGGCATTGAATCCAGATCTTCATTGATCTGGACAAGCATCGGAGAATGAAAGTTTTTTACAATCATCTTGATTGGCTCAACCATATCTATCGAACTTCCAAAGGCCAACAAATCTCTTGTATTGGCACTTTCACTGCTAATCTTTCCCATCAATCTTTCCAAATCATAGACTGGTCCTAGATATTCTCTCAATTCTTCTCGGTCAATATAGCTTCCGAGCAATTCCTCAATCGCTTCTTGACGACGCAAAATCAAATCTCTTTGAATCAGTGGCTGTTCAATATAACTTCTTAAGAGCCTAGCACCCATAGCCGTCTTTGTCTTATCGAGCACACCAAATAAGCTTCCCTGCTTTTTCTTATCTCGCATGGTTTCTACAAGCTCCAAATTTCTCCTTGAGCTCGCATCAATCATCATATATTGACCTGTGCGATAGGTCTTTATATTTACAATTTGGGCACAACTTGACTTTTGCGTATCATATAGATAGTGCATCACCGCCCCGGCGGCCACCACGCCATCAGGATATTCTAAAAGCCCAAGTTCTTCCATGTCCTTTACTTGAAAATGTTCCTTGAGGATCTTTTCGTCCTCTACCTCGTTAAAGTATTGATGGTCAAGCGTGGAAATGGTAACGCCAAAGTCACCAATGCCCGACATTGAAAAACTTGGATTACAAATAATTTCTGCTGGTGCAAAGCGATGTACTTCATCTAGTAGCTCTCTCGTCTCATTGACCTCAGTGACATAAAAATCACCTGTACTAATATCAACGGTGGCGATGCCAAAGCGGTCAAAGAGATAGACTATTCCCATCAGATAATTGTTCTTGTCAATACTTAGGGCACTCTCACTTGTGATGGTTCCTGGCGTGACAATGCGAACAACCTCTCGCTTTACTAATCCCTTGGCAAGTTTTGGATCTTCCATTTGCTCAGCAATAGCCACTTTATAGCCCTTGCTGACCAATCTAGTCAAATATCCTTCCACTGCGTGATAGGGTACGCCACACATTGGAGCCCTCTCCTCAAGACCACAATCTTTTCCTGTCAAAGTCAATTCTAATTCCTGCGACACAATCTTGGCATCTTCAAAAAACATTTCATAAAAATCGCCCAAGCGATAAAATAAAAGACAATCTGGATTTTCCTTCTTTGTCTCTAAATATTGTGTCATCATCGGTGATAAAGCCAAAATTATACCTCACTTTCGACCATATGTCCCATGTAATAAAATCCCTTGGCCTCATCGAGCACAACAGAAATAATCTTTCCAATAAGACTTTTTTGTCCTGGAATATGGACAACCATGTTGTTGCTCATTCGTCCAGTCACATATCCATCCATGTGGTCATTGAGATTTTCAACTAAAATGTCCACCGTCTCTTTTTCGTACTTTTTGGTGCTATTGGCGGCATCTTTTTGTACTTCCTTTAGCAAGCGGTCAAATCTTTCCTTGATTACCTCATCACTCACTTGATTTTCCCACTTTGCTGCTGGCGTTCCCGATCGCTTTGAATAAATAAAGGTAAATGCCGAATCATATTTTACCTTTCTAACCACATCGAGGGTATCCTCAAAATCCTCTTCACTCTCCCCAGGAAATCCCACAATAATGTCTGTAGTCAAACTCATCTCTGGAATTTCTCTTCGAATCTTTAGAGCTAAATCTAGATAACTTTCCTTTGTATAGCCTCGGTTCATCTTCTTTAAAATGGCCGTACTCCCCGATTGAAGTGGCAAATGCAAATGTCGACAAATCTTTTGATTTTCCTTGATCACACGAATTAAATCATCCGATAAATCTTTTGGATGTGAGGTCATAAAGCGCACTCTCTTTAATCCGTCAATCGCAACAACTTTCTCCAAAAGCTGGGCAAAGGAAATGGGATTTTCTAAGTTTTTTCCGTAGGAATTGACATTTTGTCCAAGAAGCATCACCTCTACCACACCATCGGCAACTAAGTTTTGAATCTCACGAATAATGTCTTCTGGTTCTCTTGAACGCTCCCTTCCCCTGACATAGGGAACAATACAATAGGTGCAGAAATTATTGCAACCAAACATAATATTCACTCCCGATTTAAAGGAATAGAGTCTCTTATTTGGCAATTGTTCTACAATTTCATCGGCCTTGTCCACCACATCAACCACTTGGCGATTGCCCTCCAAGCGTTCATTTAAAATCTCTGCAAGCTTGTAGATATTGTGGGTTCCAAAGACAATATCGACATAGCGGTAGCTCTTTTTAATTCGCTCCACTTCTTCGGCCTCTTGCATCATACAGCCACAGATACCAATGAGCATGTCTGGATTTTTTTCCTTATAGCGCTTTAATTGTCCCAATCGACCATAGAGCTTATCATTGGCATTTTCGCGCACTGTACAGGTATTAAAGAGGACAAGGTCGGCATCTTCGCTGTCTGCAAAGGTATAACCAATATCTGCCAATATGCCCTCCAATTTTTCAGAATCTCTTGAATTCATCTGACAGCCAAAGGTCACCACATTAGCGGTTGGCCTTCTGCCAAGTTTATCTGTCAACTGGGCAATCATCTGGCGACATTTCTTGATAAAGTAATATTGGCGATAGGGTTCCACCTCTGGCTCTTGCATACTTAAATCAATTGCGTCAATCATCTGATCTATTTCCTCTTGTCTTGCCTTTTCCATGAATAAAATCCTTTCCTAAATATATCTTATGCCATTTTCTGTTGCCACGGCATCCACACAGATATCATAACTTTCTCCTGTAAAGTCGACATCTGTCTGAAACTCATATGCTGCACCAATCAAAAAATTAGCACGATCTTGCTTAAAGTAGCGGTCATAGTAGCCCGCACCATAGCCAATTCTCGTTCCATCCATGCCATAGGCAATGGCTGGTGTAATGACAATGGCATTGACCGCCTCAACCTTTTTGCACTTTAATTTTGGCTCTCTCACACCAAAAATTCCATCTTCTAGATCGTCCATTGACTCAATTACATAAAAATCCATGTGCTTTCCATGCACTCTTGGGAGAGCAATACTTACCTTTTGACTGGATCCTTCATTTCTCTTCCAAAGCAATTCAAACAATGAAGATAAATCCACTTCATTTCCCTTAGCTGCATAGGCAAAAATAATATTTTTTTCTGTGCCGAGCTCCAAAATATAATTTTCAATCTGGCGATACAACACATCGACAATGCGACTGCTCAGTTCTCTTACACTTTTTTCATCCATCTTTGCCCTTTGATTGGCCAGACGCTCTCGAATCTCTTGCTTTTCTTGTCTACTCATCCTTTTCTCCACCAAACTTTTTGCCAAGATCTGTTACACTTCCATCCTTTTCTACAATGGAGATATTATTTAAATTTGCACGCATACTTTCACGGATGGCTTCAAGGTATTCCTTTCGAAGGTCAGCCTGCTCCTTTTTTTCTTCTTCTGTCAATCCAATGGACTTTTGCTTAATAGCTAATTCATTGATGCGATCAATTTTTTCCTGTTTCATTTTCCCCTCCACGAAATCTTTTTCTAAATCTCTTCTTCAATCACTTTTACTAAGTCAAAAACTTTGCTCTTATGTGCCATAAAGAGGGTTCCCACCACTCTTCCCTTCATCACTTCACTGATGATGTCCATATTTTTTCCATTGGCAATCACCATATCTGCTCCCGCAGCTGTCGCAATCTTTGCGGCAATCAACTTCGTCTGCATTCCACCTGTGCCAACATTGGAGTTTGTTCCCTTGCCCATTTTCATGAACTCTTCATTCATCTCTGGCACAACAGTAATAAACTTTGCATTCTGATTTCTCCTTGGATCATCGGAATAGAGCCCGTCAATATCTGACAATAGAATCAATAAATCTGCATTGACCAGTGCAGCCACAATGGCGGAAAGTCGGTCATTGTCACCAAATTGCACCTCATAAGTAGAAATTGTATCATTTTCATTGACAATCGGAACCGCCCCCAAGGCCAATAACTCATCAAAAGTATTCTGGGCATTATACCGAGCATCATCTTCAATCATAGTCGACTTGGTCATCAAGACCTGTGCTGTCGTAATATTGTACTCTGAAAAAATCTTTTGGTAGATCATCATCAGCCTTGCCTGACCAACAGCTGAAAAGGCCTGCTTTTGCGACAAAGTCTTTGGTTTTTCTCCATTGCCAAGAGCTTGTCGACCTGCAGCAATAGCTCCTGAAGAAACTAAGATGACATCCTTTCCCATTCCCTTTAAGTCGGCAATTCGTCTTGCCATCTTTTCAATCTTTTCGATATTGATCTGTCCTGTCTTTTCGTGAGTGATGGTCGATGATCCCACTTTAATGACAATCTTTTTTCTCTTTCTTAATTCGCTTCTCTTTTCCACTTTATCTCCCCATATGGTGATATTTTCTAATAATCGCCTCCGCTACTTTTAGTCCGTCCATTGCTGCACTGGTAATGCCACCTGCATAACCTGCACCTTCCCCACACGGATAGATACCCAAAATATTGGTCTGCAACTCCTCATTTCGATGAATACGCACGGGCGACGATGTCCTTGACTCAATTCCAGCAACAATGGCATCTTCTCTTGCAAATCCCTTAATTTTTCGGTCAAATTCTGGCATAACCTCTACAATAGATTGATACACCGTCTCTGGAAGAATTTGGTGTACAGGTGCAAATTCTTCCTGCCCACAAAAGCAAGGTTTGACCTGCCCATATTCTTTGCTCACTTTTCCGCTCTGGAAGTCTCCATAAAGTTGTACTGGAATTTTTCCATTGGCCGCCAAAAATGCCCTCTGTTCTAACTCCTGCTGATAGTACATTCCTGCAAGTGGTCCATCAAATCCAAAATCTTCCACACCCACAGTGACGATAATGGCCGAGTTTGCTGATGCTGAATCTCGGTCGTGATAACTCATTCCATTAATCGCTAATCTATTTTTCTGTGTCGAGGCATTGACCACATATCCACCTGGGCACATACAAAAAGAATACACACCCCTGCCACTACTTGTCTTTGCTGTCAATTTATATGGAGCGGGATGTAAAAACTTCGCTTCCTTTTCTCCATATTGCGAAATATCAATCATCTCCTGTGGATGTTGCATTCGAACACCAATGGCAAAGGCCTTCGCCTCCATGCTCAAATTCCTTTCTTTGAGCATAAAAAAAGTATCCCTTGCACTGTGCCCTATGGCCAAGATAAGTACCTGAGTATTCCAATAAGCTCTTTCCTTTCCACACTCTACCTCAATGCCACAAATTTTTCCATTTTCTTCCTTAATGTCACAGAGCTTTGTACGAAAATGCACTTCTCCACCACAGCGAATAATTTCCTTTCTTATGCCGGCAATCACTTCTTTTAATCGGTCTGTACCAATATGTGGCTTGTGGTCATAGATAATCTCCTTATCTGCTCCAAACTCAACTAAGGTTCGCATCACAAAGGTATTTCTTCCAATGTGATCTTTGACTAAGGTATTTAATTTTCCATCACTAAATGTGCCTGCACCACCTTCGCCAAAGCTGACATTGGACTCCTCATTGAGTTTTCCACTCTTCCAAAATTCTTCCACGGTCTTACTTCTAGCCTCAACCTCTTCTCCTCGCTCGATGACAATTGGTCGATAACCCCTTCTAGCTAAGGAAAGTGCTGCAAAAATTCCCGCTGGTCCAAATCCCACAACAACAGGACGATATTTTAACTTTTCCTCTCCCATCTTGGGCAATTCATAAACCGTCCTTTTTGTCTGCTCGATATTTTTTTCTTTTTTTAGTCGAGCAAGTACTTGATTTTCGCCCTCCACTTCGACATCCAAAGTGTAATTATAGAGAATGTCCTGCTTTTTTCTCGCATCAATGGAGCGACGCACAATTTCTATCTTTCCTAATTGTGCTGGTTTTATATGCAATTTACTTGCAATTTTTTTCATCATTGCCTGTTGATCGTGATACACAGACAACAAAAGACCACTGATTCTAATCATATTTATCCTTTCGCCGCACTTCTACCTGCTCGAATTCCACTTGCCCAGGCCCAATGTAGATTATAGCCACCACAGATACCATCGACATCAATGATTTCTCCAACAAAAAATAGTGCCCTATCTCTTTTGCTACTCATATCAGAAAAATTAATTTCCTTACAGCAAATGCCACCGCTACAAACTTGAGCCTTGTCAAAAGTCGCACTCTTTTCAATGACAAAATTTGCCGATAATAAAAAGTCAAATAACTTGTTCAATTTTGTTTTTGAAACCTTCATCACCTTTTCTTCTTCGGCAATAGCAAACTGAGAAAGGAATGCCTTCCACAACTTATTATTTAGTATTCCATTGCCAAAAAAGCCCATACTTTCCTCTGCAAAACGCTCTTTTCTTTCCAACAAAAAAGATTTGTCCTCCACAAAATGAACAATAATCTCCACTTTCTTTTTTTCAAAAATTGCCCTGGCCACTCTTCCACTGACTTGAAAAATGGGAATTCCTGACAGACCGTAATCTGTCAACTGCAACTCTCCATATTCACTGGCCACAATGTTTTGATCGACGCTCACATCCAATCCACATTTGATGCGCACACCAGCGACCTTTTTAAAAAAATTCTTTTCCTGAGCATAGAGTGCACAAAGAGCAGGAAGTGGTGACTTGACTTGATAGCCCATTTGCTCTATGAGCGTCAAAAAACTTCCATCCGACCCTGTAGTCGGGGAAGCTTTTAATCCTGTTGCAATAATGATGCGATCCACATTCCACTGTCTATCTTGTGCAATGACATTCCAACCATTTTTTTCCCTTTTGATCTTGGCAATGGAGACCTCTGTCACGATTTCTCCCCCCCATCGCCTAACTCCTACCTCCAAAGCCTGTGCAATGGCCACGGCCTGCTCTGACTTTGGATAGATATAGCCATCCCTTGAAAATGGCTCCACACCAAGCTCTTGAAAAAACGCAATGGCATCTTCTGGTCCAAAATCTTCAACGACTTGAAGGGGCACCGCCCCCTCTTTTAAATGAAAACAATCTGGATTCATCAAGAGATTTGTGTAGTTACACTTTCCATTTCCTGTAGCTAAAATCTTTTTTCCCACACTTTTGTTGTGTTCCCACACAATCACCTTAGCACCAGCTTTTGCTGCTGCAATAGCAGCAGCAAGTCCCGATGCACCCGCTCCAACAATTCCTACCTTCATCACTGCCCTCTACTCTACATCAAATGCATCTTCTTAAAGATTCTCACCAAGCCTCTTCCCTTTGGCATCGCACGAAGCTCAACTTCATTGATTACATGGAATTTAACCACAGCAATCGCATAGCTTAACATTGCAGCCAAAATGGCCACCAATACAGCAAGTGAACCTCTGCGAATAAATCTTGAAAAGCCTGTATAAACAAGATAGGTCACCACGCCCATAGTGATCGAAGCTAAAGCTGGTCCAATATAGGTCTTGACGATTTCCTGGCGATAGCGCAAATATCTCCTCATCTGCCTTGCATTTAAGATACACATACAAAGGGCAAAGACAATATTGGCAAAGACCAAACTATAGATGCCCAAGTGGAAGAACATAATCATTGCCACTAAGGCTATACAGTGAATAATTAGCGAAATTACTGAATTTTTCACTGGCAAACTCATATGATTGGTTCCCTGTAGTACTGCATTGGTAATCGTAGACAGCGAATACAAAACTACGGCAATAGAGCCAATGCGAAGAAGCATTGTTGCGGTTTCATTTCGCCCAAAGAGCATCGTAATAATGGGCTCAGAAAGCACAGCAAGTCCCACGGCACATGGCAACGCCACCAGCATGGAAAAGCGAATAGAGGTTGCAATCGTCTCTCTGACCTTTCCTCTCTCTCTTGCAGCGGTCGCCTGAGAAAGTGTTGGAATCAATGACGAGGACAGAGCATTGGAAATAGCCACAGGCACATTGATTAAAAGAAGATAATATCCTGTATAAATGCCATATTGCTTGGCATTATCAACCTTTGCACTGCCAAGATATTGCATTAAATTTCCAAAAATACTAGTGTCAATAATACTATTAATATTGTAGACCGCCGTCGAAGCAATCACAGGAACGACATTGTAAATTAAAAGTCTTGTGATTTGCTTGTAGCTTTCCTTTTTCTTTTTTTCTCCACTACTTACCCGAGCATAACTTTTATAGCTAACGAAAAACCAAATCAAAAGAATAACAAGAGCAAAGAGGGCTCCTGCACCTGTACCAATCGTACCGCCTGCCGCACCATAGGCTCTTCTTGTTGAATCATCCTCTAAACTTTTTGCTGCCAACTCACTCAGCCATATGGCTGCGCCGACACTGACCACCGCATTGATGATCTGTTCTAAAATCTGAGAGACCGATGTCGGTATCATCGTCTTATGTCCCTGAAAATAGCCTCGAAATACACCCAAATAAGCCATAATCCAGATCGTCGGTGCCAGTGGTAAGAGTGCATATTTACTCAATGGCATACCAAAAAAAGTATTGGCAAAGAAATCTGCACCAAACCATACAATCGCACAGCCAAGCCCTCCGACAATGGTCGCATAAATCAGTGCTGCCCTCAATATGCGATGTACTCCCTCTGTCTCGCCCGTGGCCATTCTCGCCGACACCATCTTACTTACAGCCAGCGGAAGACTATACGAGGACAAGAGGAGCATAATCGCATAGACATTATATGCTGCCGCATAATATCCATTTCCCTCTTCTCCAATCGTTCTTGTCAATGGCACACGGTAGGCAAGACCAATAATACGCACCAAAATACCTGCCACAGCAAGAATTGATCCTTGCACGACAAAGTTTGAACCCGATCTTGCCTTATTTCCCTTCTTCCTTGACTTTGGTGTTAATTGATTGTCCATATTATCTTGTGTATCCCCTTCCATCTAGGATTTGTCTCTGCCTTTCTTCCATGGCGATTCTTTCCTCGTCTTCCATATGATCATAGCCCATCAGATGCAACATACTGTGCACAACCAAAAATGCCAACTCTCTCTCCCTGGAATGTCCATATTCCTTGGCCTGTTGAATAATATGCTCTGCCGAAAGTACAATATCTCCCAGCATCAATTCCCCTGTCTCTGGATTAAAGGTTCCCTCTTCCTCAAGGTGGTCAAACTCTCCAGGTTTTTCAAACTCATTCATAGGAAATGACAAGACATCTGTGGCACGGTCAATTTTTCGAAATTCTCTATTGATTTGATGAATGCCCTCATCATCTGTAATCGTCACCGATACTTCCGCCTCATACGGACATTTTTCTTCATCCAGTGAGGCCATAATGGCATCTTCAATGATTTTTTGATACTCTATTTCAAGGTCAATCTCTGTCTCATTGGTAATTTCAAATGTCACCTCATCACCTCACTCTCTTGGTTGTGTTGTGCTTTTTTTCATAGGCATCATAGGCCTCCACGATCTTTTGTACCAATGGATGGCGCACGACATCCTTGGTGCTCAACTCACAAATTCCAATATCTTCAACTTTTGATAAAATCTTAATCGCCACATCCAGTCCAGAAACTGCCCCACTTGGCAAGTCTTTCTGCGAGCGGTCTCCAGTGATGACAACCTTTGAGCCAAAGCCAATGCGAGTGAGAAACATCTTCATCTGTGCAGGCGTTGTATTTTGTGCTTCGTCAAGAATAATATAGGCATTGTCCAGTGTCCTTCCTCTCATATAGGCAAGAGGAGCCACCTCTATCAGCCCCTTTTCTGCATTGTGCAAGTAACTCTCCGCCCCCATAATTTGATAGAGTGCATCGTAGAGCGGACGAAGGTAAGGATCAATCTTACTTTGCAAATCCCCCGGCAAAAATCCCAACTTTTCCCCTGCCTCGATGGCTGGTCTAGTCAAAATAATGCGATTGACCTGACCGTCCTTAAACGCCTGAATGGCCATCGCCATGGCAAGATAGGTCTTTCCTGTACCTGCTGGTCCCACACCAAAGACAATCATTTTCTTTCGAATAGCATCAATATAGGCCTTTTGTCCAAGCGTTTTGGGTTTAATTGGCTTTCCATTGATGGTTCTTGCAATCACATCCTTATCGATCTCTAATATCTTGTCATCGCCCTCTGTGTAGGAAAGTGAAATCGCATAATCCACATTTTGCTCTGTGATTTGATTGCCTCTCTTTGACAATTCAATTAAATTTGAAAATATAGACTTTGCTCTCACTACATATTCCTCGGGACCCATTATCTTAATTGCACCATCTCTCTCCAAAATCGTGACATGCAATGTCCGTTCAATTTTCTTTAAATAGGTATCGAAATCTCCACATACATTTCTCTCATGTTCCATCGGAATATCAATGATATTTTCTACTATTGCCAAATTTGTCTTCCCGCCCAATCACAAAAATGGGCACTCCTTTCCGTATGATTATAGCAAAATATTATCACATCACTAGAACACAGTCAACAATTAGCACGACAATGAAAAATACCCGGTCGCAATGACCGGGTATTGAACTATGCATTAGTTGAATTTACGTTTTCTAGCAGCTTCAGACTTCTTCTTGCGTCTTACACTTGGCTTCTCGTAATGCTCTCTCTTACGGATCTCCTGCTGGATACCAGCTTTTGCGCAATTTCTCTTAAATCTTCTCAATGCGCTGTCGAGACTCTCGTTATCTTTCACAATCACGTTTGACATCGAAAAACTAACCTCCCTCCGGTTGTGAAATAAAAACCTTACTCATTATATCATATTTTAGTAAAAGGTCAATAGCTTTCAAAAACTTTTACAACTGCTGATCTAAAGTGGTCTTTGCTGCTAAAAGTGCCTCATCTATGCCCTCTGGCTTCTTTCCACCGGCCTGTGCCATATTTGGACGACCACCACCGCCACCGCCAACAAATCCTGCAATCGCCTTGACAATATTTCCAGCATGTGCACCCTTTTTGACTGCACTCTCTCCAGCCATTACCATCAAATTGACCTTTCCTTCAACCTGTGAGGCTAAGACCACAACGCCATCATCTGTGTCCTTCTTTAGCTGATCGCCCAGATTTCTCAGTTCATTCATCTCCACGCCTTCTACTTTCATTGCAAGGAGCTTGACACCCTTGACATCAACAATATTTTCTGCCGCATTGCCCATGGCCTCATTGGCGAGTTTGCTCTTTAATTGATCATTTTCTGACTTTAATGCCTTGACCTCTTCGAGAAGATTGTCGATGCGATCGCCAAGCTCAGAGACATTGGTCTTTAATTGTTTTGCCAAGGTCTGTAACTTTTCTTCCAATCCTCTATAATAGTCATTGAGTGCATCTCCTGTAAGTGCCTCAATTCTTCTGACACCTGCTGCAATTCCACTCTCCGAAATAATCTTAAAGGCGCCGATTTCTGAAGTGTTCTTTACATGAGTTCCGCCACAAAGTTCTTTTGAAAAATCTCCCATGCTGACCACACGCACATCGCCATGATATTTTTCGCCAAATAGTGCCATTGCTCCGCTCTTTTTTGCTGACTCTACATCCATCACCTCAGTCACAACAGGCAAGGCCGCCTTAATTTCTTGATTGACTAAGTCCTCGACCATACGAATCTCTTCGCCAGTTAAGCTCTGAAAATGAGTAAAGTCAAAGCGAAGGCGATGGGCATCCACCAAACTTCCTGCCTGCTCGACATGGTTTCCAAGAATTTCTCGAAGAGCCTTGTGCAATAGATGGGTACAACTGTGATTTTTTGCTGTGTTTTCTCTATTTTTTGCGTCGACTTCCATCTCGACCACATCGGACATAGTAAACATTCCCTTGGTCACATGGCCAATGTGTCCGATCTTGTCACCTGGTAACTTTATTGTGTCTTCGACAACAAATTCTGCGTCATCAGTAAAGATCACACCGACATCTGCATTTTGTCCGCCCATGGTCGCATAAAATGGGGACTTATCGGTCACAATGGTTCCTTCTTGACCGTCTGTAAGTGCTTCAACTACTTCTGTATCTGTAGTGAGTGCCATAATCTTTCCTTCCGTCTTTAGGGAATCATATCCTGTAAAGACGGTGGTCAATGCTGGATCAAGAGACTGATAGACTGTGACATCAGCTCCCATATAATTGGTTGTCTTTCTTGCCTTTCTTGCTGTCTCTCTCTGATTTTCCATTGCCGCAACAAATCCCTCTTCGTCAATAGAAAATCCCTTTTCTTCCATAATTTCCTTGGTCAAATCAATTGGAAATCCATAGGTGTCATAGAGCTTAAAGGCATCCTCTCCGCTCATCACCTTTACGCCATCTCTAGCCATCTTCTCTTCCATTTCTGAAAGAATAGCCAGTCCCTGGTCAATGGTCTTATCAAACTTACTCTCCTCCTCGGTGAGTACTTTTAAGATCATCTCCTTCTTTTCTTCTAACTCTGGATAGCCATCCTTGCTGAGTTCAATCACTGTCTGTGCAAGCTTTGCAAGGAACTCTCCCTCAATTCCTAACATTCTTCCATGGCGCGCTGCACGGCGAAGAAGCCTTCTGAGGACATAGCCCCTTCCCTCATTGCTTGGCATAATTCCATCAGAAATCATAAATGTACAGGAACGAATATGATCTGTAATTAGTCGAAGAGAGACATCCTTCTTCTCATCTTCCTTATACTTTGTACCAGCAATACCAGCCACCTCATCAAGAAGAGCTTTAATGGTATCCACTTCAAAAATGCTATCGACATCCTGTACAACCACAGCAAGTCGTTCAAGTCCCATTCCTGTATCAATATTTTTATTCTTTAATTCAGTGTAATGGCCCTGTCCGTCATTTTCAAATTGAGTAAATACATTGTTCCAAACTTCCATAAAGCGATCGCCTTCGGAGCCAACATATTCGTCCTTTCCGTACTTTTCACCGCGGTCATAATACACCTCTGAACAAGGACCACAAGGACCTGAGCCATGCTCCCAGAAATTCTCACTCTTGTCAAAGCGATGAATTCTCTCCGGAGCTAAACCAATCTCCTTTGTCCAGATCTCAAATGCCTCATCGTCTTCTTCAAAGACTGTAGGATAGAGGCGATTTGGATCAAGCCCAATGATCTTGGTTAAAAACTCCCATGTCCAATGAATGGCTTCATGCTTAAAATAATCTCCAAAAGAAAAATTTCCAAGCATCTCAAAAAATGTACCATGTCTTGCCGTCTTTCCGACATTTTCAATATCACCTGTTCTGATACACTTTTGGCAAGTTGCCACTCGTCTTCTTGGTGGAATTTCCTGTCCAGTAAAATATGGCTTTAATGGTGCCATACCCGCATTGATTAACAACAAGCTGTTATCATTATGTGGAACGAGAGAAAAGCTCTTCAACACCAGATGTCCTTGGCTTTCAAAGTAGTCCAAAAACATCTTTCTAATCTCGTTCAATCCGTACTTCTTAGTCATATTGCCTCCGAATATTACCTCTTATTTTTTTATCTTCTCATTTTTTCTCTTGCGCATTCTGATGCCAATCTTAATGCCGATGAAGGCCAATATAGCATAGCAAATTGCCTTAATAATAGCGGCAAGCAAAGCTGATGTCACTGCAATCATCCCATTCACCTCTTTTCCTCAAAAACCAACTGTTCTTGCTAAATCATAGCATAGCTATATAGAAACTGCAAGGTGAACGCCAACGCTCAGGGCAATTCCTACAACAAGAATAACAAAAATAATCAAATTTAATTTCTTCCTATTGCTCATTCTTCTCCTCTTGCTTCTTGCTCATTTGTATCACTAGCTGTGCAGCCGAAAAGGCTTTCCTTGCCAACTGCTCACACTTTTTTTCAGGCTCGTCCATCTGTTCTAGTATGATTTTGTGTGCCTGCACATAATGGCGATTCAAACATTTAATTAGTTCCATCCACTGCGTTGCATGTTTGACATAGCCTGATTTTTTTCTTTGAAATCCCTCTTTGACCCAGCGTTCCGTCCACTTTAGGCGAATGGCATCGTAGATAAAGACCTGATCTGTGTATAGATCCACTTGACAGGAACCGCCCAATTCTATTAATCCTGCAATGAGTCCCTCCAAAGAAAGACTCAATTGATCAGTATAGGTCTGTCCCTGAGCCATTGTCTTTTGGTGAAATTTTCCTTCTCTATCTTTCCACCGCAAAATCGTGCCATAGCCACCTGGGCCTTCCTCCGCCTCTCCTGTCACCGTCATACTATAGATATCTACCTTTTCCATTCTCCACCCGCTCCCATTCTCTACTCGCTCAAATAGGCCTTCTTGACCGATTCATCATTCATCAATTTCTTTGCATCTCCAGTAAGAACTACCTTTCCTGTCTCCAGCACATAGGCACGGTCGGCAATCGAAAGTGCCTTCTTTGCATTTTGCTCAACCAAAAGTACTGTTGTTCCCGATTGATGAATTTCTTCAATAATATTAAAAATCTCTCCGACATAGAGAGGAGACAGTCCCATCGAAGGCTCATCCATGACAATCATCTTTGGTCTACTCATCAATGCCCTTCCCATGGCAAGCATTTGCTGTTCTCCACCAGACAATGTACCAGCCAACTGATTCTTTCTTTCCTTCAATCTTGGAAACTTTTGATAAATATTTTCAATATCCCGTTCAATCTCTGCCTTATCACTTCTAGTATACGCACCAAGGCGAAGATTTTCAATAACCGAAAGGTCAGCAAACACTCGCCGTCCCTCTGGCACATGGGCAACACCAAGACCAACAATTTTATGTGCCGGTCGATTGGTAATATCCTGACCTTCAAAAGTAATGGATCCAGATTTTGGATGCATCAATCCTGTGATTGTATGTAAAATTGTGGTCTTTCCCGCACCATTTGCTCCAATCAATGCCACAATCTCTCCTTGATTGACCTCAAAGGAAACTCCTCTGACTGCCTGAATCATACCATAATTTACGGTAATATTTTCTACTTGAAACATTTATTTTTACTCTCCTAAATATGCTGTAACTACCTTTGGATCATTGAGCACAACCTCTGGGGTTCCACTCGCTAATTCTGTTCCAAAATTTAATACAGTCAAATACTCACAAATTCCTGCCACTAATTTCATATCGTGTTCAATCAAAAGAATAGTCATATGGTAGCGCTTGCGAATCAATGTGATAGTATCCATCAATTCCTGTGTCTCCTGTGGGTTCATTCCTGCTGCTGGCTCATCGAGAAGCAAAAGTTTTGGTCCTGTGGCCAAAGCTCTCGCAATTTCTAACTTTCTCTGCTGACCATAGGGCAGATTTCCCGCCTTCCAATCACAAAAACTATCTAGGCCAAAGACCTTCAAAATCTCTATGGCCTTTTCATTCATCTGTCTTTCCTTCTTGTGATAATTTGGTCCATGAAGCATGGCTGAAAATAATCCATATTGAATTTCATTGTGCAAGGCCGTCTTTACATTGTCTAATACGCTCATCTTGTCAAAAAGACGAATATTTTGAAAAGTTCTGGCCACGCCCCTCTTACAAATTTGTGTCGGTGCAAGACCTGAAATCTGTCCTCCCTGCAAATGAATACTTCCTGAGGTCGGCTTATAGACACCTGTGAGCAAATTAAACACCGTTGTTTTTCCAGCACCATTTGGCCCAATTAAGCCGTAGAGCTGTCCTTCTTCAATCTTTAAGTTGAAGTTATCAACGGCCTTTAGTCCACCAAACATAATGCCCAGATTTTTACACTCCAGTAATGCCATACTACACCTCCCCCTTTCCCAGCAATTTTCTAGTAGTTTTATTATTCAACAGTCCCTCTTTAATCTTGCTGTGATTAAAGATCATAATGAGAATTAATACAACAGCATACAACAGCATACGCAAATTGTCGGCACCACGCAAAAACTCTGGAAGAATCGTCAACACAATAGCTGCAATGACCGAACCTGTGACACTGCCCATTCCACCGAGCACCACGATAACCAAAATCTCAATCGATTTGTTATAATCAAAGGTCTGTGGCTTAATAATACCTACATTGTGTGCATAGACACAGCCTGCCACTCCAGCAAAAAAAGCCGCAATGACAAAAGCCTTAATCTTATAAGTACTGACCTTAATACCAATAGACTCTGTGGCAATCTCATTGTCTCGAATAGCAGTGATCGCACGACCATCTCTTGAATGAACAAAATTTACAATAAATACAATCGTCAACACGGTCAAAATAAAGACCAAAGTATAGTTGTTGTAGTCTGAGCGAAGGGGAATCTTTGAAAGTCCCTTTGCTCCTCCTGTAATCCCAATAACATTAATCACTGACTTTACAATCTCTCCGAAGGCAAGGGTGACAATCGCTAGATAATCACCATTGAGTCGAAGCACTGGAATTCCAATTAATAATCCAAAAACAGCGGCCACAATGCCACCCACAAGCAAAGAAATGGCAAAACCAATCGGTGTTGGCAAGGAATGAACTAAATAAATGGAGGTCAAAGAACTTGTATAAGCTCCGATGGACATAAAACAAGCATGACCTAGAGAGAGTTCTCCCAAAAATCCAGTGACTAAGTTTAGTGACACCGCAAGCATAATATTGACCCCAATCGGCACCAAAAGCGAACGATATTGGCGATTGAGCATTCCCCCCTTGAGGAGTATGGTAATCAATGCATAGACGACTACAATTAGAATCACATTCTTAATTATTTTTCCCTTTTTCTTTGTCATACTCCACCTACACTTTCACTAATTTCTTCTTGCCAAGAAGTCCAGATGGCTTTACCAAAAGTACAACAACCAACACCCCAAATACAATGGCATCGGCAAGATCTGAAGAAATATATGCCTTAGATAAACTCTCAATAATCCCCAAAATAATACCGCCAAGCATTGCTCCAGGGATGCTTCCAATTCCCCCCAAAACTGCTGCGACAAAGGCCTTAATACCTGGCAATGCACCAAGTGTTGGGCTTAAGCTCTCATACTGGCTGACATAGAGAATCCCTGCAACAGCCGCCAAGGCACTTCCAATGGCAAAGGTCAACGAAATGGTCGCATTGACATCAATACCCATCAACTCTGCTGCTCCCTTGTCCTCAGCCACTGCACGCATGGCACTTCCCATCTTGGTCTTATTGATAAAGAGGGTAAGGAGTATCATAGCAATGGCCGTCACAATCAATGTCACCACGGTAATACTTGAAACTACAATTGGCCCAAAGGAAAGATTAATCTTTGGAATCACAGAGCCAAAAGAAATTGGTGTTCCCTTAAAGATCAAAAGGGCAACGCTTTGTAATAAGTAGCTCATACCAATCGCCGTAATTAACACAGCTAAAGGTGGTGCACTTCGAAGTGGTTTGTAGGCAAGCTTTTCAATGACAATTCCCACAACTGCACAAAAAATAATGGTCAAAATAATAGCGACAGGGATGGGCACATTGACCTGCACCATTGCCGCCAACACATAGAGTGCATAGGCTCCGACCATAATGATATCTCCATGTGCAAAGTTAATCATCTTTGCAATACCATAGACCATCGTATAGCCCAATGCAATCAGAGCATAGACACTACCCGTACGCAGACCGTTGAGTAGCTGCTCAATGAAATTTACAAACATAGTTTTACCTCTCCATAAAATAGCCTATCTATAAAAAAATGGAGATATCACCTCTATGCGACATCTCCACTAAAGTTTTTACTACTTTGCCTGATAAGGAACATACTCCCCATTGGTAATCGTAACAAACTTTGCCTCTTTGTTTGGCTCACCCGATGCATCGAATGTCACCTTACCTGTCAATCCATCAACTTCAATCTGTGTCATCGCAGCAATGAGATCCTCGCTCTTGGTTGATCCTGCCTTTTCCAATGCTGCCTTAATCACATACACTGTGTCATATCCATCTGCCGCAAACTGATCTGGAGTTGCATTGTACTTTGCCTTATAGGCATCTACAAACTTCTTTGCTGAAGGATCTGATGCAAGGAATGGGCTCAAAAATACAGCTCCCTCTACGGCACTCTTATCTGTCACCTGTGCAATCACACCATCCCATCCATCAGAACCGATAAATGCAGTATTCATTCCTGCACTCTTGGCCTGCTGTGTAATATACGCTGCTGCCTGATAATATGCCGGAACAAAGATGGCCTCTGCACCTGCATTCTTAATTTTTGTCAGCTGGGTTGTATAGTCAACATCCTCTGTCTTAAAGGACTCCTCATCAACAACAATACTGTCCTTGCCCTTGGCCTTTAACTCTTCCTTAAATGCGTCCTTAATTCCTGTAGAATACTCATCTGCATTGTTGTACAAGATGGCAATCTTACTGTAGTCTTTACCAGCAACAAAGTCAGCCAATGTTTTTCCCTGTAAAGGATCGGTAAAGCAAAGACGAAATACATTGTCATTTGCTGTAATATCTGCTGCTGAACCTGATGGTGTAATCTGTAAAATCTTATCTTGTGCCGAAAGGGATGTCACGGCAAGAGATGATCCACTCGTCACACAACCAAGCAACACATCCATTCCATCGCTCATTAACTTATTGTATGCGGTGACAGCCTGATCTTCCTTGGCCTGGTCATCCTGAAAATCAAGTGCTAACTTTACATTCTTATCGCCCACCTTAACACCGCCTGCGGCATTAATCTCATCAATGGCAATCTCTACTGCATTTTTTACGGATGTTCCATAAGATGCTGCACTTCCTGTAAGCGGTCCAATAGCACCAATGGTAAAGACGTCCTTTGTATCTGTCTTTGTACCTGCATCTGCCTTCTTATCCTCAGCCTTTTTCTCTGTTGACTGTGTTGTCGCTTTGCCATCCTTTGGCGCGCTCGTTCCACATGCTGCAAGTGATGCCACCATAGCAAGTGACAATGTAACCCCCAATAGCTTTTTCACTATTTCCTTACCTCCTGTAATCAAATGTATAATCTCCGATTATATCTTTTTCACTTTTAATTGTCAATCCATCTTACCAATCCAATGCCTGACTTTCGACATTTTTCTCTCTTTGCATCAGCTCATCGACGGCATCCTTTGGTGCCTTGTTTTCAAAGAGCACCGCATTGACCTGCTCTACAATTGGCATAGATACGCCATATTCCTCAGCCAATGCCTTCGCCGCCTTTGCAGAATACACGCCCTCGACCACCATTTTGACCTCGTCCATCGCTTCTTGCATTGTCTTTCCCTGTCCAATTAACACACCTGCTTTTCGATTTCTGCTGTGCCTACTTGCACAAGTAACAATTAAATCTCCAATGCCTGAAAGCCCAGCAAAACTTTGCACTGTCGCCCCCATCTTCACACCAAGACGGCTCATCTCTGCAATTCCTCTGGTAATCAGTGCCGCCTTTGTATTGTCTCCATATCCAAGTCCGTCCGCAATACCAGCAGCTAGGGCAATGACATTTTTTAGGCTTCCACCAAGCTCAATACCTAACATATCCGAAGAAATATACACACGAAATACAGGGCTCATAAAGATATTTTGTATCTTTTGTGCTGTCTCCTTGGTGTGTGCACCCACAACACAGGTTGTCGGCAATTTCCTAGAAACTTCTTCGGCATGACTTGGTCCAGAGAGCACACAGACATTTGCCCCTGGAATTTCTTCTTCCACCTGTACATTTAATACTTTCAATGTATGCTCTTCAATGCCCTTGGCCACATTGACAATGATTTGCTCTGGTCGATAGAATTTTGCCATTTTTCTTGCTGTTCCCCTCGTATAGATGGAAGGGACGGCAAGAACTAAAACTTTTGCTCCCTCCATGGCCTTTTCAAGGTCAGGTTGATAAATAAATTCTTCTGGCAGCACAATGCCCGGAAGACTTCTATGCGTTTTTGTTTTTTCCATGCTCTCAAGTTCCTCTGGAAATGCCGACCACAAAGTTACCTGATGACCATTGTCAACCAGTAACATTCCCAATGCTGTTCCCCAAGTGCCTGTGCCAATAATTGTTATCTTATCCATATCTACTCCTACCTTTTCCTATTTTTTACTCCCTAACTTATTTTCTGTCCCTGATAATAACCTCATAATATTCTTTCGATGTTGAAAGATGGAAAGTCCGCCAAGGACCACAGACATCACTCGAATTTCTCCTAAATTTTTTGTCCCCATTTTTCCTGCAAAGGTCAACAAAAATGTCATTGCAATCATCACAAGCATCACCAGGATTGAACCCAAGGAGACATATTTTGTAATGGCCACACTGATGATAAAGATCAAAAGACAGGCGATGATTAATCGCCAATCCAAGGTGGCAATCACTCCTGCGGTCGAAGCAACGCCCTTTCCCCCTTTAAAATGCATATAGCACGGAAAATTGTGACCCAATACCACGCCAAGTCCTACATAAAAGACAAAGAGCGTCGGATTGATTGGTTGATTTTTTAATAGCAAACGCACCACAATACATGGAATAAAGGCCTTAAAAAAATCTCCAAAAAAGACAATTGCTCCTGCCTTTTTCCCCATAACACGCAAAGCATTTGTTGCACCCGAATTTCCGCTTCCATAATTTCGTATATCAATATGTTGAAAATGTCCAAACAAATATCCTGTCTGTAATAACCCAAAGAGATATCCCACCACGATGGCAAGTATTCGATATAATGTCCACATTTTTAACTTTCCTCACTTCTCTCTCGAATAATAAATCTGAGGGCCGTCCCTCTAAAGCCAAAGGACTCCCTGATGCGATTTTCCAAATATCTTTGATAAGAAAAATGCATCAAACCCTTATTATTGACAAATATCACAAATGTTGGTGGTTTTACTGCCACCTGTGTGGTGTAAAAAATCTTTAGACGCTTGCCCTTATCCGAAGGTGGTTGTTGCATCACTGTGGCCTCCGTAATAATTTCGTTGAGCACACCAGTCTGCACACGAAGGGTTTGATTTTCTCTAACCATATCAATTAACTCAAACATCTTATTCATTCTCTGACCAGTGAGTGCAGAGATAAAAACAAATTCTGCATATTGCATAAAAGAAAGGACTTGCTTAATTTTATTGGTAAACTCATAGATGGTCTTGTCATTTTTTTCAATCGCATCCCATTTGTTGACAGCCACAATAATGCCCTTGCCTCTTTCGTGGGCAATGCCCGCAATCTTTGCATCCTGCTCAGTCACACCCTCTGTGGCATCAATTACTAAAATAACCACATCGGCACGCTCCACTGCGGTGACGGTGCGAATAATGCTATATCGCTCTAGGTCTTCCTTTACCTTACTCTTTCTTCGCAACCCTGCGGTATCAATAAAGACATAGTCTTGTTTATTGTATCGAACAACCGTGTCAATCGCATCTCTTGTTGTTCCCGCAATATTGGAGACAATCACTCGATTTGCCCCCGTAAGTTTATTGATCAAAGAACTTTTTCCAACATTTGGCTTTCCAACAACCGCAATTCTTGGACGATCATCTTCCTCCGCATCCTCTAGCATTTCCTTTGTAAAATGGGCACTCACTGCATCGAGTAAGTCACCAATTCCCAGTCGAGAAGCCGCCGATACAGGAATGGGGTCTCCAATACCCAAATTATAAAACTCATAGACATCATTTCCATACTTTGCCATGTTATCGACCTTATTGACGGCTAAGACCACTGGTTTTTTTGACTTTCTGAGCATATCGGCCACCTTAAAGTCTGCATCCTGAAGTCCCTGTCGAACATCGGTAATGAAGACGATCACATCGGCTGTATCAATGGCAATCTGTGCCTGTTCTCTCATCTGGGAGAGAATAATATCGGAACTTTCTGGTTCAATTCCTCCAGTATCAATCAAAGTAAAATACATATCAAGCCAAGTACAATCTGCGTAAATTCGATCCCTTGTCACGCCTGGCGTGTCCTTGACAATAGAAATCGCCTCCCCCGCAATTACATTAAACAGTGTGGACTTTCCTACATTTGGGCGCCCCACCACCGCTACTACAGGTTTACTCATCTTTTTCTCCTTTATTCTTCAGTATAAAAGCCCTCGTCTGAAAGCTCATAGGCATTGTATTGCACATTCTCTACATACGCTTCATTGGCAATCGCTCTTACTAAGTCATAGCCAGAACTTCCCACAATTACTGTCTTTACACCAAGCCTTTTCTCCACATCTTCTCTTGTGTAGTCATCAAGAAATGTCTCCTCGCCACTTCGAAACATATTCACAGGCAAAAGCAGGCGTTTACCCAAATCCTGATCCTTTAATTGAGCCATAATATCTGTTGCCGTCACCAGACCTGAAACTGTAATTTGCTCGCCGAAAAAATCATTGCGAATGGGAAAAAGTGATACCTTCTTATCAGGCAAAACCTTGCCAATTTCCTTCAATAACTCAGAGATAATAGGTGCTGGCAATGTCCCTGTGGCAATGGACAGTTTTTCTGCCTTGTGGTCTGTCTCTATTTTCCCATGATTAAGTTCTACAATGGCATCCTTTACTTCCTCAATTAAAAGCCGAAGCATTCCCACGCCATTTTCAAGCTGAATATAGCCATCATATTGTTCCTCCTGTGGAATCTCCTTTCCCGCCAATAAATAAAACTCATCGCTGGCCTGAACAAAGTGACTGCCACATTTTTTCATTGCCTTTTTTTGTATCTCTTCAATAATGCCAATAGTCTGTATGGCACTGTCTTTGTCAATTGGCTCAAGTGGCTTTAATCCCTTTCGAAATTTTGTCATTCCCAGTGGTACCACAGAAACGGACTCCATCACTGGAGCATACTTTAATAAATCATTGAGTGTATGTTCTAACTCTTTTCCATCATTATAGCCTTTACACATCACAATCTGGCCATTCATTGGAATGCCCCTTTCATAGAGCTTATCTAAGTACTTGAGGGCTTCGCCCGCAAAGCGATTGTGCAACATCTCACAGCGCAATTTTGGATTGGTCGTATGTATTGAAATATTGATGGGTGCAAGATTAAAATTAATAATTCGCTCAATATCCTCGTCCTTCATATTGGTCAGAGTTACATAATTTCCCTGCAAAAAAGAAAGTCTGGAATCATCATCCTTAAAATAGAGTGTCTCTCGCATTCCTGGTGGCATTTGATCAATAAAACAAAATACACATTGGTTGGTGCAAGTCTTATAGTCACTCATTAATCCCGAATCAAATTCTATACCAAGGTCCTCGTAGTCATTTTCAATATCCAATTCCCAAAGCTCGCCATCTGGCTTTTCAACGAGCAAAGTGACTTCCTCAGCATTGATATAGAATCGATAATCCAACACATCCTTTAATTCATGTCCATCAATCGAAAGCAATCGATCCCCCACCTCAATCTCCAATTCTTCTGCAATTGAGCCTGGTGCAACAGAAGCAATTCGATGTCCCTTATTTTCCATAAATCCTCACCTTTCCAAATCCCTGTCTCTTTATCATACCAATTTGTCTATTCTTTGTAAAGAATAGAGCAACTATTTCTTGACGCACACCCTGTCAAATGTTATAAATGAGTTGACACTAACAAGTTACATTAAGGAGAAGAGAATGTCGAATCAATTTGTTTTTAATGATCGTCTGCCGATCGGACCGTTGAAGATTGCAGCACTGAATAGCTGCAAAGATCTTGCAAAAGATGTGAATGATATCATTGTTTCTTTTAGAAAAAATGATATGGAAGCATTGAAGAATCAGCCAGAAAACCTACACTACCGTGGTTATGAGGAAGAAAACTATCTCTTAAAGTTACAAACCCCTCGCTTTGGTTCTGGCGAAGCAAAAGGACAGATTGATGAATCCGTACGTGGTGCCGATGTCTTTGTGATGGCTGATGTCACAAACTACTCGCTCACCTACACGCTCAATGGTTTTGAAAACCACATGTCCCCTGATGATCACTATCAGGATCTAAAAAGAATTATTGCTGCTTGTATTCCATCTGCGCACAGAGTCAATGTCATTATGCCATTTCTCTATGAGAGCAGACAGCACAAAAGAACCAAGAGAGAATCCCTTGACTGTGCAAGTGCTCTCCAAGAGCTCGTTGATATGGGTGTCAGCAATATTATCACCTTTGATGCACATGATCCTCGTGTGCAGAATTCAATTCCACTTCATGGCTTTGATAATTTTTCGCCAACTTACCAATTTGTAAAGACCATTTTTGAAAATATTCCTGACCTAGTGATTGACAAGGATCACTTAATGATTATCAGTCCAGACGAGGGTGCAATGAATCGTGCCGTATACCTTGCCAATAACCTCAAAGTGGACATGGGTATGTTCTACAAGCGCCGTGACTATTCCAAAGTTGTTGATGGGCGAAATCCGATTATCGCTCATGAATTTATCGGTGCGAGTGTTGAGGGAAAAACTGTCATCATCATGGATGATATGATTGCCTCTGGCGAGTCAATGTTTGATACTGCGAGACAATTAAAGCAAAGAAAGGCCGCACGTGTCATTATTTGTGCAACCTTTGGTCTCTTTACGAATGGTCTAGAAAAGTTTGATGAGGCTCACAAAAATGGTGACTTTGACTATGTATGTACCACCAATTTAAATTACAGAAAACCAGAACTTTTGACCAAACCATGGTATTTAGAGGCAAATATGAATAAATATCTTGCGGCCATCATCAATTCCTTTAATCATGATGTGCCAATCGGCAAGGTTTTATCCCCTACAGATAAAATTCAAAAGTTTGTCAATAAATTAAATCACTCAGAAGAACCTGACACAGACGAATAAATGATAAAAGGGGGTGTGAAAAAACTCGATTGAGTTTTTTCGCATCTCCCTTTTTTTATCATTCAATCAATGCCAACATCGCCGCGAGATTTCCCCGCTCTGCTCCCATTGTGCGGTGGGAATAGAGTCTAGTGCTATTGCAATGTGTGCAAATATTACTCGTATGAATATTTTCTGGCAAAATTCCTGCCTTTTCTAAAATCATCTCATTGGCACGCCAAAGATTTAAATGGCAATGATCGTTGACATAGGGCGTGAGGATCTCTTTGACATCTCCAGCCTGAAATTCCTGCTCAAATCTCTTGCCAAGCTCTTTGCTAATTTCATAGCAATCGACACAAATTCCAGGTCCAATGGCCGCAATAATATCTCTAGGTTTGCTGCCATAACATTCGATCATCTTTTCCACGGTGATGCGCCCCATCTCTTTAATGGTTCCTCTCCACCCAGAGTGTGAAAGACCAATCGCTCTTTTTACTGGATCGACAAAATACAAAGGAATACAGTCCGCATAGAAGGTCACGAGGGTAATTCCTGGCACATTGGTCACCATTCCATCAATATCTGGGATTCTTTCTTTTGTTATACCAAGACCTAAATGCTCCTTTTTCACCTGCAAGACATTTGTCGTGTGCGTTTGGTCAGAAAGCACAAAAGAATTTTCTCCAACACCAATGGCCCTAGCCATTCGTCTGTAATTTTCAAGGACATTTTCCCTTTTCTCTCCTGGCTTTGTAAAGCTTAAATTCATACTCTCATAGACACCTGTGCTGACACCGCCTTCCTTTGTCGAAAAAGCATGACGCACACCGATATCTTCAAGTGCTGGAAAATACAGATAAGGCACACCATTTTCTGCCACCCTCTCTACAATCTCCATCTTTTTATCTGTTCTTATCCATTGATCCATTCAAACACATCCTTTTCCCAAGTCCACTCATTTCCACAAATACCAATACAATCAAAGCGCATGGGCATTTCTTCTATCTGCCTTTCATAGATATATTGCCTTGCCCCTTGATAAATTCGCCTTGCCTTTTTCTCATCCACAGCCTCCAGTGGCATACCATAGCAAAGATTTTTTCGGTATTTGATTTCACCAAACACCAAGGTATCACCATCAAGAAAAATAATATCGATTTCTGCCCTCTTTGTGCGATAATTCATCTCTACAATGACACAGCCTCTTTGTTGCAAAAACTGGGCAGCCTTTTTTTCGTATTCACTGCCAATGGTTCGCCGATTCATTCCTTTTCTTTGTCCTTTACAATTTTTCCAATAAAGGTCTTTCTATGAATTTCACAAGCCCCCTTCTCCTTGAGTACCTTCACATGCTGGGGCGTGCCATAACCTTTGTGCTTGGCAAATCCATAATCAGGATAGAGCGTATCATATTTTCCCATCAACTCATCTCTTGTCACCTTGGCTAGAATACTTGCTGCTGCAATACTTACACTCCTAGCATCTCCCTTGACAATGGGCACTTGAGGAATATCCACCTCTGGAATGGTCACCGCATCATTGAGCAAGAGGTCTGGTTTGACTTGAAGTTGATGGATGGCCTCCCGCATGGCCTGATAGGTCGCCTGCAAAATATTGATTTCGTCAATCACCTTGTGATCGACAATGCCAATGCCATAGGCGATGGCCTTTTGCTTAATTTCTACAAATAGGGCATTTCTCTTTTTTTCGGAGAGCTTCTTTGAATCATTTAAAAATAAAATTTCCTCATCTCTTGGCAAAATCACCGCCGCTGCCACCACAGGCCCTGCCAGTGGACCTCGCCCTGCCTCATCAATCCCACAAATATAGTGATATCTGGCATATTGATGTTCAAACTCACGCATTTTTTCCAGTCGCTCTCGCTCTGCCTGCAATTTTTCTTCCTTCAACACTGCCATACTACGCCTCTTCTTCCTGACTCTTTTGCGGCCATTCCAATGTAATTTTTCCAAGTTTTCCTGAGCGAAATTCATTGATAAAAATACTTGCGGCCTTATCATAATCATACTCATTTCCCTTAATTATACAGCCACGCAATTTGGCAATCTGAATCAATGCCTCATGCTCATCCATATCTTCAATTTCAAATCTTTCTCTCAAAATCTCTGGTCGATTGGCTAAGAACCAACGAATTAACTCTGTTCCCAACTCTCTTGTGTCTATAATCATATCATTGATGGAGCCAATAAAAGCAATCATCTCTCCGACATGTTGGTCTTCAAATTTTGGCCACAAGATTCCTGGTGTGTCCAAAAGTTCGACGGATTTATTGAGTCGAATCCATTGGTTTCCTTTCGTAACTCCTGGCTTATTTCCCGTCTTTGCAGTGGCCTTTCCTGAGATGGAATTAATCAATGTGCTCTTTCCTACATTGGGAATTCCTGTCACCATAGCTCGAATTGGACGATTTAAAATACCACGCTTTCTATCCCTTTCTTTCTTTTTTTCACACGCCTTGTCAATACTAGCCATCAACTTTTTTATGCTCTTTTTTTCTCTCGAGTCCATCATTAGACATTCATAGCCAAGTTTTTGAAAATACTCCTCCCACTGCCGATTTGCTCGTTCATCTGCAGCATCTGCCTTGTTCAGAATGATCAATCTCGCCTTTCCCTGTCCCAGTTGGTCGATATCTGGATTTCTTGTTGAAAGCGGTGCCCTCGCATCCGTCATCTCGATAATTAAGTCGATAATCTTGACATCCTCAGCCATCGCACGCTTGGCCTTGGTCATATGTCCTGGATACCATTGAATCTTCATTTTTTCTCCCCCATCACCGAATAAAGCCAAAGCGAGAAATTTTTCCGATTCTTAGCCAAACCTTTCCCACAATGTCTTTTCGCTTTACATTTCCAATACTATCAAATCTTGAATCCTCACTGGATTCCCGATTATCTCCCAATACAAAATACTCATCTCTTCCCAAGAACACTCCACTCGATGCCAGACCGGAGAGTGAAGCGTCGCCATATTTTCCGCCTAGTTGTTCGCCATCAATATAGACTTTTCCACCTTGAATTTGTACGGTCTCCCCTGGAAGTCCAATAATCCGCTTAATATTGGTGCGACCATCAATAGAGCGAAATACCACCACATCATAGCGAGATGGTCCTGTAACTCCATATTTCAAGCGGTCCATCAGGGCGTGTTCTCCCGAAAGGAGCACTGGCTGCATCGACTGCCCTGTATTTGTAATCTGTTTTCCAAATGAAAACACACTAAACCACGCCAATGCAATGACAACAAAAATCATGGCAATGGTGTCCAATGTCCTCACAAAAATATTGCTTTCTTCTCGATAGAAATTCATCTTTTCTCCTCAATACGGCAAAAGGGGGGACGATTGTCCCCCCTTTTTGTACAAAAATTATCGAATAATCTCTTTAACCTTTGCTGCCTTACCAACACGATCACGAAGATAATTCAATTTTGCTCTTCTTACCTTACCTCTTCTGATTACTTCGATCTTATCAACAAAAGGAGAATGTACAGGCCATGTCTTCTCGACACCAATACCATTTGAGTTCTTTCTCACAGTGAAAGTCTCTCTTGCTCCGCCGCCCTGTCTCTTCAAAACAGTACCCTCGAAGATCTGAATTCTCTCTCTGTTTCCCTCTTTGATCTTGTTGTGTACTCTTACTGTATCACCAACAGAAAACTCATGTGTTGCTCTTAATTGTGTTGCTTCAATACTCTTAATAATCTCGTTCATTGTGAACCTCCTGCTTTTCATTTGACATTCTTTCGTTCATTCTTTTTTCGAACCAGAGGAACATCGCTTAATAACGCACCTATCTTAGCACACTTCATTTGAAAGTGCAAGAATTATTCTATATTTTGTTCTTCTTTTAACCTCTGTAAAATTTCAACATCCTTCTTGTCAAGGTTGGCATTCTCCAATAACTCTGGTCGTCTCTGCAAAGTCCTCAACAGCGATTGTTCTCTCTGCCATTTTGCAATATTTTTGTGATGTCCACTCAAAAGAACAGGGGGAACTTTTAGCCCTGCATACTCCTCAGGTCTTGTATATTGTGGATACTCAAGCAAGTTGTCTTCAAAGGATTCAAAATCTGCACTCTCATGATTGGTCAGCACCCCTGGCACCATTCGACTAATGGAGTCAATCATCACCATCGCTGGCAATTCTCCACCAGTTAATACATAGTCCCCAATGGAGACGCTCTCTACATTTAACAATTCCAGTGCTCGCTCATCCACGCCCTCATAGTGACCGCATAAAAAGACGAGATTTTCCTCTCTTGCTAACTCCTTGGCCAAACCTTGATTAAAGACCTTTCCCTGTGGTGTCATATACAAAACCTTGGGTCTTTTTCCCAACTTCTTAGAAAGTTCCTCATAGGCCTCACAAATGGGAGCTGCCTGCATCAACATTCCTGCCCCACCCCCATAGGGATAGTCATCGACATGGCGATGCTTATTATGAGCATAATCTCGGATATTGATTGCCTCAACTTCAATTAAATTTCCCTGCTGTGCCCTGCCAATAATACTTTCTTTTAATACCATCTCCATCATCTCTGGAAATAGAGTCAAAATATGAAATTTCATTTCTTTCTCCTACAAATCGAGTAAACCCTTCAGTAAATGCACAACAATCTTTTGATTTTCTAAATCGACATCGAGAATGCATTCCTTGATATAAGGAATGAGCACATTTTTCTTTTCCATCTTGACTTCCATCACTTGATTGGCTCCCGTTGGAAAAATATCTTCCACAACGCCGAGCTCTTTTCCCTCATCCGTAACCACCAACAGTCCAATCAAATCGGCAATATAATTTTCATTCTTTTTTAAAGGTGTTGCATCCTTTCTGTCTACGAAAAGATCTGCATTTTTATATTTTGCCACCTCCTCTGGGGTGTCAATGCCCTTAAACTTACAAATCACCATATTCTTAAAGTACTTGACGCTCTCAATTTCCAGTTCCTTTGCCTCCCGCATACTTTTCATATGGACTTTTTTTAATTTTGAAAAGCGTTTTGGATCGTCTGTTGTCGGATAGACCTTCGCCTCTCCTCGCACACCATGTGGACTTGTAATCACACCCACTCGCAATTTTTCTACCATTATTTCCTCCAAAAAAATGAGGACTCAAGCGTGGAGTCCCCATTTCTAACGAATATCAACTATTACTTTTTTTCCTTCCCTAGAAGATGCTGCCTTGACAACATTGCGAATCGCACTGGCAATTCTTCCCGATTTGCCAATCACTCTCCCCATATCTTCAGGTGCAACATGAAGTTCCACGACAATTGAATCTTTTTGTTCTGTCTGTGTGACAACTACTTTTTCTGGTTCGTTTACTAGTGCTCTTGCCACCACTTCTACAACTTCTTTCATAGCTGTTCCCCTATGCTACTGGCTTACTTTTGGATATTTGCTTCCTTCAAAAGCTTTGCAACTCTCTCTGTTGGCTGTGCACCGTTAGAAAGCCACTTCTTTGCCAATTCCTCATCAAACTTGATTACACTTGGCTCCTTTGTTGGATCATAGTAACCAACTTCCTCGATAAACTTACCATCTCTTGGAGATCTTGCGTCTGCCACAATAATTCTGTAAAAAGGTGCCTTCTTCTGTCCCATTCTCTTTAATCTCATCTTTACTGCCATTGTTGTATTCCTCCTAAAATCTTTCTGTTTTAAAACATACCACCTGGGAGCTTAAATTTTCCTCCCATCAGGCCACCAAGACCGCCACCACGTTTCTTGCCACCTGTAAGACCAGACATCGACTTCATCATCTTCTTCATCTGGTCAAATTGCTTCACAATGCGATTGACCTCCGCAATGTCCACACCCGCACCCTTTGCGATGCGATTCTTTCTTGACGGATTCAAAATGGAAGGATTGGCTCTTTCCTGTGCCGACATACTCAGCACAATCGCCTCAATCCTAGCCACTTGCTTGTCATCAACTTCAGCTAAGGCATCTGCCTTTGCTCCCATACCAGGAAGCATTCCCAACAGTCCATTGATGCCACCCATCTTTTTTAATTGTTGCATCTGCTCCAAGAAATCATTAAAGTCAAACTCTGCCTTTTTGATTTTCTTAGAAAGCTCCTTGGCCTTTTCCTCGTCATACTCAAGCTCGGCCTTTTCAATCAAGGTGAGGATATCCCCCATACCAAGAATTCTGCTCGCCATTCGATCTGGATGAAATTGCTCCAAATCGGACAATTTTTCGCCCATACCGACATAGAGAATGGGCTTTCCTGTCACTGACTTAATAGAAAGTGCCGCACCACCACGGGTATCACCATCCATCTTTGTCAAGATGACACCATAGACATCCAGACGCTCATCAAATGTCTTTGCCACATTGACAGCATCTTGACCTGTCATCGCATCGACGACAAGCACACTGTAATCAATATTTACATTTTCCTTGATTTGCACAAGTTCATCCATCATACTCTCATCAATGTGCAAGCGACCTGCTGTATCAATAATGACGATGTTGTTCTTGTTCTTTTTGGCATGCTCAATCGCTGCCTTTGAAATATCGACTGGAGAATGTGTGTTTCCCATCGTAAACACAGGTACCCCCTGCTTTTCTCCATTGATCTTTAATTGCTCAATTGCTGCTGGGCGATAGATATCACAGCCGACAAGCAGTGGCTGGTATCCCTTGGCCTTAAACTTTCCCGCAAGCTTTGCCGCTGTTGTCGTCTTACCAGCACCTTGAAGACCCACCATCATAATCACGGTCATCTCGCCTGCTGGCTTAATTGTAATTTCTGTCGTCTCTGCACCCATCAGTGCGATCATCTCTTCATTGACAATCTTGATGACCTGCTGTCCTGGTGTCAGTGAGTTCATGACATCCTGTCCAATTGCTCTTTCCTCGACGGCCTTAATAAATTGCTTGACAACCTTAAAGTTGACATCGGCCTCTAAAAGTGCGAGCTTGACTTCCTTCATCGCTGCCTTGACATCATTCTCTGAGAGTCTTCCTCGCCCCCTCAAATTCTTAAATACATTTTGAAGTTTCTCTGATAAACTTTCAAATGCCATATCGATCTCCTATAATGCAAGTATTTCCCTAGAAATCTTTTCGACCTCATTCATCAAACGATCATCTTTGGTCTCATGAAACTCTGTAGAAATTCTGTGTATTTGCTGTACCAATGCTTTCGTCTGTTCAAATTTATTGACTAGACCCAATTTTTCCTCATATCCTTGCAGTAACTTATCGCACCGGCGAATCAAATCGGATATGCCCTGTCTGGATATGCCCTCATCTCTGGCAACCTCGCTAATCGAATAATCATTAAAGACCACTTCCTCATAAATACGCCTTTGATGTTCAGTTAAAAGCTCTCCATAGAAATCATATAATAAGCTCTGATTTACAATATCTTCCATAAAATCACCTCTGCTATAGTAAAGCAAAAGTGATATCTTGTCAAGTATTTTTACTTGACACTTTTTTTCTTTCTATTCTGCCTAATCTTTTCTGCCTCAGCATTGATATACATTGGCATGGTCTTTGAGTAGGCAAACTTTTGTGCACTGTAAAGGCCATAATAGCCAGAGAGTGTAAAGCTCACTGCTACCGCAATGGCATAAAAAGCCAGTCCAGAACCTCCGCAGAGTTCCAATCCCATAATCAATGAGGCAATCGGACAATTTGTAACCCCCACAAAGCAGGCCACCATTCCGCAGGCGGTAGAAATCTGTGGCGGAAGACCAATGAGTGTGCCAAAAAAGCATCCAAAAGTCGCCCCAATAGTAAAGGTCGGCACAATCTCTCCTCCCTTAAATCCGCCACCAATGACAATGCTCGTCATCAGCATTTTCATAAAAAATGCCTCTGGTCTTACCTTTCCCTCCATGCATCTTTCAATCAATGGAAAACCGCCGCCACAATAGTCCCTTGTTCCAATCAATAAAGTCACGCCAATAAAAAGGAGTGCTGCAACCAAAATGCGGACACTGGTCTTCTTTATTTTGTGGTATTGATGTTCTGCCCCGTGCATCATTACGCAAAAGGCAATGGAGACAATGGCTGTCGCTGCGGAAAGCACAATCAACAGTAAAACCGTCTTAATATCCCAATTTGGAAGACTCTCCACAACAAAACGCTCTGGAGCTACGCCCCAAAATGGAGCAACGGCCGCAGCAATATAGGCAGAAAACAGGCAGGGAATCAATGCAGCGTAGTACATCACCCCGACACTAAAAATTTCCATAGAAAAAATTCCTGCTGAAAGTGGTGTGCCAAAGAGAGCCGAAAAGCAGGCACTCATTCCACACATCACGACTATATTTCGGTCAAGTTGATTGAGCTTAAAAATACGTGCAAATAAATTTCCAAGGCTTCCACCAATCTGAAGAGCCGCACCTTCTCGTCCCGCCGACCCACTGCCCAAATGGGTGAGCACAGAAGAGACAAAAATGAGCGGTGCCATCTTCGATGTAATCTCTTCTCCTGTAGAAATAGAGCTCAAAACTAAATTTGTTCCTCTCGGTGCATCCGCCCCAGCAAAATGATATAAAAATACAATAATTAAACCACAGATGGGCAGTAAAAACAGTGCATAGCTGTGCCCCATCCAAAAAGTAGTGGCAAACTCAATGGCACGTGCAAAAATTGCACCCACTGACCCCACTGAAGTTCCAATCAAAATTGAAATTATGGACCACTTTATAAAGTAGTGCACATTTCGATAGAGCGAAGTCTCCTTAAAATTCTCATCAATTCTTGGATGCTGTGCATCAGTCTGTATAAATGCCAGTGGATTTAACAACTTTCGGACGATATCCCTCATCTTTTAACCTCTTAACAATCATTTTCTTGTGTTCTGTTCCAAACGCCTCTAAGGTAATCTTTAATTCAACAGCTGCATTTCGATTGATGCTAACAAATTGATTGTGCTCTAGGCGAATGACATTGCCCTTTTCCTCCGCCAAAAGTGCAGAAACCTTTGCAAGCTCACCTGGCTTATCTGGAAGAAGTACCGACACTGTAAATACTCGGTCTCTTTGAATCAATCCATGTTGAATCAAAGAAGCCATCGTGATGACATCCATATTTCCACCACTGAGAATCGAAACAATCTTTTTGTCCTTGACCTCTAGATGCTTTAATGCTGCAACTGTCAAAAGACCTGAATTTTCAACAATCATCTTGTGATTTTCAACCATATCAAGAAAGGCCACAATTAACTCATCATCTTCAATGGTGATGATATGGTCAACATTTTTTTGAACATATGGAAAAATAGTCTCTCCTGGCTTTTTCACCGCTGTTCCATCGGCAATGGTATTGGCACTTGGCAAAGTCACAACTTGACCAGCTTCAAGGGAAGCCTTCATACATGCTGCATTGGCAGGTTCAACGCCAATCACCGTAATATTGGGATTGAGCATCTTTGCCAAGGTAGACACCCCTGTAATCAGACCGCCACCACCGACAGGGACAAGAATAATATCAACGGTTGGAAGTTCCTTAATAATCTCCATTGCAATGGTTCCCTGACCTGTTGCCACTTCCAAGTCATTAAATGGATGAACAAAGGTTGCTCCTGTCTCATCAGCAATGCGATATGCTGCTGCACAGGCTTCATCAAAGACATCCCCCTCAAGTACAACCTCTGCACCATATCCCTTTGTTCGATTGATTTTCATCAATGGCGTAGTGGTTGGCATACAAACCGTTGCCTTAATCTTTGCAAGCTTTGATGCATAGGCAACACCCTGTGCATGGTTTCCTGCACTGGCTGTGATAATGCCCTTTTTCTTGTCCTCATCAGGAAGCTGTGAAATCTTATAGTAGGCACCGCGCACCTTATAGGCACCTGTTCGCTGCATATTTTCAGGCTTTAAGTAGACCTTATTTCCCGATTGTTCAGAGAAAAACTCACTAAATACAAGTTTTGTCTCTGCCGTCACCTCCTTTACAATTTCACTTGCCTCTTCAAACTTTTCTAGTGTCAACTTATCCATTTTTTCACCCTTCCTATTCGTCAATTTCTTCTTGTATTTCTTCTTTTACCTCATCATCAGATTCAAACAAGGCATTGACAAATTCCTCTGAATTAAACTTTTGTAAGTCATCTAACTTTTCACCCACACCAATGTATTTCACAGGTATGCCAAGCTCAGCCTGAATAGCCACGGCAATTCCTCCCTTTGCTGTTCCATCGAGCTTTGTGAGCACAATTCCTGTAATATCCGCAACATCCTTAAACTGTCTTGCCTGTTCCAAGGCATTTTGTCCTGTCGTGCCATCTAAGACAACCAAAGTCTCTCGAAATGCTCCCTCGTATTCCTTGTCAATAATGCGATTGATTTTTCTCAACTCCTCCATGAGGTTCTTTTTGTTGTGCAATCTTCCTGCTGTATCGACAATTAAGACATCTACATTTCTTGCCTTTGCTGCCTGACAGGCATCATAGACCACTGCTGCTGGATCAGAACCCTCATTTTGTGCAATCATATCCACACCACTTCTCTTGCTCCACTCGGCAAGCTGATCAATGGCAGCTGCACGGAAGGTATCGGCAGCGACAATCAGCACTCGCTTGCCCATCTCTCTCAACTGGGCCGAGAGCTTGCCCACAGAGGTAGTTTTTCCCACCCCATTGACTCCAATCATCAAAACAACTGCCTTTTGATTTTCAAAGGCATAGGCATTTTCGCCAAGATCCATTCTTTCCTTAATTGTCTCAATTAAAATTTGCCTGCAATCTGCAGGATTTTTAATTTTGTCCGCCTTTACACGAGCTCTCAATTCCTCAATAATATCTGTCGATGCACGAATGCCAATGTCGCCCATAATTAGGGTTTCTTCAAGTTCTTCATAAAAATCCTCATCAATGACATCATAGCCCAAGAATACGCTCTCAATACTATTGACTACCTTATTTCTTGTCTTAGCCAAGCCTTCGACAAGTCTGCCAAAAAATCCCTTCTTCTTCTCTTCCATATTTCCCCCTAGGTTAAACTATCTTCAATTAAATTTACAGAGACCAATGTGGAAACGCCTTTTTCCTGCATAGTAATGCCATATAAGCGGTCGGCCGCGACCATCGTTCCCCTTCGGTGTGTAATCACAATAAATTGCGTGTGATCTGTCAATTTATGTAAATATTTAGCAAAGCGGTCGACATTGGAATCATCCAGTGCCGCCTCAATCTCATCGAGCAAGGCAAATGGTGATGGCTTTAAATTCTGAATAGCAAAAAGTAATGAAATTGCAGTCAAAGCCTTTTCTCCACCAGAAAGTTGCATCATATTTTGCAATTTTTTCCCCGGTGGCTGAGAAATAATGCGAATTTCCGCCTCCAAGATATCACTTTCCTCATCTAAAATTAGCTTTCCATGTCCACCACCAAATAGCTCTTTAAATACAACATCAAACTCTTTTTGTATCAATCCAAATTTTTCGGCAAATTGCTGTCGCATCCCTAAATCTAAATCTTGAATTACCTTTAAGAGATTTTTTTCTGCCTCCACAATATCATTGTGCTGAATGCTCATCTGCTCATATTGACCAAATACCGCTTCATATTCATCAATCGCATTGACATTGATATTTCCAAGTAGGCGAATGTCCTTGTGCAATTTTTCCATATGCTTTCGTATATGAAAAAGATCACAAAGCCCCTCATCCCTAAGTTTCTGTGCTCCCTCCTTGGTCAATTCATACTCATCCCAAATATGCTTCACTAAACTTGTCTGATCATCTTTGCTCTTTTCTAGTTGACTCGTCAGTCGCACAAAATCTTTATCCAGTGCTCTCTCCCGCTCAGCAATCTCTTCGTGCTGATCAAAGAACTTCTTTTGTTTGCTCTGATATTCTTGCTTTTCCCTTGACTTTTTATCGAGTACCTCTCTTATCTTTTCCACCTGGGCCAACAGAGTCTCTCTCTCCACTTGAAGATTTTCTATCTCTTTTTGCCTTGTTGCAATTTTATCTCTCGAGCCCTTTTCGCTCTCATCAAATCCTTCTTTTTCCTCCATCAATTGACGCTTTTCTGTCTCCACTCGCTCTGCATTGACATTGGCAAAGACCATCTGTTGCCCAAGCTTTGAAAGGGAAAGTTCTATTTTCGCCATTTCCTCCCTCGTCTTCTCCTGCTCACTCTTCTTTTCATCGAAATGATGCAAGAGTTCTTGAACATCTTGATCAATTCCTTGGCTGTGGTCATCGATCCTTTCAATATCTTCTTGAATCAACACCTTTTCATTTTCAAGCTCCTTTGCCCGCTTTAAAAGAAGTCTGTTTTCTTTTTCCATATCCTTTGTCGAATGACTAATTTCCTCTATTTGCTGATCGAATCCCCGAATATCCATATCTAGGGTATTTTTTTCAATGAGCTTTTCCTGAACTTGGCTTCTTATCTGCTCCAATTGCTTTTGAATGGACAAAATCTCTTCCTGACTCTTTTTTAGTCTTTCTTTTTGGAGATTCCATTTCTCCTTTGCCACAAGAAATTGATTTTCTAACTCTTCAATTTCTCTCTTTCTTCCCAAGAGATTGTTAGAATTTTTAAATGCACCGCCACTCATTGCTCCACCTGGGCTAAACTGCTCTCCGTCCAATGTCACAATGCGAAGTTCATAGCGATACTTTCTCTCCATCGCAATGGCTCTGTCAATATTTTCTACCACCCAGATATTTCCCAGCAAAGATTGAATGAGTGGCTGATACTCCGACCTCGTGCGAACGAGCTCACTGGCCATTCCAAGAACGCCCTCTTCTTGTCGCACATTCTCATCTTTTCCGCTCCCCCTTTTGGGAATGGCTGTCAATGGCAAAAATGTTGCCCTTCCATAGCGATTCTTCTTTAGATATAAAATCAGCTCCTTTGCTGTTTCTTCATCCCTAGTGACTACATTTTGAATGCGACCGCCAAGTGCGGTTTCAATAGCTTGCTCATATTTCTGTTCGCTCTCTATCAAATCTGCCACAACGCCACACACGCCTTCAGACTTTTTCTCCATGACACGGCGAATGGCATTGCCATAGCCCTCATAGTGTTCAGCAATATTTTGCAAAGTTTCAAGTTTTACACGGCAGTGTTGCACCTGTTCTTGAAGCACTGAAAATTCTCTTTCTTCCTCAACCTTTTTTTCTTCTCTTTCGTGCAAAGAATGCAAAAGGGTTTGCTTTTGCCCTTCCAATTGGTCAAGCTTTTCCTCCAAAGAAGAAAGCAGTGCCATTTTTTGTTCTCTCTTCATTCCAATGGCACTTTCTTTTGACTTTACCTTCAGTAATTTTTGTAATACCTCACTACTTCGCAATCGAACTTGTTCCAAAAAAGAATCCATCTTTTGCTCTTCAGCAATTAATTTCGCACGCTTTTCTTTGTAATCGAGATGGCTCTGCTTTTGGGCCTCCACAGCCTCTTGTATCCTTGCAATTTGTCCATCTATTTTTTCCAAGGCAAGCAATACCTTCTTCTTCCTCTGTTCAAGCTCTCTTTGCTCGCTTTCAATGTTCTCCTTTTCGGATTGAAACTTTGTAAATCCTTCCTGCTTTTGGGAAATCTCTGCATCAATGGTGCAAACTCTTGTGTGGATATGTTCGATGTTTTTCTCTTCGCTCTTTACTTGCTCTCTCAATACATCGATTTGACCAAATAACTCTTTTTCTCTGACATTGGAAAGTGCAACTTTCTCCCTATTCGAAGTCAACAAAATATCAATATTGGAAATTTCCCTCTCCATCCGCTCATAGGAAGCCTTTAATTGCACAAGCCTTGACTTTGTCTCATTGACATCGCCCTCTATTATTTGCTTTTTTTCTTCTAAGCTCTGTATGCGTGTCGAAATTGCATCCATCTCACAAAGAAAATAGTTGACATCATAGTGCTTAAGTTCATCCCTCAATCGAAGATATTCCTTTGCCTTTGCCGATTGCTCTCTCAAAGGGCCAACCTGTTTTTCTAACACAGACAAAATATCTTTGATACGCACAAGGTTTGCCCTCTCGCTCTCCAATTTCTTGCTCGCCAAGGTCTTTCTTCGCTTGTACTTGGTAATTCCTGCCGCCTCATCAAAGAGCTCTCGCCTTTCCTCCGGTCTTCCATTTAAAATTTTGTCTACTTGCCCCTGACCAATAATAGAGTAGCCATCTTTTCCAATTCCTGTGTCATAAAAAATTTCTTGAACATCCTTTAGCCTACAAGCTGAACCATTGATTTGATACTCACTCTCGCCCGAACGATAGAGCCGCCTTGAAACCTTTACTTCGTCAAAGTCAATACTCAGTGCTCGGTCCGCATTATCGAGTGTTATCGCAACATAAGCAAATCCCTGTGGTTTTTTTAATTCTGTCCCCGCAAAGATAACATCTTGCATATTCCCACCACGAAGCTGCTTGGCACTTTGCTCTCCAAGTACCCAACGCACAGCATCAGAAACATTGCTTTTTCCTGAACCATTCGGTCCAACAATACCTGTAATTCCGTTGTGAAATTCAAACAGGATTTTATTGGCAAAAGACTTAAATCCCTGCACTTCAATCTTTTTTAGATACATTTACCTTCCCCAATATCTTCAATGTCTCATAAGCTGCAAGTTGCTCCGCATTCTTCTTGCTTGTGCCACTAGCCCTTGCATATTCCTTCTCATCAACAAAGACAGCCACTGTAAATATCTTTTGATGATCTGGTCCATGCTCAGAAATAAGGACATACTCCACGCTCTGTCCCTCCTTTTGCACCTCTTCTTGCAAGATCGTCTTGCTATCATAAAAGAATTGTTTGCCCTCAATATCGCTTAGGATAAATCGGTCAATCACCTCTTTTGCACTAGCAAAACCACCATCTAAATAAATGCCACCAATCAGGGCCTCAAACGCATCAGAGACAATGCTCGCACGACTTCTTCCTCCCGTGGCTTCCTCTCCCTTTCCCAGTAAGAGATACTCTCCGAGGTGAAATTGCTCTGCACAATAGGCAAGTGCTGGCTCACACACAAAACTTGCCCTAATTTTTGTCAAATCTCCCTCTGGTTTATCTGCATAGAGTTTAAAAAAGAACTCACTGCTGACAAGTTCAAGCACAGCATCGCCCAAAAATTCCAATCGTTCATTTGATCCAGCTCTTCCCAATCGCTTTTCATTTGCATAGGAACTATGGGATAGTGCATGTTCTAAGAGTGTCACATCATGGAAGTGATAGCCAATGGCTCCTTGTAACTCCATCAACTTTTTCTTCACTATTTTCCTCACTTTCTAAAATGGGAAGCCACATATCGGCGGATATGTGACCTCCCTACATCTGGTCAAATTAGTTTGTTGCATTCTTAATTTGCTCGACCGCATCGGCCACAGAAGTAATGTTTTCTGCAACTTCTTGCGGAATTTCAATATCAAATTCCTCTTCAATCCCCATAATAATCTGGAAAATATCTAGGGAATCCGCACCAAGGTCGTCGACAAATGTGGAGTCCATTGTAATCTCATTCTCATCGACATTTAAAACCTCGGCCACAATTTTTTTTAACTTCTCAAATTCCACTTTTTTATCCCCTTATTTCCTTTCCTCTGCAGTCTCTACTAGGCTGTCTCTTATGCATTCATTAATTCTTTCTTCCTTAAACTTGACACATTGTAAAACCGAATTGCACACTTCCAATGCCTTGGAATTTCCATGTGTCTTGACAACCAATCCCTTTAATCCAAGTAATGGTGCTCCACCATATTGACTGGCATCAAAGGACTTTAATGTCTCCTTCAAAGAAGATTTGATGAGCAATGCACCAATTTTTGTCTGTAAGTTTTTTAGGAGTGCTCCCTTAATTTTTTTGAGCAATGTATCCCCAAGTCCCTCATATAATTTTAAAATAACATTTCCTGTAAAGGCCTCACAGACAATGACATCTGCACCTCCCTTTGGAATTTCTCTCGCTTCAATACTTCCAATAAAATGGATGTCCTTTAGCTCTTTGAGCAGTGGAAATGTCTCCTTGACCAATGCATTGCCCTTTTCCTCCTCTGCACCAATGTTGACAATGGCCACACGAGGATTTTTAATTCCGACAACCTTTTCCATATAGATAGATCCCATTCGAGCAAATTGCACAAGATGACTTGGCTTGGCATCTACATTTGCTCCGCAATCAATGAGGAGAGAAACGCCTGTGGCTGTTGGGATTACGGGTGCCAATGGGGGTCTTTCCACTCCTTTAATTCTCCCCACAATCACTTGTCCGCCGACCAAGATTGCACCTGAACTTCCCGCAGAAACAAAGGCATCCGCTTCCCCATTTCGAACAAGCTGCATACCGACCACAATAGAGGAGTCCTTCTTACTTCGAATTGCGGCCACTGGGGGCTCTCCTGTCTCAATCACCTCTGTGGCTGGCACAATCTCTACTCTCTCCTTTGGATAATCCTTTCCCTCCAGATAATGTGCAATTGTCTCCTCTACGCCAACCATCTTTACTCGTATGTTCGGGTTCTTCTGTAAGGCATCAAGACCACCCTGAATGATTTCGTCTGGTGCATGATCTCCGCCCATTGCATCTAATGCTACTGTTACCATGTCTCACCTCTATATTCTATATTGTCGCGACAAATTCATAATATACGATAATGAAGCAAATATCAATAAGTATTCAGAAAAAAATGCCGACCACCAATTGCATAGTCTAACAATTGGGGTCGGCACATTTTTACGCTTAATCAATCCACTATTCAACTGTAACGATCTCACGCTTGTTGTATGTTCCACAGTTCTTGCAGACTCTGTGAGGAAGCATAAGCTCTCCACACTTTGGACACTTTGCAAGACTAGCAACAGACATCTTCCAGTTCGCTCTTCTTTTATCTCTTCTTCCACGAGAAGTCTTATTCTTTGGACAAATTGACATGAAAACACCTCCTTGCGTCCTGATTACGACTTTTATATTATACAGACGACACGGATGTTTGTCAATCACTATTTCTCTGTAAGTCGTCTTGTCTCTCTTGCAATGGCAAGCTCCTCATTGGTAGGGAATAGAACAACCTTTGCTGTAGAATCATCTGTTGAAATAATTCTTGCCTCTCCACGAATGTGATTTCTCTCTGGATCAATCTTGATACCCATATATCCAAAGGCATCACCGATCTCTTGGCGAACACGCATATCATTCTCTCCAATACCACCTGTAAAGGCAATGGCATCCACACCGCCCAGTGCTGCGATATACGCTCCAATATACTTAATCAAGCGATAGCCAAAGGCCTCCATTGCTAATTTTGCATCTGGATTGCCATCGGCCGCTGCACTCTCGACATCTCTAAAGTCAGAAGATTGATATCCGCCCATTGCAAGAATTCCTGATTTCTTGTTCAAGATATCCAAAACTTCATTTGGATTTTTGCCCTCTTTATTGTACAAAAATTGTACAAATGCAGGATCAATATCTCCCGAACGAGTTCCCATAATCAATCCTTCAAGTGGGGTAAGACCCATAGAAGAATCGATGCACTTTCCACCAATAGACGCAGAAACTGATGAACCATTTCCAAGATGGCAGACAATCACTTTGGCCTTTTGAGGGTCAAGATTGGCAAATTGAATAACCTCACCTGATACATACATATGGCTTGTTCCATGGAAACCATAGCGACGAATTGAATATTTATCGTAGTACTCCTTAGAAATTGCATAGCGATAAGCCTTCTCTGGCATACTCATACCAAAAGAAGTATCAAATACAGCTACATTTGGAATACCTGGCATTGACTTTTCTACGGCCTCAATACCCATAAGGTTTGCTGGATTATGTAAAGGACCAAGGTCAAAGTACTCTCTAATTTTTGCCTTTACATCCTCATCAATAATAATGGACTCACTGTACTTTGTTCCACCATGTAATACTCGATGTCCCACAGCAAAGATTTCACTCTTATCTGTAATGACTCCATGCTCTTGATCTGTCAACACAGAAAGTACAAGGTTAATAGCTACTGTGTGATCAGGCATTGGCTCTTCCACCACATACTTTTCTCTTCCTGGAACTTGATGTGTCAATTTTGATCCCTCAATATGGATTCTCTCACAAAGTCCTTTTGCAAGAACTTCTTCTGTCTCCATACTAATCAATTGATATTTCAGTGAAGAACTTCCACAATTAATAACTAAAATCTTCATGTTGATAATCTCCTTAATTATTGATTATTCGTCTGCTTGTGCTTGTACAACTGTGATGGCTACAACACCAACGATGTCCTCCCAAGAACAACCTCTAGAAAGGTCATTGACTGGCTTTGCAATACCCTGACACATTGGGCCATAAGCATCTGCCTTGCCAAGTCTTTGAACCAACTTATATCCAATATTTCCTGCATCAAGATCAGGAAATACCAATACATTGGCCTGTCCCGCAACCTTTGAACCCGGTGCCTTGCTTGCTGCAATTTCTGGAACAATTGCGGCATCCAACTGCAACTCACCATCGAGCAAAAGTTCTGGTGCCTGTTCCTGTGCAAGTTTTGTTGCCTCAACCACCTTGGTGACATCTGCATGCTTTGCACTTCCCTTTGAAGAATGACTGAGCATAGCAACTTTTGGCTCCTTGCCAACTAAAAGCTTAAAGCTGTCTGCAGAAGAAAGAGCAATTGCGGCAAGTTTCTCTGGATCTGGGTTTTGCTCAAGACCACAGTCCGCAAATACAAATGTGCCCTTCTCACCAAACTCACAATCTGGCACTTCCACCAAGAAGAAAGCTGATACCAACTTTGTGCCTGGCTTTGTTTTAATAATCTGTAAACATGGGCGAAGTGTGTTGGCTGATGAGTGACAAGCACCACTGACCATACCATCGGCATCACCATTTTTAATCATCAAGCAACCATAGTATGCATAGTCTGTAAGCATCGTTTTTCTTGCCTCTTCGTGAGTCAAGCCCTTAGCCTTGCGAAGCTCTACAAATAGATCCTCATACTCCTGTGTCTTTTCATAGGTGTGTGGATTAATGATTGTGGCCTTTGAGATATCACAACCAGCAGAATTCTTTTCAATCTCCTCAGGGGTACCAATAATAATGATATTGGCAATTCCCTCCTTTAACACGGCCTCTGCTGCCTTAAATGTTCTTGGATCCATAGACTCTGGCAAGATAATTGTCTTATTTGCTTTTTTTGCCCTAGCCTTAATTTGTTCCATTACTCCCATTGTATTACCCCTTTCATATCATCGCATAAAGCGTATTGAAATACACTTTTATAATTATAGTATAGTGATTGCAGATAATTCAAGCAAAATTTTGTTTTTTTGACTATACAACTTTTGTTTTATCTGCTAAAGTTATGGAAAAAATAACTGGAGGATACTATGGAAAATCAAAAAAAGGTGATTGGTATTATTGCCGAATACAATCCCTTTCACAATGGTCATGCCTACCAAATTCAAAGAGCAAAAGAAATGGCCGACGCAGACTTTGTTGTTGTGCTGATGAGTGGTCATTTTACTCAGCGCGGAGAACCTGCCATTTTTAACAGCCACACCCGCACAAAAATGGCTCTACTCGGTGGTGCTGATGCTGTATTTGAAATGCCCGCTCCCTTTTCCTGTGCCAGTGCTGAAGATTTTGCCAGCTATGGCATCAATCTCTTTGGAAGTCTTGGTATTCCCTATATTAGCTTTGGCACAGAGGGAGCAAGTGCTAAGGAATTACTTTACCTTGCCTCATTGCTAAAAAATGAAAGTCCCACCTATCAACTTCACCTAAAGGAATTGCTACTCCTTGGCAGCAGTTTTCCCCAAGCAAGAGAAGGGGCTCTCCTTGCACAGATGAAAGAAGATGGTCTTTCAAGCGATGAACGATTTCGCTACAAAGAAATTCTCCAAAGCCCCAACAACATCCTTGGCATTGAGTACATGAAAGCCAAATTAAATTATCGCTCCCCCATCCTTCCCATTGCCATTCCTCGCATGGGCAGTAGCTACCACGATACTTCCCTGCCAAAATTTCAAGACTTTGCTTCAGCCTCGGCCATAAGAAATTCTATTTTTCAGCATCACAATGATTACTCTCCCTTTGTTCCTCATAGTGTTCTTTCTCTGCTCAAAGAAGCAAAGCCGCTTCCTCGAGATATTCTCTGTGACCCGATATTTTATCGCATTCTCATGCTACAATATGATGATACTCCCCTAAGTCATTTTTTTGATGTCAGCCATGAGTTATCAAGGCGAATCATCAACTATATTCGCCAAGGTAGTAATTATGAAGAATTTATCACCAATATAAAGCCCAAACAATACACCTTTTCTCGGGTTAGCCGTGCACTGCTCCATATCTTTTTGGGAATCACAAAAAAAGATATGCTCGAATACAAGGAGGGAAAACTAGCCCCCTATGCAAGACTAATCGGCTTTAAAAAGGAATCTTCTGATCTACTCACTCAACTAAAGAAAAATTCCTCCATCCCCATCATCAGCAAACTCGCCGATGCCAATCATATCCTCTCAACATCTCCCACTGCCCTCAAACTTCTCTTCTGTGAAGTTCACGCTGCTCATCTATACCGTGCCCTCTACTATTCTTGCTATAGCGAAGAACTCCCCAATATCTACCAGCAACCACTGGTCATCATTTAATGCAAAAAGAGCAGGCCTAAAGCCTGCTCTCTTTTAAAAGAATTAGTCTTCTTTTCTCTTTTTTGCTACTACTGCTGCACCTGTTGCACCAATAGCAAATAAACCAAGATACAATGCTGGGTTAAACTGATCAGCTGTCTTTGGCACTTTGCCCTTTCTGACATCAGATGTACCTGCTACGCCGCCCTTTGTTGACTTTGACTTAGCACCACTTACACCATTGACACCAGACTTTGTTCTTGCACCATTTGCACCATTGACACCAGCATTTCCCTTAACACCATTTGCTCCATTGAATCCACGATTTGCTGGAGCACCATCTACTGTAGCCGTATCATCAGTTGTGTAACCTGGAGTTACATTTGATGTTGTGTTATCTGTAGTTGTGTTATTTGTTGTATTCTGGCTTGTTCCATTTGTGTCCACTCTTCTACCTGGAGTTGAGGAGCCTGAACCGCCACCTGATGACTTCGTTCCGCCGCCAGTGCTTCTGCGTCTTAAGTCTGAAGGTGTTGCTGTTCTTGTATCTGTGTTGGTATTTGTGTTGGTATTTGTATTTGCATTGCTATTACCTACAGGAACATTGTAGTAGTAAGTTGCAATCAAGTTGCCATTTGCATCCTTCTCTGTAACCGTAATTCTTGCAGAAGTAAATCCTGCTGGAATTACATAGTTATAAGTTGTTGCTGGCTTTCCATCGACAACACTGTTTGTTGTAGATGCTGGTCTACCAAACTTTGCATCCAAAATCTGCTTTGCCTGTGCACCTGTTTTGCCATTGACAGCAGCAAGTAATTGATTCAACTGTTCCTGTGCCTGAGCATTGTTATTTGCTGGGTTCACTGGTGTTGTACCATTGTCGTTTGCTGGGTTCACTGGTCTTGTACCATTGTTGTTTGCTGGGTTCACTGGTCTTGTATTGCTGTTTGATGCTGCAGATGTTGTCGCAAATGTATCAACTGGATTGCTGTTAACAAGTGCTACGACACCAAAGGCCATCATGGAAGCTACTGCACCAGTAGCAATAGCTACACGTGTCTTATTTAAATTCTTTCTCATTGTAAAACACTCCTTCTTCTTATTTTAACCTCAAAACAATTGTAGTTATACCATTATTTACAATGGGTTGCAAGGTTTTTCATATTTTGTAATGTTTTCGTAAAATATAGAAAAAAATTTAATAAAAGAAGTCAATGCAACTGCGATTTTCCATAAATGGGCGAATAAACTTTTCTCCTGCCTCCACATGAAGCGGATGGGTGGCATAGGCCTTTAGTGCCTCTTCATCTTTGACTTCTGCAATGACCGCAACATCCATGTTACTACTTGGCAAGGTCTCGGTAACAAAAGTAATCTTTTGAATTGCTGGCACCTTTCCATATAGGCCTTCAATAGCTTCCTTGGCTTCTCTTTTTACTTTTTCAACATCCTTGACTTCCTTTTTTATATTCCACATCACAATATGCTTTAACATCTTCTCCATCTCCTATTGGTTTTTCTTAAACACCTCAAATACCTGATCATAATTTCCTGTATATTGAGTGTAGATTTGACTTTCCTTCTCGATTGGCTGAAATAGGTACTGGGCATCTTGCTTGGTATCAAAGGAGGTCAAATCGACAAACATCCATTTTCCCTGAATGTTGATCTCATTCCATGTATGATTCGTTGTCACGCTGCCTGTCTTAAATTGCCCAGCCACGACATTGGTCTGCAATCCACAATAGCGTCCCAAAATATAAAACAACGCCGCATAGGACTGACAAGTTCCCTTTCCTGTAGCTAACATTGGCGCCGCCCCATAATTGCTGTGCGTATAGTCATAGGACGAATGCGTACAAATATAGTCTGCAATATACTTTGCCTTTGAAAACTCATCCATATTTGCTGTCTTGGTCTTTATTTTCTTTGCGACATTGTAGAGGGTATGGATGTATTGCTCATTTTGAGCAATATTTTCTTCTGTATTGGCATTGGCCAGTGCCACAAACACCTTGTCCCCACGCTTTGCAAAAGCATAAGGATAGGTTGAGGCTACAGCATTGCTACTCATCAATAACTTCGCATCCGGTGCATACTCTCCAACTTTTGTAAACCACTCGCCAGGATTAGCCTTTGTCACACTCGCCACCATCGAATCAATACCCAATTGCCGAATTGTGGTATCATTTTCATTTGCATAGAGATCAGTGGCAATGGCTCTGACGGTATTTTGATCTGCCATGGCCGAAAAGGATGCCCCCCATACAATTGCCGCAGTAATTGCTACAATCTGCCCTATTCTCATATTATTCACTCCCTCAATCACTCTTTATCTAAGAAAAAAGACCACACGACTGCAGTCGGTGGTCCTCCCTCAAACTATTACTGTGCCATCTGCTTTGCAACTTCTGCTGCAAAATCTTCAGTCTTCTTCTCGATACCCTCACCTGTCTCAAAACGAACAAATGACTTAATCGTAATCTTTGCATTATTTGCCTTTGCAACTTCCTCAACATACTTTGCAACGGATTGCTTTCCATCTGTTGCCTTTACATATGCCTGGTCAAGAAGACAGATCTCCTTTAACTCCTTGTTGATACGTCCCTTAATCATACCTTCAATTACATTTGCAGGCTTTTGAGACTCCTTAGGATCATTGGCAATCTGTGCACGAAGGATTTCCTCCTCCTTAGCAATATAGTCAGCATCTACTTCCTTATCTGATGTGTAGAGTGGCTTAAGTGCTGCAATCTGCATTGCGATATTTCTGCCCATCTCCAAAATCGCATCGTTGACAACATCTGTTTCGATGTCAACTAAAACACCAATCTTTCCGCCAGCATGGATGTAAGATACAACAACACCATTGTCCTCATGTACCTGCTGGAAACGACGGATATGCATATTCTCACCGATGATGGAAATCATGCTAGAAAGCTTCTCATTGACAGTTAAGGAGTTATCTAGTGCCCACTGCTCTGCAAGGAATGCATCGATATCTGCTGCCTTTGTTGTCAAGGCCTGCTCTGCAACCTCATTTACATAGCTTTGGAACTTCTCATTCTTTGCCACGAAATCAGTCTCTGCATTCACCTCAACAGCAACTGCACTTTTTCCATCTGCACTAACAACGGTTGCAACAATACCCTCTGCTGCAATACGTCCTGCCTTCTTTTGTGCACCAGCAAGTCCCTTCTCACGAAGGAAATCGACTGCCTTGTCCATATCTCCCTCTGTAGCTGCAAGAGCCTTCTTGCAGTCCATCATACCTGCACCTGTCATTTCTCTAAGTTCTTTCACCATTGCTGCTGTAACTGCTGCCATTTTTGTCCTCCTCAATCTCAATTATGATAAATACAGCCCTGTAATACTACAGGGCTATTGTGCTTATAATAAATTATGCCTCTGTTGTCTCTGCATCAGCTGCTGCACTCTCAGCCTCTTCTGCTGAAACTGCCTCGCCCTGCTTTGCCTCGATAACTGCATCGGCCATTCTTGACACGATCAACTTCACTGCGCGGATAGCATCATCATTGCCAGGAATGCAATAGTCAAGCTCCTCTGGATCGCAGTTTGTATCACAGATACCGATCAACTCGATGCCAAGATTGTGTGCCTCTTGGATACAAATTCTTTCCTTCTTAGGATCAACAATAAAGATTGCATCTGGAAGCTTCTTCATGTTCTTGATACCGCCGAGGTTCTTCTCTAACTTATCCCACTCCTTCTTGATCTCAATGACTTCCTTCTTAGGAAGAACGTCAAATGTTCCATCCTGGCTCATCTCTTCAATCTTTTGAAGTCTCTTAATTCTTGACTGAATGGTCTTAAAGTTTGTCAACATACCACCGAGCCATCTCTCATTGACATAGAACATTCCACAGCGCTCAGCCTCTTCCTTAATTGTATCCTGTGCCTGCTTCTTTGTACCTACAAAGAGGATTGTGCCGCCCTCAGCAGCTACATCGGCAATTGCCTTGTATGCTGCATCGACCATACCGACACTCTTTTGAAGATCGATAATGTGGATACCATTTCTTTCTGTGTAGATGTATGGAGCCATCTTAGGGTTCCATCTTCTTGTCTGATGTCCAAAATGAACACCTGCCTCGAGTAATTGCTTCATTGAAATTACGCTCATTGTTTTTCTCCTTTGGTTTTTCTCTTCCGTCTATGCGCTGCACGGAGTACCCTTTGGGCACCGCTCCTACCCTTGCACAGACGTGCTTTCTAAATTAGCTATTCGATGATATCATATTCTTTCCTAAAAATCAAGAAAAATCCTAATGATTATCGTATTGTTGTGCACTCTTTACTCTCTTTAGTTCATCAAAGACAACATCATTGAGCACCTTAATATAGGTTCCCTTCATTCCCGAAGATCTACTTTCAATCACCCCTGCACTCTCAAACTTTCTCAATGCATTGACAATGACACTTCTTGTGATGCCCACACGGTCAGCAATCTTACTGGCCACTAAAATGCCCTCATTGCCTTCTAATTCATCAAAAATATGTGTAATTGCAGATAACTCCGAAAAACTAAGTGTGGAGATTGCCGATTTTACAATCTGTACTTTTCGATTTTCCTCTGCATTCTCCTCATTGACACTGCGCATCATCTCTAGCCCCACTACGGTTGTGCCATACTCGCTCAATATAATATCATCAATATCAAATGGATCGCCACACTTATAGATAAATAGTGTGCCCAATCTCTCCCCACCAATGTCAATTGGCGTAATAATTGCTTGATACTTCTGACAATTTTCTCGGTCAAAACCCAAGGTGACTAGATTTACATTCTCCTTTGTCGACAATATCGAGAGCAAGCGCTCATTGAGTGCTCTGTCCACAAAACCTCCCACTTGATTGGTCAACATCTCTTGAATATCCTCTGTATCTGGATCGTCACCAATACCTAAAACCTTCCCCTTTTTGCTAATCACAAGAATATTTGACTTTAAGATGCCACTCAATACGACACAAAAGTCATTGAATACTACTTTATGCGAATGATTATTATGCAAAAGCTGATTAATCTTTCTCGTCTTATCCAATAGTTCTACACTCATCCCAAAAGCCTCCTTATCGAAATACTCCAGCACTTTAGATAAGTAAATATTAGCACAATTCTAATAAATACGCAATAATTGTGTGTTATTTTTCTTCTTTCGGAATTGTTTCCATATAGCCACATTCTTGATCGGAACAAAGGTATTTATTGCCCTTAATCACCATATATTTTCCGCATTCTGGGCACTTCTTATTTGTCGGACGATTCCAAGACATAAACTCACAAGTTGGGTTATTTTCACAACCATAGTAAATTCTTCCCTTTTTCGTCTTTTTTATACAGACTTCTCCCCCACACTCTGGGCAGGTCACACCAATTTTTTCTAAATATGGCTTTGTATTTTTGCACTCTGGAAATCCTGGACAAGCTAAAAACTTTCCATGCGGTCCATATTTAATGACCATATTTCTTCCACAATTTTCACAAATCACATCCGTCTCTTCATCTCGAATAGTCACGGACTCCAGTTCCTTTTCTGCCACCTCTACAGATTCCTCAAGGTCAGGATAAAAATTTTCAATCACTCGCTTCCAAGGCATCTTTCCCTCTCCAATAGAGTCAAGAAGCATTTCCAAATTCGCTGTAAAATCCTTGTCAACAATGGTGGCAAAATGACTCTCCATCATCGAATTGACCACTTGACCAATCTCTGTCACATAGAGATTTTTTTGTTCCTTGACAATATAGCGCCTAGCCAAAATCGTAGTAATGGTCGGTGCATAGGTCGAAGGACGTCCAATTCCTTGTTCCTCAAGAGCCTTGACTAAACTGGCCTCAGTATAATGTGCTGGTGGTTGAGTAAAATGTTGCGTCTCGATCAAATCTTTTTTGGCGAGAATATCCCCCTTTTTTAACTTGGAAATAACCGTATCGGAACCCTCTTTTTCTTCGTCCGAGCTATATACGCCCATAAACCCATCAAAGCTGACACTGGAACCTGCCATTGTAAAGAAGTACTCCCCCGCCTTTACTTTGACAGAAGTTGTCTTATAAATCGCTGGCTTCATTCGGCTGGCTGTAAAGCGCTTCCAAATCAATTGATACAGCCGAAAATGCTCTCTCGAAAGGCTGTCCTTTACTTTGACTGGTGTGAGTGTGATATCGGTTGGTCGAATTGCCTCATGGGCATCTTGAATCTTTGTCTTCTCCTCCTTCTTTTTCGGAGCATCCATAACATATTCTGCACCATAGGTTTCTGTGACAAATTTTCTGGCACTTTCATCAGCCTCTTCAGCTACTCTTGTCGAATCTGTACGCAAGTAAGTGATGAGGGCAATCGTTCCCTTTCCCTCAATCTCTACACCCTCATAAAGTTGCTGTGCGATGCGCATTGTCTTTTGTGTTGAAAAGTTTAATGTCTTACTCGCCTCTTGTTGTAAAGTCGAAGTCGTAAATGGCAATGGAGACTTCTTTATTCTTTGTCCCTCATTGACCTCATCCACAACATAGTCCACATTTTCTAATGCAGCTAAAATAGCATCACACTCTTTTCTGCTGGCAATCTCCATCTTACTCTTTTTGCCATAGAATTTAGCATCCAAAATTTTTTTGCTGACATTTGAAGTAAACGTTCCCTCAATCGTCCAATATTCCTTAGGAATAAAGGCATCAATTTCTGCCTCTCGATCACAAATCATTCGAAGAACCACAGATTGTACTCGTCCTGCTGAAAGTCCACGCTTTACTTTTTGCCACAACAAAGGGCTAATCATATAGCCCACCATTCGATCAAGTACACGCCTAGCCTGCTGTGCATCTACAAGATTCATATCCAATGCCCTTGGATGTTTGATGGCCTCTTTAATCGCATTTTTTGTAATTTCATTAAAACTAATGCGATAGATTTTTTTTCCGCTCTCGTCTAGTTTCAGTGCCTTTGACAAATGCCAACTAATCGCCTCGCCCTCTCGGTCAGGGTCAGTAGCTAGATAAATCTTATCTGCTTTTTTTGCCGCCTTTCGCAAGTTGGCCAAAATCTCTCCCTTTCCACGAATCGTAATATACTTTGGTTCAAAGTCATTTTCAATATCAATCCCCATGGAACTCTTTGGCAAATCACGCACATGACCATTTGATGCAACAACTTCATAACCAGAACCTAGATATTTCTTGATTGTTTTCACTTTTGCTGGTGACTCCACAATAACCAGACTGCTCGCCATGTTCTTCTCCTTTAATTATTTTTTGCATAGTAATGGCTCGATACTTGCCGCACAAGTCCCTTTAACTCCAGCTCAAGTAAAATCGCTGTCAACTCCCCAAAATCCATATTCACTTCTGTGGCAATATCTTCCAAAAATTTAGATTGTAAATCGAGGCAACTATACACCCTTTTTTCATTTGTTGCAAGCAAATCTTGTAAATTACCCTGTACCTGAAGCTTCTTATCCCGCAATATTCCTAAGCTCTCCATCATCACCTCTGGACTAGTGGCAATGCTTGCTCCCTGAAAAATCAAGGCATTGCATCCCTTACTCATCGGATCACTCACTCTTCCTGGAAGGGCAAAAACTTCCTTTCCCTGCTCTAGAGCATGCTCTACCGTAATCAAAGATCCCGATCGTTCTCTGGCTTCTATCACCAAAACAATGTCCGAAAGCCCCGAAATAATTCGGTTTCGAATGGGAAAATTTTTCCCCAGTGGCGAAGTGCCAAGTGGATACTCGCTCATGATTCCTCCGCCATCTTTTGCCATTTTTTCATAGAGTGTGTAGTTTTCCTTTGGATAGGCAATATTGATTCCACATCCAAGAACACCAAAACTGAGCCCAAAACGAATGGCCCCCGCATGAGCAGCCGCATCCACACCATGAGCTAGACCACTAATGATTTGTACGCCATTTTCTGCCAATACCTTGGCATACTCTCTAGCCATAGAAATTCCATATTCGCTGGCATCTCGACTCCCCACAATGGCCACACTCTTTTTTTCCTCTTTTGGCAACTGCCCTCGCACATATAATCCCATTGGCGGATGATGAATTTGTCGCAATTTATCGGGATAATTTGGCTCAAGTGGTGTCACAAATGCAATTTTTCTCTCTGTCAATTCTTGATAGCGTTCCTCTATCTCAAGCCAATTTTTTTGCTCCAGCAATAGTGCATGAATTTGATCCCTTCGCAAAATTTCAAATTCCAACAGTTCTTTTTCTTCTATATGCAATAAGCGAGACAGTGGCTTAATTTTTTCATAAAGCCTTTGAATACTTGCTGCCCCAAACCCTGAAATTTCAGAGAGAAAAAATAGCATCTTCTGATCGCTAATGTCTTGTACTTGCATTGCTTTCACCTCCCCAATATTTTTCTTCCATCACACGAAAACTCAAGGCCTGTGCCAAATGAGGTCTTAAAATCTGCTCGCTATTGGAAAAATCTGCAATCGTCCTTGCCACCTTTTTTACTTTTTGTAAGGAACGAACACTCATCCCCTTTTGCACATAAATTTCCTGCAAAAATTGTTCATCTTCTGGAAGCAATTGGCAATAGCGAAGTATCATTTGGGCATCCATCTGGGCATTCCATAAAATCGTGCTCTTTGCAAATCTTTTTCTCTGTATCTCCACCACCTGCATAATCTTTTCTCGAATGCTTATACTACTTTCTCCCTTTTCCATTTTTACGCTCTCCCTCGCATTGATCTCCACACAAATATCCATGCGATCGACAATGGGACGACTAATCCTCCCCCTATATCTAGCAATATCTCCCGGCGTACAATGACAGCGACTCCGATCGGGATAAAACCCACATCGACATGGATTCATTGCTCCACAGAGCATAAAATCTGCTGGAAAAGTATAACTTCCACCCAACCTTGTAATGCGAATGCATTTTTCTTCTAAGGGCTGGCGAAGTCCATCCAATACATTCGGTCGAAATTCTGCAAATTCATCTAAAAATAAGACACCTCCTGATGCCATCGTAATCTCTCCTGGTCTTGGTCTTTGTCCTCCACCACAAAGAGCACTTGCCGATATCGTATGATGTGGTGCTCGAAATGGTCTTGCTTTTACCAGTGCACAATCTTTTGGCAGTAGACCACAAATTGATTGAATTTTAGAAATTTCAAGTCGCTCCTCTTTGCTCATCAAAGGCATAATTTTAGGGATGGCCATAGCCAGCATTGTCTTTCCCCTGCCTGCTGCTCCTATATAGAGAATATTGTGATGTCCTGCAACGGCAATCATCGTTGCCTGCTTGGCAAACTCCTGCCCCAAAATGTCTGAAAAATCGACCTCCCCATCCACAACTTCTTCCTCTTCCTTTACTTCAGCCAAAAAATCATCTTCTGAAACTTGATCATTACATATTTGAATTAATTCCTTTAAATTTGACACAGCAATACAAGAAATTCCCTCCATCACTGCGGCTTCCTTTGCATTTTGCACTGGCAAAAATAAGCGGGTAAACCCATGCTTTTTTGCTGTCTCTGCAATCACAAGTGCCCCATGCACTGGCAAAATTTCTCCAGAAAGCGATAATTCTCCTACAAAGATTGCCTCTTTTGTCTTTGTGGATTTCATTGCCCCATAGGCAAGCAACATCGCCACCGCAATGGTCAAATCAAAACCACTGCCCTCTTTTTTTATATCAGCAGGACTTAAATTAATGACCACTTTTTTTGGCTTTACACAAACCCCCGCATTCTTTATGGCCGAGCGAACACGCTCGGTTGCTTCCCGAACTTGACTTGAAAGATAACCAATGATGGAAATTCCTGGAAGCCCATTGGAAACATCTGTCTCACAACAAACGAGCATACCCTCAACGCCATAAATACCAACGCCATACGCCTTACTGACCATAGCCTCACCACCTATCAAATATCCAATTTTTACTTAACATTGAAAATATCTGGCGAAATGCCAAGATTGTACAAGAATTTATACATATTTAGACTACTACAAAATCAAAAAAATTGCAAGCAAAAAGGAGGTAGTCAATCCACCTCCTTGTCACTTGCTTACTCGTAACGCAATGCTTCAATAGGATCTTTTTTTGCTGCCTTCCTTGCAGGAAAAATACCAAAAAACACACCCACTAGTGCAGAAAACCCAACTGCAATCACAATACTTGGAATGCTAATGACCACACTCATCTTTAATATTGCACCTGCAGTGGAAACGACACTGACAGCAAAGAGAACGCCAAGCATTCCACCAACCATAGAAAGCACCGCAGACTCAATTAAAAATTGGGTCAAAATATCTTTTGTGGTTGCACCCAATGCCTTTCTTGTTCCGATTTCTCTTGTTCTTTCCGTCACCGATACCAGCATAATATTCATAATACCGATACCACCGACAAGTAAAGAAATGGCTGCAATGGAACCAAGAACAATAGAAAGTCCTCTCAAAACTCCATCGGCCTGTGTCATAGATTCCTGTGCAGATTCAAGCTGAGTCTCCCCTTCACTTCTTTTCTTTGTCTTGCTGACATAGGATTTAAAACTTCGATTAAATTCTCCCAATTGTTCATTGGTCATCTTTGGATTTGCAAAAAAGCGAAGAATACTCATTCCTCTATTATGTTCTTCATCAAATAGACTCCATGGCACATACACGGTTCCACTCAAAGTATTGCCCATCAATAATTTCTGAATCGGGCTCATATTTAGGCGATACACTCCCACAATATGAAATTCTGTCATTGTCTGATTAAAATTAACACGAAATGTCCGTCCAACGACATTATTTGTCCCATAGAGCTCCATAGCATCTTTTTCTGCAATCACACAAGCTGTGCGCTTCTTTTCCACATCTGAAGTACTGAGAAATCTTCCCTCCACCATCTCCATCTGTGGCTGTAAGGAAAGAAAATTGTCAAGCACTCCACTGAGGGAGATGCTCTCCTTCTTTAAATTGGTCTTCAACTCAATATTGGCCGAATCCATGGCATCAATATAGACAAGATCCTTTCCAAATACGCTCTTATACTTTTCAATGTCATCTATGGTAAACAAATCGGACTCTCGAAAATCCTCCCCGCTGATATGGAGCATTCCCTGTGTCACACCAATTCCCGCATAAATGTCAGAAAACATCTTTCGCACACTGTCTCCCAAGGCCGTCGTAATAATCACGGAGCCAATGCCAATAATAATACCTAACATCGTCAAAAATGCACGCATTTTGTTGGCCAGAATGGCCGCAACCGCCATCTTGAAGTTCTCAACTAACACGATGAATTCCTCCTCCTTCTGTAATCGGTGTTGGATTTTGATTGATTTCATCAGAAATCATCACGCCATCATTAAAGGTGAGAATGCGATGGGCATATTGGGCAATATTGTCCTCATGTGTAACTACAATCACCGTATTGCCCTGGGCATTTAACTGGGCAAAGAGCTCCATAATCTCCACTGATGCCTGAGAATCCAAGTTTCCCGTCGGCTCATCTGCAAGAATAAGGGGCGGACGATTCGAGAGTGCTCTGGCAATAGCCACTCTCTGTCGCTGACCTCCAGAAAGCTCATTTGGCTCATGATTCATTCGTTCGGAAAGTCCAACCATTGCAAGTAACTCCATTGCTCTTTCCCTTCGCTTTGATGGTTTTACACGAGCATAGGTCATTGGAACCTCTACATTTTTTAAAATGCTCATTCGGCTGATCAAATTAAAGGACTGAAAGACAAATCCAAGTTTTGCATTTCGCACACGGCTGAGTTCATCCTGACTCATCTTGGCCACATTGATGCCGTCAAGATAATAATCGCCAAGGCTTGGTCGGTCAAGACATCCCAAAATATTGAGCAATGTCGATTTTCCTGAACCCGAATGCCCCATAATGGCCACAAACTCTCCCTGCTGAATGCTCAAAGAAATCTTTTTTAGCCCCAGTACTCGCACTGCACCTGTGTCATAGATTTTTACCAAATTCTCTAAACGAATAATTTCTTTCATCGACTACTCCACTTTCTCTTGACTTGATTTTGTCTTATCCCCTGCTGTCGCCGAATCATCCTCTCCCGTTTGCAGTTGAACCTGTTCTCCTTCCATCAATTTTGTGTCATAGGTCTTGACATAGTAAGCTGTATCCTCTCCAGGCATTGGATTTTCCTTTAATTGCGCATTGATATCGTCTTCAATTCCCGTTTCCACAGGTACAATATGTACGGTATAACCATTATTTCCATCTGGTTGTAGCATCTGAATCACCGTCTTTCCTGTGCCATCATCACCAATAGCGGAAATCGGAACAATGTAGGCATCCTGAGCTGAATCAAGGACAATCTTTGCCTTAGCTGTAATCCCAGAAATAAGTGCCGTATTGGCATCGACAATTTTTACCTTGACAGGAATCACTCTCTCTGTACTTGTCTCTGACTTTTTCTCACCTGTTGGGCTGATGGAAGTCACCTCTCCACGCACAGTATTGCCCTCTCCAAGGATGTCCGCACTGATGCTCACTGCCTGACCAATCTTTACCTTTCCAATATTGTACTCACTGATATCTAATTCCATTTGCAAATTCTGTAAGTTCTCAATGCTCATCATTATGCCCTTACTTTGTGTTGCATCGACACCATCGGCAAATTGACCAACTTTTGTATTGACTCTGGTAATGGTTCCAGAAATAGGTGCCTTGATAATAACATCATCTAATTTTTTATTGAGCTGATCCAGTTCTGTTTGTGCATTTTGAATGTCAATATCAAAGCTCTGATCAGGGATAACCTTTCCATCCTCTACATCAAATCCATCCACCACACGCTTGGCATCATCCAAGGTCTTTTGTGCGTTGTCAAGCTCAGCCTGAGGAGCTGCCCCTGCGGCAACAAGTTCACTCTGGCGATTGAAATTTTGTTGTGCTGTGTCCACATCAGCCAAGGCCTTTTCATAGGCCTTTTGATCTTCTTTTTGCTTGGCTTCTTTTTGAGCAACTTTTAGTTCATAAGCTCCCTTTGCTGTCTGGATATTCTTTTGAATGTCTTCTGGATCAATCTTTGCCAAAACGGCTCCAGCTTCTACATGGTCACCTTCTTTCACTAAAAGTTCTGTCACCTTGCTGTGAAGACCTGAAGTAATATCTACACTGTCACTTCCCTCAATTGGTCCTGTAATCACCAAAGTGTCATCAATATTTCCCTTCTCTAGCATCTGTGCACTGACCATTGGCAATGTTTTTTTCTTTGGCATAAACTTTTTCACTGCAAAGACAGCCAGCACAATGACCACAATACCAATGACCAATTTCCCCACAATACCTCGTTTTTTCTTCATCTTACCACTTGGCTGCTCCATCATCTTTTGGATTTGCTCGTCAACATCTTTTTCCTTTCCTTTCATTATCTCCTCCTTTCAAAGTTATCTGCCAACTGGGGCATAGGTTCCCGTCGCATAGTCAATGCGATACCCTGGCATGTCATTGCTCACAATAATATGTTGATTAATGCTTCCATCATCAGATAAAATATCCACCGTCACTTCCCTAGGAACCAATTCATCTCCCTGATAAATCGGTGTGGCAATATAATACAAACTTCCCTTTTTATTCTGTGTCAAATACTTCTTTGCCAGTGATTCTGGATATTGCATTCCCTCGTCACCATCCCCTGTGCCCACATTCTGTGCCCGAGTTCCTGTAATTAAATTATAGCCTTTATCATCTCCACCCAGCGTATGGGCAATGAGATGGGAGCGATTGTAAAATGTTCCATTATAAGATTTTCCATTGGCATATTTTACGCTGACCCTTCCATTGCTCACCCAACCACTTGGCTTGATTTTACTGATGTCAGCTCTGGCATCTTGACCTCGCTTGATATTATTGTAGGTCAAATATCCATGAGCCGCTAATGTTCGATTGAGGCGATCGTAGCCATCGTATTTAATATCTCCCTTTCTCAGTTTTTTGTCCTGTGAAGAAATATTGGCCTTTCCTACAACCTTATAAAACTCTGGATAGCGCACATCTCCTGAAAGTTGTGTTTGGTCCGTTTGATGCACCCCTGGCAATACGCCACGAAAAAAATAGAGTACAAGAATGACTACAATGGCCAATATCGTCTTTAGCTTATTATTCTTTTTTAAATCTTCCAACACTTTCTCCCTCTAAAAAAATGGGGATATGCCTAAGACACACCCCCAAAAAACTTTAATCTTCAAATCCATTTGGATTATTCTTTTGCCATCTCCAAGCATCCTGACACATCTTTTCGATATCTCTTTTGGCCACCCAACCAAGTTCCTCCTTTGCCTTTGTGGCATCGGAGTAACACTGTGGTACATCGCCCGCTCTTCTTGGTTTAAACTCCCTGCGAATGGTCAAATGATTGGCCTTTTCAAATGCATTGATGACATCCAAGACAGAATAGCCAACCCCTGTTCCAAGATTGTAAATTCTAACCTTCTTTTCATCTCTTAACATCTTATCCAATGCCTTGACATGACCATCAGCCAAATCCACAACATGAATATAATCTCTGACACAGGTGCCATCTGGAGTTGGATAATCATTTCCAAATACACCTAGACAATCTAATTTTCCAACAGCCACCTGTGTGATATACGGCAGAAGATTGTTTGGAATGCCTCTTGGATTCTCACCGATTAATCCCGACTCATGGGCTCCTATCGGATTGAAGTAGCGAAGAAGCATCACACTCCACTCTGGATCTGCTGTATGTAAATCTGTTAAAATCTGCTCGAGCATTCCCTTGGTGCGACCATAGGGATTGGTAATCTCTCCCTTTGGACACTCCTCTGTAATTGGCACAAATGCTGGGTCTCCATACACCGTTGCACTAGAAGAAAATACAATATTCTTACATTGATGATTTCTCATCACATCACAAAGAACCAAGGTTCCCGTGATGTTGTTGTGATAGTACTCCAGTGGTTTATACACCGATTCGCCCACCGCTTTTAGTCCAGCAAAGTGAATGACCGCCTCAATCTTTTGCTCGTGAAAGACACGCTCTAAGCCGTCTTTATCTAAACAATCCACCTCATAAAAGGTAACTTTCTTTCCTGTGATTTGTTCCACTCTCTCCAATGATTTCTTGCTAGAATTGACGAGATTATCCACGACAACAACCTCATAGCCCGAATTCAATAGTTCAATGCAAGTGTGGCTTCCAATAAATCCCGCACCACCAGTCACTAATATTGACATTCTTCTACCTCCAACAGATAAATTTTGTCTATATTATACATCAAACTTCAAGATTGCGTCAATTATTTTTATATTTTAATGATGGAAAAGGCGAATTCCTGTAAACGCCATTGCAATGCCATATTGATCGCAAGTTGCAATCACTTGGTCATCTCTCACTGAGCCTCCTGGCTGAGCAATATACTCCACTCCACTTCGCCTTGCGCGCTCAATATTATCACCAAATGGGAAGAACGCATCGGATCCAAGGGATACACCAGTCAATGTCTCTAGCCAAGCTCTCTTCTCTTCCTTAGTAAATTCCTCTGGCTTTCTTGTAAACAAATGCTCCCATCTGCCATCACTTAATAATTCTTCCACGCTGTCATCTCCAATATAGACATCAATGGCATTATCTCGTTCTGCTCTCTTGATTCCTTCCTGAAATGGTAGAGAAAGCACTTTTTCATTTTGACGAAGATACCAATTATCAGCCTTGTTCCCTGCTAGCCTTGTACAATGAACTCTCGATTGTTGACCTGCACCAATCCCAATGGCTTGACCATCCTTGACATAGCAGACAGAGTTTGACTGAGTATACTTTAAAATAATTAAAGAAATCACCAAATCTTCTTTTGCAGATTGTGGAATGTTTTTATTCTGTGTCACCACATCTTTTAGCAAATCAGCATTGATTGACAGATCATTTCTTCCCTGCTCAAAACTAATGCCAAAGACTTGCTTTCTTTCGATTGGCTCAGGCACATAATTGGGATCAATCGCAATAATATTGTAGTTGCCATTTTTCTTTTGCTTTAGTATGGAAAGTGCCTCCTCTGTATATCCTGGTGCAATCACGCCATCGGAAACCTCCCTCTTAATCAATTTGGCTGTCGACGCATCGCAAATATCACTAAGAGCAATAAAATCTCCAAAGGAAGACATGCGATCTGCTCCCCTTGCCCTTGCATAGGCACAGGCCAACGGACTAAGTTCTTCATCTTCCACCCAATAAATTTTCTTTAACACATCACTTAGCGGTCTGCCCACAGCAGCTCCCGCAGGAGAGACATGCTTAAATGAAGTTGCCGCAGGAAGTCCCACCGCCTTTTTTAATTCGCTGACTAACTGCCATCCATTGAAGGCATCAAGAAAATTAATATATCCAGGTCTTCCACTGAGCACTTCAATCGGAAGGTCCTTGCCATTTTCCATAAAGATTCTTGATGGCTTTTGATTTGGGTTACAACCGTACTTTAATTGTAATTCTTTCATTTTTTTCTCCTTATTGATTCTTATTCACGATCTTTGTCTGTGCCTGCCCTGTCTTTAGGTCAATAAAGCGCACAAATAGAGAAACCTTATTCTCCTCATTTAAGCTCTCCCACAAGTTCTTTGTAAACTCCTCTATATCCCCTTCAATTTTTACTTTCTTTGGCTCACCACAAAAGCTTGGCAATGGATTGCCATCGCTCATATAGGTATGAATAAAATGTCCTTCTCCTGCTTTTGGTGTTGCATAGGCATAGTGAAAGCGAAGACAAGAACTTGGATCACCATCATCAGACTTTAAAATGGAGAGTGCATAGTGGAATTTCTCATTTTCATGTCTCACAACTCCTGAAATTCTTGGCGTATAATTTGGAGCATCCGGCTCAAACTCTCGACTTCTTAGACTTTGCTCAAAGGTCAATTGGGTGTCCATTCCCTCATAGATGGTATCTGTTTGATCTCCATTGGTCACAATCGTCTTATTTCCAAGCACTCGCACTGGCGCATAGATAATCAAAGAAGGATCCTCAAGTTTGGACGGATCAAAAGCCTGTGTGCGAATACCATCGCCCTCTGTGACAAAAATACGATTTCTGGAATTGCTACTTCTTCCCATAATAAAATAAGCAATCACGACCTTTTTTCCATCACCGCTTTGTCCAATGACAATTCCTCTACCTGGGTAGGCATTACTTCTTAATTCTTCATACAGTGAAATCTTTTCCATAAACTTTCCTTTCTGCAAAAAAATAACCGCCAAAACAAAACAAAAATACCTATTGATACCTTTGTTCTGCCCAGGCGGTCGACATTTTCTATCTACATACTCCCTGTGGTGCTCCACTTCGCCAGTTATATGCTCTTTGATTATACTAAAAATTTATTCTTTTTACAAGCCTATTCATTTCGAAGTGCAGCCAGTGGGCTAAGACGCATCGCACGAATGGATGGGAAAAATCCAGCCAGCATACCCACAATCACTGCAAACACCACCGAAAGTCCCGAAAGCCACAGTGGAATAATGGAAATGTCCCCATCCATTGACATAATCATCTTTGCTCCTCCCAGATGATTTAAAATGATAGACACGCCATAACTAATTCCAATGCCGATCATTCCTCCAGCAAGGCCAATCATTGCCGATTCCATCAAAAACATATCCCGAATCTTGTTCATATCACAGCCAAGAACTTTCATAATTCCAATTTCCTTGGTTCTCTCATAGATCGACATCATCATCGTATTGGCAATGCCAATGGCGGCAACAAATAAGGAAACACCACCGATACCACCAAGCATCATCTGTATCATTTGTGTCTGCTTTTTTGCTGAACTAATCCATTCGACATTGGAAGTTGCATTGTAGCCAAGATCCTTCATTTTCTTTTGTACACTGGCAACATTTTTCATCTTATCTACATTGACAATCAAGTGCTGATAGGCCCAAAAATTGAGCGGTCTCCCCTTCTTGGTTGTCGGCTGATTGGGAATTGCCTTTCCTCGAAAAACTTTTTTTAGCTCTGCCTTTAGCTGATCGATATTGACATACACACCATAACTATAGGTTCCATACACGCCATCTTCTTCACTCTTTAGCTCCCCTGCTTTGGCAATAGGATAGCGCTTTGGTGGCTTGGGCTTTTGTGTAGAATCTCCCCCCGATGCACTTGTACTCCCCCCTGCATCTGCTGCTCCACCAACCGCTCCCGCATCTGTTGAATTTGCTGAATTTGGTGTCTTTGAGGCATAATAGGCATCTGTGTCATAAATCACAAACATTGGAGCGGAATAATCAACATCTGGCTTGACTCCTGTGTCAAAAAAACCTTTTCCTGTCTTTGCATCATTAAAACTCTCTAACACTGCATCGCCATAGATGGCTCTAAGTTCCTTGTCACTGGCCTTTGGAATTTCGCCATCTTTTAACTTCAAATTTTTCATATACTCTTCGTCAGATCCTGTCAAGGTGGCAAAACTTATCCACTTTCCCTGCAATAAAATGACACTCGTCTCAATCACGGGAGAAATGCCTTGCACATGCTCCAAACTCTTTAACTGTTGAATATCCTCATCCTTTAGATATTGCTGTTGATTGGCATTACTTTTCCCATTGCCACCAACATCATCTTTTGGATCAACTTGAATTTGAGTCAATGATCCCTCACCTTCATACATCTTGTCCGTCATTTCCTTCATTCCAATACCAATGGACAACATAATGACCACCGAGGCCGTTCCAATAATTACGCCCAAAATGGTCAATGCTGTTCGCATCTTTCTTCGCACAAGATTGCCAAAGCTCATGGTCAATAAATCAATAAATTTCATTATTCTCCATCTTCTCTCTTCTTTCTCTTCTTATAGTAGATAAATCCGCCACTGCCGCCGCCAACAAGAACAACCAACGGAATTAAAATCTTAGGCAAAATAGATCCTTTTTTTGTATTGTCATCGACAACTTCTTCACCACTTGTCTCCTCTGTCGAAGCATTGGCATCGGTCACGGGTAAATCCATTTCCTTTTCTTCGGTGCTCACTTGACCATTTTCATCCTCATAGGAAATCAAAATCTTTACCTTTTCATCTTCTGTACTGACATTGGCTCCCTTAATCATCGCATCAACATTGCCACTTTCTCCTGGCTTAATATTTCCGACATAGACTTCATTTTCCTTGATGCTATCCCCTGTAAATTTGGCAGAAACATTATAGAGCACAACCTTTCCTGTGTTATTGATCTGGAAAGTGACATCGCTCTCCTCACCGACCGCAATGCTTGCTGGTGCTGCCTCAATATTTCCAATTCCAAGTCGAGCAACCTGATATACAGGAACATCAATATTTACCGATTCCTCCGCATTCTTAAAGTCTGGAGAATCATATTTTTCTCCAATCTTAATGCCATAGGAACGCTGGTCTACACCTGGCTTTGCTGTCATTTTCACTCGAAGTTGTGTTGTCGCTCCTGCGGCCAAAGAATTGACCACAAAAGAATTTGATCCCGAACTTGTGGTAAATACTGCACTATCACTTACCTTTTCTGACTCCAAGGAAAATAAAATATTGCTGGCATTTAAATTTGTTGTCGCATTCTTCATGTTAATCACTAATTCAAATTCCTGTCCAGCAATCACTTTTTCGGGAATCGTCTGATAACTGTCAACCACAATTCTTGCTTTACTTCTCTCATTGGCATTAAACTCGGGTGCAGCTGTTGTCTCTGGAGCTGTGGTTGTCTCCACCTCCTCCTTATTTTTAATATTGACATAAAACTCTGTTTCTAAGGTCTTTAACTCGCCAAATTCCTTATCTCGATAGCTAATTTGCAGCTTAATCGGATAGGTTCCCGAATAGGTATCTTTTCGGATCATAAAGCTGTAATTCATCGGCATCACTTGATTGACATCGATGTGATCAAAGTAATGGTCATAGCTAACTTCATTGATGTCAAACGGAAAGACTTTGCTGTCTTTGTCAAGCACCATATGGGCGGTGACATCATAGGCGGTAGTCTTTCCATTATTTCGCAAATTAATTGCAAAATTCATGACATTTGGATACACGCCATAGGGCGTTTCCTGTCCCTCTCCCAACATAAATAGTGCATTTTTATCTGGTGCTGCGGTTGTCGTCTCTTCGGTTGTCTCGGCCTCTGTTGACTTGCTAATCCATACATTGACATATTCTTCCACATCATGGCTATTGCCATCATCTGTGATATAAATTTTTACACCATAGTAGCCTTCGGGGATATCCCTTCTGACTCTGGCCTGTAAGGTAACCGTCTTCTTCTTTCCCTTTTGCAATTTTCCAAGAGAGCGAAGTTTCGTTGTCTCCGAAGTCAACTCAAACGGAAAGGCATTATTTAAATCATTATTTCCCCCCTCTGTCCCGTCATCTCTACTATTGGTCTGGTCATCATAGGCAATGCCTGCGAAGGCCTTGTCATAGTCTCTTCCTGGCGTGAAGGAAAAGGTCACATTCATTATTTTTCCTGTCTTTCCCTGAGGAATCTTTGACTGCGAAAGATAATTGTTCCCTTCTATGTTGACAAGAGCGGCATAACTTGGCACGCTCACCACTGAACTCATTAAAAATATAGCCATGAGGCAAATCTTTATTTTCTTTATCATTTTGATCTTCTCTCCAATCTCTACACAATATCTAGCCGAAATTCATTGTTAATTTTTCCATCAACAATGCGAATCTGTCGGTCGGCAAAACCTGCAATTTCTGGATCGTGCGTGACCATAATCAAAGTCTGATGTTTCTCTTTCACGATCTTTTGCATCAATTCAAGAACTTCTGCTGTTGTCTTTGTATCCAAATTTCCAGTTGGCTCATCGGCAAAAATAATATCTGGTTGCATCGCCAGTGCTCTGGCAATGCCCACTCGTTGCTGTTGACCTCCACTCATCGCATTTCCCTTGTGATACATATATTTTTCTAGTCCCACCAATCGCAAATACTCCTTTGCAATCTCCGTTCGCTTTGCCTTGGCTACTCCACGAAACATCAATGGCATAGCCACATTTTCTACCGCATTCATCGTCTGCAACAAATTATAACTTTGAAAGATAAATCCAATATGATCCCTTCGAAACCGCACAAGTTGATTTTCATTCAATTTTTCAATATGTTTTCCATTAATAATAATTTCGCCTCTACTTGGTTTTTCAAGACCGGCAAGCATATTGAGCAATGTCGATTTTCCCGATCCCGATGGACCAATAATCGCACAAAATTCGCCCTTATTGATTTCAAAATCCAAACCATCCAGTGCATGTACTTTTTCACTTCCTGCTTGGTAAAATTTATATAAATTTTTTACAATAATAATCGGTTCTCCCACCGAAATTACTGTCTTTTCCTTCTGTTTCATTTCCTGCCTTTCTCTTTGTCTCTACTTTTTTCCATATGCATCCGTAGTATAACACAATTACTAAAAAAATATATTTCATTTCTCTAAAGATTATTTTGCCAATATTTTACTCTTGTTCTTTAAGTTTTGCATTGATATAATATTGAATAAAAAAAAGGAGCAAAATTATGAGACATTTGTTAAACCCTCTAGATCTAAGCGTCAAAGAAATTGATGCTATTTTGGCTGTTGCTCGCCAAATTGAGGTAGATCCAAAAAAATTCGCCCATGTGTGCGATGGAAAGAAACTCGCCACACTCTTTTATGAACCGAGCACCAGAACAAGACTTTCTTTCGAGGCCGCTATGCTCAATCTCGGCGGAAGTGTTCTTGGTTTTCACTCTGCCGATTCTTCCTCTGCTTCCAAGGGGGAAAGTGTTGCCGATACCATCCGTGTCATTTCTTGCTATGCGGATATCGCTGCCATGCGTCATCCAAAAGAAGGTGCCCCACTGGTTGCCAGTCAATACTCTCGCATCCCTGTGATCAATGCTGGCGATGGCGGACATCAGCATCCAACACAAACGCTCACGGATCTGATGACCATTCGCTCCTTATCTGGGCGACTCAATCATCTCACCGTCGGTCTATGCGGTGACCTAAAATTTGGTCGAACTGTACACTCTCTAATCAACGCCCTATCTCGCTATGAAGATATTCGCTTTGTCTTGATTTCTCCACCTGAACTTCGTGTTCCTGAGTATATCCGTGAAGATGTTCTCAGCGCAAAAAATATCGAATTTAAGGAAGTCGGTGACCTCGACAGTGCAATGCCTGAGTTGGATATTTTGTATATGACTCGTGTGCAAAGAGAACGCTTCTTCAATGAGGAGGACTATATCCGACTAAAAGATTCCTATATTTTAGATAAGAAGAAACTAAAACTTGCCAAGGAAAATATGTATATTCTCCATCCACTTCCACGTGTCAATGAAATTAGCGTAGAAGTCGATAATGACCCAAGAGCGGCCTACTTTAAGCAAGCACAATACGGTGTATATGTTCGAATGGCATTAATTATGAATTTATTGGGGGTGACACCATGTTAAATATTAGCGGACTCAATGAGGGAATTGTTCTCGACCACATTCAGGCAGGAAAGAGCCTTGACATCTATTATCACCTCGGGCTTGATCGGCTCGACTGCCAAGTGGCCATTATTAAAAATGCAAGAAGCAGTAAAATGGGCAAAAAAGATATTATCAAGATTGAAGGTGGCAATATCCTAGAGACCCTTGACCTTGAAATTCTTGGCTATATTGACCACAACATCACCGTCAATATCATCCACGAAAATAAGATTGTCGAAAAGCAAAGGCTGAAATTGCCAAGAAAGATCACCAATGTCATTCAATGTAAAAATCCAAGGTGCATCACTTCGATTGAACAAGAACTTCCCAATGTCTTTTATCTTTCTGACGAAAAGGCGGAGACTTATCGCTGTATGTATTGCGATGAAAAGCATGAATAGCTATGGATAAAAAGCCAGAAGATAAACCAAAGGCACCTGCCAGTCCAGCAGGTGCCCCACCAAAGAAGAAAAAGAAAAAACTTGATCGCTTTGCCCCTATTTGTATTGGCATACTCATTGTACTGATGGGATTGACTTTTTTGCAAAGCCTATTCGGCAATCGACCAAATAAAGTTTCTAGCATCTCGGAAAGTGTGACAACCTACCCATCGACAGAAACAAATCCTGCCGAGACACAGACACATTCCTATGCCCTTCAGTCCATTGATGAAAATGAACTAAAGACATTGGCAACCTATTTTCGAGAACATTACTATGGTTTTTTTCTCTGCGATTACAATCAGCCCCAGTCCATTGATTGGAGTACCGTCCTTGTCTATGTTGATGCCCCGCAGACAAAAATCCCTGAGGAAATCAAGAAGTCTTACCTAGAAAAAATCCAAAAAAAAGAAGGAGATGTCAAGTTATTTGCCTATAATTCTTATCAAATTGACCAATATGTCAAAGAAACTACAACAACGAATTATGCAGATGCGAAACAACCTCTTCACTGGGACTATGACTCTAACAGTCAAATCTATATTTCTTACCGCCCTGATGTTTCCCCAAAGGAAATCAAATTTACACGGGGACAAAAATCTGGATTTGATGTCACATTGTATTACAAGCTAAAAGATGCCAACTATCCTTCAACTAAGGTCGAGCATATAATGAAATTAAACTTTCAGGGCACAATTCCAAAATTTATATCCAATATGCCCTCTACATAAATACCTCTCCCCCAAAAATAGTGGGGAGAGGCATTTTTTATTTTCTATTTTATTTTTAATTTGTATAGCCCATCAAAGATTCATCTACACTTTTTGCAACCGCTCTTCCTTCAGCCATTGCCCACACAACTAAGGATTGTCCTCTGCGAACATCTCCCGCAGCAAAAATATTTTTCTTTGATGTCTCAAATGCTCGATTGGACAAGATATTTCCTTTTGCATCTGAATCCGTCTGAAATGCTTCCTTGACATAGTCCTGTGCACCAATAAACCCAGCAGCAATCAATACTAGATCAGCAGGGATTTCCTTTTCGCTTCCCTCAATGGCAATCATATTGATTTTCTTTGTCTTTTCATCTATTTTTGGCTCTAAAGACACAGTGATAACAGATTTTACATTGCCATTTTTATCCGCCACAATCTCCTTAATTGTCGTTTGATAAACTCTTGGGTCGTGACCAAATTTTGCAATCGCCTCTTCCTGACCGTAGTCTGTATTGAGAACCTTAGGCCACTCTGGCCATGAATTTTTTTCACTTCTCTTTACTGGTGGCTTTGGCATCATCTCAATTTGAACAACACTTGCCGCACCAAGTCGAATGCTTGTTCCAACACAGTCATTTCCTGTATCTCCACCGCCAACAATAACAACTTTCTTGCCCTTGACACTCTCAAAGCTAAAATCTCGACTTTCCATCACTCTTTCGCTATCATAGTCAAAATCCATTAACTTTTTGCTCACTTCAGACAAAAAATCAACAGCAAAGTAAATCCCCTTGGCATTTCTTCCCTTGACAGCCAAGTCCCTTGGTTTAGACGCACCACAGCAAAGAATAATTCGGTCGAATTTTGACTGCAAATCCTCTGCCGTAACATCCACACCGACATTTGTGTTGCAGACAAATTCCACTCCCGCCTCTTCTAAAAGCCTAACTCTTCGGTCAATATTCCTTTTATCCAACTTCATATTTGGAATACCATAGCGCAATAATCCGCCCACTCGGTCATTTCGCTCAAATACGGTCACCAAATGTCCACGGCGATTGAGCATCTGGGCAGCAGCAAGTCCAGCTGGGCCACTTCCGACAATGGCAATTCTTTTTCCTGTGCGTGCACTTGGGCAAATCTCCTTAACTAGATCATGAGCATACGCATATTCTATAATGGCTCTCTCATTTTCTTTAGTAGACACTGGCTCCCCATTGGCTCCACAAGTGCAGGCCTTTTCACAGAGTGCTGGACAAACCTTACAGGTAAACTCAGCCAGATCATGCGTCTTTTCTAATCGCTCATATGCCTGTTCCCATCGACCTCTGTAGACAAGGTCATTAAATTCTGGCACCAAATTATGAAGCGGACAACCCGAAGTCATTCCTGCAATCATGCCACCATATTGACAAAATGGCACTCCACAGGCCATACATCTTGCTCCCTGTTCCTGCTGTTCCTCCAATGAGAGAGTTGCATGGAATTCATCAAAGTTTTTTATTCTCTTGTCCGCAGAGACACTATCTCCCGTCCTGCGCTCATATTCTAAAAATCCTGTAGTCTTTCCCATATTCCCTCTCCTACTTATTTCCTGTCGCAGCATAAAATGCTTCAATTTGTGCATCTTCTCTACTCATTCCCTGCTCTTCATACATCACAGTCAAGCCAATCAACTTCTTATAGTCTTCTGGAATAATCTTTTTAAACTTCATGAGATTTTCCTCAAAATTTGCTAAAATCTGCTCTGCCTTTTTTGAACCTGTGTAGTGCAAATGTTTTTCCAGAATACTTCTTAATTCCTCTCGGTCAGTCTTATTTTCCATCTTTTCCATCAAGACCATTCCCTTATTCAGGTTTCGATACAATTTATTGTCCTCGTCATAGACATAAGCAACACCACCACTCATACCCGCAGCAAAGTTCTTTCCTGTCGTTCCCAAAATTACAGCTCTACCACCTGTCATATACTCGCAGCCATGTTCTCCGACTCCCTCGACAACGGCAATCGCACCTGAATTTCTCACACAAAATCTTTCTCCAGCCATACCTGCAATATAAGTCTCTCCTGATGTTGCCCCATAGAGAGCAACATTTCCCACAATAATATTCTCATGTGGATTATATCCTGCATCCTTTGGTGCTTTCACTATAATTTTTCCACCAGAAAGTCCCTTTCCAAGATAGTCATTTGCATCACCTACCAGATCAAGTGTCAATCCCTTTGGAATAAAGGCCCCAAAGCTTTGTCCACCTGCCCCCTGGCAGTCAATGGTGATTGTATCTTCCTCCAGTCCATTGTGATGAAGGCGGGTAAGTTGAGCACCAAGCAGTGTTGCAAATGTTCGATCTGTATTTCCAATGTGTGCCGATATTCTTGCCTTCTTTCCCTTTTCTAATGCCTCTAGTACGGCCTTATCTTTTAAAAGGACAGCTTCATCCTTTGTCTTTTCCAGCTTAAAATCATACTGAGCACTTGGGTCAAAGGTGACATTTTCTTCTCTATATAAGATCTTACTCAAGTCAATTTTCTTTGCTACACCAGAAAGTTCTTCTTTCTTCTTTAAAAGATCTGTTCTTCCCACAAGCTCATCCACGGTTTTTACGCCAAGTTTTGCCATATACTCTCGAAGCTCCATGGCAATAAATCTCATAAAGTTTTCTACATATTCTGGCTTTCCAACAAAGCGTTTTCTCAACTCTGGATTTTGTGTGGCCACGCCCATTGGACAGGTGTCAAGATTACAAACCCTCATCATCACACATCCTAAAGTGACCAGTGGAGCCGTTGCAAATCCAAACTCCTCTGCACCAAGAATGGCAGCAATCGCAACATCCTTTCCTGACATTAACTTTCCATCTGTCTCAATAACCACTCTCTTTCTCAATCCATTTTGAATCAATGTCTGATGTGTCTCTGCAAGTCCAAGCTCCCAAGGAAGACCTGCATTGTGAATAGAACTTAGTGGTGCTGCTCCTGTTCCGCCATCATAGCCAGAAATCAATACAACCTGTGCCCCTGCCTTGGCTACACCAGCAGCAATCGTTCCCACGCCTGCCTCGCTAACTAATTTGACAGAAATTCTTGCTCTCTTATTGGCATTTTTTAAATCATAAATTAATTGTGCAAGATCCTCAATGGAATAAATATCATGATGTGGTGGAGGTGAAATTAAGCTCACTCCAGGTGTAGAATGCCTCGTCTTTGCCACCCATGGATAAACTTTCTTTGCTGGAAGATGGCCACCCTCTCCAGGTTTTGCTCCCTGTGCCAATTTAATTTGTATTTCCTTTGCCGATCCCAAGTATCTACTTGTCACACCAAATCGACCAGAGGCTACCTGCTTAATCGCTGAACTTCGATCATGTGCCGTGCCTGCAGATTCCAATCTTTCATCGGACTCGCCGCCTTCACCAGAGTTTGACTTTCCTTTTAGACGATTCATTGCAATCGCCATTGCCTCATGGGCTTCTTGAGAAATTGAGCCATAGGACATCGCACCTGTCTTAAATCTCTTGACAATGTTTTCTACGCTCTCCACTTCATCCAGTTTTATCCCCTTTTCAGGATAGGCAAAGTCCATCAAACTGCGAAGATATCCTGTCTCCTCCCGATCAACCATCTGTGTGTATTGCTTAAACTCCTCATAATCTCCATCTCTAGTTGATTTTTGCAATAAATGAATGGTCGCTGGATTATAGCGATGTTCCTCTCCACCTGAACGCATCTTATGCATTCCTTTACTCTCAATTGTCAAATCAACATATAAGCCTAGTGGATCAAATGCCTTGGAATGTTGTTCATCTGTAGCCCTTTCAATATCTTCTAGGGTAACTCCTCCAACAGGACTGACTACTCCGGTAAAGTATTGATCAATGACTTTCTGATCAATACCAATGGCCTCAAACATCTTGCTACCCTGATAGGATTGAATCGTTGAAATTCCCATTTTTGACGCAATTTTTACAATTCCTGTAGAAACTGCCATATCGTAGTCACTCACTGCAGCATAGTAATCCTTTTCAAGTAAATCCTCCCTGCACAGCTTTTGAATTGCCGCATGAGCTAAATATGGATTGACTGCACTTGCACCAAATCCCAACAATGTTGCAAAATGATGAACTACTCTTGGCTCTCCTGATTCCAAAATAATGGACATAGCTGTCGCCTTTTTCGTTCTTACCAGATGTCCGTGTACAGCTGCCACAGCAAGTAGAGATGGAATGGCCACATGATTTTCATCTACCCCTCGGTCAGAAAGAATCAAAATATTAGCACCCTCTCGATAGACCTTGTCTACCTCGACAAAAAGATGCTCTAGAACACGCTCCATTGGAGTGCTCTTATAATAGGTAATCGGAACCCTGGCCACTTGAAATCCTGGTGCCTGAATACTTTCAATTCTCAATAAATCAAGGTCAGAAAGAATTGGACTATCTAGTTTTAATACATGGCAATTTTCTGGTTGTTCTGACAAAAGATTTCCATTGGTTCCCAAATAGACTGACATCGAAGTGACGATCTTTTCTCGAATTGAATCAATTGGTGGATTGGTCACCTGAGCAAAGAGTTGTTTAAAATAGCTAAATAATGGTTGATACTCCTTGGAAAGGACTGCAAGTGGCGTATCAATTCCCATCGCTCCAACAAGCTCATTGCCTGTTCTGGCCATTGCCTCAATCTCTTCGGTGTACTCCTCATAGTTGTAGCCAAATGACTTTAATAGGCGACAGAAATCTTCTTTTTCAAAATTTTTGATCCTTGCATTTGGCATCTTGATTTTGTCCATGGTGAGCAAATTCATGTCTAACCACTCGCCATAAGGCTCCTTTGTTGCATACCTTTCCTTTAATTCCTCATCTGTAAAAATCCTTCCCTTCTTTGTATCGACAAGAAGAATTTTTCCTGGATGAAGTCTTTCCTTTCTCACAATGTTGCACTCATCTATTGGCAATACGCCAACTTCAGAACTTAAAATTAAGCGGTCATCATTCGTCAAATAGTAGCGAGAAGGGCGGAGACCATTCCGATCAAGAATTGCTCCCATAACATCTCCATCTGAATAGAGAATAGAAGCTGGACCATCCCATGGTTCCATCATTGTCGCATAATATTGATAGAAGTCTCTTACTTCTTGAGAAATTGTATCATTATGTGCCCATGGCTCTGGGATTAAAATGCTTGCTGCTAGTGGAAGTTCCATTCCTGACATCACTAAAAATTCTAAAGTGTTATCAAGCATAGCGGAATCTGATCCCTGAGAAGAAACTACTGGAAACACACTCGTCATCTCCTCATCAGAAAAATGAACACTGCTCATTGTCTCCTCTCTAGCTAACATCTTATCTACATTGCCCTTAATGGTGTTAATCTCGCCATTGTGAACAAGCATTCGATTTGGATGTGCTCTCTCCCAACTTGGATTGGTATTCGTTGAAAATCTTGAGTGCACCATAGCAATTGCTGAACAATAGTCCTTATCCTGCAGGTCAAGGAAAAATGTTCTCAGCTGTCCAACCAAAAACATTCCCTTATAGACAATGGTTCTACAAGAAAGGGAAAGTACATAGGTGTGTGTGCTGCTCTGCTCAAATTCTCGTCGAATAACATAAAGTATGCGATCAAAATCAATATCTTGTTTTGCCTTCTTTGGTCTTTCTACAAATCCCTGATAGATATCTGGCATACTCTTTAATGCCTTGGTTCCCAAGACTTCTTGATTAACTGGTACTTTTCTCCAGCCCAAAAACTTTAGTCCTGCCTTTTTTGTAATGACTTCAAACATCTTTTGGGATTGTCTCTTTTGTAACTCATTTTGTGGAAAAAAGAACATACCAACGGCATAGCTTCTCGCATCGCCAAGCTCAATTTCTTCTTTTTTGCAGATTTTCTTCAAAAAATTGTGGGGAATTTGAGTCAAAATTCCAACACCATCTCCTGTTTTTTCATCCGCATCCTTTCCCGCTCTATGCTCGAGATTTTCCACAATTTTTAGGGCATCATCAACGAGAGCATGTGTCTGATTTCCCTTAATATTTACTACCGCACCGATACCACAATTATCATGTTCAAAATCAGCTCGATATAATCCTCTGTTACACTTCAAAATATTTCCTCCAAATTTATTTTCCTAAACTTACACATAAAACAACATATCGGCATATGTTGGATATGGAATAAACTCACTTGGCATCTCTTCTTCAATCTTATCTGCAAGCAATCGAATATCATCCATCAGCACTAAGACATGGTCATGATAGTATCTGGCCTGAGCTAGCAAGTCATTTGTGGCATCGGCAACCTTAATCTCTTCCTTCAATTCATCACAAAGATGGGAAAGCTCCTCATAGCCCGCAACCAATTTTCTCATTCTTGTCTCGTCAGACTCTGTAGGAATATCTGAGACTTGTCTTCTCTTTAAAATACTATCAGCAATGCTATCGGTATATTTAGAAACTGCTGGCAAAAATTCATGAATTAACATATCCACCAAAGTCTTGGCCTCAATGTGCAAAGTTTTGCAATAAGTTTCCACCTTAATTTCATGTCTTGATTCAATCTCTTGCTGATTATAAATTCCATGTTCACTAAATAATTTCCGATTCTTCTCTTCCAAAAATACAGGCAATACATCCGGTGTGGATTTAAAATTATACAGCCCTCTCTTTTTTGCCTCATCCACCCACTCTTGAGAATAGCCATTGCCATTAAAAATGACTCTCTTGTGATTTGCAAAGGTGTCTCGAATCAATGTATGAATGGTGTCACTTCGATCACCCTCCACCTTTTCCAATTGATCTGCAAATCTTTTTAAAATTTCAGCCACTGCTGTATTTAAAATAATATTTGGATCTGCAACAGAAGCAGCTGATCCAAGAGAACGAAATTCAAACTTATTTCCTGTAAAGGCAAATGGTGAGGTTCGATTTCTATCTGTTGTATCTCGTGTAAAATGAGGGATAACCGCTGCTCCCATTTCCATTCTCACCTTCTCGCTCTTTCCAAAAAACTCACCTTTTTCAATGGCTTCCACAACGGCGGTGAGCTCATCACCTAGGAAGATAGAAATAATCGCTGGAGGTGCCTCATTTGCACCCAATCTATGGTCATTTCCTGCACTTGCCACAGAAAATCTCATTAAATCGGCATACTCATCCACAGCCCAAACAACTGCAGCAAGAAATACTAAAAACTTAATATTATCTCCTGGAGTTTTTCCTGGCTCTAATAAATTAATTCCTGTATCCGTGCATAGTGACCAGTTGTCATGTTTTCCTGAACCATTAATGCCCTCAAATGGCTTCTCATGTAACAGGCAAACATAGCCATGTTTTTTTGCCACCTTCTTCATCATTTCCATAGTGAGCTGATTTCTATCTACAGCCACATTGCAAGTATCAAATACGGGTGCAAGCTCATGTTGACAAGGTGCCACCTCATTGTGCTTAGTTTTTGCTGGGATTCCAAGCTTCCAAAGCTCCATATCTAGGTCTTTCATATACTCTGAAACTCTTGGCTTTAAAGTTCCAAAGTAGTGATCATCCATTTCCTGCCCCTTTGGTGCTGGTGCACCGAGCAAGGTTCTTCCTGTAAAGATGAGATCCTTTCTTTTCTTAAAATCCTTCTCATCAATTAAAAAATACTCCTGCTCTGGTCCAACTGTTGTAATAATATGATTGACATCTGTTAAGCCAATCAAATGCAATACTCGAACGGCCTGTTTATTGAGTGCATCCATTGAGCGAAGTAATGGTGTCTTCTTATCCAATGCCTCCCCACTATAAGAGCAAAATGCTGTTGGAATGCAAAGCGTGCCATCCTTAATAAATGCTGGTGATGTTGGATCCCAAGCTGTATATCCTCTGGCCTCACAAGTTGCACGAAGTCCACCTGATGGAAAAGAGGAGGCATCTGGCTCTCCTTTAATGAGCTCTTTTCCAGAAAATCCCATTAAAACTTCGCCATTTTCCATCGGTGAGATAAAACTGTCATGTTTTTCTGCTGTGGTTCCCGTCAGAGGTTGAAACCAATGCGTATAATGTGTTGCTCCATGCTCCACTGCCCATTCCTTCATTGCAACTGCAACTGCATTGGCCACATCAAGCTCCAAATGTGTGTTATTTTCTATTGTCTTTTTTAATGCCTTGTAAATATCTTTTGGCAGCTTTGTCCTCATCACGCTGTCATTAAAAACCAAACTCCCATAAATTTCAGGTACTCTCATATTGTTTTCCTCCTCAAAACAAAAAAGGCGCCACGGGGATACTTCCCCGAAGCGCCATCGCATTTTGTATGAATCCTTATATGGTCTATATACTATCTCGAACTGTACAAAACTGTCAAGTACTTTTTCCAATACATGATTCTATTGAATTTGCAAAATGTGTATTCCTTATTCTCTAATTCTTGATTACATCATTCCGCCCATTCCAGCACCACCTGCTGGCATTGGTGGAACATCCTCCTTAATTGTTGCAACAACAGACTCTGTTGTTAACAATGTGCTTGCCACAGAATTTGCATTTTGAAGTGCAGAACGTGTTACTTTTGCTGGGTCAAGAATACCTGATTGAATCATATTAACATACTCTTCTTTATAGGCATCAAATCCAATGCCCTCTTCAGCTTCCTTTACCTTATTGACAATGACACTGCCCTCAAGACCAGCATTTTCTGCAATGCGATAGAGTGGAGCAGAAAGTGCCTTTAAAATGACAGCTGCACCTGTCTTTTCATCTCCCTCAAGGCTAGCTACAAGCTCTGAAACCTTCTTGCTTGCATGAATATAGGCCGTACCACCACCTGCGATAATGCCCTCTTCAACTGCTGCTCTTGTCGCATTGAGTGCATCTTCCATGCGAAGTTTTGCCTCTTTCATCTCTGTCTCTGTCGCTGCACCCACACGGATAACAGCAACACCACCCGCAAGCTTAGCCAATCTTTCCTGCAATTTCTCCTTGTCAAACTCAGAAGTTGTCTCTGCAAGTTGACCCTTGATCTGAGCCACTCTCTCATCGATCTCTTTCTTGTTGCCAAGTCCATCGACAATAATTGTATTCTCTTTTTGAACCTTGACGGACTTTGCTCTACCAAGCATCTGCATTGTGGCATCCTTTAATTCATAGCCAAGTTCCTCGCTAATCACTGTGCCACCGGTAAGAATAGCAATATCCTTTAACATTTCTTTTCTTCTATCGCCATAACCTGGAGCCTTTACTGCAACCACATTAAATGTTCCTCTGAGCTTATTGACAATCAAAGTAGTCAAAGCCTCTCCCTCAACATCCTCTGCAATAATTAAGAGCTTTGCTCCTGACTTTACAATCTCCTCCAAGATTGGAAGAATGTCCTGAATATTGGAAATCTTTTTATCTGTAATCAAAATATATGGATTGTCAAGATTTGCCTCCATCTTTTCCATATCTGTGCTCATATATGGAGAGAGATATCCTCGGTCAAATTGCATACCTTCAACGAGGTCAAGCTCTGTCTTCATTGTCTTTGACTCCTCGATCGTAATAACCCCGTTATTTGTCACCTTCTCCATTGCATCAGCAACTAACTCACCCACTTCGTCATCTGCTGCAGAAATTGCCGCAACTCTAGCAATCTGTGCCTTTCCTTCGATTGGCTGACTCATCTGCTGAATAGCCTCAACGGCAATATCTGTTGCCTTTTTCATTCCCTTTCGAAGAACAATTGGATTTGCACCCGCAGCAATATTCTTCATTCCTTCATTGATCATGGCCTGAGCAAGAACTGTTGCTGTAGTCGTACCATCACCTGCAACATCATTGGTCTTTGTGGCCACTTCCTTTACAAGCTGTGCACCCATATTCTCAAATGGATCAGCAAGTTCAATTTCCTTTGCAATTGTCACACCATCATTTGTAATCAGTGGTGCACCATAACTTTTATCAAGAACTACATTTCTTCCCTTAGGTCCAAGAGTCACTCTCACTGTATCTGCAAGCTGATTTACACCAGCCTCCAATGCTTTTCTAGCTTCTACGCCATACTTAATTTCCTTTGCCATATCTATCTACTCCTTTAAAATCTTACTGATTTTTACTATATTAGTTATTGGATAATTGCCAAAATATCATTTTGCTTGACAACAACATAGGACTGTCCGTCCACCTCAACTTCTGTACCTGAATACTTTGCATAAATAACCTTATCTCCAGGCTTTACCTGCATTGTAATTTCTTTTCCATCGACAACTCCACCTGGACCAACTGCGATAACCTCAGCCTGTGATGGCTTTTCCTTTGCCTGTCCTGGCAATACAATGCCCGATGCGGTGGTCTCTTCGGCAACCAATTGCTTTAATACAACTCGATCAAATAATGGAACTAAATTCATATGAAAACCCTCCTGATTATTATCTTCTTCAATCACTAAGCAATGTTATATCACTTATTATTAGCACTGTCAAGTCTTGAGTGCTAAAAAATCCAAATGAATTGTGTTTCACAATGTGTTATAATGTCAATAGTTCGTTTCACATAAATACAAAACATAAGAGGAAATCTATGGACAAAGAAGTATTAGATCATTTTTATTCTGAATTTTCAATTTTACAAGAAGCGGTTGCTCAATTTAAAAGCGGAAACCTAAGCTCAAAGGAATACGCTCATATTGCGGCCCACTATGGCACATCACCTCAACCTGGCCAGGACAATCAACACATCCTTCGCCTCGGACTTCCTGGTGGTCGCCTAAATAAGGAGAAAATTCGATTTCTCCTCAATACCATTGGAGATTATCATATTGAAAACTTAAAGATTACATTTTCACAATCTATTCAATTTCATGATTTGAACCTAGATACTGTGCTAAAGATTTTACCAAAAGCATGGGAGGCTGGCTTTATTAGTGTAGGCAATGGCTCAGATTATACCAAAAATGTAATCTGCTCACCACTAACCGGATTAAAGCCAGGAGAGTACATCAATGTGATTCCCTATGTAGAAGCAGCTTCCAATTACCTACTAAAGTACCAATCGGTTGCTGCACTTCCAACAAATTTTAAAATTTCTTTCTCCAGCTCTAAGGACAATGAAGGACATGCCTCATTCAATGACCTAGGTTTTGCTGCGAGACAAAATCGACATTTTGATGTCTATGCTGGCGGTGGTCTTGGAGAAAATCCACGTCTTGGCATCCTCGTTGGAAATAATATTAATCCCCAGCATATCCTCTACTATATTCGCACAATGATGGATGTGTTGGCTGAGTATAGTTACACCAAAGCCAGATATATTCCAACCTATCTTGGAGACAATGAATTTTTAGAAATTTTTGAGAAGAAATTAAAGAGTGTAATGGAGCAAAAAGACCTTGATCTCACGCTCACTGCACGCTCCATTCCCAAAAAAGGAGATGGTGAAACCCAAGAAAACTTTCGCCTAAAAAAGCAAAAGCAAAAGGGGCTCTACTATGTCAAATATATGCCTGTGGGGGGATTTTTTGAACCAGAAATGCTCAAAAAAATCTATATGAATATTGTTACAATGAAATTGGTTGAATTAAGACTTTCCACAGATGGTGGCGTATACATTGCCAACTTAACTGCAAAAGAAGCAGAAACAATTTATGAAATCACTAAGGGCGGAGCAGAAAATCTCTTTGAAGCTTCCATTATATGTGCTGGAAATCAACATTGTAGAGATGGTCTAATCAATACTCAAAATTTACTTGATGACTGCATGCAGCGTATCAGAAAAATGGGTATTGATGAAAACTTACTTCCAAAGTTGCATATTTCTGGCTGTGCTGCCTCTTGCAGTGCACAGCAAATCGCTTCTTTGGGTTTTCAGGGCATTCACTCAACATTTACTGCGACTCCCTGTGTCAGCATCTACTACAATGGTTCAAAGCAACTGGGCACAGAGCGCCTGGCCAAAGTCGCCCATTCCATTCCTGTAGACAAGGTGCCCGATTTTCTTGCCGACCTAGCCGATGTATTACATCGAGAAAACCTTTGTTATGACGAGTGGATCGAAGGACATATGAACCAATTCATCAATCTATTGGACAAATATTGTCCATACTAATATTGTAGGCTGTCACACTTTTTTGTGCGACAGCCCATATTGATCTAGCTCCATACCACTGTAGGCTTTTTGCTAACCAATGAAAAACCCCAAGTAATGGCAATGACCTCTACATCACATCAATATATGCTCCCATCAATTCCAAAGTTCCCATCAACGCCTTCATATGCGTGCGTTCCATTCCATGAGATGCACTCACCCCCGGTCCAACTAATGCACATCTTGTGTCATACCCAGCCCGCCAGAGTGCTCCGGCATCAGAACCATACATTGGATAAATATCTGTCACCGCATCAATATTTCTTTCTCTACAAATTTCTACCAATCTTGTGGTCATCTCATAGTCATATGGACCGAGGCTATCCTTTGCACAAATTGAAACCTGACGATCATTACAACTTAAATCAAGTCCCACACAGCCCATATCAACGACCAAAAGTTCATCCAAATCCTTTGGCAGTGTTGCACCGCCATAGCCAATTTCTTCGTGCACAGAAAAGCAGAAATGCGTCTTGTACTTCGGCTTGACTTGCTTATCCTTTAAATACTTTAGAAGAACCATTTCAAGACAGACACAGGCTTTGTCGTCAATAAATCTTGACTTTAAAAATCCGCTCTCTGTAATGACGGTCTTTGGATCATAGCAGATAAAATCTCCCACAGCAATCCCCAGTGCTCGCACATCTTCTGCACAATCCACCTCTTCGTCAATGCGAATGGACATCTCTTCTGGCACACGCAATCTATCTGTGGCATCCTTAAATGTGTGCTTTGATGGCGAAAGCGAAAGAATGGTTCCTGTGTAGACTCTTCCATCTCGGGTATAAATCTTACAATACTCTCCGTCGAGGCTTGGCACAAGCGGAGAACCTACAGGAACAAATCGAAGTTCCCCCTCTGGCGTAATGGAACGAACCATTAAGCCCAGAGTATCCAAATGGGCAGAAAAACCGACTGTCTTTGAATTATCTCTTCCATCAACAGTCACAATAATATTTCCAAGATTGCCCACGGTGTATTGGTATCCCATCTCTGCCAGTTGATTCGTCAATACCTTGCTCACTGCCTGCGTAAAACCAGTCGGGCTATCCACGCCCATAATCTCTATAATTTCCTTCTTTAATCTCTCTTGATAATTGTCCATCATTTCCGTTACTGAAAACTTATAAAAAGCTAATAAACTTTTATGTTTCATTCCTACTTCATCGAGTATGCTTTCATACTGAATAAATTCAAATACTAATTACAAGTTCTTGTACTCTCCGTAGGCGTCAATTCCCGATTAACGTTCGGTACATATCTGTAATAACTTTAAAGTGTTACACTACAGATTGTTTTAAAACATTCTCTCCATACTGCTTTAGATTCAAACTTGCTTGAAAATCTCTATCTATGATGTTTCCACATTCACATTTATAAATTCTGTCAGACAGTTTCAAATCTTTTTTAATATTTCCACAACAACTACATAGTTTAGAACTTGGAAAGAATCTGTCTGCTATAATGACTGAAATATTATTCCACTTAGACTTATACTCAATCTGCTTTCTAAATTCATAAAAGCATTGTTGTTGTACTGCTTTGGATAAATGCTTATTTTTCATCATTCCACTTACATTCAAATCTTCCATACAGATAAAACTTGGTTTTCGCTTTATGATTTCAGATGTTGTCTGATGTAAGTAGTTTTGACGAATATTTGTTAATCGTTTTATTACTTTTAAAAGTTCTTTTTCTCTTTTTATTATGTTACTTGTTTTACAATAACTGCCTCCTTTCTTATTTTTCTCATATCTTCTTGATATTGAACGCTGTAACCTGCGTTTTTTCTTTTCTATTTTTCTTACTTTTTGTGTTTTATTTATGTTCTTATAAGTATTTCCATCAGAACAAACTGCTAAGTTTTTAATACCTAAATCAATTCCGACACCATCATTTGATGGAAGATTATTATTGTCATCTACTTCAATTCCAATGGATACATACCAATACAATCCATCATATGTAAAGCGTGGATTTAAGTATTTACAGTTAATTGGTATTCTTTCTTTTTCACAAAGTCTAATCCAATTCAATTTTTGTTTATTTCGTCTTTTACTCATTGAAAATCCTTCGACTTTTACATGAGTATCTGTAAACTGAATTTTACCAGTATCTTGATAAAAAGAAGGAGTTGAATGCTTTTTACTTTTAAATTTAGGATATTTGCATTGCCCTTTGAAAAATTTTTTATAGGCATTACAAGCATCTTTGATTGCTTGCTTTGTTACATTATTACTTACTTCATTTAACCATCTATACTCTGGCAGTTTCTTTAGCTGTGTAAATTCTTTTCGTAATTCATTATCCGATAAGAATTTATTTTTTTGCTTATCGTTCTCTTGTTCCTTTGCAATAGCCCAATTGTAAGCAAATCTCGCACATCCAGCATATTGAAATAGTTTAGTAATCTGTTTATTATTTGGGTATAGTCTGATTTTTATTGATTTTATCATTTTTCACTGTCAACCTCAATTAATTCATTTACTAATTCTCTAGCTTTATTAGCATGTTTGTCTTGTAATTTACAACTAAAAACTGTGATAATTTGAACTAAATCTTCTACAAGCTCTTGCTGTTCTGATTTTTCTGTATTATCAATTATTTCTATGTCACAATTATATAAACTTGCAACATATTCAACTAATTCAAATCCAAATCTTAGTAGTCTGTCTTTGTAAAGAACTACAACTTTTTCCACTTTATTTTGAGATATACGTTTAATTAATTCTCTTAAACCCTTTTTCTTATAATTAATTCCAGAACCTATATCCGAAATTATTTCATAAGGTTTCCCTTGAGCATTTAGATACAGCTTCATATTCTCTATTTGTCTTTCTAAATCATCTTTTTGTTTATTGCTTGAAACTCTGCAATATCCAATGACAATTCTATTCAAATCAGATTTTATATTCATAACCTGATTTAATTGTTCATGAGAATAATATCTGTATCCATTACTAGACACATGATGTGGATGAAGTTTACCGTTTGCATCCCAATTTCTAAGTGTTTGGGCTGATACTCCTAAAATTCTTGAAAATTCTCTGATAGAATAGTATTTACTCATAATTAAAGTTCTTAAAGCCTCCTTTTCAATATTTATATTTTATTCTATCATTAAAACTTATAAAAATCAACACATATTTATAATTTTTTATAAATTACTCTTAACAGTTGTTAGCCCTTCAAAAATAAAACAGCCATACCAGTCGCACTGATATGGCCGTCCCTCAACTAAAACATTGGCACAACTGATCCGTTATACTTTGTCTCAATAAATTTCTTTACATCATCACTTCGAACAGCATCCAAAAGTGCATTGGTCGCCTCACTCTTTTCATCGCCCTCGCGTACAGCAATGATATTGGCATAGGTAATTGCTGCTTCAGAATCGGCCTTCTCTGTTGCCAATGCATCGCTCACCTTAAGTCCTGCCTCAATGGCATAATTTCCATTGATTACAGCAAGGTCAACATCTTGCAATGATCTTGGCAATTGTGCAGCTTCCACCTCATACAAATCGAGGTTCTTCTTATTTTCTACAATATCTTGCTTTGTTGCTGTAAGACCTGCTCCATCTTTTAACTTAATTAGTCCCTGTGCCTGCAATAAAAGAAGTGCTCTTGCCTCGTTGGTCACATCATTTGGAACGGCAATCTTTGCCCCATCCTTTAGTGCATCCAATGTCTTTGTCTTTCCTGCATAGATGCCAAATGGTTCATAGTGCACAGTTCCTGCTGCAACTAAGTGTGTTCCATACTTTTGATTAAACTCATCAAGATATGGCTTGTGCTGGAAGTAATTGGCATCAATTTCTTTTGATTCCAATGCCTTATTTGGCTGAACATAATCTGTGTATTGTACAATTTCAAGATTGTATCCCTTTTCAGCCAAGACCTTCTTTGCCTCTTCCAAAATCTCTGCATGAGGAGAAGGACTTGCTCCGACCTTGATCGTCTTTGCCTTGTCACTCTTTCCTGCTACTGTTGAAGCTGTGGATGAATTTGATGTATCTGCTGAGCTTGATCCATTTGAAGCCTTTTGACCACAACCTGCCAAAAGTCCCACAGCTAATAAACTTGTTGCCAACCATAACCATCTCTTTTTCATATTTTCCCTCCATAATCGATTATTATCGAATTCTCTTATCTGTTTTCTTTGCAAAAATTGTCCAAAATTCCTGAATAATCTGGACAATAATGACCATCATCACCACGGTAATCAACATCATCTCTGTTTCATAGCGGTAATATCCATAGTTAATCGCAATGGTGCCCAGTCCACCACCACCAGTAAATCCTGCCATTGCAGAATATCCTAAAATAGTTGTCATGGAAATTGCTGCACCGATCATCAATGATGGCTTTGACTCTGGAATCAAAACTTTAACAATAATCTGCCAAGTCGATGCCCCCATGGATTTTGCTGCTTCAATCACACCAGCATCTACTTCCTTTAAAGAAGACTCTACCATTCTAGCAATATATGGACCTGCGGCAATGACCAGCGGTGGAATGACCGCCTTTGCACCAATGGTTGTTCCCACCAAGGCTCTTGTAAACGGCAAAACCATAATCAGCAAAATCATAAATGGCACTGCACGCAACAAATTGATGAGCACGCCCACAATCATATTGAAAAAAGGTAGTGGTCGTATTCCATTTTTATCCGTCACCACAAGAAAAATGCCCAGTGGAATTCCAATAGCATAAGATAATACGGAAGACAGAATGACCATATAGATTGTTTCTTGCAATCCCTTAATAATCATGCTTGTGGTCTGTGGATCTAAGTTCACTCTCACTCACCCCCTCAAATAGGACATTATTACTTGTCAAATAAAACAAAATTTTATTTGACTGAACAGGGTCCTTTGGCAATTGAATCACCATTTGACCGCTCGAAATTCCCTGAATATTTTTTGTCGATGCTCCCAAAATATTGACAGGCACCCCACTACTAAGAACCATATTCGCAATCATTGGTTCAAATGAACTGCGCCCATCAAAAATAATGCGAATAACTTTTCCACCTTCAGGCATTGTCTTTGGCAAGGTCTCTCCAACAATCAATTGCCTTCCAACATCAGATTGAGGATCTGCAAAAACCTTTGACACCTCTCCAACCTCTGCAATGCGACTGTCTGCAATAATCGCCACACGGTCACACACACTCTCAATGACCTTCATCTCATGGGTAATAATAATGACCGTAATCCCCATTTTTTGATTGATGTCCTTTAATAATTCCAAAATTTGCTTTGTTGTATTTGGATCAAGTGCTGAAGTCGCCTCATCACAGAGCAATACCTTGGGATTTGTGGCAATGGCTCTGGCAATGGCCACACGTTGCTTTTGTCCGCCAGAAAGCTGTGCAGGATAGGCCTTCATTCGATTTTCGAGTCCCACAATAGCCAAAAGCTCCTTCGCTCTCTTTTCTGCAACAACCTTCTTTATTCCCGCAAGCTCCAGCGGAAAGCAGACATTCTTTAAGACATTTCTTTGCTCGAGCAAATTAAATTGCTGAAAAATCATTCCCATCGACTGTCTCGCCATGCGAAGCTCTTTTTTCTTCATCTTTCCCAGCGGCACTCCCTCAAAGAGCACATCACCCTCTGTTGGCTCCTCCAAATAGTTGATACAACGAACAAGTGTTGATTTTCCCGCACCAGACAGACCAATAATTCCAAAAATCTCCCCGTGGGCAATATCCAAATTGATATCCCTAAGAGCTGTCACCGAACCATTGGCCGTCTGAAAGCTTTTGAACATATGTTCAATTTTAATAATTGATTTCATTCTCCTCCCACTAGTGGCACAAATCCACAATGCACTGTGCAATAATCTTTGCAGTCACCACAAGCTCAGAGATTACAGCAAATTCATCTGCTCCATGCATCCTTGTATCTGTTCCTGGCATTACGGCACCAAAGGCCACACCATTCTTTATGTTGTGCACATAGGTTCCTCCACCAATGGCAATGCACTCTCCCTTTTGTCCTGTATACTCACTATACACACGAAGAAGTGTCTGCACAAATTCGGAATTTTCGTCCACCTCATGGGGTGGTACCATGTGGTCATTGGTAAATTCAAGTCCAATACTCTTAAACTTTTTGTGACATACTTCCAAAATCTGTTTTGCATCTCCACTCACTGGTACACGAGCATCAAAAAAGCCTTCGAGCATATGGTCTTCTAAGGAAAGCATGGAAAAGGCCAATGTCAATGCACCACTTTTTTCATCCTCGACGGCAATGCCAAGCCCCTCTCCACCAAAGTCATTGTGTGGCATTAAATGATACAAATCTTTAATGGTCTTTACTTTTTTGTTCTCACCAAAATCCAATCGATCAATGAGCATCAACAGGCCTGTGAGGGCATTATTTCCATGCTCTGGTGTTGATCCATGGGCATTTTCTCCCATAGCTGTAATCTCAAATCCATTGGCCAGATCAAACTCGAAACGAATGCCAACTTCCTTTGTCACCTCATCAGCCACAGGCTCGACATCCTTTAGTGCAAACCCAGAAATGACCGCCTTTGCCTTTGGTGGAACGACATTGATTTTTGTGCCTGCATGAATGGAAACCAAATCCTTCTCACAGTGCTCTCTTCCAAATCGGCCCACAAAATGTCCTGGCAATCTCCCCTTTTCAATATTAACTACAGGATACTCTCCATCTGGTGTAAAGGTCATTGGTGCTTCCTTTTCAAACTCATAGTAGTGCTCAATGCACTCACTATTTGTTTCCTCATCAGTTCCCAAAATCAATCGCACATTTTTGCTGACAGGAAGATTTAACTCCTTTACCGCACGCATTGCGTACAATGCAGCAATAGCTGGTCCTTTATCGTCTGAAGTTCCTCGACCAAAGATTTTGTCTCCCTTAATCACAGGAACAAATGGCTCTGTTTCTGTCCACCCTTCGCCCTCTGGCACAACATCAAGATGAGCCAAAATATCCAATTGCTTTTCTTTGTCCTGAAAAAGATCAATAGCCCCTGCAAAATTATCATAGTTGCAAACAAAAAAGCCATATTTTTCAGCCATCTCAAGGGCAACACCCAAAGCCTTTGCAGGTCCTTCTCCAAATGGCATTCCCTCTTTGTACGCACTCCTTTGACTATCAATGGCACAAATACTTTTGATGTCTTCTAACATTTCCTGTGTATGGGCATCAATATAGCGTTCAATTTCTTCTCTATACATTGTCATTACTTCCTCCATCTTAGTTTTTGCCAAACTCGCTCAACTTTAAGTCAGGATTTCTCTCCTCCACCATACGAATGCTCCAAGGATTGATAAAGATTAACAATGGATTGTCCTTTAAATCCTTAATTTTTTTCATATCACTTGTTCCCTGAATCTTATTGACATCAATCTCTGAAGGATTTTCAATCCAGCGAATATGTTCGTATGGCAATCTCTCGAGTTTCACCTCTACATTGTACTCATTTTGTAGACGATAGGTCAAGACCTCAAATTGAAGGACACCGACAACGCCCACAATAATCTCCTCCATCCCTGTGTTAAACTCTTGAAAAATCTGTATAGCACCCTCTTGGGCAATTTGATAGACACCCTTTAAAAATTGCTTTCTCTTCATTGTGTCCATCTGGCGAACTCTGGCAAAATGTTCAGGAGCAAATGTTGGAATTCCCTCAAACTCTGTATTTGTCGGTCCATCCGTCAAAGTATCTCCAATAGAAAAAATGCCTGGATCAAAGAGTCCGATAATGTCTCCTGCGTAGGCCGTGTCTACAATTTTTCTCTCATCAGCCATCATCTGAGTCGATTGATTCAGACGCATTTTCTTTCCCCCTTGAATATGCGTCACTTCCATTCCTGCATGATATTCACCCGAACAAATGCGCATAAATGCAATTCTATCTCTGTGTGCCTTATTCATATTTGCCTGAATCTTAAAGACAAAGGCAGAGAAAAACTCATCTTTCATCGGATCAACAAGACCATCTTTTGTCTTTCTAGCCAGTGGTGGCGTAGTCATACTTAAAAAGTGCTCAAGAAAAGTCTCCACACCAAAATTGGTGAGTGCCGATCCAAAAAAGACAGGAGAAAGTTCTCCATTGCTGACTCTCTCTTGATCAAATTCATCGCTCGCACCATCAAGAAGCTCAATCTCATCACTCAACTGAGCCTGATAGTCCGCTCCAATGGCGGCTTCCACACCATCATCGTCAATATCGATTTCTCTAGATTCTACTTCCTTCATTCCCGATGCACTTGCTGTAAATGTAGTAATCTTCTTTGTGTGGCGGTCATAGACTCCCTTAAAATTCTTTCCACATCCAATTGGCCAATTAATTGGGCAGGTACGAATGCCAAGAACTTCCTCAATTTCATCCATCAACTCAAATGGATCTCTTGCCTCTCGGTCGAGCTTATTGATAAATGTAAAGATTGGAATATGTCGCATCACACACACCTTAAAGAGCTTAATGGTCTGGGCCTCCACACCCTTGCTGGCATCAATAACCATCACCGCAGAATCTGCCGCCATCAATGTTCGGTAAGTGTCCTCAGAGAAATCTTGATGTCCTGGTGTGTCCAAAATATTGATGCAATATCCCTCATAATTAAATTGCATTACTGAAGAAGTAACGGAGATTCCTCTCTCCTTCTCAATTTCCATCCAGTCGCTGACCGCATACTTTGCTGTCTTTTTTCCCTTGACACTTCCTGCAAGATTGATTGCTCCACCATAGAGCAAAAACTTCTCTGTCAATGTCGTCTTACCAGCATCTGGATGGCTGATAATGGCAAATGTTCTTCTCTTTTTAATTTCATTAAAATTCACTTTATAATCCTCCAATAATTCGATCGAGCAATATATGGGATACCTGTGCCTTGCTCATCATCTCCAGTTCTTCCATCTTCTCTCTAGTCATCAAGGTCACGACATTGGTGTCTCCACCAAAACCTGCTCCTGCCTGCTTGACATTGTTACAAACGATCATATCCAAGTTCTTTTTGATTAACTTTTTCTTGGTGTTTTCGATCATATTTTCTGTTTCCATCGAAAATCCACATAAAAATTGCTTCTCTGTCTTGTGCTCTCCCAAATAAGCCAAAATATCCCTTGTCCGCTTCAATGGGATTTGCATATCTCCATCGCCCTTTTTTAGCTTTTGATCTGCCACGGATAGTGGAGTATAATCCGCCACTGCTGCTGCCTTAATGATAATATCCATTTTCTCTGACACTGCCGTCACTGCTTCAAACATATCCTGTGCCGATGTAATCGATTTTACCTGCACAAATCTTGGTGCACGCTCAGAAGTTGGTCCAAGCACCAAAGTGACATTTGCTCCTCGATAAGCTGCTGCCCTAGCAATCTCAATGCCCATCTTTCCTGTGGAATGATTGCTCAAATAGCGCACAGGATCAATAGCCTCCCTCGTCGGCCCTGCCGTGACAAGAATATTTTTTCCCATCAAGTCCTTTTGATAGGCAATGTGATAGAGAATATGGTCAAGAAGCTCCTCTGGCTCAGGCATTTTTCCTGCTCCCACATCGCCACAGGCCAAATACCCACTCACGGCATCCACAAAATGAAAGCCAAAACGCCTCAACTTTGCCATGTTCTCTCCCACAATTGGATTTTCATACATTCTCGTATTCATCGCTGGTGCAACAAGAATAGGACATCGGCAGGCCAATACTGTCGTCGTCAACATATCATCGGCAATGCCCCCTGCAAGCTTTCCAATGACATTTGCTGTTGCTGGTGCAATCATCACAATATCTGCCTTCTTCGCCAGTGCAACATGTTCCACATGAAACTCAAAATTGCGGTCAAAGGTGTCCACCACACATTTATGTCCTGTCAGTGTCTCAAACGCAATTGGATTGATAAAATTGGTCGCATTCTTTGTCATCAATACATAGGTGTCTGCCCCTTGTTTTACAAGTGCACTGGCCAGATTGGCGATCTTATAGGCCGCAATGCCACCACAAACTCCCAATATCACTGTCTTTCCTTTTAACATATGCCCCTCCATTGTCACAAATTTATAGCCGTGCTATGATAACATAGGAGTCATTATATCATAGAAAAAAACTGAAAGGAAGAATGCACAATGATTTTAACCATCGACATGGGCAATTCCAACATTGTCATTGGCGGAATTGATAAACAACAGACCTATTTTTTAGAGCGCATTACCACCAATCGAAACCGCACAGATCTTGAATATGCTGTGGATATCAAAAATATTCTTGAAATTCACCAGACCATGATCAAAGATATTGATGGAGCTATTTTATCCAGTGTTGTACCTCCACTCAATACCACAATTACGAATGCTGTAAAAAAAGTTACAGGACTTGAATGCCTCTGTGTCAACACACACATGAAAACAGGGCTTGGCTTTTTAATGGATCACCCTGAGACTATTGGTTCCGATTTAATTGTCGATTCGGTTGCCGCCATGCACGAGTATCCCCTCCCCCTTGCAGTCGTCGATATGGGCACAGCGACAACCATTACCATTGTAGATGAAAATAAAAATTACATCGGTGGAATTATCCACCCCGGTATTCGTGTGAGCCTCGATTCCTTATCCTCTCGCACAGCACAACTACCATTCATTGATTTGAATCAGGCAGGCTCTGTGATTGGAAAAAATACAGTCGATTCCATGAAAAATGGCATTCTCTATGGCCATGCTGGAATGGTAGATGGCATTTTATCCGCCATGGAAACAGAACTAAGCAAACCATTAACGGTCGTGGCCACGGGCGGTTTAGCTAAATTTATTGTCCCACTCTGTAAGCACAAGATTGTTCTTGAAGAAGATTTATTGCTCAAGGGGCTATTGATCTTATATCAAATGAATACCTAAAAAATAGGGATTGCGAACATCAACTCTTTCGCAATCCCTTTGTTTTCTTTTCCTTGAGCAAAACTGTAAGCCGGGTTATGTATCAAATGGTCATCTATCTAGGCATATTGTCGCCAATATGCTCGAGCAACCTACCTGAACATGGACGGGCCGCCCTTCGTTCTGTTCGGTCTTGCTTCAGATGGGGTTTACATATCCCCCCTGTGTTACCACAGGGGCGGTGGTCTCTTACACCACCCTTCCACCCTTACCAGTTTCCTGGCGGTATATTTCTGTTGCACTGTCCTTGGAGTCACCTCCACCAGACGTTATCTGGCATCTTGCCCTGCGAAGCCCGGACTTTCCTCACCTACTACCTTTCGGCATTGTAGCCGCGACCATCTGTCTTACTCAAGAACTTTACTTTACCACAAATTAGACCTTAAAGCAACTTCCACCAACAAATTCCCTTAAAATTGAATTCTGTGGAATGTGCTCTTCGGGAATATTTAAAAAATAATCCAAAAACTTTAATAACCTTTTGGCCTCCTCATACTCGGGTGCCTGCCTTGGAATTCCAAATAAAAGTGGCTCGACATAGGCCTTTAATACCGCAAGTTCATAAATCAATGCAGAATTAAAGATCACATCTGCACTCTCTTGAAACGGAAATATATTCTCATTCTCTCCCTTTCTCACTAAAGGCCACATTTGAATGGTCGACTGTGCCGAAATTCCCCGAGTCCTTGCATCCCTCACCATCCTCCGAATCATCCGCCCATCGGCTGTAGGAATGCGATTGTGCTCATCAATATTTAATTGTGTCAACGCACTAATATAAATTTTATACTTTGACTCCTTTGGCAAACTATAGGACAATCGGTCATTTAGACAATGAATCCCCTCAATAACTAAAATATCCTCTCTTCCTAGCTGTAAAAAATCCCCATTATATTCTCTCTTTCCCACCTTAAAATTAAAGTGAGGTAATTCTACTTTCTCTCCAGCTAAAAGTTTTGTCATGTCCTCATTAAACTTTTCGATATCAATGGCCTCTAATATTTCAAAATCATAATTTCCATCCGCATCCTTTGGTGTGTCCTCCCTCTCTTTAAAATAATTGTCCACAGCAATCGGATGAGGACAAAGACCATTCGCCCTCAGCTGTATGCTCAAGCGATGTGAAAATGTCGTCTTTCCCGACGAAGATGGCCCCGCAATCATCACAAACTTCTTTCCCTCTTTGCCGGCAATATCCTGTGCAATATCTCCAATTTGTTTTTCCATCATTGCCTCAGAAATTAAAATCATCTCTGTTGTATTGCCCCTTGAAATCTCTTCATTGAGTGCAGCCACATTTGCACAGCCAAGTTTTTCTGCCCAGCGTGATGACTCATTTAATTTTTGAAATACCTTCTCTGATGGCTGAAACTTCGTCAGTACTTTGGGATGTCTTGGCGACGGTAACAATAAAACGAAGCCATCCTGATAAGAAATGATGTCAAATTTTTTGATATAACTGGCATCTGGAGCCATATAGCCATAGTAATAGTCCTCAAATCCATCAATGGAATAGACATTGACTGTCGATGCCCTACGAAAATAAAATAATCTCTCCTTGTCAAGCATTCCATATTGGTGAAAGTGTTTCATCGCCTCTGTGGTGGAAAGGCTTTTCTTTTCAATTTTTGCGTGACAACGAATCAACGCTTTCATTCTTTCCTTCACTTTTAAAAGAAGGGAAACATCAATATTTAGCCCATCAAGTGCACGGATAAAGATACCATTTCCTGTGGAATACTCCACCTTTAACTTGCCAATATTTTCCCTGCCAATCACATCAAAAAAGGACTTCATCAAAACAAACAAGGTCGTTCGCTCCAATGTCTGCATTCCTGGCCTTTGGCTTATGGTGACAAGCTCAATTTCTCCACTTTCTGTAACTTTACTAGCAAGTTCATATAACTTTTTATTGTAGCGCACCAAGAGTGCATCGCTATCAGGAGAAATCTCATTCACAATATCTTTAAAGGTGACATTTTCATCAAATAAATTTTCTTTTTCTTGGTATCTGACACAAATCATTTTTACCTCACTTGTACAGGAATGGCAAATGGCACTCTGTACACGGCAACTCTTGGCATAAATTTCTTGATTTTCTTTTCCATATCTTCCATAAAAATATGCTCCAGTCCATAGTGACCAGCATCAATAATACAAATCCCTGCTTCTCTGGCATCCAGTGCCTCGTGGTGAGTGATATCTCCTGTAATCAGAACCTGTGCTCCTGCTGCTACTGCATAAGAATACATCCCCTTTCCCGATCCTGGAGAAATAGCCACTGTCTCAACTCGCTTATTTTCCAATAGTTCTGCTCCATAGACACTGACAAATGGCAGTGAAAACTTTGCCTTTACATGAGCAATTAAGGCCTCCAAGGTACAAACATTCTTTAATTTCCCCACTTTTCCCACACCGATTTCCACGCCATCGATCTGCCCTGTGACTTCCAGTGGTCTTCCCTGAATTTCTATTTTTTCTGCAGCCAAGTCCCCCATACATCCTATGGCCACATCATAATTTGTGTGCATTGCAATATAATTGATACGATTTTCAACCAATGAAAGAATTCTGCTTCCAAAAATATCTTCATCATTAATCTTTTTTAGTGGTGAAAAAATCAATGGATGATGTGTGATCAATAAATCTACCCCCAGAGCAACCGCCTGCTCAATTGCCTCTGTTGTGACATCGAGTGCCAACAATATCCGCTTTACAGAGCAATCTCTTCTTCCCACAAGTAGTCCTGGATTGTCCCAAGACATGGCAAGCTCCATTGGCATAATCTTATTTAAATTTTCTAGTATTTCCTTGCATTTCATGTTCTGCCTCCTCAACGCACGAGATATAATGTGTAATTTCTTGCCTTCTCTGATTTAGCTTTTCACCGCCATCCTCTAGTCCAGACAAAATTTGTACAAATTTCTTTTTTTCCTTCAAAAGATACTCCCTCAATACAGGATGATTCTTTTGAATTAAATCCTCACCAAAGAGTGCATAGATTTCTGTTTTTTCTCGCATATCTCGCTCTGGCAACACACGCAAAATGATATAATATTTGTGATCCTCACAAAGCATTTCCTCTTCCACAATGGAATATCCATTTGCCCACAAGTATTTGCGAACAAGTGACCACTCCGAATGTGGTGATAAAATATACTCCTTTATGCCCTCTTTTAAGTCTTTTCTTTCTTCTAGTATGCGAACAATGAGTTCTCCTCCCATTCCCGCAATGAGCACAGTGTCCACTTCACCTGCGACAATCTCACACAAACCATCAGACAGTCTTGTCTCAATTTGATTTTCCAATCCATATTCCCGAATATGAGCTCTGGCACGCTCAAGTGGACCCGAACACAAATCACAGGCAATGGCCTTTTGAATCCGTCCTTCATCAACTAATTTCACTGGAATAAATCCATGATCTGTTCCAATATCAGCAAGTATGGCATTGTCTTTTACCATACTCGCAATTCTTTCTAATCTACTTGACAGCCTCACCTTCTTCACTATTCAATATGTACTCCCTTCTTTCTCCATTGTGCCTGCTCTAAAATAATTTCTTGAAATTGTGTCGGACTGAGTGCTGACTTTGCACGCAAGTCAAGACTGGCCAACTTCAATTTCAAAATACTCTCTTCCATTGCCTTCTTCTTCTCTTTCTCTGTCACCTCCCCTAAAAGCTCTGCATGAAATAGCCTGGTAATCTGTTTTTGTAACTCCTCATCTTCCATATATTCATCAAGAATCGCTGCGGGATTTACCACACCCTTTTCATAATCTTGATAGATCCTTGTTGCCACATCTTGATAAATTTTCTCAATGAAATCAGAGGGCGAGATATAGTTTTTAATTTTTTCAAATACCTTTGCATCCTCAATCATCCAAGTGAGTAAAAGCCTCTGACTCTTTTTTATTCCATCTTCCTTTTCCCTGCGCTGGATCGAATGCTTTTCTTTTTCTTTCTCTCTCTGACTTTGAATAGCATTTTGTAGCTGTACTTGTGCCCCCATTCCATTGACCATGCGACGCATATCCTCATAGGCAATAAAATGCTCCTTGCAGACAGCTTGCATATAGTTTTCTCTCTCCAATCCGTCCTGAAAGCTACACAATCTTTCGGCCACTTTTCGCTGAAAATCCGTCTGCTGCTCAGGATCATGAAGATCAAATTCTTTTTCAAGCACATCAATTTCCCACAAAAATGCATTTTTTGCCCGATCAATCCGCTCTTGATAGGCATCTTTGCCCAAATTTTTAATAAATTCATCTGGATCTTTGTATGGCTGCATATTCAATACTCGGGCACTCATTCCTGCTTCCCGCAAAAGCCCAATTGCTCGCCTGGCCGCATTGATTCCTGCTCCATCTGAATCATAGGCCAAAATCACCCGCTTTACATACCGACGAAGTAGTTGAACATGAGAAATGGTCAGTGCTGTTCCAAGAGAAGCCACTGCATTGACAAATCCTGCCCGCTGAAGGGCAATCACATCCATATATCCCTCGCAAAGAATCATATCCTCCTTCCTCGAATAGCGTGCAAAATTAAGACCATACAAGTTTTTACTCTTGTCAAATAATTTTGTCTCCGGCGAATTCAAGTACTTGGGCATTCCATCGCCCATCACTCGCCCACCAAAGCCAATCACTCGACTATTGACATCCAGAATAGGAAACATCACTCGATTCCAAAACTTATCTCTGCTTCCCCGCTCTTCCACCGTCACAAGTCCTGTTTGCTTTAAAATAGCATCGTCATATCCTTTGCTCTTTAAATAGCGATACAAGTCATCCGAAGTTTTATTTGAAAATCCCAGACCAAAGTGAACAATGTCCTCTGCAGATAATCCTCTTGCCAACAAATAATCTCTGGCCTGATCCCCCTGTGGTTGTCTGAGTTGATGATAGAAATACATTGCCGCCAATTTATTGATTTCTAACAAAATATTTTTTTCACTGCGAGTCTTTCTTTCCCCTTGTGTTTCTTCTTTCTGTGGCAATGCAATATTTGAACGCTCAGCTAGAAACTTTAGTGCCTCTATAAAAGTTAGATTCTCATATTGCATAATAAAAGTGATGACATTTCCACCAGCCCCACAGCCAAAGCAGTAATACATCTGCTTTGATGGCGATACCGAAAAGGAAGGGGTCTTCTCATTATGAAATGGGCAAAGTCCCATATATTGGGCTCCTCTTTTTTGAATCTTCACATAGGAAGAGACAACATCCACTATATCACTTGCTGATCTGACCTCTTCAATTGTTTCTTCTGAATAGTACAAGTCCATCCTTCCTTTCTTTTTTCACATATATTTTTGTATTATATCACAAAAAGCTGTCACACTCGACAGCTTTTTTATACTACTTTTTTATATTATATACCAACCAATTCACTTACAAACCGATCCACCTGCCTAGAAGCGGAAACTCCTGTCTTACACCACAGTGCAAAATGTTCACAATTATTTCTCGTCAAATTATAGGCACATTCCCCAAGTCTTTGATAGGCTCTTTTTACAGTTTCTTCTGCTGAAAACAACTCATATTTTTCTCGAAATAAAAAGTCACACAAGCCTCTTTTTTCTGTTTTGTAATGTCTTGACATCTTTTTTCTTATTTTCTCTGGTGCCCTTCCCTCTCCTGGAAAATGCAACACAAAGATATCATCTATATTTTTACTAAAATCTTTTATTGTCGTCTCTCTCACGCTTGGATTTCTTCCAAAATCTCCATCATCTGCTGCGTAGTGAATCACTTTTCCATCGCCCACATAGACTCCAAAATGTCGATACAGTCCTCGGTCAATTCCAATAACATCACCTGCTCTAAAAAATTGTCCACTGCTCAGTCGAAAAAACTTATCTTCCATCGCAGACCATGTGCCCCACGCCATTTGAATATTTTGTGCATTGAGAATTCTTGCCCTGTCACTTTTTCGATATCTCTGCAAACACCACATCTGATTCTCCTGCACATTCTCCCATGCGGTATCCCTTTCATTCACTTTTCTCTCTCTATTTGGCCGATCTCCGACCTTCTTTTTCAATACTGTTGCCGCAATCACAAGTGCAAGTAACATATTCACCTCCCAGATATAATTAGGTATCCCTAATTAGCATTACCTAATTATATCCCAGAAAATGAAAAAACGCCATATCAAAAATGATATGGCGCGTAGTTTAATGATAACAAGGGTATTACTCCTGCTCCACTTGCGAAACAAAAGCCGCCTATGGATTTTCTCATTAACATCTGCAGTTCACAGCTCAATACTACTCATACTAGGCATAACCAACATTCAGTGATAAAAGTTATTGATGCTACAATACTAACAAAGTGATCAATTCTGTTGCGGGGCATCTCTAAATCTTACTTCCAAATGTGTCTACTGCATTACCCTCTCCTGCATCCACTCCCTCTGTGCATTAGCCAACACGGCGGTCATCCACCACCTTGGGTTCTCAATGCAGTTTCGTGTATTACCGATTGCAATCAAAAATAATACCTTCTAAATATAACATTCTTAAAGAAAATATGCAATATTAATTTTTACTATGATATCAATAGAAAGAGAGCAGAAACTCTCGTTCCTGCTCTCTGCCGTGCGGGAAAAGGGACTTGAACCCTCACGATCATACAATCACTAGATCCTTAGTCTAGCCTGTCTGCCAATTCCAGCATCCCCGCATATCCCTCTCTTAAGGACATTCAAGAGTATATCATCTATTTTCAAATAATGCAAGCACTTTTTTTATTTTTTAAAAAAATATATTCTCTTGACTTTTCTTTTAACTTCACCTATACTATTACGGCAAGCAGAAATGGCGGAATTGGCAGACGCGCACGGTTCAGGTCCGTGTGGTAGCAATACCTTGAGGGTTCAAGTCCCTTTTTCTGCACGAATCTTAGGCTGTGGTATACCACGGCCTATTTTTTTTAGAACATATTGTCCTGTTCCATCAATGATTTCACGGTAGATGTCGGTCATCTCAACGGTCTGCTGATTTTCAATAATGGCATCATTTAAAAGATCATTGTCCTCAGGATCAACTGCAGCTAAAATATCTTCCACTCAAGCCACTCTACGCCCGAAAAGCTCTAATTATTCCTCTTCCGTTACTGAAAACTTATAAAAAGCTAATAAACTTTTATGTTTCATTCCTACTTCATCGAGTATGCTTTCATACTGAATAAATTCAAATACTAATTACAAGTTCTTGTACTCTCCGTAGGCGTCAATTCCCTATTAACGTTCGGTACATATCTGTAATAACTTTAAAGTGTTACACTACAGATTGTTTTAAAACATTCTCTCCATACTGCTTTAGATTCAAACTTGCTTGAAAATCTCTATCTATGATGTTTCCACATTCACATTTATAAATTCTGTCAGACAGTTTCAAATCTTTTTTAATATTTCCACAACAACTACATAGTTTAGAACTTGGAAAGAATCTGTCTGCTATAATGACTGAAATATTATTCCAGTTAGACTTATACTCAATCTGCTTTCTAAATTCATAAAAGCATTGTTGTTGTACTGCTTTGGATAAATGCTTATTTTTCATCATTCCACTTACATTCAAATCTTCCATACAGATAAAACTTGGTTTTCGCTTTATGATTTCAGATGTTGTCTGATGTAAGTAGTTTTGACGAATATTTGTTAATCGTTTTATTACTTTTAAAAGTTCTTTTTCTCTTTTTATTATGTTACTTGTTTTACAATAACTGCCTCCTTTCTTATTTTTCTCATATCTTCTTGATATTGAACGCTGTAACCTGCGTTTTTTCTTTTCTATTTTTCTTACTTTTTGTGTTTTATTTATGTTCTTATAAGTATTTCCATCAGAACAAACTGCTAAGTTTTTAATACCTAAATCAATTCCGACACCATCATTTGATGGAAGATTATTATTGTCATCTACTTCAATTCCAATGGATACATACCAATACAATCCATCATATGTAAAGCGTGGATTTAAGTATTTACAGTTAATTGGTATTCTTTCTTTTTCACAAAGTCTAATCCAATTCAATTTTTGTTTATTTCGTCTTTTACTCATTGAAAATCCTTCGACTTTTACATGAGTATCTGTAAACTGAATTTTACCAGTATCTTGATAAAAAGAAGGAGTTGAATGCTTTTTACTTTTAAATTTAGGATATTTGCATTGCCCTTTGAAAAATTTTTTATAGGCATTACAAGCATCTTTGATTGCTTGCTTTGTTACATTATTACTTACTTCATTTAACCATCTATACTCTGGCAGTTTCTTTAGCTGTGTAAATTCTTTTCGTAATTCATTATCCGATAAGAATTTATTTTTTTGCTTATAGTTCTCTTGTTCCTTTGCAATAGCCCAATTGTAAGCAAATCTCGCACATCCAGCATATTGAAATAGTTTAGTAATCTGTTTATTATTTGGGTATAGTCTGATTTTTATTGATTTTATCATTTTTCACTGTCAACCTCAATTAATTCATTTACTAATTTTCTAGCTTTATTAGCACGTTTGCCTTGTAATTTACAACTAAAAACTGTGATAATTTGAACTAAATCTTCTACAAGCTCTTGCTGTTCTGATTTTTCTGTATTATCAATTATTTCTATGTCACAATTATATAAACTTGCAACATATTCAACTAATTCAAATCCAAATCTTAGTAGTCTGTCTTTGTAAAGAACTACAACTTTTTCCACTTTATTTTGAGATATACGTTTAATTAATTCTCTTAAACCCTTTTTCTTATAATTAATTCCAGAACCTATATCCGAAATTATTTCATAAGGTTTCCCTTGAGTATTTAGATACAGCTTCATATTCTCTATTTGTCTTTCTAAATCATCTTTTTGTTTATTGCTTGAAACTCTGCAATATCCAATGACAATTCTATTCAAATCAGATTTTATATTCATAACCTGATTTAATTGTTCATGAGAATAATATCTGTATCCATTACTAGACACATGATGTGGATGAAGTTTACCGTTTGCATCCCAATTTCTAAGTGTTTGGGCTGATACTCCTAAAATTCTTGAAAATTCTCTGATAGAATAGTATTTACTCATAATTAAAGTTCTTAAAGCCTCCTTTTCAATATTTATATTTTATTCTATCATTAAAACTTATAAAAATCAACACATATTTATAATTTTTTTATAAATTACTCTTAACAGTTGTTAGCCTCCATTTTTTTAACAAAAAAATAAGGCTATAGATTTGGAAATCCAAATTTATAGCCTCTCTCTATCATGTCATCTTTTCAAGCTCCCATCGCTTTGATGGGCACGCCCTAAATTAAGCCAATTTAGCCTTTGCTGCTTCAACAATCTTTGTAAATGCAGCTGCGTCATTAATTGCAAGCTCAGAAAGCATCTTTCTGTTCATCTCGATACCTGCAAGCTTCAAGCCATACATAAACTTTGAGTAAGAAATGTCATTCAATCTACATGCCGCATTAATACGAGCAATCCAGAGCTGTCTGAACTGTCTCTTTCTCTCTTTTCTACCTGCATAAGAGCTCTTCAATGCTCTCATTACTGACTGCTTAGCAATTCTATACTGCTTAGATCTAGCTCCTCTATAGCCCTTTGCCATCTTCAGAACTCTATTGTGCTTCTTCTTAGCGTTTAATCCGCCCTTAATTCTTGCCATTTTGGTATATCCTCCCTCTTAACTATTCAACTTATAAATATGGTAAAATCTTCTTCATAACCTTTGCATTTGTTGCATCGGTTACGATATCTTTTCTAAGATTTCTCTTTCTCTTTGTTGACTTCTTAGTTAAGATGTGTGACTTATACGCCTTATTTCTTACAAGCTTACCTGTTCCTGTTCTCTTAAAACGCTTTGCTGCTGCTCTGCTAGTCTTTAACTTAGGCATTACGATTGTCCTCCTTAAATATATCTCAATTAAACTTTCTTTGCTGATAAAAACATTACCAAACTTCTGCCCTCTGCCTTAGAAGGCTTATCAATTACGGCTACCTCTGAAAGCGCCTCAGCAAAATCATCCAGAATGTACTTCGACTTAAACATACGTGCCATCTCACGACCTCTGAATCGAAGTGTGACTTTTACCTTATTCCCCTTCTCAAGGAACTTTCTGGCAGACCCAATCTTTGTGTTCAGATCGTTAGTGTCAATATTCGGCGAAAGACGAACTTCTTTCACTTCGATTACCTTCTGCTTCTTCTTTGCTTCCTTCTCTCTTCTTGCAAGTTCATACTTGTACTTGCTATAGTCAATAATCTTGCAAACCGGTGGCTTAGCCGTTGGTGCAATGAGTACAAGGTCAAGTTCTGCTTCTTCGGCCTTTGCCATCGCCTCAGCAATGGATACCACACCGAGCTGTTCTCCATCACTACTAACTAGACGGACTTCCTTTGCTCTAATCTGTTCGTTAATCAATTGATTGCTAATAGTCGTATACCCCCCAAATAATGTTTAACGCTAAAAAAATAGCCGATAGAAAACCATCCGCCATAAAAAAACACACCCAAGGTATGCAAAATTATGAACCCGGGTCACGATTGTGCCAAGGTGAGGCGAACCTGCTTTCTTGTTTAAAGTAACTTTTAATAGTCTAGCAAAGTTCACCTTCCTTGTCAATATCTTATTTTAGTTTTCTATTAAATTGGTCATACTTACCAAAGATACACCCAGCGTTGAAGCATTATGCAGTAGCGCTGACACTGTTGGCTGTAATATGCCCATGGTTCCAAGTAGAATCAATGCTCCATTAAATCCAATGACAAAGTGATGATTATTATGAACTCTCTTCATCATTAAATTGGCCAACCGCTTTAGCATGACAAGCTCCTCAAGGCTTTCTGCTGCAATGGTGACATCAGAAATCTCTCTTGCAATGGCTGCTCCAGCACCAATAGCAATACCACAATCTGCTGCCGAAAGTGCTGGCGAATCGTTGATGCCATCGCCAATCATAATTACCGTATGTCCTGCGGCCTTTCTCTGCTCCACAAGTGCGGCCTTGTCCTCTGGCAAAACTTCTGCATGGAACTCATCTACGCCAACTTCCCCTGCAATCGCCTGTGCTGTCTGAGCATTATCTCCTGTCATCATTACTGTCTTTTTAATGCCAAGCTCCTTCAACTGAGCAAGCACATCCTTTGCCTCTGGGCGAAGTGGATCCGCAATGGCAATAATCGCAGCAAGTTTTCCTGCAATTGCCAAATATAGATGCGAATATCTTGGCTCCAGTGCATCCAAGATCTTTTCATCTGCCTTAGAAACTTTGACATGCTCATCATCAAATACAAAATGAGCACTTCCAATCACTACTCTTTGCTTATTAATTTTGCTTGCAATTCCATGTGCCACGACATACTCGACCTCAGAATGCATTTCTTTGTGAGAAATTCCCATATCTGCTGCCTTTTTGACAACTGCATTGGCCATAGAATGTGGGAAATGCTCTTCCAGACATGCTGCAATTTTTAGCATCTCATTGGCATCTCTCTTTTCACAAGGAATAACCTTTGCCACGGTTGGACATGCAAAAGTCAATGTACCTGTCTTGTCAAAGACAATGGTATCTGCCTGAGCAATGGCCTCCAAAAACTTTCCACCCTTTACTGTGGCATTGTACTTTCCAGCCTCTCTCATCGCCGAAAGTACCGCAAGTGGCATAGAAAGCTTGAGTGCACAAGAAAAATCAACCATCAATACAGAAAGTGCACGAGTCACATTTCTTGTCAACAGATAGGTCAAAGCTGTTCCTGCCAATGAATATGGCACAAGCTTATCCGCCAATCTTGCAAACTTACTCTCTGTATTTGACTTTAACTTTTCTGAATCCTCAATCATCTGAACTACTTTGTCATAGCGACCATGGCCAACTTCTTGCTCGGCCTCGATGACAATTTCGCCCTCTTCAACCACAGTTCCTGCATAGGCATAAGAGCCCTCTCGCTTTGCCACTGGGACAGATTCTCCAGTGAGTGAAGCCTGATTGACCATGGCTTCTCCGCTGACAACCTTTCCATCAATGGCAATGACATTTCCTGTATGAACTGTAATGAGATCCTTTGCCTTAATCTGTCCAATTGGAACTAAAACATCACCATTTTCTGTCTTTAGCCAAACCTTGTCGACATTTAAAGCCATACTTCTTGCCAAGTCATCGACGGACTTTTTGTGTGTCCATTCCTCAAGTAACTCTCCAATACCAAGTAAAAACATCACAGAACCTGCGGTAGAATAATCTGCTCGCACAATAGAAATACCAATGGAAAGTGCATCGAGAACCTCGACTTCTAACTTTCCTCTTAACAAGCATTTTATTCCCTTCCAGACATATTTAATGGCATGAGCAACCAACAAAACCGTCCTGATTGGCATTGGGAGAAATAAATCCCTTGCAAACTTTGTAGCCACCATCATGACCAGCTTTTCTTTATATTCCCTCGTCAGCGCCCTTCCTGTCTTTTCTGGAACAAGGGCCGCTACCTTTTCATCGGCATAACTAAACTTTGACAGTGCTTGTAAAACTTTATCGCGACTTCCTTCTTTGTAATGGAGAATCGCATCTGCCGTTCTCTCATAGACTGTGGCCTGTAAAACATTTTCATTTGCCTCTAAGTAATATAAAAGCATATCCGCCTGCCTTAGCGTCATTTGCTTTTGCGCCATATGCAAGCGGATTCTTCCCTTACTCTCGTGTAAGATTTTACATTTCATTTTATGCTTCCTCGGATGTGTCCTCTACTTCTACTTCCTTGCTCGCTCTTGCCTCATTGATGTCCTTTGCCTCAGCAAGAATATCACTTGCATTCTCCTGAATACATGTCACTGTATCCATTGCACTCTCCTTCACACGAAGTGCTGCTGCAACGGTATGGGTATAAGCCTTCTTTGCATCCTTGCTTGACAAGAGCTTAAATCCTGCTGAACCAAAAATTGTACCACCAACAAATATTGCTACCTTCTTTACATCGATCATTGTGATTACCTCCAAAAATTATTTTTTTCTACAGGCATTATCCTAACATAAAGGAAAACCTAACCGATATGCGAATCAGACAAAAACTGTGCTATTTGGTTTATTGTTTTCTGTATTCACTTGGCTTCATCCCAACAATCCGCTTAAAGGCCGCCGAAAAGCGACTGGGACTCTCATATCCTACTTCCTCCGCAATATCTGCAATCGCATCTTTTGTATTTTTTAATCGCTCACAGGCCATATGAATTCGATATCTGCGCATATAGGTATCAATTGGTGCCCCAAAAAGATATTTAAAGCAATCCTTTAATGTTGTCATTGAGATATCATTTTCCCTAGCTAACTTTTCTATAGTAAATCTCTGTCCCAGATGGCCAACCAATTGATCGTGAATGCCCTTTACCTTTTCTATCTGTCCCCTATAAAAATATTTCTTTTTTGTTTCTTCCACTTGGTGTGTATGACGAAGATAGACCAAAAGTTCCAGACATTTTAGCATTCCAAGGCTCTTCCAATGATTCTGATCTTTCAATGGCTGCCAAATCGCACGGATTGTCTCATTTGTCTTGATATGTGCCCAGCTCTTTTTTTTCAAAAACTGCCCCCGAATGTCCTTGATACAATCTCCAGATAAAGAAAGTTCCTTTGGCAAGTGTTTAAAAAATGTTTCCATATTTTCAATATTCAATAAATATGCTAGCGTTTTTCCACTGCCCAATGGAAGCCGCAAATCAATTTCTTCTCCAACTTCCAATTCTTTTATCCATAAATCGCCCATTTCGATGCTACAGATGCAATCTCCATCCAGCCATTCCATTCGCCCCTGTAGGCAGTAGAATATGGCTAAGTTCCTCGTTTCCTTTTCCCTATAAGAGAAATGTTTCCCGTGCAAGCGAGCGTAGAGTAAGTTCATCCCCTCTGCAAGCACAATATTTTCCATAACCTCTCTTCTCTCCTTCGGTTAGTATAATCTAACTGTACTTCTTAACTATACAACAAACTTCCTCTCCTTGTCCAATACTTTTTAGTATTGACAAGAAAATTAGTTTGTGCTAACTTATCTATGTAAATTAGTATGGACTAACTAGGTAGAGAAAGAAGGTGACAATATGCCATTGTTAATGGCAAAGCTTGGCGAGGTGTATACCATTACTCGAGTTTCAGGCACAGAAGAAATGCGATTGCATTTAAACAATTTGGGTTTCGTTGTTGACGGACAAATCAGCGTTGTCAGTGAACTTGACGGAAACTTGATTGTCAATGTCAAGGGCTCACGTATTGGAATTAGCCGAGAAATGGCTGCCAAAATTATGATCCGCTAGGAAGGGGAAGGAATGAAAAATCTAAGAGAAGCCAAAATTGGCGAAACCGTCACTGTGGTCAAACTCCGCGGTGAGGGTGCTGTAAAGAGAAGAATTATGGATATGGGACTGACTAAGGGAGCAACTGTCTATATTCGCAAGGTAGCACCACTAGGTGATCCTATTGAAGTAACAGTTAGAGGATATGAGCTTTCTTTGAGAAAAGCAGATGCAGAACTTATTGACGTAGAATAGAAAGGACTTTTATTTTATGAAGTACACGATTGCTCTTGCCGGTAACCCAAATACTGGTAAGACTACACTATTTAACTCCCTCACGGGATCAAATCAATATGTCGGCAACTGGCCCGGCGTAACGGTGGAGAAGAAAGAAGGTAAATTAAAAGGTCATAAGGACATTACCATTGCCGATTTACCAGGTATCTATTCTCTTTCTCCATACACACTTGAGGAAGTAGTTGCAAGAAATTATCTCTTAAATGAAAAACCAAATGCTATTATCAATATTATTGATGGTACAAACCTAGAAAGAAACTTGTATCTAACTACTCAGATTCTTGAACTTGGCATTCCAGTCGTTATCGCAGTGAATATGGCCGATGTCATTGCAAAAAGTGGCGATATTCTCGACTTTGACAATCTATCAAAGACATTGGGTTGCCCAGTGGTTGAAATTTCTGCTCTAAAGAGTACGGGAATTGACAATCTTGTGGCCAAGGCCGTTGCAGCTGCACAATCTGGAGCTACTTTAAAGTCTCTCCATGACTTCGATCCAAAAATCGAAGATGCACTAAAGAAAATTGGTGATTCCTTGACACAGGTTTCTGAAGCAACAAGACGCTGGTATGCTATCAAGATCTTTGAGAGAGATGAGAAGATACTCAATCAACTTTCTCTCCCTGATAGCCAGATGAAGACCTTTGAAGGCATTATTGCTGCAGTAGAGAAAGAGCAAGATGATGATGCAGAGAGTATTATCACAACCGAACGCTATTCCTATATCGCAAAGATTATTGATCGTTGCTACAAAAAGCGCAATAAGAATAAGGTGACACTCTCTGATAAAATTGACCGCATTGTCACGAATCGTATTTTGGCATTGCCAATCTTTGCCATCATTATGTTCGTTGTTTACTATATTTCCATATCAAATATTGGTAAAACCATCAGTGACTGGATCAATGATACTCTTTTCGGTGAAATTGTTCAGCCAGGTGTGAGTGACTTCTTGACAAATATTGGTTGTGCAAAATGGCTCATTGGCCTAGTTTCAGATGGTATTATCGCTGGTGTTGGATCTGTTATTGGATTCCTTCCACAGATGTTACTTCTTTTCTTTTTCCTCGCCTTCCTTGAGGGCTGTGGATATATGGCCAGAATTGCCTTTGTTATGGATAGAATTTTTAGAAAGTTTGGTCTTTCAGGAAAGAGTTTTATTCCTATCCTTGTTGGTACAGGTTGTGGTGTTCCTGGAGTTATGGCATCAAGAACAATTGAGAGCGAGCATGATCGTCGAATGACAGTTATGACAACTACTTTCATTCCTTGTTCTGCAAAGGTTCCAGTTATCGCATTGATTGCTGGTTCACTCTTTAATGGTGCTGCTTGGGTTGGACCAAGTGCCTACTTTGTTGGTATGGCTGCCATCATCATTTCTGGTATTATGTTAAAAAAGACAGCTCTATTTGCTGGGGATACAACTCCATTTGTTATCGAGCTTCCACCTTATCATATGCCAACCGCTGGTAGTATTTTTCGCTCCATGCTTGAGCGTTCTACAAGTTTTATCAAAAAGGCGGGAACCATTATTCTTTTGGCATCTATCTTAATTTGGTTATTGTCAAACTTCAGCTTTGCTGGTGGTTCATTCGGAATGACAGATGACATGGATTCTAGTATTTTGGCTGCTGTTGGTGGTGTTATTGCCCATATCTTTAAGCCTCTTGGCTTTGGAGACTGGAAGTTTGCCTCTGCAGCCATTACTGGTCTTATTGCAAAGGAGAATGTAGTCAATACCTTTGGTGTTCTCTTCCACTCCAGTGCAGAAGACCTTGTTGATAACAGCCAGCCAATTTGGGCTGCATTGCAAGCAGCAATCACTCCATTAGCTGCCTATTCATTCTTAGTATTTAATCTTTTATGTGCACCTTGCTTTGCAGCCATCGGTGCCATTAAGAGAGAGATGAGCTCTGGAAAGTGGACTTTGATTGCCATTGGTTATGAATGTATCTTTGCCTATGTTATTTCATTAATTATTTATCAATTAGGTATCGTCTTTACTGGTGCTGCAGGATTCAGCATTGGAACAGCAGTTGCTATCATCTTGATTGCACTGATTATCTTCCAGCTTGTTCGCCCTGCAAAGCCAACAGCAAAATCCACAGCAAAGAATCATCGTTCTGTGGTTGAATAGGAGGAAAAAATTATGGCTACTGCAATTGTTGGACTCATTGTTCTTGCCTGTGCAGGTGGTGCAGGTTTTGTAATCTACCAAGACAAGAAACACGGTAAACATTCTTGTGGTGGAAATTGTGGTGGCTGTAGCGGAAGTTGTGGCAGTTGCCATTCCGCTTGCCATACAGATCATTCAAAATAATGATATGAAAATAGCCCTCAAGCATAAGCTTGGGGCTATTTTTTTCTATTTTCCCAATCGAATATCCTCTAATTTTTGCTTCATTTCATCTGAAAGCTGATCAAAGAGCAAATTTTTCTTGCTCATCTGGCTTTCAATATGTTCCTTTCGGATTTCTCTCTCCACTCTCTGCACATCTTCAAATAATTCCTTTGAAGACATCAATATACATCCTGCACTGCGAATAATCACCTGCTCCATTCCATCCGAGGTGACTACCGTCACTCGGTACTTATGTCCAATCTCATGGGCCGTCTTTTCAATATAGTGGTCTGCAGTCTCTGCCTCCTTGGTGTAGACAACATAGATATTGTGATATTCCATAATCTCTGTTGTATGTCCCTTTAGCTTATAGGCATCAAAGACCAAAATTAAAGTGTACTTTTGATAAGATGAATAATTGACCAAAATATCCATTAGGCGGTCCCTAGCTGCATCAATGTTCTGTTCGGCCAGTTCTCTCAAGCTATCCCAAGCAAAGATAACATTGTAGCCATCAACCAACATATATTCCTTGACCTTCTTTGTTCCCTTATAGACATATTCCTTTTCTGTGCTCTTATGATGCTTGGTCGATTGATCCCAATCACCAATCCTTGGTTTGACCTTTCCATAGGTTCGCTCAAAAATTTCCATCAATTCCTCAGTGTTGGCCTGATTGGCGTCATAGGTGGATCGAACCACTTGAACTTCTTGAGTGTCTTCTGGTTTTGTATCAAAAAATCCCAAGCCACTGTCCACTTGTCGATAGAGTGGAACCTCATACCAAGGCACATAAAAACCACTGCCATGGGCACAAAAAACTGATCCGCAGGGACTTGAAATGTCTAGTTCTGGATCATACATCGCATTGGCTATCACTTCCTCACTATTGTGACACTCATCATAGCGATCAAAAGAAAGAAAAATATGTCCCTGTCCCTTAGTATAAGTCAAAAGGTCAGCCTGATAATTTTGTATACAAGCAACGGGAGCCACCCCCACAACACTGGCCATCTCCCCTTCTGTCTCTGGCGGATCAAATTTGGCAAACATGGCATTTAAATCATTGAGTGCTCTTCCAAGATTGACTACTGGAATCTCTAGGCGAAATTCATAATAGGGCTCCAGCAAAATACTTTCTGTCTGCATCAAGCCCTGACGCACAGCTCGATAAGTCGCTTGACGAAAATCTCCACCTTCTGTGTGCTTATTATGTGCCCTTCCTGCCACAATTGTCATACGCATATCCGTGACGGGAGCTCCAATTAATACTCCTTTATGTTCCCTTTCCTTTAAATGTGTCAAAATGAGATTTTGCCAATTTACAGCCAACATATCCGAAGAAACCTTGGATGAAAAGATTAACCCACTTCCCCTAGGCAGTGGCTCGAGCAAAAGATGAACTTCCGCATAGTGACGTAATGGCTCAAAATGTCCAATTCCCTCTGCACTCAGCTGAATAGTCTCCTTATAGGCAATCCTTCCCTCTGAAAAAGTCACATCCATATCCATTCGCTCTTTGAAAAGGTTTTGTAAAATTTCAATTTGCACTGCTCCCATCAATTTGACACGAATACTCTGTGCCTTCTCATCCCATTGCAATTGTAATTCTGGAAACTCCTCTGCCATCTCCTTAAGCTTTGGCATCACCATATTGGGGACAATATCTTCTGGCAAAATCATTTCATAGCTGAGCACTGGCTCTAAAACCTTTGGTATAGCGGTGTGGTCCTCTCCCAAGCTCTGCCCAACATAGGTGTGATTTAAACCCACCAGTGCACAGACTGTACCCGCACCAACATCGGACACACTTTCAAATCTTATACCATTATAGATTCGAATTTGATTGACCTTTTCCTCGCCAATCACCATTTTATTTTTCACCTCGCCCCCCGTGACCTTAATATGTGTCAGACGAGTTCCTTGAAAATCTCTGGTAATCTTATATACAATCGCACCAAATTCTTCGGGATATTCTTTTTCGATCGCATACTCTGTAATAGCATCGAGCAATATCTCCACTCCCATCAATTTTAGAGCAGATCCAAAGTAGCAGGGAAAGAGTTCCTCTCTTGCAATGGCAAAAGAAATCATCTCCTTTGTGATCTCTCTCTCCTCTAAAGTGGCCTCCATCATCTCTTCCGAGCACATCGACAATTCATCCAGCCACTCTTCTTTTTCTGCCTGAAAATCTACAATATTTCCTGATAATTTTCTCCTCAATTCAGCATAGACATTCTCCTTTTCCACCCCATTTTGATCCAATTTATTTACAAAAATAAATGTGGGAATATGATATCTTCTCAATAATTTCCACAGCGTCTTTGTGTGCCCCTGCACGCCACTTGCACCACTAATCACTAAAATGGCATAGTCTAAGACAGTCAAAGTTCTCTCCATCTCTGCCGAAAAATCGATATGTCCTGGAGTATCCAATAAATTGATTTCCCAATCCTTCCAATGAAAGATTGCTTGCTTTGAAAAGATGGTAATTCCCCTCGCCCTTTCTAAGGCAAAGTGATCCAAAAAGGCATCCTGATTGTCCACCCTTCCCATCTTTTTGACTGTACCACTTTGATATAAAATTGCTTCAGCCAGCGTCGTCTTTCCAGAGTCAACAGCCGCCAATATCCCTATATTTTGTCTCATTTTTCTTCCCATCCTATCCAAAGTCTAGTACTATTATAACATTTTCGCTGAATGATTGCAAAAATCTCCCCCTGCGATATAATATTCCTAACGATTACTCTAGGAGGATTTTATATGCAATATCGAATTGAACACGACACAATGGGCGAAGTCAAAGTTCCTTCTCATCATCTCTGGGGAGCACAGACACAAAGAAGCTTTGAAAATTTTGCCATTGGAATCGAAAAAATGCCATCTGAAATCATCAAGGCCTTTGGTATTTTAAAAAAAGCTGCTGCCATTGCCAATCACGACTTACAAAAATTAAATGACCAACGTTTTTCCTATATTTGCACTGCCTGTGATGAAATCATTTCTGGAGAACTTGCGCATGAATTTCCTCTTGCGGTGTGGCAAACAGGATCAGGTACACAGAGCAATATGAATGTCAACGAAGTTATTGCTCATCGTGCCAATCAATTGGCTGAGGAGACGCTCATCCAACCCAATGACCACGCCAATATGTCCCAAAGCTCTAATGACACCTTTCCAACGGCCATGCACATCGCAGCAGTCACAGAAATCGAAGATCAACTTCTTCCTGCTATTGACAAATTAATCAACACATTCCTTCGATTAGAAGAGGAAAATCAAGGTATTGTCAAATCTGGGCGAACTCACCTTCAAGATGCCACACCGATTGCTTTTTCTCAAGAAATCAGTGGCTGGAGAAGCTCTCTTGAGCGAGATAAAGAACTCATCCGTATGAGCCTCCAACCACTGCGAGAACTCGCCCTCGGTGCAACTGCTGTTGGCACAGGTCTAAATGCACCAGCAGGATTTGACCAAGCTGTAGCCAGAGCTGTCTCTGTGCTTACAGGCAAGGAATTTATCACCGCAAGAAATAAATTTCACGCCCTCACTTCAAAAGATGAGCTGGTCTTTTCTCACGGTGCCCTCAAGGCACTGGCCTGTGACTTACTAAAAATTGCCAATGATATTCGCTTTTTGGCCAGTGGACCTCGATGTGGTCTTGGTGAAATTTTTATTCCAGAAAATGAGCCTGGAAGCTCCATTATGCCTGGAAAAGTCAATCCAACACAATGTGAAGCAGTAACGATGGTTGCCATTCAGGTCATGGGCAATGATACGACCATTGGCATTGGTGCTAGCCAAGGAAATTTCGAGCTCAATGTCTTTATGCCCGTCATCATCTATAACTTCCTTCAATCTGTGCGACTATTGAGCGATGTCATTCTCTCCTTTGAGAAAAATTGTTGCAGGGGCATCCGGGCCAATAAAGACAAGATGCAGAACAATCTTCATCGCTCATTGATGTTAGTCACCTGCTTAAATCCCTATATTGGATATGAAAATGCTGCGAAAACGGCAAAACTTGCCTATAAAGAAAATATTTCCCTAAAAGAAGCCTGTGTTCAACTTGGATTTTTAAGTGAAGAAAAATTCGATGAAGTCTTTTTACCTGAAAAAATGATTTAAAAGAAAATGGGAGTGGTGAAAAATCAAAATTTTTCACCACTCCCATTTTTTATCCTATTTTTTTGCGTCAACCCACTTGCCGTCTGCACCAACTTGGTAACCATCTGGTGTCTTTGTATTGGTCAACATTGCACCATCACTGCCCATGTAGTATTTTCCACTGACCCAACCATTGGCAGCCATGCGACCACTAGAGTGGAAATAATACCACTTATTATCAATATTTTGCCAACCTGTCGCCATCGGACCGCCTGGTTTTAAATAATACCAAACTCCTTTGATCTCCTGCCAACCTGTGGTCAAATATCCCTTGCTATTAAAATAGTACCAGCGGTCACGAATTTTTTCCCAATTTCCCTTTGTATAAGAGCCATTGTTGTGCTGGTACCACCAACCTGTCTTATCCTTAATCCAAATGCTTGCCATTGCTGTGTTGGCCTGTGCCACAGTCATAGCCATGGTCACAGCCAAAATCAACCACTTTTTTTTCATAATTTTCTCCTTCTTCTTATGATTTCTTTTGAATACTCAATGTCGCCTTTGCTGGCAGACAGACCGCAATATCTCCATCATCTCCAAGCATTCCATAGTGCTCACAGATATGATCTGGACAGGTGCTGTCAACAAATCCTGCTCGGTGATTTTTAATTTGAATATGAATTTTATAACCGTTGCTCTCGGCATAAAAGTCATCATCCTTATCCAGTGGCAACCGCTCTACAATGTGGTCGCCATAGGTCAAAATTGCAACATCTGCCTTCTTTTTTCCAAGCCCGCGCACACCAAGCCACACTAGACAAATGGCAATGAGCACAAGCCCAAACAAAATTTCATTTCTCCGAAGCTTCTTCATAAATTACAATAAAGCCTCACTCTGTGCAATCTCCTGACGCATCGCCTCTTCTCCTGGTGCTCCCACTGTGACTCGCTTTTCTACACAATGCTTCATGCCAATGGCCTCGTAAATATCTTCCTCAAATACTGGACTAATGGCCTTAAATTCTGCTAGGGTAAAATCATCGAGTGCCTTATGGTTTTCAATACCATAGAGAACCAACTGCCCCACGATGCCATGAGCATCTCGAAAAGGAACGCCCTTTCCCACAAGATAATCTGCTGCATCAGTGGCATTGGTAAATCCACCCTTTGCTGATGCTTCCATTCTTTGATGATTAAATTTCATTGTCGAAAGCATTCCACTCATCAGGCGAATACAGCCTTGAACTGTGTCCATTGCATCAAAGCTCAATTCTTTGTCCTCTTGCATATCCTTATTATAAGCTAGTGGAATTCCCTTCATTGTGGTCAAGAGGCTTGTCAGTGCACCGTAGACACGCCCTGTCTTTCCTCGAATCAATTCTGCAATATCTGGATTTTTTTTCTGCGGCATAATGGATGAACCTGTAGAATAGGTATCATCCATGTCGACAAAGCGATATTCATCTGTGTTCCAGATAATAATCTCCTCACTCAACCTTGAAAGGTGCATGGCCACAATAGAAAAATCGCTCAAAAGCTCAAGCAAATAGTCACGGTCACTCACCGAATCCATACTGTTTCTTGTCGGTCCATCAAAATCTAAAAGTTTTGCTGTCAACTCTCTGTCCAGTGGATAGGTCGTTCCTGCAAATGCACCTGCACCGAGAGGGCATAAATTCATTCGCTTTCTGCAATCTCTCAATCGATCTCTATCTCGCAAAAACATCTCAAAGTAAGCACCAAGATGATGGGCCAATGTCGTTGGCTGAGCTTTTTGCAAATGGGTAAATCCAGGCATGACGGTGTGAACATTTTCCTTCATCAAAGTTAAAATCTCACCAAGAAGTACAGTCAATAACTCCTGTGTCTCATCCAAGACATCCCTTGTATATAATTTCATATCGAGAGCCACTTGATCATTTCTGCTGCGACCTGTGTGCAATCGCTTTCCTGCATCTCCAATTCTTTGAATCAAATTTGATTCTACAAAGGAATGAATGTCCTCTGCATCTTGTGCAAATGTGAGTTTTCCCTCATCAATATCTTTTTCAATTGACTTCAATCCCTCAACAATGCAATCCCTATCACTCTCTGTCAATATTCCCTGCTTTGCAAGCATCATCACATGGGCAATACTGCCTCGGATATCTTGATGATAAAAGCGATGATCAAAGGAAAGTGATTCATTAAACTGAAACACCAATTGATCTGTCTCTTTTGTAAATCTTCCACCCCAAAGTTTCATAACGATCTCCTATAGTACTATTTCTGTGCATTTTCTTGTAATACTTCTTGATGGTTCTCTTCTTTTGTATCGAGTACTTTCTTTCTTCGATTAAAGAAAACCGCAATCAAAACCAAAACCAAAATACTTCCACCACTAATGACCATACCAGGGTAAAGTCCATGTGGTGTAAATTTCATTTTAATCTCATGCTTACCTTCTGTCAAATCCAATGCAAGGAAAGTATCTAGCCCCTTCCTCGGTTTTGTCTTTACACCGTCGACATAGACCGTCCAGCCCTCATCATAAGGAATTGAGGTCATCAATACCTCTTCTGGACCTGCGTCCACTGTTCCCTCCACAGTTCTTGAATCATAATGTGTCACTGTAAATGGACTAATATTGAGCATATCATAGGCTTCTTTTAATGCCTTATAATCAAAGCGATAGGCACTGGCATCCATCTCCTTATTGTCATCATTTCTGACAGAATAGGTGATGCCCTTATCGACATAGCCAAGGTCAATAAAATACCCTCGATCTACATTTTCAAATGTCTGGTCAATGTTGTCCTTTGAACTCTTTACCTTGACTGTTTTGATGCTAGAATCATTGATATACACATAATATCTGCCCTTTTCGGAGGTTGTAAAAGTATAGGTTGAACCATCCTTTTCTCCTTCTTCCTCCAAAAGTACTGGACTCGTGCCAATAATCTGTGTCAAATTATTCTGCACATCCGCAGGCGAGCGAAATGTCCTGTCCCAACTGGTCTCAAATCCTGGCCCAACCAAGTAACCAATCGGCAGAGTATAGGGATTTTCATACAAATAGATATTATTGCTATGTGTCACATACTCGACATTTGGGTCGTTGCTCTCCCCTGTATAAATGCCATATTTCACTGCATAGAGCATATCCACCAGTGGCGTACTTCCTGTGATGGAATAGGCATTGGTGGAAGCTTCCGTTCCCATCTCCTTAGAAAAATCGCTCAATGCAGCCCTTGCCGTCGAAGAAAATAGAGATACTGAGTGGAAATTCATCCACGCTCCATCATCCTTTGTCTTTCTTGTCACCTTTTCAAAGCGATAGAAGGTATCATTTGGCAAGTCCTTTAGCACCTTGGCCACATCGGCATTGTCGTCCTTATAATCTTTTCTGCTGACCGTTGTCACACTCGTCAGCCCTGTATTGGCTGTCATCTCTACACTTAGAATGACCAAGGTAGCAATAATTAAGGCATTGACATTGATTCTCTTTTTCTTCCACAAATACAAGAGCAAAGCATAGATGGCAATTAGAATCAATGATGCATAGTATACTCCAAAGCCAAAATGCTTTTGCTCCACCGTTTTTTGTGCCAATAAGATAAATCCTAAGCTTCCCACTGTCGCCATACCAAGCTCTTTAAGTGTATTTGCCCGAAACCTGTCATAAGCCCGAAACGCCATAAAGAGCACAAGGAAAATATAGATAAAACTTTGGCGTGCCGGCAAAGAATTCGGATAATGAAAGCCATGCCAGATATAATTGAGCACATCAATGGCAAAACTTGCAAGGAAAAAGAGAGACATCGTAAAGTATACCGCCTTTTCCTTGAGCGAAATCTTTTTATTCATCAAGTAAAGCAAAATAAATAAGTAAATTCCCACACCACAATAAATATTTGGCCAATGGTCAAGTCCAATTTCTGTCTCCACCCCTGGCATATGTCTGGCCACCATATCAATAATGGAAAAATAGGCGACATAGACTTGTGGGAAATTAAAGGTTCCCGATGCCGTTGCCTTTAGTGCAAAAATTTCTGGCAATAATACCATTGCCGAAATTCCTCCTGCCAGCAGAGAAAAAAAGCCAAATTGCAAAACCGCAATAAAAAAGTCTTTCTTGCTCGTCACACCACGCATTACCAAAAGTGCCACAAAGTAAAAAATCAAAAACATACAAATCATAATGGAGATGTAGTAATTGGATGTGATGGAAAGACCAAGACATATTGCATACATCAATCCTTTTTTCTTATTGACTAACCGCTCCAATCCCAGTGCAATCAATGGCAAAAGAATAATGCAATCCAACCACATAATATTCCAGCTATATGCAGCCATATAGCCAGAAAGTGCATAGCCAATGCCAAAAAATGCTGTTCCCATGCCCTCTTTCTTACTATGCTTTTGTAAGTAATAGGTCATCGCAAGTCCTGAAAGACCGATTTTAATCACAATCATATAGGTCATAAACTCGATAACTAAAGACTTTGGACAGAGCACAATCAACCAATTGAGTGGGCTCGCAAGGTAATAAGCATAGAGTGCAGAGAAATTGACCCCCATACCAATGTCCCAGCTATAAAGCAAACTCTGTCCATGCTTTAATTTATATTGAAACTCTGAGAAAAACGGAGCATATTGATGGTACATATCCGTTCTCAAAAAACTATTGTCGCCAAATGGAAAGATTTGTCTTTGCACAAAAATTAAAATCATAATGGCAACAGGTATAAAAAACGCCGCCAATAAAGCATCCGCTCTTTTAAACCAAGACTCGCTTTTCATAAATCACTCCTTCTATTTTTTAAATACAAACCATTTACTGAAAAAATAATTCAGTATGACGACCAAAACAGAAAGAATTGCCTTGGCCAAGACATCATAAAGATGTAACCCAGAAACAAAAAGCCACATTCCTGCTACATTCATAGCTCCTGTCAAAAGCCTTGCTCCAGTAAATACAATAAACTCCCATAAAATCGTCGAAAACGACATATCATGGCTCTGAAACACAATGCGCTTATTGGTCACAAACGCAAAAACAACAGCAGCAATCCAGCTAAGAACTGTACATGCCAGATAATTGACATTCATAGCCTTAAAAGCCATATAGACTGCCCAATCAACAATTGTCGTCAATACGCCAAAAATCAAGTAACTGATTGTTTCACGATTTACATATTTTTTCCAATCCATTCCTATCTATCCTCTTGTATCAATTTCTCTGCACCATCAGAATAGCGCATCGAATAGTCGTCCATCACATAGATGGCATAGGTATCTGGAATTTGATTGACCAGTGCAATTCCCTTATCTACCCCGAGCGAAAAGCACACTGTGCTCAATGCATCGGCATCCACAGATTTTTTAGTAATAATGCTCACCTGAACAATACCATTGTCATAGGGAAATCCTGTCTTTGGGTCGAGGATATGGTGATAATTTTTTCCATCAATAATAAAGTGGCGCTCATACACGCCTGAACTAACTACCGATAAATCACTGACTTTTACTGCACCGATGGTCTCCTGTCGATCAGCAAATGGTCTTTGTAAGCCAATCGTAAAATCACTACCATCTGGCTTTTTTCCAATACAAAGTACATTTCCCCCGAGATTAATAATTGCTGAGTGCACACCCTCTTTTTCTAAATAGTCCTTCAGTCTATCTGCAATATAGCCCTTGGCAATGGCCCCAAGGTCAATCTGTGTATCGGGGCTATCAAAATGAATCTCATTTCCATTGACATGAACTTTTTTATAATCTACCTTGGCTAAATCTTTATCCACATCTTCCTTTCTTGGAAGTTCGGGGTCATCAGATTTAAAATCCCAATACTTTCTCAATGGTTGCACGGTGATATCAAATGCACCATCTGATTTCTTACAATATTCTAGTGCTGTCTGTATACAATTAGCTAGGTCATCGCTAACTTTTACGACCTGCTCACTTGGATCTCTATGATTTAACGCATACAATTGCGCTCCCTCTTTGTCAGACGAAAACACATCTTCAAAATCATTGCACATCTTGATGGCACCATCTAAGGCTTTCTGCTTTGTTGGGTCATAGATGCGAATTGTCACAAAAGTATCCAGTGCAAATACAGATTCTTCAATCGGTTCTTTACTTTTTTCACCTGAACACGAAGTCAGCGCAACCACCATAAAGATGGCTGCGCAGACAATGGGAACAACTTTTGATTTAATTATCTGAGGAATAATTTGGGGCCTCCTTTGTAATCTGAATATCATGTGGATGGCTCTCTCTAAGTGCCGCAGAAGTAATCTTTACAAACTTTGAGGTCTCTTGAAGCGTTGGAATATCCTTTGCTCCACAATAGCCCATACCTGCACGCAATCCACCAATCAACTGGAATACTGTATCTTCAACCAATCCCTTATAAGCCACGCGACCTTCTACGCCCTCTGGCACCAATTTCTTCGCATCAGCCTGGAAGTAACGGTCCTTACTTCCACTTTCCATTGCAGAAATTGATCCCATTCCACGATATACCTTGTATTTTCTTCCTTGGAATAGCTCAAAAGCTCCTGGTGCCTCATCACAACCTGCAAATAAGGATCCCATCATACATACACTTCCGCCTGCTGCCAATGCCTTTGTCACATCGCCAGAATACTTAATACCTCCATCGGCAATAATTGGAACACCATAGGTTCTTGCAACCTCAAAGCAGCTCATGATTGCACTAATCTGTGGCACACCAATACCTGCAACTACACGAGTTGTACAAATCGATCCTGGTCCAATGCCGACCTTGACACAATCCGCTCCAGCCTCAATCAATGCCTTTGTCGCCTCACCTGTTGCCACATTTCCTGCAATGACCTGCAAATTTGGATACTTTTCTTTAATCATCTTTACACAACGAATGACATTTTGTGAATGCCCATGAGCACTGTCGAGCACAACGACATCGACATTGGCCTTAACTAGGGCATCACAGCGCTCCAATACATTGGCCGTAATTCCAAGGGCTGCACCACAGAGCAGTCTTCCCATACTGTCCTTTGCTGAACTTGGATACTTAATCTGCTTTTCAATGTCCTTAATTGTAATCAATCCCTTTAAGTTATAGTCCTTGTCGACAATTGGGAGCTTCTCCACTCTTGCTGCTGCCAAAATCTTCTTTGCCTCATCCAGTGTCGTGCCCTCCAGCGCTGTAACAAGCTTGTCCTTTGTCATTACTTCACTGATCTTTTTGGTAAAGTCCTCTTCAAACTTTAAGTCTCGATTCGTAATAATACCCACAAGTTTTTTTCCAACTGTGATTGGAACACCTGAAATTCTAAACTTTGCCATTAAATCATCCGCATCTTTTAATGTGTGGTCTGGAGAAAGGAAAAATGGATCTGTAATAACGCCATTTTCTGACCTCTTTACCTTGTCCACCTCCTCAGCCTGCTGATCAATCGACATATTCTTGTGAATAATACCAATACCGCCCTGTCTAGCCATGGCAATGGCCATGCGATGCTCTGTAACCGTATCCATACCTGCACTCATAAATGGAATATTTAATTTGATTTTCTTTGTCAAATAAGTGGAAATGTCGACTTGATTTCCAATCACCTCTGAATATGCTGGTTGCAAGAGCACATCGTCAAAAGTAATGCCTTCACCAATAATTGTTGCCATTTTTATTATCCTCCTTCAATCTTTACTATCTCATTTTTTCAAAAAGTGCCACTGCCTCACAATTTGCTGTAAATGGAAACATATCCACAGCACAAGCTTTCTTTAGATGATATCCACCCTCCTTTAAAACCAAAATATCTCTTGCCAAAGAACTTGGTTTACAGGAAATATAGACAATCCGTTCTGCCTGATACTCCATAATTTTGGGAAGAGCCTTGGGATGGATTCCTTCTCTTGGAGGATCTAGGACAATGATATCTGGTCGGGTCTGTAAGTCATCAATCACTTTGAGCACATCTCCAGCAATAAATGTGCAATTGTCAATGCCATTTTTTTTGGCATTTTCTCTTGCCGCCCTCACAGCCTCCTCAACAATCTCCACACCATAGACTTCTTGTGCCACCCCGGCCAAAAGCTGTGCAATTGTCCCTGTTCCGCTATATAAGTCAAATACGGCCTTGCCCTGAGTGTCTCCAATATATCTTCCAGCCACTTGATAGAGCAATTCTGCTCCCAAGGAATTTGTCTGAAAAAATGAAAATGGTGTAATCTTAAAATCAAGTCCGAGCAAATTTTCTGTAATAAAATCCTGCCCATACAATATGCTCGTTCCCTGGTCAATGACAGCATCTGCATAGGAATTATTCACTGTATGCAAAATGCCTGCAATTCTCCCTTCTATCTTACCATCGTCTTCTAGCTTTCGTACCACATCCTTCCATTCTTTAATAATTTTTTTCGCCTCTTCATCAATAGGTGGTATATACTCTTCTCTATTTGGATCTTCGATTTTTCCAAAGCTTGTTGTTGTAATCAAATCGACTAAAATTTCTCCACTCTTTGCTGATCTTCGAATCAACAAATGCCGCAAGAAGCCACTGTGTGTCAATTTATGTAAATAGGGTATACCAGCTTCTGCAAAAAATGCAAGTGTTGCCCTCAAAATGACATTAAAATCCATATGTACAATTTGACAACTATCACTTGTCACAATATCATAGTGGCTTCCTCTCTTGTGCATTCCCAGGGCCAATGGTCCATCCTTATAGCTATCACCAAAGGAAAATTCCATCTTATTTCGATATCCCTCTACTGCTGGGCTTGCTTGTATTCCTTCCCAGATAAATTCCTCATCTTTTAGAAGTCTTTTTAATTGCTCCTCTTTGATATCCAGTTGATGTTGGTATCCCACACTTTGGTACAGACAACCGCCACAAATTCCTGCAAAATTACATAAATTTTCTCTGTCTTCTACACTTGATGGTTCAAGGACACGAAGAACTCTTCCCTGTGCTTCCCCTGCCCTCTTTTTGGTAATACAATATTCCACCTTCTGTCCACCAATGGCATGTTTGATCGCCACTCTTCCATCTTCTCGCTCAATATACCCCTTATCAGGAAATACTGTATCTCCCACTAAACCAATTGAGATCTCTCCCTTTTTCATACTTTCTCCAAATCCAAATAAATATAGAAAAATCCGTAAGTCTTATATTCATAAGCATTACGGACTTTATCCTCAATCTTTGTAGACGAGAAGATTAGTTTTCTTCCTCGTCTGCAAAATAATCATCATCAAAATCGTCATCAAAATCATCTTCGAAATCTTCAAGATAATCTGGAGTAAAGAATTTATAAACAGCATAAGCAATACCTGCAACAGCTGCAATTGCACCAACAATAGCCAGCACCCAAAGAATTGTATTCTTCTTCTTTTCATCGTCTTGCTTCTTTGTCAATAAATCATTCAACTTTGCAGCATTCATCAGATCTTCCACTTTTGAAAGTGCATCTTTTCCTACATTTTCAAATCTTCCCATAATCATCGTCCTTTCACTATACACGATATAGTTTTATGCTCATCATATAAGCGTGTCTACATAATATCATATTTTAATCAGCTTTGCAAATCCTGCCATCATCTTCTTTATGCCAAATTGATCAAATTCTACTGTAATTGTATAATCTCGCTCGCCATCTTCAATCGTAAGAACTGTGCCCTCTCCAAACTTCATGTGTTTTACTCGATCTCCTATGATATACTCCAGATGCTCTGCCTTTTCAATTTTAAATTCTTTTCCAAAACTTGGTTTTGTCGATGGTCGAGCAATGTGAGAAACACTGTGTAAGATTGGTGGCTCTTTTTTCTTTACTTCCTGATGTTTTCGTTCCAAAAGATGTTGCTCAATGAGTTGATTGGGAATTTCTTTGGCAAATCGAGAAAGTTGGAAAAATCTTGTTTCTCCATTCACCATTCGCATTCTCGCTGCTGTCAAGCAAAGTTTTTTCTTTGCCCTTGTAATCCCCACATAGCAAAGTCTTCTCTCTTCTTCCAAATCCTTTCTATCCTCTGAGGCAATGCTTCGAATCCCAGGAAATAGGCCATCTTCCATCCCTGTCAGATAGACATAGGGAAATTCTAGCCCCTTGGCCGCATGCAAAGTCATTAAGGTCACCCGCTTTTCATTCTCATCCATTCGATCGACATCGGCAATTAATGCCACATCTTCAAGAAATTGGGATAAATCTGTGTAATCTGCCGCCTTGTTTATCAATTCCTCTATATTTTCCCACCTGGCCTGTGCCTCAATCTCTCCCTCTTGACTTAAATATTCCTTGTAACCAGTCAACACAATCAACCGCTCAATAAGTGTAGAAATTTTTCCTGTTTCTTGTCGAATCTGTTCAATTAAAGAAGAAAATGCCTGAAACTTTTCTGCTGCCTTTCCCATTCCAGCAATCTGAGATACTTCCCTGATCGCCTCATAGAGACTGAGTCCATTGGCACTGGCAAAAGCACTGACTTTTTGAATGCTGGCATTGCCAATCCCTCGCTTTGGCACATTCATAATTCTTAAGAGTGCTATATCATCACTTCCATTGGCCACCGTCTTTAAATAGGCCAAAATATCCTTGATCTCTTTTCTCTGATAGAAATTGACCCCCCCAACCAATTGATAGGGAACCCCCAGTGTGACACATCTTTCCTCCAAAAGTCTAGATTGTGCATTGGTTCGATAGAGAATAGCAAAATCATTATAATTTCCTTCCCTGGCATTTGCCTTAATTTCTCGAATAATTTGATTTGCTTCCTCTACTGCATTCTCATATTGTTCAATACGAATTTTTGCTCCCTCTTCCTTCTGTGTCCAGAGCTTTTTTTGTCTTCGCACGAGATTATTTTGGATCACTCCATTAGCTGCTGCCAAAATATTTCCATCCGAACGATAATTTTGCTCCAACTTAATGACTTGAGTGTGAGGAAAGAGTCGATCAAAATTTAAAATATTTTCGATATTTGCCCCTCTAAAGCCATAGATACTCTGATCATCATCGCCCACCACACAAATATTCCGATATTTGTCTGCGAGCAGAGAAATTAAGCGAAATTGGGCTGTATTGGTATCCTGATACTCATCCACCATAATATAGCGAAAGCGTTCTTGATACTTGTCCAATATATCAGGATGCTTTTCAAATAGTTCCACAGTCTTTCCAATTAAATCATCAAAGTCAAGAGCATTATTTTGGTGCAATGCCTTTTGATATGCCTCATAGATATCAGCCACCTTCTTTTCCATATACCCTGTGGCATTTTGTCTAAACTCCTCGTAGCCAATTAATTCATTTTTTGCAGCAGAAATCAAACTCAAGGCATTTCGCTCCTTAATTTGCTTTGTATCAATGCCCAGTTCCTTGCATACCTTCTTGATCAATGTCTTTTGATCATCGGTATCATAAATTGAAAAATCATTGCTATAATTTAACCGTTCAATTTCTCTTCGCAAAATACGAACACAGCTTGAATGAAAAGTCATCACCCAAACATATTGGGCATCTAAACCAACTAATTTGTCCACACGCTCTCTCATCTCTTTTGCTGCCTTATTCGTAAATGTAATCGCCATAATCTGATAAGGATTGATATGCCTTTCTTCTATTAAATAGGCAATTCTGTGCATCAATACTCTAGTCTTTCCTGAGCCAGCACCAGCAAGAATTAAAAGCGGCCCCTCTGTACAAAAAACCGCCTCTTTCTGGCGGTCATTTAAATGATTATCAATTGCGTTCATTCTCTTCACCCTTGATGCGCTCAAACACCAAATCATAGCCATCATTTCCATAATTGAGCGAGCGATTCACTCTACTAATGGTTGCCGTGGAAGCCCCCGTCCGTTCTGCAATCTCTAAATAGGTCTTCCTTTCCCTCAACATTTTCGCCACCTCATATCGCTGTGACAATGACAATAGCTCATTGACTGTACACACATCCTCAAAAAAAGTATAACATTCTTCTTCATTTCTCAGTGTCAAAATTGCTTGAAACAGATGATCCACTGCTTCTGTTTTAATCTTTTTATTCATAAAGAAAAATCCTTTCCGTCTTCTATTTATTGTTATTCGATTTTAGCACAGTAAAATTTTAAAGTAAAGTACAATAGTTGTCTTTCCATAGAATATGGTTTATAATGGTGTACAAAACATAATGAATTTGGAGGAGAAAATGTCTAACTACGGTTACATCTCAGGTATGGGTGGCGGTGGTCGCCGCGGGGGACGAAATCGCAAACCCAGTATCTGGAAAAAAATTTTAATTCTCATCATCATTTTAGCCATAGTTTGTGGTGGTGCCTATGCAGGATTTCGCTACTTGCGTGCAAGGGGATTATCTATTTCTCAATTTGCACAAAATATTGGAAAACCTGCTCAGACAACAGCTGCACCAGAAACTACTGCTGCACCAAGTATTGATGATTACCTCGCTCGTGCCTCTGCACTCGCAGCAAGTTACGACTACGATGGGGCCATTTCCCTATTGAGTGATCCAAGTATTGCTTCCGACGAAAAGGTCAGCACAGCGATCAACGAGTATCAAACCATCAAGGCCAGCCTCGTTCGCCAAGATGTCAAAACTTGCCCTCATGTCTTTTTCCACACCTTGATTTGGGATGCCACAAAGGCATTTGATGGAGACTCAAAGGCTGCTGGTTACAATGAGGTAATGACGACCATCAACGAATTTAATAAGATTTTACAAAATTTATATGATCGTGGCTATGTTCTCGTTCGCATTCATGATCTTGCACACGAAGAGGACGACCCTGCAACAGGAACAAAACATATGGTAGAGGGAAACATTCTTCTTCCACCAGGAAAGAAGCCAATTGTTATGTCTCAGGATGATGTTTGCTACTATGAATATATGACTGGAGATGGATTTGCCAATCGTCTGGTCATTGGCGATGATGGAAAGCCAACAACAGAAATGGATATGCCTGATGGAACAAAACAAAGAGGTAATTTCGACTTGATTCCAATTCTTGACCAATTTGTCAAGGAACATCCTGATTTCTCCTACAAGGGAGCAAAGGCGATTATCGCTGTCACAGGTTACAATGGTGTATTTGGATATCGAACAGATGCCTCCTATCAGGGCAAGAATCCAAACATTGAAGCAGATAAAGAAACGGTCAAAAAGATTGCTCAGGCACTCAAAGACGACGGCTATGAGCTTGCTTCTCACAGTTGGGGACATCGCCATCTCGGTAGCATTCCTTATCAAGATTTTGTCACGGATACAGATAAATGGGATCAAAATGTGGCTTCTCTCATTGGACCAACCGACATCATCCTCTATCCATTTGGAACAGATATTGCCGACTGGCATCCATATAAAGACGACAATCCTCGCTATATCTACTTAAGGGATAAGGGATTCCGCTACTTCTGTACTGTAGATTCCTCAAAGTATTGGGTACAAATTAATGGGGATGTCTTCCGTCAGGGACGCAGAAACTTAGACGGCTACAGAATGTGGAGAGATATCAACGAACCAAATAATCAAAAATTGAGCGACTTGTTCAATGCATCTGAAGTATTTGACCCTGTTCGCCCAACACCAGTTGGCGAGATTCGTTCCTAAAAATTGTTGGAATTAACTTGACAACTTTGAAACCTTATGATATCCTTTATAAGGTTTCATGCTGACATGGCACAGGAGGTAGCGCACCTCATTGGTAGTGAGGAGGTCACGGGTTCAACTCCCGTTGTCAGCTTACCTATTAGGGGCTGTTTTTGACAGCCCCTTTTGTGTACTTAAACATCAAAAAAGGAGGGGCTAAGCCCCTCCTCTTTCATTTTATTCCTTTCCATCCAATTCCTCAAAGTTTGCACGCAATGCCTCACAGGATGCATCAAACTTTTCCTTTTCTTCCTTAGTCAAAGAAATTTCCAAAATCTTTTGAATACCATTTTGATTGATAATACATGGCACGCCGACAAATACACCACTCTGTCCATATTCTCCACGAAGATTTGCAGACACCGTAAATACAGAGCACTCATCTCCAAGGATGGCCTTTGTAATTCGATTCAAGCTCATTCCAATGCCATAATAGGTTGCTCTCTTCGCCTCAATAATTCGATAAGCTGCCGTTCTTACATCTTCCTCAATACTAGCCAAATGCTCCTGATTAAATGCACCATTAGATTCCTCCAGTATAGAAAGAACCGACTTTGTCGACACCATCGCATTGCTCCAAGGAATAAATTCGGAATCTCCATGCTCACCGATAACATAAGCGTGAACATTTCTTGGATCCACATGCATATAGTTACCTAATAGGTAGCGAAGTCTTGCGGAATCGAGAGCTGTACCTGATCCCAAGACTCTTCTTGGATTAAATCCGGAGAGATCACAAGTAATCTTTGTCATAATGTCCACAGGATTGGTTGCCACAAGGAAAATGCCATTAAAACCGCTCTCTGTAATTGGTTCAATAATGGACTTAAATACAATCGTATTTCTCTTTAGCAAATCTCTTCTTGACTCACCTGGCTTTTGAGCCACACCTGCCGAAATAACCACAACATCTGCATCCTTGCAATCCATGTACTCGCCAGCCCAAATGCGCATATGTGAATTTGAAAACGCCAAACCATGATTTAAATCCATGGCCTCTCCAATGGCTCTCTTCTTATCTACATCGATGAGGACAAGCTCATCACAAGTATTTTGATTTAACATGGCATAAGCATAGCTCATACCAACCATTCCACAACCTACCAGCACAACTCTTCTCTTATCTGTCTTCATAATCTTCTCCTATTTCTTTATTAACATCCTCTGGCGAACGATCTCGTACGCAAGCACGCCTGTCGCCACAGAAGCATTGAGCGAATCGATATTTCCTCTCATTGGGATGGAAGTAATAAAGTCACATTTTTTCTTTACCAATTCACTCACCCCATTTCCCTCATTGCCAATCACAAGACCGATTGGACCTGTCAAATTCTGTCGATACATCACCTCCCCTTCCATATCTGCACATACAAACCAAAGACCTTCTTTTCTTAATTCCTCAATCGTCCTTGAAATATTCGTCACCTTGGCCACAGGGGTGTAATTGAGTGCACCTGCCGATGTTCTCGCCACCGATGCCGTCAGTCCAACTGCTCTGTGTTTTGGAATAATCACCCCATGTGCACCTGCCAAATTTGCTGTCCGGATCATCGCCCCCAAATTATAGGGATCTTCTATTCCATCCAAAATAAAAATAAAGGGATCCTCTCTTCGTTCTCTTGCCACCTGCAAGATATCTTCCACACTCGCATAGGCATAGGCTGCTGCAATGGCAATCATTCCCTGATGTTTCTTTGTCTCACTCATTGCATCGAGACGATCCTTTGACACAAAGGAAACTTGTGCCTCTTTCTTCTTTGCTTCCCTGAGCACTGTCTGCACAGCGGCATCCTTTAAGCCATCCTGAATGTAGAGCTTATCTATGGTTCTCCCAGAGCGAAATGCCTCAATAATCGCATTTCTCCCTTCAATTAGATTTTCATTCGCTACCACTAACTTCTCCCTTCACTTCATTCATTTTCTTCCACGCCAGATCAACTAATTCCACAGCTCGAGAAAAATTCCCTGACAAATATAAATATCCCATCAACGCCTCAAATCCTGTTGCATGGCGATAATCGGTCATACTCGCATTTTTGGCCATCGTGTGTGAATTTGCATTTCTTCCCCTGCGATACACTGATAGCTCCCCTGCCATTAAATCATCACAAACAAGCTTAACCATCTTGGCCTGTGTTGCCGCCTTGACAAGGTTTGCACTGTCTTTGTGCATCTTATTCACTTGTCGATTTCCCTGAAAGACCACATAAGTTCGAACAATGAACTCATATACGCCATCTCCAATATAGGCAAGAACCAGTGGGGATAGCTGAGTCACATCCATGTCAGGAAGAGAAAATGTTTCTACAATTTTACTTAAGCTCTCCTCCACTTTACACCCTCTCTCGTGTCTTCCAAAATAATTCCCATCTCAATGAGTTGATCACGAATTTCATCTGCACGTGCAAAGTTTTTCTCTTTTCTTGCCGCCTGACGCATCTCAATCAATTTCTCCACTTCGGCATCTAAGTCTTCCTTCTTTCTCTGTGTGATGATGCCCAAAATATCACAGAGGGAAGAAATCATCTCTTTCAGCTTTTCAAGATATGCCCTTGCACTTTCTGATGAAGCTGTGGAATTTGAAAGTTTGACCAATTCAAAAATTGCACTGATAGCATCGGCCGTATTAAAATCGTCATCCATTGCCTCGTCAAAATTTTTCGCATATTGCTCTGCCCTAGTCAGATTTTCCTCCTCCTCGGCTGTCAATGAGCGATTTTGTGCATGTTCTATGGCCTCATTTAGGCGGTCAACTGCCGTTAAAATACGCTCAAGGGCATTTTTTGAACTCTCCATTAACTCTGCCGAGAAATTGAGTGGGCTTCGGTAATGTGCACTCAACATAAAAAAGCGGAGTACCTGCAAATCATAGTTCTTTGCAATATCTCGCACTGTGCGGAAGTTTCCCAGTGACTTGCTCATCTTCTTGTTATCAATATTTAAAAATGCATTGTGCATCCAGTAATTGGCAAAGCTCTTTCCACTGGCCGACTCCGACTGTGCAATCTCATTCTCATGATGTGGGAAAATCAAATCCTCTCCTCCACCATGAATGTCAATCTGCTCTCCAAGGTATTTCTTGCTCATCACAGAACACTCAATATGCCAGCCTGGTCTTCCCTTGCTCCAAGGTGACTCCCAATAGGGCTCTCCCTCTTTTTTGGGCTTCCAAAGAACAAAATCCGAACTATCTTCCTTGTCCTCTTCTCCAGTCACCTTAATCTCTCGAAAACCAGATTGCAATTCATCCATATTTTTGTGAGAGAGCTTTCCATAGTCCTTAAAACTCTTTGTTCTAAAATAGACCGTTCCATCCTTGCTGACATAGGCATTGTTCTTATCAATCAATGTCTGAATCATCTCTTCCATACCATCAATTTCTTCTGTTGCCAATGGGTTTTTGGTCGCAGGCATAATATTCATATCTGCCATATCCTTCTTACATTCTGCAATATAGCGAGTAGAAATTTTTGCTGCATCAACGCCCTCTTCCTTTGCCTTACGAATAATCTTGTCATCCACATCAGTAAAATTGGAGACATAGTTGACCTCATATCCCTTGTGCAAAAAGTATCTTCGAACTGTATCAAAGAGAATCATTGGTCTTGCATTTCCAATATGAATTAAATTATAAACTGTCGGTCCGCAGACATACATTCTCACCTTTCCCGGCTCAATTGGTACAAACTCTTCCTTTGTTCTTGTCAATGTATTAAAGATTTTCAAAATCTTATCCTCCTAAAAATCATTGCTCTTGCAGCCACCACAACCTGCACATCCACTTGCCTGTACATAGGAAATATCAGAAACTGCACTGAGAAGGCAAACCGCATATGCACATATGCCCTCCTCACTTCCACTAATTCCAAGACCTTCCTCTGTTGTGGCCTTGACATTGACTTGTGAGATATCAATGCCCAGTGCCTCTGCAATATTTTCCCGCATCATGTCGATGTAGGGACGCAACTTTGGTCTCTGTGCAACAATTGTTGCATCAATATTTTCTACAATCAACCCCTGCAAATTAACCAAATCTGAAACCTCTCGCAGTAATAATAGGGAAGAAATCCCTCGGTATTTCTCATCTGTATCTGGAAAATGCTGTCCAATATCCCCAAGTGCTGCTGCTCCAAGAAGTGCATCAGAAATTGCATGCAAAAGTACATCAGCATCCGAATGACCTAAGAGTCCAAGTGAATGAGGAATTTCCACTCCACCGAGAATCAACTTTCTATCCGCAACCAGTCGATGCACATCATAACCATGTCCAATTCTCATCGATAACTCCAATCTATCTTTTCATTACATTATACACCTTATCTTACTTGAAACACAATTGACCTCTATACTTTGAAATTTTCCAAGTACCTCTCCATCGGCGTGCAAATATTGTGGTGACTGCAATAAAACCTTGATATCACTGTTGTCATATTTGCGCACACCGGCATAATTGAGGTGTTTTCCCATTCGCGCAGCAATTAGATTTCTCAATAATTTCAATTTCTTTTTTGAAAACATCACACACGAAGAAAGAAGACCATCTTGAGCTGATGCCTTCTCTGCAAATCGAAATCCTCCGCACTCTGTAGGCTGAATATGCATAGAAACAAAGGCAATGTGATTAAATTCCATCTTCTTTGCATCGTCCAGTATAACACAGCCTCCCACTGTTTTACTAGATATGATGTGTGCTATCGCAGACAAAAGATAGGCAAGTGAGTGTTTTTTCTTTTGCTCCTGCCTCTCCTTCTCTGCTCGAATATTGACCATAGCGGCATCTAATCCAATGCCACAGCTGACAACAAATCTTCGATGCTGTCCCTCGCCATAGCTGACAATGCCATAGTCAATTTTTACCTCACCTTTACTCTGCACAATATTTTTGAGTGCACGGATCGGATTCTTTCTGATCTTAAGTGCCCTTGCAAAATCATTACTCACTCCAGCTGGAATAACAGCCAATGTCACATGGTCAGAAATATGCATTCCATTGATCACCTCATTGATTGTTCCATCCCCACCAATGACGACAAGTACCACTTTTTTGCCATAACTAATTCCACTCGTCAGATTTGCCGCAATCTTTTTTGCATCTCCAGACTCCACGGTCATATACCATTCATATTCAATTTTTCGTCTCACAAGAAAGCGTTCCACTTTTTTCCAAATACGAGAACCTTTTTTTCTGCCCGCATTTGGATTGACAATAAAAATCAGCAATATTTTCTCCATATTCTCTTTATCATATCTTTATCGTAGTTATTTCATTTTACCACAAAAACAGGTTATCTTTCCACTGAAAAATATTTTCAAAAATATTTTCAAAATACTGTTGACAATTAAAACAATTCATTATATACTGATGAGGCGTTGAAGCAAGGGATCTTAGCTCAGCTGGGAGAGCATCTGCCTTACAAGCAGAGGGTCATAGGTTCGAGCCCTATAGGTCCCATTTCAACAATATGGCGGAATAGCTCAGTTGGCTAGAGCACACGGTTCATACCCGTGGTGTCGAGAGTTCAAATCTCCCTTCCGCTATCGAAAAGCCTTGAACAAAGTTCAGGGCTTTTTATTTTACTCAAATTGATATCCTTCCTCAGTGAACTACCCATAGTCTAAAGCCTATGGGCTTCCTGCTTCGCTGACCTCGCAACCTACTATCTCCACAGGCGTTAATTCGGGCAGTCCCTGCCCTATTGTTTTTTCTTATACTACTTGTCTTAATCCTTCTGCCAATATATTTTTTGCCGCATTGATATCTCTATCGTGTTTTGTATTGCAGAAAGGACACATCCAATCTCTTACTTTTAGATCTTTTACATTTGTATTTTTATATCCACAACTAAAACATAGCTGGCTACTTGCATAAAATGTATCTATCTTAATATAATTTCTACCATTCCATTTTGACTTATATTCCAGTTGTCTTGTCAGCTCATACCACGATACATCGCTTATAGTTTTCGCTAAATTATGATTTTTCACCATATTTTTTATCTGTAAGTTTTCCGAAACTATCACTTGGTTTTCGTTTATAATTTCGCTTGAAATCTTATGCAGATAATCTTTTCTTGTATTAGCTATTTTCTCATGGCATAGTGCTATTTGTTTCCTTTTTTTCTGATAGTTCCTACTCCCCTTTGTTTTATTTGCTAATTGTCTTTGTAATTTTGTAAGCTTTTTCTCATATTTTTTAATTGTCTTCGGATTTTCATATTTCTTCCCATCTGATGTGATACATAAATCTTTTATTCCTAAATCCAATCCTATTTGTCCGTTTGTCTTTACAAGTGGACTATGTTCAGTTTCTACAAGAACAGACACATAGTACTTGCCACTTGGTACCTTAGATATAGTTGCTGTTTTTATCCGACCTGAAAATTTTCTATGTAATTTTATTTTTACCCTTTTTAATTTTGGCAGCTTTATTCTTCCTCTATCAAAATCTACAGTTATATTCCCATTTGTAAAATTGGTTGTATATGATTTACGATTACTGTGCTTACTCTTAAACTTTGGATAACCTGCATGTTCTTTGAAAAACTTTTGATAAGCACTATCCATATTATAAATTGCATTTGTTAAAGCAAATTTATCTACTTCTTTTAGCCATTCATAAGCTTTTTTCAGCTCTCTATTGCAATAATTATTACAATCTGTCTTACTGACAGACTTTTTTTCTTTTTCATAAGCATCTTTTCTGTACGCAAGGGTTTGATTATATACAAAACGACAACAGCCAAATGTCTTTGCTAACTGTATTTCTTGCTCTTTGTTTGGATAAATCCGATATCTATATGCCTTTAACATTAAGCTTACCCGCCTTTCTACCCTTGATTTTCTATATATTGCTTTAACATTTCTTCAGAAACATTGCCTACGCTACAAGCAAAATATCCATCCGTCCAAAATGTATGTTCTTTCCAAAATGATTCTTAAGATATTCTGTATGCTTTTTCCATATATGATATGTTGTATAACTCTTAATTAGATTAACTACTTTACTTATGGATATTGTAGGCTCAGTTTCTATCATATAGTGTATATGGTCTTTGTCTGTTTCCATATATTTTATGATTATATTACTCTTTGTGCATATCTCATAAGAAAATTGTTTTATATAATCTGATATTTCTTTTGATACTAAAAGCTTTTTTCTATACATACATACAAAAAATAATATGATACTGTAATAAATATTTGTGTCTATTCTTTGATTTCCATACTCCCATAACGCTAGTTATTGTATCACAAATATCTATTTTTTGCTACCTTAACCCACCATCTAAAGCTAGTGGGATTGCGGTAGCATTATTTCAAGGTACAATTTTTGCGTAATAATATAGGGAGGGTGCACACTAATCCCTTAGTGCGACAGCCCCCCTATCTCACAGGCAAATTCCATGAATTTTATATTTTCAAAAATCTTATAAAACTAAAGCCATTACTGCACTAAAAATAATCGCAGAAATTACACTCATCGGAACGGCCTTGAACAATAACTTTGGAAACATTTGATTTCGATCTTCTTCCGTTGCACAAGAACCTAAAACCAAGCTTCCTCCAGACGAAAATGGAGAAATCGCAGATGATTGACCACCAATGACAATGCAGGCAAATAACACAACAGGATCAATTCCTGTGGCCGCTGCAATTTGTGGTACAATAGGAAATAATGCCGGGCAAACCACACCCAAAGTACTGGAAAAAAAGCTCATAATTGCAGCAATCGCAGTAAATGCAATTGGCAATGCCCAAGTTGGAATATTGGCACCAGTCCACGCTGCAAGCAGATCAATGGTTCCTGCCTTAACCGCCACATTAATCAACATTCCCACTCCACAAATCATAAGAATCGTATTCCATGGAACTTTAGCTACAACTTCATTTTGAGGTGCAAGATTCAATAAAAGTGCAATAACTGAAAAGATAATAGCAACCAATCCAACATCAATCTTGCCATTAATATTACTGATAATCTTCACATTTGAAAAAAGTCGATTAAAAATCGGGAAAATCAAAACAACAATCATCATCAATAAAATCAAATATAAATTTGTTTTCTGTACTGCCGTAAATGGCTCAGGTTTTTCAAATACTATGCCTTCCCCGACATGACGATTTTCCTTTGTTGTAAAGAAAAACAGAGCAATAAATAATATAGAAAAAATCACACTTGCAATGAATATATTCCCTGCAAATTGAAAAGATTGTGCTCCAAAACCTATATTCTCCATCAACCCACTAAAAATAATACCACTTCCACTGGTCATAAAATTGGCTCCAGAGAGTGCTCCACAATTGACTGCTACGGCCCCCGTCAATTTATCCATCTTCGCATCTTCACATAAGAGCAAAGTTACTGGTGCCATAAATGCCATCACTGTAAAAAAGCCTGCACCAAGTGCTGCAATCACTGCAGCTGCAAAATAAAGTGCAAATGGCAAAAGTGCTGGAAACCGTCGACAGGCATAGAGAAGATATCTTGCTGTCTTGTCTAATGTTCCATTGACAAGGGCAAAATTATAAAACAAAGACACGGCCAAAATAATAAACATTGTACTGATTGGCCATCCAGAAATAACATCTTTTGGTTTTAATCCCATCGCAAAACACCCAATCAAATAAGCAAATACAATGGCAAAGAATCCTGTATTTATCTTTGTGTGATATCCCAATACAATAGCCAACAAAATAGCTAATACAATAAGTAAGCTTACCATTCATTCCCCCTATTGAATTCCCAATAAATTTGCTGCAATATCCTGTGTCATATAGCGAAGTTGATCCCTTGGAATGCCATGATCAAAAAGATATTGCATATATTGTTGTAATGCAATCTCCCAATGTGGGTTCTCCACTTGACCACCATCAGTATCCACCATTACATTTTTATAGCCACAAGCTTCTATCGTCGCCAAGTTTTCTTCCATATTGCTCTTGTACTTTCCACCGCCCAGTGGCTGTGCAAAGCAATGCTCCAAAATAACATCATAATCCCGAACAAGCCTTGCCTGTTGTTCAATGCTCATTCCAACCAATGACCATTCTGGATGAGTAATGACAATTTTTTCAATGCCATAGTTCTTTGCAGCTTCAACAACTCTAAAACACTCATCCACTGAAATATGTGCGGTCGCAAGTACTGCATTGTGTTCCTTGATTAAGGAAAAGACATCTCTTAACTCTGGCACAATTTTTCCATCTTGAATAACATCCACACTCTTTGATAGATCCTGTTTCATTCTGACTAAATGATTTCTTGATGATTGTGTTGGCAACCAAATGACCTTGGCTCCCAACTTCAGTCCTGTCTCTACGGCCGTTGGATTGATACCTCCAATATTTTTATTGAGTACAATTCCGCCAAACATCTCAAATGTATTCTCACCATGTACAATTTTATTATACACATTTGTCATAATTGCTCGCTCCACAGTATCCCCAAGATGCGATTTAATTACAATGGCCCTTGCACCAACACGTACCGCAGCATCACAGAGTTCAAAATCATTGTATGCACGAACACGCAAATCTGGATTTGTGTGAACATGCATATCAATAACTCCCTCTAAGGTCACCTTCTCTTCCATCTTTTTCTCCTTTCTTAGTTATTTCTATAATATACACAATGTCACTATTATATTCAAGTACTAAAATACTACTCTGCTAAAGAAGTGAAACGCCAAATAGAGCTAGCACATTTTCTATACAATGTGCTAACCCCATTTTTGCTATTCACCTTTTTCGTCCCAGAAAGAAAAAGATGATGTTTACACCTCACTCAATTCATTACAACACTTTGTTGTCTAATCCCAGAATTTAGTACAACTTCATAATATAACTCTCTCTTGTGAAGTCTCAATACAACATTTCTTCATCTCTAGTACATACTTGCTTGATACCACATAGCAACCCTCATTCCGTCCTTACAAATACTTTCACCAGAGTAACCATTCTCAAAACAGTCAAATGGTCATTGTCCTCCTCCATATTCTTATTTCGAAACTCCATTCCAAAGCAAGATCAACATAGGCAAAGTCCTACTCCCATGCAATGTATTCCTTACTTATCATGTGGTTTACTGTCTTTTCAGCGACCCATCCATCACCACCGAATCTCTCTCTTTTCCCCATATTCACTGAAAATAGGTCAACAAAGAACCACTTCTGCTATTTTCATTTCCTATGCGGTGCGTCTTATGATCGATGTCACAGTCTCCAAAACAGCCATGCTAAGCACAAAATACACTTGAAATTTTGATTCCATGCAATATATTCTCCAAACTCACCTGCTCTGAGTATCCATACGCTCAGCATCATTGCAGGCTCATTTGATTTTTGCTTTCTGTTTACCTAAGATGGAAGTTACGGGGGAACCCCGTAACCAAAAATCTGACTCTTCATTGTGTCTACTCCTTTCCCAATTCATCTTATTTTCACGCACACTCTGAACTTTAATGAGAAGCTTTCAACACAAACAGACAACAAAAAAAGTCCTGACTTTGTGATGAAAGAATATACGACTCCTTTAATCCTATGGATAAAACATTCCACAGTCTCAATGGCCATACTCTCACAAAGTCAGAACAACTTAATTAAATCAATAATTTAAGATGGATGATAAATATCTTCCTCTGAAATCTTGGCAACTTATGTGACTATTTTTTTCGTTGACAACAATGTAGCACACATCTTTATTTTTGTCTAGTCTTTTTTTAATTTTTTTTTAATAAAATAATTTCTCTCCTCGCTCAACCTTGCTTTTTTTCAAAAAAAGAGTAGAATGTTTTTTTGTAAAAATACACAAGAAATGAGGTTTTACTTATGAATCTTAAAAAAAATCGAGAACTATTTTTACATTGGTTGTTGACGATCTCCGGAGGATTTATGGGTGCATATTCGATCATTGCTCTTGGTGGCAATTTTACAAATGCCATCACAGGAAATATGATTAACTTTATGAGAAGTCTTTCTGGTGGAGATTTTTTAGAATTTATTATTCGTGTAGGAGTACTTTTTGTCTTTGCCAGTGGTGTAATGTCCAACTATTTACTTTCCTACTACACTAAACTCCATATGCAAAAGGCCGTACTTGTCGTCAATGCCTGTGCTGTGGTGGTAACTTACCTTCTCTCTAATAACATCCACCCACTCTTAAGAATTTATCCATTTTTTTTCTCTGCAGCATTCCAGTGGGGAACCTTTACAGGAGCCAATGGATATAATTCCTCTCCCCTGTTTATGACCAATAATCTAAAGCAAGCGACTCTTGCCTTTACGCAGCATTTAATTACCAAAGACAAAGAATTTCTCAAAAAAGGAATTTTTTACAGCCAAAACATTTTTTGTTTTGCTATTGGTGCCTTTATTGCTGCCTCAGGATATAGTCTTCTTGGTTCTAAAAGTACATTCCTTGAGTTTATCATTCTCTTGATTGCACTACTCATTATTGTCTTCACTCCAGAAATAGAGAAGAATAATAAAAAATTAGAAAAAGCCAACCAGAAATAATCTGGCTGGCTTTTTCCTATTCTTTCTCCCCTAGTCCAAAATCCTCACATAGAATGTCCACCATATGGTTGATGCTATCCGTGACCATCTTTTCAGAATACATTCGGCTATATCGGTAATAGGTATAATATCCTCCCATCACCAAAAAGGTCAAAAGCATATTCCACTGAGCATCACTCCTTAGCTTTGGCCATTCCACATATAATCTCTTTTTCATCTCTTTTTCCAAAGTTCTTGGAAGTAAAGATTCCTTTAAACCAGAAAATAAAATGCGAATCATACTATCCTGTGACTTTAGTGCACAAATCAACTCATTGCTAAACTTCTTTGGTGCAGATAATATCCATTCTGGATGACAAATCTGCTCAGCCACCGCACGCATTGTGCTCTCAATAAGACAATCGGACAAATCATAGATATCTCGATAATGTAAATAAAATGTTGCTTTACTCACTTGTGCCAACTCACATAATTCCTTGATGGTTATTTTCGAAAGCTCCTTATGTGCACGCAACTCCAAAAAGGCACTACAAAGAGCATTTTTTGTTTTTATCTGTCTCAAATCCATTTTTTCTCCGATCCACATCCCGTATACTAATAGACTTATTCTTATTATCGTCTGATATTTTACGATTTCTCCATATTGATTATATCCCATTTCCATAGTCTATGCTAATCTATATAAAAATTGCAAGTAGAAACAAATAGAAATTGTCACGAAGATATTTAGGATAAATTGGAGGTATTTATGGATTTTTATGGATTTTACACAGGGCAAATATTTGATGCCCATCAATGGCTTGGTGCACACATCGAAGGGAAACAAACTGTTTTTCGCACATTTGCACCTGCTGCAAAGTATGTTGAACTTTATATTCACGATGTCGCTTATGAAATGAAGTGCATACACGATGGAAACTTTTATGAAGTTACCGTTTCCAATATTCAAGATGGTGACAGCTATTACTACAAAATTTGGGGAGCTGATGGCAAAGAGTGTATTCACTCTGATCCATTTGGCTTTGGGATGGAACTAAGACCAAAGTATTTTTCTATCGTCAGGGATCTAAAAAATTACAACTTTCAAGACAAAAACTGGATGCAAAACCGAAAGATAGAAACCAATGGTCCCCTCAATATCTATGAAATGCATCTTGGCTCATGGAAGAAAAAAGGCAGCGAGCAAGAGGATTGGTATCGCTATGATGAACTCATTCCCCTTCTCATCCCTTATCTCAAAGAAAATGGCTACAATTATGTCGAATTTATGCCAATTAGCGAACACCCTTGCGATGAAAGCTGGGGATATCAAAACACAGGATTTTTCTCTCCAACCAGTCGCTATGGCACAGCAAGGCAATTAAAAATGCTTATTGATGCCCTGCACCAAGAAAATATCGGCGTTATTCTTGATTTTGTCCCTGTTCACTTTGCCGTCGACCAATATGGACTGGCCAAATACGATGGCACCTATCTCTATGAGTACCCACACAGCGATGTCGGTGTGAGCGAATGGGGAAGTTGTAATTTCATGCACTCTCGAGGTGAGGTACGCAGCCTTCTTCAATCTGCTGCCAATTACTGGCTTGAGGAATTTCATTTTGACGGCATTCGCATGGATGCCATCAGTCGTATTATTTACTGGCAGGGAGATGAGCGACGAGGTGTCAATAAAAATGCAGTGGACTTTATTAAGTTTATGAATGTGGGGTTAAAGAAGAGAAATCCACATTGTATCTTAATTGCAGAGGACTCCACAAACTTCGCAAATATCACAAAATCTGTCGAAGTTGGTGGGCTCGGATTTGATTACAAATGGGATTTAGGTTGGATGCATGACACTCTGAATTTCTTTGCCACACCCGTCAATGAACGAAAATATCACTACCACAAGTTGACCTTTTCCATGATGTATTTTTACAATGAACACTATCTCCTTCCCTTCTCCCACGACGAGGTTGTTCACGGAAAGGCAACCATTGTACAAAAGATGTTTGGAAATTATGACGAAAAATTTGCCCAAGCTCGTGCCCTCTATCTCTATATGATGCTTCACCCGGGGAAAAAGCTCAACTTTATGGGCAACGAAATCGGACATATGAGAGAATGGGACGAAAAGAGAGAGCAGGATTGGAATCTCCTAGATTTTCCTATACACGATCACTTCCACCACTATATTATGGAACTCAATCACCTCTACCTCTCTCACCCTGCCTTTTGGGAGAAGGACTATGAGACATCGGGATTTTCATGGATAGATTGTGATTATACAGAGGATATCATCTACTCTATGAAGCGAAGTGATGGCAAGGAAACGCTCATCGGACTATTTAATTTTTCTGACCAATGCTACAGAGATTACACCTTCTCTGCCAAGAGCCTGCCAAAAATTTTACTAAATACAGATCGTACTGATTGCGAGCTTCATCTTCGCCTAGTGGGAGAACTTGTCCATATTGATCTTCCACCATTTAGTGGTTTACTTCTTTCATAACTGAGCTAACCAGTTCATTTTGAATAAACAAAGAGCCAGCCAAGGATATTCCCTGGCTGGCTCTTCAATTTACTGCTACAAGATCTTCCTTACTCCCTTAATCCCTCAATAATCTTTTCCATTAAAGCCACTCGATTAAATGGTGTAATCAAATAATATCCATCAATATAGGATTTTATCTTCTTTGCCATATCAAGAGAAATCTCAACCGCTAGTTGTTCTCCCTCTTCTCTATTTTTTCCCACATATTGAGAAATAATCTCTTCAGAAACACGAATGCCATTGACCTCGCTATCCATAAAGCGGGCATTTTTTTCGCTCACTACAGGAATAATTCCACCCAAAATTTTGGCACTCAATTGCTCTCTTGCCTTTGCTAAGTTTTCAACTGCTTCTTGTGTGAGCACTGGCTGTGTCAAAAATCCCACCATTCCATGCTCTATCTTTTGCTCTGCACGCCTTAATTCTACCTCAAAATTTCTCGCATTGACATTGAGTGCACCATAAATTTTATATCCCTCATCAAAAACTTCTGCATTTAATGAGTCAATATAGGCAGCAAGTTTTCTCGAATTAAACTGGTAGACACTGCTGACTTCATTTCTCTGTGCATTGGGAATAGGATCGCCGGTAATAGCTAAAATATTATAGATTTCTTCTGCATGCATACCAAGCAAAAGTGCTTTGATGGCATTAATATTTCGATCTCTACAAGTCATATGCGGAATGACATCCAGACCGAGTTCTCTCTTTACCTTACAAGCTAAGAGGGCACTGTCCATTCTGGCCACTGCAATTGGACAATCAGCAATGGTCAGTGTGTCCACTCCTGCGGCCTGCAAACGCCTTGCACTCTCCATAAATCCAGACAAATCCGCATTTTTAGGCGAGTCGAGCTCCACAGCAATGACCTTTTTCCCTTCCTCTAATTTCCTCCACAAGTGATTTTTGGATTCATTTTTTTCCTCTGTCACCACAACACTCTTTGGCTGTATCTTTTGCCTTACAAATGATGTACTCCCAAGTCTCTCCACAAAAGCCTTGATATGTGCTGGCGTCGTTCCACAACATCCACCGACAATCTGTACGCCCCTTTTGACAATATTCTCAAGCTGCTCGGCATAATATGTAGGTCCATTGCTATAGAAAGTTCTTCTGCCGCGAACCACAGGATAACCTGCATTGGGCATAATGCTAATGTCTGTAGTATGAACATTTTCTAAAAGCGTGAGCATATGTGCTGGACCACAGACACAATTCAGTCCAAGAATATCTACACTTGCATTTTCCTCATTTCTTGAGAGCAATTTGCGATAATATCGTCCCTCACTGCTATAGCCATCGGGCAAAACAGCAAAGGAATTGATAATAAAAGCTTCTGGAGATTTTTCCTTGATGTACCTAGCGGTTTCAAAAAGCCCTGTTATGGAAGAATTGGTTTCAAACAAGAAATCATTAATCCCCTGTTTTAAAAACAAATCGACCACTTCTTTATATTGCTCAACAACCTTTTCTTCTTCCTCACCATCAATTGGACCAATATCTGCAAAGATATAGGTTGTATCATTGGCTGAACGACGAGCAATCTCTACCGCAGCATCAACCAATTGCTCCAATAATTTTGAATTTTCTCCAAAATTTTTTCGATTAACCCCAAAAGTATTGGTCTTAATGGCATGAGCACCTGCTGCAATATATTCTTTATGAATGCTTTCAATGACTTCTGGATGTTGAATGTTTGCCATTTCACAATTTATTGCAGGCTCATTGACAATAGAGGAATAATAAGTTCCCATTGCACCATCAAAAATCAAAACATTGTTTTGTAAAAATTCTCGAATACTCACTTTTCCTTGATTATGCATGATCTAGTACCTCTTTTGCGATGTCTACTGAAGCTCTCGCATCCTTTGCATAGTAATCGGCCCCCATTTCCATGGCATAGTCTTCTGTGAGCACCGCTCCGCCAACCCACACCTTACAATTTGGATTGACTTTCTTTACTGCAAGAATGGTCTCTTTCATCGATGGAAGAGAAGTCGTCATCAAAGCGGAAAGTCCGACTAAGTTGACATGCTCTTGCTCAACTGTCTTTGCTACCAATTCGATTGGCACATCTCGCCCAAGATCAAATACTTGATAGCCATAATTTTCTAGAATAACTTTCGTAATATTCTTTCCAATATCATGGACATCCCCTTTTACAGTAGCAACGACAATCTTTCCCTTATTTGAGTTGCCGTCACTAGACTGTGCAATGCGTTCCTTAATAATATCAAATCCTGCACTGGCTGCATTTGCTGCATTGATCAACTGTGGAAGGAAAATAATCTGCTTTTCATATTGCTCGCCAACAACATCAAGTGCAGGAATTAATTTTGTATTAATTAGTTCCACTTCACTCATCGTTTCTAGATGTATCTTGGTCAGCTTTTTTACCTCTTCTTTGAGTCCTTTTAGTACAGCACTCTCAATGGTTTCCTCACTCTTTTCTTGTGCACTCTCTGGCTTTTGTGCCATTGCCGATTGATCAGAAAAACGCTTAATATAGGCATCACTATTTTCATCTTCACCTGCAAGCACACGGTAAGCAAAGACGGCATCCATCATACCAGAAATATTTGGATTAATAATTGGCAAATCTAGTCCACAGTGCATCGCTTGAGTTAAGAAGCTCTCATTGATGTGGCTTCTCTGTGGAAGACCAAAAGATATATTGCTCACCCCCAAGGTACAATGAAGCCCCAATCGCTCATGTACCTCACGCACAGCCTTTAATGTCTCCTTTGCCTGATCCTGCTGTGCGGATACAGTAAGCGTCAGACAGTCAATAATGACATCCTCTTTTTTAATGCCATATTCTAGTGCTTTCTCTAAAATATGTTCAGCATGAGCCACTCTTTCCTGCGCAGTCTGTGGAATTCCGCCCTCGTCAAGGGTCAATCCAATAATAGCTGCACCATACTTTTTGGCAATTGGTAAAATCAATGCCAGTCTCTCATCATCTGCATTGACAGAATTAATAATTGCCTTACCATTGTAGACACGAAGTCCCGCTTCCAGTGCCGCTGGGTCTGACGAGTCAATCTGTAATGGCAAGGATACAATGCCCTGCAATGATTTAATGACAGAAACCATCAATGGAACTTCGTCTACCCCCGGAACACCAACATTGACATCTAATACATCTGCTCCACTGTCTTCTTCTTCTAACGCAACTCTTGAAATATATTCAAAGTCATGATCAACTAAAGCCTGAGCAAATCTTTTCTTTCCTGTTGGATTTAATCTTTCCCCGACAACTAAAACTTTGCCATACTCAGCCATCGTTGTTGCTGAGCAAACTCCCCGTCGAATATGCTCTGGTCTTTCTACTTTTACCTCTCCTGCTTCTTTGACTTCTTTACATAAATTTTGGATGTATTCTGGCGTCGTTCCACAACATCCACCCATTGCATGCACACCAAGCTTTAAAAACTCTACCATCTGGCGACCAAAATCCTCTGCCCCAAGGTCATATTCCCCTGTCTTTGGATCCGGAAGACCTGCATTTGGCTTGATAATCATTGGGACATCGGTCCATTCTCTGAGTTCTTTTGCCAACTTTAAAATTTCATTTGGTCCAAGTGAACAGTTGATACCAATACCGTCCACGCCAAGTCCCTCTAAGGTCATTGCCATTGCACCAATCTTTGTTCCTGTAAAGGTTCTTCCGCTCTCTTCATAGCTCATCGTCACCCAAACCGGCAGTTTTGTGTTTTCCTTAGCTGCAAGTACAGCAGCCTTGGCATCATAAAGGTCTGTAAAAGTCTCAATAACAATAAGATCTGCCCCGTACTTTTCTCCCGCAATCATCTGCTCTTTATATACTTCAAGGGCATCTTCAAACTTCAATGTGCCCAGCGGCTCAAGCAATTCTCCAATCGGTCCGACATCAAGTGCCACCTTTACTTCTCTTTTACTTTCTTCTACTGCCTGCCTTGCTGCCTGTAGTGCTGCCTTTACTGCGGTCTCCGTATCAATACCACTTCCTGCAATCTTGTGCGAATTGGCACCAAAGGTATTGGCATAGATAATATCGCTTCCTGCAGCAATATACTTTTTATGAATGTCACAGACAATTTCTGGGTGCTCGTATCCAAATTTCTCTGGATGCTCTCCAGGCTGCAATCCAGCAGCCTGAAGCATGGTTCCCATACCACCGTCTAAAATGAAAACTTTATTTTCCACATCGTACTCCTCTCCTCAAAAAGCGACAAGCCTTTTTCATATTACAATGACCACATCCTGACAATCCCTTTGCTGGTAGATGATCAGAAATTCCAATAATCGCAGAAACGGACTTTCTTGGAATCATAATTCCACTCTCACTCACAGTAAGTCCAATCGTCCTACTTGTATTGAGCATTGTTAAAAATTGTTTTTGTACTGTAATCGGCAAGTCTCCATATCCTGGTGAATATCTTGTGGTCAAATATTCCCCCTTGTGTTTTTCTCTCATCATTGCATCCACATTGTCACACAAAATTTCGATCAAGGTGCTCGCACATGAATCCATAATGACTGCGTCGGAAACATTTTTAATCTGTGCCCTTCGGATCGTATTCTCCACCTCTGCCCCAAGAGTGGCTGCCATAAAGACTGCCCCCTTACACCCTGCAAGATGTCGATGAATATCTTCCCCTGTCAGGTAGGCATATTCTGGTGGAAAAACACCAAGCTCAGGAAATTCTACTTCCTTTACAACATACCTTGGTTGTGCTGCATCAGAAATCATCTCCATACAGCGATCAATTTGTTCACTTAGATGATCCTCCATCTGCTGACCATGATATTCCAAATAGCGCAAAATCTCCGATTTGTCTTCTTCGCGCAATCTTACTTCCATATCATTTCCTCTTCTTATTCTCTTTCTTACGATAATATCATTCGGTCCGACAGTCCTTCTTCTGTTGTCGAATACAAATTCATAATATCCTGCACTCCCATCTTCTTTCTCTCTTCTCCTGAAAGAATGGTCAAGATACTTCCCTTGTTCATCACCAATGTCTTATTGCCATATTCAAGTGCATTGGGAATATTGTGGGTAATCATCAAGGTCGTAATGTGATTTTTCTCCACAATCTCTCTTGTAATTTCCATAATTTGATGGCTGGTCTTTGGATCAAGGGCTGCCGTATGCTCATCAAGAAGCAATAACTCAGGGGTTTCAAGCGTTGCCATTAAAAGGGTAAGGGCCTGACGCTGTCCACCAGATAGTAATCCCACTTCACTAGTCAATCTTGTCTCTAGTCCAAGTCCAAGTTTTTTACAAACTTCTTTAAAGTAGACTCTATCGGATTTTCTCACCCCAAAACCCAAACGCATTCGCTTTCCTCGACTAAATGCCAATCCCAAATTTTCCTCAATTGTCATATGAGGTGCTGTTCCCTTTAATGGATCCTGATACAATCTTCCAATGTATCTTGCCCTCTTATATTCCTTTTCATAGGTGATGTCACGACCATTGTTATAAATTCTTCCGCTGTCGACATCAATATTTCCCGCAATAGAATTGAGCAATGTACTCTTTCCTGCACCATTGCTCCCAATCACGGTTACAAAATCCCCATCTTCAAGCTTTAGAGATAAGTCACAGAGTGCATGCTTTTCATTGACTGTGTCCTTATTAAATATGACATTTAAATCCTTAATTTCTAGCATGACGCTTTCTCCTTTTCTCTATATATGGCTTGATTAGTGGAATACTAATGGCTCCAACCACAATGATGGCTGCAAATAACTTTAAATTACTTGCTGGCAACCCAAGCTGGAAGGCAATAGCCAAAATCAAGCGATAGATCACTGCTCCCACAGCCACGGCAATTAAGTGGCGAAGCATTCCTCTTTTTCCAACAGCTGTCTCCCCAATAATAATACTAGCCAGACCAAGAACCAACATTCCTGTTCCCACACCAACATTTCCTGATTTATTGTACTGTGCATAGATTGCACCAGAAAGAGCCACAATCATATTACAAAGGGCAAATCCAAAAATCTTCATCACATCTGTATTGATACTGGAGCTGCGCACCATCGCTTCATTATCTCCTGTTGCACGCAGAGAAAGTCCTGGCTGTGTCTTTAAAAATACATCAAGAATGACAATCAACACTACAACAACTACAATCAACACAACTAATTTCCCGATGTCCACACCACCAGCAAAAATCTTTCCTTCAATAAAGGAAAACATCGTCTTTTCCCCACTGACAAAGGCAATACTCGGACTTCCTCTCATAATCATTAAGTTAATTGAATACAGCCCCGTCATCGTCAAAATTCCTGCCAAAATTTCATGAACCTTTAACTTGGTGTGAAATATTCCCGTCACCACACCAGCCAGCAATCCACCAATGGTTCCCATCAATATGCCAATCAACGGATGTCCTGCTACTGTCCAAACACAGCTATAGGCAAGACCTGTAACAAAACTGCCATCTACGGTAAGATCTGGCAAATTTAAAATTCGAAAGGCAATGAAGAGACCAAGAGCCAATATGGCATAGATGCACCCTTGCTCCAGATTGCCAAATAATGTTGTTAATGCCATAATCTCCTCTTATTGCTGTTTCTTTGTTGTCAGTTCCTTATACTTTGGACTATTCTTAATTTCATCTGGAATAGTGATGCCTAAAGCTTTTGCCGTATCTGCATTGACATAAGTGAACAAGTCATCCTTAAATACCTTTACAGGAATGTCCTTGACATTCTTTCCTTTTAGCACCTCATCAACCATCTTGGCCGTTTCTTTTCCAAGATCTTCATAGTCAATACCTACAGTAGCAAATCCACCGTCCATTACCATCGAATCTGCACCCACATACACTGGTTTTTTTGCCTTTACTGATTCTTGTGCAAGTACCGGCATTGCAGAAGCTACGGTGTTGTCATTGGCCACAAAAATAGCATCTACCTTAGGAAATAGTGTTGATGCTGCCGTCTGAAGTTCTGCACTGGTCGAAATGCTTGCTGTTTCAATCGTCAAACCATTTTTCTTTGCAAAATCCTCAAGTAACTTTAAATTATGTACAGAATTATCCTCACCTGGATTATAGATATAACCAAACTTCTTTGCCTGTGGTGAAATCTTCATCGCAAGTTCCATAATCTTGTCAATTTGTACAGCATCGGAAGTACCTGTCATTCCCTTATCCGGTGCATCCATATTTGTGAGTACCCCTGCTCCAATCGGATCCGTCACCGCTGAAAATACAACCGGTGTTGTCTTTGCAAGTTCCATAGCCCCCTGAGCTACTGGTGTCGCAATAGTAACTAACACATCCTGCTTATTTCCTGCAAAATTTTGCATAATACTTGTAATATTGCTCATGTCGCCCTGTGCATTCTTGTAATCAATCTTACAATTGACACCGTCCTCATAACCAAGCTCTTTTAGTTCCTTCATCATGGCATCATTGATAATATTTAATGATGTGTGCTCCATCAATTGCACAACACCAATTTTTTTCATATCCTTACTTGCTGTTTGAGTCTGTGCTGCACTTGATCCTGCTGAAGTTGTCTCCTGCTTTGCTGATGGCACACATCCAGCCAAAAGAGCCATCATAGCCACCGCACCAATTACTGTTTTTAATCCTCTTCTCATATCTTTTCTCCTTAACTAAAAAGCCTGCCCCTTGCCTAGAAAGGACAGGCCAAATTCTTTTATTTCTTCTATTTCTCGTATCCAGGTTTGCCAAGTAATTTAAACATATTCTTCTTGTAGAACTCTACACCTGGCTGATCAAATGGATTGATATTATTCAAATATCCACTGATTGCCACTGCAAACTCAAAGAAGTAGAACAGCTCACCGAGATAGAACTCATTTTGCTCTGGAATATGTACCATCAAGTTTGGCACTCCGCCTTCTGTATGTGCAGCTATTGTTCCCTGCATTGCACACTTATTGACATAGTCAAGCTCCTTGTTCGCAATGTAGTTGAGACCATCTAAGTCGTTCTCCTCTGCCTCAAGCACAATGGTTGTTCTTGACTTTTCAATATTCAGTACAGTCTCAAACTTCATGCTCAATCCATCCTGAATATATTGACCCATAGAATGTAGATCTGTAGTTAAATCTACAGATGCTGGGAAGATACCTCTTTGATCCTTACCCTCACTCTCGCCAAAGAGCTGTTTCCACCACTCGGCAATATAGTGCATACTTGGCTCATAATTTGCCAAAATCTCAATATTTTTGCCCTTTCTGTAGAAAACATTTCTTGCTGCTGCATACAACAAAGAAGCATTCTCCTCATATGCAGTGTTCATTGCAAGCTCTCTTCCCTTTGCAGCACCTTCCATCAACTGATCAATGTCTGCACCACTGACCGCAATTGGCAACAAGCCCACAGCGGTGAGTACGGAAAATCTTCCACCAACATCATCTGGAATCACAAAGCACTCATATCCTTTTTCATCGGACATCGTCTTTAGTGCTCCCCTTGCCTTATCTGTTGTAGAATAGATTCTCTTTGCAGCCTCTGCCTCGCCATACTTCTGTACTAAGAGCTTTCTAAAAATGCGGAATGCAATCGCAGACTCTGTGGTTGTTCCTGATTTTGAAATGACATTAATAGAAAAATCCTTATCTCCCATTACATCGATCACATCCTGAAGGTAATTGCTGCTCATGCTATTGCCTACATAGTAAATCTGTGGTGTCTTTCTGTCGTCCTTCTCCATCTCATTGTAAAATCCATGGCGAAGATACTCAATGGCTGCTCTTGCTCCGAGATAGGATCCACCAATACCAATGACAATCAAAACATCGGAATCTGACTGAATCTTTTTAGCTGCTGCCTTAATCCTTTCAAACTCGTCCTTGTCATAGTTAACTGGAAGGTCAATCCATCCCTGAAAGTCACTTCCCTCGCCTTGTCCAGAGAGTAATCTGTCCTTTGCATTCATTACTGCAAATTTCATGCTCTCCATTTCTCTTTGTGACAGAAACTTTTCTGCCTTTGTGTAATCAAATCGAATATTATTTGACATATAAACCTCCCAAAAGATAATCTTTTTCTTACCACTTAACTATAGCAACTTTTTAACTACAATACAATATATTTAGGAAGACCATTTTCATATTCACAAAATATTTCTCCCTGAACCAGTGGAAGTAAATAGTCAACCATCTCCTGAGTTACACCATTGTGTGCGGCATTCATCCACTCCCTTGGCACTTTCTTTTCCCGATTGGCCACCTCGCAAATGTCTGTCACTGTGTACTCGACTTTATATTCCTTACCTGGAACCCTCTGTAAAGAAGACATCTTTCCACTCATACCTTCAAGAACAAGTTTTGTTGCATGCTCACCAAGCTTTTTTGATTCTTCAATATCGGTAGCACTCAAAATATGTGCCGCACATCTTTGCAATAAATTGACCTCAATCGAACGAACTTTGCAACCAATCTGACTTCGCACATATTCCTCTAATATTTTTCCTGCACCTCCCGCTTGTGCATGACCAAAGGCATCCAATCTTCCTTCGTTTTTTCCAAGATTAAATAAATATTCTCCGCTCTCATCGTGCAAACCTTCACTGATAGAAACAATGACCTGTTTATTCTTTGCCAAGGCCTGGCGAAGATCAAGTTCAAATTTTTCAAGTGAAAAATCACTTTCTTCAAGGTAAATCAAATACGGCACCTGTCCGCTCTGATTTTGTGCCAATACCGCACTGGCTGCCAACCAACCTGCATTTCTTCCCATCAATTCAATAATCAGCACCGATTCTAAATCATAGACAATCAACTCTCGCTCTAGCTCTGCAAAAATAGTCGCAATATACTTTGCTGACGAGCCAAAACCTGGACAATGGTCAATTCCACACAAATCATTGTCAATGGTCTTTGGTGCACCAATGACCTTAATGTCTTCAATGTGATGTTCCCTCAAATACTTATCCAGCTGATATACCGTATCCATCGAATCATTTCCACCAATATAGACAAAATATGCAATATCATTTCGATGAAATACTTCGACAATCTTTTCAAATTCCTCTATATTTTTAGAATTCAACTTATACCGACAAGAACCCAGTGCACTTGCTGGTGTCTTTGAAAGAAGAGAAACAAACTCCTCATCCTTGGCCTTCTGTGTCAAATCAATAAAATTCTCCTTAAATACACCCTCAATGCCATTTCTTGCTCCCAGTACTCGAAGGCCTGCCTTGGCAGCCTGCTCAATGACTCCCGATAGTGTTGCATTAATTGCACTTGTTGGTCCACCTGACTGTCCTACCAATAAAGTTTTCATTTTTTTCTCCCTCACACGCTCTTTACAAAAATTCCATTGACCTCAACATTGTCATCCACCACAATCACAAGGCATTTTTTCCCGTCAATCACCTTCGTACTAATCAACTGCATATGCTCTGCATCTGCCTTAATGGCAATACCTGGACGCTTAATCTCAAATTTCTTGCGATCAACCACATTTTCTGCCAGAACTTCAATGTCTGCCTCTTCATTTTTTTCATACGCCACAATCGCTTCTTCACTGGCACCACTATCTGACATAATCTTTACCATATCCTGCTTTGTGAGCACTAAGGGATTCGGATCACTTGCATTTTGCTCAATTCTTTCCACAATCTTTTCGTGCACAGTTGAAATCACTTCGTAATCACAATCCTCTCCCAAGGCCGTTTGCATCAAATTTTGAATGGTCTCCTTCTGCTCAATGGCTGGCATCGGACAACCTGCCCCAAACATTTCCTCAACAAAAGCTTCCTTTAAGCTCTCTGGCTTTCTAGAAAAATAGAGTACCGAATGAAGATCTGTTGAGCGATCGTTAAAAGATGGGAACAAAAATCCAGTCATAGGCGCCTCAACAACCCAGTCTCTCACACGATTTTCCATCCTTCCCACTTCTTCGTGGTATGAAAGAGATGCCTTTGACAATTTTACTGGACAAATCGAACACAAAATCGCATGAAAAACTTCTTCTGAGGCATCTTCCATCTTGATTTTATCACTGCCCTTTCCTGGAACATCATAGCGAAGATCAATAAGGATAATGTAGTAATTTTCTGGATAGTCATAACAGGCAATAACCTTATGATAGAATTCTTCTAAGAGTGTATCATCGTCTAAATCGCTGTCTCTCAACTTCAAAAGAAATGCCTGAGCTCCACCCTCTTTTTCTGCATCGAGTGGAAAATCAATGTTAACAAGCTGTTTTCCTAAATTTCCAGACAATGTCTTTCTAAAAATTTCCTCATACTTAAAGCTATCCTCGTCTTCCAAGCGATAAAATGCTTCCTTAGAGATCAATTTGATATTCTTTTCTGCATCCACATAGCAACCACAAAGCTTTGTAATCACACTTTCACTCTTTGACAATTGCTTCTTGATTTCCAATACCTCTGTCTTAATCATACCTTTCCTCTCTATTTACATTGATACAACAATGCATTCACAATGGCCGCTGCCACATTGCTGCCGCCCTTTCGCTTGTCGGCAACAATCATTGGCACATCTAGTTTTTTTATTAAATTCTTTGACTCAACCACATTCACAAATCCCACTGGTGCTCCAATCACAAGAGCAGGTCGCAACTCTCCATTTTGAATCAACTCATACAATCGAATCAGAGCTGTCGGTGCATTGCCAATAGCAAAAATTACGGGGCTTTCCTTGGCAAGTCTTGCTCCCTCTTCCATACAAACACTCGCCCTTGTCACCTGTCTTTCTCTTGCTAATTTCGCAATTTTCTCATCGCCAATGAAGCAATGTACACTTGCCCCAAATTCACTGGCCACCTTCTTATTGATTCCCGAGGCCGCCATCGTTGTATCTGTAATAATACAGGCACCATGTGAAATTGCTTGCATCCCTGACTCCACAGCATGATTTTTAAAGATCATATTGTCTTCATAGTCAAAATCAGCACTTGTATGAATACAGCGCTTTACCACTTTTAATTCTTTTTCTGTATAAAAGGCCAATCGTTCTGGTTTCATAGAGGCTGTGATAATCTCCATACTTCTTTCCTCTATTTTTTCTGGTGCAACAACTTCAATTTCCTCTAACATCTAAACTCCTATCCTAAAATTTGATAAATCTTTTTCATATCCAAGGAATTCCTTAGCAAATCCGCCAAACGATTATACTGTTCTTCCTTATAATTTTCTTCCTCAAAATCCATCGTCTTTGCCTGTGGATTTAAATTGACAGCCAGTAACCTTGCCAATTTTGGTGTATCAAAAATGCCATGTAAATAGCTTCCAAATACAGTTTTCTCTTTATTTGACAAACCGTCACAGCGGCCATCTTCCAATTGAATCCACTCCCTACAACCACCAAGATTTTTTGTCCTGCCCATATGAATTTCATAGCCTTGAACTTTTTCTATCCCCTGAAATAGTGGCAATGTGTCAATAATCTTCCCTGTAATCTGTGTCCTTGTCTTTTGATTTTTAAATATAGTCTCGCTATCTAATAGTCCAAGTCCTCGCATCACACCTCCGCTTTCGACTTGATCTGGATCATACAGCCACTGTCCCAGCATTTGAAAACCACCACAAATTCCCATAACCGGCACTTTTCTTTGATGTAATCGAAAGATTTCTTCCTCCATCCTTTTTTGCCTCAACCACAAAAGATCTTCCATCGTATTCTTTGTCCCTGGCAAAATCAAAAAATCTGGATTGTTCACTTCTTCTGCCCTTTGCACATAGCGAAGACTAATCCCTGGCACTCGCTCTAAGACATTAAAATCGGTAAAATTAGAGATATGAGGAAACAAAATCACTGCCACATCCACACCATCCCCTGCTCTTGTCCTTTGCAATCGGGTGGATAAAGAATCTTCATCATCAATATCAATTTCTTCCATGGGAATGCAACCAATCACTGGCTTTTTTAACAGTTCTTCTATCATGGCTAGGCCTGGAAGAAGAATATTTTTATCCCCTCTAAATTTATTAATAATCAATCCCCGAATTCTCTCTTGCTCACTTTGCTCAAGCAACTTGACGGTTCCATACAACGAAGCAAATACACCGCCTCGGTCAATATCTCCCACCAATAGTACTGGGGCATCGACCATCCTTGCCAAACCCATATTGACAAGATCATCTTGCTTTAAATTGATTTCTGCTGGGGAGCCAGCCCCTTCAATCACAATAATATCATTCTCTCTTGCCAAACTCTCATAGGCCTTTAGAATATACGGAATAAACTGCTTTTTCTTGGCATAGTAGTCCATTGCCCTCATATTGCCAAATACCTTGCCACCGACAATCACTTGACTTCCCATAGAGCTGGTTGGCTTTAGTAATATGGGATTCATTCGCACATCTGGGGCAATACCTGCGGCCTCTGCCTGCATCACCTGAGCACGCCCCATTTCCAATCCATCTGCTGTAATATAGGAATTTAATGCCATATTCTGTGACTTAAAAGGAGCAACCTTGTAGCCATCCTGAGCAAATATCCGACATAGCCCAGCCGTCACAAAGCTCTTCCCTGAATTAGACATTGTTCCCTGAATCATGATTGTTTTTGCCATATTTCCTCTATTGCTCCAATTAATTTTTGATTTTCTCTAGGAAGACGCACAGCAATGCGAAACCACCCCGCCCCTAAACCACGATAATTGCTACAATTTCGAATCAAAATATTCTTTTCTTGCAATTTTTTATCTAGAAGAGAATCCTTGCTATAAAATAACAAAAAATTGGCTGTCGATGGAATGACATCAAAACCAAAATTTTGTAATTCCTGAAATAAATACTCCTTTTGCTTATGTATTTCTTCCAGATTTAAGTAGTTTCCTACTTCTTCCAACGCAACCTCCCCAGCCTTGACTGCCAAATGATTGACACTCCATTCTGGTGTCACCGCCTCTATACGCTCGGCCAAATGTGCATTTTTACAAATAGCATAGCCAAGACGTAATCCTGGAATAGCATAATATTTTGTAAAAGAACCAAGAATAACAAGATTTTTACTTAAACTTTCTGTCATAGAATAGCGTCTTCCTTCCAAGACAAACTCCAAAAAGCATTCATCAAGGACAAAAATGACTTCTTTCTGTTCACACCTTTTTACAATTTTATCTAGCAACTTGGCATCTACTCGCTTACCTGTTGGATTGTTGGGATTACATAAAATAAAGACATCGATGTTGTGATCGATCTGTGCTAAGATATCTTCCTTCACTTGAAAGTCTCCATCCATCTCATAGTACGATATCTTTGAGCCTTCCACAGCCTGCACGGCCCTTTCATATTCTAAAAAGGAAGGCACAGGTAAAAGAGCATACACAGGTTTTCCCATCGCCTGTATACAATGGTAGAGCATTGCCGCAGCCCCATTGGCAAGGAAAACCTCCTGTGGCTGAACCTTCACCTTTTTTGCAATATCCTCCCTCAACCTCTGATAGCGAACATCTGGGTAATGCACCAGATGCGTTATTTCCTCCTGCAAGGCACGAACTATGGTCGGATGAATTCCATAGGGATTAATATTTGCTGAAAAATCGAGCACTTCCCCCACATCTATTTTTTTTTCTCTGGCAAAGGCAAGGGCATCTCCCCCATGAATCATGACTTTGCCTCCCGGTATTCATGAGAAAAATGTTTGTCATAGAGTTTTGAAAGGGCATATTGATCGCCCAAAAATCTTCCCACCACAATCAGCCCTGTCTTTGTGATGTTTGCCTTTCTGACAAGCTCGGCAATATTTCCTAAATTTCCTTGAATAATCTTTTCCTCAGGCCAACTTGCCTTATAGACTAAGGCAATTGGCGTATCCACTGGATAGGAAGTCTGTAATTGTTCTACCAATTCTTCTATGCGATTTGCCGACAAAAATATTACCATGGTCGCCTGATGCTTGGCAAAAGCCTCGATACTCTCTTTCTCTGGCATAGGCGTTCTTCCTTCCATTCTTGTCAAAATAATGCTCTGAGTCACCTCAGGAAGCGTATATTCTTTCTTTAGTGCCGCAGCAGCAGCCACAAAGGAACTTACCCCAGGAATTACACAAAATTCAATTCCCTCTCGCTCTAAGGCATCCATTTGCTCTCTGTGAGCACCAAAAATTGCCGGATCCCCTGTATGCACTCGGGCCGTCATTAAATTCTTTTTTTCCGCCTCTTTCATCACCTCAATCACTTCTTCTAAGTGCATAGTCGCCGAATTGTATACCTTTGCTCCACTTTTTCTATCTTTCAATACCTCTCTGTTGACTAGAGAACCAGCGTAGATAATGACATCTGCACTGTCAATAATCTTTTTTCCCTTAATTGTCAATAATTCTGGATCTCCTGGACCCGCACCAATAAAATAAACCATTTTCCTCCCACTTAGCAAATTGCCAACAACTTGTTTCTTCTAAAAGATATACCATAAAATCCCATAAATCCCACATAGAAACACTATGCCATAGAGTGTGCTCTTGCTGATTAACACATTGACTCTTTGTATATCCCTTTCTTCCACCGCTCTCATCGCATCACCAATATAGGGCTTTTCATATTTTTTCCCAAAATAATAGGCATCACCGGCCAATTGAATCCCCAGTGCTCCGGCCACTGCCGATTCTGTCTGTGCAGAATTTGGACTGGCGTGACAAAAGCGATCCCTTTGAAAAATTTTCCAGGCATCTTTTATAGAATAAGATGGAAAGGATGCCAACACAATCAGCAATCCTGCAATTCTTGATGGAATAAAATTGGCCAAATCATCTAATTTTGCTGCTGCATAACCGATGGAAGAATATTTTTTATCCTTGTAGCCAATCATGGAATCCATTGTATTAATTACCTTGTAGACATAGCCAAGTACTGGACCTCCAATAATCACATAAAACATCGGAGCAAAAATCCCATCAGAGAAATTCTCAGCCACTGTCTCCACCGTTGCCTTAATAATTCCCTCCTTACTCAGTTCCATCGTATCTCTGCCTACAATTCTTCCCACGGCTTTTCTTGCACCTTCCAGCCCTTCATTTTTTAATGCATAAAATACACGCATACTTTCCCTTACTAGTCCATGCCATGCAAAAAGCTGAGAAATCAATAGAGCACTGCAAATTTTATTGACTTTTCCTGGCAATAATTGCAAGGCAAAAAATACAATATCTGAAAGAGCAATCGTCGCAGTGAGCATCCAAAAGACCAGCACAAAGCCATAGATTTTTAATTTTTTTTCATCTTCACCTGACAACTTCCTATATTTTTTTTCCAATCTTTGAATTCCCTTCCCCATCAAAACAACAGAATGAGGTAACCATACTGGATCTCCAATCAATAGATCAATCAAAATTGCAAACAAAAACACTCTGATTCCAATCATCTTATACCGCCAATGCAACAATAATTGCAATAATCAATTCACAAAGCTCCAAAAAATATCCCGCTAAATCTCCTGTAACTCCACCAAACTCATCATGTGAGGACAGACGATAATACAAAAATACAACAAATCCTGCTGCTGCAACCACAATCCCCATACTGTGACTGATATAAATCATTCCCAGCACACAGATAAGGACAAACAATACTAAAATTGTTCGAGTTACACATATTTCTGCTGCATCCGAAAAAGTCATGGCCAAGCCCTCTCCTCTTGCATTTTTAAAGCAAGCGAGAGAAAGTGCACTGTAAGCTCGAATCATCACAAAAGCTACATCCATCAAAAGCACCTGCTTTACATTGTCAAATTGAACTAAGGCTGCAGTATACACAATGGAAAACATGATAGCTCCGATAACAGCTCCACTGCCTACATGGCTGTCCTTCAGAACAGCCAATTTAAATCTTCGGTCTTGATGAGAGGCCTTGGCATCGAGCACATCCATAAATCCATCCATATGAATCCCCCCAGTATAGAGCAATGGAATGATAAATAGCCCCGCTCCTTTCAATAGTGGTGCCATCTTAAAGATCATCGCCGCTTTCCAAAACATCAAAAAGAAAATCCCCTCCAACACACCAACCAGTGGAAACAATGCCAATACATATTTCATGTTCTCTTTTTCCCACTTCACAAAAGGCATAGGCACTTTCGAATACATTGCAAATGCAATCAACAATGACTTGATCATAGTTTCTCCTTCACTATTTTTGCAATTCCAAAAATCACCTCGATCACTTGCTGTGATTCCTTGATCAGCCAATCGTGTAATTCCTCCATTGCTAAAATATACTCCTCTACTTCCTTGCTATAGCTCTTTTCATCATCAAAGATATCATTTCCCACAATGACCAATTCCTTACATTCTGAAGCCAACATAAAAATCTCTGATTGAATCTTTTCTACAGCAAGTAATCTATCTGTCATTATACCATCTTTTTGAAACATTGTATTCGCCAAAAAATTGGACATACATTCTAACAATACAATTTCACTCGATTTGACCATCCCTGTTCTTGGTCTTTGACATTCCACAGTGCGAAATTTTTTTCCCTCTCGCATCTTCCTGTGCTTTTTTACTCGTTTTCTTCCTTCCTCTCCATAGACTTGCATCAATGCAAGGTACACTCTTTCCTTTCCCAGTCGACAAACATAATCTTCCGCATAGGCCGATTTTCCACTTGCTATTGCTCCATAAATGTAGATCACAATATCTCCTCTTCATAATCTCGATATTCTTCTACTTGAATATCCTCAAATGTTCGATTTTCATTGTATACACTCATTGCCATATCAAGGAGACCAAAAAGCATTGCCGCTCCTGTTCCTTCTCCAAGACAAAATCTTCCGTCCAAAACAGGACAAAGCCCTAAATTCTCTACCAGAAGCTTTGCCGCAGGCTCTGCACTCATATGAGAGCCCAAAACATATTGAAGCGACTTTTCACTGATTTTTTTTGCCACAAACACAGCCACAAGAGAAATGAAGCCATCACAGACAATAGGAATTTTTTCACTCGCACAGCCAAGCACTAACCCCGCCATAGCTGCAATATCCAAACCACCAAGCTTTTTTAATACATCAAAAATATCTTCTTTATTCGGCTTTCTGCTTTCAATTCCCTTGGCAATCACCTGCTTTTTTCTCTCCAAGCCATCTTTAGACAAACCTGCCCCTTTGCCTGTCACCACTTCGACAGGTAAATCCAAAAGAACACTTGTCAGTGCTGCACTCGTCGTTGTATTACCAATGCCCATCTCTCCCATTCCAAGGAGGGTATAGCCCTTCTTTTTGCATTCTCTGGCCATTTCTATTCCAACCATAATGGCTCTGTACATCTGATCCTGTGTCATTGCATCTTTCTTAAGGAAATTTTCTGTTCCTTTCATCACTTTCTTGTCCACTACTTTAGACTCAAAAATCTCTCCCACCACCCCAACATCCACAGGAATAACATCGGCCTGTGCACAAGTTGCAATGCGATTGACACTGGCAATGCCCTTAGCAAAATTATTGGTGACAATGGCTGTCACACTCTGGTCTGTCTGCGTCACCCCCTCACACACGATACCATTGTCTGCACACATCACCACTACAGCCTTTTTCTTGATGTTGATATCTTCTTTCCCTAAGATAGCAGCAATCTGTATCACTTGATCTTCTAAAATCCCAAGACCATGAAGTGGCTTTGCAATCTTATCCCAATGTCTCTTGGCTGCCTTGCCCATCTGATCATCAAGATCTGTGATTTGGATATGAAGAATTTCTTCTCTGGCTAGCTTTCCAGCATATACTTCCATTGCTCTAACTAAATTCTTTGCCATCACCTCATTGCTTCTCAAGTAAATGTGAGGATAGCCCGCATGCAAATGTTCATTCATATGGATGCACTCCCACGATTTTGAACCATTTGCCTTGGTTGCCAAACCATCTCTTCCTGCGTCCGTTGCATCCCAATAATGAAATTCATGGGATCGCATCTTCTGCCCCTTCTTTAAGAGCAGACCATCCTTCTTTGCCTCAACCTCAATATAGCCAAAGCGAACTAATTTATCTGTGCGAAAACTCTCGCCACGAATTGCTCCAATCATTGTCTGTCTCTTGCCACGGATATCTTCCATCTGCTCAAGTAAACTCATAAAGCCACCGCACTCACCAATGACGGGCATCCCTTTTTCGACCTTTCCCTTTATCTCTTTCATCAATTTTTGGTTGATCTGATCTGCATAAATTTCAGGATAGCCACCACTCAACCAAAGCCCTAAAATTCCTTCAGGAAGTTGACTGTCTTCTAGCATAGAGAAAAAAATAGGCTCGATGTTGTGTTCGTGTAATACGGACATATTGTCGATGTAGTGAAAGCAATAGGCATCATCTTTTGCAAATCCAAGCTTAAATTTCCCTTCTTTTTTTGCCTTTTTGAAGATATCTTCGCCCTCTTTTTCCTTGACATATTGAAGAATTTTGTCCATCTCAACTGTCTCTTCCAAGCGATGGGCAACAGTCTCTGCCAATCGAAGTACAGATTCTTTTTGTGGTGTATACAATCCTAAATGCCTTGACATCAATGTAAAATTTTCATCCTCTGGCAAATAGCCTATCACTTTCTTTCCTGTCACTCTCTCCAGCTCATCTCTACGAACAGGGTAGTCCCTTTCATTGCAGCGATTGATGATCAAATATCGAATTTGTTTATCCTCTCCATATTTTTCAATATAATCTCTCACCTCTTGGGGTTCTTGATCCTCCACTAAAAGAATCACCTTGGCATCAATACTCTCAGCCACCACAGCTGCCGATCCCCTTTTTCCCTGACCATAAATCCCATCAAAATAGCCCATTGCCCCCTCTACAATGGCAATCTGTGTGCCCGAAGAATAAGTGACAAAGTGTTCCAATATCGGATTTACGCCATCTTTAGGCTCAAGAAAATAGGGATCTAAGTTAATAGACATTCTGTCACTAACCATGCTATGGTACATTGGATCAATGTAATCTGGTCCTGTCTTAAAGGCACTCGCCACAATATTGTTTCTCCTCAGATAATCATGCAGCCCAAATGTGAAGGTTGTCTTTCCGCTCCCAGACTTCATTGCCGAAATCAAAATTGCATTGACCATCTTTTAATCCTCCCAATAAATCTTTGCAATCAGCACTGGATTTTCAGCCATCGCCATATGGTAGCTCGCTACCTTTTTTCCTCTGGCCACTGACATCCATATCACCTGTGTTTGATATCCTAGACCCTCATATTTTGAAAGGAGATCTGAAATCTGAGCAATAGTTTCCAATGAAATTGCATTGATGACAATGGTAGCTTTTTCATTCTTCTTGTACACAGCATCAACAATCTCCTCTAAGTCTCCACTACTGCCACCAATAAAGACGCTGTTCGGCTCTGGAAGACATTTTATCACATCCAGTGCACTGCCACAATGGATTTCCACCCTAGATTGAACCCCAAATTTTTCCACATTTTGAGCAATTAAATTGGTAGCCAATTCCTTTTTTTCAACCGCATAGACTCTTCCGCCACGCAAAAATTTGGCCATCTCAATGCTCACAGATCCTGTACCCGCACCGATATCATAGCAAATATCCTGCTCACAAATCCCAAGCATCGCAATGGAAATCGCCCTCACCTCAGCCTTTGTCATCGGAACCTTGTCCCGTATAAATCTTCCCTCTGCGATGGCCATTTCCATCCTCTTGCCCCTCGCATTTGGGTTTTCAAATAACAGGCAAGAGAGCTTTCCAAAGGAATAGTGGCAAAGATTTTCAACTGTATCAGAAAAGATTTTTTCGTTTGGATAGCTCAAATCTTCGCCCACAGTAACCCTTAGCTTTCCAAGTCCAAACGCACAAACTTCCTCCATTAACTCTCTATTTTTTTCTCCCCCACTGGTAATGGCAAAGATCTTTCTATTTTCTTCTAGCACTTCTAGCTCTTTTGCTTCGCCATGAAAGCTCAAAATCTTGGCATCTCCCCAAGAAACTTTACACTTTGAAGCAAAGTAAGAGATGCTAGAAATCCCAGGAATTACCTCGGCTCTCCATCCCTTTTCCTCCAGTTTTTCTAGAAGCTTATTGGTCCCACTAAAAAATCCTGTATCGCCACTCATCAGGCAAACCATTTTTCTTATTCCCTGCCGATAACAGTTCTCAAGCCATGCCATTATTTCATCTGGGCGATAGGATCTCAAAGATTTTACGCCTTTTCGAATTAACATTCTCTTTGCTCCCACAATGGCCTCAGCCTCATCAATTAGACTTTTGGCTCTATCAGGTAAATATCTCTCATCCCCCGGTCCAATTCCCACAATAGAAACACATGGCCTTGTCCCCTCTAAAATCCTCTTTTCTGCCTCAAAAAGACAGATGCCCTCCTCCTTTGTCGGTCGAGCAATGACAAGGCTTTTTGCCCCAACTTTCTCACATGCTCTAATTTTTTCCTCAAACCCCCCAGCTTTCCCCGATTCCTTGGTCACTAAGAACTTACAATGATATTGCTCTAGCATAGCTGCATTCATATTCTCAGAAAATGGTCCCTGCATGGCTAGAATATGCGAATTTTCTAATCCAAGACTTAGACAGGTCTCTATCGACTCCTTTGTTGGCAACACTCTGGCATAAATTCTTTTTTTATCAAGTACAGCATACTTCAATAGCTCCTTACTTCCTGTCGCTACAAGCACATTTCCATCTTGATTTTTCAAATAGTCAACGACTTCTTCTATATTCGTAAAACAGTGCTCACTACTTTCTGCCTCCCGAACAATGCGGAGATATTCAATATTCATCTTATTACAGACTGCTTTGATATTCTCTGTGACTTCCTTCGCATGGGGATGGGTGGCGTCCATGACAAATCTTGGTCTCTCCTTTGCAAAAAATGTAGCCATTTCAGAGGCATCCATTCTTCCTTGACAAATTTTGACATATTGGCTCTCTTTTAGTACATCACTTCCATATTCTGTTGCCACACAAATTTTTGCCTCTACTTTTCCAAAATCGCAAACTTTGGCCAGCTGTCGTCCCTCGCTCGTTCCTCCAAAGATAATGATCATAGTTGATACCCTCTCGGTGTCACCATCTGATTTCCAACAACCCTTGTCTGAGAATTTCCAATAAAAACCGTGGTGAACATATTCACTTTTTCCTCTTTTAATTCTTTCAGTGTCATAATCTTTGCCCTCTCTCCTTCTCGACCAATATTTTCCACAGTGGCACAAATGGTATCCTCTGATTGTTCAGATAAAATGATTTCACACGCCCTTTGTAAATAGTCGGCCCTCTTTTTGCTAGAAGGATTGTATAATACCATCACAAAATCGGCAGCAGCGGCACAACGCAATCTCTTTTCAATCTTTTCCCAAGGAGTCATCAAATCGCTCAAGCTAATCAATGCAAAATCATGGATTAGAGGTGCTCCAAGCACGGCCGCCCCACTTACAGCCGCAGTAACTCCCGCAATCACCTCAACATTGCACTCTGGATAGTCTCTTCCAATCTCTAGCATTAGCCCTGACAATCCATAGACTCCTGCATCTCCCGAACAAACCAATGCCACAACCTTTCCCGTCATTGCCTCCTCAAAAGCCAACTTACAGCGATCTTGTTCCTGACGCATGGGTGTTGTCAAAAACTCCTTTTTTGGAAAATGTTCCTTTACCAAATCCACATAGACCGTATAGCCGACAATAACATCTACTTTCTCTAAAATCTGTGCTGCCTCTATGGTCATCTGCTCATATTTTCCAGGGCCAATGCCCACAACATAAATCTGATTCATCTACTTTTCCTTTACAATCAATACTGTATAATAACCTGTTTTCTCTGGTGCCATTTCAAGGTTCGTGTACAATTTCTCATCTTTCATTCCACAATTTTCCACAAGCATTGCCCTTGCCCCCATCTTTTTTACTTCCTCTTTCAGACTCGAAACCTTTCTTCCTGCCTTCATCAATACTTTTGTGCCCGACATATGTATCACTTCATCTATTCCATAAGTCGCTGGAATAATATGCATCTGCTCTCGATTTTCCACAAGACTTATCCCAAGTCTTGCCGCCGCAGCACAAAATGAGGGAATACCACTGACAATCTCTGTTTCAAATCCAAGTTCTGTAATTTTTTTATGCAAATACATATAGGTGGAATAAATTGTAGGATCTCCAAGGGTTAAAAAGGCCACGATTTGTCCCGATTCTAATTTTTCTTTAATAGATAAAACCGCCTCTTCATGTGCCTTTTTCAGTACTTCCTTATCCTTTGTCATCGGCATAGAAACAGAAAAAACTTTCTTCTTTGTCACCTCTGGGTAACCGACCTTTGCAATCGAAAAAGCCACACTACTTTCGACCTCTTCTCCTGGCACTACAATGCAATCCGCCTCCTTCATCACTCGAATGGCCTTTACAGTCAATAGCTCTGGATCTCCTGGTCCAACGCCAACGCCATACATCTTTCCCATTATTCTCTCACTTTCCTAATTTTTTTCTGCAATCTTTTTGCCTCACCAGCACAGATGAGCTCTCCTTCATCGACAGTAAAGGAGATAATTCCTATTCTAATCAATGGGCCACTTTCTTTATTATGCTTATCCCTTAAATTTTGAGCTCTTTTTGCCCTTTGCATCACAGCCCTATACATTGCCTCGCCAAGGGAATTCATCACTTCTTTTAATATGCCCTGATCCTTTAACAGTCGAGTTCCTTCCTCTGTCGTATTGGCATTTAAAATTTTTCTTGCCAGAGAAAGTGTCTGTTCTGGAGAAAGTAAAGTTTCCTCAACTTTTAAAAGATGTGCAGCCATCAGCTCCATTCGACAATCAGAATCATTAGAATGTGTGTTCATAATATTTCCAGCAACCTTAATGAGCTTTCCAAGATGTCCACAGATCAACATTTCTTCCACACCCATATGCACAGCCATATCAATGGCTTCGCCAATATAATTACTAAATTCCACTGTCATATCACTTTCAATTCCATATTGTTCACTTAGAAATCGAATGCCGTAATTTCCTGGAACGGCAATAATTGGATAATCCTTTTGCATATGATAGTGCATATCTACCTTGATGGTATCCACCAAGGCCTTGACACTCATTGGAGCAACAATTCCTGTTGTTCCTAAAATGGAAATTCCTCCAACAATGCCAAGTTTTGGATTGAATGTTCTCTTTGCCACTTCTTCTCCTTCTGGAGCAAAAATGGTTGCAGAAATTTTTCCCTTCAATCCCCATTCTTTTGCCCTCTTTAAGAGGTTTTCTCGAATCATTTTTCTTGGTATAGAGTTAATGGCTGCCTCTCCTATGGGTTGGTCAAGACCTGAACAACTGACTCTTCCAATGCCTTCACCACCAAAAATCTTTACTTCGCTCTCCTCGCCTAGCTCACAAGAAACCTTTGCATAGATCATCATTCCATCTGTGGCATCTGGATCATCTCCACCATTTTTTCTCACACCACAGCAGGCACTACTCTCATCCATTTGATTCTCCTCAATGGGAATGTCTAGGGTAATTCCAATAGGCAACTCCACGGACACTTCATTTATCTCTTTTTTATAAAACCACAGCGTCAATGCAGCCACTGCCGCAGCTGTTGCTGATGTCCCCGTGGTATAGCCTGCTCTAAGTATCTCTCCTTCCCTCGTTTGATTATACTCGTCAATGGTCATAGCTCAATGCCCTTTCTTGCTGGAAGCCCCTGAGTGTAGGGATGCTTGACCATCTTACAATCTGTAAGATAATCGGCCAAATGGGCAATCTCTGATGGCACATTTCTTCCCGTAAGTACAATTTCTAGATTTTCTGGTTTGTTTTTTAAAAAGTAAAGTGCCTCTTCTCGATCAATCATATCATATTGATAAGCTGCCATAAATTCATCTAAAACCAAAAGATCAACGCTCTTCGCCCCATCAATCACTTCTCGAAAATACTTCCTGTAATATTCCTTTGCCTCTTTTAATGTTTCCTGATCCATATACTTAATAAAACCAAAATTTTTTTTACAAGAATGGCAAGTAATATTTTCAATCGTTCTCAAAATATTGAGTTCACTCGACGAGCCGTCTTTTAATAATTGTGCAATATAGACTTTCATTCCACTGCCAGCTGCACGAACAGCTAACCCCATAGCTGCTGTTGTTTTTCCCTTTCCATCCCCAGTGTAAATATGAATTTTTCCGTCCATTTTTCTCCATTTCTACAATATAAAAAATGAACGACTGCCACAATAATACAGGCAGTCGCTCTCACATTCTATTTTCCTTCGTAAGTAATCAAAGAGGATACATCATAGCCCTTTAGCTTGTCTCTTCCCCTTAAACCTGCAAGCTCCATTACAAAGCAAATCTTTACTACTTTGCCACCAAGTTCTTCCACTAATTTGACAATGGCCTCAATGGTTCCCCCTGTTGCAATGAGATCATCAATAATCACTACCTTTTGCCCTGGCAAAATGGCATCTCGATGTATCTCCACTGTAGCCTTTCCATACTCTAAGTCATAGTCCATAGACACGGTCTCTCTTGGCAATTTTCCCTTTTTCCTTGCGGGAACAAAGGCCTTGTGCTGAGCATAAGCAACAGGAACACCAAAAATAAATCCCCTCGACTCTGCCCCCACCACAAGATCATAATCGATATCTTTTACAAGATCACACAGACCATCGATGCTCAATTTTAACCCCTCTGCATCCTGCAAAATACTGGTCACATCGCGAAAGATAATCCCTGGCTCTGGAAAATCTGGAATGCTAATGACATAATCTTCCAGTTTCTTCATTATCTAATGCCCCCTATTGATAAATTGGATATTTGTCGCAAAGCTTTGTTACTTCCTCACGAATATAATCTGCCTTTGCCTCAAAATCAGTTGCGGCAAGCCATACAAGCTCAGCAATCTTTGGCATATCTTCTTCCTTTAATCCCCTTGATGTAATCGCTGGTGTACCAATGCGAACACCACTGGTCACAAATGGACTCTGTGGGTCATTTGGAATTGTATTCTTGTTTAATGTGATATAGACTTCATCACATCTTCTTTGTAATTCCTTTCCTGTCACATCTAATCCTGTTAAATCAAGAAGCATCAAATGATTGTCTGTTCCACCAGAAACGATCTTAAATCCCTGGGCAATCATCGCCTTTGCAAGGGCATTGGCATTCTTTGCCACCTGCTTTTGATACTCAACAAACTCCGGCTTTAGTGCCTCTCCAAAGCACACGGCCTTTGCTGCAATCACATGTTCAAGTGGACCACCCTGAATTCCAGGAAATACCGCCTTATTAAAATTAAACTTATCCGCTGCAGCCTGATTAGCCAAAATCAAACCACCTCTTGGTCCACGCAATGTCTTATGTGTCGTTGTTGTCACCACATCGGCATAAGGCATTGGGCTCTCATGAACACCTGCAGCCACAAGTCCTGCAATGTGAGCAATATCGACCATCATATAGGCCCCACACTTGTCGCAAATTTCTCGAATTCTCTTAAAGTCAATCTTTCTCGCATAGGCACTTGCACCAGAAATCAATAGTTTTGGCTTGCACTCCATGGCAATTTCTTCCATCTTGTCGTAGTCAATATATCCTGTTGCTGGGTCAACACCATATGACACAATCTTAAAATATCTTCCAGAAAAATTTACTGGTGAACCATGAGAAAGATGTCCGCCTTGGTCAAGGCTCATGCTCATCACCATATCACCTGGCTCTAACATTGCCAAGAATACCGCCATATTGGCCTGTGCCCCTGAATGTGGCTGCACATTGGCATAGTCTGCTCCAAACAATTTCTTTGCTCTTTCGATTGCAATACTCTCCACCACGTCGACATCTTCACAGCCACCATAATATCGCTTTCCTGGATAGCCCTCCGCATACTTATTGGTCAATACCGTGCCCATAGCCATCATCACTGGCTCAGACACAATATTCTCTGACGCAATCAGCTCTAAATTTCTTCTCTGTCTTGCGCACTCTGCTTGAATTGCCTTTCCGACTTCTGGATCATATTGTGCAATGAATTCCATAACCTGATTCACCATAATTTCAAACCTCCTAAATAATTATATCGCTAACAGTATAGCCTATTTTGATTTGAATTTCCAGTCTCTAATTACCACCTGCAATGTTCTCTGCCCCATATACTCATTGACCTGTGGAGCATAGATGATATCGATGAATCTTTTTGCTTCTTCTATAAATGCATCACCATCTGTAAACACTAGTCCTTCCATTCTTGTGCCCGCACTATCTTTTAAGGAAAGTCGAACAACATTGTGGTCTTTTCCAAGCACTCTTGCATTCAAAATTTCCACATCTTTTTGTGCAAAAGTTGGACTTTCATTGCCCTGTCCAAAGGGAGCAAGTTGTGCAAGTTGTGCAACTAAGTCCTCTGAAATATAGCCAAAGGGCATGGCAACATCAATCCAAACTTCTTTGACAAAATCACTTTCTACAAGTTTAGAATGCTCATTTAAAAATCGGCGAAAGGCTTCCACATTTTCCTTTTTTAAGCTCAACCCCGCTGCCATTGGATGACCACCATATTTTTTTAAAAATCCATCTGCTTCACAGAGTTTTTCAAACATAGGATATGCCCCAATGGAGCGACCAGAGCCCTTGAGCATTCCCTCTTCCTGTGCATCCGTCAAGACAATTGCTGGCCTTTGATATCTTTCCCTGAGTCTTCCCGCAATAATCCCTGCAAGTGACTCATGACAATCACTCAAATAAACCACGAGCACCTTTTCCTCAGGTGCAGCTTCTACGATTTCAATGGCCTGATCTACCCCCTGCTGTGTCATATCCTTACGCTCATCATTTAACCTTTTTAACTCCATAGCCCTTTGCTTTGCTGTCTCCATATCCTTACTCATCAACAGTTCAAGAGCTAGCTTTGCTGTCTTTAATCTTCCACTTGCATTGAGACAAGGTCCAATAATAAATCCAATATGATAGGCTGTGAGCTCCTTATTTTCTAGTTCACACACCTGCAAGAGTGCACGAAGTCCCAAATTTTTTGTTTTTTCCAATGCTCGCAATCCATATCGCACAATAATGCGATTTTCATCTTTTAATTGCATCACATCACCCACCGTCGCAATCGCAGCAACAGAAAGTAATAACTTCCATTCCTCATAGGATACATCAAAAAAGCGATAGAAAAGTTCCACCAATTTCCATGCCACCACGGCACCACAAATGCCATCAAAAGGATAATGGCAATCTGCTTGCTTTGGATTGATAATGGCCTTAGCCAATGGCAATCTATCCTTGCCTTCCTCCTTAAATACTTCGTGATGGTCAGTAATAATGACATCTATTCCCATTTGATGAGCATATTCCATAGCTTCAAATGCAGCAATTCCATTGTCACAAGTAATAATGAGAGCAATCCCATCCGCTGCTGCCTTTTCAATAATTTGTGCATTAATGCCATAACCATCCTTGATTCGATCTGGTATATCACAATCTACCTGTGCACCAATGCGGTGCAATCCTGTAACTAGAATATAACTAGCACACACGCCATCAATATCATAATCTCCCACCACACGAATCTTCTTTTTTTGCTCAATTGCCCTAGCAATAATTTCTACTGCTCTATCTCCATCTTTCAATTTCTTTGCATCATGCAAATCTTCCAATTTTGCATGCAAATATTTTTCCATATCTTTTTCTTGAATATCTCGATTGACCATCACTCTGGCGGTCACTGGAGAAATCAAAAAGCGAGCTGAAATTTTTTGAAAATCAGCTCGCTTTGTATATAACATCCATCTACTTTCCATCTCTACCTCTATACATTGTCACTAAGTTGAGAAGAAATAATCGCAATATGCTCATTTTCCTCCTCTGCATCATAGCACACGCACAATATCTTCTCAATATATTCTGCATTTTTTGCATTTGGATCATAAAAAAGACCAATGCATGTGTCTCTACTAATCTCAGTCAAACAATCATAGAGGGCATCTAAGTTTTTTCCATAGTGTGGAGGAAAATCCAAACATTTTGCCAATTGCTCATGAATTTTTTCTGCACTATTTTTTCCATGCAAATCCACAATCACCTTTTTCATCTCTCTCCTCCTAATATAACTGTTCAAAAGTCTTGTAGTGATCTTGAGTATAAAAAACAAGACCATCATTGGAATAGATCAAACGCTTTTCATTGCGATATCCCCCTGTATAGTCAATATCACATTCATAATACTTTCTGCCCTTAGCCTTTGGCAGTTGTCCCTCATAATTTCCAAATGCACTTCCGCCAATGCTCATTCCTGGCAAAACCTTATCTAAGTTTCCAGCCTTGGAATCCCATCCCTTTTCTTGAGCCTTCTGTTTTGTAATATAATTTTGTGGCAATTTTTTATAGGTATGAATATAGAGTGCCACATCTTCTTTGCTCGTGTAGTGACCACTCGCCTCTATTGCCAACTTTTTCTTCTGCCCAGAAGAATCACTCGATCTTTTCTGTGTCATCACATCTGGCGTCGTCACATCCGTTGACACTTCCTGTGATGTGATATAAACATCAGGCATTGACTTTTGACTTGGCATTTGTCCCTGTATTGCACAAGCTGTTAGCAACAAGGCTACAAGAACAAATGAAAATAATGGCCAACGAAAAAGTTTAGATAACCAACCTTTACTTTTCACAAGTATCACCTCTCCAATTTATATTTTCAAACTCCCCCTATATATAGAAGAAACAGACGCAAATGCGCCTGCTTTTAGTATTTCTTTATTTTAATCTGGAAGAAATCTCACCGCTTTCACTGGCTGTCGATAAGAGATATCGGAGATAATCACACCTGTTTTTTTTGAGCTGGCATTGGCTAATTTTCCATTTCCAATGTACATTGTAACATGGTCAATTCTTCCCCTTGTCGCATAGAATAACAAATCTCCTGGCTTTACATCACTAATTGGAATCTGGCGTCCGGTTACCGCCTGTGTTCTCGATGTTCTACCTGTATTAATTCCAAAATGTGCATAAATCTGCATGGTATAACCAGAACAATCCACACCCTTTGTCAAGCTAGTTCCTCCCCATACATAAGGAATACCAATAAATTGCTTTGCATAATTGACAATATCCTGACGCAGTGCATCGTAGTCCTTGCCATCAGCAGACGATTTTGCTGTGGCCGCAGGTGCTGTTGTCGACGCTGCCGTTGTTGGTGCAGGGGTTTCCTTCTTTACGCCAGGTCCAACCTCAGGCTTTGTGGTCTTCTTTGCAGCAGATGGTCCCTGTACTGCGGTTGTCTGTTTAGGAGCTGCTGTCGTTGACGGTGGCGCTGTCTCTGTCTCCTCAACAGTGGAAGGCACTGCCTCTACTGTTGCATTATCATTATCATTATTATTATTTGTTTGCACACTGTCTTCTACAATGTGAACCTCTGATTCTTCTGGTGCTGCATCCGCCTTAATTACCTCTGGCTGTGCATCCAATGTCACCATAATTGCTTTATTTTGTGTTACCGATTCCACAGATGGTCCAGAACCTTCTGATTGAGTTGTATTTTTCTTTGTCGCTGTTGTCTTTCCTGTAATTCTTATATTATTCCCACTGTCACTATTACTGTCTGATCCTGGTGCCTCTCCTACTACAACTGCATCCGGAAGACTCTTATCTCCGGCTCCATAGGACGTAAAGGCCAGTGCAGCGGTTAAAATAGCCGATGCCCCTGCTGTCCATAACTTATTTTGCATGAATTACTACCTCCAATTTCTCTCTATCTTCCATCTTTTTTATTATTTTCAAGTCCATCTCATTAGCCTACTTAGTATAACAAAACAATAATATAGTTACAATAAAAATACTTCAATTTCAAAAAACTGACATTTTTCATACTTAAAAATGACATTTTTATTACTTTTTGTACTTGTACTTTGTTACAATATCCTGTATGCTACAGACAAATGACTACATTTGGAGGCAATTATGCGTAAAAAGAGTATTTTAGTTACGGGGGCATCTCGAGGAATTGGTCGAGCCATTGCCCTAAAGTTTGCACAAAAGGGATATAATGTTGCTATCAACTGCATCCACAATAAAGAAAAACTGCTCGATGTCCAAAAAGAAATTGAAAGCCACCATGTCGAATGCCTTGCCTATGTTGGAGATATGGGCAAGGTAGATGATTGTCAGAAACTCTTTTCCAAAATTCAATCCACTTGGCAAAGCCTTGATGTTCTTGTCAACAATGCTGGCATCTCCTACATCGGTCTATTGCAGGATATGTCGGAAGATGAATGGAATCATATGATCAATAACAATTTAACCAGTGTATTTCACTGCTCCAAGCTGGCAATCCCTCTCATGCTCAAGGAAAATCATGGAAAAATTATCAATATTTCCTCTGTTTGGGGCGTATGTGGTGCCTCCTGTGAAGTGGCCTATTCTGCAACAAAGGGAGCGATCAATTCCTTTACAAAAGCTCTGGCCAAAGAATTAGCTCCAAGCAATATTCAAGTCAATGCCATTGCCTGTGGTGCCATTGATACAGATATGAATTCTTGCTTTAGCGATCAAGAAATTACATCTCTCACAGAAGAAATTCCTGCAGGTCGCCTCGGTCTTCCAGAGGAAGTGGCCGATTTTGTCTATCACCTTGGCTACAAGGGAACTTATCTCACTGGTCAAGTCATTCAAATGGATGGCGGATGGATCTAAAAGGCGTTTGAATGATAAATGTAAGAAATTACAACAGTTACTTAAAATGGTTATGAATGATGAAGTAAATCGTGTATTTGTAACCTATCGTGACCGTTTAACTCGTTTCGGTTTTCATTATCTCGAAACCATGTTTAATGCTAAAGGTGTCGAAATCGTTATTGTCAAACAACAAACGGAAACAATGTCTGTCGAACAGGAGCTTATGAACGATATGATGTCACTTATCGCATCGTTTTCAGGCAAGCTCTATGGTATGCGGTCAAAAGGTAAACAGGAAAATAAGAAAGGACAAAGCAATGACCCAAAATCATAAAGAAATGACGCTAAAGGAACTAGAGGAATGGTTAGGGAAAGAACAAGTTGAACGTTTGTTCTTAGAACATTATCTAACTCTTGTAGGTAAAGATAATCAAAAGGTAAAACTAGCTGATCATCTTAATTTAGACGATATTATGGAATAGAAAGGCACTCATTCATGCAAAAACGTAAGTTTACAGTTGTAACTCAACTACACGATAAGAACAATTCTCAAATTATTGAATATGTTGAAAATTCTCGTGCGACTTACGCTCACGCTATGAGAAAAACCTTTCAACACATTAAGCATACAGACAATTTTAATAAGTCAGCTTATAACACATATTTACAAAATCAATACAGTATTACTAAGCGTACTGCTAATTCTATTATATCTGATGCACAAGGACGATTGAGTGCTTTAATTGAGTTGAAACGACACGAAAAACAGGTTCTTGAACATAAGATTGATTATTTTGAGACAAAAGTTATCCCTCAATTGCAAGAACAACATGACGATAACTGTGCGATGTTACGAGCTGGTTTGTTTGTCAATCTAACCAAACATCGTAATCTCAAACGAAAGCTGGTTGCTAAGAAAAACAAGCTCAATCGCATGAAACAGAAGCTAAGTAATCTCGATTACCAACTAGAATCAGGTCAAGTCAAAATTTGTTTTGGTACGAAAAACTTATTAAATAAAGATTACGCCGGGTTCATTGAACGTCGTGATAATCAGATGTCATTTGTTGGAACAAAAACGGAAACCTCTGGTAATCAACTCTTACAGTTGAACTATAACAAACTTAATAACCAGTTCAATATTAAGCTCCGTAAGGACTTTGGTGGTTTCAAGACGACTCAAGGGAATGATAAATACGCTTTTGGGAAAGTATATTTTAATCATCATAAACAAGAGATTATTTCCATTTTAGAACAAAAGAATAGTCCTCTTTCGTATAAGATTATCAAGCGTTATGGACGATACTATCTCTATTGCACCTTTGAAATCCAACAAGAGGGTACTGATATAATGACTCGCAGCACTCATGGTGTCATTGGTCTTGATTTTAATAAGGGGTTTGTGACCTTAACCGAAACGAATGCGTTTGGACACATGATTCAAAACCAATTCTTACCATACAGGTTTCAACAAGGACATGCTACAAAGTCTGACTTACAAGCTATCGCCAACGATATTGTTAAACTTGCTTTAACTACTGGCAAAGATGTGACGATTGAGGACCTTAATTTTAAGCGTACGAAAGCTAAAACAGAATCCAAGTATGGGAAGAAGTATAATGAAATGATACACTCGTTAGCTTACCGTCAGTTCGTTGAAACAATGGAATCCATTACTTATCGCAACAATGTTTATCTCAATAAAGTCAATCCCGCATGGACAAGTTGGATTGCTAAAAATAAATACTGTCCGCAAATGAAGCTAAATACTCATGTCGGAGCTTCATTTGTTATTGCACGACGTGGACAAGGCTTTAGAGATAAAGTCTAAGAAAAAATGACCATAGACAGATGTAGAACTGCAAGACAAGTCCGCATTTCCCTATATGGTTATCAATTTAGAAGCGATGCCAATAAGTGCTATTGTATTGGTGTTATATCGAAATAGCATGAGGTATGGTGGATGAGGTTAACCGTAGAACCTTTGGTTGAAAAACCCTAAAACTAATCTAAGAATACGACTTCTGAATTTTCACTATTTTTAGTTACGGTAGCTTCCCTTGATGAAAATGGTAAGGTATTAGGTAAATAAATGTATAGGAGTGATTTTTATAACTATGTTCACACTTATAGACCAGTTACAAGAAACCACGGATTGTTACTACGTAGATTTTCTTCCTGAAAAAATGAACGGTTCTAATTATTTTGAAATCGAAGAATTCTTCTACACCACTTATATCAAAGATTTTTCAAAAAAAATTGTCCGAATTATAGTGAAAATTCTTGGTTATTATCCTGCACAAATATATTTGACTGAATTTCCCGATCAAAGTGATAATAATTTCATATCATTATATCCTGTTGGGGAAGATATACGAAATATACCACTCACAGAATTGGATAAACTCATTTCTCATGTAATAATCAATGATGTATCTTCTGTTCAAATTATTTTTGGAGATGCTGAAAAATCTCTCATAAGTATAAATGGTGGTTTTTCAATAGATATATATAATATATCGGAAAAAGAATTAAAACTATTCAACATCTTGATTGAGCAAGAAAATCTATTTTTAAGAAAGCAAGAAAACAGGGCATAAGCCCTGCTTTCTTCTATCACCATGATAAAATCATTCATTTTTGTCTCGCTCTTTGGCTGTTCCCTTTAAGAAGTGTTGGTATTCCCACCAATAGTCAAGGACTTTTTTTACTCACCGTGAGTAAAAAAAGAGGGTGGTTGCCCGTCCCCCTTTCAATCTTCATAATGTCCTTTGCATGAAACGATATAGATTATCTCGTCTTTTTCATAATAAACAATCCTATTGGTATCATCAATACGCCTGCTCCACATACCGCTTAGATTTTCCTTTAGCGGTTCAGGCTTCCCGATACCTTCAAAGGTGCTTCTCTGAATATCCTTGATAAGTCCGTTAATTCTTTTCAATGTTTTCTTATCCTGCGTCTGCCAGTACAGATAATCACTCCACGCTCTATCTTCCCATAGCAACCTCATTAGTCCAACTCTATCAAGTCATGCTCTGCGAAATGGGCTTTACCGTCCTTAATATCACGCACGATATTTTCCAAATAACGGATATTGCTATCAGAATAAAACGGGTCTACCGACACCTCAAAAGGAATACGCTTTTCTCTGCCTACTTTTTTAGCAAACACAGTGAACGCCGCACTCATGGAAAGACCTAATTCAGAACACGCCTGTTCCATGCTCTTTTTTACATCTGCATCCAACTTGAAATTAACATTAACTGTCTGTGACATATACAACACTCCTTTCTTGCTTATAGTATATGCAATAGAAAAGAAAAAGTCAAGAAAATTTCTTTAATTTTTCTTTATCATTTGTAGTATTTCCACATTTCATATATTCATACAACATAATAGCAATAACTTAAATAGGCTCTATAATTAATGTTGGGGTTGGCAATTGCTAATCTCAACATTTTTTATTATTATAAATAAAAAAACCTCCAAGTCCCCAGTTCATCACAACTACACTTAGAGGAGGTGTTCATATGATATTCGATGTACTCTATTCCAGAAAAGGAACTTGTCTGGTCGACTATTTTAAATCGCTTGATCAATATAAACGTATGAAAGTCCAATACTTTTCTTGTGACATGAATAAAACCTTCATCGACTTGGCTAGGATATATTTTCCCAATGCAAAGATCGTTATTAATCGGTATCATTTCGTCAGACAAGTCTATTGGGCTCTTGAAAATGTACGAAAGAGAATTCAAAAAAGAATGTTGCCTTCTCTTAGGAAGTACTACAAACGAAGTAAGAGCTTAATTACAAAGAGAAAAGCAAAGCTATCGAACGATAACCGAGTGGCACTTGAATGAATGCTTGAATATTCAGAAGATTTAAGAAAAGCACATTTTATTAAAGAGTTATTCGTTGATATTCTTGATGAAAACTCCTATTCAAAGCAAAGAACTTTGTTTAGTGAATGGCTCCGTGAGGTAGAAAATTCAGGAATTGAAGAATTCAGAGCAGCAATAACCGCATTTAGAAATAACTATAAGATAAAGGTGCTGAAAAGAATATCTTATGGCGTACGAAACTTTAAATATTTTAGAAACAGAATTTTAATGGCTATGGCTTAAAAAGAACTGGGGACGAGGTTTTTTTGTGGTGCAAAAATATACCTAAACAAAACAGATATAGAGTATTCCATAGATCTGTTAGCAAAAACTATGCAATTCCTTCAAAAAGAGTGGGTTAAAAATCAACCCACCCCAATATTTGACAAAGAACCTTTATTTTCCCAATTCCTTATTCCTCAATCACATGGTCAACTAAATCCAAAGTGTGCTCCCTATTCATATAATTGCACATCTCAATAAAATCCTTTAATGGAACATTATTGATCTGCTTATTTGAACCTCTCATATTAATAGAGACCGTCTCATTCTCTGCTTCCTTGTCACCGAGAACAATCGTATATGGTGTCTTGTAGGTCTTAAAGTACTTGATCTTCTCCTTCATATTCTTGTCGGAGTAATCTGCCTCAATGCGGATTCGATTTGAAACCAACTTATCAGCCACCTTCTTCGCATACTCATTGTGCTCTTCATGAATTGGAACAATACCCACTTGATATGGTGAGAGCCAGAATGGAAACGCTCCCTTAAAGTTCTCAATCAAAATGCCAATAAATCTCTCCAAAGATCCAAAAATTGCACGGTGAAGAACAACTGGAATTTTCTCTGTGTTGTCACTTGCAGTATAAGTCAAGCCAAAGTTTCTTGGCAACTGGAAATCTAGCTGAACTGTACCACACTGCCATTCTCTTCCAAGAGCATCCTTAATCTGCAAATCAATTTTTGGTCCATAGAATGCACCATCGCCCTCATTGATTTCATAGTTGCCCTCTCCATACTTTTTGTCAAGAATCTTTTTCAATGAAGCCTCTGCTTCATTCCAAAGTTCAATATCTCCCATAAAGTCATCTGGTCTTGTGGAAAGTTCTGCTCGGTAAGTCAAGCCAAGAGTAGAATAAATTTTATCTGCAATGGAAAGAATATCATCAATCTCATTTTCAATTTGGCTTTCCATAACAAAAGTATGATCATCGTCCTGTCTAAACATCTGCACCCTAAAGAGACCATTTAACTGCCCCGTCTTTTCTCTTCTGTGCACCACATCGGTCTCTGAATATCGAATAGGAAGGTCTCGATAGGAGTGAACCTTTCTCTTATAGGTCATCATCGCATTTGGGCAGTTCATTGGCTTTGCCGCTCTTGTATCCTCAGCTTGGATATCTCCATCCTTACCTGGAACAATAAACATATTATTGACATAATGTGCCCAGTGACCACTGATTAACCAGAGCTTTTTGCTATTGATAATTGGTGCAGAAATCTCCTGATATCCATGAACCTCATGAATACATCTCCACCAATCAAGCAAAGTATTAAACACCTTCCAACCTCTTGGCAACCAATATGGCATACCTGGTGCAGTCTCATCAAACATAAATAAGTCAAGCTGTGGCCCCAGTTTCTTGTGGTCTCTTTCCATTGCTTCCTTAATTAGTTGTAAGTGCTCCTTCAATTGTTTCTTATCTGGGAACACATACACATAAATTCTTTGCAATTGATCTCTGTGCTCATCGCCCTTCCAATAAGATCCTGAAACTGACTTAATCTGAAAAGCCACATTCATCAATTCCTGTGAATTGGCAATATGTGGTCCTCTACACAAATCAATAAAATCATCCCCTGTCTTATAGGTAGTAATAATTTCATCCTCTGGCATATCATTGATCAATTCAACCTTAAACTTCTGATCCTTAAAAATACTTAAGGCCTCTTCCTTTGATACCTGTGCCACTGTCCAATCTTCTCGACGCTTGATAATCTCACGCATCTTATCTTCAATCGCCTGAAAATCATCTTCTGAAATTCCTCTTGGCAACAAGAAATCGTAATACATACCATCGGCAATCTCTGGGCCAATGGCATATTGCACATTGTCTTTTCCAAAAATTTCAATCACTGCCTTGGCAAGGATATGGGCCATGGAGTGACGATATACCTTTAAAAACTCTTCTCTTTCCATAATATACTCTCCCTAGTCTATTGCTCAAATTATGGTAACACTCACCATTTCATCTGTCAAGTAAACTATCACCTATAATGCCTAGTAATGCACTCTTTCGGTCTCTGCACCGACCTTTTGGGTAAACTTTTGTTCATCAAAATATTCAATAAGAATTTTTGCACATTTTCTGCTTGTATTGCACATATCACGCACTTGAGCAATCGTCAAGACCTCATTCTTTTCAAAATATTCTTCTATTTTTTCGTGCAAGTCATCAATCAAACTCTTCAATGTGTAGATCTCATCCGAAAGACGCACCAATTTCTTTTCATAGCTCATCAAACGGAAGATATCTAACACCACTTCTTCCTTTTCATGTAGCCCCGAAATCTCTGTGTATTTTATTAAGTCATAACCTGCCACCTTCAAAGCATCCAAAACCGTGCATTCTACCTTGATATAAGTTTGATCCTTTACTATTTTAAATTCATTGAGACAGACAAATTCATCGACAAGGCGAATAAACTTTTCCTTGACCAACAAAAGAAGGCACTCCTCAAAGACATTAGGTTTTATCTGTTTCATTAAGCTATGGTATACCTCGGCCTTTTTCATTCCAAAGCGATAAGGATAATTCTGGTGATACTTTAAAAGTCTTACCTTTAATTCTTCCTCAAAAGCAGACTTATTGACTATGTGCCAATAATAAATTTCTCGCTTCATATCTATCTTGATAATTTTTCCTTCTTGTTCCAGTTCCTCCAGATAAGGTAAAATTTCTTCCTTAGAGTGAGACATCAATTGTGTGAGCTTTGTCAAGGTCATTAACATTTCACTCTGAATGTGCAATGCACAGACATCGGCCAAAGACCCCGATTCCTTTTGCTCTAATTCCTCAATAACATCCTCGTGAAAACGCTTTTTCTTCTTTGGATTTGGCTCAAGAATAACACCGCCCCCCACTGTTTCTAGTGGGGAATAAAAGCGAACAATAAAGTGATCTCCTCGCTTGACTACAATTTCCTCTTCAAGCAATAATTGGCAAAATCCACTCTGCCCTGGTGCAATTTCTTCTTGGTCTAATAGCACAGCTCTACATAAAACTTCACTTGTCCCTGTAAATAGATGTAATCGTTCTCGATTCGTGAGTGTTCGGCTACTGTCTTTTAATACGCTCATTCGCACATCAATTCGATCCGTATTTTTCATGCTCCCCTGTGGGGCAATGACTGCTCCCCTGTGTAAATCTTCCTTCTTTACGCCCACAAGATTTAAGGCCACTCTCTGCCCTGCACTACAGCGATCTTGGTCTTTTTCATGCACTTGAATATTTCTTACCTTGCACTCTTTTTGACTGGGATAGATGCAAAAGCTCTCTCCCTTTTGAATTTTTCCAGAAAGCAAAGTTCCTGTCACCACTGTGCCAAATCCTGTGAGTGAAAATACTCGGTCAATAGGAAGTCTTGCAATTCCATTTTCATCCTTTTCTTTGGACAGCTCCTTTTGCATCTTCGCAATCTCATCCTTGAGTGCCTCAATGCCCTCCCCAGTTGCGGAAGAAACTTTAACTACAGGTGCATTTTCAACAATAGTGCCCTTTAACTCCTCTTTTATTTCTTCCTCGACCATTTCCAGCCACTCTGCATCAACAAGATCACATTTATTGATAACCAAAATTACATTTTCAATGCCCAAAAGTTCCAATATATCCAAATGCTCTCTTGTCTGTGGCATAATGCCCTCATCCGCCGCCACAACAAGCAAGACTAAATCCATTCCCACAACACCAGCAACCATGTTGTTGATAAACTTTTCATGCCCTGGCACATCAATAATTCCACACCGAGTTCCATCTTTCATATCAAACCAAGTAAAGCCAAGTTCAATCGTAATTCCTCGCTCTTTTTCTTCTTTTAGGCGGTCTGTATTTCTTCCCGTCAATGCACGAATTAAAGTTGTCTTTCCGTGGTCAATGTGTCCTGCCGTTCCAATAATGATGTTTTTCATTCGCCTTCCAATGCCTCCCTCAGCATTCTGACTACAAGATCAAATTCATCACTAAAAATTGTTCTCACATCAAGCCACAGCATATCCTCGGCTGTGCGAACAATCACAGGAACCTCTCCCCTGCGAAGTGCCAATTCAAGGTCTACAACAGACATATGATCTGCTCGTATGCAGACAGCAAAACTTTTTAATCTTTCCATAGGAAATGAACCACCACCAATTTGTGATTCACATTCAAGCACACGAACATCTATTGGCAAATTTTCTAGTCTGTTTGCCAATATTTCTGCCTTTTCTTTCATTTCTTCTGGCGTTGCCGAAATCATAGATAAAACAGGAATCTTTTGAATTGCATTTTCCACATCCAAATATTCGATCAAAACTTCCTCTAGGGCAGTCACTGTAAATTTATCAATGCGCAGTGCCCTGGTCAATTGATTCTTCTTCATCCTGTCGATGTACTTTTTCTTTCCCACAATAATTCCAGCTTGTGGTCCGCCAAGAAGTTTATCCCCACTAAAAGTCACCACATCCACACCCGAGGCCACTACCTCTTGCACTGTAGGCTCATAGTTTAGTCCAAATCGGCTCAAATCAACCAAACTTCCACTGCCAAGATCTTCAATGACTGGAATTTCTCTTTCTTTTGCCATTGGACAAAGCTGAGCAGAAGATACACTCTCTGTAAATCCCACAATCCGATAATTGCTTGTGTGAACCTTTAATAAAGCTTTGGTATCAGGTGTAATGGCCTCCTCATAATCAAAAAGATGCGTCTTATTGGTCGTTCCCACCTCTACCAGTTTTGCTCCACTTGCCTCCATCACATCGGGAATGCGAAATTTTCCACCAATTTCGACGAGTTCTCCTCTGGAAACAATCACTTCTCCCCCCTTGGCCATCGCATTGAGAACAAGCATGACTGCTGCAGCATTATTGTTTACTGCCATAGCGGCCTCTGCCCCTGTAATTTTGCAAAGAAGTTCCTCAAAATGAGCATAGCGCTCTCCACGCACGCCCTCTTTTAAATTATATTCAAGATTAGAATACCCACTGACAACATCCACTAAATGCTTGGCATGCCCTACATCCATTGGGGCCCTGCCCAAATTTGTGTGTAAGATTGTACCCGTCGCATTAATTACTTTTTGCACATGAAATCTATGCATCTTTCTCACACGTAGACAAATATTTTCCACCAAGCCATCGCTCTTTTTCTTCAGCTCTTCTGCATCATTACAAATAGCAATAGCATTTCGCAATGCAGCCAGCTCCTTTCGAATCGCCTCCATCACAATCTTATGACCATAATTTTTGACCGCTTCTTGAATTTCTTCTTTTGCCAACAAAAGATCTACTTTTGGAATATTTCGATATAACTTATTTTTATCCATTATTCCCCTCTTTACCTATGTAATCTAATTAATTTATCTCCCTTTTCCGACACATAACCAATCACTGCCACCGTAGTGTCCATTCCTGCCTTTGAAAATTCTGAAAGAACTGCTGGCACATCGCTCTCACTTACACTGTACAAGAGCCCACCCGAAGACTGTGGATCATAGAGTAAATCAAGATAAAATTCTTCTACACCACTAGCATCCACTTTGTTCATAGAATATCTTCGATTATTGTAGGTTCCCTCTGGAATCACACCCATTTTGGCAAAATCTTCTGCCCCAAAAATATAAGGAACTCGACGGACATTTAAATCAAAAGTTACCTTACTTGCTTCGGCCATCTCTACACAATGGCCCAAAAGACCAAATCCTGTAATATCTGTGCAAGCGTGCACATCAAAATGGTCCATCACTTCCTTGCCCTTTCGATTGAGTGATTTCATTACGGTTACTGCCTCATCAATAGAGGATTGTTCTGCAATTCCTCCCTTTAAAGCTGTATTAATAATTCCACTTCCAATCTGCTTGGTTAAAATCAAGGCATCCCCTGGTTTTGCACCATAATTTTTCAATACCTTCTTCGGATGAACAATGCCCGACACACATAGTCCATACAGAGGTTGGTCATTTTGAACCGAATGACCACCAACTAAAACTGCACCAGATTCCTTTACCTTGGCTGCTCCACCTGCCATAATTTCTCCCAATACAGAAATATCTAGGCAATTTGGGAAACCGACAATATTGAGTGCAACTTTGGGAACTCCGCCCATCGCATAGACATCACTCAACGCATTGGCTGCTGCGATTTCTCCAAATGTATAGGGGTCATCTACAATCGGTGTAAAGAAATCCACCGTCTGAATCATGGCAATTTCATCTGATAATTGATATACGGCTGCATCATCTGCGGTGTCGATGCCAACCATTAAATTATTGTCTTCAAATTTTGGTAACTTACCCAGAACCTGGGCAAGGGTCTCAGGACCTATTTTTGCTGCTCAACCAGAAGTTTTACTCATCTGGGTCAATTTCACTGCCATATCATTCCTCCCAATCTTTAATACGAAATAGGAGTTCCGGTGCCTTCACCAGAACTCCCCCTTGGCATTATACCATAAATTAACTTACATATCCTGCTTTTTTCAATTCTTCTATCGCTTTTTCACAATTTGCCTCAGACACAAGAATAATTGGCCCTGTACAACCCATTCCACTTTCTGCATAGATGCCCTGTTTCCACAACACTTTGACCGCATCCTCTAAGTCCATCACTTCAATTCCTGCAATGGCCGCAGTTACAATTTCCTTCTTTGGTGGCTTTACCTCTTCACTAGAGCTTGGCTTTGATGCTCCCTTAATTTCCTCTAAAATTGTCTTTAATCCCGCTCTATTTGCACTTTCAAACTCTGCCTTAGCCACTTCAAAGACCTTGCCTTTGACAAGCTCTGCTGCATAACAAATGGCATTGTAAATCACAGGTGCTCCTGATGCTCTGGATACAATCATCACCAACTTGTTGTAATTTTCTCCAATACCAGGCCCATAGCCATAACCTGTTGCCTCAAAACTTCCACCTGTAGTAAAGGAAGAAAGCATTTTGCTCATCACATTTCCTGTCAAGGAATCCATAACCATCACATCAGCACTTGCCTGCAAGATGTCATTTCCACGCATTACACAGCCACCATCTGCCCTTGAAGACTGAGCAAAATGTAGTTCATACCCGCCTTCTACCAGCTTTTTTAGTGCTTTTTCTGTCTGTCTTGCTCCATCGACATTGAGAATGCCCACGCTAGGAGTTGGATTTCCACAGGCTTTTGCTGTAATAACGCCATAGATAGTATTCTTAATCATTGCTTCCACTCGGTCAGTACTTGATGTGCCCGTAGTATTGGCAATAAACATTTCCTTTGCTTTTGCTGGGGTAATGGATCTACCGACTGTAGATACCCCAATCGGAAATGGAAAATGCATAGTAACTGCACCATCTACCTCGCCATTCTCTAGCATACTCTCCATTTTCTTGTGACCTTCTTCGTCATCAGCCACAAAAACTGTGTTCACGCCCTCGGCACTCAGACTGCCAATGTAATAGACATCAATTCCAGCTTTTGCTGCTTTTTTTGCTGCTTCCATTACATTTTCTTCGCCGTGCTCACTGCCCATACCTGTCACAGCAATCTTTGGACGCTCCCCAAAGCTTCCACTTTCTAGTCCCTTTGCCATGGTCAGAAAAGTATTGGCAATCATTTTTTCGACTGTATTTACCATAACTTTCCCTCCTCTACTGTTGAAGCAATGATGCTGCAAAATCCTTCATGGCCTTGGCAATCAAACTCTTTACCTCTTCCTCTGAAACACCACCTGTCTGCTCGTTTGCAGAAGTGTTTGCCTGAACAACAAAGGAAACACCATCAAAGAGATTGGTCATTCTTCCAAGGAAGAGTGATCCCTTTCCAATAATCATGGCATTCTTAATTTTTCCAGATAAAATATCCTCTCTGGCAAATCCAAGATATGGCACACCTGATGGAATATGTCCCTGTGTCGGTGCAAATCCTGTCAAACCATGCTTTACAGTAAAGTCTGCAATATCTGCCCTTTGGATATCGCCCTTCTTTACTGCAAGTGCTGCAATCATCTTATAATTTGCCATTGGCACATCACCTGCACCTGCTGGCTTAGTGATATCTGGGTTTTGCATCTCTGGTGAAAACTTGTCAATATCTGTAATCTTTAGTCCCACTCTCTCCAGTGGCTCAGAAACTAATGAACTGATAACATTTTGTGGTGCAGAGCCTGTACCCACTGTATGACGTCCAAGAATATCCAAGTTGATTTCTGGGCTGACACCATCATTTTCGCCAACAATAATACAAAAACCTGCCAAGCAATCTTCCAGTGCAGGAAGCCCCTTCTTCACATGGTCTTTTCCATTCATTCCAAGTTTTGCTGTGCAGCCACCACCCACAACAGCCACACATTTGTATGCCCCGGCCTTTACCAGTGCTGCGGCCTCAACCATGGCATGTGATGGCCCAGCACAAAAACCTCTGGCATCTGAACCTGTGGCATGATTTAATCCTGCAATTTCTGCGGCTGCCTTTGCAAAGTTTCCGCCACCACGCTGGTTGACATCGCCACAGGCCTCCTCTGAACAATCAATCACATACTCAATATCGTCTGGAGAAATTTTTGCATTTTTTACTGCATAGAGAAGGGAGAGAACACTGGTCGCCTTGTTCATTAAATTCTCGTGCATAACTTCTGCGGAGAGATTGACATCAATGTCATGCGCTCTCTTCACGCAGCCAACAAGCTTTCCATCGTGATATAGTCCTTCGGCATGTTCCTCATTGACATATTTTTCAATTTCGGCAATATCAAAGCCCTCCAAAATTCTTGCCTTGATCTCCTCTGTGATCATTGGATCTTGCTCTAATTTCTTTCTTGTATCTGCAACAAAGCTCTTTTCTAGCAAATATACTTCAAATACATCACAAGTCTGGGCCAGCAATAAAAACTCATCCTCTGGCATAATCTCGCCAAATTTTCCGTAGCGACTTGCCCCTTCCATTTTCTTATCGTAATAAGGGAACTCTACGCCAGCAAGAGCATCTGGTGTGGCATTTCCAATATACACCTGATTTGGCCAATAATTTACACAGTCTTCAAAAGAACGAAGGTGAGATGGCAATTCCTTCAAGTAATCTCCATCAGGATTGACAATACGCTCTGTAATCTGAGTGGATCCATTGTGAATCACCATCTGTGGTGTATGTGCTAAAACATAACTGGCCCCTTTAATAATACTGTTCATTGCGATGTTGCTACCCCAAAACAGGGTAGTCTCTCCTTTCTCTAATCTATTTATTCATTTTAAAGTAAAAGAAAATCACAAAGGAGAGCGAAGAGGCTGCTACACCTCGCCGCTCCCCTCCTGTGAAACAACTATTTATAAATATTTACAATACTCGTCTCTGATTGCTGTCATCTCGTTGACAATATCGTCAACATCCAGAACCATCTCCATCATTCCAATCTGTTCATCATAGACAGCTGGATCAAACTCCTCCTTGAGTTCTGGTTCGCAACAGTGATAAACCGTAAGTCCAAGCTGGACCCCTGTCAATGGACCTGCGAATGTAGGGTCACCTGCTGTTACTGTCTCTGCAGCAAGGCTTGCAGCCTCACCCTCAGCAGCACCGAGAACAACAACTAAGTTCTCAGGGCCAAATTTCTCAGCAAAATCTTTTACCCTCTTTTGATTCTCAAGATCCATTGCACCTGCGCTCGTTCAGACAAAGCATTCAGTGGACATATAGACAACTTCTCCACCGGCTGTTTCGACGCAGGCAGCAATTGCTGGACCAGGTACACCATCACGGTCACCAACAATAACTACTTTTTTGTCTTTTAAAATAGCCATTTTTCTTCTCCTTTCAAATTTAAACCCTATATGCAATGCTCATTGAGCAAATTGCCAATACTAAATATATTTCTTAACCATCTCTTCAATGGCGGCCTCTGTGCAGGCCTCCTTCACTAATTCTTCAACCTTGGCACCATCTTTATAAATGGCCATAACAGGAAGTCCCAAGACCTTTTGTCCAATAGCCAAACGGCGAGCCTTTGTGGTATTGAGCGAACACCATTTCATTTTATCTGCATACTTCTCTGCAAGACTATGTACAAATGGCATCAATGCCTGACAAGGAACACAACCATCTCCATAAAAGTCCACAAATACATATCCCTGTGCCTGTAAAACCTCAGCTTCAAATGTTGTCTTATCTACATCTAACATAATCCTTTATTCCTCCCATTCATTGATATAATGTTCTGCCTGTGTTGCAGCAATTGCTCCGTCTGCGGCTGCTGTTACTACTTGGCGAAGGCTCTTTACTCGAATATCTCCAGCGGCAAATACTCCAGGAATATTGGTGTGCATATCCGCATCCGTTGGAATATATCCATGATCCATCTCAAGCCCCGTGTCATTGTAAAGCTCTGAGTTTGGAAGCATTCCAATAAATCCAAATAGTCCAAACATTCCATCATCCTCATCTGCCTCAATCACAGTCTCTTCGCCTGTCTTTACATTTTTGACTGTCATCTTCTGCAAGATGTCATCGCCTTCAAGTTTCTCTACAACTGTGTCCCACATAAAGTGTAACTTATCGTTTTTAAAGGCCCTTTCCTGAATAGACTTTGCTGCTCGAAGTTCATTCCTTCTGTGAATCAAAGTAACTTTTCTTGCAAACTTTGTCAAGTACATTGCTTCCTCAACTGCGGAATCTCCACCGCCCACAACAAATACCTCAAAATCTTCAAAGAAGTTGGCATCGCAGGTTGCACAGTAGGAAACACCCTTACTCAAGAACTCCTTTTCTCCTTCACAGCCAATTGGTCTTGGGTGTGCACCTGTGGCAATAATCACCGCTTTTGCTTGATACTCGCCCTTTTCTCCAATGACCTTCTTTACTTTTCCACTGAAGTCGACACTCTTTACTGTGTCTGCCATTCGCTCGCAACCAAAATTCTCACACTGTTTTGTCATTCTTGCAATGAGAGATGGACCGCTCTCGCCCAGCACTGCCTGACCCGGATAATTTTCAATCTCATCTGTAATGGAAATCTGACCACCATCCTGTGCCTTTTCAATAATCAAAGTGGAGAGCCTTGCTCTTCCTGCATATAGTCCTGCCGCAAGTCCTGCCGGGCCTGCACCAAGGATAATGACATCATACAACTTATCCATTTTGTTATCTCCCTTCAATGTCATTCCTAGCGAAATATTAGTGCATTTTTTATATTTTTTATTTTTTCAACCGCACTTTATTATTTATATTTACCTCAATTATACAAATTTTATTAAGAAATGTCAATATTTATTGTAAAATATTTATTATTTTTATAAGCTTTGTATAATATAAATAAAATTCATCAAGACAAAATACACAAAAAGAGGAGCGAAAATCGCTCCCCTCTATGTATACGGCTATGCCGAGAATTGTTGGCGTAAGCGTGTGAGAATCGAACTCACCTAGGACGCAACGCGCCCAACACAGGTTTTGAAGACCAGGAGGCACACCAGTTACCTATCCGCCTACATCATATATTTGAAACCCTTATATTGTACTATATTTATTAAAGATTGTCAAATACTGTTTGCTCTTTCACTTCAATCGTCAATGCCTTTAATGCCTTTTCTACCAGTTTTCTACGCAACTTCTTTTCCTCCTGTGCATCAAGTGCAGGATTACCCAATGGGTGAGGAATTGCAACCGCTGGAACGATGCGGTTTGCTCCTACCGTGAGCGAAATTGGTGTAACTGTACAAATGTGAACTACAGGAATTCCGTATTCCTCAATGCCCTTAACCATCGTTGCACCGCAACGTGTACAGGTGCCTCAGGTGCTAGTGAGTATCACAGCGTCCACATGATCATCAATCAATTTTTTACCAATCTCCTTAGCAAAAGCCTTGGCCGAAGCAACAGCTGTACCATTTCCTACCGTAGTAAAGAAATAAGGATATAACTCTCCGATCTTGCCTTCTTTTTCTAGATCACGAAGGACATCCACAGGCAAAACACGATCTGCATCTTCATTGGCATAAGTTGGATCATATCCACCATGTGCTGTCTCATAGGCATCGGATGTCAAATCATTAACTCCTGTAATATCATACTCGCCATAGTGAGAAGCATTGGAACTTTCAATATGGTCTGGATTTCCTTTTGGAACAATACCGCCAGAGGTCACAAGGGCAATCTTTGCCTTACTTAAATCCTTAAGTGCTGCTCCAGGTTCTACTCTGTCAAAGCAAGGCATTGGATACTCTGTCACAAATGGCTTATCTGCAAGCTTCTTTACAAGCATATCGACCGCACGCTTTGCTCCTCTTTCCTTCTCAAAGAAGTTGACACGTATTCCCTGAGGAATATATCCTTCCTCAACTGATGCACCAATCTTTTCCTTTCGATATAATTTCAACGCAAGTGCTGCCATTTTCTTGACTGCATCTCTCATACCTGCCGCAGAATTCTTGGTAGAAACAATATAGATTTTGTCCTTAAACATATCTACACCAGGATTTTCTGTATACATACCTGTCAACACAGGAATATGCAAACTCTCCTGCACTGCATTCGCTACTGTTCCACAAGCTACTCCATATCGACCAGCATTAAATGCAGGTCCAGCAATAAAGAGGTCTGGCTTTAAGCCCTTTACCATCTCCACAATATCTGCTGTTGCCTTGTCAATATTTTCATTAAAATATCCATCTCCACAGACCACTGTGCCCACAATCTCAGCTTCATCACCAAATTGCTGAACAAATGCCAGTGCTGGTCCAAGTGCCTTGCCCTCTTCTAGTGTCGCAGGGTAATCGGCCTTTTCCTCACCACCGATTTGAGCAAAAAACTGATTGATATATTGAACAACTCTAAATTTAGCCATAACATCCTCCTATCTTGCACTCAAGTTGTGAAAACCTGTCTCATTGGTCGCACCCGTCATAACCTGAATCTCAACTTCCAATGTTCCATCTTCACGCAATGTGTGCTCATTGGCACCTGCAATCTTATTTACATAGGCAAGTGTTCCAATCAGTTTGTCAAGTTTTGGCAAAATAATCACGCCATTGGCATTGCCTCCTGTCACTACGGCATCCGCTGAGGCATCCGCATCTGCAAGGGATTGCGACTTTCCATCTCTTCCAGCATACTCATCCGTAATCAATACAACCTTAATGCCCTCATCCTCAATCTTTTTACAATTCATCATCAAGTCAGTATCTGGATTTCCAAATCCCTCTTGAGATACAATAACGCCATCCAGTCCAAGCATCTTACAAAGCTTAGCTGTCATATTGGACGAGCGCTCCTTATCGGCAAGATAGACATTCTCATTTGTAATAATCTGTCCAACAAAGTTAAACTTCTTTCCATGCAAAGCATAAAGTTCTTCAACAACTGGATTGTTCTGGTGAACATAGGTCGGATTCTTATCACAAGCAGACACACAATTTCCTGATAAAATTGCTCCATCCATAACTTCCGTAGGATAAATAATGGTTGGAATAATCTTCTTTGCATCCACTCCATAGACATAGGTATCGTGTAAAAGACCTTGGCTTTGTAACATTTGTACATAGGCCACTCTTGGCAAATCTGGGTACTCCGAAAAACTTTCCTTTAAATTCTTTGTCTCATACACCTGTGTCTCATCTGGTGTAAGTTCTCTGGCCAGTTCTCCAAGATAATTTGCCACCTTCAAACCAATCATACGAACAGCCTGCTCATAGTCATGTGGCTTAACATCTTCTACTGGTGAACACACAACAACCAAGTTCAATAATTTTGAAAATGGTGTATAGTCAGCACCCACGCCACTCATATCAATAATACCTTCTTGGAATCCAACAATTGGACCTGCTGTCACGACAGCCATTCCCTTTAGTGCATAAGTTTTTCCCTCGCCAACGCAGTCCACTTTGGAAACCACACCTGGGAAAATCCCACCTCGACCTTCCACCTTGACACGAGGTTCAATTACATCCTTTACAGGTGTAATTCTCACGCTCTCTCCTGGCTTTGCAATATCTACTTCCACTTTTGCAATCTTTTCTTCGGCCAATGCAATCTCTTCAATCGCCTTCTTATCGACATACAAGATTCCATCCTCAACCTTGGAAGTATCTGCAAAACAAATGTCTTTGATCCATATTCTACCCAATTCCAGTTTCACTCTGCTACCTCCTTGAAATCATATCTGACTCAAGTCCACTTTCGAACAAAGTCAGATCAACAAATTGAAAATCTCTTGTGACATCTTTTTTATATGGATACTTTTTCTGAGAAAATTTGTCACAAGTAAGAACTGCCTCTTCAATCACCCGCACGGAAAACTCATCAATTTTTCCTGTCGATTCTTCTAAAAGTACAGACTTATAGGGTGTTTCATTTGGCTTAATGCTTCCCGAAAGCGGATGTGTCAACAATCGGTATCCTCGATGTACAAGATCTCTCACCTGTTTAAGTACCCCTACAAATGAAGTCTCTTCGTATTTCAGATCATATTGTTGAGAATATCTTTCCCTTACCATTGGATTATTTGTTACAATTAACTTCTTCATTTCTTCCGCCTCCAAGACATATTGCTATAGTTTCTGTACTCTCCGCAACTCTTGTTTGTACATATTAGCATTCATTATTTGATTTTTCAATATTTTTTATAAAAAATTGATAATTTTTATATATTGCACAAATTAAAAATTAATTTCTTCTATATAAATAGCTTCCATTTAATTCCCTTTTTATTGGATACTTTTTTGATTGTATAAGCACTTTTTATAGTATATACTTAATATGCCATTGGATTATTGTATGTATTTCTTTTCTTAGGAGGAGTTTATGGAAAAATTAAATAATATTGTACAAATACTCAATGGGTATTTAAGCAATTATGTCCTAATTATCGCATTGCTCGGTGGTGGTATTTGGTTTTCCTTCCAATTGCGTTTTATTCAGCTCAAAGGCTTTGGTGAAGGAATGCGTCGAACTTTTGGCGGACTTTTTTCAAAGAAAGGCGAGGCAGGACACGATGGAATGTCATCCTTTCAGGCACTGGCCACAGCCATTGCTGCTCAAGTAGGTACAGGAAATATTGCAGGTGCCGCAACAGCCATTGCTGTCGGTGGTCCTGGTGCCATCTTTTGGATGTGGGTTGCTGCCTTTCTTGGTATGGCCACAATCTTTGCAGAGGCTGTTGTTGCTCAAAAATTTAAGCATGTTGCAGAAGATGGATCTGTCACTGGCGGTCCTGTGTACTACATTCGTGCAGCATTTAAAGGAAATTTTGGTCGCACATTGGCAGGTATTTTTGCCGTGTTAATTATCTTTGCCCTTGGATTTATGGGCAATGCGGTACAATCCAATTCCATTGCAGCAGCATTTAATAAGGCCTTTGGTATTCCACAATATATTATGGGCATTATTATTGCGATTGCCGCCTTATTTATCTTTGTCGGTGGCATCCAAAGAATTGCCAAAGTGACAGAAAATATCGTGCCTTTTATGGCAGCATTTTACATCATCGGTTCACTCATTGTTATTTTTGCCAATGTGAAGCACATTCCTTATGCATTTTACTCTATCGTTGTTGGTGCTTTTCGTCCAGAGGCCATTGTCGGCGGTGCTGTTGGTGCAACCCTCAAAAAAGCGCTTTCTAAGGGCGTAGCTAGAGGACTTTTCTCCAATGAAGCTGGTATGGGTTCTACACCTCATGCCCACGCCATTGCCAAGGTAGATCACCCAGCAGAGCAGGGTTTTGTAGCGATGATCGGTGTATTTATTGATACTTTTGTCATCCTAAACCTCACTGCACTTGTCATTATTACCACACAGTCGCTGTCTCTGCGAGATGCCTCAGGTGCTAGTTATACAGGTGCTGCCCTCAGCCAAGTGGCATTTTCTACCCTCTATCACAAGGGCGGTGATATTTTTATTGCCATTTGTATGCTATTTTTTGCATTTTCTACAATTATTGGTTGGTATTTCTTTGGTGCTGCCAACATTCGATATCTCTTTGGCAATAAAGCCATTAAACCTTATTCCTTCCTCGTTGCACTCTGTGTATTCGCAGGCTCACTTGCAGAGGTAGATTTAGTTTGGAATATGGCCGACTTATTCAACTCATTGATGGTTCTTCCAAATATCATTGGTCTGTTCGCATTGACCAAGATTATCGTTGGACTTAAAAATGATTACTATCAAAATTTTAAAAAAAATAAAAGATAGGCCATAAAGACAAATCAAGGAGAGCTTTCAGGTAATTTACCTGAAAGCTCTCCTTTTGTTTACTATTGCTTTTGCCTAAGTGCATAGCTCATTAAGCTAGAAATCAGTAGTTCTCCAACGACAAAACCAAGCCAAACCCCTCGCATTCCCAAAAAAAAGGACAAAATTATTGCTGAAATGGATGTTGCAAAAAAGCCTCGCAAAATCGAAACAATGGAAGCCCACTTGGCCTTTGCTGTGGCACTCAAAAAGCCACCGCCCACAATATTATATCCTGCAAAGATCATTCCCACAAAGTAGTAGCGAATTCCCATTGTGGCATATTTTGCCATATTGGGGTCATTCTCGCCATTAAATAGACTAATTATTGGTGTTGACAAAAAATTTGTAATCAACAAAATCATCACTGCTGCTCCAAAGGCAGTTCCCACGGCCATATGGAGCAAATGGCGAGACGATTTTTCATCTCCTTTTCCAAAGTATTCGCTAAATAATGGTTGACTTCCCTGCGAAATTCCATTAAAAATCGCCACTGCCACAATGGACATATTCGCAATCACTCCATAGGCCGCCACCCCCGTATTTCCTGCCAGACGAAGAATCAATGTATTAAAAATCACCGTTGTAATTCCTGTGGCCGTCTCTCCCATAAATGCAGCAACACCAAGTTGTACAGAATAGAGCGTTCTCCCAATCGAAGGAATTGAAAACACAAAACGCACCGTGTTTTTCTTAGACAAAAAATGACGCATACACATCATCATTCCCACAATGGGCGAAAGTGCTGTAGCCAGTGCGGCTCCATTCATTCCCATTTTTCCTGGGAACATCAAAATATAGTCCATCACAATATTAAAAATACTGCTGGTAAATGTCGCAAGCATAGCCCCTGTCGGGTCATCATCATTTCTCACAAAGGAATTCATAATAGAATTCAACATAAAAAATGGGGCAAATGCCATAAATATGCGTGTGTAGGACTTTCCAACAGCTACAATCTCTTCATCTCCCCCCATAAAGCGAACTACTTTTTCAGGCATCAAAAGACCCACAATAATAAAGAAAAGACTGAGGATCAGTGCCACAAAGATGGCGTTGGAAAAGAATAAATCACTATCCTTATCCTTTCTTGCTCTGGCAATTCGAAATCTTGTCGACGAACCCACAGCCAGCATTGAGCCAATGGCATAGATCAAGCTATAGACTGGCAAAATCAAATTGAGAGCTGTGATACCATCAGCTCCCTTAGCCTGACCAATAAATACGGTGTCTGCAAGAATATAGGCAGACATCCCAATCATCCCCACAATATCTTGGGAGACATAGTGAACAAACTTCTTATTTAAATCTTTCAAACTTTCTCCTTCTATGCTAAACTCTTGAAAAAAGAAAGTGAGGCGGTCATATGAATAGCACAAATTTAGAATATTTTGTCACTTTGGCAGAAGAATTAAATTTTACACAGGCAGCACGAAAACTCTATATCTCTCAGCAGGCACTAAGTAAAATGATTTCTAAACTGGAGGAAAAATTGGGGATTGCTCTCTTTGACCGAAGTACTCCCCTTCGACTGACCACCGCAGGTCAGGTTTTTTATCAATCTGCAAAAAAAATCTTAATTAATATGGACGAATGCACTCGCCGCTTACAAGAAATCAAGGATTTTACTAGAGGAAATCTCTCTATTGGCATCTCCGTCACTCGTGGCACCGTCCTTCTTCCACAGATTCTTCCAAAGTTTCATCGCCTCTATCCCAATATTCACATTTCCATCTTTGAGGGGCAAATGACCACCGATGTCGACCAGGCACTCAACGATTCTATGGTTGATCTGTCCATCACCCATGCCCCTGTCATTCCAAATCACATTGTGAGTGTTCCGCTGTATAAAGAGACCTATATGCTTGTGGTTCCCAATGACCTTCTCTACAATGCCTTTTCAAAGGAAGAAATCGAGGATATGCTGGTCCATCCGCCATCCATTGGACTCTTTCGTGACTTTCCCTTTATTGCTCAAGAAACAACAACAGTCGGTGGCGAATTTTTCTTTGACCTATGTAACGAAGCAGATTTTGTTCCCAATATTCTCTACACGGTACAAAATATTTTGACGGAGTTAAACCTCTGCATTTCTGGTGCCGGAGCCTGTACCATTGCTTCGACCTTCCTTCCGATGTTGACCGAATATGAATATTACAATCATCCCTATTTAAACATTGCCTCTGTCACCTGCATCAAACTACAAACCAATTTAGAAAGCCGCCCTCTGGCAATCAACTACATACGAGGGAAAATTCTCACTGACGCAAGCAAATCATTTATTGAACTGGCCAAGGAATGTTTTATTAAATAGTTCAGCAAAAGACATCGGATAGCTATACAGTTATCCGATGTCTTAACTACTTACTCTGACTGTCAATATATGCTTTAAGTTTTGCCTCATCTTCAGGCTTATCGGCCAGCAACTCCATCTCTCCAATGCGAGAACCCGCCGTAAAGATATAAGAAAGTGCCACATATTGTGTCAATTTTGACTTTATATTCAGTCGATCGCCCTCCGTTGTCACTAAAGTCACCCCGCCATCACAACCATCAACCACCTCAAATAGCTGATCAATATCCTTTACTTTATCAATCTTCATATTCCCCACCATCCTCACTTTCAAGATTATATCTCTATTATACGGTGGCTCTTTTCGTATGTCAAATATTTAAAATAGTTTCAAATATTTAGTCTTCTCCGTAATTTTTCGCCTTTCCAATAAAATATTCCCTTGCAAATTCCATATCTTGCACAAATTCTGCCGCACCAATATATTTTCCCTCGCCATCTCTCACTGCCATATAGCGAACCAAAAAAACCTTGCCATTTTTCTCCATCCAAATGGGAACTTCGTCCAGTGTACCCTTTTTAAATTCCTCAATAATCGTCCTGACTTTCTTTTCTACTTTCGGTGGATGACAAGAAAAGACCTCTCGCCCAATCGCCATTGCTGGACGCTTAAATACCTTTGGCCCCTCATTAAAGAAGCGATTGATATCCTCTCCATCGACAAAGGTAATCTCTAGCGGAATGGTATTCAAAAGGGCCTGAATCTGTTCCACGGTCATATGGCCGCCAACCATCATCACTTCTTCCGAATTTTTTTCTGTCACTGCCTTCTTCGTATCTACTTTCTCAGCCTCTGGCCAAATCATAGACTCTACACCAAGGCAATCTTCGTAGTCCTTTGCATCGTGATAGATTCCCATCCATTCTTCCGCGCTAAAATTGGAGGCGCAGGTCGGAAAAAGAATATTCCTCTCCTTATAGATCATTTCCTCCATTCGAGTGACCACCGCATCCAATCGCTCAAACCATAGCTGATTTTTATTCTTTTCCTTGCCAAGATCACGAAGTTCCTCTCGAATATCATTGTCCACCGACCACATCACACTCGCTGGGCCTTCGATGTGGTATCTGACCTTTAGCACAGGATAGAGTAAATCTCCCTTCTTTGCATAGTGGATAGCAACACTTCGAAGTTCAGAAATGAGGCTGTCCTCGACTTTTCCTTTTTGTATTTCTACCTTTGCTTTGGATAGTAACTCCTCTAAAGCGTCATTTTCCCTTGTCAAAGTGTAGAGTGGATGACCTACAACTTCCGTTAACTTTTCCATCGAATCTATTTTTGTCGTTCGCTCATGAAAGAGTGCCGAATGCACATCACAGAGCTTTTGTAATTCTTCCACTGGTGTTCCTTCCGCCAAAATTTTTTGTTCCGCACGCATAATTTCATTAGAATCAACATCTTGAAAATCTCTCACAAACTCTGTGCGAATGCGATCAAAATCCTCCCCTCTGCTGATTCTATCCAAATATTCTTTAATCTTTTCTACTCTCTTGTCCATCACATTCCTTCCTCCCTTTGTTCTCTTTCTACTCTTTTCAAGATCTTATCGTCCTTCTTTATAAAAGACGATAACATTTGTTACCAAATCCTCTTAAATATGTTATAGTAATATTTATTTTAGATTTACAGGAGTTATTGATATGATTGAAGACCGCATAAAACGCTACTGGACTCGGCGTGCTCACGATTTTAGTACGGTGCGAAAAAATGAATTAAAAAATCACCTTCGTGTGGCGTGGCTACAGGAATTGAGTGCTCACCTTCCCACCTCCTCTCCCATCCGTGCACTGGACATCGGGACAGGTAGCGGATTTTTTTCCATATTGCTGGCAAAGGCGGGAATTTCGGTGGAAGGTATTGACTTAACTGAGGCTATGCTTTCTGAGGCCCGTGCACTCGCCAACGAGGAAAATGTAGATATCCCCTTTTTTGCCATGGATGCCCAAAATCTTGACTATGAAGATGAAAGCTTTGACCTTGTTCTCAGTCGCAACCTCACTTGGACATTGCCCGATGCAAAAAAAGCCTATGCTGAGTGGTTTCGTGTATTAAAGCCAGGGGGAATCTTACTCAATTTTGATGCCAATTATGGCACACACGAGCGAGGGCACAGCCTGCAAAACCGACAGGTCTCAGCAGACAGTCCCTATGGACATCTTGGCATTACCGATGCTCTTGCCAAGGAAAATACTTTAATCACACTATTTATGGATATCAGCAAACAGGACCGCCCCCATTGGGACAAAGAAGTCCTGCTTTCCACTGGATTTTCGTCCTGTGACATTGACCTCGATGTTGGAAAGCGTATCTTGGGCAAATTAGACCTCGATGATGCCCCAATGTTTGGCATATATGCAATTAAATAAAGCAAAGGAGTCATTAAAATGAACCATTCATTTCATAACTATGAAGAAGAAAATATTCACTATTGGAGTAACCGTGCCAGTGGCTATTCCGATGTCAACAAAGAAGAACTCACTTCCAATCAAAAAAGTGTATGGTCTACGCTTCTTGACGAACGCATTCAAAAGCATTTTCAAAATAGAGATAGAGCAGACATTCATATTCTTGATATCGGCACTGGTCCTGGATTTTTTGCCATCATTCTAAGAGAACTTGGCTACCATGTCACAGGAATTGATTACACCAAGTCCATGCTTTTAGAAGCAAAGAAAAATGCCAAACATCTTTCCAATGAGATTCACTTTTTACAGATGAATGCCGAAGAACTCACCTTTCCCTCCAAGAGCTTTGATGTCATTGTCAGCCGAAATCTGACTTGGAATCTTCCCCATCCACAAAAAGCCTACACTCACTGGGTTCGTGTACTAAAAGATGGTGGTCTTCTCCTGAACTTCGATGCCAACTGGTATCACTATCTCCACGACGAAGAGGCAAGGTCGGCTCATCTCATTGACCGTGCCAATATTGCAGCCTCTGATGTGGAAGACGAATGTGCCGGTACCAATGTCGATGCAATGGAAGCCATTGCCAGACAGACCCCACTGTCTGCACTCTCCCGTCCAAAATGGGACAAAGAAATCCTATCCTCTCTTCATATGCAGGTAAAGACCGATGCCAACATTTGGCAACGGGTGTGGACAAGGCAGGAGAGAATCAATAATGCTTCCACTCCAATGTTTATGGTGGAATCAAAAAAAGGAGTTACTGGCTAATCCAGTACCCCTTTTTTGCAAATCTATTTTTTCTCATCCAATGTTTTCATCGCTGCATTGATCAAACGGCAATAGGTAAAGCCTCCCTCGTCATAGGTCGAAAAAGTGCCCGACACCTCAATATCATCTCCCGCTGCAGGATAATCTTCTAGGGAAGCAGGTTTATTGGCAAGATCAAACTCCAGTCCCTGCGAACAACAAGCCGTGGCATCTGCAATGACACAGGAACAATAAATTCGATCGGGAATTGGCTTTCCATCTCCATCCATAGGCTGATAGAAAGAAAATTGTCCCCTCATCACAACTCTCTTTCCCATATACTTTTGAGGATTCGACATCATATCAAATACCTGGGAATACATCATTGTACCATTTAATTTCGTCAGATCAACTACATCGCCCGATGCCTGTGCTGACACCGAGGAGTCATCCTGAACTGATGCTGCTTGAGAAGTCTCTGACAAAGAACTTTCCGCCTGAGAAGTCTCTGACAAAGAACTTTCTGCCTGAGAAGTTGCCGTCAGAGATGCTTGAGAAGTCTCTGCCAAAAAAGCTCCTTTATTCAAAGATGATGCCACTGCGTTATTTTTCACGCCACATCCAAAGAGAAGCATCATCATGCCTACTGCCAAAAAAAGAAATTTCTTCCTCATAACTACGCTCTACCTCCCATCACATTTCCTGCAATATAGCTAAGGAAAAAGGCTACCACATCCACCGCAACAATCGTCGATCCGACAGGCGTCCCTGCCACAATGGCAATCACCATTCCAATCGTAGCACAGATCACAGAAAAAATAGCCGAACAAATGGTTACAGATTTAAAACTATGAAACATTCTCATTGCTGACAAGGCAGGAAAAATAATCAAAGCTGAAATTAAAAGTGAACCTACTAATTTCATTGCCAATACAATAATAATCGCAATAACAATCGCAATGAGCAAATTATAATTGTCGACCTTCGTTCCTGCGGCCCTCGCAAAGTTTTCATCAAATGTCACATCAAAAATTTTATGATAAAAGAAAATAAAAATCAACAACACAATAATGGACAAAATGGTGCATATCCACACTTCTCCCTTACTCAGAGTGAGAATGGATGTCGAACCAAACAATGTGCTACACACATCGCCCGAAAGATTTGAGGATTTTGCAAACAAATTCATCAATAAATATCCAAAGGCCAAGGCCCCCACAGAAATCATTGCAATGGCCGCATCGCCCTTGATCTTTGTATTCTGCCCCGTCCGAAGCAGTAATATGGCACAAATAATGGTAATGGGCAACACTAACATCATCTTGTCCGTCAAATTTAAAATCGAAGCAATTGCCAAGGCTCCAAAAGAAACATGGGACAAGCCATCACCAATAAAAGAAAATCGTTTTAATACCAAGGTTACCCCCAACAAAGAGGAGCAAAGTGCAATCAAAACACCAACAATCAAGGCATATTGCACAAATGGATAATTCAAATAGAGAAATAACTTCTCAACTATATTCATGATCTTTCACCACCTTCTTGCTCCAGAAAGATTCTTCCTGCTGGACTTTTTAGATATTCTTCTCTTGTCCCAAAGAAAATATTTTGACTGATGTGCAAAATATGACTGGCATATCGCACAGCGGCTGAAATATCATGAGATATCATAATAATCGTCGTCCCCTCTTTATTTAATTCTTCTATTGTCGCATACATCTCTGCTGTGACCTTCGGATCAAGCCCCGACACAGGTTCATCCAAAAGCAAACACTTCTGTGTCGCACACAATGCCCTCGCAAGGAGCACTCGTTGCTGTTGACCACCCGACAATTCTCGGTAGCATCTCTTAGAAAATTCTCGAATCCGCATTCGATCCATATTCTTTTCTGCCAATTCCTTTTCCTTTGCCCCATAGAATGGTCGAAGTCCCATTCTTCCCTGACAGCCTGACAAAACAATTTCTGCCACCGAGGCGGGAAAATCCCTTTGCACCTCCGTTTGCTGTGGCAAATATCCAATCTCTGTCTGCTTTAAGTGATCACCTGTCAGAATCTTTCCAGCAAGTGGTGGCAAAAGTCCAAGGATTGTTTTCATCAATGTCGATTTTCCAGAGCCATTTTCTCCAACAATACAAAGATAATCGCCCGAATTTACAGTAAAACTAATATCTCTTGCGACTGCGTGCCCTTCATATCCCAGTGTAATATTTTGGCAGGTGATTTGTGCCATAATGTCCTCCTTAGTTTAGTGCTTCCTTCAATACCTCTAAATTCTTTTTCATAATAGAAAGATAGGTTGCACCATCATTTACATCTTTTGTTGTTGTGGATTGCATAGAATCCATAGTCAAGGTCTTTTGATTCTTTGCAGAAGTTGTTTTCTTTACTGTATCTGCAATGCGACCATTTCCGCTTTCAATCTGCAAAATGGAAGAAAGTCCCAATTCATTCACTTTCTTTGCCAAGAATGCAATGGTATCAAAACTGACCTCTGTCTCTGCAGAACAGCCAACAAAGGCCGCATAATATTTTAATCCATAGTCGTCAACCAAATAGCGAAATGGGAAACGATCAGCAAAAAGAATTGTATTCTTTTTTCCTGACTTAACTGTATTGGCATACTCTGTATCAAGAGAAGCTAACTGGTTGCAATAAGAAGTCACATTTTCCTGATACTTTTGTGCATTTGCCGGGTCAAGCTCTGCCAAATCATCTGCAATCACCTTGCAAAACTTTTGTGCATTTTTAAGTGATAACCAGACATGCTCATCCTGCTCTGGCTCTTCCTCTTCTTTCTTTCCCTCTTCTTCCTTTTCAGGTTGCATGCCCTCAACGACTTCTTCTTCCTTTGCACTATCTCCCATAATTTCCATCAAATTGATGACTTTCATATTTTTGTTTGTTGCCTCAGAAAGTGCCTTCTTTACCCATGCATCAGATTCACCGCCCACATAAATAAACAGATCACAATTAGAAATCTTCATAATGTCCTCTGCAGTTGGCTGATAGCTGTGCAAATCAACGCCATTATCTAAGAGCATCGTAATATCTGCACTATTCGTGTCTCCAATAATCTGCCTTACCCAGTCATACTCTGGAAAAATTGTTGTGACAACGGAAAGCTTCTTTGAATTTGCAGGCTGTGCACCTGCAGATTGTGCACTTGTAGATTGTGCGGTTGTAGATTGTGCGGTTGCAGTAGATGATGGTGAATCCCCCGATTGTGAAGACTGTGTTTGCTTTGATGCCCCACAACCAACAAATCCAAATGCAAATAGTACAGCCAAAAGCACCCCAATCATCCAATGCATTTTTTTACAATTTTTATTCATAACCTTCTCCTCCTTTATATTGATTCCTTCTTTGATAATTGTGCTGAACACTCGTCACATACACCATAAAAAACTGTGCGTTTGGGATTAATAATAAATCCATGATGCTCCCTCACATGTTCTTGCATCTGTGGAATCTCGTCACAATGAATATGAATCACCTTTTGACAAATTTCGCATTTACAGTGATAGCAATGATCTTCATCTTCTCCTTCTTCCCTTACTAATTCAAAGCACGCAGGACTTTTCAAATCAATCATATACTTTGTCACAATTCCCTGATTCACCATCTTTTCCAATTGACGATAGATGGTCGTCGTTCCAACCGATTTTCCCTGAGCTTTAAAATATTCACACGCATCATTGACTGTAATGTGTTGTCCAGACATCCTTTCCAGATAAGCAAGTAATTCCACACGCTGTTTTGTTTGATACTTACTGCGCATATGTTCCCTCCCTAATTTGAAAACCATTTTCATTTTAGAACAAAAAATTTAAAAAATCAACATAAAAATTTGCATAAAAAACAGGCGGTCAATGCCGCCTATTTCTATTTTTCCCTTCTTTTCCTTTCTTTTCGTCTTATTTCTAATAAAAATTTAGATTATTTAATCGAGTTTCAAACTCACTAAGCTCTGGCAAAATAAACTCTTCATCTACCTTTGGGTACTCCATATTTACTTGATATCCTGGCTCTTTCGCCTGTTTTGGTCCAACAACCCAATAGGTCACAGCAACATACCCCTGATAATCATCTTTTCGTTTATAAATGCCCTCTGCCACATTGTCACCACCTACAAGTTTTTGTGCATTTTCTGGTGCATCTTCTTTTTTTGTTGTAATTGAAAATGATTTAAATCTTGGATAAATTTTCTCCCTCAAATCAAACTCTCTCCATGTTATTGAATCAAGATAAGAATCATAATTTTCAATACTGTTTGCATACCTTCCAACATCTTCTATGTTGATTGTCGCTTTTTGCTTTGGGACAATGGTATCCCAATCCATAACCACAACATCTTCACTGCAAACAAGCCCCGATTTTATCTTCTCAATGATCTTTGCCAAATCTTCTCCATTAATCTCACTGTCTGGAGACAATAGGAGCACATAAAATCCCTTCTCTCCTGCATTGTAGGTAATCAAATAGACCCTATTCCCTAACTTTTGTTCCAATACATAATACCCCCAACCATCACCCGCATCGGTGTATTTTCCATTTCTCTTTTCCTTAGTATTAATGTCTGTTGCTAAATCATCAATCGCCACTGCCCAAAACGGACTGTCCTTTCCAAGCAATACCTCTGGCGTGGTCGGATTAAATGCAAATCCCCCCATTGTTATATTCACTTCTTTTCCGTCCTCACGCACATACTTATACTTCACTCCCTCTTTTTTTGCTACCGACGGGTCAATATAATAAGCATACTTAAATCCCTGCGTATTGATATCATAGTTATTCCCAAATGTAATCACTTCATTTTGATAATCGGATGAATAGGCAATAATATCCGCCTTCATCCTATGGACTGCTGCTAGTGTCTCTGCTGTTGCTGTCGCACTAGAGCTTTCTGCTGTCCCATTTTCCCTGCTCTCCCTACTTTTTTCACTCGTATTTTTTTGAGCTACAGAAGTTGAAACCTGCTTTACACTTTCTGTACTCTTTGCATCTTTACTGCCACACGCACTCAATCCAAACAACGCTACAGCAAAAACAACAAAATATTTTCTCCTCATCATTTATCCCTCCTTTAGCCAAAGAAAAAATTGCTTAATCTCCTTCATATTATTTATATTATAATAGGTTTTTTCTAAATAATAAATAAAAAATTATTTAATTTTACTATTTTTTTGTGCAAATAGTACCTTTTCTTGTCTTTTTCATTGAACCTAAGACTTTCACCTCCGAGACAAAGAATCAATTTTTCAATCTTAGCAGTTACCAATTGCCAATGGACATAAACAGGCAATAAAAAAGAGAGAGCACACAGTGTGTGACATCTCTCAAATTTGGAGTTTTTGCATTTTAGACTAATCAATCAATCTACAATCAATTTACCTAATCTAAAATAAAGATATTTATTTTTCGTTATTCTTCAGGTGTAAAAATTTCTTGAGTGATATCTATATAATCTGGCTCAACATTTGATCTCTCACATAAAAGCATATCATCATTAAAATCATTTGTTTCATCCAGACCTAAATCGCCCCAAAAGTCATCATTTGTGTGGTCAAAAATATTATCTATCATGAGTTTTTCCTTTCGTATATCTCGTATACTGGTTACTTTTTTAAGTCTATAACAAATAGTACAAAAATTCAATACTTCGGTTGACACTATAAATCATTGTTTTTGTTTTGAAGATTGGATATTATGGCAAAAATTTTAAGTTGAAAAGAACTGGATATAAATGCGTTTGATGAAGTTGGCTTATATTATCATTCGATCTGCAAAGTTTCCTCCCCTACTGCTTAATAAAGATGAGTCACAATATAAGTACCGATGATAAAGCATAAAACAGATAGAATAAATCGAATGGAAAAATGAAAATTGGTTTTTCTTTCACCTGTTCTTTTATATTCGATATCCGATGCAAAAGCTCTAATGCCTGAGCTGATAAATAGGATGATCCCAATGAGGTAGATAATTGTTGCAATAGCCATAGAATTTTACTCCTTTCATATATGTGCTCGTCCCCTAGACGGGGAATCAATTTCTAAACTCTAATCGTGTCGGTAATCACTGCCAATGCCGCCAAGGCAAATGGGTTTCCGTCCCCTAGACGGGGAATCATTTTCTAAACTACATAGTCGACATGATGTATAAGATCATAGAGCTTGAGTTTCCGTCCCCTAGACGGGGAATCAATTTCTAAACGATGAGCGGATGTATTTGCGTAGGCGTTGCTCAGTTTCCGTCCCCTAGACGGGGAATCATTTTCTAAACATCACTTATATAACCTATCCAAATATCAGAAGATATATGTTTCCGTCCCCTAGACGGGGAATCATTTTCTAAACTTCTATAGAGTCTATTAGATTAGATAATGTCACATTTGGATAGTTTCCATCCCCTAGACGGGGAATCAATTTCTAAACCATGTTCGGAAGTTTGAATCCATGTATCGGCACTGACCAGAGTTTCCGTCCCCTAGACGGGGAATCATTTTCTAAACTTTTATAACCAGTTGCTTCCGATGTAGGAGGTCATCGTTTCCGTCCCCTAGACGGGGAATCATTTTCTAAACAATTGCTGGGTTGATGCTCACTGCATGTATAATGGTTTCCGTCCCCTAGACGGGGAATCATTTTCTAAACGCTCTCTATGAAGATGCTAAGTGGAAGGCTCTTCATGACCGTTTCCGTCCCCTAGACGGGGAATCATTTTCTAAACTAAAAGCGGGCAAAATCGTCCAAGGGGACGATGGGTATTGGGTTTCCGTCCCCTAGACGGGGAATCATTTTCTAAACCTAATCCCTTAAAACGAGTTTGTATAGTCGCATTGTTTCCGTCCCCTAGACGGGGAATCATTTTCTAAACGAAGAACACAGGTTGTGCTGCAACCAATGTCCAGAAAGTTTCCGTCCCCTAGACGGGGAATCATTTTCTAAATGGTTCTGTCCAGTTGCCGATTCCAGCTTTCCAGCTCTTGTTTCCGTCCCCTAGACGGGGAATCATTTTCTAAACTGTAAGTGTGCCTGCGGATCCAACAGTAGGCGTGGGTAGAAGTTTCCGTCCCCTAGACGGGGAATCATTTTCTAAACTAGGAACCTGATTATGCACTTTCTTAGCCATAGGGAATTCTTTATGTTTCCGTCCCCTAGACGGGGAATCATTTTCTAAACTTGGTAAGAGTAGGCAATTACCTAAAATGATCTAAATTTAAGTTTCCGTCCCCTAGACGGGGAATCATTTTCTAAACAGTGGAAGTAGCAATGGCACATTCGTTAGAGAGAAGTTTCCGTCCCCTAGACGGGGAATCATTTTCTAAACTGGTAGACTTCACTCTTACATTCATGAGTCTGCTTCAGGGTTTCCGTCCCCTAGACGGGGAATCATTTTCTAAACGTGGTGTAATCCCAGAGACATCAATCGAAGAGATGAGGTTTCCGTCCCCTAGACGGGGAATCATTTTCTAAACTTGAATACTTGACACTCGTTAGTAATTGGAAGACTCAGTGTTTCCGTCCCCTAGACGGTGAATCATTTTCTAAACTTGTTACAAGATGCAACGAAATTGAAATGGAGTTCGTTTCCGTCCCCTAGACGGGGAATCATTTTCTAAACGGAGGATTAGGACATGAACGAAGAGATTCGTTATGGTTTCCGTCCCCTAGACGGGGAATCATTTTCTAAACTTGGCTGACTGGAGGACAAAGCACAATAATCTCTACAATGGTTTCCGTCCCCTAGACGGGGAATCATTTTCTAAACGAAGTATTCTGATGAGAGATGGAATGATTTCCTACCTCTCAGTTTCCGTCCCCTAGACGGGGAATCATTTTCTAAACTCTATAACAAAGATGGCACACCTAAGAAGGAGATCTCCGTTTCCGTCCCCTAGACGGGGAATCATTTTCTAAACTCCTATTACTAGAACTCTAGTGAATCAATTTTTTGTTATTAAGCGTTTCCGTCCCCTAGACGGGGAATCATTTTCTAAACTTCCTTACTGATCTTACTCATAACAAACTTCTCCTTTAGTTTCCGTCCCCTAGACGGGGAATCATTTTCTAAACATTATTACTTCTTCTTAGACCTAGAGTAATCATATTCAATATCAAGTTTCCGTCCCCTAGACGGGGAATCATTTTCTAAACGTAGTATGCTTTATTGGTTCTGGATTATCACCTATGTTTCCGTCCCCTAGACGGGGAATCATTTTCTAAACGAGAATGATGAATATCTTAAGTCGATACCTTTATAGGTGTTTCCGTCCCCTAGACGGGGAATCATTTTCTAAACAAGATAAATCAGCATTTAATAAATATTTTGTAGGTTTCCGTCCCCTAGACGGGGAATCATTTTCTAAAACGTTCAACAAGACATTCAAAGGCAGCAACAGATCTTATATGGGTTTCCGTCCCCTAGACGGGGAATCATTTTCTAAACTTTATCCATCAAATCGAACACCAGGAGAATGGACAGTGCAAGGTTTCCGTCCCCTAGACGGGGAATCATTTTCTAAACTGTAATATAATTGAAAGGAGGAAATACTTTGGTTAAAGAAGTTTCCGTCCCCTAGACGGGGAATCATTTTCTAAACTTTGAGGGCACCTTTGAATCGACTATCTATAAATTATGTTTCCGTCCCCTAGACGGGGAATCATTTTCTAAACAAGATTATAGAGAAGAAGTGTGTGAACAGATCAACGTTTCCGTCCCCTAGACGGGGAATCATTTTCTAAACTATATAATCAGATATACTGATTATACGCTTTTTACTATAGTTTCCGTCCCCTAGACGGGGAATCATTTTCTAAACTGAACTTGATCTTGCTCTTGAGCTGGAGTCTCAAAGTTTCCGTCCCCTAGACGGGGAATCATTTTCTAAACGAAAGTCGAGATGGCTAAGAACGCTCTCGCCATTGTTTCCGTCCCCTAGACGGGGAATCATTTTCTAAACTCTAGTGCATCTTCACCCTTTAAACAAAATACTACCATTTGGTTTCCGTCCCCTAGACGGGGAATCATTTTCTAAACAACGGCTATACGGGGAGAAAGGAAACCATTATGAGGTTTCCGTCCCCTAGACGGGGAATCATTTTCTAAACGAGTTTATCAGGATCAATGTTGTCGAGGTCGGCTGTAGCTGTTTCCGTCCCCTAGACGGGGAATCATTTTCTAAACATAACGACGAATATACTGAGGATAAAGGTAAGCAATTTGATTTAAGTTTCCGTCCCCTAGACGGGGAATCATTTTCTAAACCCAAAAATCGCACCCAGCCCCTTACCAAGTCCTTTTCTTGCCGTTTCCGTCCCCTAGACGGGGAATCATTTTCTAAACCAGTACGAATTTAGTATTGATGACATAGCTAAATCAATGTTTCCGTCCCCTAGACGGGGAATCATTTTCTAAACAAAAATGTCAAGTAAAATGAAAAAAGCTGCCTCTCTAGTTTCCGTCCCCTAGACGGGGAATCATTTTCTAAACAGATTAGTCCAAATATGTTAAATGGTATGAATCAGTTAATGGTTTCCGTCCCCTAGACGGGGAATCATTTTCTAAACCGAGAATAACATCTGATACTTCACCATCTTCTACCATAGTTTCCGTCCCCTAGACGGGGAATCATTTTCTAAACTTACAAACCATCTCAGTAAGAAGTATGATGATAAGAGATGGTTTCCGTCCCCTAGACGGGGAATCATTTTCTAAACTGAGCCACCGCCATCTAAGTTGTAGGCTGTCGTTTCCGTCCCCTAGACGGGGAATCATTTTCTAAACCCTATCCCTGCAAACCCTGTAAATTCCATGGGTTGCGAGGCACTTTTCGGGCTAAAAATTTAACAAGTACTTTTTTGCCCTTAAATCAAGTGAAAATCAACCCACATACCCCAAAAAGCACCATTTTAAGCCATCGGGGCAAAATGGAATTTTCCTCAATTGCCTTAGTAAGTATAACACAAAAAAGAGCTTTTGCAAACACTTTATTTTGTGACAAATTTTATAAAACCAAAAAGATGAGAGCATCTTGTCTTCCCATCTTTTTTGCTTTTACCCATATTCACATATTCACAAACACAACTTACATAGAAATCCGATCATAGACCTCTGCCATTTTCGCTTCATTTAACCTTGACTTTCCATGTATTTTTGAAAAGGCAATATAACCACACATTCGGTCGATAAGTGTCATTTCCTTTTTGCCACATCTAGGACAAACATCTGGTCTATTTGTCTTTTTGTTATTCCACTGAAAGCCACAATTATCACAATACGCTAGTGAAATATTGATGCCTTCATAGAGCCCTAAATCCATTGCATGGTTGACATAAGCTTCTAGTGCTTCGATATTATGTGGGACATCAAAACGCACATATTGAATCTTTCCACCATTAAATAAATCCCAAAATCTTGCCTCATAACTTTGCTTATCTAGCTGTGTTATATCTTCTGAGACATGGCAGTGAAATGAATTTGAAAAATAATCTCTGTCACTAACATTTTTCTTTATTCCAAACTTTTTTCTAAATGATTTAACTTGCTTTCCACAAAGGCTCTCGGCTGGTGTACCATAGACAGAATATTGTATATGATCCTCAGCTTGATATTCAGCTATCTTTTTATTAATATACTCCACAACTTCTAGGGCAAATTCACCATCTTCTGTAATTGATCTACTATTGTATAAGTATTGCAATTCATTGAGTGCGGTAATTCCAAAAGAAGCCGTCGCACTCTTTAGCAGTGGCTCTATCTTGTCATCTCGCTTGAGATGACCACCATATAGACCACCTTGCATAAAGGCCAATGGATTGGTATAGGCCTTCTTTTCTGCCAAAAACTTATAGGTTCTCTTATGAATTTTCCTAATTAAATGTAAATAATCATCAAGTACATTATAAAAGTTCTCATGATCTTCTCTGCTCTTTGCCAAAATCATTGGAAGGTTCAAGGACACAACGCCAATATTAAATCTACCTATAAATACAGGGGTATCATATTCATCTGCTGGTATCTCTCCCCCTCTTTCAAACCACTTGGTAAGAAAAGCTCTACAACACATCGGGCTAATGACTTTGCCATATTTTTTATAGACTTCAGAGACAATCCCTCTATCTCCCGTTAGGCTCAAATATTCTGGATACATCACCTTGCTCGAGCACGATAGAGCGTCTTGAAAAAGGGAGTATAATGGTTTGCCTTTGGCATGAAGATTCTTGTCATAAAGAAAAACTAATTTAGGAAAGAGCACAGGTCGCTTAAATCCTTCCTTGCCATGTCCCTCTTTTCTAACCTTTAACGCAGCAATGGTTGCCATCTGGGCATATTTGTCCATGCCAATGCCAAATGATATGGTAATAAATGGATAGTCTCCTCTTGGCGAAATGAGAGAATTGAACTTTGCTTCCAATGCAAAAAATCCATTTTCAAAGTCTCTTTCAACCTTTTGATTTGCCAGTTGATCCGCTTTTTCTATCTCTATTCCAACTTCTACCAACTCTTTCAAATAAACATCATAGCTCTTTTTTGCATATTTGACGAATAGCTCATCAATCTGTGCAATGGTAAAACCACCATAAATTTGTGCGACTGCATTCATCGACACTGTTGCAATGACATCAAAGGCCTCTGACAATGTGCTTGGTTCGTCATACCACATTTCACCCATTTCAAATCCACCATTGAGTACGGTTTCCATATCAAAGAGGCAACAATTGATCGTATCTCTTCGAAATCCCATGTCATGAATATAAATATATCCATCATTGATAGCTTCTCTCTGTTCCGGTGTAAGATGATAATTGCTATATGTGATTTTTTCTACTGCATCCACAATAAGTGCTCTCTTACTGGATACCAAACTGCTATCCATACTTCCATTACTCGTATCACCATCATAGGTAATCTTACTCATTTGAGTACAAATCTGCTCGTAAATTCCTGCATTGACTTCCTTAGTTGCAAAAAGAAACACATCGGCCACTTCTGGATGTCCAGATAGTGCTTTTTTTATACAACTATGCCATTCCTTGCTTTCAAATTTATTTCTTCCAAGTTGCTGTTTCAATAACACAAGTTCATGATAGAAATCATTATTTATCTTTTCAATACAATCGTCATCAATCGGTGCTAGTGCCATCGCCGCATCTATTTTCACTAAGACCTTGATCCAGTCACAATTTTTGCTATACTCTAATTCTTTTCCATCTCGCCTTAATAATATAAATTTATCGTCCATATCCCCATCCCTTACACCATCCTCGAAAGAGGAAGACAAGTAAATTCCTCTACTTACCTTCCTCATCCATTTCATTTGATATTCACTCATCTATTGAATGGATCTAGCTTCTTTTTGCATGGTCGCTAATCCTTCTCTTTAACTCCCTATTCATCTCCTCATAGGAATTCCAATACTCTGGTTTAATGCCAAAATTCGTATAGGCAAAAAGCTTCTTTATCATATCCATAATCTGAGAAGGAGTAAATCCAGTCCTATTCTTGATGTCATTGCCATCGAGTGAAACAATATCATGTGCAGCAAGATTTCTCACTTTCTCCTCCACACTTCTGAGATTATTTGCAATATCTAGAAGTGTCGTATCATCGGCCAAATTTCTCAACAGATACAATAGGGCCTCTGAATATACATTGGACAAATTAAACCTAGATGGATTTGCATCTTCACTGTGCTTTTCTCTATGCTCCCTGTCCGTGATCTCACTGATACTATCCGATCTACCTGGCAAATTCCGTGTAACTTTGTCTTGATCCCACTTTCTGACACCATACTTATTTACCTTGCAATAGTCATTGATGTCCAACTTTCCTTTGCTCTTTAACACAACTTCAAATAGCTCGACAACAATTGGTGTAATACCTCTGACAAAGTCAATATACTCCTGCCTTTTTTCCTTGATATTCAACCACAATGCGTACTCAAAAAGCTTTCTCGCATCTCCAGACTTTACTGGTGTGATGTCAAATCCATCTTTCTTGTAGTCACGATCCACCTTCTTCATATTCAAATTATAGCGATTTGCTGCTCGCTGCAATTCTTCAATATAATTTTGGATGCTGTGTTTTTCCATGCTCCTTGCTACAGAAAGTGCCGCTCTATAGTCATACTCGTCGATATGCTTTTTGATGATCTCTTCTTTTCTAAGTCTCGATAGCGATGGGCATACATTTTCAGCACATCGATTCTCGCCATCTCGTTCTAGCTCTGCATTTAACTCCCACATCAATTCCAAATCAAGATTTTTCTCATGGATCTGTTGATTCATTTTCCTTTCTGGCGTGGAAACCTGAATAAACTTGCAGTTATATTCATTTAAGTCCTGCAAAATAACTAACGCATTTTTCATTGCTGGAGTTCCAGAAGAAATATTAATAAAAAATTGATCCCCTTCCTTCAACTCCTTGACAATCGAATTGATTTCCTTCTCAAATCTAAATAAGAATTGATCATATACTTGTACATTTTCAAGATCCTTGTCTGCAATAATAACACATTCGATCTTCTTATTCTTTTGCTCAGCTAATTTCTCAATAAAGAAACGATAGCGATTGTCCTTTACATGTTTTTCCCATATTTCCTTCGTCATATACAGATAAACCTTGTCAATATCACAATGTCTGCAAATATGCAACATCGAACCATCATATAAATTGCGCTCTGATACTGGATCTGTTCCTCCAACTGGTGAAAAAAGTATATTCATTTTTGACCTCCTAGTCATTTGTAACTATCTGTTCTCAATGTTTTCCATACCTTCCTATATGTAGTGTAAGGTATTTTTCATTTCTATTCAATATCTTGTCAATATCTTATTGTTTTTTCTTTTTTCTACCACCTTCCTTCAAAAAATGCCTTATAGGCTCTGTCAGCTATGGTGCGAGTTCCAAAATAGTCGAATGCACCGCCCACACCTGCTCCAATCAGTGGCACGGCCTTTCCAAGATTTACAATTCCCTTTGTGCCAAACTTGGTAATAAACCGACAGCCAATCGCCTGATTGATTTTTGTCAGTGTTTTGCCTGGAATTTTTTTGATTGCATTTGTGGCAACTCTTGTTCCCAGTTTTACACCCGCTTGCTTTGCTACCTGAGTCAATGGCTCCCCAACAAGGCAGGCAAGGACAAGTGTTTCCGTCTGATCACTCGATGGAGAATACTCAGCCAAATGCGCTGTGCAGGCAATCATTCTCATTTGCATATACAATACACTGGTGACATTGAGCGGAAGAGTAAATGGAAGTGTTGTAAAACCCCCAAAACCTGTGATAACTCCACTGGATGTACATTTTTTAACTTGATTTTTTAACATTGCCTTGCAAGCTTCTTCTGCACTTGAATATTTTGCAAGATAATCCCCTGCCATTTTTTCTACACTTGTGTCGCCAAGACCAATGCCTTTTATCGCTTGACCATAGGCGACATCCAGCCATTGCATTCCCTGCTCTTGCTGTTTTTGTGTCACAACTTCATTTTTCATCGCTTTCTCCTTTACTACATCCAGTTTTATGCATCTACTTTATCCCCTAATACTTGTGTCACTCAATCGCATAGCCTGAGTACCAATTCCTAGTGACTGTAACTTATAGTTGTAATTCAGAGTATCTTTATATGCTATCAGACCAATCACTCCCAAACCCAATACAATAGTAGTGATTTGCCAGCCCCCCAATTTACCTTCCTCTATAGCCTTTACCGCAATAGCTCCACATGCTCTACATACATCTTTCATCATAATACCCTCCTATGCCTCACGGCTCACTCTTTTCAACTTGTTTTCTCTTCGTTACACCTATAATATAGCACTTTTAATTTTTATTTAAAATTCGTATTTATAAAAAGCAATCCACCCCCCTTGTATTAGCTTAAAACAAGTATTATAATGGCTATATCGCAATAATTTACACCCACCTTTTATGGGTAAAGGAGGTAAAGGAGGAAAATGAATGGAGAATGCAAAAATTGATATCTATCCTTCACCTAAGATCCGCAAAATGATGGACAACGATATCGAACTATTTGAAATATTCAAAGACAATAAGAACAGCGAACCAACGAAAGGAAACACCAATGCCTTTCTCAATCGACTGCTCTATGTATACTTTAACAAAGACAAATATAAGGACGAAATGGAGGAATTTACAAAATTATTGGATACCTACCCTATGATTGCTAAAGATATTCGTAAGCTAATCGACATGATACTAGACAACGAAGCAGACGAGCTATTGCCTCGTCACAGCAATAACACAGAGGATACACCTGAAAAAAATCGCTTGTCATTTAAGCCGACTCAAAAAAACTATACCACAAATATATACGAAGAAATTGACAAGGATTGTCCCCATGATATGAGTCGATCAGGATTTATATGTAAAATTCTCAAGCTCTACTTTAAGAAACCTTTGTACCAGCGCGAACGGATTATATTCCAGTCTGAGTATGAGAATATTTCCTGTCGTTGTCAGAAAAAATGTATTAAATTTTACAATTTATCCGATAATCAATGGTACACTGTAATGCCATATAAAATTTTTCTTGGCAAGGAGCAGATGTTTAATTATGTCTTCTGCTATGGATTGGATGAAAATAACACAATAAAAAATTATTCATTTCGATTAAGTAGAATGTCACAGATTCAAGGAACTTCTTTGTTTATCCCTTGCCCTGAAGATATTGAAAAAAACTTTTCACTTACCCAAAGCCTTGGTGCTTCCTATGCCATCAATACTCCACCTGAAACAAGTTGTGTCCTTCTAACAAAAAAAGGGCTGTCTTCTTTTCGACATATTTACTTTGGAAGACCAAAGATAAAGGAAAAAAAGCCTGCCCCTAATGGCTGTTTTCGATACTCTTTCAATTGCTCTGAGGAACAGTTATATCGCTACTTTCGCCGCTTTAATCCTGGGGAGGCCATCGTAGAATCACCTCCTTCTCTCAGAGATAGAATTATTGATTTTCACAAGAAGTCTTTAGAAGTCTACCAATAGCAACATGACAAAAGCTATCAAATCAGATCATCTACAATCCAATTTGATAGCTTTTGTGCACAACTCTTTTTACATTACTTTTTGCTTTTTATACTTTTTTCCCTTGCCTGCAAATAGAAAATTTCTACCTTCTCTACCAACAAAGTCAAATTTCTAAATACAGACTCCGCTGCAAATCCAAAAATTACCATAAGTAAAATACTGATTTTTGACAAGTCAGTCAATGCAAACAATCTTCTAAGAAGGAGTCCCGAAAATAGCAACCCGACAACATTCACTGCAATCACTAGATACTTCCGATAGTCCAGTGGTTCGCTGATCTTTGTCAAAATCATAAATCCGACAACAGACATGACCAAGGTGGCAATCGTTCCTATGCTATCTTCGGATATTCTAAATACACTTCCGGCAACCACAATGGCAAATACAGCAATCACATCCGTCAGTCCTCCCGGCAACGCCTTAATCAACACATTTTTGAGGAAATTTCCTTGAATTCGATTCTTATTTGGCTCCAACGCCAAAAGAAATCCTGGAATTCCGATGGTAAACATACTCACAAAGGAAATTTGTGCAGGTTCGAGCGGATAAGTAAATAAAAATACTGCCGACAGCACAGACAAAAGTAAGGAGAAGATATTCTTCACTAGGAATAGACTTGCGGAACGCTCAATATTGTTGACCACTCTTCGTCCTTCATACACGAGGTCTGGCATATGGGCAAAGTCAGAATCCAATAGTACGACCTGTGCTGCCTGTGCACAGGCTTCGCTTCCTGAGGCCATGGCCACACTGCAATCTGCATCTTTCATTGCCAAGATATCATTGACACCATCTCCTGTCATCGCCACTGTATGCCCCTGCCTTTGTAAGGCCTTTACAATCTTTTGCTTTTGCTTTGGTGTCACACGCCCAAACACGGTATAATTTGACATAGCTTCTTCTATTTTCTTGTCGCTGTCGAGTAAACTTGCATCAATGTAATTTTCGGCATTTTCTATTCCTGCTTGAATGGCAACCTGTGACACTGTCTGTGGATTATCTCCCGATATCACCTTGATGCCAACATTTTGACTCCTAAAGTAGTTAAATGTTTTTTCTGCATTTGCACGAATTGGATTTGAAAAAGCAACAAATCCTAGTGGTATGACATTTTGAGTAATCCCTTTTTCAATATCATCTCCCTCATACTTTGCAAAAAGTAAAACACGACTGCCCCTTTGTGTATAGGGAAAAACATCATTTTCAAATTTTACGAAATTCTCTTTCATAATAAACTCTGGTGCTCCAAGCAAATAGCAACCATCTTCAAAAGTGATGCTTCCATATTTTAGTGCAGAGGAAAAGGGCAAAATCTTTTTTGGTATTTTGTCCCCATAGATCTTAATATTACTTGCATATTCCTTGAGCGACTTCATTGTTGCATTGTTATCTTTAGAAGCAAAAACATAGTCAGCCAGTGTCCTCTTTAAATCCTCCTCACTTAGCTCAGGCTTTGAACCACTTTTACAAAGGAATACCTCTTCTACCCTCATATCCGGCTCTGTAATGGTTCCTGTCTTATCCACACACAGCACATCAACTCTAGCCAAAGTCTCAATGCTCTTCATATCATGGAGTAGCACCTTCCTTCTAGCTAGCTTCACTGTGCTGATGGCCAAGGCTAAAGTAGTCAATAAATAGAGTCCCTCTGGAATCATACCAATAATCGCTGCCACTGTTGAAGTCACACTTTTGCTCAATGTATCATGATTGACATAATAGCTTTGGCAAAACAAAATAATAGCAATCGGTATGATAATAATACCTACGGCCTTAACAATCAAATTGATTTGGCGTATCATTTCTGACTGTTCTTTACCACTCATCGACTTTGCTTCTATGCTCAGCTTTGAAATATAAGAATCGGCACCTACTTTTTCAACTTTTGCATAGCACTCTCCTGACACCACAAAACTTCCTGACATCAACGCACTGCCAACATTCTTTTCAATCTCATCTACCTCACCTGTCAGCAATGATTCATTTACATTGATGCTTCCCTCTACAACTCTAGCATCTGCACAAATCTGCTTTCCAGCCGAAAACAAAACAATATCATCTTTGACAAGCTCTTCTGACAAGAGATTTTCTAGTTTCCCATCTCTGAGGACATCGACATGCGGAGCACTCAAAAGATTCATCTTTTCCAATGTCTTCTTTGCGCGAAGCTCCTGCACAATTCCAATCACTGTATTTCCAATAATAATTGGCAAAAATGTAAGATTTCTATACGATCCTACCAAAATCAACAAAATAGAAATAACCAAAAATATCAAATTAAAGTAGGTACATAGATTAGATAAAATAATTTCTCTTGTCGTCTTATCTGTTCCTATGTCGGCCTTATTTCCCTCTCCCCTAGCCACTCTGTCGGCCACTTCGGACTTACTAAGCCCTGCCAATGTGGGAGTATTTTCATCTATTACATCCATAAATCCCCCCTATTTGCATATCCTGTATGCGTTTCCAATATTCTTTAGTGGTGATGACCACCACAATGATGTGCCTCCTTTGAGTACTTCAATGTGCCTTGAAGATAATCCTGCACAGCTTTGTCTACATCTCCTGTAACATTGGCACAAACGTGAACTACCCATAGTCTAAAGCCTATGGGCTTCCTGCTTCGCTGACCTCGCAACCTACTATCTCCACAGGCGTTAATTCGGGCAGTCCCTGCCCTATTGTTTTTTCTTATACTACTTGTCTTAATCCTTCTGCCAATATATTTTTTGCCGCATTGATATCTCTATCGTGTTTTGTATTGCAGAAAGGACACATCCAATCTCTTACTTTTAGATCTTTTACATTTGTATTTTTATATCCACAACTAAAACATAGCTGGCTACTTGCATAAAATGTATCTATCTTAATATAATTTCTACCATTCCATTTTGACTTATATTCCAGTTGTCTTGTCAGCTCATACCACGATACATCGCTTATAGTTTTCGCTAAATTATGATTTTTCACCATATTTTTTATCTGTAAGTTTTCCGAAACTATCACTTGGTTTTCGTTTATAATTTCGCTTGAAATCTTATGCAGATAATCTTTTCTTGTATTAGCTATTTTCTCATGGCATAGTGCTATTTGTTTCCTTTTTTTCTGATAGTTCCTACTCCCCTTTGTTTTATTTGCTAATTGTCTTTGTAATCTTGTAAGCTTTTTCTCATATTTTTTAATTGTCTTCGGATTTTCATATTTCTTCCCATCTGATGTGATACATAAATCTTTTATCCCTAAATCCAATCCTATTTGTCCGTTTGTCTTTACAAGTGGACTATGTTCAGTTTCTACAAGAACAGACACATAGTACTTGCCACTTGGTACCTTAGATATAGTTGCTGTTTTTATCCGACCTGAAAATTTTCTATGTAATTTTATTTTTACCCTTTTTAATTTTGGCAGCTTTATTCTTCCTCTATCAAAATCTACAGTTATATTCCCATTTGTAAAATTGGTTGTATATGATTTATGATTACTGTGCTTACTCTTAAACTTTGGATAACCTGCATGTTCTTTGAAAAACTTTTGATAAGCACTATCCATATTATAAATTGCATTTGTTAAAGCAAATTTATCTACTTCTTTTAGCCATTCATAAGCTTTTTTCAGCTCTCTATTACAATAATTATTACAATCTGTTTTACTGACAGACTTTTTTTCTTTTTCATAAGCATCTTTTCTGTACGCAAGGGTTTGATTATATACAAAACGACAACAGCCAAATGTCTTTGCTAACTGTATTTCTTGCTCTTTGTTTGGATAAATCCGATATCTATATGCCTTTAACATTAAGCTTACCCGCCTTTCTACCCTTGATTTTCTATATATTGCTTTAACATTTCTTCAGAAACATTGCCTACGCTACAAGCAAAATATCCATCCGTCCAAAATGTATGTTCTTTCCAAAAATGATTCTTACTGTATGCTTTTTCCATATATGATATGTTGTATAACTCTTAATTAGATTAACCACTTTACTTATGGATATTGTAGGCTCAGTTTCTATCATATAGTGTATATGGTCTTTGTCTGTTTCCATATATTTTATGATTATATTACTCTTTGTGCATATCTCATAAGAAAATTGTTTTATATAATCTGATATTTCTTTTGATACTAAAAGCTTTTTTCTATACTTACATACAAAAATAATATGATACTGTAATAAATATTTGTGTCTATTCTTTGATTTCCATACTCCCATAACGCTAGTTATTGTATCACAAATATCTATTTTTTGCTACCTTAACCCACCATCTAAAGCTAGTGGGATTGCGGTAGCATTATTTCAATTTTTTCTGCCTCCAATGCCTTCAACATTCCCTCACCGAGACCACCACAAATAGCAACATCTACATGATGCTCCTTTAGTTGCTGTGGAATTGCTCCATGTCCACCTGCCACACTCTGTAACATCTCTACATTTACAATTTTCCCATCTTCTATGTCGTAGATTTTGAATGTCTTTGTGTGTCCAAAATGTTGAAAAACTTCTCCATTATCATAGTTTACGGAAATTCTCATAAATCATCCTTTCTTTACTTTGTTCCTTTTATATGCACATAGACAAAATCGTGCTCAAAATTCTCTTCGCTGACAACTGTAATTGTGCTCTTGTTATGGAATATGGATGTCTTTGATCCTCCAATGCTTTCAATATGTCCATGACATCGTTTCTGTTCCCCGGCATAGTCATATCATTTCCAGCCTTCACAATTCCAGATGCATATGCTACAGGATACTTCTTATCTCCCTTTGCTAGACCTTTTGTCACCGACCAATCCGTCATAACAAATCCATCAAATCCCCATTCATCACGCAAGACATAGGTCTGTAAATCCTTTATTTGACAAGTATGCTCTCCATTGACAAGATTATAAGAACTCATCACAGCCTTTGGAGAGGCTTCCCTCACACAAATTTCAAAGCCCTTCAAATAGATTTCTCTCAACGCTCTCTCACTGACTACACTGTTGGAGGCATTTCGATTTGTCTCTTGGTTGTTTGCAGCAAAATGCTTGATGGTAACCGCCTTTCCCCGATGTGACTGCACACCTCTAGTGATCGCTGCGGCCATCTTTCCACTGATCAGAGGATCCTCACTATAATACTCAAAGTTTCTTCCACAGAGCACAGATCTATGAATATTCAATGCGGGGGCAAGCCACAGATCAATGCCAAATATCTCCATCTCACTTCCCACTAAGTCACCAAGTTCATATGCAAGTTGATCATTCCAGCTCTGTGCCAATGCGGTGCCAATCGGTATTGCCGTGGCATATTGATAATAATCTACACTGGCATCTACATTTTCATCTGTATCACTTTCGGAATTCCATCCCAATTTTTTTAGCTGTTCCTCTGTCAAGACCTTCATACAGGCATTATCAAAACTTGATCCCTTAGATCGTACACAACCGTCGCTCTTGAGATTGTAGATTGGTGAAAGTCGCAACCCTGCGGGTCCATCTGCCATGACTACTTCAGGAATACCATACTTTCTATCAAAATGTGTTGTCTCACCTGCTGCACCTGCCACCTTCGCTGACGCATCTCCAACAATAGAATCGCCCGTGGTTTCATCAAAATTTCCCACACAGATATGTGCCAGTTCTTCATTTGTAAGTCCTGCCACAAAGCTATCTATGCTGATTCTCTTGCTAGTGACATCTTTCCAAGAATATTTTCCTGTCTTTGGATATTCCACTGCTTCTTCAGAGTACTTTACTTCAATAGGCGAAGATTTTTTCACTTTCCACTCTATACTTTCTGCCACCACTTTTTGATTTTGTAGACCAACAAATTTCGGTGTAAAATCTGAAAAAGTATCTGTGAGATTCTTATTTTCACAGATCGTCTTGACCTTTTTTAGCACGACATCTTCAGCTAATGTAAGCTTTACGACTGCTTTTATATCTCTTGACGAAAAGCCTATTCTCACCTCGTAGTTACCTGCTTCCAGCACATATGCATTTAGCCTGCTGTCAAATGAGACTAAACTCTCTATTGGTATTTGAATGGAAACCTTCTCTGTGGCATTTGGCAAAAGCTCTTTCGTCTTTCTATAGCCTTTCAATTCCTGATAAGGTTTGTCAAGTTCTGTCTGTGGTGCACAGATATAGACTTGTACAACTTCTTTTCCTGGAAATTTTCCAATATTTTTTATCACAGCCTCTACGGTAATCTCGCTGCCATCTTTGAGCACATCATTCTCTGTGACCACCTTACTTTCTGTTATTTCAAATTTTGTATAGCTAAGTCCATAGCCAAATGGAAACATCGGCTGATAACCAACAGTATCAAAGTATCGATAGCCCACATAAATCCCCTCATGATAGTAGGTGTCGTCCCTAGCTCCAAATCCTTTTGTACTTGGATAGTCATTGATCTCTGCCCATGTCGTGGTCAGTTTTCCTGATGGATACGCCTTTCCAAATAATACATCACAGAGTGCATCGCCACTGGCAATGCCAACTTGACTCATCAAGAGTATAGTGTCCACTTCTAACACTGGTGTCAAATCAACTACACCACCGACATTGAGCACAAGTACAAATTTTTTATACTTTCTATTTAGCTCTAAAATATCTCGAATTTCACTGTGACTTAGAGCAATATCTCCGCTCTCTACACTCCTATCTTTTCCTTCGCCACTGTTTCTTGACAAAACATAGATGGCCGTGTCTGTATTTTCATCATCAAATGGAATGTCATACTCCGGTTGAGGTGCTGTCAGCCACACTAAGGAATCAAATAGAGTCTCATGATTTTCCAACGCCTTTTCATATGCTCGTTCAAAAAACGCTTTTGTTTCTGCGTCACAAACTTTATCATATTCATCTAACCATGGCTTACTTGCCACCTTTATTCCTACATTTTCGATTCCTTCTTCCACTGTGACAAAATGCCTCACATTCACATCACCAGATCCTGTTCCCCCCTTGACTGTATGCCGAACGCCACTGCCATACAGTGCAATTTCCTTTGGCTTATTCAAAGGCAGGATATTTTTCTCATTCTTTAATAGTACCATGCACTCTGGTGCTGCTTTTCGTACTGCTTCAATCCCCACCTTTTCAAAAGGTCTTGGCTCTTTTGTGTCCATTCTTTGCATTGTGTTCTCCTCCTGTATAGCAAAACATCGCATAGCACAATCGATTGCAATTTCTAACGCATTACCATTCATTCACTGCATACAACAATGCCAACCGATTATTTTTAAGTAGTTCTTGTGATATTCTGTCATACTCATCTCCAAGTCCCTTTTGCTGTGCCATATAGGGAGGTTCATCATTCCATGATCCCATAGCGCCAAATACATCTGCCTGGCTCACCGCCTCAAAGATTCTTAGATGCTCCTCTGGCAGTTGTGGCAACACAAGACCATATCCTCGATCTGGTCCCTCGTCCTTCTTTTCCAATACTTCAATTGCCTTTGCAAAGATAGTTGCAAAATGTCCGCAATCTATTTTTTCAGCTAAATCTCTTGCTTCCTCCAAACATTTTTTCAACTCATTTTCATTATTTGGAAAATTTGGCTTATTGGCTGGCGGATTTTCCCATACATTCTCTGTGTAATAGATTGTCCACATTCTAGCCTTGTCACCAAACTCCCAATATGGCTTAAAGAAGGTGACCTGTCCGTCTTGATAAAAACACAAAATCATACTTCCACTTTGATTAGAAAATCCCAATCTCGACCTGTCCTTTACTTCATATGGCAAAAGTAATTTTATCTCTTCTATCTTCCTTTGCTTTAACTGCTCAAACCATTCAGAAACATTTTTTGCAATATAATGTTCCTCCCCATTGACAGAAACAAAGCGAAATAAAATATCTTGGACATACTTTTGTGGCGAATAGGTGATATCCCTATTTTCCTTTAACGCCTTTTTTGCTGCAGATACGATCGATGCGATTTGATACACTTCTCCATTCATAATTTTACCTCATACATTCCGCTGCTTCACTTTTTATATAAGCTAAATTATAGCATAATGAGTAGAAAAATATAGCTTTACTTACAAGTTCTTATTTCCTAAAAACTTTGAAATCCCTTGCAATGTCTGTTGACAATGTGAAACTAACCGCCCTATTTTCTTCATCAAGATCAATCGATGCATCATATTCATTCCAAAACAAATAAAACATTCTATTTCTCCACGATATTCCATAATGCTCATTTTTATCTACCGAATTCTCTGAGGGAAAAAGCCAAATTTTTTTGCCAAATGTCTTTGCCATCTCCTTTCTATTGAGCGGAGCAAAGATGTCGATTCCATTGAATGTACACTGTATTTTCTTTTGTCTCACTGCCTGTATGCTATCTTCATTGAATTTCAAATGAACAATTTTACAGTCTTCTAGTACGGTATCCTTTTTCTCACTCCCATAAAGTCCCACAGAACAGAGTACAACCCCATCCTTTACGAGTAGATATGGAGAATATTCCAAGGCAGTATTATTCATAGAAAGTCCCTTTTTAACAACAACACTTCTATCCTCTGGATACTTGCGAAATTCTCCCAGGAGTTCTTTATATTTTATCCCCATTTGGGGCTTTTTCCCAATATAAATGTCAAAACCATCCTTTAGAAGATCAGAGACTGTTGTTTGATCTGGTATAATCTTTGTTTGGTCAATAGAAAATGTAGGTGCGATGGGTGGAAGTCCCACAATAGCATAGATCAATCCGATATAGACACACAAAAGAAGAACACCCGCCACCCTCACCATAGATCGCCCATTGCGTTGTCTTGCATTAAATATCCCCAAAATCATAGGGGTCAAAACGGCAGAGGCAAAGGGAGCAAGATTGCCATGTATCTTCTGCGAAATTCTAAAATAAAATAGCAAAAATGAAATTATTGGCAGCAAATAAACCAATAACTCCCCAAATCTCAATTTTTCCTTTCTCGTCTGCGGATTGATTGCTGCGTCCAACCCACTCTTGCCATTTTCTGCCATTGTGCTTGCACTATAGTAGCGATACACTTTCATGACAAATCTCACAAAAACAATCCCTATCCCTATAAATAATAAGAGAAACACAAGCCTTGCACTCATATTTATACGCCTCTTTGATATGTACTAGATACTATAGATTGGATACAACATTGATTGGATTGCCCTCGATAAAGCTCTTTATATTATCTGCCAAAATGGAAACCAATCGCTTTCTTGTCTCCAGTCCTTTCCATCCCATATGAGGCGTCAAAATGACATTGTCTAGCGTATAAAGAGGGCTGTTTGCTTTTGGTGGTTCTGTTTCCTGAACATCAAGTCCAGCTCCTGCAATTGTACCATTTTCCAATGCTTCTATAAGAGCGACCTCATCAATCAGTGCACCTCTTGAAGTATTAATGAGAAATGCTGAAGGCTTCATCAGTGATAAAGTCTCTTTGTTGATCATATGTCTTGTACTTTCTGTCAATGGACAATGCAATGAAACATAATCACTATTCTTAAGTAATTCCTCAAGCGATACATAGTGGATACCCTTTTCATCCTCTCTTGGTGTCCTGCTATATACCAGTATATTCATATCCAATGCCTGTGCGATCTGTATAACCTTCCTACCAATATGTCCTGCACCTATAACACCAAGAGTTTTACCGTTTACCTCAACATGGGGAACCTGAAGATTTTGGGTGAAATTGTCATGATTTCCACATCCTAGCATTTTCATCTGTACTTGCATTGTAGAACTCAAATTCAATATCATCATGATTGTAGTATGTGCCACACGTTCTGTGCTATATGCCGGAATATTGCAGACTGTAATCTTTCTCTTTCGTGCTGCTTCAAGATCAATATTATTATATCCTGTACCTGCCTCACAGATCAGTTGAACAGATTCCGGAAATTTCTGTATCATTTTGGCACTCACAGGCATCTCCTTTGTGACAATAATATCTGCCCCCTGAATACGCTCTAACATCTGCTGTTCTGTTGTATCATCATATACTCTAACATCAGAAGATAAGATGGAAAAATCTATCTTTCCATCAAAGTTTATTTTCTTTGCATTCAATACCACACATTTGTTGTTCATAATATCAATTCCTTCTTTTAAACAAATATAAAATTCATTGAGAATTAACTCAATGCTATATAAAAGATATCCCCATAAATTGTTGTGGTCAAGTATTTTTGTAATACTTTTGTCTGCTGATTTACTGGTACATCCCATCCTTTGACCATGATTTTCTTAGCACCACATAAGAAATCAAAAAGTTTGCAAGCCAACCAGCTGGCACAGCAAGCCAGACAAATGCAATGCCCCACTTTGGTGCAAAAATCAAAGCAACAGACAATCGAATTGCAAGGTTAACTATATTGGCAAAGAGAAATGGTCGCATGATTCCGAGCCCACGAAGTACTCCATCAGTTGTCATCTTGATTCCCATGAAAACGAAAAAGTAGCCGATCCATTTCATGTAATCCCCCGATACTTGATAGGCCAAAGCCGTTCCGTCTTTGCCGAGAAACAGGGAAGAAATTACGGTATGGAGTGTCTCAATAACTATAAAAGCAAGAACTGCAAAAGCCATATCTAACACCAGTGCCACATGATAGCCTTTTCTGATGCGTTGTTTTTTATTTGCCCCAAGATTCTGTGACACATATGGTGAAACTGCATTGCCAATCGATACAAAAATGAGTGAAAAAACATTTTCCACTCTCATCGTCGCCGCATAACCTGCGAGAGCCTGTGTGCCAAAGGGATTTACAACGGCCTGTACAATCATCATGCCAACAGACACGGTAGATTGCTGAAGAACGGACGGTATCGCAATTTGGAGCATGGAATGTAGTGCACACCGATCAAACCAAGTAAATGGACTCCGATATCGACGCATCCGATAAAAGAAAAGCAAAAGCGAAAATATTGCAGAAATCCCCTGTGCAATCAGAGTGGCAAGGGCCGCACCGAATACACCAAGCCCAAGACCTGCGACCATCCAAAGATCCATAAAAATATTTAAGATAGATGAAAAAATCAAAAGTACCAACGGGATTTTTGATTCACCAATCGAAGTAAACATGGTCGAGAGAATATTGTACATAAACAGAAATGGAAAGCCCACAAAATAGATTCGCAGATACAGCACGGCCTCATCCAATATATCGGCAGGTGTTTGCAATGTGCTCATCATCAAACGAGAAAACCCAAAGCCAAAAGCACCAAGGAATAGACTTAAAATCAAAAAACTAATCAGTGATGTTGACACAATGGTTTTCATTTTTTCATAATTCTGGGCACCAAAATAGCGGCTCACCAGCACACCAGCACCAACACCAGCCCCCAATGCCACACAAATAAAAACATTTGTCAGTGCAGCACAGGCACCAACTGCTGCAAGTGCTGAAGAACCAACAAACTGGCCGACGATAATTGAATCAGCCATATTATACACTTGTTGAAATAATGCTACCGCAATCCCACTAGCTTTAGATGGTGGGTTAAGGTAGCAAAAAATAGATATTTGTGATACAATAACTAGTGTTATGGGAGTATGGAAATCAAAGAATAGACACAAATATTTATTACAGTATCATATTATTTTTTGTATGTAAGTATAGAAAAAAGCTTTTAGTATCAAAAGAAATATCAGATTATATAAAACAATTTTCTTATGAGATATGCACAAAGAGTAATATAATCATAAATATATGGAAACAGACAAAGACCATATACACTATATGATAGAAACTGAGCCTACAATATCCATAAGTAAAGTGGTTAATCTAATTAAGAGCTATACAACATATCATATATGGAAAAAGCATACAGAATATCTTAAGAATCATTTTTGGAAAGAACATACATTTTGGACGGATGGATATTTTGCTTGTAGCGTAGGCAATGTTTCTGAAGAAATGTTAAAGCAATATATAGAAAATCAAGGGTAGAAAGGCGGGTAAGCTTAATGTTAAAGGCATATAGATATCGGATTTATCCAAACAAAGAGCAAGAAATACAGTTAGCAAAGACATTTGGCTGTTGTCGTTTTGTATATAATCAAACCCTTGCGTACAGAAAAGATGCTTATGAAAAAGAAAAAAAGTCTGTCAGTAAAACAGATTGTAATAATTATTGCAATAGAGAGCTGAAAAAAGCTTATGAATGGCTAAAAGAAGTAGATAAATTTGCTTTAACAAATGCAATTTATAATATGGATAGTGCTTATCAAAAGTTTTTCAAAGAACATGCAGGTTATCCAAAGTTTAAGAGTAAGCACAGTAATCGTAAATCATATACAACCAATTTTACAAATGGGAATATAACTGTAGATTTTGATAGAGGAAGAATAAAGCTGCCAAAATTAAAAAGGGTAAAAATAAAATTACATAGAAAATTTTCAGGTCGGATAAAAACAGCAACGATATCTAAGGTACCAAGCGGCAAGTACTATGTGTCTGTTCTTGTAGAAACTGAACATAGTCCACTTGTAAAGACAAATGGACAAATAGGATTGGATTTAGGAATAAAAGATTTATGTATCACATCAGATGGGAAGAAATATGAAAATCCGAAGACAATTAAAAAATATGAGAAAAAGCTTACAAGATTACAAAGACAATTAGCAAATAAAACAAAGGGGAGTAGGAACTATCAGAAAAAAAGGAAACAAATAGCACTATGCCATGAGAAAATAGCGAATACAAGAAAAGATTATCTGCATAAGATTTCAAGCGAAATTATAAACGAAAACCAAGTGATAGTTTCGGAAAACTTACAGATAAAAAATATGGTGAAAAATCATAATTTAGCGAAAACTATAAGCGATGTATCGTGGTATGAGCTGACAAGACAACTGGAATATAAGTCAAAATGGAATGGTAGAAATTATATTAAGATAGATACATTTTATGCAAGTAGCCAGCTATGTTTTAGTTGTGGATATAAAAATACAAATGTAAAAGATCTAAAAGTAAGAGATTGGATGTGTCCTTTCTGCAATACAAAACACGATAGAGATATCAATGCGGCAAAAAATATATTGGCAGAAGGATTAAGACAAGTAGTATAAGAAAAAACAATAGGGCAGGGACTGCCCGAATTAACGCCTGTGGAGATAGTAGGTTGCGAGGTCAGCGAAGCAGGAAGCCCATAGGCTTTAGACTATGGGTAGTTCACAAAAGCTACCAAGAATCAGTGGCATTGTAAAAACAGTCAACGCCTTAAGAGGTGCATCCGTAATTAAATACTCATCTTTTGACATTATCCTACTCCTTCATAAATTTCTTCTTTTTGTCTGAAAGCACAAGCATAGTTTCATAACTTTACTTATTTTTCCTCTGCATCAAAATAGTTCCAACAAAATTTTATACATAGGAAAAGCCCGAAAATAGCATATTCTCGGACTTTTTTGCATTTTGAATTTCACAACTTTTTCTTATCTCTATAGTTCAGGCAAAAAAATAATATTTACACTGCCCGTCCTTTCATTTTCTACTACCTGAGTGTCGATGTGAAAAAGTTCTTTTATATTCTCACTTGTAAGCATCTCCCTTGGCGTTCCAACCTTGAATACTTCTCTCTTTTTCATCAGTATGATTCTGTCACAATAGGTAGCCGCAATATTCAAATCATGGACACAGCAAAGCATAGTGAGCTTTTGTCGTTTTAATATATTCATTATCTGATACTGATACCCGATGTCCAGATGATTGGTCGGCTCATCCAGTATAATAAGTGGTGCTTTTTGACTTAAGGCTCTTGCAAGTAATGTCCTTTGCTTTTCACCGCCTGAAAGTGAAAGAAAATGTCTCTTTTCATAGCCTTCAAGACCGACCTCCTTAAGGTACTCAAGCACAATCTCTCTGTCCTCGTCGCTGTTCCCTGAAAACATCTTCTGATAGGCAAATCGTCCAAGCATTGCCATATCATATACTGTCATATCAAAATCGACAAGATTTTCCTGTTGCATGACAGACATTTTCTTTGCAGTCTTTTTGTTGGACATTTTAAAAATCTCTTCGCCGTCTATATATGCAACACCACTGTCCGGAGTATAAACCTTATAGATATTTTTTAAAAGTGTGGATTTGCCGCAACCATTCGGTCCGACTATTCCTACAAACTCGCCCTCTTTTACGCTTATATCAATGCCGTCGATAATAATCTTTCCGTCGATGGAATAGGTAATCCCCCTTGTTTCCAGTTTCATCAGCCGTTTCCTCCCATTCTCGATTTTCTAATCAAATAAAGAAAAAACGGTGCACCAAAGAATGCCGATACAACGCCGATTGGTAACTCCTCAGGAGAGATAAGTACCCTTGAAATCACATCCGCCAACACTAAAAACGTGCCTCCCACCAATGTAGCCGCTGGTATGAGTCTGGTATGTTTACTTCCCACTACAGACCTTGTGATATGTGGAATCGTAAGTCCGACAAAACCAATGACTCCACTGATAGACACTATGGCCCCTGTAAGTAATGTTGCTACCAAAATCATAATGAACTTCAGTCTGCCTGTGTTGACTCCAAGTGTAAGTGCAACATCATCACCTAAAAGCATAGCATCGAGCATCTTTCTGATTGCATAAATCACAATAAAACATATAACAAATACAATCGCTACATAGACCAGTCTTTCCCATGTAGATCCACTGAGTGAACCCATCATCCAATACTGTGCAGTCTTTACCTTATCCGATCCTGTCCTTTGTAAATAAATCATTATATTGGTCAAAGCTCCAAACATTGCCGCCACAGCAATACCCGCAAGAATAAGTTGCGTTGCTGTCACCTTGTTTCTGATTTTAGCTATTTGCAGTGCAATTACTATAGAGATAACGGCACCGATAAATGCACCCAGCACTGTACCATATTGTCCGTAAAAAAACATTGATCCGTACATAATCATAAACACGGCACCTGATGATGCACCCTGTGAAATGCCAAGGACATACGGATCTGCCAAAGTATTCTTTGTAAGTGCCTGCATCACAATACCACAGAGTGTAAGTCCAGCTCCTACAATAAACGCAGTCAAAACTCTTGGCGTACGGATATCCCAAATAATTGACTCCATACTGTTATCCCATGTAGGTGCTACTACTCGCTTACCGCTGATTTTATTTGCCAAAAATCCGATAACATCATCAAATTTGATCTCTACGCTACCAAACACAATAGATATCGCAATAGATAAAATCAACACAGCAAGCATTATAAATATAAAAAACAAGTATGTGCCGTTTGACTCAAGTGGCAACAAATGCCTTTTAAATTTTTTCATACTGTCTCCTAAAACAAGACTGCCACAAAAGTGGCAGCCCTCTTAATCTAAAACTTATTTGAATTTATCAGGATAAAACTGCTGTGCCATTATCTTTACAGTATTTGCAGAGCCTGATGAACCCTGCATATCTGAACAGCAAGCACTGTAGATTTTTCCTTCCTTTACAGCACGAAGGTTCTTTGTAAACTTATTCGTCTCAAGGAACTGCTTCTTCTTCTCAGTATCATGATCATAGTCAAGTATAAGAATGACATCTGGATCTCTTGCAACAACCTCTTCCCATGAAGGTGTAGCCCAGCCCTTATCTATATCACTAAATATTGAAAGACCGCCTGCAAGCTTGATCATATCTCCCGGTATTCCCTGACAAGCTGTAAAAGGTGCGTCCTCACCCGAATCATATACAAAGACAGATATCGGCTTTTTATATACATCGTCACCAAGTGTCTTTTTTACCTCTTCAACTGTGTCCTTCATAGCCTGTACTTTCTGATTCGCAAGGTCTGTGACACCAAAGATATGACCCAATGTATCATAGTCTTTATATACATCCTCCATCGTCGCCTTATCAGAACATGAGTATGGGAAATATGGAATAATATGATTCTTAAGGCACCAGTCTACAGAGAAGTTGGTATCTGAGAAAAGGGAATCCCACCCCATCATAAAGTCAGGTTTCAGTGCAAGAATCTGCTCCTTTGATGCCTTGCTTAGATTCTGGCCGTCAGGAAGTATTTTGTTCAGCTTGTCTCTTGCAGGAAAATCATTTACAGTGTCAAGACAAGCTCCTCTTGTATATCCGACAATGTTGTCTTCAAGCCCAAGATCCAGAAAGAAATCAACCATCTGGTCACCGTCTACCACTACTCTTTTTGGTGCAGAAGTAAATGTTTCCTCCATATTTTGACCGGCACCCGACCGCTCAAGATTTAGCGTGATTGTATACGGCTCATAAGCTTTATCACCGGACTGTGCCTCATTGCTGACCTTCTCCACATCCTTTTTCACAGAGAACTGATCCCCCTTGGAACCGACTACTCTCTTTTGAGAACTGCAGGCGGACATACTCACTGCTGTAATACAAAGTCCTACCAATATTGCTAACTTTTTCATAATTCCCCCTTCTATGAATATCAACTCTTGACTTTTTGTCATTCTAACATTTTCTGCAAAAAAGTCAACATATAAAATTAAATTTTAGGCAATATACCCATATACCTAACCGCTTTTAACATTCTATTTCAGTTCCATACTCCTTGCATTGTACCAATGAAATCCGTTGTCATTACAATATTTTTCAATCTTTTTTGAAAGAATGTCATCAGCTCCATACTCAATTAAAAATACTTCCATAGCATCTTTTTTTACTTTATCTAAATATTGAATAAAATATTCAGAGTCTTTGGCTGATTTTTCACCATATTTTTTGTTTTCAAAATCAATACTTGTAAATACACATTCCTGATTGATTCCATCAAACATTTTCTTTGCCATTTTGTCATCAATACATTTGCTTACAAATGTATCTCCGCCATTGATGATCGTATCAAGATGATATTTTCTAAGTCCATTCAATATAGAACAAAGTCCGTCAAATGTCTTTTCATCCTGAAACTGATAATACACATCACAGTTATCTATAAAAAATCCGTCAAAGCCTTTATAGGAGATATTTTTCCCAAGTTCATCTACAACTAGATTTTGCCATTCCTTATTGGACACATCCATCCAGTACTCATCTTCCCAGTTCTCATAATTCCCCAAGACTTTATCTTTAAACTTCTCATAGTATGGGCGATAGTTTTCCAAAGATCCTATATTGAGATAGGCATATATCTTTTTATTCTTCTCATGCAATTTCTTGATATTATCTTTATCAAATTCACTTGGTTCAAGCACAAGAACTTCGTAATTATTGAGTTTCATCCCCTCTTCTTTACCCATGCCGATAAATACACCATAAGATTTGCCACTATAAAATTTCTCCTGTGCAAAAAAAGTTCTGCCAAAAAGGAAAAAAACAAAACACCCTATGACAGCTAAAGCAGTAAATCTAAATTTCTTCATAAGAAAAGATCCTTTCTATATTGATACATTATATTTATATCAATTTTAAATACTTTAAGCAAGTATATGATCTTACATAAAGTAAAATATACTTGACATAATGGAATAACAGAGTTATATTGATGATGTAATATATATATGACATTTTGTCTGAAAGGAGTTTTTATGGAAGATCTGAGGATTGGTTTATTTATTGGTTTATTTATTGTAGGTGTATTTGGAGTATTGACTTTCAATTCAAAAGAGTCAAAAAAAGGATACGATGAAAGGCAGTTGGCTGTCAGAGGACGAGGCTATACTTACGCTTACTTCACTGTAATGATACTTTCAATTTTACATATATTCACAAAAGATATGATCTCATTGCCCGTTTCAAATGAACTTATCAGTCTTATCATACTTTTTATATCAGGTATTGTACTCAACATCTATATTGTTTTTCATGATGCTTATTACATCTATAAAAATAATAATTGTAAAAAGCAATTTATCGCTTACATCTTTATATTTTTGTTAAATGGCGGCTACCTGATCAGGTCCATCGTAGATCACACATTGTTTAAGGACGGAGTACTTCAATTTAGAGAAGGTATCAACCTTATTGTGGCTATATCCTTTATTGTTTTAATTCTAAACTTGGTGGTAAAATTGGTAATAGACAGATATAAAAAAGAGGAAGAATAAGGGGGAACTATGAAAAACCTTAAATTAAAATCCGCCAGAGCCGCCAAAGACCTCTCCCAACAGCAGCTTGCAGATCTGGTCGGTGTCAGCCGTCAAACAATAAATGCGATAGAAAAGGGAGACTACAATCCCACAATTCGTCTTTGCCTATCCATCTGCCACACACTTGATAAGACTTTGGATGAATTATTCTGGGAAGAAGAATAAGAGGGTACTTGCCCTCTTATTTTATTTCCATCCTGCAAACAAATCCTGCATTCTCACCATTAGTAAATCTCACCTTCCATCTATGAAACTCCACTACTTTCTTAACTATCTTAAGTCCAAGTCCATGTTTTCCAATGCTTTTGCTCTCGGCATATGAACTTTGATTCAATCTTTGCAAAATTTCAGCCGGTACTCCGCTTCCGCTATCTCCTATCTCCAAAATCATTTTTTTATTTTCTTTATATAGATTTATATATACTTGGCATCCGTCAGGATTGTGGCGAAAAGCATTGTTTAAAAGATTTATAACGGCTCTTTCAAAAAGTTCTTCGTTTAATGAAATTTCATATTTTTGCAACTCATCCTCTATATTCAGTTCAAAATCATACTTAGACTGTGCATCAATATCAAGTGAATTTATCGCATTACTTACAATCTTTCTGATTAGTGTACTTAAACAAATCTTACTTTTTTCAAATCTTTTTGTACCGAAATCAAGCTTACTTGTAATATTTAAATTCTCTACCAATGCTCTGATGCGTAGCCCTTGACTTTCAATAATCTCAGCTTTTCTTTTTATCTCATCCATATCACTTTCTTTAGGAATCATTTGTGTATTGCCTAAAATAACAGCAAGCGGTGTCCTGATATCATGAGAAACTCCGGCAATCCACTCTACTCTTTCTTCCTCAATTCTTCTTTGTCTTGCTTTATACATCCTTATCGAAACAAAGATAAACAAAATGATATTAAAAATAAATAATACAGGTGTTATTTCTAAGAATGTCAAAACATTATTCGCATCATATTCCAGAGTATATTTCCATATATCCACATTCAACTTTCCGACAATCAGCAATCGGTCTTCACTGACTATATAAGTGCGTACAGGATAGTCATCCAGATAATACCTTGTAAACTTCGCTACATCCTGTAAAGTATACTTTGATTTTTTCAAAGATTCCGGCATATTTTCATACCATACAATATTCCCGTTATTATCCAGTAAAAAAGCAAATTCATTATTCTTCTGTAACTGTGTGCTTTCTTCATCACTTAAAACATACTCACTGGTATTGTATGATAAATTGTCCATTATTTCGCTTGCATCTGTATAGTTTGTATATGAGCTTTTGTACATCACCGCCATACAGATTATAAAATCCACAAACAATATGGCTATGGCAAAAACAAGTACCCATAGTATAAATTGCAATCTTCTCTCTAAACTTTTTCTCATATCTTCTCCATCTTATATCCCAGACCTCTTACTGTCTTTAAGAAAATCGGTTTTGAAGGATCCTTTTCTATCTTTTCTCTTAAATGACGCATATGTACAATTAAAGAATTTTCAAGTCCGAAGCTGCCGTCCGGCCAAAGCTCTTCACAAAGTATATCTGTAGTTACTATCCTACCCTTATTTCTATAAAGAATTGAAAATAATGCGAGTTCTTTAGCTGTCAAAGTTATGATACTTCCATTCTTTTTTACAATACCTCCCTCTATAGAAACTGTACTTTCACCTAAAACAATATCTGAAGTGTTTTCATCAAGCGAGTAACATCTTCTAAGTACCGCACCGATACGGAGCAACAATTCTTTCGGGAGGAAGGGCTTTGTTATATAGTCATCCGCCCCCAGTCCAAGACCGTGAAGTCTGTCTTCATCCTCATCTCTTGCCGACAGGAAGATAACCGGCAGTTTTGGAAATATACCTACTCTTTTTAATTCCTCATAAAAATCAAACCCGTTGCCGTCTCCAAGCATTACATCAAGTAAAATAAGATGAATCTGACAACTATTCACTCTTTCTCTTCCTTCCTTTAGATTCTTAGCATATTCTATATCTGTATATCCGTCATTTTTTAAAATATCTCCTAAAACCTTTGACAATTCTGTTTCATCATCAATTATCAGGATTTTACAATCTTTCTTTTCCATATATACTCCTAAATCATTTTGTTTTCTTATTATATCTTATTTAAGTAAAGTCGCTATATAAAAATACTTTTCTTAAGGTAATCATAATGTAGCGATAATCTTCGTTTAATCTTCAGTTATTATCATACTCACATATCAAGCAAAAGGAGAAAAACAATGACGGATACAATACTTGAAACAAAAAATTTAACTAAAAAAAATCGTGTACATGACTTATCCATGAGTGTGCCGAAATCCTGTGTATACGGATTTCTTGGGCCGAACGGAGCAGGAAAAAGCACTACATTGAAAATGATTTTAGGACTTATAAAAAAAGACTCAGGAGAGATTAAACTCTTTGGTGAAAAAGTTTCAAACAAGAATCTTTTAAATCTGCTTCGTCAAACAGGTAGTCTTATAGAAAATCCCGGAGGATATCCTCATTTAACAGGACTTGAAAATATGCAAATCATAGCAAAGTTAAAAGGTGTCAAAGAAACTGAAATAGAAAAAGCTCTGCAAACAGTAAGACTGTATGAACAAAGAGATAAAAAGCTTGCCGCTTATTCACTTGGTATGAAGCAAAGGCTTGGTATCGCTATGGCACTTCTTGGAGATCCAAAATTACTCATATTGGATGAGCCTACCAACGGCCTTGATCCTGCCGGAATAATGGAGATTAGAAAACTTATAACTTCCCTACCGAAAGAAAAAGAGATGACTGTACTTATCTCAAGCCATCTGCTCAATGAGATAGAACAAATGGCTGACTATGTAGGTATTATAAATCATGGTCAAATGCTGTACCAGGGAAAGCTCTCAAATCTTGAATCATCAGGTAAGAGTTTGGAGCAGATTTTCCTTGAGCTTACCGGAGAAAAGGAGTCATTATGAAACAAATCAGTTTAAATAAGTCAATATCCATTGAATTTACAAAAAATAAATACCTGATTTCCGTATTCTTATTATTTATTGTAACAGCATTAAACTATTTCTACCTTTCATATGAAGACTTTCCAAAAGGACAGGAATGGCAAAGGATCTTCAGCTCGATTCCGTTTTTGAATACAATGTTGATTTCTATTATGATGTCTGTACTGGCCAGCAGATGTATAGATATAGAAAATAAAGGAAATATGTGGAATACTCTACCTACACTGGAAAGCAGGAAAAAACTCTTTTCTTCCAAGCTTTTATTCGGCTTAATACATATAGCTTTATTTTGTTTTATACAGACAATAATGATTTTATATTTAGGTATTAAATTTATGATTGGGGGAGGATTCCCAATTTTTGCATTATTGCAGACTGAATTTGCAGAGATTATTTTCGGAATGATTATATTTCAGCTTCAATGTCTGCTGTCCTTAAAATTCAGGAATCAATTTGCAGCACTTTCCATTGCATTCGGAGGCACACTTGCAGGTGTATTCATTGCTTTTGTAAGTAAATCGGCACTTACTCCATGGTCCGTACTTTTTTCTTTAAGTACCGTTACTATGGATTATGACTCTGCCACAAGAGAAATGCTGCTTTCATGGAATGCAATAGATATAAAAGCGATATTGATAAGCTTGTTATATTTCTTTGTTACACATAAGGTGAGTCTATTGGTATTTAATAATCCTGAAACAGGTAATTTTAAGATTGCTCTTGTAAATAGAAAAAGCAAAAGTGCTCATACCCTATTGCCTGTAGAACTTATCAAGATAAAGAGAAACCCTGTATGGATTCCCTTTGTTTTGATTCCGTTAATTTCTGCTGGTATCGGTATTATAAATTTTCTTTCAAATCAAGGAGTGTTGTCATTGGACTGGGCGGATCTTTGGACACAGGAGTCATTGTTTTTAGGTATGTTTTTCCTATCACCTTTAATTGCCATACTTGCAAGCCTTGATTTTCGTATGGAGCATCTTGGAACCAACTGGAATATAATACTTACATCGAGTTCGCGTTTCAAAGTATTAAAAGATAAATGGCTTACCGTAGCCACAATGTCATCTATTTGTATGATATGGATTGCATTTATCTATATTGTTTCAGGAAAGATTATTGGAATTACAGGAAGCATACCGAAAGAATTCTATTTAAGAATCTTTGCAAGTATACTTTGTATCATTGCTATTTCAAGCTTTCAGTGTATGCTTTCACTGATCATACCTTCATTTGCAATACCTGTCGGACTTGCCTTCCTTGGAAATATTTTAGGGCTTCTTCTCACCGTAAAGGGATTTTTCTATGCAACACCTTTTTCAATGCTGATATACTCTATGGGAAGCACAAATATAACCGGTGAAATAAATCTGCCTGTTGTAATAATAACTTGTTTACTCTATATTTTTATTTCTTTTGCCATAGGATTGCTTTATCTGAACAGTACTGATATAAAGACAGGGAGGTAGAGGGTATCTTTAATAAAAATACAGCCTTGATACTTAATGATATCAAGGCTGTATTTGATATTTTTCATTCATTGCCTCCTAAATTTCAAATAATAGGTTTTGAAAGTTCTCCTTCCATTTCTTTATAGATTCCTCCACAACCCTACAATATTCCAAATATCCCATGTCCTTACCATCGTAAATATACATAGGCATTTTATATATTTTAGGATGTTCATTTCCATAGAATTTTTCATATGAATGTATCTCTTGATAACTCCATGTCTTTGACTTATTATCCGGGTAAATTATACCACAGTTATTTCCGCCTGATATAAGCAGGTAGGATAGCAGTTGATGAATGTCGTCATTTTTATTCCAATCCCAAAACTTATACTTGGCATCAAATATATTTCTTCTTTTATGTTCATCTCCTTCCTCAATAAAATCAGGATACCAATATTCTCTATTTGACCATTCTAATGTTCCTGCAGATCCGTCCGTCAACAAATGCTTGTAATTACATTCTTTCAAGAGCTTTTCTGCAACAAATTCCTCCCAAAGCCACGATATGTCAATCAACAGACTAAATGACAGTTCTTTAGAATTGTCAAATATATTTTGTCCTGATTCGCTCAATATCATAATTGCAAGTTTTCTCGCTTCTTCATAGTCCCGATACATTGGATGAGTGATTTCTCTTCTGCAACTTATAGTATCGGCATAGTTGATATTCATTCTATATGATGGAGTGGCATTTTCTATCACGTTCACTATCTCATTCAACATCAGTTCATTATTTAAACACGCTTCCCACACTTCAAAATGATTACAGATAATATAATCCAGCACCTGACGCATTAAGTATAATATTTCATTGTCATAGCTATACTCTCTTATTTTATAAGCTGTTTTGCCCATAAAAGGTGTATTAAGCCTTATATGCCTGTCAATATCTATTGAGCCCTTAAAATTGTAGTCATTGTACTTACTTCTATTGTATTCTTTATACAGTCCGCTGCCGTACGCTTCCACAATTTTGCTCAGAAAAAGGATGATCAAAATGATGATATAATTACTTTCTTCCTTACTGTTGACATCAATATTAAAAATATTCACACCGTAAACACTGCTCAATAAGTAAAGAAGAAAATATTGCTTTTCACTGGTATCAAATCGAGAAGTAATTTCTATTCTCCTACTGTTTTCATCTTGTGTTGGAGTAGAGATAACTCCAACCCAGTTATAAGTGTATATCTTACTGTTTCTTATCTCTATAGCCATATCTTTTTCAAAACTCTCTCTTTTGGGTACAATGATAGCATTATGCTCTTTTATAAGCTTGTTTACAGAACCAACAGATTCTATATAACTTTTGTACACCTCAGGTATATGACCATCTTCTATTCCTCCATCTTTACTCTCAGAAACAAAAGTATAGTATTTGTTTGGGTGTTGATTATCTTCAAGAGTAATTGCCTCAAGAGTATTTGCCCCTTTATTTTTCATCGCCTTCTCCTGAATTAGAAATATTAGAAATAAAATTTTCTCTAATATTTTCAACCTCATTTTCTTTGCCTCTGCCCTTGACATACTCATTTAGAATCTGTGAAATATGATTGTCCCAAACTTTTTCTACAGCCTCTTTATAATCTTTACCCTCATCATAGTACAGCTTAATTTTGGCAAAGTATGAAGGACCAAGATAATAATGCTTGCTAAGCTTTAATTTGTCCACAATAGCATCATTAAGATCGTCTATTTTAGTTTTATAATTTTCATAATTTTGCTCAAGTAAGGTTTCTATTCCCATAGACTTTAACACATCATCCATCACTTTATCAGGCTTTACCTCATACCATGCAAAACGTCTTCTCAGTGCAAAATCAAACACCTCGACGCTTCTATCTATATCATTCATAGTACCGATAATATAGACATTTGAAGGTATAAAGAATTTATCGTTATCCTTATTTATAAAAAATGTTTCATCCGTTGCCAATGCAGAATATTGTGTTGAAATCATACCTTTTATTCCTCTGTAATCCGGATCAAGGCAGTACATAATCTCCCCTAATACCTTTGAAATTTCTGCACGATTTATTTCATCAATAATAAAGAGAAAACTTGGAAGTTTACTTGGGTCAAACTCTACAATATCTTTACTTTCATCTACCTTATCAATTTCTTTTTTCAGTTCCCCTTTCTCTATTTCCGACTCCCAAAACTTTTTGATTGACTCATCTTCTCCAATCAAAAAATCCTCTATACTGCCGGCATCAACCTTTTTACCTGCTGCAAGTATTCTTTCTATTACACCTGCCCTACGACAAAAAGATTTGAAAGAACCATTTTTAAGTGAATACTTCAGCTCATTACCTGACAAGTTGGGTCTGATACCGTCTATAAAGTCTGTATAGTCATATGACGGATGAAACTGTACCATATCCATTCTGACTTTCTTGATTTCTTCTTTTTTATTTTCACTTTCGCATAGGGTATCAAACAGTATATCTGCTATAATATTTCTTGCTGAGTATGTCTTTCCGGTTCCCGGTGCACCGTTCATAATAAGCTGCTTATTCGATAATAGTAAACTATACTGAGGAGTATCTTCTATTTTAGATTCTTTATATTCTTTATACTCTTTTTGCATCTGTTTAATAAGACAGTCAATTATATCGTTTATTCCTTGTTTTACTCTTTCAGGTATTTTGCCATTTGTAGAAGAAACTTTTTTTTCTTCGCCTGCTTTTTGTGTTGCAAAGTACCAGTCTTTTTCATCAAATAAACCTAGTCCATTACCATATTTTAAGCTTTCAATCCCCTTTACATAAATGTCTTTAAGGCTGCTATTATGTATTCCTGATAAGCAATTATTGTAGTCACCCCTTAGATTCTCGTCTTTGTTTGGCTTCACAAATTTTCTTGTATATCTTGACCAGTCATCACCACTTTATAATGGTATCGTAATTTAAGACACTTCAAGAGACATTTCTTAATGAATCTGATATACTGTAAACACTACAGAAAGAAGGATTTTTATTATGTCTCGAACAAGAAGAAATTTCTCCGCCAAATTCAAATCAGAATTAGTGATTGAACTGCTCAAAGGAGAAAAAGACTTAAATACAATCGCAACCGAAAACAATATTCAGCCAAATCTTCTCCGCAACTGGAAGAAGGAGTTCCTCGATAAAGCATCCGTGGTTTTTGATGACACACGAGAGGATAATCTGAAAGAAAAACTCGCTTTAGAGCGCAAGGAAAAAGCTGAATATGCGAAAAAAGTTGGCCAGCTCACCATGCAGGTGGATTGGTTGAAAAAAAAATCTGAAGAAACACTTGGACCTGACTACGAGAGTAAATTTAGTCCAAAACCTTTTGAAGACTAAAGAACTTCCAGTTAAAACAGGAGCTGCGCTTCTTGATATCAACCGTACCAGTGTGTATTACAAGGGCACGCCCATATCTCAGGAGGAGTTAGATTGCAAATCGATCATAGATCGATTACACACAGATAACCCGGCCTGGGGAGCACGACAGCTGTCTGCTCAGCTGAAGAAGCGTGGGCATCAGGTTGGCCGCCGGAAAACGCGCCGTTATATGAATGAAATGGGGATGGATCCAATCTATCCAAAAATGAACCTTTCTAAACGTATGCAACAGGCTAAAGTCTGCCCGTATCTGCTACGAAACGCCGTTATCGACCGTCCTAATCAGGCATGGTCAATCGACATTACATACATCCCCATCAAGCACGGATTCCTGTATCTGACCGCTGTGATCGACTGGTACAGCCGCTGTATTGTTGGCTGGGAAGTCGATGATACTCTAGATACCAGAATGGTCATAACTGCGTTAAAAAAGGCGTTTATGGTAGCAAAACCTATTATCCTGAATTCGGATCAGGGCTGTCAGTTTACAAGCAATGAGTACATGAATTTCCTCAAAGAGAACCAGATCCGTCAAAGCATGGATGGTAAAAGCCGCTGGGCTGATAATATCATGATTGAACGATGGTTCCGGAGCTTCAAGTACGAGGAAGCATATCTGACCCAATACAACAATATCCGAGAAGCAAGGAAGGCTATTGGGAAATATGTGCATACATACAACTTTGAACGTTGTCATTCAGCACTCAATAATCAGACACCGGCATCCTGCTATTATCCAATCCTGTTACTGGATGATCATGCAGCCTGAGGGGGGAGTTTCTCCCCTACCCAGTTACATATATCAGTTCATTATAAAATGCTTAGATTTTTGTCTAGACAACTGAACCACTATACTTATTCCGACTATATCCAAGAACTTACTCTGAATTTCACTATTATCTACAACTCTGTATTTATCACCAAGAGTTCCCACGCCCCCCAGAGCCATTGCCATAAAAAAGCAAAATGCATTTTTTCGCTCTTCATCTTTTGATACTTCTTCAAAAGTCTTTTCAATTGTTTTCTTAAAGCAAATATCCTCATCTTTCAAAAGATTCTTTATATCATTAAATGTTGAATTAAGTGTAAGTATACTCATAAATTTTCCTCCTTAGCTTAGTTTATCTTTTTCAGCACCTCACCAATATCCCCGTCAATACATATACTTCTATCATTTATCTTCTCAGGGCAGAAGGCTTCTCCATAATTTAAACAGGCATATATCGCCTTTTTATTGTCATATGTCATCTGCCAAAAAGGATATTTTATCTGTATTAAGGTAGAATTATCTTATTAAGTTTTTACAGTGCGTTGATTTCTTTTTCTAATTCACTGACTGCACTCATGACAGTATCAAATGTAGGAACATCACCATAGAGCATATCCTTCATTGCTTCATAATCTGCAGCCAATATCACAAATCGATACTCCGGGGGAACCAGTTTCAAAGTGCCGGGAACAGCTTCCGGATACTTTGCCCAAGCTCTCGGATAAAACTTCATTTTGAAGTCTACCACTGTTTTCAGCAATTCCACCTCGGCAAAGGCGGATTCCTTCACCGGCGATATTGACATACGGTAAAGGTCGTAGTAATGTCTTGAATAACGCTGCGGCATTTCTAATTTCTCCGGTCTATTGGCCTCATGGTGTAGGATCGTTGCCTTTTCCCAAAAAGTTCGCTCAGGCGCAACAGTCAAAATAGCCGTATCCTTTTGTGTAAAAACTTTCGGGTAATAGGTTGCAACATATGGCTCTATCCGGGCTGTTTTTGCAGGTGTCCAAGCGGCCAGCGCACCGATTTCCAAACGAATGACCTGCATGGTAGCAGAATTTGTAAATAGGTGCGGATAGGCAAATATAACGGTCTGCTTGTCCTTTTCATCTATATATATTTTTGCTTCACAACCAAGCTCCTGAGAGAGTTCTGACTGAATGGTGGGGCAAAACTGCTCAGCAAGGAAAACCTCTGCCCGTGCATTAGCTTCTTTGTTGAAGGCATCCTGCTTAGTATTAGAGCGCTGTTCCCACGGCTCGTCCTTACCGTATCCCAACACCCTCCAATCCAAAATCAGGTCAATATCTTCGGAAAAGCGGCTAATCAAATTGAATGCCTTGGAAAGACTTGTTCCGCCTTTGAAAGTAATAGTGTCCTTCCAATAGCATCGGTGGAAAAGATAATCCAGAGTAAAGCATACCCAAAAATCTTTTTCTATGATGGCATCATTCAATCCCATTTTATCAGCTGTATTTCGGAAGAGCTCACGCCGGTCGTTTTCCGGCAAGCGTGCTACATTTTTCATTGAATATCACCTCCACATATTTTTCGTATCGTATCGTAAACCCAATCCGTAGATTCTTTTGCCTCTTTCAAGCAAGCACTCTTTTCGTCATCGGACAGCTTTTTAGAAAGTGTATGTATAATCTCCGGCGTCACATTTGCCCTTCCCAAAGTTTTCAGCGCCCCAATAACCAAACTTGTCATATAAGACAGTCCGGTAATTTCCTTATTAGTCCTATGCTTTAATTCCAGTTTAGTGTTATTCCACTCATAGGTCTTATATGGACCGTCACTGATGTAGGACCAGACAGCCGTTACCTGTGTAGAGAGACCCAGCAGATTCAGGGCCGTATTTCCACATGGAGCAATAGTCCAGTGGTAGCTCCGTGCCAATGCTTTAGCAACAGCATTCGGGTTGGCCGCTACATATTCATCAAGCAGCTTGCTGTACTTAGGTTTTTCATAGACACCTCTGATAATTCTTCGAATAATTCCGGATTGATAAAGGCGCTTCAATCCTTGGCGGATTGTTGCAGTGTCCGCAATGTCTGCAAAATCAGGAGCAACAAAAACTGAACCTTCCTCAGCAGCAAGAATCCGATCTCGTATTTCCTGCATATATCCATTGTTCATACCTACCCCCTCCTTTTATTATGTCACTAATATTATATAATATTCGTGACATAATTTCAATATACTCCTTATACTCATTGCTTTTCACTCCTTTTTGGTGAGAATTGGTATGAAAAAAGGGCGTCGAACAGTTAAAGTTAAACGCCCATGTCAAAAAATTCACTTTTATTTAAGCTTTGACAGAATTTCACCAATATCCCCATCAATACATATACTTCTATCATTTATCTTCTCCGGGCAGAAAGCTTCTCCATAATTTAAACATACATATATCGCCTTTTTATTGTCATATGTCATCTGCCAAAAAGGATATTTTATAATGACAGGTGTATTTGCACCTACTCCAAGTTCCAAAAAGAGTATATGCAAGTTTTCATGTCTTCTTAAAAAATCCGCATAATTACTTGAGGCATTATGCCAGCCTTCATCCTCTACAAAAGTATCATCAGCTCGAAGATTTGTAATCACATCTTCACCTTTCGGAGTCTTCGGTATAAGCTCAGTAGGTATTTCCATAAGAATCTCTCTATCATTAGGTACGATAAATACACCGCTTTCATCTTTAATAAACCCCTGTGCTTCCAAGGCTTTTTCTACCCACACTTTATTATCAAAGGTATCTTTGCAATCCAGATTTATACTTTGAAAAAGTCCGTAATCTCCCTGAGTGTAGAAAAGTCTTTTCTTATCAAATCCTGTTCTTTGGAACTGATGGTCTACATTTGTCGTAATTACAAAATAGTCCTTATCCTTAACCAAGTCAAGTAAATCCTTATATACAGGTTTTGGAGCATCAACATATCTGTTAAAATAAATACTCCTTGCCCACCATGCCCAAAATATCTCTTTCTTTGGAAACGGATAAAAACCACCTGAATATATATCTTTTATACCGAAAGCCTTTGCAAAATCAAAGAAATACTTATCAAATCTTTCACCTGTGTATGTAAAGCCTGCAGATGTGGAGAGACCTGCACCGGCTCCAATCAAAATCGCATCGGCATTTTCTATTTCTTCTTTAAATTTTTTTATCTGATCATCCCTACTGCCTTTACCATATGAAGCTCTACCTCTAAAGTAGTGTGCCGCAGCTATTCCCTTAGATATTGAGTCTTGATAACCATTTGGTCTTTTAGCAAAAATCTTAGTCATAGCACAGTCCTCCTTCTACAAATTTATACCAAAATTTCTTTCTCGTAATATTTCTTATCTTCATCCTTAAACACATTAAATATTACAAGGTCCATTTTACCTTGATTTTCTTTTAGCCATTCTCTTACAGTTGCTACTGCAATTTCGGCTGCTCTTTTATTCGGAAAATGAAATACTCCGGTGGATATACAGCAAAATGCCACGCTTTTCAATCTGTTTTCAACGCAAAGATCTAAAGTGTTTTTATAACAGTTTTTAAGATCTTCCTCATTCCTTTTGCTAAGTCCCCCCTGTACAATAGGGCCGACGATATGAATCACCTTTTTTGCCGGAAGATTATAAGCATCTGTGAGCATAGGAATTGCTGTAGGTTGTTCATAATCCCTGCCATAACGAATCCGTAGCTGATTCATTTTTTTGTTACATTCATTTCTAAGCTCCACACCAGCAAATGTATGTATACAATTATCAATACAGGTATGCATAGGAATAAAGCAACCGAGCATTTGTGAATTTGCAGCATTGACTATTGCATCCACCTTTAGCCTGGTAATATCTCCCTGCCATATAGAGATAGAATCTTCCACTGTATCTATATCGGAAAGCTTTACTATACCATTTTCATTTATAGCTTCTCTTAGATACTCATCTTGTATTTTTAATACCTCAGTATTCATTTCCCTTGGCATTCTGATATTCATAAGAGAACGTAGTATTCTTTTCTTTCCGTCTGTATCAACAGGTACTTTTAAGTTCTTGTACTCTCCAGAATCTTCTTTAAAAGCCTCTATGAGATAATCAAGTTTTTCTTTTTGATTCATACTTACCTCCTTCAAAAACAGAACACATGATAGTTGTAATATAAATAATTACATCAAACTTGTCAATACTTTAAATTAAAAAAGATGCCGGTCTAAGCATCTTTTAGTCTGAAATCTCCTTTATACCCTTTTCAATATCCAAAAGAGTATAGCCTTTCATCTTATTTTCCATAGCATCCTGTATTTCACTAAGCTTACTGTCCAATATGCTATGTATATTTTTCCCTACAGGGCAAGCAGGATTTGGCTCCTCATGGAAATGAAACAGTCCCTCTTCTTTAACCACTTCAACCGCCTTATAAACATCATAAAATGTTATCTCAGACGGCTCTTTTATAATCTCTATACCTCCGGTTCCTCTGACTACATTTATCAGTCCGGCTTTCTTTAACTGAGAAAGAATGTTTCTGATAATTACCGGATTTGACCTTATACTGCCTGATAGAAAGTCACTGGTTATCTTCTCTTTATCTTTAAAATATTCTACACATGCAAAAATATGTAATGCTATTGTAAATCTGCTTGATATCTGCATTTGTATACTCCCTCTGTTATTTTAGTAAAATAATATAGCTTATTTAATGTAATGTCAACATTTACATTAAATAGGCTGTATCATTACTTTAAGAATTATTCTACTTTTCCTCATGTATTCTCTTATGCTCATCACTGTTTATATAATCATCATGATGATGATTATGTTTTTCATCCGAACCCAGATGGGAGTGAGTATGCTCATGCTTAATTATATGCTTATGTGTTGAACCATTATGTGTGTGAACAATCGTATGTACATGGTAATGTATATGATTTTTTAACATTGTATCATATACGACAATCACGCTCCCGATTATCATAAAGATAAGTCCAATAAAATAAACTTTTGTCAGCCTGTCACCGTCCACCACAAATGATAAGAAGGTGCCTATAAAAGGAGCTATGGCATAGTATGCACTGGTTTTGGCTGCACCCAAATCCCTCTGTGCTCTGATATATAAAAATATACTGAGTCCGTAGGCCACAAATCCAAGTAACATTGAAATCAAAATATATTTTATATCAGGTATACTTTCTCCAAGAAGAATTGCAATTATAAATGAGCCTGTACCTGAAAATATTCCTTTTAAGATCACAATCTCATAGGTACTTTTATCGGAAATCATTCTAGTACAATTATTTTCAAGTCCCCAACAACATGTTGCCAGTATTACAAACAATGAACCCAAAGAGAACTTAAAACTTCCGCTTCCTTCAAATGAAAGAACTATGCTTGACAATGTAATAAATCCTATAGCAACCCACAGCCTTGATGTTACCACCTCTTTAAATATAAAAAGAGCAATGAGTGTGGTTGCTACAATTTCAAAGTTTCCAAGTAATGATGCATTTGAAGCTGAACCTATATTTATTCCAATCATCAAGAATATAGGTGCCAAAATATCAAGGACAATCATTCCGACAGTGTATGGCAAATCTGCCTTTGTCAACTTTTCAATATTCTTCTCTGACTTTGAATGAAACAGATACATTATACCTACACCAATTCCAGCTCCAAGATACAAAAATGAAGCCATAAATGTCGGTGTCACTTTTTCCAAGAGGACTTTAGAAAACGGAGTATTTATCGCATAGAATGTTGCTGCCACTAATGCCATAATTACCGCCATTGTTTTTCCACTCTTATTCATATATGATTAATCCTCCAAAAAATCCATATTTGGCCACATTTTTTTTACCACCCCATTCGGATACTCCTCATCTATGAACTGCTCGATCACATTCCTTGCCTCAGGGTGATTTTTTCTGTCTGTAGTTCTTATCATCACCATTGAAGTTACTATTCCGTTACAAATAAAAAACAGTGATATAAAAACGGCAAGGACTGAACCTGTGACAGGTGGGATCCTCTCTATGAATTTAGAAAAAGGTGGATATATAAATTTAAACCATATAAGTGCCACTATGCCCCAAAAGAACATAAACAAAAGATTGGTTCTGCCATCAATATTAAAAGGCATATAGGAATAGTCCCAAAACTTCATACCGAAAAATACTTCTGTAAATACAGAACAAAGATATTCAAACACACCACCAAAAAAGAATCCAGATAAAAATATGGAGAGAGTATTTTACTTTCTTACCTTTGAAAGTGCCAAGGTAAGTATTACCGCACCAAGTCCCCACACCAAGCTAAAAGGCCCAAGTACAAAACTTGAGCGTCTCATAAATTGATGCCCTACAATTAGTACATACACAGTTTCTACAATAGCATTCCATAATAGCTAACATTCCTGCCTGAAGACACTATAATCATCAAAATCATAATCAAAGCAGGACATCCAAGAATTGGAACATTCAGTTCCCCAGTATTTATATACTTTTGTTCTTTTAAACTATATATAACCGTATTCAGTATCCAAGCCAAAAGCCCGTATATAAAGAAATAGATAACTAAATCTGCACCACTAAATAATTTCATAACACTCCTTATACCCTCAGTTTTAAACAGCTTTCTCTGTTCTCCATCAAGAAAATCCGCAGATGTTTCACCAACTTTTCCGATAATACAAGCTTCATTCGATACTGTTCCTTTCGCAAAAATTAACAACCATATATCGAAGTGCATGACTGCTATGTAAGGAAGCATATTCTGTTTTAGGTCTACAAATTGCGATTTATCTGTGTTTTTTCATAATATATTTTAGTTTTGGAGTTTCAATCACTTCATCAACTTCAAATCCAAGCTTATCATAAACCTGCTTTGCATTTTTATTAAAATCAAAAACGCTTAAGGAAATACTTCTAATATTTTCATCTTTGAAAATAAAATCTATAAATTCTTTCAACGCTTCTGTCCCAAAACCCAATCCTGTTTTTTGAGGATTTAATATAAATCTTCCTATATGGATGTTATCTTCTTCGATTCGCACCTCTTGTATCATTCCAATGAACTCTTCCTCATTAAAGATAGAAAACTTATTTTCCAATTTTTTAATTTTATCATAGGTCAATGGATAAGGAATTTGAGAGCCCATCCATTGCTCCTGAAACGCTGAGCCTAGTTCATTGGACCAACGACATAAAAGTTCAATATTATTTTTATTGATCCCTCTTTCAAATTTAATGCCCATCTTCCAGCTCCTCAACTTCTAATTTATCATCTTGTAATGTGTTTTTTATATGTTCTAAAAGAAAATCTGCTCAGGAGCGTTTCGTACTCTTTCGAGTTAAAGTGCTCAATATCAGATGCGAGTACAGAATAGGTTTCGCCTTCATCAATAAATCTACATTCAGTATCAAAAATTCCTTTCTGATTATAAAAAGAAATTCTTTTTCTGTATTCTGTTTCAACCAGTCAAGTATCTTCGTACCATAGCCTTTTGATCTGATTCGGTCATCTACTGCCAGATAAAGCACAAAAATATATTTATTATCCTCAGCTGTATACAAAACTCCACAGAACTGGTCATCATCATAAAAGGCTCTGAAATTGACATTTTTGCGAAATGCCAACACTCTCAACAGCCACATCGGTATCTGCTCATTTGTGGGAAATGCTGTTCTCATTAGATAACAAGCATCTTTGTATTCATACAGTTTTCTAGAAAAAGTTTTATCAACAAGCATTTCTATATTCATCCTCACAAACTGGAATTTGACTTGCCTATTTTCTTAAAATCTCATGTGGAGCTTCTATTTCATTTGCCAAGGTATGCTCTGTTAATTCTGACATCAATTTCAATTTTTTATTAATCAATGGTCGCATACAATTAGGAACATGTTCCTGATGCGCTCTGTGGATTGCTACACATTCCTTACAGTTTCCGTGATAACGACAGGCTTTCAGGCAAGGACAGTGATCTTTGTCTTTATACTCCTTACGAAATTCCGCTGCAAATTCTTCTTGCAGTCTCAGCCCCTCGACACGGTTTCCCTTATGAAATTCTACCATTGCATCCAGTTCTTTCTGGTTCCCTTCAATCTTCATGTTATTATAGCGCCTCCATTTCAACTATTCCTCATTTTCTGATAAATTCTGATTTGTATCACTGTTCTTATTCTCTATTTTATCAGATATCACCTACAGTTTCCATAGCTTCATGGCTCAAAAAACTCCATTCACAAACCATTTAGCTATGTAAAAGGGACGGCTTCTCAGCCGCCCCTCAGGTCAACACAGTGTTAATTAGACAGGTTCATCATCCGATTCTGCTTCGTAATCCTCGTTGACATCCACTTCTTCGTCCTCGTCACCATCATCCTCTGGCAGCTGGAGCGCGTCTTCATCCTCATCGTGATAATCTGCATCAGGATCCGGCTGATTTTTCTTGGATGCAGGCTTTACGCCCCTCATCTTGATATAGAGATAGCCGCCGACACCGGCTGCTCCAATTACAAACAGAAGCAGCATAATCATCGGAAGCGGAGAAGCTTTCTTCTGCTCGCTCTCTGTTTTCTTTTCTTCTGGTGCAGGTTCCGTCTCCTGCGGCTTTTCGGTTTCCGCAGGTTCCGTGACTTCCGGCTCCTTCTTCTGATACTTGGCAGCTTCCTCTTCATCTATCAGAGCAAGCAAATCGGCCTCATCCACCATATTCAGAAAATGCACATTCTGGTTGCCGTCTTTATCGCGGTCGACGATCAGATAGAAGGTATTGTCAGCCTTTGTCACCAGCGTGATGAACTGCTGGCTGGATTTATCTTCTTCCTCACCGATATCGTCCACCAGCGTCATATTGCCTTCCGGGGTCAAAGCTGTACTAGATTCCTTTTCACTCTCGGATGACAGTCCGCTCTGCGTCAGATCCAGAAACAGCTTCAGAGCATCTTCACTGAACATGCTGCTGTCTTTTGCAGAATCCGTGACATTCAGGTACTTTTCATGTGTATACCCGGTTTTGCCGTTGAAGTTCACCTTATACCAGTCACCGCATTTTTCGACAATCTCCACTGTATCGCCGGAATGCAGATACCCAATAATCTCCTGATCCATGCCGGGACCGGAACGAAAATGCAGGCTGGTGATACCCGGCACCACCGTACCAGTCTGCTTTTGGGACTTTTCGCCGCCGATGTTGTATTCTTTGCCGCCCACCGTAACGATCAGGTTCCCATCCGCATCCGTAGCGACTTCGTAGCCATCCGGCAGCACCTGCATGTCCGGGTCGATTTCGATGTTGCCGTCACAGTCTGTTTTCCCTGCATTTGCGCTTTCCGCCACATCTGCTTCCTGAGCAGCAGTACTGACAAACGTATTCTTCTGCCCATCCTCACCCGTATAGGCAAATGCAGTGGTCGTAAAGGTTCCTGCCGCCATCACACTGGCAAGCAGCATTGCTATCATCTTTTTCACTCCATATCCTCCGTTTCTTTCTCATCCAGTTTCAGGTTCTCCGGGTTGGGAACCGCAGCCTGCACCATCTGAATGATGACTGCCAGCTGTTCCGGAGTCAGACTCTGGGCATATACCATTTCACAGATTTCGCTGTTTTCCTGCTCATGGTACTTTCTGTCCCATTCCTTTCTGCGCTCCTCCCACTCATCGCGTTTTCTGCGGGCTTTCTCACGCTCCGCAGCAATTTTTTCCAGTTTCAAGCTCATATAGTGTCCTTTCCGGGCGAATAATCGCCCTGTTTTATCGAATTCTTCCCATACAGTAGTAATGCTGCCTCCAGTAGCTCGTCTCAATGGAAGCATAAGAAATGGGTGAGCCGCAGTGGAGCATCATCCCGTTGCCAACATAAATGCCCACATGGGATGCTCCGCTGGTGTTGTAGGTTTTCTGGAAGAAGATCAGGTCTCCGAGCTTTGCTTCACTCTTTGGGATAATGTCGCATTTCCCCATCAGACCGTTGGCCGTTTGCCTGCCTACATTCCAGCCATTGCCGCAGTGGTTGATGACCCAGCTGACAAAACCGGAGCAATCAAAGCTCGTGCTCGGTGAACTGCCGCCCCAGACATAGGGATAACCGAGATATTTCTCTGCTTCGGTAATCATCTTTCGGAATTTCTCATCTGCTGTTGCCACATGGTGTGCTTCCTTTTCATCCTGCCGAAGCAGTGCCTCGTACAAGTCCTACAACACCGGCATATTCTCCGGCACCGGGTTCTTAAAATAGGTCTGGTAAATCTGATAAACACAGCGGTCGATGACTGTCTTTTCTACCGGCTGTAAGCCTTCCTTGCCGCCCACGATCAGCTCGCACAGGGACAGGATAAAATCTGCTTTCAGGGCAATCGGATTATCCTCTTCCAAATAATTCGCGTTGATGTCCATTGGATTGATATACTGCGTACTGGAAGGGCTGATTTTAATAACCTGCCCCTCAAATTTCTGCACCAGTGCCGTGTACTCGGCTTCCGGATCGCACACGATTACATCATCATCCGTCACCAGAAACGCATTGGCGATTTCACGCTTGGCAGAAAAGGATTTACCAGAACCGGGGGTACCAAGGATCAGCCCATTGGGGTTTTTGAGCTTTTTCCGGTCAACCATAATCAGGTTGTTGGACAGCGCATTCAGCCCTCCAAATTCACAAAGGTATCGAAGTAGTCTGCCTTGGGCTGCGCCGCATCCAGCTGTTTGCGGATACCCTCAAGCTGCCCCCTCTCGGCTACAAGCTCCTTTGCCAGGGTGTAGATGACCTCCGGATGCTGAATCACCTGATCCAAAATAGAATCGCTCATATACACTCCATACTTTCGGATGGACGGGAGAACTTCATCAAACCTCCAGTGTTCAAATCGTTCTGCCGATGGCAGTTTGCTGTGAACGATCAGTCGGTAAACATCGCCTTCTGTGATAAAGGAGATTTCAACGACCTGCTCTCCAGCATCCCCATACTGATTCACCTTCTGAACGACACCCTTGCGTTTCATTAGGGGGCCTCTGCAATGGCGTTTCACAGCGGCATAGGGATTCACATACCCCAACGCTTTCGCCACATCGCTTGCACAGAAGAAGGTCTTGCCTGCCTCCTGTAACAACCGGATCGAACCAAACTCCTGGTTCTCAAACACCTCCATCATCTGCCTCGACTGTCCGCCATGACTGCCCACATCGGTGTCATGGGTCTTCTGATTGAAATCCGTCATACCTGTTACCTCCTGCTCAAATTTGTCTCGCCGGATTTCGGACGAAAAAAAATAGAGCCTCGACCCATTCTCGTTTTCAAAGAATGAGCCAAGGCTCTATGTAAATCAGTCAAGTATGTGTTCGTCCGTCGATGGCAAAGTTGGACTTCATTTGCTCCTATTGTCCACCAGTAATTTGACCCATAAGAGGTCAAAATGGGCTTGTCCACCAGTAATTTGACCACTATAAGCCCATAAATTTCCGTTCAAATTCCATCAAAACCGAACAGTCCAGACAGAATTTTAGGCATAGAAAAAGCCCGAAAAATGGCATATTTTCCGAGCTTTTTTAGCATTTTGAAATTCTCGATTATCTCTTTGAGAACTGTGGAGCACGACGAGCGGCTTTGAGACCGTACTCACCTGACCTTGATCCAAAAAGTCCAGTATTCATGCGGGTTTTCGGGCTTCCCTCTCTCAGTAAACCCATAGGTAAACCCACGAAATCGAGGAATTTTTGGTGCAGTTTAACGCAGCCCGAATGCAGCATTCACAACGCTGCTTAATTCCTCAGGTTTATTATACTTGACTTTCGCATAGATGTCCATAGTCGTTTTGCTGTTCTCATGGCCTGCCAAATACTGCACCGTCTTTGGATCAACACCTTTGTAAATCAGATTGGTGATGTAGGTGTGCCGCAGCATGTGCGGAGTCACCTTGAAGTCCATCGTATACACCAGCTTGGGATTGTTCGGCTGATGCTCACCAAGCCTTGGCTTTATTCTATGCTTGATGGACTGCCCACTTACATAGGTGTAATAACAGCGTTCTGCGGTGGAACGGACTGTTATGTACTTCCAGACCCTCACAAACTGTGTTTCCGTCAAAACAGTTCCCTTTGGGAAGATTTGTCAAGGACATAAACAAAATTTTTTTGATAAATTTATATCTTCTCTGTTTCTCTCTTGATTAGCTTTAGTATTTTATCCTTGTATGTTTCCCCTGTACCTTGCTTGAAATGTAAGTTTACGGTGTATTTTGTTTTTCCAATATCCATTATTAACTGTTTATGTTGTGGTTCTTTTATTACTCTTTTTTCTTCTTCCATGTGTCCTCCTTTCCGTTTTTAAGCAAAGAAAAAACAGCAAACCTTTTTGATTTACTGCTTTCGTGTTAGCTTTTATTGAATTGTTAGTTTAGCAAGCTAAAAATATCCTACTTGCAATACTCTTTTATTTTATCGGCATATTCAGTCAAAAGATTCTTTGAATAAATTTTTTCATTTCTTGAATTTCTGACTTCTTTCCAAAGAATAGAAGCTACTTTTAATTTGTTTGAGTAGTTGCAACTATTTTCGTCTGCACAGAAATCCTTTAAAAATTGATTCCATTGACAAACCGAATTATCATACTTTGCATAATCTGATTTCCCATAATAAACTTTTAGCATATCTTGAATTGTAAAACTCAAATCATTTTCTCTTTTTACTTTTCTCCAAACTGTTGCCATATCAGCAGTAAATTTAAATGGTGAGATACCTGTTAAAACAGTGAAATATTCTCTGAACTTTGCATTAAAAGAAAAACCACATTCAAGTAATGGTGTATCTAAAGTAATATTTTCCACTTGCTTCTTTTCATTTTTTATTGATGATTTTTTAATCAAATTGCCCTTAAAGTATTGCTCAATAATATAATTGAGTTCCTGTTTTGTGCCTCTATATTCTAATCCTAATGACTTGCATATCTGTGAAAGTTCTTCACGATACCAATAGTATTTAGTAAATTCATCAAACGATGTAATTTTGTCAAACTCAGGTCTACTTTCCATCAATATTTTATCTCCTCAAAACCAATTTACTTTTTCATCTCTAAATAATGGTGTTTCACTCTCTTTGTAAGGATTGTAGTTGTTACAATTACAACCAAACTCTTTCAACGCTTTTATCTTATTATCGGCTGTCCAAACAATCAAAGAGATACCGTCAAATTCTTCAACTTTCCCCTCATTCATTTTATTTTTGAAGTGCCATTCTACAATAGTTTGATTATCCTTATGAAAAAATTGCTTTATATCCCACGCAAGAACTTTTCCTCTTGTATTCCACTCATTAAACCAGTGCTTTACTGTTTGCCGATTTTCATACTTAGGACACCAACTCTCAATATAAATCACATCATCCAAAAAAATATCATCTATTCCTAAGTCTTGTTGTGTAAGCCACATATCAAACCATAAACGAATGATTTTCTCTCTTTCATCCATGAATTTAAGCACCTCCAAAATCAAATACTTGTTTAATATTATACCATTTTTTCGCTTGATTTTATAGGTCTAACTCGTTCCATTTTACCTGTGTTAGTTGCTTTGAATGTTCCTGTAACTGTTCAATACAAGTCTTAACTTTTTCAGCTTGTTCAACTTCTTCTCGTATTTCTAATATTTGATTGTATAGGCTCTTTTTCTCTTTCTTCAAAGTGATAAGTTCTGATTTCCATTTACTGATGGCTAAGGTCTTGTTTTCTCCTAAATGCTCTTTCAGATATTTCTTAGCACTCTCAAACAAAATAAGCTCTGCGACATGTTCGTTGTAAAAATATTCCTGTTTGCTTTTCTTCAATTTTGTATAGGCTTTGTAGATGTCTTTATGCTTCAAATACTTCTCTGCTTGTTCGATAAGTTTGGTGTTATCATCCACTTTCTTTTCAACATCTTTTAAGACTCTTGTAGTCTTGTAGTTCTTATCTCTTAAAGCAAGTATATTTCCTTTTAACTCCGATAATGAAGTGATGTTTTTCTCTTTAAGTAGCTGATAACTCTCAATATATTTTTCTAAGTCTGCATTATAGTTATCTGCATTGTTACGGATAAGGTTTTCAAAAACAGATAATAGGTTTTCTTTTGGTGGGAGGGTAGATTTTATGTTTTCCGTTTCTGCTTTTTCTTCTTTTCCAATTCCCCTTATCCAATTTAATAAGGCTTTTATTCTTCTTGAGATTTCTCTTAATATTTTGTTCTGATATCTGATTTCCCGATTGATATTTCCTCTGTCTGTAACAATACCTTTCTTCTCCATTTGAGTTGCTGATACTCCTAAATGAATTGTCGGTATTTGCTCTATGCCCTGTCTTTGATAGGAACGATGGTCTACTTTTTCCTGTATGCTGTTTCCTTCAAGATATTTGTTTGTAATACCTGCCCATGCTTTCCTCCACTGCTCAGCCTTTTCTTGCTCGTTCCAGTCCGTTGTATTTATCTTTCTTGTTTTGTAATTGCCGTTTTTAAGTTTTACTTTTTCTCCGTTTTCATCAAGGATATATTCCTTTTTTGATTTTGCTCCCCATGTTGTATCTTCATTTAACGGTCGCATTGTTAGTAGGATATGTGCGTGTGGGTTTCCATCATTTTTATCGTGTAAGGCAATGTCGGCACACATACCAACATTTACAAAATTATCTTTTACATACTCCCTAACAAGTTCAATCTGTTTTTCTCGATTTAGTTCTTTAGGTAAAGCAATTTCGATTTCTCTTGCAAGCTGTGAGTTTTTACTCTTTTCTATTTTCTCTACGCTATTCCATAATGTTCCCCTGTCTAAAAATGCCTGTGGTGCATTTTGTGGCAATAGGATTTCTGTATGGGCTATTCCTCCTTTTCTTGTAAAGTCGTGGACTATGCCGTCATATTCGTTTTTTATTTTTTCGCCACTACGATAAGCGGAAGCTGCTACTGCACTTTTATTTTTTCCTCTTGAGATAATCTTTATACTGAGATGATATATCGCCATAAGAAAAAACCTCCTCTCTTTTCTGATATGGATATGGTGGCGATGATAAAGACTTCCTAAAAAAATCGGATTGCTTTTTATCCGATTTCTTTTGGGAAGTACACAAGGGGTAGGAAATTTATTTCCGTAGGGGAGTGTAGCTCCCCTGTATCAGCGTTAGCTGATATGCCCTCTGCTAAGAGCCTTCGGAGAACGCACACACCCTTTAGGGTGTATAAGTGCGCCCTTGTTAACAAGGGATTATTCCTCTGTTTCCATTTCTTCCTCTTGTGTTCCTGTATTTCGATTTTCGCTTTGTTCTCGCTTCTCTATGATTTTTAGGATTTTTTGATTGACTTCTTCTTTGATTTTTGGGAATGTGATTAGCTGATAGAATTCATCTTTGGTAAAATCCTTGCTTTCGGTAAAGATACTTTCAAAGACTGCTCCTTTTTCATAAAGACGTCTATCTCTTTTCTTTCGCTCTTCCTGTTTCTGCTGACTGATGAGTTTCTTTCTTTTGTTTTGTAACTGCTTGATTTCTTCTTCCGCCATTAAGATTTTTTTGTCTATATTTTTCATTTTCTCTTTTCCTCTCTTTCTAATTTTGAGCAATAAAAAAAACAGTAAACCGATTTGATTTACTGTTTCGTGAACTGCTATGTTATAGCTTGTATTTAATTGTTTTACTTCGACAAACTGGAAGTTATTTAATATCTTCCTCCATATTCATTTTTTGCTAAATTTGTATATTTATTTATAAATTCCGCTTTTGCATTTGTATATCCATCTCTATCATGTTCAAATTCTTTCCAAAGAGATAGTTTTAAAGTTTCATATTCTTTAGCTATTTTCTTATGCTCATTCAAATAATCTCTGAAATACAATTCATCATTATCTCCGGCAATTCTAATATGAAGAGGAAATACCTTTTCCGCAAATCCTTGTTCCGTATACCCTTTATTTAATGTGGTACGAGTTTCAGCCACATTCATACATAGCCATCCATTATTTATGAGTATATTTTTAACAACATCTAATTCTTCTTTATTGTTTACTTCAACCAATATATCCACAATATTTTTTGCCCATATACCCAATATAGCGGTGCTACCGATATGAGATATTCTTTTTATATACATATTTGGAACCGCTGATAAAATCGATTTTCTTTCTTCATCATACCATATTATCCACTTTTTATTATATTCAACTAAAAATATCGGAAATAATTGCCAAAGTTCTTTTAAGCTCATTTCCTCCAATTTTTTACTCATACTCTTCCTCTGTAAATTCTAATTTTTCTCTCTAAATAATTAACAATATTATACCATTTTTAAGCCATTTTTTCTATATCGGCTTTTTGTGGTACTTGACAGTTGCCTATAAAGTTAAAATACACATCAACTTGTTGTTTTCTATCTTTTCCTTTTCTTCCCCCTGTGGCTTCATGGACTACAACTTTTTCTATATACTCATTTATCATTGGGACTGTCAGTTCTTCAATATCGGTATATTTTTCTATCATCTTTAGGAATTTATCGGTGTCAACTTTTCTCTGATGATAGCTTTCTATTTCATTTTCAAAATACTGTATTTGCTTTTCTAATTCTTGTTGCTCTGTATCATAGGTGTTAAATAATCTATCAAAGTGTTTTACAGGAATTTTTCCAAGTGCATGGTCTTCATATAGCTTTGTAATAAGGGTTGTTAGTTCTTCATTTCTTGAAGATAATTTTTCTAATTTCGTTTTATCATCTTGATACTTTTCTTCCCTTTTTTCATCGGATAATTTGTTCATCACTTTTAGAAATTCTTGCTTTTCTTCTTTGGCAAAGTCTGTGATTTCTTTGATTGATTTTAATAGAATTTCATTTACTGTTTTTACTTTGATGTAGTGCATACTGCAAGTGCCTTTTCTGTGTCGGTAATGTTGACATACAAAAGAGTAATCACTATCATATTTCTTTTCTTTATGTTCTGCCGGCTCTCTGTAACTTAATTTTCCTCCACAATCTGCACAGATTAAAAGTCCTGTAAACGGGTGTGAGGTTGTACCATACTTTGGACTTCTTCTCACTGTTTTTCTTAATCGTTGAGCATTGTTCCATGTTTCTTCGTCAATGATGGCTTCATGAGTGTTCTTGAAGATAATGAGTTCATCTTCTTTCGCCTTTCTGCGTTTCTTAGTTTTGTAATCAACGCATATTGTTTTACCAAGAACAGTATGACCCATATATTCTCTTTTTTCTAAGATATAGCCTATTGTGGTCGGTGTCCAAAAATACGGGTCTTCTATTCCTCTTTTCTTAGAACTATGGTTATTTTCAGGATAATGTATTTCTGCATAGGCTGATGGAATAAGGACTTTATCTTTGGTTAGTATATCTGCTATCTGTGTTACTCCATATCCCTCTATAACAAGATGGTAAATGCGTTTTACGACCTTTGCACTCTCTTTATCGACAAGTAACTGCTGTTTGTTCTTTGGGTTTCTATAATAGCCGTATGGAACGCTTGGGGATACTCTTTTGCCCTCTTCCATTCTTGCTCTGAAGATAGATTGTATTTTTCTTGAGGTATCTCTTGCATACCATTCGTTCATGATATTTAGAAATGGGGTGAAGTCGCTTTCTGCTTGTTTCTCGCTATCTATTCCGTTATTGATGGCGATAAATCTTACTCCCTTTTCTTTGAAAAGTATTTCGGTGTAAAAGCCTACTTTGAGGTAATCTCTGCCAAACCTACTCATATCTTTTACTATCACAGTAGATACTTTGTTTTCTTCTACTGCTTTTATCATTTTTTGAAATCCCTCTCTATCAAAGGTTGTTCCGCTTACTCCATCGTCTGTATAGTGATAAATATTTACAAAGCCGTTTCTTTTGGCATAGCTTTCAAGTAGCTGCTTTTGATTGGTGATAGAATTGCTCTCTCCTTGCATTTCATCATCACGACTTAAACGCTCATAAAGGGCTGTTTGTCCTGTTCTTTTCGTATTTGACATGAGAATTACCTCCTTTCCAAGTTCTTATTATTTTCTCTGTCCCTATGAGGTTAACCCTTTTGAATTGGAGATCACATATTCCGATTCTGATTTTTCCCTTGCTTCCTTGAGACAGGCTACCAGGCATTTGGGAATCGGAACATCTTGCTTCGCTGCCGGAGTCTTCAAAAGTGTGTTGACCACCGGCTCACCGCCTTCCACATGCCATGCACGCCTTACAGAAATGTACGGCGTTTTTTCATCCAGGAATACGCAGTCCCATTTCAATCCAAGAATCTCTTCTCTACGCAATCCCGCGTACAAGCCGATCATTACGAAAACATACGGTGGTAGCTCACGAATACTATCCAGCAAAATGGCAGTCTGTTCATCCGTCAAAGCTTCGCGCCGTTTCGCAGGCTTTCCTCCTCTTGCGCAAATCGTTTTGGATGGATTCTCTTTGATCACCCTGCTCTCTTCTGCCGAATTAAAAATGTTCTTAATCAGCATATTGAGCTGACCATACATTCCGGAAGAACCTTTTGATAGCGGAACCATCAGCAGCCGCAGGTCATCTGTGGTCACCTCATCCATATACATCTGTCCAATTGGACCCACGATGTACCGATTCACCATCCGCTCGTATCCCTCCAACGTATTGGTTCTTACCGTTCCAGACCGCATCAGCAGCCATTTTCCGCAGTACTCTTCCACGGTCGGATTCTCTCTGTGGAAAACCACTTCTGCAATTTTCTTTCGGGCATCTTCCACCCGGTCATACAATTCTTCGCGTGTTAGCCCATAGATTGCCACTCTCTTTCTGTCTGCATCTGTAATTCGGGTACGATAATACTGTACCCCTTTCATCATCACTGTTCTGTATTCCGGAAGTTCAGCAGGACGCTTTTTTCCTTTAGCCATGTGTTCTCCTCCTCGTCTATCTTCATACATTGCGTGTTGTCACTTTTATTATCATGGCGTACACCACTTCCTTCAAGGATGTCGAATGTATGTAAAAAGGGCAGGGATTTTTGACCATCCCTGCCCCAAGTTTTTTCTGATTTACTCTTAATCCCACGATGCAAAAGCATCTTCCAGCACTCCTGCGAGCTGCTCTGGGCGATTGTATTTCACCTTGGCGTAAATATCCATGGTGATCTTGCTGCTTTCATGACCGGCAAGATACTGAACTGTCTTCGGATCAACCGAAGCATGAATCAGATTCGTAATATAGGTGTGCCGCCTTTTGCCCCAGAACCGGCTTCACCGTATGCTTTACCCTCTTACCATCTTCATAGCGATAATAGCAGCGTTCCTTGGTGGTACGGGTTACGATATACTGCCATAATCTCTTGAATTGCGTATAGGACAATGGGTCTCCATCCCGGTTTGCAACCACATAATCCGATGTCGATGTCTTCTTCGCCTCTTTCAGACATTCCAGAAGATTGTCCGGCAGAGGGACATTCCGATGCGCTGCCTTTGTTTTCAGCTCTGTCAGAATCACCGGACGATTATGCTCCGTATGCCAGGCTCTCCGAACGGTAAGGTACGGAGCCTCGCAATCAAGATACACCGAATCCCATTGAAGTCCGAGGATTTCTTCTCTCCGCAATCCTGCGTACAGCCCCAGCATTACAAACACATACGGCGGCAAGCCGTAAATGGCATCCAGCAGCTTATCCACCTGCTCATCCGTAAGCGGGAGGCGTTCCTTCTGGGGAATTCCTCCCACATTCTTCTTCAGATAGATGGTCGGATTCTCATCAATGATCTTGCTCTCCATTGCTGCCGTAAAAATACACTTATATATAACGTTCACCGATTTGTACACGGATGCCGACTTTTTTGATGCCGCCAGCAGTGCCAGGCGAATGTCATCTGCTGTTACATCTCCCATATGCATATCGCCCAATGGCTTAATGATGTAGTTCTTCACTTTCGATGTATAGTCAATCAGCGTTGTCATCCTGATCTGTGCCGACTGCATCAGCAGCCATTTCTCGCAATACTCCTCCACTGTAGGTGTACTGCGGCGATATGTCTTGTTCTCAATCTGCTGGATCGCTTCCTGTTCCTTCTGGTACAGTTCCTCTCTCGTTCTTGCATATAAGGAAACCCGCCGCCCCTGCTGATCTGTTACACGGGTTCGATAATACTGCGTTCCTTTCATACTCACCGTACCATAATCGGGAAGCATCATTCTTCTTGCCGCCATATCATTACCTCCAATTCTGTTCTTGCTTTCATTATTGCGGATTCATCGTCCATACTCAACGATGTCGATTTTCACCACCGAAAGCTTCGAGGTTTGCGATATGTCACAGCACGTTCCATCGGTTTTGCACGGTGTGTACATTTTGCAATGTACTCCTGAATCCCCACTTCCGTGAAATAAACGCAGCCGTTTTCCACATACTGAACATAGGAGATCAAACCGTCTGTTCTTGCAGCATCCAGTGTTTTTACGCTGATTCCCAGTATACTGGCTGCTTCCTTCCTTGTAATCAGTTTATCCATCGCCTTCTTCGCCATCCTTTCGGCATTTGCCCTGTCTTTTTTTCTCTGCCTGTTCCGGAATGTAATAACCAAGCTGAATCCTTACAGCTTCATCAATCCCACGCATCTGCCCCTTACTTACCCGCCCAAGATAGCGAATCACGCATACCTTGTCACAGGTGTCGAGCTGTTCTGCCAATACCATAGACGGTTTTGCCAGTCCCTTTGCTTTACGGAGAAAGAAATGCGTTGGCTGCTTTCGCTTCTTCTCAATTTTCGATGTCAGCGGAGCAATCGTGATCGTCGGCGCATAATAATTGCCAACATCATTCTGAAGAACCACAACAGGACGAACACCGCCCTGGTATCAAAAAAGCAAAGCTCATCTCAGCAAATCAGACAAGCTGTATTCTTCTTTGGGGATATTTGCTGTTCTGCGATACCCTTTTATGGCTTTCACCAAGAGCTGTGGGTTACTGAAATACTGCTTCACAAAATCATACGACTTCACATCATGCATCCGAAGATTTGTTTTACAAAATTCGCTTGGTTTTTTCCAGAACGCTTAAACTTATCATATGCTCCTTCCGCATGAATAATCAGCATTTCAATTTCTGGAGCAGTAATGACATTTACCACGTCAATTTTCTGCTCATATGCTTTACTCAATCGAAATTCCTCTCTGCGAGAATCCAAAATCCGTATCACAGAAATCTGCTCATCGAATCCTTTCCGTAAGTATCGCTCCTCGAATCGTTTAGCACTTCTGCAACGGATAACACGTTCTTCCAACATTTCTTCTCTGTTGAAAATCAGAAGATCATTATCAACCAGTATGTCGATAATAGCTTCTTCGGCAGAGCCTTCACATATACACGCCTTGTATTTTGCTAATTTCATTCTGCCGCCTCCTTAATTGATCGAAGCAGCCAGGCTTTTCTTCAAGCGCATATACGCTTCATATGCTGGCGTTGTTCCCTCAAGGAAACCGCTCTGGTAGGCATCACTCTTTTTAATATCATTACGTTTCAATATATAGCTCAAATTTTCTGCTGTAATGCCATTATAGTTTCTTACAATACAAATTCCGTCATTTCGGTCATATTCATCCAGCAGTTCCGGATAATGCGTAGTGAAAATAAGCGTTCCGCCATTTTTGTTCAGTCGGCTGTCCATAAAGAAGCGCACTAAGGTCGTTACAATTTCCTTGTTGAAATGATTCTCTATTTCATCTACCAGAAGATAACCACCTGAATGAAGAACTTCCTTTGCCATCGAGAATGTAATAATGCCCTTAATCGTACCAGAGGACAGATACTGCTCAAGGTCTGCCGCATTATTCAGGATAATCTCTTCTTCATCCTTAAACTTCAAGTGGATAAATGTTTTTCCCTCTGTCTGCTCAAAGCACAATTTCTCAATGGTCGGATCGAGAAATGCAATTACCTCCAATGGAATATCTTCGGTAAATGGAAGCACATTCACATTCGTATAGGAAAGCATACCTGAATTTCTGATTTTTGAAAAATTGGAAAACAGGCTCCTCTGGAAAACAATCGTTATTCAGAAGGGCCTGTTTGAGTTATCTGCTTTTGGGAAATTAGGGGGTCTATAGCGAGCGTTTTTGTGCTTTTGGAGGCATTTAACCGTAAAGGGGCTGCTGCACTTGGACTTTTTTCCTTGTGCAACAGCCCCTTCATACATTCATTATAGCTTTTATCATCCATTTTATTTGCCCCAAACAGCCGCTGCATTCGACCTTACAAGCAGTTCTTCCACAGGCAGACCAATCGGACAAATATCATGACAAGATAACGACTTCCCGCATCCCTCAAAATATTTCTTCTTATATTCAGCAGAAATCTCATTCAAATGAGTGCTTTCCTGTTCTTCATTCAGAATCCGAAATGCGTTGACTGCAGCAACAGCGCCTGCAAAAGTCCCATTTGCAGAGAAGTTAGGACACACTTCAAGGCAGCAGCCACACATCAGACAGCGTGCCGACTGGTATCTCGGTTCATGTGTCCACGAACTCATATAAGCTTCACTTTCAAGCCAAAGGTTCAGTTTTTTCAAATTTTCAAACAGATTTGACCGGTCAACGATCAAATCTCTTACAAGCGGAAATTTGCTTAAAGGTTCCAAGGTAATTGTAGAACCTTTTAACGTATGTAGAAATGTAGAGCATGCCAGCCTCGGACGTTCGTTAATCAGCATGGCGCAAGCCCCACACTTTCGCACCATACAGCTACATTCCCAGCTGATGGGAGTAACTATATTCCCTGAGTTATCTTTCAAAGGGGTTCTACTGTTCAATTCCTTTAGAACAGTAGCAACAGAGCTGTTTCTGCTTCCGTCAAACTCAAATTCCTGCCAATAACTGTCTGCTTTCTGACTCTCCTGCCGCCTGATTCTTATTTTATATACCAAGTGAATCACCGCCTTTCTGGAACAGGTACAAAGGAAATCTGTATCTGCTTTCCATCAAATCTGGCTACCGTTGTTTTAAGGTAATCATCATCATTGCTCTTCGGATAATCCTCCCGCCAGTGTGCACCACGGCTTTCTTTTCTTGCAAGAGCACTCTTTAGAACTGCCATGCCAAGCAATGGAAGATTTCCTGTCAGCGCTTGTACCGTTTGAATCCCATTTAACAACGTATTCTCATTTCTGACAACGCCCATAGTCTCCTGCATCACTTTGTTTAATTGCTTTATTTCTGAAATTTGGGACGCTGGTGGAAAATCTATCTGTGTCGCACAAGATAGATCTACTACATCTGCCTGTTCGCATGCTGATTTTGCCGCAACACGTCCTCCGTATAACGCTCCTAACAGAGAATTTCCACCAAGACGGTTGGCACCATGATATTGGGCACAGCATTCTCCGGCAGCGTAAAGATTCTGAATCGGCGTTCTGTGCTGCTCATCCACCAGAATGCCTCCCATAAAATAGTGAATTCCCGGTAAAACAGACACCGGTTCCTTTCGTATATCTTTATGCAGATAGGTCATACAATCGTCTGCCAGACCAGATAGCTTATTTGAAATAATCTCGTCCGATATTTCCGTCATGTCAAGAAATACCTCTGATTCATGGCTGACCTTCCATATCTCTCTGGCGGTAATATCTCGTGGCATCAGATTTCCAAGCTCCGGGTATTTTTCCTCCATGAAATACCATTGTTTTCCATCTTTCATGGCAAACAACCTGCCACCTTCCCCTCTGGCCGCCTCGCTGATGAGCATGCGTTTTCCACCACATTTCACAGTTGTCGGATGATACTGGATCATCTCGCCATTTGCCAGAGAAACACCAAGCCGGAACAATTCTGCGGTGACTTCTCCTGTATTGCTCAGCGAACCCGTTGTATTTCCAAACAATCCGTGCATACCACCGGTGGCAACAATAACCGCATCCCCCGATAATTCCACAGTCTCCTGACTGTATTCATCCCTGATTACGCAGCCACAACAAATATTGTCACACAGACGAAGTGTTAAGAAAGAATGATGTCTGAACCGTTCTACCATACCAGATGCTTCTTTCCTGCGAACAGCGTCTATCATAGCTGTCATGATCTGCTTCCCGGTATCACTCTGCGCAAAAGCAGTCCTTTTCTTTTTCTGCCCGCCAAAATTCCGCAGATCCACATTATCATAGCCGCTCATGTTAAATTGAACTCCAAGTTTTAACAGCCAGTGCACCAGCTCCGGTGCTGCCTGTGTCATTCCCCAAACTGCATTTGGGTCTGCCAGACCGCAAGCCGCCTTTATTGTATCTGTGAAATGTTCTTCGGGACTGTCGTTTTCATCTTTTGTATTCAAAGCTGCGTTGATACCGCCCTCCGCCATAACAGACTGCGCCCGCTCTGATGGAAAGGAGGAAACCAGTTTTACATTGCATCCATTTTCCGCTGCCTGCAAAGCCGCTGAAAGTCCTGCCAGTCCAGCACCTATAATAATAATTGTCTTACTCATAGATATTGCCACCCAATATAATAGAAAATAACTGCGCCCGCTATAAACAGAAGGAGCACCGAAAGAATCAAATAAATATCACCCCTTCGTTCTTTATAACTGATGATTCCCAGCGATACGAGCAATGGGCGGATATTGATAAAAATATGAACAAAGATTGCCGCCACGAACAAAAGCTGAGTTACCATCTTTACCGTTGTAAAAGGGAACAAAATATATGTCCCATTCTGCACCTTTCCAAACAAGCCAATATGGAAGAACAGCAGGATCAGTATTGCCAGCCCACTGGCTCGTCTCGCCCAGAATATGGCGTTCTGTTTCAGATACATTTTTCCGGATTGCTTCGCCGTCTGTAAACTCTGAACTGTCAGGATGACACCAATCACCGTATGCACAACAAGAATACCAACACCAATCCATGCAAGAAGTTTCCCTGCGCTACTTCCAACTCCGTTCAGCATAAAGCTGCCCATGATTCCATGAATCATAAAAATGAGAAGCATTAAAACAGACAAAATCGTATTCCATTTTCTCATAAATTCCCGCTCACCTCATTTCTTCGCTGTCCATGATCATATAGTCCATCTGTGTTAGCGTTGTAACGTCAATAAAATCATCCGATGCCAGGAATACATCATACTTTCCACTTACCACTCTTGATAGCATCATTGTGTTACTGTACTCTTTCAGATCTACGGAGAAACCGGCCTGTTTCAACCTGTCACAGAGTTTCTTAGCATAACTGACAAGCGGATAATCCGTCTCAGATACATATAACCAAAAACTAATGTCCGTTTTCATGAGATCTGTTTCATTTGTTTCCGAATCGTCCAGTGCCAATTCTTTTAATTTATTCCGGGTGTTCTCGTTGTCGAGACCATCTGACATCATATTAATACCGAGAACATAAGAGCCTTCCAACTGTGCGGAGGCTTGAGCCGCCTTTTTTGACTTCGGTGTTGCTCCTGTGACTACATCAATCATAGAAGGCGGTGAATGTAAAATGGCACCAAACCCTACAAGAAAAACAATCGTAACAACTAACAGAATCAGTTTTCGTTTCACATTCCCACCTCATTTCCTATTTTTTCAAAATTCTCATTGCGTTTAAAACAGCAATTATGGTAACGCCTACATCACCAAATACAGCTTCCCACATTCCCGCAATACCAAGAGCACCAAGAATCAGGAACACACTCTTAATCCCAAGAGCAATCACTATATTCTGCATGACAATCTGTTTTGTCGCTTTTGCTACTTCAATCGCGTCCACCAGCTTAGACGGTTCATCTGTCATCAGAACTACATCTGCTGCTTCAATGGCCGCATCCGAACCAAGCCCACCCATTGCAATACCAACATCTGCACGGGCAAGGACAGGAGCGTCATTGATACCATCACCAACAAAAGCCAATTTGCTTCCCGGTCTCTTTTTACTATCTAAAAGCTCAACCTTTTCCACTTTTTGGTCAGGAAGCAGCTGTGCATAATATTCATCCAACTGCAATTCTTCTGCAACGGACTTCCCAATTTTTTCATCATCACCGGTAAGCATGACTGTTTTTTCCACGCCGATATGTTTCAGGTCAGAAATTGCTTTTTTACTGTCCGGCTTCACTTCATCTGTTATCAAAATACATCCTGCATATTGACCATCTACAGCCAAATAAACTTTTGTACCTGCGTTTTCACAGGTTGTGTACTCTATACATTCTGTATCCATAAGTTTCGTATTGCCAGCAAAAACTTTCTTTTCCCCTGCCATTACACTGATTCCATATCCTGAAATTTCCTTATAATCAGAAATCACTGACTGATCAATTTCTTTTCCATAAGCAGCAAGAATGGATTTTGCAATAGGATGGTTAGAAAAACTCTCTGCCTCTGCCGCATACTCCAGAACCTGTTCTTTTGAAAATCCATTTGCAGGCAAAATATCCGTCACATTGAAAACACCTTTTGTAAGTGTTCCGGTTTTATCGAACACAATAACGCTGACATTATTAAGTGCCTCTAAATAATTGCTTCCTTTTACAAGAACACCTCGTTTAGATGCTGCACCAATGCCGCCGAAGAAAGTCAGCGGGATTGAAATAACCAATGCACATGGACAAGATACCACAAGGAAAACAAATCCTCTGCGAATCCACTCTGTCCAGCCTCCGCCAAGAATGATCGGTGGCAGAATCGCCAGAAAAGCTGCTAAGATTACAACCACAGGTGTATAATAACGTGCAAATGTAGTAATAAAATTTTCTGTTGGTGCTTTTCGGCTTGACGCATTTTCCACAAGATCAATAATCTTTGAAGCCGTAGATTCACCAAATGCTTTTGTTGTCTTAATCATTAAGACACCCGTCTGATTCATACAACCGGAAAGTGCTTCGTCTCCTTTATGAACACTTCTCGGAACTGATTCTCCTGTTAAGGCGCTTGTATCCAGCATAGAATCTCCATCCAATACCACACCGTCTAATGGAATTTTTTCACCAGGCTTTACAATAATAATCTCACCAATGGAGACATTTTCTGGAGATATGGTAATCAATTCCCCATTTCTTCTTACTGTAGCAGAATCTGGACGTATATCCATTAAGTCTGATATAGATTTTCTTGAACGCTTAACAGCCAATGACTGAAAAAATTCACCTACCTGATAGAATAGCATAACAGCAACTGCTTCTGGATATTCACCAATGACAAAAGCCCCAATCGTAGAAACACTCATCAAAAAATGTTCATCAAATACACGCCCCTTTGAAATGTTCCTCACAGCCTGCCATACAACATCTCCACCAAGAATAACATAAGAAACAATGAGAAAAGCTAACTCGATAGGCAGTGACACTTTCGCAAAAACAGTCAATGCCATACCAATGGCATAGATTGCTGCACCAGTCGCTAAACGAACTGTCAACTTCTTATCCTCATTGTTATAGGATTCATTGGCCTCCTGCTTTTTTTCCGGTATATAAGATTCCTGTACAATTTCAGAAACTTCCACATCTGGCTCATGGCTATGAACAATCGTTTCAATCTGACTGGCTATCGTATCTGCGGCTGTCTGAGCAACAATGATTGTAAGCGTCTGCTTCATGAGATTTACCACTGAGGATTGCACTCCATCCAACTCTCCGACTTCTTTTTCAATTTTTGCGGAACAATTCGGACAGTCCAACCCTTTTAACGAATAACTCTGTGTAACATTCATAACGGTTTCTTCCTGAACTTCCACATCTGGCTCATGACTATGAACAATCGTTTCAATCTGACTGGCTATCGTATCTGCGGCTGTCTGAGTAACATTGATTGTAAGCGTCTGCTTCATGAGATTTACCACTGAGGATTGCACTCCATCCAACTCTCCGACTTCTTTTTCAATTTTTGCAGAACAATTTGGACAGTCCAACCCTTTTAATAGAAATATGCGTTTCATGATAATCTCCTTATAATTTGTTTAATTGTTCAATTACTCAACTATAATGTTAAAAAATATTATTTCTGCCAAAGATGCTCAAATCCCTTGTCAATAATCTCTTTCACATGATCATCTGCCAGCGAGTAGTAAACTATCTGTGCTTCTTTACGGAATTTTACCAGATTCGCAAGACGTAATGCCTTTAACTGATGCGAAATTGCAGATTTTGTTACCCCCAGTAGCACTGCAAGATCACATACACACATCTCACTCTGTTCTAGAGCGTGTAAGATTTGTACTCTAGTTCCATCTCCAAATAGCTTAAACAAAGAAGCCAACTGGATATAATCATCTTTTGGCTGCATCTTGGATTTCACATCATTCACAATATCCTCATGAATTACATCGCAATTACAAATATAAGACGTTTTTGGCATATATTCACCTCCAAATAATAATAGTTGAACAATTACTCAACTATTATTATACTTATTTTTAAATTCATGTCAATAAGCTGATGTTAGTTCCCCATAAATTTTACAATTAAAACCAGCTCTTTATTCTTTTCTTAATCTTTTTTCCCAGTATACCGTTTTGGCTTTCTTGTCACACTTCCATCTGCATGACGTTCCACATTATCTCTGCTTGTTCCGGAATGTAATATCCAAGCTAAATCCTTACAGCTTCATACAGTTTGCTGACGGTAGGGAAACAGTAAGGTATTCCGGTTCTGTCAAGAGAAGATCATTCTGAATTTCTTTTTGAACCAACTCCGAATAATGATTGTGTTCAAACAAAACATCCAAAAGAATATAGAATGGCCTGTTATTGATCGGTGAATCATAGGTAAACTTAAAATGCCTTTTTTCGATATTGTTCTTTCCAATCCGCTTCTGTTCCTCAACATCCTTAAAAGGAAAAATCTCCGATGCACGATCTAAATACTTATCCAAATCTGTCCCTAGCTCGGCAATAATATCAATATCTGTGGATAACCGACGCGGATGTTCCATCAGCAACATAAGACAGGCACAGCCAATGATAAGTCCTATGATGCAACCCATGATAACTTAGAGGATGACACCCATCAAGATATCCACCAAGTTAGCCACCAAGATTCTACGCCGTCAGCAGTTAGGCATTCCATCCTTTCATCGGCGTTACGGAAAACGATATGCTCATTTTGAGCACATCGTTTTTCTCCGCAACTGGGAAATCAACGTCCTGCCATTCTCCCTGCATGGCTTTCCTGCCCCCTTCCGGCGGCGTTTTCCGGCTCTCCTTCTCAGGGTCATCGCCTGGTATCCCATGCAGACGGTCATGCGGTTTTCAAGGTGCAACGTGCAAAACGGCAACAAAAAAGCCGTCACAAAACAGACCACCCCTGCCTTCGCTTTTTCTGGAAGGTCATGCTAGTCGGTTATGTAACGGCTGAAAGCCAAGATGTTCAGCCCCGCAGGGCCGGAACGAATATGTAAAAATATGTTATATTCAATTGTTGGGATAGATTACCACAAAAATCGAGCTGTGTCAGCAAAAAGTTTTGAAAGCGTGTCATTTTCGGCAGCTTGCAAGAAAAATTGAGGGAAACTTTTGCAAAAAGAGAGAGGGCTGGACGGTGCCAGCCCTCTTGACAAGCAAATTTATATAGTTTGAAGGCGATTTTTCAATGCTATGATATTTTGATGGATCTGCATGATCACATCCTTAAACGCAGCATCATCTTTTCCAGTCGGGTCTTCCAATCCCCAGTTATCATCAAATGGTCTACCAATAAAAGGGCATCCTACATTGCATCCCATCGAGATTGTAAAATCCGGTTCAGGAATCGCAGAAATCAGCTTAGAATACTGCGTCTGCTCCATGTCGATGCCATAAAGCTCATTCACCAGTCGGACAGCATCCTGATTGATCCGGGGTTTTGTTTCCGTTCCGGCAGAATAGCTTTCAAACACGTCGGACGCCAGCGCTCTGCCCAATGCCTCTGCAATCTGGCTGCGGCAGGAGTTGTGGACGCAGATAAATGCAACCTTTGGCTTTGTCATGCGGGGAACCTGCCTTTCGTTTTGTTTGCGATTTTTACAAGGAACAGCATCACCGGCACTTCGGTCAACACGCCAACCGTTGTGGCAAGTGCGGCAGGAGAGGTTGTTCCGAACAGGGCAACGGCTACTGCAACCGCCAATTCAAAGAAGTTGGATGCGCCGATCATTCCGGCAGGTGCTGCAATGCGGTGCGGCAGCTTGAGCAGCCGACAGGCACCATTTCTATGGTCTTCAAAGAAAGGTTGAAAGAAAAAAGAACAGAAGCCAATTTAACTCAGGTAGAACTTGCAGAGAAGGCCGGTGTAACCGCCCGCACAATTCAGAATTATGAGCTTGGCAGCCGCAAACCATCCAATATGGTTACGATCCAGAAGATTGCGGATGCGCTGAATACTACTACTGAGTACCTGCTGGGAAGCAGCGGCACCTATGTCGTAGAAGCTCACGAAAAAGGCGGCGCAAAAGCAGCGAAGGATATTGAAGAACTGGTCAGTGAAGTGACCGGTATGTTCACTGGCGGCGAATTAAGCGAAGATGCCATCGAGGGAGCCTATAAAACTCTGACCGATGCCTACTGGATTGCCAAAGAGAACAATAAAAAATACGCCCCGAAAACGAGGCGTAAAAAATCCGATCAGTGATATTTATCGTACACACTTTTCGCTATACTGTAAACTGGAGGTGGTATGATGAATGCGGAACAGCTTTCACGGGTCGGTGAGAAACTGGTAAAACGCTGCGGTTCCAGAGACCCTTTTGAAATTGCAAGGCAGCTTGGTGTCCATGTCATGCTTTGTGAAAACCTCGGTTCCCTGAAGGGAATGTACCGAGTGATTAAACGAAATCGCTTTATTTTCCTGAATAACAGTCTGAATGAAAATATGCTGCGCATCGTGTGCGCACATGAATTAGGGCATGACCAGCTTCACCGGAATATGGCGAAAACCACCCCGATTCATGAGTTCATGCTCTACGACATGAAATCCAAGCCGGAATATGAAGCCAATATCGTAGCAGCAGAGATCCTGATGGACAGCGATGAAGTCCTTCGCTACATCTATGAGTATGGGTACACCGCCGAGCAGATCGCCAGTGCGATGTCCACTGACATCAATCTGGTTGCGCTGAAGGTAGCACACCTGGCCACACTTGGATATAATCTGCACGCACTGGAACATAAAAGCAACTTTTTGAAATAACGTATCTTCGAGGAGCCTTGACCGGCTCCTCTTTTTTTTGCAAATTGTGCAGATGCCGTCTGCACAATTATCAGCCTAACATCGTAAACTCTCCATAGCAAGTACCTTGCCAGCCCCAAAGTGCTGCAACATGGTTTTGCAAGCAATAATCCGCAACGTTCGCTCCTCCAGTATTCACCTGTAATCTCCATACCGCCATCTTCTCATCTCCCCGCTTTCTTCTTTAGTGCTTATCCACCTTCCGCTTCGGGAACCATCCTTTTGCCACTCTTATTTCCTGTTCTTTCAGTTCCTTAATGCTCCAAAAGCAACTGACGCCCAAAACACCCAGGGAAACCGACCAAAGTATTTTCTGCATTCTTACGGATAGAATCATACACAAAATGCCCAACAGCAAAAATACCGGCCAACAGCGGCTTCCAAAGTAATACTCCGTATATATAACAATAGGATGAAACAATCCAATCAGAAAAAAGGTAAGCACACCAATCAATATGCCACTAAAATTCATCATAACTCCTTGTCCTTTTCCTTATACAAACAGCACATTATCGCAGACCGGCGCAACTTATCTTCTGCGTGCAACAGTCGCCCTCAACAACATATCCAATATGCGCAAAGAAGAAGTATTGCAATATAGAACTACAACCTTCCTCTTCCATATTTTTTAAATATCTGACACATTTTTATGGATTGCATTTTTTACACGGATCATAACCTGCAGCAATCAGCGCATCCCTACTCTCTGATGAGGATTTTTTATCGCTCTCCTTCATCTGTTTGACCGATGAACAGGACGGCCGATGAAATTTCTTTGTATTGGTATTGAGGATATAGGATTCCGTGCTGGTCTGCTGAGAAGCTGCCTGCGTAACAGCCTGTGTGGCCTGCTCTGTTTCTGCCGTCTTGTTTGTTCCAGAAGCCGAGCTGTCCCCCGTCGCATAATTGATGTTAATTCCCGGCTGAACATTATAAACGTAAACGCAGTACAAAATACCTTCGCCTTTGTCTTCTACGGATTCCGCTTCCATTAGTACGCCGGATGCTACGAGATTACTGCCTTCAAAAACCGGAGTCACCCGATACAGCACATGATTTCCAGTTTCTTTTACATAGTCCGCTGCCATATTCTCAAACGGCAGCATTCCCTGAACATTCAGATATCTGGTCCCAGTGATTAAGTTCTTCTCATTCGCATTTTCTGCAGTGAGCTGATAACCGATCAAATGGCAGCGATTATAAATCTTTTTTTCGCATCTTTCTGTCAATCATAAGTTTGAATAATCTGTTGTATGATACTGCCATTTTTCCTCGCCTTCTATCTTTCTAAGTGGTTTCCAAGCCATCAAAAAACTCTATTGGCATTATAGCACAACGCGCTTTAAGAGTAAATAAAAAATGCCGACTTCTCGCAAGTGTCACTCTTCTGCAAGCAGGGCTTTCGTGACACGAAAGCGATTTTCTGCTTGTTGGGGAAACTCCCCAATCCCCATAGAACGCTGCCTACGGCATCGGGCTGCGCATCCGTTCTGGATGCTTTAACGGCAGTTCCTGCCAAAGAAAAAAGTCCGGTGCAGTATGAGCATTACGCCCACACTGCACCGGACATTCCATCATCTACTATTCTCCTTATTTTCTTCTTGCCACACTTCCTGCTCATGCAGCTGCTCTTTCTTCTGTTCGTCCTCTTTCAGGATTTCCTGCACAATCTTCTGCGCCACGAGCCAATCTTGCATTTCCGATTTGGTCTTGCGGTACTCTGCATAGGAGCTTTTCTTTCGTTCCAGGAGCATCGCATACTCTGCGTTCAGCTCGCTGATGCGTGGAAGCTTTTTGTCAGAACCGTTCTCTTTCTTATAGGCATCAAACGCCTTTTTTGCTGCGCTGCGCAAGGCCAGCATATCCCGATGGGCTTCATAGAACTCCCGATTGTAACCGGATGCTTTATAAGCGGCAAAAACATCTTTTGTCTTGGCATAATTGATTAGATGCTTCCGCAGCACCGACACTTCCGACATCCGTGCCTCATCTGCCTTTACAGATTCCAGCACGCATCACATTTTTCAGAAATTCCATCTGCCTTTTCTTTCAGCTCTGCATAGCTCTTGATTCCATGCTCTTCCATGAACATCATCGCTTTCGCCATCTGTTTCAGATTAAAGACTTTTGCCCAGCGCGCATATCCCGCGCCTTTGCCCTCCTGCATTTTGGCACGGACATCAATAAGGAACGACAACTCCTCCTTCTGATGCACCTGTGCCGACCGTGCACTTGTGCGGGTTTTCTCTGCAAATTTGCTTTTATGAACCGCATTCCCTGCAATCACCTCGCAGAGTTCTTCAATCGAATATCCTTTGCCCAGAGAGCGGAAACGAGCAAATCTGACATAACCTTTTCCCCGTAGGGCAGGCTGTTTTCCATCTTTATACTCGTATCCTGCCTCTTGCAAAATTCCAATCAGTTCCCGAAAGTCTTTTGGTTTTCTTGCCAATGCTGCATCAATGGACTCGCAGATTTCATCCCGCTGCGATTTTTTCTCCGGGTATTCCGTTCTCTTCTGCCGTTCTCCATAGGGCTTCCGGATAATGACCGACAACCGGTGTTCCAGGCAGACGATGTCACTGAGCCTCGCCAACGCAAGACCTGACAGACGAAAATCGCGGAATTTTCTGGTGCAGTCTAATGTAGTCGAATTAAAAATAATGTGGTTATGAATGTGCGCACGATCAACATGGGTAGCCACGATAAATGCGTGTTTTCCCTTGGTGAATCGCATGACTGTCTCATACCCAACCTTGTTCGCCTCCTCCGGCGTGATTTCCCCAGGCTTAAAAGATTGCCGAATCTGATATGCAATCACATCATGCGCCTGGGTTCTACCGGTGATATGCTCATACTGCCGTTTAGAAAGCAGAAATTCTTCATCACAGGTCTTTGCGTCACAGGCATACGCGCTGATATATTTTCCATCTTCCGTCTTTGCTGCATTCTCAGAATAATCAGTACGGTCAGCCAGACACTGCTCTACCCTTCCAGATAGGAATCTGCAACGATGTCACTAATCTGCCTGCGTTTTTCCTCCCAGTAATCCCTTGCAAGGCGTTCTGCCGCTTCCATGATATGATTCTCCAGAGACCCGGCACCGGCAGGAACATCAAACGCAGCATCCAGTGCCCGAATGATCGGCTGCTCATGCTCCGCATTCATTTTCCAGAGCTGTACCGGACGGGAATTTTTCCGTTCTCCGGTATCTGCCACATCAAATACATACCGCAGTTTCGGCTGCTCCCCACGCATATCCAAAAGAGCAATGCCCTTGGAGCCACGCTTTACATAGCGGTTCATCCGGTCATTCCAGAGATCGTACTCTGCACAGGCCGTTGCCTCTGGCCTCTGCTTATAGATCATCAACTGCTCCGCAAACGGATACTTATAAAGCCGGGCGGATGTGGTTAGAAACGCTGTCCACTGTTCTTTGCTGCCAGTGATCTGCGCCGCTGCTTCCTGCGCCATCTACATACAATAAGCCGTTTTTGTCATCATCTGTCTTTTTCCTCCTCTCGCTTATTCGTCCGGATACAAATCCAGTGCCTCATATTCTGCATCTGTCATCTCTGCCAGTTTCGCAAGCAGTGAGGCCATCCACCTGCGCAGGTTTCTGTCTCTGCCGGTCAGACTTTTCTGCATCTTTTGAAGCTTTTCGATCAGTCCTGTCTGTGCGCCAGGGCTGTAAAGCATCATGAGCATCCATTCGTCATCCGTAAAACGCATTTATAACTCCTTTTCTTCGCAGCACCTGCGAGGCAGTGCAGGCGGCACCGCCTCCTGCTTTTCCTTCAGCTGATCCAGAACCGATGCTTTCTCTGCCGGTTCTTCCTTCTTTCCGTTATTGATCACTCTGTCAACCATGCCATAATCGTCTTCCATTGCCATTTCTGCAGCTTTCAGGTAATTCTCCGGTTTCAAAAAACTGGGTAGTTCCTTGAATCCGATGGAATCCACATAGTGACAGCTTACAACACCATTCTGCCGTAAAGCCACGATGTCAGACACAGAAAGACTATGCCCAGTAAAATCATCAGGGTGGGAAACATTGAATTTCGCATACAGTTCCTCCAACATCGTATTCTGATCCTTGTAGGGAAGTAGCGGAGCCGTATAAACCACCTCGTAATGGTCAATATCCGGCTCCAGCCCCATCCGTTCCAGTTCGCGCATAGACGAAAAGCGTTCATATACCGTATCCTCGCTGCGGCGAAGCTGCAAAATTGCATACTGGTCGGTAGTACTGTCGAGAAATGCCATCATCTTCTCATCTGGTGCCTGATTTCCATGCACTTCATCCCATTTTTCAATTCTTGCCATCATTCATTTCTCCCTTCTCCATAAACGGCAGTCCATTTTCCTTTGCTTCCTGTCGCTGCTGTTCCCGACGCTTTTCACTGTAAGGCGGTCGGATACCGACGCAGCGTTTCGGAATCGTATAAGTGACCGACCCATGCTCCCGATGCTCTAAAACAAACTGCTCCGGATACTGTTTTCTCAGTTCCCGGAGCTTCTTAATCAGGCGGCTGTCATGGGTGTAAATACTGGCAGTATCCAGTTCATTGTCAAAATTGATGACGGTTTCCTGCTCTGCCTTCGTAAGATTATATTTCATCGCTCCGCCTCCTTCGCCTTAGCAGCTTTCACCGGCGTATCCGTTCTGGAAGACAAATCCGAGAGTTTACCCAGCACAGATTCCCGTCTGCTGATTTCTGCATCCTCTGCACGATCACAAAGTTCATCATAGTCAATCCGCGTCATGGTGCGTCCACCGAATCCATAATCCGAAAGGATCTGGTCTCTGGCTGCATTCATGCTGATTTCCGGGTTGTCGATCTGTCCACCGTCAATTTCCGTGAAGTCCTTATGATATAAGGTATAGTCGTAACCGTCCTCACAGGTCTGAATGGCAAGAAAGCCCTTGCTTCCCAAATCCCATGCGCTGTGTTCCTCCGTAATCAACGGCTCCGGGCGGCATGTGCCCTCGCCGCGTTCCAGCATTTCTGCCAGCTGGCAGATGTGCAGAACATCATACCCCAGGCGCAGATGATATTCGTCCATATATTCACAGCGGGCTGAGAATTTCCGATTCGGATACTCGATCTCCACCGCGCTGCCATCCGGGATTTTGAACCGATCCTCGTAGCTGCTGGTGATAAACCGGATATTTTTAGCATTCTCCAGTTCAGGATCAGCCTTTTTCATCTGCCAAAGAACCTTTCTGCCGCCGTGCATCTACTCCAGAATCTCCGGGGCTACCGGTGCAACAGTAAGACCGTCCAGCTGGGGAATCTCCTTGAGTGCTGCCACCCTCGCACTTTCTTCGAGAGTAGAAAACGGCTGTTTATCCAACATATCCCAGCCAATGTATCCCTCGGCAATCTGCACCTTTCTGTCCATATCAAAGCAATGGAATTCCACGCCCTCCTGCTTTTCCTGCAAGGAAAGCAGAGCGACATTATCCACCAGATAAGCTGCATTCATCATTTTCATGCTCATTTTTTACCTCCAAACTCCAGCTTAAATGCTGCTGCACCGTCCTCGCCGGTCTCTACATGAACGGTTGTGTCATAGTAACGATTGGACTTCTTGGAATAGCAATGTGTAAGCCGTGCTTTTCCCTGATTTACCAGTTGCTTTGCCAGTTCCTCCGTCATCTACTTGCCCAGTGTCTGAAAAAATCTATTATCCTTCCAGAGCGCAAATTTACAGCTCTTATCCCTGCAAAACCATCCCTTTGCCGTTTCGCAGACATCACTGCCGCAGGCCGGGCAGGAACCAATGACTTTGCGTTCCGGCTGCTGCATCAGCACATCGGCTCCTTTTACAGCCTCGTAGGTTTTAACAAGTCCGTTGACCATGCTGCTGATTTCGTCCATAAAGGCATCACTGTCATACTCGCCGTGTTCTATTTTCAGCAGTTTTTCCTCCCAGTCTGCCGTCATAGATGGGGACTGAATCTGTTCCGGCACCACCGTCACCAGCGCATTTCCCTTGTCCGTAGAGCAAAGGTATTTCGTTTTCTTATCACCCCTGCGCTCGATAAAGCCTTTCTGTACCAATTTTTTCGATAATGGCAGCGCGTGTGGCTGGTGTGCCGATGCCTTTTCGCTCTACGCCGGCCGGAAATTCATCCGAGCTGGAACTCTCCATCGCTGAAAGCAGAAGATCTTCGGTAAACCTCTTGGGTGGGCTGGTCTTACCTTCTTTCAAATCGACACGGGCAAGTTCCACTGTCATGCCTTCCGAAAGCTCCGGCAGTTCACCTGCCTCCGCATTCTTCTCAGCCTCTTCACTTGGCTTTCCTGCATATCGTCTCCAGCCCATATCCGTGACTGTTTTGCCTTTTGTACGGAACTTCTGACCGGCGCACTCCACTTCTACTACGGTTTCTGCATAGAGGCAAGGTGTTCCGACTGCACAAATCAGCCGCACCGCCAACAGAGTAAGAATCGCCTGTTCTCCACTGGGAAGAGAGAAAATATCATAACCTGCCGCTGTTTTTGTAGGAATAATGGCATGGTGATCGGTGACTTTCTTGGAATTGATGACCTGCGCTGCATTCACCGGTGCCAACACATCCGGCTGAATCTGAAAGCTCTGCTGGATCACAGAAACAAGTTCCGGTACCAGCGGTGCCATATCATCCGTCAGATACCGGCTGTCGGTACGGGGATAGGTTACGAGTTTCTTCTCGTACAGAGCCTGTGTGTAATCCAGGGTCTGCTGGGCAGTGAATCCCAGCTGCCGGTTTGCTTCTCTCTGAAGCGAGGTCAGATCAAACAAGGCCGGGGGCTTCTCTGATTTTTCTTTCTGCTCCACCTTAGTAATGATGGCACTTCCCGCCTGACAGCACTCTGCCACCAGTTTTTCTGCTTCTGCTTTTTCTTTCATCCGCTCACCGCCCGCTTGGAAATCCCGGAATTTTAATTCTGCCGAGTAGAATGGTTCCGACTTGAACGCCCGAATAGCTGCATCCCGCATGACCACCATCGCAAGCGTTGGTGTCATCACGCGCCCCACATTCAAGGTCTGCCCATACAGACATGAGAAAAGCCGGGTGGCGTTGATTCCGACAATCCAGTCGGCACGCTCCCGGCATAAAGCCGCCTCATATAAGGCATCATATTCAGTTCCCGGTCTGAGCTTCTGAAAGCCTTCCCGGATAGCACTGTCCTCCATTGAGGAAATCCAAAGGCGTTCCACCAGCTTTTTGCAGCCACACTGATGGTAAACCAATCGAAAAATCAGTTCTCCCTCACGCCCTGCATCGGTTGCACAGATCAGGCTCTCCACATCTTTCTGCTGCATGAGCTTTTTCAGGATTCCAAACTGCTTTTTCGTGCTGGCGAACACCTGATACTGCCAATGTTCCGGCAAAATTGGAAGATCATCATACCTCCACTTGGCATACTTTTCATCATAGGCTTCCGGCTGGGAAAGTTCCACCAGATGCCCACACCAACTGACAAGGTAGCCATTGCCCTCCATATAACCGTCCCCTCGCTGATTTGCCCCGATCACCTTCGAGAGACTCATGGCAACCGAGGGCGTTTCCGCTAATACAAGCTTCATTCGATACTGCTCCTTTCGCAAAAAAATTAGCAGCCAAACACCGAAGCGCATGACTGCTATGTAAGGAATGGTATTCTGTTTTAGGTTTACAAACTGGAATTTGACTTGCCTATTTTCTTAAAATCTCATGTGGAGCTTCTATTTCATTTGCCAAGGTATGCTCTGTTAATTCTGACATCAATTTCAATTTTTTATTAATCAATGGTCGCATACAATTAGGAACATGTTCCTGATGCGCTCTGTGGATTGCTACACATTCCTTACAGTTTCCGTGATAACGACAGGCTTTCAGGCAAGGACAGTGATCTTTGTCTTTATACTCCTTACGAAATTCCGCTGCAAATTCTTCTTGCAGTCTCAGCCCCTCGACACGGTTTCCCTTATGAAATTCTACCATTGCATCCAGTTCTTTCTGTTTCCCTTCAATCTTCATGTTATTATAGCGCCTCCATTTCAACTATTCCTCATTTTCTGATAAATTCCGATTTGTATCGCTGTTCTTACTTTCTATTTTATCAGATATCGCCTACGGATTCCATAGCTTCATAGCTCAAAATAGTTCATTCGCAAAACATTTAGCTATGTAAAAGGGACGGCTTCTCAGCCGCCCCACCGGTCAACGCTGCGTTAATCAGACAGGTTCATCGTCCGATTCTGCTTCGTAATCCTCGTTGGCATCCACTTCTTCGTCCTCGTCACCATCATCCTCCGGCAGCTGGAGTGCATCTTCATCCTCATCATGATAATCTGCATCAGGGTCTGGCTAATTTTTCTTGGATGCAGGCTTTACGCCCCTCATCTTGATATAGAGATAGCCGCCGACACCGGCTGCTCCAATTACAAACAGAAGCAGCATAATCATCGGAAGCGGAGAAGCTTTCTTCTGCTCGCTCTCTGTTTTCTTTTCTTCTGGTGCAGGTTCCGTCTTCTGCTCACTCTCTGTTTTCTGCTCTTCCGGTGCAGGCTCCGTCTCCTGCGGCTTTTCGGTTTCCGCAGGTTCCGTGACTTCCGGCTCCTTCTCCTGATACTTGGCGGCTTCCTCTTCATCCATCAGCGCAAGCAAATCGGCCTCATCCACCATATTCAGGAAATGCACATTCTGGTTGCCGTCTTTATCGCGGTCGATAATCAGATAGAAGGTGTTGCCCGCCTTTGTCACCAGCGTGATGAACTGCTGGCTGGATTTATCTTCTTCCTCACCGATATCGTCCACCAGCGTCATATTGCCTTCCGGGGTCAAAGCTGTACTGGATTCCTTTTCACTCTCGGATGACAGTCCGCTCTGCGTCAGATCCAGAAACAGCTTCAGAGCATCTTCACTGAACATGCTGCTGTCTTTTGCAGAATCCGTGACATTCAGGTACTTTTCATGTGCATACCCGGTTTTGCCGTTGAAGTTCACCTTATACCAGTCACCGCATTTTTCGACAATCTCCACTGTATCGCCGGAATGCAGATACCCAATAATCTCCTGATCCATGCCGGGACCGGAACGAAAATGCAGGCTGGTGATACCCGGCACCACCGTACCAGTCTGCTTTTAGGACTTTTCGCCGCCGATGTTGTATTCTTTGCCGCCCACCGTAACGATCAGGTTCCCATCCGCATCCGTAGCGACTTCGTAGCCATCCGGCAGCACCTGCATATCCGGGTCGATTTCGATGTTGCCGTCACAGTCTGTTTTCCCTGCATTTGCGCTTTCCGCCACATCTGCTTCCTGAGCAGCAGTACTGACAAACGTATTCTTCTGCCCATCCTCACCCGTATAGGCAAATGCAGTAGTCGTAAAGGTTCTTGCCGCCAGCAGCTCGTCTCAATGGAAGCATAGGAAATTGGGTTTCCGCAGTGGATCATCATCCCGTTGCCGACATAAATGCCCACATGGGATGCTCCGCTGGTGTTGTAGGTTTTCTGGAAGAAGATCAGGTCTCCGGACTTTGCTTCACTCTTTGGGATAATGTCGCATTTCCCCATCAGACCGTTGGCCGTTTGCCTGCCTACATTCCAGCCATTGCCGCAGTGGTTGATGACCCAGCTGACAAAACCGGAGCAATCAAAGCTCGTGCTCGGTGAACTGCCGCCCCAGACATAGGGATAACCGAGATATTTCTCTGCTTCGGTAATCATCTTTCGGAATTTCTCATCTGCTGTTGCCACATGGTGTGCTTCCTTTTCATCCTGCCGAAGCAGTGCCTCGTACAAGTCCTGCAACACCGGCATATTCTCCGGCACCGGGTTCTCAAAATAGGTCTGGTAAATCTGATAAACACAGCGGTCGATGACTGTCTTTTCTACCGGCTGCAAGCCTTCCTTGCCGCCCACGATCAGCTCGCACAGGGACAGGATAAAATCTGCTTTCAGGGCAATCGGATTATCCTCTTCCAAATAATTCGCGTTGATGTCCATCGGATTGATATACTGCGTACTGGAAGGGCTGATTTTAATAACCTGCCCCTCAAATTTCTGCACCAGTGCCGTGTACTCGGCTTCCGGATCGCACACGATTACATCATCATCCGTCACCAGAAACGCATTGGCGATTTCACGCTTGGCAGAAAAGGATTTACCGGAACCGGGGGGTACCAAGGATCAGCCCATTGGGGTTTTTGAGCTTTTTCCGGTCAACCATAATCAGGTTGTTGGACAGCGCATTCATCCCTCCGAATTCACAAAGGTATCGAAGTAGTCTGCCTTGGGCTGCGCCGCATCCAGCTGTTTGCGGATACCCTCAAGCTGCCCCCTCTCGGCTACAAGCTCCTTTGCCAGGGTGTAGATGACCTCCGGATGCTGAATCACCTGATCCAAAATGGAATCGCTCATATACACTCCATACTTTCGGATGGACGGGAGAACTTTATCAAACACCCAGTGCTCAAATCGTTCTGCCGATTGCAGTTTGCTGTGGACGATCAGCCGGTAAACATCGCCTTCCGTAATAAAGGAGATTTCAACGACCTGCTCTCCAGCATCCCCATACTGATTCACCTTCTGAACGACCCCCTTGCGTTTCATTAGGAGGCCTCTGCAATGGCGTTTCACAGCGGCGTAGGGATTCACATACCCCAACGCTTTCGCCACATCGCTTGCGCAGAAGAAGGTCTTGCCTGCCTCCTGTAACAACCGGATCGAACCAAACTCCTGGTTCTCAAACACCTCCATCATCTGCCTCGACTGTCCGCCATGACTGCCCACATCGGTGTCATGGGACTTCTGATTGAAATCCGTCATACCTGTTACCTCCTACTCAAATTTGTCTCGCCGGATTTCGGGCGAAAAAAATAGAGCCTCGACCCATTCTCGTTTTCAAAGAATGAGCCAAGGCTCTATGTAAATCAGTCAAGTATGTGTTCGTCCGTCGATGGCAAAATTGGATTGCATTTGCTCCTATTGTCCACCAGTAATTTGACCCATAAGAGGTCAAAATGGGCTTGTCCACCAGTAATTTGACCACTATAAACCCATAAATTTCCGTTCAAATTCCATCAAAACCGAACAGTCCAGACAGAATTTTGGGCATAGAAAAAGCCCGAAAAATGGCATATTTTCCGAGCTTTTTTAGCATTTTGAAATTTTCGATTATCTCTTTGAGAACTGTGGAGCACGACGAGCGGCTTTGAGACCGTACTTCTTACGCTCTTTCATTCTAGGATCTCTTGTGAGATATCCTGCTCTCTTAAGAACTGGACGGTACTCAGCATCTGCATGCAAAAGTGCTCTTGAGATACCATGTCTTACAGCACCTGCCTGACCTGTAAATCCACCACCGTGAACATTTACAAGCACATCGAACTTGTCAACTGTCTCTGTTGCTACAAGTGGCTGACGAACTACAACCTTGAGTGTCTCAAGACCGAAGTAGCTGTCAATATCTCTCTTATTAATTGTGATCTTACCTGTACCAGGTGTTAAATATACTCTGGCGATAGACTTTTTTCTTCTACCTGTTCCATAAAACTTATCGTTAGCCATTACTCTATTCTCCTTTTTGAACCGTTATTAGCCTTTGATTTCCATAACTTCTGGCTTCTGTGCAGCGTGTGTATGCTCAGCACCAGCGTATACATGAAGCTTTGTGTATAAAGATCTTCCAAGTGGTCCCTTTGGAAGCATTCCCTTAACAGCGAGCTCGATAACTCTCTCTGGCTTCTTAGCTAAGAGTTCACGAAGTGTTGTCTCCTTCATACCACCAACATACTCTGAATGTCTGTAGTAGATCTTCTGGTCTAACTTCTTACCTGTTACCTTAATCTTATCTGCATTTACAACAATTACATAATCACCGCAATCAACATGTGGTGTGTAGATTGGCTTATTCTTTCCACGTAATACATTTGCCACCTCTGAAGCAAGGCGTCCCAAAGTACATCCCTCGGCATCGACAACATACCACTTTCTGTCGATCTTATCCGGATTAGCCATAAAAGTATTCATCATTGACCTCCATTAACTTGAACAGTTAGTTTTTCTATTTATTGACGTAATGTATGGATAAATGCTTTCCGGGGCATTGGAAGAAGCATCAATCTCTAATGTTACAGCAATAGATTATACTCGTTATCTTATTCTGTGTCAATACGGTTTTTCAAACAAAATGAATATTCTTTCTCTTTTTATCCCAAGAAAATAGGAGTACAATAGTATAGTATCATTATGTTTACTTTTAAAAAATGAATACATACTATCATAGGGAGAATAAAAACAAAAAATGGAATTAGGCAAATCTTATCTCATCAAAAAAGATATCTTTTCATTTACAAGCGGAGAAATTTGGAAATTAGGCAATCAAGGATATCAAGCCTATTATGGCGAATACAATTTTATCTTTACAAATGATAAAAATCAAAAAAAATGGTTGATTTTACGAAACCATTCTGATGAAGATATGGAAATATATCATCATTTAGATATGTACTTTATGGAAACTACTGATAAGGAGACAAAATGCTAACTTGGAGTGGAATACGAAAAAAGCTAGAAAAGGAATATCTAGCTCCATGTCTACAGGGACATATCCAATACTACGCAACATCATATAGTAAAAGCCCAGATCACGAAGGAAGAGCAGCTATCAGATATGATGGAAAAGAAATAATCAAGGGCTGTTATTACAATAATTGGACAAAAGCAAATCAATTCCCAAAAGACGAAAAATATAAAAAGCGTATGAGAGAGGAATTTGCATTTATCGACGACACTGCAATCAAATTGGGCATATTTGATCAACGCTGTTTTTATACTGCCTTCTATGAATTTGACAATCAAAGTATCGAAATGAGTCTAAATAGCGAAAACTTGCTGGTAAGAATATTTGCAATTTTAGATAGACGAGTTGGAAAAAGAAGATTGACTTCAATCAGAAGAACGATTGAAAAAGATGAATCTATATCCAATGTGTTTAAAGAATTTTTTGCCATTCGAATAAAGGCTGAAGGTATGATATTAGAAAAAAATTTGAGTAATTAAGTGATTGAGTAATTGAGTAATTGACTAAATTGACTAAAATTAAAGAGGACAACACTATGGATTTTTATATAGCTGAGGAGGGAATCCCTCTAACCATTGGTTGTGAAGATACAACAATTGCATATTATGGAAGTGAAATAGAATTACATTATGAAACAAAGTCTTCCAATGGCAAACTTATTTTCTCTGCAAAACTGCCGATACTAAATGTAGAGCTTCCATTTTGGATTTTTGGTGAACAGCTAATATTTTTAGATGCATACTATTTATTAACTGAAATCGTTGACAAAAATACACAGATTCCAATAACAAGTACTCTCATCAACATCCACACAGGAAAATACGCAAAACTAGATCACTATTATCCTCATATAACTATTGATGAAGAAGTAAAACTTCAAACTGATGATGGAAATATTCTGATTTTAAGAGATATAGATAACCTGAAATGGATAAATATAGAATAAAAGATTAATAAAAAATCATACGCTGGGCAATTGTCCCAGCTTTCTTATCGCTGGGGCTTGCTCATAACGTATTAAAATTTAAATTACAATAAAACAACCTACAATACTACAATAACATCACTCCTACTGCATCCACACAAGTTGCTTGACTTCGTTATAGAACTCCTCAGTTGCCTTGTCTCTCAATCCTATAACCTCTTTTAAAAGTTTATGTGTGGATTCACTATCTGACTTATCTCTGAATGTAATATAGCGACTATAACAATAGGCTCTATTGCGACTCATGCCATAGGTCTCCTTCAACACAATCAATGGACTGACAGCCTCAAGTACCTCCTGCTCTGTGTCATTTACAATATGTGGATTTAACTCTGTCATAAAGACATTTGCATACTCCAATGCTCTGTTATAAGAAATGCCACTTGATTTACTGATCTGCTGTAAGCTATTTCTTACTGCTTCTCCCAATTCCATTGGAGTCATCATTCCATCGCCGAATTCTTCATTGAATTTTCCACTATCCTCTAACTGTAGTAATCTTGAAACTTCATCTCTAATCATTGTTCTCTCCTCCTAAATTTTATTGTAGAAATTAGTAATGTAACAGTATCTACACATTCCAACCCTTCAACGGAAAACAATTCATATCTCACTCGCCTTAAAGACTATACCATAAAAAAATATCTAATGCAAATTTTTACTAATAACTTCTCAACTCATTAGACTTATGATATATATTTCACTCTGGTACGATTCTAATGGTAAGTCCACATTCCTTGCCATTTTAGGTAAAGAACTTTACATTCCACCCTTGTGTCAAGTATTGGATAGATATTTTTTCAAATTTCCAATCCATTTTTTACTTCTATTTTAACTTCAACACCGGATTTTTCAAGAGATTTTTGATAAGGTCTGTATAAATCATCTGATCGACCACTTCCGTTATGCTTGTGATTCTTTGTCCTGCATCTTTGGAAGACGCTCCGCAATGATAGATTCGCTGATGTTCGGTATTCCAGTCGATGAAAATGTATCTGTCATGAAACTCTCCACCGGATCTTTGGAATCTTATCTTTCTAAACGGATATTCCCTACAGAAATCCTGATATTCAAGGGTACAGTCCAATTACCAACTATCCAATCACTGCCGGAATGGATAGTTGGAACATTAGTGATAACGGTGTCTTGGTTAACAATTGCTCTTTCATGTTTTGTTTCATTTTAACCATCTCCTTCACACTAATTAGCAATCTTCCAAACAGTTGCTTTATTTTTCATATTGATCAATGTTTTATACAAACCGCCTTGCTTTATTAGTTCTTCATGATTTCCTCGTTGTTCTATTTTTCCGTTATTTAAAACTAAAATCTGATCGGCGTTTCGTATGGTAGAAAGCCTGTGAGCAATCATAATAATGGTTTTGTTCTTTGTCAGTTCTTCAATAGCAGCCTTTAGCTTATCTTCATTTTCCGGATCAATATTTGCTGTGGCTTCGTCAAAAATGACAATCGGGGCATCTTTCAACATAGCTCTGGCAATAGAAATCCTCTGCTTTTCTCCACCGGAAAGAGTGGCTCCACCTTCACCAATCAATGTATCGTACCCATTCGGCAAGGCTTCTATAAAATCATGGCACATCGCCTTTTTAGCAGCTTCTATGACTTCTTCTCTTGTAGCACTTGGCACACCGAACTTGATATTATTTTCAATCGTATCTTCAAAGAGATAGACACTCTGAAATACCATAGCGATATGACTCATCAGATGGGGCAGAGTATACTCTTTGATGTTCTTCCCACCTATTAAGATTTCTCCTGTATTCACATCCCAAAATCTTGCAATCAGATTGCAAAAAGTCGTCTTTCCGCTTCCGGATGGACCGACAATGGCAGTAATGGTATTTTTCTTCATCTCACAGGAAATATGATCTAAAATCGTCTTTTCATCATAAGCGAAAGAAACATCTTTAAATTCAATATTAGGGTGACGGATTGGACTTGTTTCCTGTCCTTCTTTTATTTCAGGAATCTGTTCCAAATATTTCAAGCTGTCAATGGAGTTTTCCGCAATTCTCAGTATTGCCATAGAACTTCCTGCCGCCTTGATTCCCTCAAAGATAATAAAACCGGCAATCATCGACATAATGGCATCTGCCAAAATCATATTTCCCTCCATGTAATACTTGGCAGATAAAATAATAATAGCGGCAATACTGATTCCAAGGACAATTCTCTGCAAGGCGATATATGGAGTCATAGTTTTTTCAAGTTTCATTGTAATATTACAGTTTTCTTCAAATGCATTGCTAAGTTCTTTATTATTTTTGCCGCCTAAATTGTATGATTTAATCACCTGCATTCCCTGTACGGTTTCCAGTACCTGTTTTGTCAAATGCGTTTGAGCGATGCCAATTTCACTTGCATTTTCTCTTGACTTTTTCTCCATAAAATAAGTGATAATAAAAAATGCAAGGATTCCTAAAACTGCGGTGATTCCCACCATTATATGCAAATAAAACAAGGCTAAGGCAAAAACAAAAGTATTGAGTAATCCGCCTAAAACAAGCACAAGCAACATCGGTACCTGCATTTCAATCTGGCTGAGAGTGGTTGTACTCATTGTTGTAATCTTTCCTAAGCTGAATTCACTGAAAAATCCCATCGGTACTTTTTTCAGCTTGTTTCCAATACGAATTCTTTTATCTGCTGCCATAAAATATCCGGCATGCGTTTGTTCCAGCTGAGAAACATATTGCGTGATAATCTTTCCGACTAAGCTGACAAGAAGAATCCCTAAGACAACGGCTATATCCTTCACGGAAAGAGTTTCGTCAAATATTTTAACAAGAACATAATACACACCGCCCATTTGCATTGCGTTAAACGCCGCACAAAGGAAGCCGACAATAATGGACTTTCGTATATTCGATTGTTCCTTTTCCGCAAAGTTCCATATTTTCTTAAATACTGTAATCATAACGCTCCTCCTTTCCCGCAGCTTTCCACAAAGAGGAATAGACTTTTGATGTTTCTAAAAGCTCCTCATGCTTTCCACAGCTTTCAATCTTCCCGTTTTCGACCACAAATATTTTATCTGCATTAACAACAGTTCTAAGCCTATGTGCAATTAAAATCAATGTTTTTCCTTTCACCAAATTGCTGATGGCTTCCTGAACGATGCTCTCATTTTCGGTATCCATATAGGAGGTTGCTTCATCTAAAATGACGATTGGTGCATCTTTCAGCATGGCTCTTGCGATAGAAATTCTTTGCTTTTCTCCTCCGGACAAATGCCCTCCGCCTTCACCCGCAACCGTATCATAGCCATTTGATAGTCCTCTAATAAATTCATCACAGCCGGATAATTTTGCTATTTCTTCTACTTCTTTATCACTTGCCGATGGCTTTCCGATTCTTATATTTTCTCTGACAGACATATCGAATAGATAGTTATCCTGCGATACATAAGAGATGGTTTCGGATAACTGTTCCAGCGGAATCTCTTTGATGTTTTTTCCTCCAATACTTACTTCTCCGGCATCTGCATTCCAAAAACCTGCAATCAGTTTTGTAATGGTCGATTTTCCGCCTCCTGACGGACCGACAAATGCCGTTACCTGATTTTCTCCAATAGATAAGCTGACTCCTTCTAATATCTTCTTATCTTCCACGTAGGAAAAATCTACATTTTTCAGTTCAATAGCACTACCGGATAACGAAACATTCACTTTACCATGCTCAAGATCAGGGGCATCCAAAATCAATCCGATTTCCTTTGTAATCGTCCCTATTCTGGACAGATCGTCCATATAATTGGTCGCCGTCAATATATTTTCCACCGTTCCAAAGGAAAGTACAATGATGGTTATAAAGGTCGCTATTGTTAAAGAGCCATTTAAATAAAAATAAATTCCTAACGGCAGGATTGTGAGCAGGGACATAGGTGAAATTTTTCTGTATGCAGACACACCAATCATCGTTTCTTTCATCCAATGATAATAAAATGCCGCATTTTCATGGACTGCTTCACTGTATTTCTGATAGGAGGCTTCGCTTTGATTGAACATCTTGATGACCTCAATTCCTCCGATATATTCCACCACTGCGTTATTCATTTTCTGATTGATTTCCACCGATTGCTGATACTTTTTCCCATAAGATGCCATCACCGATTTCATACAGAACATTCCAATCACAAGAGGAATCAGGGAAACAAGTGCCAATCTCCAATCCAAAATAAACATATAGATCAGCAAAAGAATCGGACCGATGATATTGGCAGTCATTTCAGGAATAATATGTGCTAAGGTTGTTTCCATGGAATCGACCTGATCCACAATAATATTCTTGAGCTTACCGGAAGAAATATTCATAACCTTTCCAAGGGGCATCCGAAACAGTTTTTTAGAAATTTCTTCCCTTATCTTTTTTAAGGAATAAAACGTTGCCTGATGCGATATGGAGGTGGAAGCCGCCGCAAAGATTTCTTTCAAGACCATTGCGGCTAATACCATAAGACCGTATTGCAAATAAAATCCGAATTCTGTGTTTTTTCCAATCAGTCCTACAATCATTTTTGCTAATATGATATATGCGGCAAGACCGGATACCACTCCTAAAACTGCCAATAGAACAGATTGAATGTAAGTGTTCTTCTGTTCTTTTACATACTGTTTGATTAAATTCATAATTTAAATCCTCCTCTTATACCAAAAATTTTTATCTTATGGGCGCAAATAAGAAATCCGATATTTTACCTTCATTTCCTTTTACAGGTAGCTTTTTATAAGATTTGTCATCCAGCATCAACACCGTATTGCACACCTCAAAGAGAAGTTCTAAATCATGGGTAATAATGACCACCGGTCTCTTGGCGGCATATTTTCTTATCATAGCTCCTATTTCTTTCATTCTCTTATAATCAAGCCCTGAAGTCGGCTCGTCCAATATAATGATTTTCCTTTCACTTAAAAAGGCAGTGGCAAGTGCAAGCCTTTGCTTTTGCCCACCGGAAAGTTCTTGCGGATGATCCATTTTTTTATCCCACAAATCAATCGCCCTAATGTAGGAGGTGACTTCTTTCAGATATTCACTATCTTTCACTTTATTCTTAGGGATCAGTTCATTTTCCACCGTATCAAAGAAAATTTGATAATCCACATCCTGCATCATATAGTATGATTGCTTCAATCTTTCTTTCGTCGTTTTTCCATAGCTTATTTTCCCTTTATTTTTAATTAGTCCCGCCAAAGTTCTTCCTAATGTTGTTTTCCCGATTCCATTTTTCCCGATGATTGCCATGATTTCTCCATAGTGAAGATCAAAGGAAAGATTCTTTATGAGTTCCTGTTTCCCGATATTGATACTTAAATCCACGATACTCGCAGCCTTCTCTTGTTCCGCACCCAAGTTTTGTGCTTTCAGGGACCTATAACTGATTGCTCGCAATCCATATTTTTTGCAGTCATTCTCTGTGAGTTCTCCTTGAAAAAACACCCTTTCGATCGTCCCGTCTTTCATATAGATTAAGCGGTCATATAAATCATTTAAAAAGAACAATCGATGTTCTGCAACAAGGATTGTTTTTCCCATCGCTCTTAAACTGCGAACAATATCTCTAAACTGAGCAATCCCTTGATAATCCAAATTGGAGGAAGGTTCGTCAAAGAAAATAATTTTGGTATCATATAGCAAAGTGGAAGTAATTGCTACTTTTTGCTTTTGTCCTCCGGAAAGTTCGGAAAGTTTCTTGTCCATCAAGTCGCTAATTCCCATTTTTTCAAAGGCTTCTTTTGTTTTTTGTTTTAATTCCTCAATGGGCATTCCTAAGTTTTCTCCAACAAAGGCGACTTCTTCTTCCGCAATGGTAGCAAAAAACTGATCCGATGGATTTTGAAATACATTGCCGATATATTTTGCAAGCTCACCTTTTTCGTAGTCCAGCAAATTTTTATTGAATAAATTTACTTCCCCGTCTAAATCACCCTCATAGTGATTGGGAATTAAGCCATTTAATATTCTTGTTAAGGTCGTTTTTCCACATCCTGAAAGCCCTGTTATAACAATCAATTCACCCGGCTCAACGCTTAAACTTAAATTTTTTAAGATAATCTCTTTGCTGTTTTTATACTTAAATTTGTTGATTTTGACATCTAAAATATTCATTAATATTCTCCCATTTTTATAGAACTCTCCATACTAAATAAAAAGAAATGCACAAACAAATTAGATCAAAGATATTATATTTAGTTGAAGTGTAACTTGTTTTTTCCGTGTTGTATTCTGCACCTTTTGAAATAATGGAAGATGTTAAAGTTTCGCTTACATGAAGACATTTATACATCAATGGAATAAGATAAAGTTCAAATGAACGGACAGGATGTAATAGGCTTATTTTTAAGCCTCTTACTTTCATACCGTTTCGTATTTCTTTAAGCCTTATATTCATTTCACCCATAAATCTAAGTCCCGTAGCAACACTTAGATTAAAATTATTGGGAATTCCGATTTTCCTTAAGGAACTCATTATAGTAAGTGGCGATAAAGAAATCAGTATCCTGCCTAAAGTAAAAACAGGAAAAAGCTTTATTCCAATTAAAAGTAAGCCTATAAAAGACGCCACTCCAAGTCCATAAGGAAGTTTCTCTAATAAGTGCAAGAGTAGTATGAGAAACAAATACTTTGTAGACATGTTAAGAAATACTTTTTTTGAATGCGTTAGCAATAAAACAAACGAAACCGCCAGCATAATATAATAGCCAAACTTATCGGTAATAAAAAGCGTGATAGAGAATGAAACAATAAGAATAAACAAAACTATACTATTAGCTATGCAAGTCTCTTTTATTGTGTTTTTTTGCATTAAAGTATCCCTTTCTCTTTTCTTTTTTCAAAAAATTTATTATTGATATGCATTCCGAACATGCCGGCCACAATAACTAAAACGATATTTATAGCAATCGAAATCAACATTGCTTTAGGTGTAAAAAATGTGTACATATATTGAGCTTGCTCCGGAGAAAAAACAGTAAATACTTCCACTAATTTTTCAGGGCCTAAAATTTTTACAAAAGTCATAGCATGCATTGAAATGATAAACATTCCAGTCGCCACTGCCGCTGCAACTCGTTTATCATCTTCATAACTTCCTATGATAATTTCGGCCACAATACCTGCTATTAAATTTATAATAAGCATCGGCCAATATCCCATTAACGACCAGAAAATAGCCAGCAACATGAAAAATATAAATGCTGAAGTTTTTTTCTTAATCTTTTTTGCCATTACAACAAATGGCGGTGCAATTACAAGTGCAGAAAATCCACTTGCAACATAAAGAGAAATGGTTCCCAACATTCCTGTTCCCATTGATACAGCCATACCTAAAACAAAAGCGATAACTGTAAATACAGTGATTTGAATAATGTCTTTTAATTTCATAATGAACTTCCCTCCTAAATTCCAGTTCTTTATTTATTAGTTTCAACTAACCATGATGAAAAAATTAAGGCACTGGTGCACCAGTGCCTTATATCACCATTCATGTTAAATATACCTGCAATGTTAGAAGTTCTCTATAACCAATTGGGTATTTTTTAACTCCAAAAAGACAAATTACTCTCATTTAAATTCACTTGGAGTTTTACCCATAATACTTTTAAACGCCTTTGAAAACTTGCTTTGATTTTCATAACCGGTCATCTCGGCAAGTTTCCCTATACTTAAGTATGGTTTTTTATTCAAAAGAATTGCTGCTTCTTTTATTCTGTTTTCCCTCATAAAAGCACCTATCGATTGCCCCGAAATACATTGAAAGCAATTCTTAAGACTTGATTCGGAAACCGCAAACTTTTTCGCTAAATCTTTTATCTTCAGCCATTCAAAAGGATTTTCTATAATCATTTTATAACACTCTTGAGTTGCTCTGTATACCGGTTCGGAAAATGATGAAAACTGTTCTGTATCTTTTGATTCTATCAAGCTTAAAAACAAAAGTAACTCTATCGTTTTTATAATAGAGTATGGAAGCTTTACTCTTTCATCTACCTCATAAAGTTCGTTGATAATATGATTTATTCCTTCACGAGAACGTATAATCAAAGATGCTCCATTTTTACACAGTCTATCTCGTAATCTGCTCAGATTGATGTCTCCATATGGGAAATATTTATCAACTGATTTTTGAGCCACATTTATATCAATAAAAAGTGAAAGTCCAACATATTTCTTCATAGGGATACACGAATTTTTAAATGAAACTTTACCAAGATCAACAATACTTAAATCTCCTCTCCCTAAAAAAGCATGCTCGTTATTTTCTAAAATAAATTCATAACAACCTTCTAAACAATGATCAATCTGTAACATACCCTCCTTAGGCTCTATCTTTTGATAAGTAGTTTGCATATTCAAAGTATTGTAAGAGAGTTGAATTCCTTCCAAAAGATTATAGCAGCGCATTTCACCCGTTCCTGTATCATTGTTTAAGCAATATATTTGTATATCCTTTGTCTGCTTTTTTTCTGTAAAAAAGAGTTTATCATAAGCATTTTCAATAACATTGTTTTCATTTAACTCCATTTCTTTTCTCACCTCATTTTTTCTCATATTTAAATATTATACCATATGATTATAATTTTCTCTTTCTACAATTAAGAAAAATTGGTATAATTTAAGTAATATTAGTGTGAAAGAAAGTAGAGGTAAGCCGTAAACCGGCGCACTTAAATAAGCTGTCTTAAGTAGGCAACTTATTTGAGGATATAGATTTAGTAGATTGATCAAGAAGCTAAAGGTTCATCAGGAGGAAGCAGTCCTTCCTTTTGTAAAAGTTTTTTGGCTTGCTTGATAGCCTTAGCCTTCTGTTTTTCAGCTAAAGGTGCAGGCATATCGATTTTGTAAAGATCGCTTGGATTCCATACCTCTCCGGTAGACAGCATCCGGTAGATGGCTATAAGAATCATACGGGCAATGGCAATAACAGCTCTTTTCTTGCCACGGCGTTTAACAAGGGATTCATATTTCGTTTTGTAGTAAGGAGACTTGTCAGATTTCACGGCTGCATGAGCACACTGTACTAATGCAGGTTTGAGGTAGACACCGGCACGTGTAATACGGACAGATTTCTTCTTACCGGCAGATTCATTGTTGCTGGGGGTAAGACCTGCCCAACAACATAAGCGTTTAGAATTACAAAACTGAGACATATCAATACCAATTTCGGAGATGATAGTAATTGCACTATCACGTTTGCCACCCGGAATGGTAGTTAGTAACCGGATAGCTTTATCATAATCAGGATCGGAAGAAATCAAAGATTCAATCTGTTTATCTATATCATTGATTTCAGCTGTGATATAATCCATATGTGCGCGAATTAGGCGCATACGATATTTCTGGGCATCAGTCATCTGATATCCTTCGATAGATTCAATCACAGCGTCTTCTTTGGATTTGAGGCTCTTAAGAAGTTTTGAAGCGATTTCTTCATGGTTAATCGTAGTACCTGATTGTTCAAGCAGATAATCGATAATGGATGAGGATGACTTCCCAAAGATATCGGATACAACAGAATCTAATGCGATATTACAAACAGTAAGAGCATTCTGATATCTATTCTTTTCACTTGAACGGCAAGAAACAAGCTTGTAACGATATCTTGTGTATTCTCTAAGAATACGGATCAACCTACAAGGAATGTAGCTGCTTTTCACAAGTCCCAGTCGGAATAAGTCTCCAATCCATTTAGAATCTTTTGTATCGTCCTTGTTACCCTTAACAGCTTTAACCCATTTGGGATTAGCAATGGTAACGTTGATTTGATCTTCGAGAAGATTAAAGACAGGAACCCAGTATTTACCTGTGGATTCCATACAGACATCATGGCATTTATTTTCAAGAAGCCACGATTTAAAGTCTAAAATAGAATTGTTGAAGGTAGAGAATCGCTTCTTTTGATAAGAAGGTTCAATACCGGCGGTAGTTTTGATGATTGTGGCAACAAGAAAAGATTTGTGAACATCGACACCACAACAGGTTTGATAAGTAACTTTCATAGTGTAACTCCTTTCGCAAAAGATAAGAAGCCATTGACTGAACTGCCACACAATAAAACAAAGAGCTTTAACAATTCTTAGTGTACGGATTCATGATACCACTTATTTGTGCTTGAAAAGACAGAACTTACACTGATTTTTATGCTGTCTAAAACAGAGAAAGTTTTTACAACTTTACCTCCCGTGCTTTGTAGTATAGCTTCTTGTTATATATTTTAAATCACAGAGTTGAGATGTAAAACACTTTCATTACTATTTGTGCCGCGGCTTGCCCGCGGAATGGAGATTTCTATATGCTTAATGTTGCTCTTCTACTAACAGTATAAGAGCAAGCACAGTAAGTGTACGGACACTTACGGAAAAATTGATGAAGCAGCCCTTTGGGAACTGCTTCTTTTTTTATCAATTTTTAGCTTGTTAGGGAGACCCTAAAACCCCGAAATACATCTAAAATCAACCCTTCATCTTGCTATTGACTATATTGTTAATGGAGATAAAACAGATGAACAGCTTTCAGTCAATACGCATAAATGCCATCAGACAACTGCTCATACTCAGTTTTTACGAACAAGAGTGGAGGAGGGAACTAATGGAACTGTCCTTGCAAGACATCTGATTCAATCTTTTTTACCAGGAGAAACAACGCCTGAAATGGCACATCGAATCGGTCTTGAAATAGTGCTACCGCAATCCCACTAGCTTTAGATGGTGGGTTAAGGTAGCAAAAAATAGATATTTGTGATACAATAACTAGCGTTATGGGAGTATGGAAATCAAAGAATAGACACAAATATTTATTACAGTATCATATTATTTTTGTATGTAAGTATAGAAAAAAGCTTTTAGTATCAAAAGAAATATCAGATTATATAAAACAATTTTCTTATGAGATATGCACAAAGAGTAATATAATCATAAAATATATGGAAACAGGCAAAGACCATATACACTATATGATAGAAACTGAGCCTACAATATCCATAAGTAAAGTGGTTAATCTAATTAAGAGCTATACAACATATCATATATGGAAAAAGCATACAGAATATCTTAAGAATCATTTTTGGAAAGAACATACATTTTGGACGGATGGATATTTTGCTTGTAGCGTAGGCAATGTTTCTGAAGAAATGTTAAAGCAATATATAGAAAATCAAGGGTAGAAAGGCGGGTAAGCTTAATGTTAAAGGCATATAGATATCGGATTTATCCAAACAAAGAGCAAGAAATACAGTTAGCAAAGACATTTGGCTGTTGTCGTTTTGTATATAATCAAACCCTTGCGTACAGAAAAGATGCTTATGAAAAAGAAAAAAAGTCTGTCAGTAAAACAGATTGTAATAATTATTGCAATAGAGAGCTGAAAAAAGCTTATGAATGGCTAAAAGAAGTAGATAAATTTGCTTTAACAAATGCAATTTATAATATGGACAGTGCTTATCAAAAGTTTTTCAAAGAACATGCAGGTTATCCAAAGTTTAAGAGTAAGCACAGTAATCGTAAATCATATACAACCAATTTTACAAATGGGAATATAACTGTAGATTTTGATAGAGGAAGAATAAAGCTGCCAAAATTAAAAAGGGTAAAAATAAAATTACATAGAAAATTTTCAGGTCGGATAAAAACAGCAACTATATCTAAGGTACCAAGCGGCAAGTACTATGTGTCTGTTCTTGTAGAAACTGAACATAGTCCACTTGTAAAGACAAACGGACAAATAGGATTGGATTTAGGGATAAAAGATTTATGTATCACATCAGATGGGAAGAAATATGAAAATCCGAAGACAATTAAAAAATATGAGAAAAAGCTTACAAGATTACAAAGACAATTAGCAAATAAAACAAAGGGGAGTAGGAACTATCAGAAAAAAAGGAAACAAATAGCACTATGCCATGAGAAAATAGCTAATACAAGAAAAGATTATCTGCATAAGATTTCAAGCGAAATTATAAACGAAAACCAAGTGATAGTTTCAGAAAACTTACAGATAAAAAATATGGTGAAAAATCATAATTTAGCGAAAACTATAAGCGATGTATCGTGGTATGAGCTGACAAGACAACTGGAATATAAGTCAAAATGGAATGGTAGAAATTATATTAAGATAGATACATTTTATGCAAGTAGCCAGCTATGTTTTAGTTGTGGATATAAAAATACAAATGTAAAAGATCTAAAAGTAAGAGATTGGATGTGTCCTTTCTGCAATACAAAACACGATAGAGATATCAATGCGGCAAAAAATATATTGGCAGAAGGATTAAGACAAGTAGTATAAGAAAAAACAATAGGGCAGGGACTGCCCAAATTAACGCCTGTGGAGATAGTAGGTTGCGAGGTCAGCGAAGCAGGAAGCCCATAGGCTTTAGACTATGGGTAGTTCACTTATGTAAAAAGATACTCAAAGATGAGTATGAGTTTGTGTTATCGACGCACATAGATAAAGGGCATATCCATAATCATATCATCTTCAATAATGTAAATATGGCAGTCGAACAAGAAAAGCTATCATAAGATCCGTTACCAGAGTGATAAGCTCTGCAAGGAAAATAACCTTTCCGTCATCGATGAACACTACGAAAGCTTTAAGAAAAAATACAAGACAAGCGGAAAGTCTTGGTATGAAAATGAGCAGGCAAAGAAAGGGACTTCTTGGAAAAGTAGGCTTCAATTTGACATTGACCGCATAATAAAGCAATCACAGGATTGGGATGAATTTCTAAAGAAAATGGCTGAGCTTGGCTATGAAATCAAACATGGCAAACACATCGCTTTTAAGCCGAAAGATAAAACGAAATTTACAAGATCGAAGACAATTGGCGAAGATTATACGGAAGAACGGTTAAAAGAACGCATAGCAGAAAGAGAAACGATTAAGACTCCTCCTGTTAAAAAATGCATTGGAACTATCATTGATATGAAGACCAATGCCAAGGTCAAAGAGAGCAAAGGTTATGAATACTGGGCAACGAAACATAATCTGAATACCATGGCAGAATCTGTTATTTTCATCAGAGAACATGGCATTAAATCCGTTCAGCAGCTTGATGAGTACATTCAAAGAATGGCTGATGAAAGACAACATCTGCAAGATAAAATCAAAGCGATTGATAAAAAAATGGAACAGTTATCCGCTACAATGGAGCAAGTTCATACCGTCAAAAAATATCGAGGATATTACAAAGAATATCGCTCTAATCCATCTGATAAGGCATTCTTTGAAGAATACAAAACTCATATTACCCTCTATGAAAATGCTCTTTCCGAGCTTAAAAAGTCTTATTCCAAACTTCCAAATTCAAAGGATATTTTAGACAGACTTGATAAATTACAAGAAAAAAAGAATACCCTGATGAAAGAGTATTCTTCCTCAAAATCCACAATGGACGAACTTTACAAAATACGCAAAAACTACGGAATCTACATGGGTAAGGAGATGGAGAGATAATCTTTATCTCCTTTTTTTGAGCAACAAAAAAAGAGCCGGTGCAGCCCTAAAGACCACACCAACCATAAGACTATTTAGTATCATCATTCACATTTAATACAGTACCTATTTCTTCATAGATTGATATAGTATCTAAGAAATCAACATCTTTAGTATACGGGTTATTCTGTGTGTATTTTTTCCATAGTTCTTTTGGTGTTTCACTTTCCCGGAACAACTCTACTATTTCCTTGTACTGTAAAGCTGTTTCAAAAGAACCTCTATATTTACTCGTTCTTTCTATTGCTTTTCTTAATATGCCTTTATCAATTTTATCTTTATAAATGCTGTATATCATATACAAATCATAGAAATCCCTTGCTCTTGTTGTGGTAATATTTCTGCTTGAAATGGTTTCAAATTTTTCAGCGAGTATAGTTTCTATGGTATAGGTCATAATTGGTATTGTACCTTCCTCTAAGATTTTTGAATAGGAATAATTCATTTCTCTTGGAGTAATAACATCTCCTGTCGTTATATCTATATTTAAGGTTGCATTTATTTTCCCAAAAATGCAGGATATGCTTGCACAAAAATCTTCATACACATCTTCCTGTCTTATTGGCGATAATTTAATCAGCTTATATTCAATATCTGCGTCAATTTCAATCACTAATATTTCATTTAAGATTTTTGTTATAGAAACTTCATTTAGCGGAATGCCTCTAATCGTGATATCCATATCCATTGTACTACGCATATCAACACCGATAAAAGAGGAGATAAGAAGTCCTCCTTTTAATATAAAATTCTCACTATATTTTGATTTGGAGAGTTTTTCAAGTATTCCTTCAAACAAGCACATCTGAAGTAGAGAGTTCGGATTAACTCCCATTTTCTTAGATATGTTCCTAATCGCTCCTTTTATCTGTTCCGATGTTTTCATAATAGCACCTCCGTATATCGTTTTAAAGCTTGCTCCATATTCATCTTAATAGCATATTTCGACAGTTTTAATAAATTTTTCTCCTTACCTGCAAAGTAAGATTTTATTGCTTCGCTAAATACTTGTGCATCTATTCTGTCCTTATCTTTGATAATATCAAGTATGGTTCTTTCTTTGTCATACACTGATATTTCTCTGCCAAAAGGACTGGTTATAGTTATTTTCCCAATATCATAATAATCTTTTTTTACATACTTAAAAATAATATTATCTCTTGCCGACTTAACTCTGCTGACATTATCTCCTACCTTTACAGTCATCACATAAACAAGGGGCATTCGTGTTGATAATCCTTGTAAATATGCCGCTGTTTCGTGAGAAAAAATACCTTTGGGTATTCTGTATGAGAAATAAAGATACTCATCAATATTCTCATCCGGAAGTGCATAGAGTCCGTTGGCTATTTTTTCAAGTTCTTCTTTTATGGTTAATTCTTTTAGGATATCCTTATGAATACCAAGATTTAAGGCTTCTCTGGTAGTTATAATCCCATTATTTTCTTTTATTTTTTTTAGCAGCAGTTCCCGTTTACTCATTTCTATCACCGCCTTTTCGTTCTTAAATTATAATATTTATAAGAATAAAAGTCAATATTTAGAAAAAAAAGAGCCGGTGCAATCCGAAGACCGCACCGACCATAAATTTATCTCTCTGTTTCTTTTGGCTTTTCTTTACTTTCTTTAGGTTTTTCCTTATCTTCTGCCTGATATTTCTTGATAGCTCCAAGGACGGATTCTTTCTTTTCCTTCTGTCCTTTCATCTGTTCTTTTGCCTTTAAGAGCTTTGAGGAGAATATCCTTACATTGCTGTGTTCCTTGCCGTTATCATCAATGGATGTTCTGATTTGTCCGAATAACTTTACGAAATCTCCCTGTTTAAAGTCCTTTGGAAGTTCACTCTTTTCTCCATAAGCGGAGCAATTATGATATACCTTATTACCCTCATCATCTTTGGAAACTACGGAGAAATTTGCCACCTTAAAGCCTTCTCCGTTCTTATTTTCTATTTCGATTACATCTACATTGCCTACAACATTTCCGACGATATTTACAAGGTCACTCTGGTACGATTCTAATTGCCATTGAAGCGTCAGCTATTCAAGCTGTAGAGACCTTTACATTCCACTCTGGTACGATTCTAATTATGTAATTTCTGACTCTTCGTTTGATTCATCCAACTTTACATTCCACTCTGGTACGATTCTAATTCTCATTACAAACCAAAAGATATTGCTGAATTCTTCTTTACATTCCACTCTGGTACGATTCTAATTTTAAACGCCCTTGAAGCCACTTTACGACAGCAAGCTTTACATTCCACTCTGGTACAATTCTAATATCCATATAGCTTAATGCTTAAAACGGCTAAAAACTTTACATTCCACTCTGGTACGATTCTAATACCCAATTTGTCAAGCCAAAATGATGCCTCTTTTGCCTTTACATTCCACTCTGGTACGATTCTAATTGTTGGCGGAAAGAATGTCAGCTTTGATGGATATGACTTTACATTCCACTCTGGTACGATTCTAATTGAAAGGGCTTTAAATAACCGTGAAGCCACTTTACTTTACATTCCACTCTGGTACGATTCTAATAAAAAAATTGTGGAATTAACAGGAATTGATGAGTCTCTTTACATTCCACTCTGGTACGATTCTAATAATGGATGCCAGACCTGACAAGCCTTGTATTTTGATCTTTACATTCCACTCTGGTACGATTCTAATTTTGACAAAGATACTTTTACGGTCACTTTGTATGAAGCTTTACATTCCACTCTGGTACGATTCTAACCAGAGTAACCACTTTTTACTACTCTTTCCGTGCCTTCTTTACATTCCACTCTGGTACGATTCTAACCTTTACTACAAGAGGAAATGTGTCTCTTTTATCTTGCTTTACATTCCACTCTGGTACGATTCTAACGTAGACCGCATTTTCACTTATATGTGATACCTGAGACTTTACATTCCACTCTGGTACGATTCTAACAAGATGCCGTTATCGTAAGACCTTTAATATTACAGTCTTTACATTCCACTCTGGTACGATTCTAACGATAAAGCAGATGTAAGCAATTTAAAAGCTGAAATACTTTACATTCCACTCTGGTACGATTCTAATGTGGGGCTTGCCCCACTTTATATTGTGTTATGTGATGCTTTACATTCCACTCTGGTACGATTCTAATGAAGTAGATCAAGTATGGGCAGAGGCATATATGTATCTTTACATTCCACTCTGGTACGATTCTAATTTCCAGCACGACAAAGAAAGAATCTTAAAAGTTCTCTTTACATTCCACTCTGGTACGATTCTAACCCGGCCCTTATTCTACTACAGAAATACACTATTTTCAAGTACTGTTCTGTCGACCTCAAATTTCATTCTATATTTCGCTAGCATGAAATTGTAAACTTGCAAATATTTCTCACTTTTTCCCAAATATACGCCCTTTGTCGACCCCCTACTATTTTAGCACTTTCTATAGTCGACAATCAAATAAATAGCGGGTCATCTTGTTCCATCCCCATCACATCTTTATCTAACCATCGTTGATCTCTGCTCTTAAAAATAACCACAGAATCTGTACTTTCATCAATCTCTCCTTCGATATCCTTCTTCAACTTATATAAGTTTGCTTCTGTAATCTCTCCCTCAAAAACAGATTTTTGAATATGAATCAAATTTTGCTTACACAATTTAAATACTCGATTCCATCTTTTCTGACCATTTCCTTCTGTGCTAATATCATATACTAAAATTACATACATACTCTAAATTCCTTACCACCACATCACAAATGGATTATATTCCTTTTCGCCATACAAATGTTTGATTAATTTGTAGCACTCTAAGCGCATCAAATAGCGATAACTAACTTCTCGCTCTAAATCCTTATGCTGAATGGTTTGCTTCAAACGCTTATCATATTCTGCCAGTATGATTTTTGATCCCATTTCAGACAAATGCAAATAATTTAAATCTTTGGTAAAATGTTTCTCTTGAATTTGATTTCTATTCAAGAGAGAAAAAACTAATCTGTCTGCTATTAATGGCTTGAATATCTCGGCAATATCTAAACTCAACGAAAACCTACTAGTACCCGGTTCGTGCAAATAACTAATTGTCGGATTTAGCTGTGTTTTATAAATTTCTCCTAGTACTGTCGTATATACCAGCGAATTGAGATAAGAAATCAAAGTGTTAATCATGTTATCGGGTGGACGCCTCACTCGTGTCTGAAAATCTATCTCTTGATTGATAATTGTATTCCATTCTCTGTAATAGAGCTTATGAATATTTCCCTCCACGCCCATTAATTCTGGAATGCTCATTGCCTCATTAATTTGTCGGAGCAAATACTCAATCTCATCCATAGTTTTCTTGACTTCTTTACCTCGTCCATTGTAATACCTCAAGTTTCTATATATATTGTTTCCTGCTGCCTTCACAAATTTCTTTGCAATCTCCAGACGCTTTTGGGCATCTATATAATGTTCAACCTGCTGTACCAATAATTTCCCTGCCACTTTATTTTCCTTAGGCACCAAGCTCGCCACATAAAAACTATAGTAATTAAAAAAATGAGCTATTATATTATTCTGTGCTAAAAAAGTAATTAATTTTGTGTTGAATGTATTCTCTCCAAAAAAATAAATTTCTGAGATACTATTGATGGGCATATCCCTTTTTGTTCCATCTATGCTTGTAAATCTTATCGTGTTATCTTTCCTACTCAATTCTCCATTTTGATAAATATATAAACTATTCTTCATCCACACTCCCCCATCACCCTATTTACAACTTACACAAATCAAAATATGCACATTTTTTGCAAATCCTACCTTGTTGTCCTTCTGGAACAGTCGGACTTGAAATAATCCTTGCAATGTCTCTTAATATTTCTATTATCTGTGCCTCATCACTTTCTGATAGCAAAATCTCCTCTGTCTTTTTGATTAAGGGATAATCGAGCTTTGCTAAAACATCAACTACACCTCTATTTTTTAAATAGTACAAATAATACTTTACCTGCCATATGGATGCCTGCTCAACTTTTCTACTCTTCTTAATTTCATGAATGACTCCTGCATTTTCAATAAAGTCAATATTAATCTCTTCATTGATCATAATATGCTTTCTCTCTGACTGGTAACTTGTCTCATCAATTACTTTTCCCATATGCACAAGTTCACTTTCTTCCTCCATCTCAAGACCATTGCCGAACAACCATAATTTTTTCTTGCAAACAAAGTAATAATAGACCATCAATCCTGTGATTTTCTCATCTACCATTGTAAAAGACCACTCTCCTCATTTTCTCTCAACAATCCAATATTCTTGTCATAAGAAGCATTGATCAAATAGAATTTTTCATAGCCAAATTGCAATGGAGACTGAAACTGAATATACATTTTATAACTCATATCCACAGTCAAGGTATATTGATTGAGCTGATTTTGAAGTTGAAGCATCTTGAACTTATTTTCTTCTCTGTTTTGCTTATCTTGAATAATCATTTCCATATCATCTCTAATTTTTGCAAACTCTTCCGACTTCTCCAAATAGATTTTCGTTGGAATCACGGAAATAGAAGTAATATTTCGAAACGATTTCGTTGCCTCATCTAGTGTCAACTGACCTGTTCTTAAACTTTCTAATCCCCGATAAGCATCTTCAAACTCTCTTATATAGGATGAATCTGGATATCTTTCCTCATATTCTTTCAATTTATCCAGCGTAAAATATGTGGAAATCATCCTGTTTTTATCCTTTTCTGACATCATCCCATCTATACGGCCATCACTCCAATTATGCAAAGCTGTCTTACTCAGTTCAAAAAGAGATTCAAAGATCAATCCCTTCTTTATGTATGAATTTTTTTCTGAAGATTTTCGATACAACGCTCTTGGTATCACTGTATAGACAAACACATTTTCTGCATCTATAGACTTCTTTCCCTTTCGATTACAGCGCCCCAATCTCTGAAACAATCCGCTCAAATCAGAAAGCTCTGTAAATAAAACATCAAAATCAATATCTAAGCTTGCTTCGACAACTTGAGTTGCTACCCATATCACTTTCTTTTTACAAGCTGTCGCTCCATCATTTAGAATTTCTTCTTCTTTTAAATTTCTGTCTTGTACTGTAAAGCGAGAATGCAATACTTTAACTACAATATCATCCCCTATATTTTCTCTTAGTTCTTTGTAGATTCTTTGTGCTGTGCGAACGGTATTGACAACCACTAATATTTTTAAACTTTCTCTACCTCTATTCACATCAATAAACTCAAAAATATCTTCTGTCGCTATCTCTCGATCACACAACTGCACATGATGTCTAATCTCCTCTTTCAAAAACTCTTTTTCAACGATCGACTTTCCCATATACTTTTCCAGCCAACTCTTGATAAATGGAGGAAGCGTAGCTGTTGTAAGAATAAACTTCCCTCCAACTTTATCAATCCATTGTAAACTATAAATCAATGTGGCCAAAATATCTGGAGAATAGGCTTGGATCTCATCAATAATTATCTTAGAATAACTGCAAGTCGCCAGCATTAATTCATAGGCAGGATATTTAAATGCAAAGCGAAAAATTTGATCCGGTGTCGTAATGGTCACAGGAAGTGCCATGGATTTTGTCGTTCCATAATAATTCCAAAATTCTTGTTGTTCTTTTTCTCCAACTTTTTGAACTTTCTCTTCTAAGTTTTTAAAATAGACACTCCTTGCTTCACTATGCAAAAGTCCCAAATGAGAAGAATAATCCATTGGATAAAAGTCTCTCTTCACTCGCTCATACATTGCATTAATCGCACTCCTCAGAGGCAATACATAAAATCCCTTTTGATTTCCAAGCCACATCAATGAAGCTTCTGTCTTTCCCAATCCCGTTGAACCAATTAAAATCAAATGCCTATCTCTATTGTCCCTTGCAAATTTTTGCATATCATTGGGAATATACTCTTTTCTATCCCAATATCTTTCCATTCGTTGATCCAAGTCTACATTGGGAATCTCAATGACTTCATGTGCACTTGCACTATAGTCACACTTATGCAAAAATCCTTTAATTAATTGACTATCAATATCTTCTTCCAACTTCTTTAAAGCATTGGCTTCTCTCCCGCCAATGCTTTTAGATAAATCTTTGTCTCTACTTGATTGTGGCAAAATAGTGCAAGGAACCGTCTCTAAATTTTCTTTTATTAGTAACTGTTTATCTTCAAGTTCACCAAAATTATCCACATAATGATGATGATTTAAGATAGCATAGATGACCTTTCGCATCTGCTCTTTGTCTACATCCTGTAACAATGCTTTCGCTAAAATTGCAGATAAAATATTGTGCCCTACTTCCTTTGTTGCATCAAATTTTTTATGTGCATTCAAGCGATTTTGAAATAGGGCATTGATTTTTCCCACATCATGATACAAGCAGCTAAGTTCCACAAGCCATAAATTTTTGATATCCGAAAACTTTGAAAGCTCACCTAAGCATTCTAAGAGCTCTGCTGTATGCTCATACAAGGTCTCATCTTCCTTGGCCAAATAATTTTTATAATACTCTGGAATCTCTAACTGCTTGCTCATCTTCTTCTACCTCCTAGTTTAAATCTACAATATAGCCCCCATCTCGATCAAACCATGCATCTGTTGAGTCGCTGTCAATCGCCACTGTCGATGTATACAGACAAGAGATTTTTTGAAATACCCTCTTCTTATCTTGAATTTCATAATTCTTTGATATCTCATAGAGTGTGCCCTGTATACTCAATTCACGCCCCATTTTTTTCCTGCTGTCTTTAATAAAATAAGTTCCTTCATCAATCCGTTCATAATTGACATACATACTATAGCCATTTTGCAAAGTATATTCTTGATCAATGTCTCTTGTCAGCTCCACCTCTTTTATCTCTTCCAATTCGATAAAATCTTCACTTCTACCTAAAGCCACAAGGTCAAATTTATGTTTCAAAATATCCTGCATAACCTCTTCATCTGCGTGCACATGAATCACTAATTCGACATCTGAAAGTACTTCCTGATAACTTACTCCCTTAGTCAATGTGCCAAAATGGCTCAATGGTTCTACCACCTCTCTCTCTCGTTTCTCCTTAAAATCAGCACGAAGTTTTTTAACTCTTTCTTCTCCTGCATCGAGTCGCTTAATAAGCTCCATCCCCTCCTCTGTTTTTTTCCCTGCATCTTTTATTGCCTGCTTTAATCTCTTTTTCTCAGCTTTCCAAAGATCTTCAATGGGACAAATCTCTTCCTTTTCCATCTTTTTGAGTTGATCATCCCGATCTTTTATTGCCCTGTACTCTTGAATCTTATCTTCTCTAGCTATCTGTATGGTAATTCCTTTTCTAAAGCTATTTCCCTGCTTCTTTAATGCCTTTGCAACCTCAATGTAGCCATTGCTCAAAGCATTCGAATTTTCTAGCCAAATTAAAGTGCTTCGGTCATCCTCTAAATGATTTAACAGCGTATAATTGACCTGAAGTTTTCTTTGCATACTTTCAAATTTTCCCTGAACTGAAATGTCCATTTGATGATAATGGTCATATCCGCATGCCGCATGCAAAGCTCCAATAATGGTTGAATATGCTGGAAGAGGATAGGTCATTCTATTTTTGACTGTTTCTTCCTTTGCATAAGATGCTTGACTCTGCCTCAGTTTAATTCTGAGCACCTTCATAATATGCATCCACCTCATCTTTCAACTTTTCAAAAAATTCTACAACGGAAACAGGCTCTAACTCTTGAATGATTTCCTCTTCATTCTCAAAAGTATTTCCTTCCAATAGACCAGCTCTATACCCTTCTTTTAACTTTTCCTTCAAGTCTTTCCCAATTTTTAGCTTATTCCCAGTCATATGAATTGCATTCTCAAAATAATGGGGCTTTCGCTCTCCAATTCCTCCTACAACAAAGAGCGGTTCTGCATTGTCCATATTTCCCTTGACAACCAAGCTGAGGTTTTTCACTGCATCTAATAATGCCCTTACTCGATAGATTTTTTCCGTATTGTCTGCCTCTTCGCCATAGTTTTCATCCACGCCCACTTTATCTAAGTCAATAGTCATACTATAGCACTTTAATGCTTTTTCGTACTCATACTGATAAGGCATCAATCCAGCCTTTAACTTATTTTCATCGCCTTCTGCATAAGTCTTTGCCTGGAATAAGTTATTATGAAATCGAGTCGTATTGATAAACGGAACAAAAGAAATGGCGTCTGTCAAATAGAAGGAACTCTTCCTAATTTTCGTTGTCGGAACTGTATTCATATAGCCTCCTTCTAAGGCTCTCTGATTTGACGCATTCGCTTCCTCTGATACAGCCTTTTGTGCCACTTTTCCATCTCCAGCAACAATCACCCCTAAATCATCATACAAACCACTCTGTAACATAATCGCATTCTTCAAGCTTTCTCTCGATCGAATGGAATAGGTTTTTCCTGAGCGATAAATCTTTTGTACAACGCCAATATTTCCCAAACCCTCTCCATAGTTTGATGTCATGTTTGCAATGACGGTCAATGTAAGTGCCTTATTCTTCATCCTTCTTACCTCCCTCTTCCTTGTTCTCATCTTTTGAAACTACAAGCTGATTCACAAAATTATAAGCTAAGTTTTTATTTGATTCAAAATCTTGAATCAAATAGTGCAAAAAACGAAATGAAATGTCGGTATATGACGACAGTTGCAACATAATCTCTATAAAGCGATCATAGTCCTTTGCCACAAGCACGCTAGATAACTTTTGTCGGTAGTTCTTAATCTTATTTTTATTTCCAGCCGACTCAAAATACTTCACCACTGCGTTGGCAGCTGCAAATGTCCCCTTTAGACTAACTTTCTCTTCCATAGCTTCCTCCAATCTCCTATCCATTTTGTACATAATGTCATTGACCTCAATCAAAGTTCTCAATATTCCATGCCCTGCATTGAGAAAGAATAACTTTTCGATCAAGTCATCCAAATTTTGATTGTTTAAAATGGCCATTGTCACTTCATGCATAATGTTTATGGAACTATCTTGATCCACCTTAACCCAACGATAGAGGGCAGCATCTAAAGAAAAATCTCTATTCTTCCACTTTTCCTCTATCTCTCGGAAGATATGTAATCTGCTCTCTCGAAGAAAAATCGTCTCAAAATAGCCTGTATTAAATGCTTTTTTAATGACTTCCACATCATAGGCAAGAAAAGGCATCGTCTCCATATAGTTATAAAACATAGCATCCCAATTTGCTCGCTCCCCCTGCTTTTCGGACAAGAATGTTTGTAAAGCATTATTGGTATTTAGTAACTTTTCTATCGAAATATTGTCATTAATAAATACTGCTTCTGCTCCCTTTGTAAATCCAAACATAACAAAGTCAAATTCCACTTCATCCTTACCTTGAAAAGTATCCTTATCAAAGCAAAATCCCAGAGCCTTTGTTTTTCTTCCCCCATCAACAGCGAAGCCACTTAATCGACAAGTTGCTGCTGGTGCACTTCTCAATTTATTTGCATCAGAAAATTGACTATACCCTCCAACTTTTGCATTCGCAAAAGTCTGCCGAATGAGCTCCAGCCGATGCTCTTCAATCCGCCTTTGAATGATTTCCCCATTCTCACCATTGCACTCCATTCCAGCAAATATCTTTTTTAATATTGTATTGGCCTTTAGCTTGTCATTTATCTCTTTCAACAGTGCATCTCTTTGTTCACCTGTCACATCATTTAGCCTTTTTAACTTATATTCTATCTGACAATGATGCATATTATCTTTCAAATAATCTTCGACAAATAGCAAAAACTTCTGATCCAATTCATCCTCTGGATAAATGTCCTCATAGCGATAATATAATTTCCTTCCCTGCTTTTTATAAGGAAACTTTGCTTGGCGAAAAAATCGAATCATGCCCACTGCTGCCGCCGCATATCTCCAATCTGTTGGCACTAACTTGCGGTTAAAAGCCTCCCCCTCAATCTCATAGTCACCGATTTCAATCACAAATTCACCTCCCTACATCACAAACTCAACTAATCCAAATCCCGAATTTCTCTTTGATCCCACTCCTGAACTTAAAATATATTGCAATATTTGAACATCCCCTGCCAGTGCAAAAGTTCCCACGCTCGCTGGAATTTTCATCCCATATGCACGCACTATTGTTTTTCTCAACCCTCTAAAATCACCCTTAAGTTCTTCAATCTCCTTTGAAAGTTGTGGCAAACTCTCCCTCAACTTTCTTTTCATTTCCTCCAAAAAGTTCTCATCCTCGACAGATAAATACTGTTCTTTCTCTTCTCTCTCCTTTAAACAGATTGGAGACAATACCTTAAACATGGCAAATGGCTGAGTAATTTTTTCCTCTCTAACCATTTTGATTTGCTCTAAAGTCAAAGCATTTCCTTCCCCAACTGGAAAGGCCTTTCCTTTCATCTCTAACAGTGCAGAATAATAGACAAGTGCAGTCTGAGCATCAGACATTTTCAATGTCATCTCTACCTCTGTCCCGCCAAGCTCCATATTTTCTCCTAAAAATTTTGGCTCTGCAAAGCGAATAGACCAAACCAATGACTTTTGATTTGCTCCACTATTATAGAGAAAATCATAAAACTCACCATCCATATATTTCGAAATGGCATACTTAAAAAAACTAATCACCGTCCTCCTATAATCTGACTTAAAATTTGGCTGTTCCAATCGCAACTTGACAACATATTTCACAATATTCCCTCCTTATCCAATGAATTCTTATTTATTGACATTCCACTCTGGTACGATTCGAATTACAATGCAAAACTAAACTTTTACATTCCTCTAAGATATGATTCAAGATGTGATATTCCTCACACCTTCATCCTAACTCTTTTACAATTGAAAGCCAATAAGTTTTTATTTTTTTCCTTTTTAATTTTGTGTTAATCAAAAAGTAGCTATCTCTCGACAGCTACTTTCTACTACACGATTTCTATATTAACTTTGCCAAAAACAAACTTGCTAGTCCAAGAAAAATAAAAAATCCTAAGACATCTGTTGCTGTCGTGACAAAAATGGAAGAAGCTAGGGCTGGATCAATTTTAAAATGGTCAAGAACAACGGGAACAGCAAATCCAAAAATACCTGCTACAACTAAGTTTCCAATCATTGCCAAAAAAATAATGAGTCCAAGATAGACATTGCCATAGAAAATAGCAACGACAACACCTGTGATCAGACCAATGGCTGCACCATCAACAACGCCAAGTAAAATTTCCTTCATCAGCGCACGCCAATCTTCTTTAAAATTCAAGCTGCCACTGGCCAGCTCTCTCACCAAAATGGACATCGTCTGTGTTCCTGCATTGCCACCCATTCCCGATACAATCGTCATGGTTGCGGACAAAGCCACGGCCTTTGCAATGGTCCCCTCAAATATCTTTACGGTAAATGAGGCAAGAAAAGCCGTTAGGAGGTTGATTACCAACCAAGGAAGGCGAAGCCGAACAGAGTCTATCCATTTTGTATCCATTCCTTCCTCTGCTGATACACCACCCAAATGGGCAATATCCTCATCATGCTCTTCCTGAAGGACATCAATAATATCATCGACCGTAATAATGCCCAAAATCATTGCCTTTTTGCTCACTACGGGCACAGCCTGTAAGTCATACTTTGATACAATTTGTGCAACTTCCTCCTGATCGGTCTCTGGCTCGACAGAAACCACTTGATCATCCATAATTTCCCGAAGCTTTGTATTTCTTGGAGCACTAAGTAAGTCTCGCAAATCGACATATCCGACTAATTTGCGATGCTCATCTGTAATAAAAATTTCCTCAATAACCTCTGTCTTTGGTCCAATATCTCGAATAATATCCAATGCCTCCGCACATGTTCTATCTTCGCGAAGTGCAATGTACTCTGTGGTCATAATTCCACCAGCTGAATCATCGGGATATTGTAATAGAGTGTGAATAATTCTTCGATCACCCGATTTCATTTGGTTAAGAATACGCTTTCTTCTTCCCGTCTCCATATCTCCGAGAATATCCACAATATCGTCCTTTGACATCTTTTCAAAAATCTTCAAAAGGACTTCATCTTTTAATAATCTCGCAATTCTTTGACGCAAATCATCGTCGGCCTCTTCCATAAGTTCAGCCAATTGATCGATGTCGAGAAGATCTTGTAATTTTTTGATATCTTCATCATCAAGATCATCGACTTCTTCTGCAAAGTCAGCTGGTTGCATATCCTCATAGTAATCATCAATATCTTGCTGATTTCCCTCATCAATCAAATGCTCCAGCTCATCACTATCTTCCTCTTCTTCTTTCTCTTCTTCCTTTTCACCACTATCTGTATTTGAAACAGATTCAAACAATTCATTGAGATTTGGTCGGCTCTCCTCTGGAAGTTCATTTCGCCCATTTTCCTCATTCTCCGTATTTTCTATCTGTTCTCGTTCTACATATTCTCGCTCTAATTTTTCTCGCTCCCTGCGCTCTACTTTTTTGTTCTCTTCGAGTGCATTCACTGCATCGCTATTACTACTTTGGTTTTCTGCCATTGGAAGCCTCCTTTCTCATTTTACCTTTCTATCTATTCTACTTTCGGTATATTCTATATACAGGGCTAATTATAAACAAAAAAAATAGGCTTGTTAACCCCCTAGAGGGATTATATTTTGATTGTATTTGCACAGTGATTATGTTACAGTCAAGTTACTACAAATATCATATCGAAAGGATTTATTTTATGAAAAAGAAGTGGTGGCACCAAAAAGTGGCCTATCAAATTTATCCAAAAAGTTTCAAGGACACAACAGGAAATGGTATCGGTGATTTAAGAGGAATTATTGAAAAATTGGATTACCTAAAGGATCTTGGAGTGGACATTATATGGCTATCTCCATGTTATTGTTCTCCTCTAGCCGATCAAGGCTATGATATTTCTGATTACTACAATATCGACCCTCGCTTTGGAACTATGGAAGATATGGATGAGCTCATCGCCAAAGCAAAAGAAAGGGATATGTACATCCTTATGGACTTAGTGATCAATCACTGTTCTGATGAGCACGAGTGGTTTAAAAAGGCCATTGCTGATCCAACAGGTGAATATGCTTCCTATTTTTATATTGAAGATGCTGTTGATGGCCATGAGCCAAACAACTGGCGTTCCTACTTTGGTGGCAGTGTATGGGAAAAAATTCCAGGCACAGATAAATATTACTTGCACCTGTTCCACAAAAAACAACCCGACTTAAACTGGGAAAATCCAAAGCTCAGAGAAGAAATTTACACGATGGTCAATTGGTGGCTCGACAGAGGATTGGGAGGATTTCGAATTGATGCCATTATCAATATTAAAAAGGCATTGCCATTTACCAAATTCTCCTACGCCCCTGATCGAAATGACGGTTTGACCAATTGTACAAAAATGTTGGAAGATACCATCGGTCTTGGAGACTTCTTGACCGAATTAAAAAATAAAACTTTTGCTCCACATGATGCCTTTACCGCCGGCGAAGTGTTTAATGAACGGGAAGAAGAGATTCCACTCTTTATTGGCGATGACGGATATTTTTCCACTATGTTTGACTTTGAAAGTGCTTCTTTTGGTGAGAATGGTCGTGGCTGGTATAAAAAACAGCCGATTACACCAGATGACTACAAGAAATGTTGTTTTAAGACTCAAAAACGCATTGGGGATATCGGTATGATTTCTACAATTATTGAAAATCATGACGAGCCTCGTGGTGTCAGTCGCTATATTCCAGAGGGCGAGTGCTCCGACACCAGCAAAAAGTTCCTTGCAACCATGCAGTTGATGTTGCGTGGACTTCCTTTTATCTATCAAGGTCAAGAAATTGGAATGGAAAATGTCAATTTCACTTCCATTGACCAGATTGATGATATCTCCAGCCGTGACCAATATCGTGTTGCACTAGAAGAAGGTTTGTCTGAAGAGGAGGCCTTTGCCATTGTCAAAAAATACAGTCGTGACAATGCAAGAACACCATTTCAGTGGGATGATTCTGAGAACGCAGGATTTACCACTGGAAAACCTTGGTTAACTTTAAATCCAAACTACAAAGAAATCAATGCCAAGAGCCAGGTCAATGACCCCAATTCTCTCTTTTCTTACTACAAGAAATTAATCCAGCTTCGCAAAGACCCAGAGCACCAGGATGTCGTAGTTTACGGTGAAGTCATCCCTTACCTAGTGGAGGAGCCAAAATTGATGGCCTTTTATCGAAAGGGCGAAACGGAAACTCTCCTTGTTCTCGGAAATTTCCAGACAGCTAAAAAGACAGTAAAATTGCCAAGTCAGCCAAAACAGGTTCTTCTTAACAATGTAAACGACCTTACTATGACTTCTGATGAAATTTGTCTAGAGGGCTATCAAGCCGTTGTTCTTCTTTTGTAATTGACAAACAAAATGGGAGTTTCAAGTCACTCACTTGAAAACTCCCATTTTTTATTATTTAATTGCGCCATCAACCATGCCTTGAATAATCTGTTTTTGTGCAATTAAGAACAAAATAACAATCGGTATCATTGCAAGGAACGCTGCACTCAAAATCAAATCCCATTGTTTTACATAGGATCCAACAAAGCTACTCACCGCAATTGGCAATGTCTTAATTTTTCCATTAAGTCCGAGCATAATGGATGGAAGAAGATAATCATTCCAAATCCAAAGTCCATTCAAAATAAGAACCGTCATCTGCACTGGGCGAAGAAGTGGCATAATAATTCTAAAAAATGTACCCTCTGGTGAACAACCGTCAATCCATGCTGCCTCCTCTAGCTCCCTTGGAATTCCCTTAATAAAGCCATGTAACACAAAGATAGACATTGAACCACCAAATCCAAGATACGCAAAGATGACTCCCTTATAACTAGAAAGCATTTGAATTCCTGTAAAATTTCCAATATTTCTAAATACAGTCAAAATCGGAAGCATAACTACCTGAAATGGAATAACCATTGCAGCAACAAACATCATAAAGATTACATTGGACCAACCCTCTTTGTGATGACGACTGAGTACCCAAGCAGCCATAGAAGAAAATAGTGTCAAGAGGATAAGCGAAATGATGGTGATAATCAAAGAACTCTTAAATGAACTCCAATAACTAAAATTTGTGTTATTGATTACACCTTTAAAATTATCCATCATCTGTCCCCAATGCTTTGGAAGGGCAATTGGACTGACAACAATGTCTGCACTTGTCTTCGCAGAGTTGATGACAACTAAGAAAAATGGGCAAAGAACAAGAATGGCAATGACAAAGCCAACAATGGTACCAATCAAATTTCGATTTTTTTCTGCTTTCATACTATAATTCCACCTCTCTTCTCTTGCTGATGGCTACCTGTGTAAGTGACACAACTGCCAAAATAATAAAGAATATCACGGCCTTTGTCTGACCAAGGGCATAATTGTTCTTTCGAATTGCTGTATTGTAAATATTTAAGGCCAAAAGCTCTGTCGCTTGAATAATCTTTGCTCCCATAATACGGCTTGGGGCACCATTGGTAATGGCAAGGTTTAGATCAAACTGCTTAAAGGAATTGACCAAAGTTAAAAAGATACAAACTGTAAATGTATTGGCAATCATTGGCATCTTAATCTTAAATAGAGTCGTCACTGGACTAGCTCCATCCACACCTGCTGCTTCAATGACATCCCTTGGCACAGTTTGTAATCCTGTCAAATAGATCAACATAATATAACCTGCATATTGCCAAGTATTCACAATTAAAATCGCAAGAAGTGCTGTATTGGCATTGGTCAGCATTGAAGCTGAGCCTGCAAAAATGACCGTAAATACTTTATTAAAAATAAATTGCCATACATAGCCAAGTACCAAACCACCAATTAAGTTTGGCAAGAAATAGGCCGAACGAAGAAAAGATGTTCCCTTAATCTTTGATGTACACAATAGAGCAAGTGCAAATCCTACAACATTCACCAAAATGATATTGATTACAGTGTAAATCACAGTGATCAAGAAAGAATAAAGATAATCTTGCTGCTTAAACATCGTGACATAATTAGCTAATCCCACAAATTTATTGAATTGAATTCCGTTCCAATCAGTAAAGGAATAAAAAATTCCCAATAAAAATGGAATAATAACAGTGACTGCAAAAGTAAATATCATCGGAAACAGGAAAAGAATTTTGACAATCCGTGTATGATTTTTACCTGGCATCTTAAAAATCCCAAATAAAATGAGTAAAATTCCAATGATGAGTGCATATCCTCTCCACTCTCCCGTTGCTTTCGTAAAATCTAACACAAGCGCATATACTGTAAAAATAATTCCCACAACAATCAATGCCATGGATAAAAATTTTGGACTCTTTGTATTCATGTTTGTGTTTGCTCCTTTCCAAATATTTTGGCATACAAAAGGGGTGACCTTTCACAGCCACCCCTTGCTCCATCTTGCCTACTTAGTTCTTTTTATTCTTCACATAGTCTGCAATTGTTGTCTGCATCATCTCAACAAATTGATCTCTTGTAATATCGCCCTTTGCATAGGACTCAAATACCAATCCAATGGCATTCTGTGCAAGACCTTCTGGCATATTCGACCAAGCCCAAGAAGATGTCTTTCCTTCATCAACATACTTCTTTACATCCATAGCAAGTGGTGTCTTTGGCTCCACCTTACTATTCTTATATGGTGAAATCATACCAGCCTCTTCAACAAGAATCTTTTGTGCATCCTCATTTGTTGCCACGAAATCGAGGAACTTCTTTGCTGCATCTAAGTTCTTGCTGTCCTTATATACACACCACCAAGATGGACAATCTGCCAAGATACTTGTCATATCGGTCTTTGTAAATGCAAGTGGTGCAATACCTACCTTAAATGTTGCATTGTAATCTTTCAAAGATGGATCAACCCAATTTCCCTGTGTGATAAAAGCGGTCTTTCCCTTAGCCCAAAGAGCTAATTGATCATCATAGGTTCCTGAAATCAAAACTTGAGGGTCTGCATACTTAAATAACAGTCCTGTCATATCGGCAAACTCACCCAGTCGGTCCTTGTCAAGCTCTCCCTTCATCGCCATATCAAAGTACTTGTTGTCTCCTCTTTGAAGACCACCAGTGTAATAATATCCGAACAAATGATTTCCTGTGGACCAATACATCTGTCCAGACTCTGCCGCTACAGAAGCAACAGCCTGAATGCCAAGTTGATCTTTCATTCCATCAATCTTTTCAAATGCGGCCTTAAATGCATCGTAGTTAACCAATGTCTTTGGATCAATGCCTGCCTTCTCAAGAATATCAGCATTATATGTGATACCATATCCTTCTACTGCATATGGGAAACCAACAACTTTACCCGTTGTCTTGTCTTTGTAAGCAAAATCTGTATTCTTTGCAAACTCAGAATCACTCAAATCAGCAACCATATCTGTCCAGTTTGCGTAGTCGCCATCGCCACCAATAACAAAAATGTCTGGCATATTGTCGGCAGCTTTATAGCTCTTAATCTGCCCCTGAATATCCACACCACCACCGAGGGATTCAATGGTAACTTCCTGACCAGTCTCCTTCTTAAACAGCTCAGCAACTTCTTTCAATTGCTTGTCAATCTCAATCTTTCCGTTAATCAAGCGAAGTCCTGTCGAGCTTGCCGTCTTATTATCCGTCTTATTATCCGTCTTTCCCGCTGCGCTTGTGTCTGCACTTGAAGAACCTGCACTACCTGTTGGTGTGCTGTCTGTCTTTCCGCCGCAACCTGCCAGTAGACCAACGGTCATCACTGCACTCAATGCGACTCCCAACCATCTTTTTTTCATAATTTCCTCCTGTCTGATCGATGATTTTTCAGATCCCTCTTTATAGACACAATTCTATCACATTTTCTATGCACTTTCAATTATCTTTTACAGAAAATTAATCTATTTTTAGAACAATTGCTCCATAAGCAGACATTACTCCGCTTTTTCTAGGGTCTATACTGCTATTGGAAATTAAAATTTTAACATTATCTTGTGCGAATTGACCAAAATCAAATTTTCTATCTTCTGTGGAGAAATTGCAAACCACCAATAACTGCTCATTGCCCAATGTCCTCGTGTAAGCAAAGATGGTTTCATCATCCTCACACAACAGATGATAATCGCCATAGACAACAATATCATTGGTCTTTCGAATAGAAATTAATTTTTGATAGTAATGGAACACAGAATCTGATCTACTCAATTGCTCCTGAACATTGATTTCCTTAAAGTTTGGATTGAGTGGAATCCAAGGCGTTCCTGTGGTAAAGCCAGCATTTTCCCCATCATTCCATGGCATCGGCGTGCGGGCATTGTCTCTACTTTTATGGGCAATTGCAGGAAATAGCTCTTCTTTTGTATAGCGACCTGATGCAATCAATTCTTTATAGGCATTGATTGACTCAATATCTCGAAAGTCCTCAACCCCGTTAAACACCGTATTCGTCATTCCAAGCTCCTCACCCTGATAAATATATGGTGTTCCCTGCATCATATGGAGGACTGTCGCAATACACTTGGCTGACTTTTCTCTGTATTCTGGTCGAGTATCACCAAGTCTTGAAACAATTCTTGGTTGGTCATGATTACAAAAGTACAAACTATTCCATGCCACATTTTGCAGTCCCAACTGCCACTTGGTCAAATTTTTCTTGAGTGGAATCAATGGCATAGGTCTTGTGGACCACTTAAAATCTTTTCCGTCATCAAGTCCCACATGCTCAAATTGAAAGACCATATTTAACTCTGATCCATCTGATGATGCATATTTTTTTGCTTCTTCCACGTTCACACCCGCAGTCTCTCCCACCGTCATTATGTCAAACTTCGACAATACTCTCTGGTTCATCTCTTTCAGGTACTCATGAACTCTCGGTCCGTTGGCACAAATACCACTGTCTCCATAAAGTCCAACGACCTTACTGTCTGGCAATCCATCTGGTTTAGAAATCAAACTGATGACATCCATTCGAAATCCATCAATCCCTTTTTCTAGCCATCTTGTCATCATCCCAAAGACTTCATCTCTTACCTTTTCATTTTCCCAATTTAAATCTGGCTGCTTCTTTGAAAACAAATGCAAATAATACATCTTTGTCTTCTCATCATATTCCCAAGCTGAACCTGAAAAGAAAGATCCCCAATTGTTTGGTTCGTGACCGTCTTTTCCCTCTCTCCAAATGTAGTAATCTCTCTTTGGATTATCGAGAGAGGATCGACTCTCGATAAACCACTTGTGCTCATCTGAAGTGTGATTGACCACTAAATCCATCACAATCTTAATTCCCCTTTTGTGTGCCTCAGCTAGCATATGGTCAAAGTCATCCATCGTTCCAAAGTCATCCATTATGTCCTCATAGTCACTGATATCATAACCATTATCATCATTTGGTGATTTGTACACAGGAGAGAGCCAGATGACATCAATACCAAGCTCCTTTAGATAATCGAGCTTTCCTGTAATGCCTCGAATATCCCCAATGCCATCTCCATTGCTGTCGCAAAAGCTTCTTGGATAAATTTGATAGACTACGCTCTCTTTCCACCACGCTCTGTTCATAAATTGACCTCCAATTTTAATATTTTTCCATATTATTATAGCATATCTCACAATAAAAAAACTCCATTTCTTCTATTGAAATGAAGTTCTTTATATTTTTATACAAGTATTGCTTTTACTGGTTTGATTGGATCAGGCATATCCTTTTTTTCTTCCCGCAAAATCTCCATAAACTCCTTGCCAGTAATCGTTTCTTTCTTAATTAAAAATTCTGCAATCTTGTCCATGACTTCTCGATTTTCTCGCAATATGGCCACCGCCTTTGCATAGGCCTCCTTTAGGATACGCATTACTTCCTTATCTACTTCCGCTGCTGTCGCCTCGCCACAATTCATTACGGTGTGACCTGACAAATATTGATCCTGCACTCGCTCAAGCCCAATGAGACCAAACTTTTCGCTCATACCATACTGTGTGACCATAGCTCTTGCAATGGAAGTTGCCTTTTCAATATCATTGGAAGCTCCCGTTGTGACATTTCCAAATACCACTTCTTCCGCTGCTCTTCCGCCAAAGACACTGACTAACATATCTTCTAACTCGCTCTTTGACTTTAGATAGGTCTCCTCCTCAGGAACATACATCACATAACCAAGGGCTCCCATTGTTCTTGGCACAATGGTAATCTTTTGTACGGGCTCAGAATTTTTTTGCAGAGCAGAAATCAAGGCGTGACCAACCTCGTGATAGGAGACAATGGTTCTCTCCTTTTGATTCATCACTCGATCCTTTTTCTCCTTACCCACCAAGACAACCTCGACAGATTCCAAGAGATCATTCTGGCAAACCGCCTTTCTTCCATGCTTTACTGCAAGAATTGCTGCCTCGTTGATCATGTTAGCTAACTCCGATCCAACTGCTCCACTCGTTGCCAAACCAACAGCCTCTAAATCCACACTGTCATCCATCAATACATTTTTTGAATGGACTTTTAAAATCGCAACTCTACCCTTTAAATCTGGTCTCTCCACCACAACTCTTCGGTCAAATCGGCCTGGACGAAGAAGGGCTGGATCAAGAATTTCTGGTCGGTTTGTTGCCCCAAGCACCAAAAGCCCCTTTGAAGAATCAAATCCATCCATTTCCGAAAGAAGCTGATTGAGTGTCTGTTCTCTCTCGTCATTTCCACCGCCATAGCGAGAATCTCTGCTCTTACCAATGGCATCAATCTCATCAATAAAGATAATACATGGTGCTGCTTCTTGTGCCTGTCGAAATAAATCTCTTACTCTTGAAGCACCCACACCGACAAACATCTCCACAAAATCCGAACCACTGAGAGAGAAAAATGGCACATTGGCTTCTCCGGCAACAGCCTTTGCAAGCAAGGTCTTACCTGTTCCTGGAGGCCCCACAAGTAGGGCTCCCTTTGGTAACTTCGCTCCAATCTTTGTAAAGCGTTCCGGATTGTGTAAGAAATCGACGATCTCTGTCAGCGATTCCTTCGCCTCATCTTCTCCCGCAACATCCTTAAAGCGGATGCCTGTCTCCTTTTGCACATAGACTTTGGCATTGTTTTTTCCAACACCCATCACTCCACCGCCGCCTACTCTCCTCATCATAAAATTAATAAAGAGAAACATCAAAACAATCGGAAGAACCATGCTGGCAAAGGACATCATCAAAGATACTGTGTCATTTCTTCTTCGTTTTGCAACGACGCCAGCCTTGTACAAGCGATTAATCAAATCCAAATCATTTTCCATACGTACCGTTGTATAAATGGTCGATGAAGAATAATCTGTCAACTTTGGCTTCGCCTTAATTTCAATTTGACTGTCTGTAATCACTGCAGACTCCACTTTTCCATCATCTACCATTTGCATAAATTCTGTATAGGAAATTTCCTTGGTACTTCTTGATTTCAATCTTCCAGACAGCAATGAAAATACCACCACGGATAAAATAATTGCAATCATAAGAATGACCAGTTGTTGTCCGACTCGTCCGCCGGAGTTCTTGTCATTTTTATTATTCATTCACTCTTCCTTTCTATTTCCTCTAACGATTTAAAAATCCTTTGCCAATAATCTCACTCGATTTTGTGATAATCATAAAGGCATGAGGTTCTGTAATTCGAATATAATTTCTCAACTTCAATGCCTGTGCACTGTTCATTGTCGCCAAAATAATCTTTTTCTTGTGGTGAGCATAAGCCCCCTCTGCATTATAAGTTGTCGCCGAACGATGTAATTCTTCAATAATATACTTACAAATTGGCTCTGGATTTTCACAAATAATGGTAAAACACTTACACATATTAATGCTTTCAATAACATCATCAATTACCAATGATTTGGCCAACAGACCCAGCAAAGAAAAAAGTCCCGTTTGAATATCAAAGATAAAGAAAGCAAGCAAAACAGCCACAAGATCAACAATCAATAGCACTGTTCCAATGTTAAAACTCGTATATTTCTTTAAAATCAATGCAATAATATCGGTTCCACCACTCGATGCACCAATATTAAATAAAATTGCCGTCGCAACCCCTGGAATAAAGATGGCAAATACCAATTCCAACAATGGTTGGTTTGTCACTGGTGTGTGCAGAGGGATATATCGCTCCATCAAATCCAGTGCATAAGAAAATACAACACTGGCATATACAGTTTTAATTCCAAATGACCTTCCCACCATCAAAAATCCAACAACCAATAACACAATATTGGTAATCATGGTAAAGCGAGATGCTGACAATGGCGTTAACTTGCTGACAATCTTTGAATATCCTGTCACACCACCAAATGAAAAATTATTTGGAAACTTAAAAAAATACACACCAACAGCCATCAATAAAATACTCACTGTAATAATTGCATACTCTTTGATTGTCTTTTTTACTTTTTCATTCATCTTTTACTGACCTTCTTCCGCAATAATCAACTCTTTTGCATAAGGTAATTTACCAATCCAATCACAAAAATGATGCCATTCTTCCAATTTGTGATTTCTTCTCGCATAGTAAATATTCACCAATGTCTCATAGTTGAGCGTACAAGTTCGCATTTGATTGTAACTCGATGGCAAAAGTTGAATCATATCATACCAATCTTCCCTATTTTTGCTTTCAACATAGCGAAGACGAATCTCCTCCAAGTTCGCAATAATCAAATTCAATACCCTTAACCCATTTTCGCTCAAATGATCATGTGAAAAATCATCAAGCTCAAATGACTTTGCATGAATTTTGTGCATGGTCGAAGTAGAATTGGCCACTGTGGCCACCTTATAAGTATCATATTCTTTCCACCAATACAGTGGTGCTGTAATGTCAACAGACACCATAATTTGACGAATAAATTTTCTGTGATCAGATCCCGCCTTTCTCAGTCTCGTAGCCAAGGACAAATCATTCGGTCCTAAAACATACTCATGATTTTCATCATAGTAGCTGTCCATTCGATTCCAAGAATTCATTGGATTTCTTGCTCCGCGCATTGCATTTTCTAAATTAAATACGGATGTACGCTCTAATTCAATCACACTAATCCTCCATTTTCTATGCTCTCCAGGTTCCACTCTTTTTGAATACCTGATACATCTCATAAGCCTTGCTCAACATTAATTTTTCATTGGCAAATTTTAGAAGATGATATGCCTCATAATATTTATAATATCCCGAGTCAACAAAAAACTCCTCCCTTTGTGGTTTACTATAATAACTATCGGCCAACATCAAATACCAATGTACTTCCTTGCTCACCACACCCTCTTGTACATTAAAGGTATATTGACTCCTGCCTATGTAGTCCACAATTTTGGCCTCCACGCCAGTCTCTTCTTTAACTTCCCTTAGTGCAGTCTCTTCATAGGTTTCACCTTTTTCAACCGTTCCTTTTGGCAATACCCAGCCCTCATATCGATTTTTATAGTTTTTATACAATACAAGAATCTTTCCTCGAAAAATAACCACACCGCCACAGCTCGTTGCCTCAATCACTGCAATCCCTCCTGTTTAAGTGTTTTTTACTAGCATAGTATAGCCTATAAAAAAATTGAAATCAAGCCTTACCCATCTATTCTATTCCTCGCTTAAAATGCCCTCTTGTAAAATCTTTGATCGGTTCTTCCCTTCTTTGATTTTGAAGATAGACATCCACATAGCAGTCCACAATCTTTCGCACTTCATCCTTTTTTTCTGTCGTAAACCACAGGCGATAACTCTCGACACCTAGGTTAGAAATCTCTGTGACCAAGCCAATGGTTGACAATGGCTGTGCGTTGTAGATGCTATTATAACAAAATGTACAGCGATTTTTTACCGGCATATCCTTTTTATATCGATCTTGTAATGTCAATAGACTCATCTTGTGATCACAGCCCAAAGTATTTTTCTTTAAACATTGTGCACTGACCATCATAGGTATTCGTCCATAGACAAGCAATTCCTTGCCTGCACAATCCATCTTCTTTAATTCCTTTAGGTTAAATTCCACTGGCAAAGTCTCTTTGTCTGCCCCCAATAAATTCAAAGTATCTGCTGCCTCATGATTATAATTGTACATTGTATAGTCAAAAAGAAATTTTGGTCTCTTTTCTTGATACTTTTTAAAGATCCCTTCCACATAGCCCACTTCTTCTAGGGAGCGAATCATCAGTGCATCAAATCCTGCCTCAACGAATTCCTTTTCATGCTCATTAAAAAACTGCTTTGCTTCTAACCTAAAAATATGAGGCAAGTATAAGTTGACACGATAACCTTTTTGATGGAGATTATCAACTGTATTCTTCCAATCACTCGCTGCGATAGTATCTGCTTCAAAACTAATTTCCTCTACCATCAAATGATTTGATGAACACTCAGCTATTGCCTGAAGTTGCTCTTTTGTCTCACATACAACATGAAGAAATGGCTTTTTCTCCTCTTTCTCTGCTTTTTTCTTTTCCTCAATATTTCTAGTATAAGGTAGCTCTACCTCTCGATAATATGGAGACAAAATCTTTTCATCTAATACTGCAATAGCCTCTCTTCTTAAGTCATTTAAAGCTTTTACAGGAATAAATAAACCATCGTCTAATTCTACTTCCAAATCTTTGAGTTGATACCATGTCCCACCCATCTTTTGAATTTGCTTTTTGACCTCTTCCACCGTTGCCGAGCGACTTTTTGCTACATCAGGAATCGCTCCCTGTACACAGACCACGGCTTTATCACAACTTAGTTCCAATATCATCGGCATTTGAGTATGTACCCTTAATTTTCCCACTAAATCGTGTTTTTTCTGTGTTTCCACATAAGTTTTATCAAGAAAATCAAACAGTTTTTCATTGACCTCTCTCTTTTTTGGCTTTTCTCCAAAAGCGATCATATCTTTTCCATTGTGCTTAGTATAATAACCATCCGTCTGTCCGCCTCGGTCAAACAAATCGAGCAATTCCCTTCGATCACTTGGCTCAACTTGATATCCCTTTTTTCCAACCTTCTTATAAAGATCCACATACTTTCGCCAAATACGTACAACACCCGCTGTATACCTTGGCGATTTCATTCTTCCCTCAATTTTTAGCGAATCAACCCCTGCTTCAATTAAGTCTGGCAAAATATCTAGGCTGCATAAATCCTTGCAACTAAGCAGATGATTTTTCCCATTTTTGCTAATTTCTTCTCCCTTTTCATTGTAAAGGCTATAGGGCAGGCGGCAAGTTTGTGCACAGCGCCCTCGATTTCCACTCCTTCCGCCAATCAATGAACTCATCAGACATTGTCCAGAGTAGGCATAGCAAAGTGCTCCATGGACAAAACACTCGATTTCAATATCCCCTGTGGCATCAATGGCTGCAATTTCTGCAAGAGAGAGTTCTCTCGCCGGCACAACTCTTGTTGCTCCCATTGCCTGCAACTGCTTGACTGACTCAGGCCCTGTAATGCTTACCTGCGTGCTGATGTGAATATCCATATTTTGAAAATATTGATGCACAAAATGAAACACCCCCATATCCTGAACAATGACGGCATCTAGTCCTGCCCGATAATAGGGAAGAAGATAGTCATAGAGCTCTTTCATCTCATTCTCTTTTAATAATGTATTGACCGTCATATACACACGCACACCAAAGTGATGAGCATAGGTAATGCCCTTTAGTAACTCATCTTCTTTCGGATTATCTGCATAAGCTCGTGCCCCAAACTTTTCGCCACCAATATAGATGGCATCTGCCCCCGCATTGACTGCGGCAACCAAACTTTCATATGAACCTGCTGGTGCAAGTACTTCTATTTCCATAATTCCCACTTTCTACTTTTGTAATCCCAAGTGCCGATATGCATTTTCTGTGGCCACTCGCCCTCTTGGCGTTCGATTGATCAAGCCATTCATCAATAAATAGGGCTCATAGACATCTTCTAAGGTCGCACTGTCCTCTCCAAGTGCTGCTGCCAAAGTCTCTAATCCCACAGGGCCACCAGAAAATTTTTCAATCAGTGTCAGCAAAATCGCCCGATCATTTTGATCGAGACCAAGTCTATCCACCTCTAAGACATCCAGTGCAAAATCTGCGACTTCCTTTGTGATTTTTCCATCATACTTAACCTGTGCAAAGTCTCTCACTCGCTTTAACAGGCGATTGGCCAGTCTTGGCGTTCCACGGCTTCTTCTTGCCAACTCCAAGGCCCCCTCTTGACCAATCTCCACACCCAAAACATTTGCCGAACGCAGAATAATACTCTGAAGTTCATCAACTTGATAGAACTCTAATTTTTGCACTACGCCAAAGCGGTCTCTTAGTGGTCCAGTTAAAAGCCCCGCCCTTGTTGTTGCTCCAATTAAAGTAAATTTTGGCAAATCTAGGCGGATACTCCTTGCGTTCACTTCCTTTCCAATCATAATGTCGATGGCAAAATCCTCCATTGCAGGATAGAGAATCTCCTCCACTTGGCGATTTAGGCGATGAATCTCATCAACAAAAAGTACATCATTTTCCTGCAAACTATTCAGAATTGCCGCCATATCCCCTGGCTTTTCAATTGCTGGTCCAGAAGTGATTTTTAAATTGACCCCCATTTCATTGGCAATAATTGTGCTCAATGTTGTCTTACCAAGTCCCGGTGGTCCATAAAAGAGGACATGGTCAAGACTCTCTCCTCTTTGCTTGGCCGCCTCAATGTAAATTTTAATCGTTGACTTAATCTTTTCTTGACCAATATATTCATCCAAAAGCTGTGGACGCAAACTACTTTCTAATTGTTGCTCTTGAGCCACAAGCTCTGTCTGAATCACTCTTCTTTCCATCTTCCCCTCCTATCCGATTAAATTGCGCAGTGCCATTTTAATCACATCCTCTACTTTCATCTCTTTTGTTTTTGCTACACAATGCACTGCTCTCGTCGCATCGCTCAACGAATATCCAAGAGAAACCAAGGCCGAAATGGCATCTGCACTTACACTATTTTTTTCTTCCTTGTCATTGGCGAGATAATTTCCATCCTCAAATTTTACTTTTTCTTTTAAATCAATAATGACTCGCTGTGCCGTCTTTATTCCCACACCTGGAGCCTTGGCAATCGCTTTTGCATCGCCTGATAAAATAGCAATGCGAAGGTCATCAGAAGATAGAGCAGAAAGCACTCCCAAAGCTCCCTTTGGTCCAATTCCACTGACTGTAATCAACTGCTTAAATATCTCCAGATCTTTATCCTCCAAAAAACCATAAAGTTGCATACCATCCTCACCTACGCGAAAATAGGTATGTAAAAAAATCTCCTCTCCCACTGGAGAAAGTCTTGCCATCATTGATGTTGGTACAAAGACAGAAATTCCCATCCCCTGATGATCCACAACGACAAAGTTTTGTGCCACCTGCATTAATTTTCCTTTGATATATGAAATCATATTCTTCCTCTCTTCAAAATAGAATCCATCTCTAATTAGTAGCGTTCTGGATGACGCAACATCCAACGCATAAATGCAATGGCTCGCTCCTCCCCCTGGTCCTTGTTGATCAACAATATTTTCTCCAACAATTTCTTGGTATCTGGATGAATCAACAATAATTTTTCTGTTCTTTGATAATAATTCCATGGAATATCCGTTGTGTAATGTCCCTTGTTGTAGACTTTGGATGCAGCAATGCGATCACAGCACATCTCCAATACATAGCGAAGGGGCATTTTCATTCCCACCAATCCTTCTGTCGGATCAATTGCATAGTCAATCCAATATTCAAAGTGATGCTTATTCCTACCTTTGTGATGTAACCAAGCCACCGAATACCCTCTGACCATTTTTTCTGCGGCATTTGGGCTTCTTGTCCCTTGATAAAAATAAATTCCTGTAATAAATTCTTCTGGCGAATACTTACTTAGATCATGTAATAGGCCCTGCTTAATCAGCCCAACTCGAAAACAAAGCTCCATCACTGCAAGTTTATGCTCGGTGATGGTCCTTAGATGCTTAAATATATTGGCATATTGCATAAGTAGATTACCTCAACTTTTCATTTTATAATACATACAGGGGTGTGAAACCACACCCCTGCTTATCTCTCATTTCTATTCGTTCGATGCTCTTTCTAACATCTCCTCCAATTCATGTACAGAGAAATGATACGCCTTATTGCAGAAATGACATTTTACCTCAATTGGCTTTTTATCATCAATCATTTCCTGCAATTCCTTCCTGCCCACACTAATCAAGGCCTTTTCCACTCTCTCCTTTGTGCAATTGCAATGGAATTGCATGTCGATTTTTTCATTAATTTCTAAGTCCATATCGTTAAGAAGTTCTCTCAAGACATCCTCTGGTGTCATCCCCTTGTGTAACATTGTCGTCATCGGCTCAATATGTGCTAATTTTTCCTCTAACTTTACAATCAACTCCTCAGGACAATGTGGCATCAATTGAATAATAAAGCCACCTGCACTATCTACTGTATTTTCCTTTGTCATCAATACACCCAGAGACACACTCGATGGAGTCTGCTCACTCGTCGCATAGTAGTAGGTGATATCCTCTGCAATTTCCCCTGAAATCAACTCAACCTGACCGACATAAGGTTCTTTTAAGCCTATATCAGAAATCACACTCAAAATTCCAATACCAATAGCTCCAGCAACATCTAATTTCCCCTTGTCATTGGCTGGAATCATAACTACTGGCTCAAATGGATATCCCTTGACATTTCCATTGCAATCAGCAGTTACCACTGCTCCCTGCATCAGTCCATTTCCCTGAATCTTTAGTGTCAATAAATCTTTTTCATCCTTCATCATACTGCCCATCATCGCCCCTGCACTCAAAAGTCTTCCAAGTGCAGCTGTGACCACAGGACTTGTTCCATGAGAAGCTCTTGCCTTCTCCACGGTATCCTTTGATGTGCACGCAAAGGCACGGATCATTCCCTGTGCCGCTGTTGCTTTTACAATATAATCCTTCATTTTACTTCCTACTTTCCATTCTCCTGCATACAAAATAAATATCGCTCTGTATGTCTCGTCACCTCATTGTCTGTATCTGCATCAACTAAAAATTGAAAAACTAATCCTGCCTCTTTTGCGGCCTGCTTGATTTCCCCTATGGTATATGCACGCTGCAAATGGGTCTCCTCATATCGCCTATATTGCTGTCCATCCTCATTCTGAATATAGAGTGTAAGGTCATATTCATTGATATGACTCTGTTCATCATAAGAATTTTCCCAAATAAAGCTTCCATTTTCACGATTTTCTGCAATGGTCGTCTCGCCAAGAACTTCTCTATATTTATATGGTGAATTACAATCAAAAATAAAGAGTCCCTTGGGGTCAAGATAATTATTAACTAGACGAAAAACCTGAACAAGGTCTTCATAACTTGTGATGTAATTGATACTATCACATCGACTAATTATGGCTCGACAAGTTCCATAAAGTTCAAAAGAACGCATATCCTGCAAAAGATAGAGAATATCAAGCCCAGACACATAACGCTTTTCCATCGCCACATTGAGCATCTCCTGTGCATTGTCGATGCCAATCATGTCATACCCTTGCTTAGCCAATAATTCTGTCAACTCTCCCGTTCCACAACCTAAATCTGCCACAATGCCACTTTCAATTCCCTCTCTTTTTAAAACGGAACAAATCTGATCACACCACTTCTCATAGGGAACATTGTCCATAAATTCGTCATAGACCCAGGCAAATTCTTCATACGAACCCATAAATCACCTCACATAGAATAAAAGAAAGCTACCTTTCTCTAACGAAAGGCAGCTCTACTCATTATGCATTCTTTCCACAGCAATGCTTATACTTCTTTCCACTACCACATGGGCAAGGGTCGTTGCGTCCAATCTTCTTTGGCTTTACAACAGTACCACTGATCTTTTGTGCATGGTAAATTTCTTTTCTCTTTTCTGCATCGAGAATGTTATCCCATTGTGGAAGATTATATAACCACTCTGCCTTAGCCTCTACCATGTTGTAGTAGAGTTTTTCCGGAACAATCTCAATATTAACTGTGGTATTCTCATCCATTGTCTCAATTGGATTTTCCTCTGTCAAAGACTCATTGATGCCATCCAAAAATCCTGTAATTGTCTGTACATCCGTATGGAATTTTTCTGCGAGCTCTTTCACTGTACAAGTAATCTTCTCCTTAGGATTGCTAAGGATTTGCTCATAGATCCCCTTCTCTACCATGAAGTAGTTTGTCCACAAAGTCTCTTTATCTTTATCATTGGTTCCATCGCCATAAGCTAGATTTCTCCAGTTCTCCAATAATGTCATTTTTGACCACCTTTCATTGTTTGCAAAATATCTAGGATATTATATCCTAGTCAAACTAGTTTTGCAAGTATCTAATCTTTTTTGATTTCCCTGATATACTCCCCATTTTCTTCATCAATACCTTGAAGTCCCCAATAATCCTTGCTGTCCACAGAGAGCTTTTTCTTTCCCAATTTAATGTTGACTCTCTCCTTGGTCAAACGATAAATGACAGCCCATGTCGGCACACCAATCACCATACCAACAATGCCAAATAATCCACCAAAAAGCAAGATGGAAAAGAGCACCCAAAAACTTGCCAGCCCCGTAGTCTGTCCAAGAATCTTTGGTCCAATAATATTGCCATCGACCTGTTGCAGTATTAAAATCCAAATTAAAAACTCCAGACAAGAAATTGGTGAAACCAATAGTAAAATAAATGCACTTGGAATCGCACCAATAAATGGGCCAAAAAATGGAATTACATTGGTCACGCCCACAACCACACTAATTAAGAGTGCATAAGGCATATGAATAATGAGCATAAACACATAATTGATTATACCAATAATCAAAGAATCAATAATCTTCCCCACAATAAATTGTGAAAAAACCTTTCGAATATATCTTGTCTCCTCAAGCAACCGATTGGCTTTCTTTACTTCCAATATACTGTAACAAATCTTTTTGACCTGTGCAGCTAAAATCTCCTTCATATTGAGCAAATAGACCATAACCATCAAACCAATCAAAAAATTGATAATCATATGAAATGCTGTAATCACGCCCGATGAAAATCCCACAATATATTTGTTGATATTTGGCACAATGGATTGGTTGAACCAATTAATTACACTAAGTTTTACACTTTCATAGTTTTTATCCACCACAGGATAGTGCTTAAATCGCTCTAAAAATGATGGCTCAAAGCTCGCTAAATCTTTTGGCAATGAATTGAGCATATCACTTACATTGGAAATCATCTGTGGCAAAATCATCATCACCAACAAAGAAATGATAGCAATAACTAAGATAACACATAAAAAAGTGGCCATGCCCGTTGAAATCTTTTTTGCTAACTTTTGATTTTTTATTGCCTTTTTGAGATGACGATTTAAAAATGCCACAAAAAAATTATAAGGTCCTGTCATCAAAAAGGCCAAAACTGCACCATAGATAATCGGAGTTAAAATCGAAGCAATTTTTTTCACTATACTAAAGATATCCCTTGCATGCAAGGCAATAAAAGAAATACCAATAGCCGCACCAATCACACCCAGTGCTGTCATTCCCCAATAAAAATATGGCTTAAACTCATCTTTCAATCTTCTTCACTCCTAGAAAGAAAAGCAGCGATTACTCGCTGCTTTTGTCTTATTTATGTGAATAACCCCAGAATGACGGTCTTATGTATTGACGCCTAGCTGTGCTAGGTGGGTTACCTCACCACAATATCTGCCTTCCACTAAACCATTGAGGCCTGACATCCATTGTAGTTCTTTGGAATCCCATTAATCAATATGTAGGATCAAAATTGATAAGATTGTCGTTCACCCCAGGAATTACTCTCCTGTACTTACACAGACATTATATCTTTTTCTTTTTGCTTTTTCAAGCCCTTTTTAGTCTAAAAGTCATCATCCACAGCAATCTGGAAAACTTGATACTCCCCATCAGCAACAAAACCCAACTTCTCTGCAAGCTCAATGGAGTGCACCGATCCTGTATCCCAAAGTGGATAGCGATCCTCACGAGCACAATCAAGCATATATCTTGCAGCCGCTGCAATGGCCAATCCCTTTCGCTTGTGTCCAAGCTTTGTGGCGATGGTCACTTCCACCTTTCCCTCACTAAATCCATAGACACTGCAACCACTGACAATCTCCTTGTCCAAATATACAACATACCCTGTGCCATTTAAGAAAAATTCTTCCTCATCACAATTACAGGTAAAATCACTGCTCCATTCATTGGCTGCAATCTTTTTAAATGCTGTCCTATCCAGTTTTCTCAACTTATACTCTGCTCCAATGGCCTCAATCCATTCCTTGAGTGCTGATTGGTCACAGCTATTTTTTTCTCGCTTTACTGTATAGCGACTTACCATACGATAATTGCAATTTAAATTATCCTCCAACCAGTGCTTCCAATGGTCATTCTCTGGAACAATATAGGCATTATTGCACTCACGAAGCAAAATGCTGCGAAGGTCCAATGCCTTTCTTCCCTTTGGTGGCAGACCAATCAGATAGATAAAATTTCCAACCTTGATGACACAAAATTTTGGTTCGTCCATCTCAGCCACCCACGCACGTCCCACAGCATCTTCCATAGCGGCCTTAATCAATGGTTCATCACTACCTTCACAAAGTGATGTCAAAAGATTTCTTTTGGTATATCCCAGTTCAATCATCCTATTACCTCCGTCTCCTTCGATCTGTCGTAAGTTTAGTATACACCGATTGGGATTTTTAGTAAAGCTCTTGTGCATATTTACAATTGACACAATGCTGCGGGGATCTGCTCTGGTGAACGAACAATCACTGTTGCCTTCGCCTGTTCAAGCTCTCTTTGATTTCCATATCCATAGAGAACCCCCACACAGGGCAAATGATTTTCTCTTGCTCCCAACACATCATGGCACCGATCTCCTACCATAGCAATATCCTTTTGATTAGATAAATGGTTTTCTCTCATTACATATTCAATCACTGCAGCCTTTGTCGACCTTTTTGTGCCATGGTCGCCATCTGCTCCACCGACAAAAACAAAATAGTCATCCAGCCCAAAATGGGTGATCACTTTTCTTGCCTGTTCCTCAGGCTTTGACGAGGCAACATATAGTTTTTTCCCATTTTCCACTAATTCCCTCAATACATCCTCTATCCCGTCATATAATTTACATTCAAAAATTCCAACGGAATGATAGTAATCGTGAAAAATATCAATGGCTGTGTCATATTGCTCCTTAGAAAAGTGATAATATTTCTGAAAGCTATCAAATAATGGTGGACCAATAAAAACTTCAAGATTTTCTAAGTTTTTCTCCACAATCCCAAAATGAGCCAATGCCCTTTGCACCGCCTTGGTAATCCCCAAGGCCGATTCCACTAATGTCCCATCCAAATCAAAAAATATATGTTTCATAGGCAACTCCTTATTTTTGATTCAGTATAGCACAGATGGCATACAAAACAAAATATTTCGTATGCCATCTGTCTGCGTTATTTGGTTTTGCCTCTATTACTTGAAAAATTCATGTCCGCCATGTTTAAATAAATAAGTCAAATGACTATCAAACCAGCGGATATTTTTCTTTGATGAGCCTGCTCTATTCATAAAGTACAAAGCTCCCTGTGAAATGTCTTCACCAGCTAACACCCTGTTCACAGCAGTAATGGTCTTTTGCGAAACCTTTACTCGATAAAATGAGCCATTGCTCACTGGCGAAAATTGTCCCTTCATCAAAATTACACCAGAAATGGTGTTTGGAAATTCAGCATTCGCTACGCGGTTAAAAACCACATTGGCCACCAACATTCTTCCTTCTACATCGCTGTCACCAGATTCTGATTCCACAATGCGGCACAGATTGTTGTAATCCTCATCACTAATCGATTTGGCAACTTCATCTTCCTGCTTCTTATCCACTTCATTAACAACATCAGCATTTGCTGGGGCTGTTATTGTTGCTGCATCGACATTGAGACTTGCCCCCACCTGATCACTTGGGTGAATACCCACATTGGTATAAATGCCCATAACTAAAGCTACAGAAAATCCCACTAGTACCTTGATGGTGTGCTTACTCAAGTTCGACTTTTTTTCACCTTTGTCCATATCCTTCATTTTCAAAAGTGATTTTAACTTTAACATAACATACTCCTCTTTTCTCGGCTCGTGCCGTGATGCCAGATGTATTATAAATGAGCTTTTTACAGAATGTCAATATTTTGAATTATATTTGTAATAAATAACATAATTTTTGAAATATTTTCTTAATATATTTAGTGATACTTTATATTTAAGCCAAATTGTTACATATTCTGTCGCATTATTCTATTCCCTTATGTTATAACTAATGATATAATATATATTCAGAATGAAAGGAGGCTACATGGAACAACATTTATCACAATATAAAATTTTTTATGAAGTTGCCAAAGCAGGAAATATCTCTCGTGCAGCAAAAGGCCTCTATATCAGCCAGCCCGCAATTTCAAAATCAATTTCTAAGCTCGAGGAAAGCCTAAATGTAACCCTCTTTGTGCGCAACTCTAGAGGTGTCACTTTGACGATGGAAGGACAAATGCTCTACAATCACATCTCAGATGCATTTCATTCTATCAGTATTGGTGAACAACAATTGCGAAGAATTAAGGATTTTCATATCGGAAAAATAAAAATTGGTGTAAGCAATACATTGTGTAAATATACACTACTTCCCAAATTAAAGGATTTTGTCGCTAACTATCCCCATATTATGGTCAATATTGCCTCACAACCGACAGCACAAACTGTCAATATGGTAGACAATGGGCTCTTGGACCTTGGGCTTGTTGTCCAGCCAAATAACAAGAAAAATTTTGCATTTGCCCCACTAATGGATATTCATGACACCTTTGTGGCCTCTCCTGAATATCTCAACCACTTATATTTACGTGAGAGCATTGAATGCGATCCTCTTCTTGTTGGAAATATCATGATGTTAGACAAAAAAAACACAACCAGAAGATATATTGATGAATATTTGCTCAATCATAATATTTCTCCACATCAGCTATTAGAAGTGACCAACATGGAGCTTCTCATTGAGTTTACAAAGATTGGCATTGGTATCGGCTGTGTCATTCGAGAATTTGTTGAAGACGAATTAAATCAAGGTTCTCTCGTTGAAATTCGCCTTCCACATTCGATTCCCAACCGAACGATTGGATTTTATTACTCCATTGCGAATCCAAATCCAGCACTAAAATCATTTCTATAAAAAGAAGAAGGACTTGTGAAACTTTATCACAGGTCCTTTTTCTCTATTCATTGTCATTCTCCTATTTCTGACGGATGTGACAAAAGCTTTTCTGGTGAAAAACTTTCTAGCTCCTTTCTATCTCGAAATCCCCATAATACACCCACAGTATGGACTTTTGCTGCCCTTCCTGTCTGCATATCTGTCGAAGTATCACCAAAATACATACATTCCTCTGGACAGACATTCAACTCCTTAAGCATTGCAAGAAGAGCTGTGGGATCTGGCTTTTTGGGAATACCCTCTCTTTCTCCATAGACAAGATCAAAGAGATCTTTTCCAAATTGGGAGTAGATATTGTCCTCTGCACGGTCTTGTGACTTATTTGATAATACCCCAAGAAGTATTCCCTTTTCCTTTAACTTTTTTAAAGCTTCAACCACTCCATCATAGGGCTTTACCCCATCTAAGCAAGTTTTCTCAAAAGTTTCCAGATAAAACTTTTCTGCCTCCTCTTGATGTGTACACTCAGTATCTCCTGAGTAGATCAATGCATTTTGAATAAATTTTTGATATCCCTCTCCCACAAAAATCTTTGTGTGCTCCTCATCAATCGCTTGATAGCCCAAATGTTCCATTGTCAAACTAATGGTCTCTTTTAATGCATGTAAGGTATCCAAAAGTGTGCCATCCAAATCAAAAATACATGCTCGAATCATCTACTTCTCTAACTCCTTTACAATGCGATCAATGTCTTTCTTTCTTCCAATGACCATCAGATGTGCCCGACCGTCGATTGTATAGTCTGCATGTGGCATCAATTTCATATACTCTCCTTGCTTTGTTCCCAACACAGAGATACTATAGGTGTTTCTCAAGTCCAAATCTCTCAATGTCTTGCCAACCCACTTTGGCAGCGGAGCAATTTCATAGATAGAAAACTCATCGGTCAACTCAATATAGTCAAAGATACTATCTGAACTATAACTTACGGCCACTTTTTCTGCAATATCTCTATCTGGATAAATCACCTCATCCGCACCATTTTTTAGTAAGAACTTTGCATGGATATCTCGATTGGCCTTACTCACCACATACTTAGCCCCCAATTCCTTAACTAAAGAGGTAGTCTCCAGAGAACTTTGAAAATTTGTTCCAATGCAGACAAAAACAATATCAAAATTTCCAATGCCCAAACTCTTTAAAACATCTTCATTGGTACAATCTCCAATTTTTGCACTGACGACATAGGGAAACATTCCCTCTAATCGATCTTCTTCCTGGTCAACGATCATAATTTGATTGCCAAGCTCTGCCAATTCCTTACAGAGATGGCGACCAAATCTTCCCATTCCAATGATTAAAATTGATTTCATTTTTCTTCTCCTAACCTATACTAATTGATTCCTTTGGCAACATCACCTTTGGCTTTTTCTTACTCTCCATAAAAGCCAAAGCAAAGGAGAGACTTCCCACTCTTCCAAGATACATCAACATAATCATCAGTATCCTAGACACTGTATTTAAATCTCTTGTAATTCCCGCTGTAATTCCTACAGTTCCACTGGCAGAAAACGCTTCAAACACGACATCCTGCATGGCAAATGGTTGCATTCCCATCACAATAAAGATGGTGATAATGGTAATCCCCATATTTAAGGTCGCAATAATACTTGCTGTTGCCAAAGCATCATCCTCTAAGCGCTTTCCAAATGCCTGAATACCATAGGCACCTGTCACATTTTTCTTTACGCCCATCAAAAGTACAAAGAGCGTGGTTGTTTTAATACCACCTGCGGTAGAACCTGGACTTCCACCAATAAACATCAATGCTGTTGTCAATAACTTTGAAGCTCCTGACATTGCTGCTGTATCCACTGTATTAAATCCTGCCGTTCTTGCCGTAACTGATGCAAAGAGGCTGGATAAAATCTGTCCTGACACACTCATTCCCTTGAGCACACCATTTCTTTCCGCCCAATAAAAGAGCAAAGCCCCACCAAAGATTAAAATGGTACTCATCAATAATACAATCTTTGTATGTAACAAATACTTCTTAAAATGCCAGCGATTTTTTAATAAATCTCCCCATACAACAAAGCCAATACCGCCAATCACAATCAGAGACATAATCACAATATTGACTAATGGGTCATCATAATAGGCAACCAGAGAAGAATATTTTCCATATTTTGCACCCATGAGGTCAAATCCACCATTACAAAAAGCGGATACGGAGTGAAAAATTCCATACCATATTCCCTTTAAAATACCAAATTCTGGAATAAAGCGAATCATCAAGAGCAATGCTCCAACGCCCTCGACGATGGCTGTTCCTGCCACAATTCTTCTGGCAAATTTTACAATTCCACCAAGCTGTAATGCATTGGTACTCTCCATCATTAGACCACGCTCTCTCAGTCCTATTTTTCTTCGCAATATAATGGAAAAGAACACACCAATACTGATAAATCCAAGTCCTCCGATTTGAATCAAAATTAAAACAACAATCTGACCAAACAGCGTCCACTGCGTCGCTGTATCTGCCACAACCAATCCTGTCACACAGCTCGCACTTGTAGCTGTAAAAAGTGCACTCAAAAATCCAATGCTCTGTCCAGACCTCGAGGCCATCGGGGTATCTAGAAGTATGGCCCCAATCAATATCATCAAGATAAAGCCAATCGCAATGAATTGTCCCTGCGACAAATGTCTTCGCATCCTTCTTCCTCCAAAACAAAATAAATTTCATAAAAAATGGCACATGTACAAGACATATGCCATTTCCTATTCAATAAAAAATTATAATAAATGTGCTCGCATATCCTCAGCACTCATATTGACAAGATATGCTGGTGCAATATCAAAGATTGTCTTGCAACCAGTCTGTCCTTCCTTAGCTAACTTATATGCTGCTCTAGCATAAGCTACAAGAACAGATGTTGTAAACTCTGGATTGGAATCAAGCTTTAATCTGTATTCAATAATATGTGAGTTTTCATTGTTCCAGCCCGTCTTGCCACTTCTGAATACAAAACCACCATGTGGAATTCCCTTGTGATCTCTATCTAACTCTTCCTGAGAAATGAAATGTACGGTTGTATCATAATCAGAGAAGTAGTTAGGCATTGTCTTGATTTCATTTTCAATCTTTGCAAGATCTGCGCCCTCAGCTGCAACAACAAAACACTCCCTTGTGTGCTTTTGTCTTGTTGTCAGCTCTGGATTCTCTCCATTTCTCACTGCCTCAAGTGCTGACTCAACAGGAATAGTATACTGTCTTGCATCTAAGACGCCCTCCACTCTTCGGATTGCATCGGAATGTCCCTGACTAACGCCCTTGCCCCAGAATGTGTAATCCTTTCCATTTGGCAATACAGCATTTGCATAGAGACGATTGAGTGAGAACATACCTGGATCCCATCCAATAGAAATAATTGCAATCTTTCCACTCGCCTTTGCTGCTGCATCAACATTTGCAAAGTGCTCTGGAATTCTTGCATGAGTATCGAAACTATCAATGACATTGAAGTTCTTTGCAAACTCTGGTGTCTGTGTTGGCAAATCTGTCGCACTACCACCGCAAAGGATCAAAACATCAACCTCGTCTTTGTGTGCTACGGCCTCGGCTGCTGGATATACATTGACACCCTCTGTCAAAATCTTTACTGTCTTTGGGTCTCTTCTTGTAAATACTGCCTTCAGTTCCATATCTGGATTCTGCTTAATCGCACACTCAATACCTCTTCCAAGGTTACCATAACCCATGATACCAATTCTAATGCTCATCATTTTTCTCCTTTACTTCTAAAATGGTAAAGCACCCCATCACTGCGGTGCTTTAATAGTAGTACTTTATACCTATTTATATTCGTTTGTCAATACTTTTTTACTGATATAGTAATAGTATGGAACAATTGGCAATAGTGCAAATATCCAAGCAGCTGGATCAGCCAAACAGACAAGGAAAAATTTTCCAAACCTTGCCAAAACAACTACAACCATTCCTCTGGCAAAAAGCTCTGACACACCACCAAGCATCGGTACAAGACCATATCCCAATCCCTGCAAGGTATTTCGATATAAAAAGATGCAGGCAAGAAATGGATAAAACCAGATCACTGCTTGGAAGTAGTTTCTTGCTGCCCCTAGAACCTCTGTATCTAATCCTCCAACAAATAATCTCGCAATCTGCACACCAAAGACGGAAATGATGATGGCAATGACAACAGAAAAAACAAGCAATGTCTTTAGCGTCACCTTTACTCCCTCTCTCACTCTGTCCATTCTTCCTGCACCTAAATTTTGTCCCGTATAGGTGGCAATCGTTGCTCCAAAGGCTGCAAACATTGTCGTGCAGACATTTTGTACCTTATTCGCTGCAGAAAATCCCGCAATATGTGCCTCACCAAAGACATTAATGGCTCCCTGTACAATAATTGTACCAATCGCTGTGATGGAAAATTGTAATCCCATTGGCACACCTAAATTGAGCATTTGAACTGCAGAGTACCATGAAAATTTCATATCTTCTCGATGTAAATGCAAAATCTCATATTTTTTTATCATATAGATTAAACAAAGGAGTGCAGAAATTCCCTGCGAAATCACTGTCGCATAGGCGCAACCCACCACGCCTGTATGAAATTGCAATACAAATACAATGTCTAAAACAACATTAATAACTGCTGAAATAACCAAAAAATAAAGAGGTGAACGACTATCTCCCACTGCACGAAGTACAGCAGCAAGTCCATCATAGGCCGCCGTGGCAATCAAACCCAAATAGATTACATGCATATAAGCAGCAGTATCGGGCAAAATATTTTCGGGTGTATTCATCAATCGCAAAATGGGAACATTGACTAAGGTTAGCCCTACTGTCATCACCAGTACCATTGCTCCAATGAGATAAATACTCATAGCCAAATAGTGGCGAAGCCTCTTCATATCCTGTGCGCCAAAACTTTGGGCAACTAAAATTGCAAATCCACTTGTTAGTCCTGTCAGCCAACCAAGCACAAAAAAAATCAAGGAACCTGTACTTCCAATGGCCGCCAGTGCATTGACTCCAATATAGCGCCCTGCAATGAGTGCATCCGCCAGGTTATACACTTGCTGAAAAAGATTGCCAAAAAACACAGGTATCGTAAATCGCAAAATTAACTGCAAGGGATTTCCCTTAGTCATATCATGTGTCATATCTTCCCCCTTATTCTTTTTATTTCTTTGGCTATATTACTTTACCTCTCTTTTACTGTCAATGACCAAACTTGACAGTTTTATAAAATATCTATCTCGATATGTATCAGACTGTAGCACTTGCTGTACTGGCCTTATTTGTCGGTGTACTCTTAAAGGAAAAGTTTACATTTTTAACAACATTTTGCATCCCTGTAGCAGTGGTCGGTGGAATCATCTCTAGCCGCTGTGGCAGCAACCTTTGGTCTTGTGGCGGGTTCATTGATGGGCGGACCACTTGCCAATAATTTGATTAAGAAAAAGGATTTGACTAAAACAGCTGTTTATGAAGATGATTCTATGCTGATCGAAGAAGAAGTAAAACACAGAAGAGAAGTTTCTATGTATGCCCCAGCAGTCTATCAGCTCTGTCTGGCTATGGATATTGGAACCATTATCTCCTTCTTGCTTTCAAAGACAGGAATGACCTTTCCAATCTATAACGAAATCGCCATCACATCAGCGTTTCCTATGTGATGGCGATTTTTATTTAATCTTTTTTTCCTGCTACCCAACGAAGTCCCCAGTGGAATGCCTCGTCCAAACTTCTGTGACCGGAATAAAACTGAACGACTCTCTCCACACTAAAAGTTTCATTATTTAAGTTCTCCAATAAAACCAGTCCGCACATCGTCTTATTGGTGTCATATTCATTCATCTTTACCACGATATCCTCTGCCTTTGGATATTTAATCGTAACCACTCCATCCGCCTGCTTCCAATTAGCTACACCTTCATAAATAAAGGTGTAAACTAAAATCCTCTTTATCTTTGACAGCTGGTTTCCATTGATCCTCAAGTTCTCTCCCGCACTATTTTCCCCCGTTCGGTCATCACCATCTAGAGCAACAAAAGGAGCCGAATTAAGATTTCCAAAATTTTTTCCAAGAGCTTGAACACTTCCCTTGCTTCCATCTTTTAATTCCCACAAACAGCCGAGATCCAAATCAATCCCCCCACCTTCCCCTTCTCCAAATAGGCGAGAAAAAAATCCCTGCTTTTTTGCTGTCGAAACTGGTCTAGCATTCCAATTTAGATTAATTAGAATCTCGCCCAATCCACCTTGTGACTTTGTGAACTACCCATAGTCTAAAGCCTATGGGCTTCCTGCTTCGCTGACCTCGCAACCTACTATCTCCACAGGCGTTAATTCGGGCAGTCCCTGCCCTATTGTTTTTTCTTATACTACTTGTCTTAATCCTTCTGCCAATATATTTTTTGCCGCATTGATATCTCTATCGTGTTTTGTATTGCAGAAAGGACACATCCAATCTCTTACTTTTAGATCTTTTACATTTGTATTTTTATATCCACAACTAAAACATAGCTGGCTACTTGCATAAAATGTATCTATCTTAATATAATTTCTACCATTCCATTTTGACTTATATTCCAGTTGTCTTGTCAGCTCATACCACGATACATCGCTTATAGTTTTCGCTAAATTATGATTTTTCACCATATTTTTTATCTGTAAGTTTTCCGAAACTATCACTTGGTTTTCGTTTATAATTTCGCTTGAAATCTTATGCAGATAATCTTTTCTTGTATTAGCTATTTTCTCATGGCATAGTGCTATTTGTTTCCTTTTTTTCTGATAGTTCCTACTCCCCTTTGTTTTATTTGCTAATTGTCTTTGTAATTTTGTAAGCTTTTTCTCATATTTTTTAATTGTCTTCGGATTTTCATATTTCTTCCCATCTGATGTGATACATAAATCTTTTATTCCTAAATCCAATCCTATTTGTCCGTTTGTCTTTACAAGTGGACTATGTTCAGTTTCTACAAGAACAGACACATAGTACTTGCCACTTGGTACCTTAGATATAGTTGCTGTTTTTATCCGACCTGAAAATTTTCTATGTAATTTTATTTTTACCCTTTTTAATTTTGGCAGCTTTATTCTTCCTCTATCAAAATCTACAGTTATATTCCCATTTGTAAAATTGGTTGTATATGATTTACGATTACTGTGCTTACTCTTAAACTTTGGATAACCTGCATGTTCTTTGAAAAACTTTTGATAAGCACTATCCATATTATAAATTGCATTTGTTAAAGCAAATTTATCTACTTCTTTTAGCCATTCATAAGCTTTTTTCAGCTCTCTATTGCAATAATTATTACAATCTGTCTTACTGACAGACTTTTTTTCTTTTTCATAAGCATCTTTTCTGTACGCAAGGGTTTGATTATATACAAAACGACAACAGCCAAATGTCTTTGCTAACTGTATTTCTTGCTCTTTGTTTGGATAAATCCGATATCTATATGCCTTTAACATTAAGCTTACCCGCCTTTCTACCCTTGATTTTCTATATATTGCTTTAACATTTCTTCAGAAACATTGCCTACGCTACAAGCAAAATATCCATCCGTCCAAAATGTATGTTCTTTCCAAAATGATTCTTAAGATATTCTGTATGCTTTTTCCATATATGATATGTTGTATAACTCTTAATTAGATTAACCACTTTACTTATGGATATTGTAGGCTCAGTTTCTATCATATAGTGTATATGGTCTTTGTCTGTTTCCATATATTTTATGATTATATTACTCTTTGTGCATATCTCATAAGAAAATTGTTTTATATAATCTTATATTTCTTTTGATACTAAAAGCTTTTTTCTATACATACATACAAAAAATAATATGATACTGTAATAAATATTTGTGTCTATTCTTTGATTTCCATACTCCCATAACGCTAGTTATTGTATCACAAATATCTATTTTTTGCTACCTTAACCCACCATCTAAAGCTAGTGGGATTGCGGTAGCATTATTTCAAGTTTACCTTTTGACCTTTTTCCAAGATGACCATAGCTATTCCCCCATTTCTTACGAAATTACAACACATTTCTGTATCGATCAATACAAAGAAAAAAGCGTAAGCCCCTTAGCCCACGCCATTTTCTTCTTTGGTCAATTCTTTCTCCATCGAAATCATAATCTGCATGACCTCTAGCGTGGAGATGACGGGAGTCGAACCCGTGTCCAAAAACCAATTCCCTGTTCTTCTACTATCATAGTTCGTTCTTTGACATTCCCTCCGCCCTGCGAGAACGAACACCCTCAGGACTTTAGTAGCTTCATCATACGGCTATATGCGCAAAGCTTAACATATACCGTTTCTCACAAAGTCGATGCCAGATTCTTAAAGTGTGAGTGCTCTAAGGCTGACAGCTGCACTTAGGCAGCGTATGCTAAATTATCTTCAGCGTTTAATTTAATTTTGCCATTTAACGCATCGCATGCGGATAGCTTCACCAGCTGCATGATCCCTGTCGAAACCGGTACATCCCCTAAATTCAGAGTACTTCGGTAACTACATATCCATCGTATATAGTAGTATCTATAGTAACATACTTTTTAAAAATGGGAAAGACTTTTTTATCTTTCCCACAAAATTCCATATCCTACGACATCAATCTATACATCTCGCATTCTTTGCTTGAGTGCCTTGTCCATTTCTCTCTTTTGATCCTTCTTCGCCATGGTATCTCGTTTGTCGTAGTTTTTCTTGCCCCTAGCCATACCAATCTCCACCTTGACCAATCTTCCCTTTAAATAGACCTGTAATGGCACAAGAGTGAGTCCCTTTTCTTGAAGCTTTGATGAAAGCTTTTCAATTTCTCTCTTGTGCATCAAAAGTTTCTTCACTCGAAGTGGATCCTTATTAAAGATATTTCCCTTCTCATAGGGATTGATGTACATTCCCATAATATAGAGTTCCCCTCGCTCAATGCGAATCCAACTTTCCTTTATGGAGCACTGTCCGAGACGAATGGATTTAACTTCTGTGCCAAATAGTTCAATTCCTGTCTCATATTTATCTAAAATAAAGTAATCAAAATACGCCTTCTTATTATTCGCAATCACCTTTACTCCATCAGCCATTCGTCTTCTTCCCCTTCCATTTCTAATCGAAAATCTATGGTGCCCATCAACCGATCAACTGCCATCACTCTCACTTTTACCCTCTGTCCCAAGGTATACTTTATATTGGTTGTCTCTCCAATCAGCATATGTCGCTCCTCGACATAGACAAAATAATCCTGCCACATCGCCTGAATGTGAACAAGCCCCTCCACTGTATTCGGAAGTTCCACATACAATCCATATCTTGTAACCCCACAAATAATTCCATCAAAGACTTGTCCAATATACTTTTGCATATACTCACATTTTTTATACTTGATTGTCTCTCGCTCTGCTTCCTGTGCCCTCCGCTCAAGTACGGAGGTTTGCACAGCTACCTCTTCCAAATGTTCACTGTAATGCTTTTGACGGCTTTGATTTAACTTCCCCGCCAAATTTTCTTTGATAATGCGATGAATTTGTAAGTCTGGATAGCGTCGAATGGGAGAGGTAAAATGTGTGTAGTACTTTGCAGCTAATCCAAAATGGCCTGTGCACTCTGTTTGATACCTCGCCTGCTTCATACTTCTTAAGGTCACACGACTAATCATCATCTCCACTTCCTCACCGGCAATCTTAGCCAACAATTTTTGCACTTCTTTTGGATGTACTTCTTTGTTCTTCGCATGAAGAGTATACCCAAAGTTTTGAATAAATGTAGCTAACTGTTGAATTTTTTCTGGATCTGGTGTGTCGTGCACACGATATAAAAATGGCAACTCCAACCAATAATATTCCTCGGCCACAGTCTCATTTGCGGCAAGCATAAAATCTTCAATCAACATATTTGCAGCATTTCGCTCATAGGCCTTAATTTCTATTGGGCTCCCCTTTTCATCGAGAAGAATCTTGCACTCAGGAAAGTCAAAATCAATTGATCCTCGCTCCACTCTCTTCTTTCGAATAAGATCGGCGAGTTCCTTCATCTTTTCAAACATTTCCACACATTCTGCATACTTTTCTATCGTATCTTGGTCGTGATGTGTAATCATGGCATTGACCTCTGTATAACTCATCCGATGATTGACTCGAATGAGTGTCTCTGCAATTTGATGTCCAATAATCTCTCCTCGATGATTGATATCCATAATGCAAGAAAGTGCCAAGCGATCAACCCCCTCATTTAGGGAACAAATGCCATTGGAAAGGCGATGCGGTAGCATTGGAATCACCCGATCAACCAAATAAATGCTGGTTCCCCTCGCAAAAGCTTCTCTATCCAGTGCTGTGTTTTCCCTTACATAGTGGCTGACATCTGCAATGTGTACGCCCAATCGCCAATTTTCTCCATCTCTTTCAAGCGTAATGGCATCATCCAGATCCTTTGCATCCTCTCCATCAATCGTCACCGTCATCTTATCTCGAAGATCTAAGCGAGTTCGCTTTTCCTTTTCCGTCACCTCTTCAGGAATGTTGGCAACTTCTTCCATCACTTCCTCTGAAAATTGTTCTGGCAAGTGAAGCATCTTGACAATGGAGAGAATATCCACACCTGGATCATTGGCATGACCTAAGATCTCAATAATTCTTCCCTCTGGTTTTCTCCTCTTTCCTTCAAAAAAATGGGTGACCTCAACCACAACCTTATGTCCTGACACCGCTCCCATGTCCTGTCCATCGGGAATAAAGATATCGCTCAAGATTTTTTGATTATCTGGCAATACAAAACCAAATTTTTTATTTTTTCTATAAAATCCAACCACTGTCTTATTGGCATGGTCTAAAATTTCAACCACATGGCCTTCTGCTCGCATTCCTCTTATCTGCTGATCCACAACAATGCGTACTTTGTCGCCATGCAGTGCATCCATTGCACATCCTTCAGGAATAAAAATGTCCTCTTCCCTTCCCTCAATTTGTACAAATCCAAAGCCTCTAGCATTGGCCAAATAGATGCCCACATAGTGCAAAATTTTTGGCAGGGTGAACTTACCTTTGGTTGACACACTCACCAATCCTTCTTCTAAAAGACAATCCAAAACCTCTTTAAGTTCTCTTCTGCTCTCCTTGGGAATATCCAAAAATATGGCCAATTCCTTTAATTTCATTGGCTTATACATTGGATCTGCAAGAAGGTCTAAGATAACTCTTTTCCTTTTTTCTAATTTATTTTCGTCCATATTTCCTCTCTATCTTGGTAAACAGGTAGAAAGAAAGCACTCTTAAGTATAAGAGTGCTTTCTTGTTTGCTATTAAACTAAATTCAAAAGAAACGCAAGAACCAAAAAGGCAACTGCACAAAACAATGCACCTTTTTCCTTCCAGCCCTCTGCTGAACGTCCCTTATTTTTACTCCAATATGTATCGCCCATTCCTCCAACAGAGCCACCGAGCCCCTGCTCATTGCCCTCCTGAGATAACACAAGAGCGGAGAATACAATACATACTATGCAGAACAAGATCGCCAAAATTGTATGCAACATTCTACCTATACCTCCCAAATTCAATCTGTATTTCTTTGCAATATTTGCATTGTAGCATATCAATGTCATAAATACAAGTAAAATGCCAGCAGATGAAGAAAGAAAAAAGAAGAAATAGATTGGAAATTTAGTAAGAATATGTTTCAATATTAGATATTCATCTGCTGACATCCTACAAATTATAGCACGATTAAATTCAATATTGGGCTTAATGTAATAATTAGCGATTTCTAAGTAATAATTGCTCAAAAATGTCTTAAATTGAATGCAATTTAATTTAAAATAATCTATTTACTTTTTTCTCAAACTATACTATAATGTGGTTACATCAAGTGATGTTTAAATGTTAGAATATAGGGATTGTTTTTGAGAGTGAAGGGAGTAGTTATGCGTAAATTGAATAAAATTTTGGGAACATTGCTCGTAGGTTCTGCAGTTCTTTCTGTATCTGCTTTTTCCAGCCATGCCTATACTTGGCACAATGAAGGAGGTCGTAGAACTTTTACTGATGACCATGGTGTCAAGGCCATCAATACTTGGGAAGCCACTTATACAGTAAAAAATGGTGTGACTTCACCTGCCACATGGTATCATTTTGACAAGACAGGAACGATGAATACAGGTTGGTTCCAGGATGTCGACAGCATGTGGTACTATCTTGATCCATCCACTGGTGAGATGAAGACCGGTTGGGTGAGCGTGAATGGAAGTTCCTACTACTTGCAGTCAAACGGTCAGTTGCTCGTCAACGGCATTACCCCTGATGGCTACAGGGTAAATTCTAATGGTATATGGGATGGTTCACCAAAAACAAATCAACCAGCAACCAATCCACAGGATTCTTCCTCCTATGCACAGCGTGTTGTTGACCTCGTCAATCAATATCGCCAGAGCAAGGGATTATCTGCACTGACCGTCGATAATACCCTTTCTCAAATCGCAGCAAAAAGGGCTGAGCACATCACCACAAATTTCAGCCATTCCGTTCCTGGTGTTGCTCATACGGCAAGTGATCCCAATGGCCTTGGTACATTCCTTGAGAACAATGGCTACCACTGGCTCAGCTACGGTGAGAATCTCGCCTACAATCAGCCTACACCAGAAGCTGTAATGAATTCTTGGTTAAATAGCCCAACACATAAGGCAAATATTGAAAATCCAAATGTCACACAAATTGGTATCGGCTATGTAAAGAATAGCAATGGCGTGTATTGGACACAGTTATTTGGCTCTCGCTAAACCATATATAATAAAAAGTGGATGTGAAATCTGATTTCACATCCACTTTTTAGATATCACTCTATTTTACAACTCTTTGCAATCCATAAATGGAAGCTCTTCGATTAATAAAATAGGCAAATAACATCACAATAACAAAATAGGGAATGTTTTGATAACCAAATACCTCTCCACCGATAAAAATGGGAGCCAACAAAGTATTTGTCGCACTTCCAAAGACCGCCATATATCCCGCCCCCATTAAAAGCTGACCTGGCAAGGGTATAAAACTAGAAAGTAACCAGCCAAACGAAGAGCCAATAGCAAAAAGTGGTGTCACCTCTCCCCCCTGAAAACCAACACTCAATGTCACCACAGTAAGGAGTAGCTTCAACAGCCAATCATAGGTATACATCGGCTTTCCTCCAAGGCTTTCTGAAATCAAATTTGTTCCAAGCCCTGCATAGCGACCATGGTGCAACAAAAAAATAATAAAACTTAATGCAACGCCGACAACAAATACTCGAAGATAGGGATTTTTGATAGATTCTCCCGCAAGAGCTTTTGTCTTCTTTTGTAAATAAATAAAAAGATTTCCAACAAGACCAAACAAAATTCCTGCAATCATCAAAAAAATTAAATTCTTTGGTGTCATCGCAACAGCCACATCCACATTGTGCTCAAATTTTTCTAACCCTAGCTGTGCACTCACTTGACTCGCCGTAAATGCGGCCACTAGTGCAGGCAACGCTGCCTCTAATTCCAATTGCCCCTGTGCAAATAGTTCTAGTCCAAAAAATGTTGCTGCAATTGGTGTTCCAAATAGACCACCAAAGCCTGCTGCCACACCTGTCACTAGAAGAATTTGTCCACTCTTTTTTTTACTTTTCTCAGGTATCCAAGCTTGAAAGCGATGTGCCATCGTCGCTCCAATTTGTACTGCAACACCTTCTCTTCCCGCGCTTCCTCCAAAAAGATGGGTCAGCCATGTCGCCACTGTCACAAAAGGAATTAATCGCAACGGAATATTTTCCTCACTCTCTTGTGAGACCATAAATACCTGTGTCATCCCCCTAGCTGCTTTTCCCGCAAATTTTTGATATCCAACCACAATACCTATTCCAACAATCCCCAAAAAAGGAAGGAGTTCATTTAAATGGAGATTGCGAAAATCACCAATCCAAAGTAAAACTCTTCCAAACACAGTGTCAATCACACCGACAATTGCACCAATCAATAGTCCTAAAATAATAAAAATCATCTGCTCACACTCCCCACTAAATCATAAAAAGGATGGCAAAAACAACTAGTTTTGCCACCCTTTTACTCTTATTCTGGCTTTTCAATCTGCACAATCGCAGCTTTTTGCATAGGAATTCTACAATTTTTGTTATTTCCAAACTCTACAATCACTGTATCCTCTGTAATATCAATGACAACACCATAAAATCCTGATGAAGTCAATACAGAATCACCAACAGCAAGGGTAGACATCATCTCGTCCATTCTCTTCTTTTCCTTCTTCTGTGGACGATAAGACATAAAGTAAATCATTGCTGCAAAGATAATGACATAGGCAACAATAATGAGTGTGCCCCCCTTGCCACCTGCTGCTGCAACCACTGCTCCTAAATTTACCATTTGTTCCTCCCAAGTCTTAATTTTTACCTTCTATACCAGCAATCTTGGCTGCCTTGTACTCTGCATAGCAACCCTTCTCAATGGCACCTCGAATTTCACTCATCATTGTATTATAAAAATACAAATTATGCAATACACATAGCCTCATTCCCAACATCTCTCCAGCCTTTAATAAATGGCGAATATAGGCTCTTGAATACGAGCGACAGGCTGGACATTGACAGCCCTCTTCTATTGGTCGAGGATCTAATTCATGTTTTTTATTAAATAAGTTGACTTTTCCTTTATTTGTATACACATGACCATGTCTGCCGTTTCTTGAAGGATACACACAGTCAAAGAAATCAATTCCTCGATCCACAGCCTCCAATATATTGATTGGTGTGCCCACTCCCATCAAATAGGTTGGCTTATGTTTTGGAAGATGAGGAACCACCACATCTAAAATATGATACATTTGCTCATGGCTCTCGCCAACGGCCAAGCCACCAACTGCATAGCCATCAAGATCAAGCTCAGAAATTTCTTTGGCGTGCTGAATGCGAATATCATCCACTACTCCACCTTGATTGATCCCAAATAAAAGTTGCTCCTTGTTTACTGTATCATCCAAAGAATTTAATCTAGCCATCTCACTCTTACAGCGCCTTAGCCATCTTGTCGTCCTTGCCACAGAATGTTCGATATACTTTCTATCTGCAAGTGCTGGTGGGCATTCATCAAAGGCCATTGCAATCGTCGAACCCAAATTGGATTGAATTTGCATACTCTCCTCTGGTCCCATAAAAATCTTATGACCGTCGATGTGGGAATGAAAAGTCACCCCCTCTTCCTTAATTTTTCTCATTCCTGCAAGGGAATAAACTTGAAAACCACCAGAATCTGTTAAAATCGGCTTGTCCCAATGCATAAACTTATGCAATCCGCCAAATTCCTTAATGAGTTCATCTCCCGTTCGCACATGGAGATGATAAGTGTTGGAAAGCTGTACCTGTGTGCCAATTTCCTGCAAATCATCAGTGGAAACAGCTCCCTTAATTGCAGCAACTGTTCCAACATTCATAAACACAGGAGTCTGTATCGTTCCATGCACGGTCTCCATCTGTGCTCTCTTTGCACGACCGTCCGTGTGCAATACCTCATATTTCATAAAAATCTAGGCCTCCTTGCCCTTCTTTTTGCCCTTTCCACTTAAAATATACCAAAATGCTGAAGCAAGGCAAACCGAAGAGTAAGTACCACAGACAACACCCACCATAATCGGCAATGCAAACTCTCGAATAGAAGATACACCAAGAATATAGAGCACAAATACCATAATAAAAGTGGTCAAAGAAGTATTGATACTTCTTGTCAATGTCTGTGTAATGCTGGTATTTAAAATATCTTCCTTACTTGTCTTCTTTGACAATATCTTCATATTCTCACGAATACGGTCAAAGATAACAATGGTCGCATTGATGGAATATCCAACAATGGTCAAGATACAGGCAATAAAGGTTGAACCAACACTCCATCTAAAGACCGCATAGCAGGCAATCAATACAAGGACATCATGAATTAATGCAAATACTGAACTTGCTGCAAATCGGATATCTCTAAATCTAAACCAAATATAGAATAGCATCAATACCGTCGCAATAATGGTTGCCCAGATGGCATCCATTCTCATCTCTGCACTGACTGCACCAGAGATACTCTCGGCTGTAATCTTACTCTCATCTACTCCAAACTTAGAAACAAGGCTTTGATTTAATTGTTCTCTTTCATCCTTGCTTAGCGTTCTTGTCTTAATAATCACTTGATTCGTTCCCTGAACTTTTTGTGTCTGCGTAGAGGCATCCTTTGTCACACTCTCTACCACAGGAACAACCTTGGAAGAAATATCCTCGAGACTCATATCTTCATTAAATGTGACATTGGTCGATGTACCACCCTTAAAATCAAGTCCATAATTAAAGATATCTCCAATCTTTGATTTGTTCATTCCCATTCCAACAATGCCAATGACAATCATAATCGCCGAGATAACAAAGAAAATCTTTCTCTTTTGAAGAAATTGAATTGGCTTTTTATCGACCTTCTTGCCATATAATTTCTCGCCCTCAAGTCCAATACTGTAGAAGCAATTTATAATAAATCTGGTCACAAAGAGTGCGGTAATCATAGACAAAATAATACCCAGTGCCAATGTGGAAGCAAATCCTTTGACTGTACCTGAGCCTCTTAAATAGAGCACCACCGCTGCAATAATCGTGGTCACATTTCCATCGACAATCGCAGACAAGGCCTTTTGAAATCCTGCATTAATGGCCTGCTTTGTGCTATGACCAAGCCCGATTTCTTCCTTAATACGAGTAAAGATAATGACATTGGCATCCACGGCCATTCCGACCGCAAGAATAACACCTGCAATTCCAGGCAAGGTCAAGGTAATCTCAAATGCTGCAATCAAGCATACGGTCAAATCCACATATAAAATCAATGCCAAAATTGCAGCCACACCTGGAAGTAAATAGAGGGCAATCATAAACACCGTCAAAATTCCAAATCCAATCGCTCCTGCCTTTAAACTTGTGGCAATGGCTTCTTGACCGAGCTTTGCTCCGACAACATTGCTGCGCAACTCCTCAAGCTCTACAGAAAGAGAACCAATTCGAATTGTAGAAGCTAAATTTTCAGCCTCTGTGTTGTCCTTCATTCCATCAATACTGCACTGTCCACCTGTGATGGCCTCTCGAACCACTGGACTAGAAACTACTTTTCCATCATAGACAATGGAAATCTGCTTTCCAACATTTGCCGCTGTGACATCAGCAAATATCTTTGAAGCCTCATCTGTAAAAGTCAACGCAACATAGTATTTTTTTTGACCATTTTCTTCACCAATCACGGCCTTTGCACTGGCCACCTGATCACCTGTCAAAATCGTCTTTCCATCTGGTCCTTGAAATACCAATGAACCTGGCTTTCCAAGTTCTTCCAAAATGGCATCTGCATTGGATACTCCTGGGATATCGATATTAATTCTTCGATCTCCCTCCAAATAGACCTCTGCCTCTGTCGAATATTGTGTAACTCTCTGGTGCAATTTATACACTGTGTCCTTCATATCCTCAAGCTTTGGATGTTCATCCTTCGCCTGATAAGTGATACTCACACCACCTGCAAGATCGAGTCCTAACTTAATCTGCTTGGCCGAAGTGATTGCTAGATAGGTAAAACCAACCAAAGCAATCAGGACAATCAATAGCCCCAGCCATCCCTTTGACTTTTTGCTTTTCATTTTTTCTCCTTTTGTACTCTTATGCCTCATCTGCCATGGCAGCCTTAATCATAATGGCACATTCAATACGCTTTTTTTGTAATTCGCAACCAATATCATAGACATCGGTGATATTTCCATGGAAATTGTTGGAATTTGCTGCACAACCTCCACTACAATAAAATCTAGCATAGCAATCCTTGCATTTTGGCTTTGCATAGACATTACAAAGTTTAAATTCATCTCGAATTTCTGTCTTTACCACACCAGTATCCACATTTCCAAGTAAGAATTCCTCGTGACCAACAAATTGGTGACATGGATAGAGATCTCCCCAAGGTGTCACTGCAAGATACTCTGTTCCTGAACCACAGCCTGATAATCTCTTAGCCACACATGGTCCCTGTGTAAGATCAATATTAAAGTGGAAGAAATTAAATCCTCTTCCCTCCTTCTTTCTCTTGACATACTCCACGGCCAGCTTGTCGTATTCTTCTTTAATCTTTGGAACATCTTCCCATTGAATGGCATAGGGTTCGTCTTCTGCTCCAACTACTGGCTCCATACTGGTCTGTTTAAATCCAAGGTCTGCAAAGTGAAGAACATCCTTTGAAAATTCCAAATTATTTTTTGTAAATGTTCCACGAATATAGTAATCTTTGGTTCCTCTGCTCTTTGCAAACTTTTGAAATTTTGGAACAATGACATCATAACTTCCTTTGCCTCCCCTAGTTGGGCGCATCATATCATTAATTTCTTTTCTTCCATCCAAGCTCAACACAACATTGGCCATCTCTCGATTACAAAATTCGATAACTTCATCGTTGAGTAGCATTCCATTGGTAGTCAATGTAAAGCGAAACTTCTTGTTATTTGCTTCCTCTAGAGAACGACCATACTCCACTAATTGCTTTACTACAGACCAATTCATCAATGGTTCTCCACCAAAGAAATCCACTTCTAGATTTCTTCGATTTCCAGAATTGGCAACCAAAAAGTCAAGTGCCTTCTTTCCCACCTCAAAGCTCATCAATGCACGTCGTCCGTGATACTCCCCCTCCTCTGCAAAGCAATACTTACAAGCCAAGTTACAATCATGAGCAATATGCAAGCACAGTGCCTTAACTACGGTCTTTCTTGCCTTAAAATCTCTCACATAACTTTCATAAGTATCCTGAGTAAAGAGCTCTTCTGCATCAATTAATTCCTGCATATCTAACAAAGTTTCTTCTATTTCTTTTTGCGGATACCCCTTTTTTGTCAATTCCTCACAAATGGTTGCAACAGCCTCTTTGCTGATTTTTTCTGGCTTTTCCATCTCACCAATCACTGGCTCTGCAATCGCCACAGCATCATATAAGATGGGATCTGCCACATGCACAGAGCCTGAATTGACATCTAAAATAATATGATATCCATTATTAATATACTGATGAATCACTATTTTTCCCCTTATTTCTATTACTTTGAAAAGAAAAACCCCCTACAATCGACTTGACTGTAGGGGACTCCAACGCCTTGGCTTACACCAATCAATGTTACCTTTTGACTATCTGTCTGGATTCTCGCAGCCTTGATTTCCCACAGTGCAGGAAGTCTTGCAAGCTGATTGACAAGATGTCTGGCACTCACCACATCCGCCACGCTTTAAGCTTTCTTTTAAAGTCTTCTCATTTAAAGTTTTAACGTGCTTCATAGTAAACTCTCCTTTCCACAAAACATATTTTTGAAATTATAACATATTCTTATGGTCTTTACAACTTTTTTGGAAGTGTCAAGCGAACGGTCTCAATTCTTGCCTTGTCCATCTTTTCCACACTAATGCGAATGCCCTCAACTTCTATGGCATCTTTTTCTTTGGGCACTTTTCCAAGAATTTCCATCACTAATCCACCGATTGACTCATATTCTTGTGAAGTCAATTGCGTGCCAATCTTGTCATTTAAGTCGTCAATTCGCATTGATCCCTCAATGAGATAGTCTCCCTTTCCTAATTTGACTAAATTTTCATCTTCCTCTTCGTCATATTCATCTCGAATATCCCCGACAATTTCCTCAAGCATATCCTCAATCGTCAACATTCCCGCTGTCACACCATATTCGTCAAGTACAATCACAATATTGCTGAAGGTCTTTCTCATCTCGGCCATCAATTCTGCAACTTTTTTGTACTCATAGGTGTACAGTGGCTGACGAATATAATCTTTAATCTGAAATTTTTCCTTGTCTTCGACAAGCAATAAGTCCTTGATATTGATAATGCCAATGACATTATCCGTGGACTCCTCATATACAGGCATTCTTGTAAACATATCATTTTTAAAGATTTCTATGACTTCTTCATAACTTAAATTGACATCAATAAATGTCATGTCAATTCTTGGAATCATAATATCCCTGACCACAGTTGCCGCAAAGTCAAACACATTATTGATCATCTTTCGCTCTTCATTTTCAATAATTCCCTCTTCGTGACCAACATCGACAATCGTACGAATTTCCTCCTCTGTCATCGCTTCCGATTTTGTTGACGAATCCATACCCAAAAGTAAAAAGATCAACGCTGCTGCCTTATTGACTAAAAAAATCACAGGTGTGAGGACGGTCATCAAAAGGTAAATCGGCTTTACAAAAAGAAGAGCTATTGTCTCCGCATTTCTTGCCGCCAAGGTCTTTGGTATAATCTCTCCAAAAATCAAAATAGCAATTGTTAAAATTCCCGTTGCAATTCCAACAAGACGGTTGCCTACAACTTTAATTGTCAAGGTGGTCACCAAAGAAGATGCTGTCAAATTTGCCACATTGTTTCCAATGAGGATGGCCGAAAGCATCTTATCGGACTCTCCAGTGACCTTGATCGCCAAAGCTGCCGACTTATTTCCATGTTCTGCCATACTGCGCAATTTTATTTTGTTGGCTGTTGCTAGTGCCGTCTCCGATGATGAAAAAAATGCTGATGTCAATAGCAATAATATCAACACGACAAACTGCACTATGTCCGAACTACTCATCTTTTTTTCTTTCCTCCAAAAACGAAATTATTGATTACAAATAGTATAGAACCAATAAAAACAAATATATCTCCAATATTAAAAATAATCTTTTTTAGCGGTCCAATTTCCACGCTAAAATAATCCACAACATATCCCCTTCCAAAGCGATCCGTCAAATTACTCATCGCTCCAGCAAGTAAACTGGAAAATGCAATTTTTTCTAATTTCTTTCCCTTCTGTGGCAAGAGTAGAGAAAGTTTTCCAAGGATCAAACTTCCCATCATCAGTGGCAAATACTTCACAAAGCGATCTCTTCCTTGCATATGCCCAAATGGCAGCCCCAGGTTATGGAACTGATGAATGCGAATCATTCCACCACTCCCACTCAATGGTGCTGGATAATCCTCCTTGGGCAATCGCTCAATCCCCTGTTTAATGCTCAGGTCTAAAAAGGCCCCTACAAAAGAAATCCATGCCCAAATCATCTTTCCTCTTCCCCACGGATGCGAATGTGAGGTCCTCCCTTTTTCTCCAAATAATCCCTTGTAATGGTCACGGCCCCAATACTTGTATCCTTTGGAATCTCATACATAATGTCGAGCATAAACTCCTCGATAATTGAGCGAAGTGCTCTTGCACCTGTCTTCTTTTTCTGTGCCTCTCTTGCAATCCAAAGCAATGCATCATCTGTAAAATCAAGCTTTACCTCATCGAGAGCCAAAAGCCTTTGATACTGCTTTAAAATGGCATTTTTCGGCTCCTTCAATACACGAACCATTTCCTCTTCTGAAAGTCTTGACAAAGTTACAATAATGGGAAGCCTTCCCAAAAACTCTGGAATCATACCAAACTTTCGAATATCTTCATTCGTCACATAGCGAAGAATGTCTTTCTCATCGTCATATTCATCCTTCAACTGTGCATTAAAGCCCATACTGGATTTTTGATGCAATCTCTCCTTGATAATATTGTCTAAATCTGGAAAGGCACCGCCACAAATAAATAAAATATTATCTGTATTCACTGTTGTCAGTGGAGATAAAGCATTTTTTTGATTGGATCCCACGGGAACTTCCACCTTGCTTCCCTCAAGTAATTTTAATAACTCCTGCTGAACACTCTCACCACTGACATCCCTTGTATTGACATTTTTCTTCTTCGCAATCTTATCAATTTCGTCGATAAACACAATACCACATTCTGCACGCTCCACATCATTGTCTGCTGCCATCAATAATTTGGAGATGACACTCTCAATATCATCTCCAATATATCCAGCTTCCGTCAACGATGTCGCATCAGCAATGGCCAATGGAACATTGAGTAGCTTAGCTAAGGTCTTTACCAAATATGTCTTTCCACTTCCTGTTGGTCCAATCATTAAAATATTAGACTTTTCAATCTTTGCTTCGCCTTCCTGCCCCTTTGATGTATCTAAGAACACTCTTTTATAGTGGTTATAGACAGCAACGGCCATTACCTTCTTTGCCTGATCCTGCCCAATAACATATTGATCGAGCATTTCCTTAATCTTATGGGGTGCTGGAATATCCTTCATTGTAAAAATTGGGGTATCCCTCTTTTCTCTCTTCTTCACTCTCTTCTTGTCTGGAATATCCATCATTGGCGGAAGATTTCCCAAATTTCCTAAATCTGACAAATTCATATTCATAAATGGCATTCCCTGAATCTTACTTATATCTAAGTTCCCTAAATTGCCATCACCAATAGAGTTAAATGCCTTTTGCATACAGTCGTGACAAATATCGATATTTCCAGGTAAAGATACCAATGGGCCTGTCACACTCTCTGGTCTTCGGCAGACATAACATATCTTTTCATATTGATCCTTATCTTTGTCTTCCATCCTTCTTCCTCTCTATTTTTCTCTAAATTTCGCAAAGATATCCCTATCTTACCACATCCAGACAGCAAAAAGAAGGGGCTATCAATCTGTACCTGATTCATAGCCCCTTCTATACTATCTCTGGTTCCATCAAATTGCATTACCTCTGCTTTCCTTCATTTTGAAACCGCCTCTATTCAGTTGTACATTTACCACAAGCTTTCTAACCAATCGTTGCACGCCATCACTTTGTGACTTCTATCTGTTTGACTTTCTATGTTGTATCATATCAACCCTATTCTCCTGTCTGAGATAAGGCGGATGTAACAGTAGAAACCTTGTCAGATAGACCTGTGTCCAGATAAAATCTATAATTTAACTTTCATATGAAAGATTAACACTTTGATATTCCATGATTTAAAAACTTACTGTTTACATGTTCTATCGCTTGTTGGTAATTTTTATAGCTAGTTTATGTTCCCATCGGACTGTACCTCCTTATATTTATCTATCTCTTCCTTGTGACTTCATTATAACATATTTTCCCTCTTTGTCAATATATTTTTCTGTAATTTTAACTTTATTTTTCTATAATTTTTCTCTATTGTGTGAAAAATATATTGTTTTCAGATAATTATTCCCCACATTTCTGTGAAAAATTTTCTCCTAGGTACTTTTCACTCTCCAACTTGCAGCTTCCCTTCTCTCTCCAATAAACTTTTTATAAAGTCCCTCCTCTTTCATTAACTGAGTATGTGTTCCACATTGCACAATCTTTCCATTCTCCACCACAAGAATCTGATCTGCATATTTTACCGTCTTTAAGCGATGAGCGATAATAATTACTGTCTTGTTCTTCGTCAACTCTTGAATGGCTCTCATCAATTCATTTTCGTTTTCTGGATCGACATTGGCCGTGGCCTCATCCAGAAATATTACTGGTGCATCCTTCATCATCGCTCTAGCAATAGAAATTCTTTGCTTTTCTCCACCTGACAAAGAAGCTCCACCTTCACCAATCACCATCTCATATCCCTTTGGAAGTGACATAATAAAATCATGACAACATGCCTTTTTTGCCACACAAATTACTTCTTCCATCAAAGCTTCTGGTCGTCCAAAGCGAATATTATTGGCTATTGTATCGTGAAACAGTACCACATTCTGAAAGACAAAAGAAAAATTTTTCATCAAAGCATCCATATCATAGTCTTTGACATCTACTCCTCCCAGCGTAACCTTTCCTCGATGCACATCCCAAAACCTTGCTAGTAAATTAATCAAGGTTGTCTTTCCACCTCCCGAAGGTCCTACAATAGCTGTCATCTTTTTCTCTGGAATATCGACAGAAATTCCGCAAATAACCTTTTTCTCTCCATAAGAAAATTCAATATTTGATGTCGATAAATCACAAGTTCTTGGCACAAGAAAATCGCCCGAAATATTCATCTGTGGAGTATCTAAAATTTCTTGTGCTCGCTGGACATAGATGTCGATAACTCTTATCAACGCAGAATAATTTCCTGCGGTCTCCAGACTAGTATAGATAATAAACGCAGCAATAACCATTGTTATTGCATTTAATGCACTCATTGTCCCTTCACAATAAAAAATACAGACCAACACAATGATCACCACCCCCATTAATTTGGCAATCAAACTCTGCAATGTCATCATAGGAATCAAGGTCATCTCCATATCCGTATTGATCTCTACATTTCTTTGAATGGCATCATTTAATTCCCCACATTTTTTCCCTGTCAAATGATATGCTTTGACTTCAGCCATTCCCTGCAAATATTCTAGCACTTTTTCCACTAATTTCTCATCAGCATTCACTTTTTGGTTCGATATCTTCTTTGAAGATTTTTGCAAAATCCGATTGCCATATAAAAAAAGAAGAAATCCAAACAAGAGAACAAGGGCAATACGCCAATCAAAGAAAAATAGCATCACAATAATCAGCGATGTTGTCAATAATCCTTCACAGACCATCATAACCACTCGGACCGCTACCGATTCCAAGGTTTCCATCCCATTGGTGGTAACTGAAATAATCTGTCCCAAAGATTTCTTATTGAAATATCCCATTGGCATATATCGCATATGCTCTGCAATCTCAATCCTCTTCTTTGCACAGCCATCATACCCAGCCTCTGTCTGCAATAACATACTCTTTGATTGCACAAGTCCAGAACCAATGGTTGACAATAACATTATGCCAAAGCTAAGTAAAATATCCTGTGTCTCTACCTTACCTCTTATCAATGCTCGAATCATACAGGCAATTGCAGGTATTTTAAGTGCATCAAACATAGCCTTAACTACACCCAACAAAATAGAATTTTTTAGCTTTTTTTGATTTTCTTCATTGCAAAATTGAATAAACTTTCCAATTGTTTCAAGCATTATCTTTCACCTCCATATGGGCCTTCCACATACTTTCATACAGACCATGATGCTTTAACAGTTCACTGTGTGTGCCGCTTTCCTCAATCTCTCCCTTTCTAATAACATAAATTTTGTCTGCGTCCACTATCGTAGATAGACGATGTGCAATGACAATCAATGTCTTTTTTTCTGTTAACTTAGATACTGCTCGTTGAATTATTGCTTCATTTTCTGGATCAGTATAGGCAGTGGCTTCATCTAAAATAACGATAGGAGCTGCCTTTAACATTGCCCTAGCAATACAAATACGCTGTTTTTCCCCACCAGAAAGATGACTGGAACCTGCCATCGTGTCATATCCATTTTCTAATTTTATAATAAAATCATGACAACCTGATTTTTTTGCCACCTCCTCTACTTCTTCATCTGTAGCACTTTGTCTTCCAAGACGTATATTTTCCCGAACTGTCATGTTAAATAAATAATTGTCCTGTGAAACATAGGCAATCTGATCCGCATAAATTTTTTGTGGTATTTGTCGGATATCCATTCCTCCAAGCTCAATTTTTCCCTCATTGATGTCCCAAAGAGAAGCAATTAAGCGAGCAATGGTGCTCTTTCCACTGCCACTTGGTCCGACCAATGCAATGAAACTTCCTTCTGGAATATCCATCGATATCCCATGCAATACCTCCTTGTCCTTATAACGAAAATGAACATTTTTCAATGCTATATTTCGCCTCTTGATCTCCACCCTCTGCAATGGTCTTTCCATTTCCTCAGCCTCTAAAATATCTCTCACTTCTTCTAAAATCGTGCCCATTTTGCTAATATCATCGCTATAACTTGCTGCGGTAATCAGGGGAGTAATGAGACCTACAGAAAGAATAATAATAGAGATAAAATTTACTGAGCTCAAACTTCCCAATTTAACCAAGATTCCTCCAATAGGAAGTACACTAAGCATTGTCGCTGGCATAATGACTAACATCAATGTCATCGGAAAAATGCTAACATACATCCAATCAATAAAACTATGTGCGGCATTATAGGCATCCTGTGAAAATCGCTCATAACTAGATTTTGTCTTTCCAAAAACTTTAATAACTTGAATTCCATGAATATACTCCACAGCCGTGTCATTTAATGCCTTTGTCGCTTCTACTGTCTTTTGATAAAACTTATCACTCCCTGCAATCATAAAACTATAACAAACCATTCCAATAGGGATTGTCAGTAGACTGGCTAATCCCATTCGCCAGTCAATGATAAAGATATAAATTAAAACAGCAAATGGAATCAAAAGATTTGCTGTCACCTCTGGTACAATATGAGCCAGCGTTGTTTCAATGCTATCAATTCTTTCAATCAAGATATTTTTTAATGATCCTGTGCCTCTATCTAACACCACTCCGAGTGGCATATGTGCTAACTTTTCAATGCATCTTTTTCTCATCTCACCTAATACAGCAAAGGTTGCTCTGTGACTTGTCGATGTAGATAACGCATGAAACAATACCCGACCTGACCAAAATATCGCCATAAAAACAGAATATCGCAAATAAAAACCTATATTTTTCTCTCCCCTCATAAATCCGTTTATCACCTTAATTGCGAAAAAATAAGGAACAATTGAAAACCCTACACCAACAATTGCCAAAATCACACTCCAAACATACTCTCTCTTATGCCCTCCAATCTGCCCAAGAAGCCACGCCATAGAGGTTGTCTTTTTTCCATCGCCCATATATGAACTCCTCGTATTATATAGTAGTAGTTTTTAGAGACCCTCTCCAAGGTCTTTATAACTATTAAGTCATAGTCTTTTCTTTACCTCTTCCGTAGGTTCGACTATGATATATAAGATACTGTGGATTGGTTATTTACTCCTACCACTTGATGGTTTTAGAAAGGCCCCAACCACAGTCTCTTTGCTCATTTGTTAATCAGTTAGATACCGCATGACGGTTTATTTAGAACGAGGCTACAATCGCAAGGAGTCCCTGTGGTTCTAAAACAGTATCAAATACATTTTAAAGGAGATTATTATGATTTATGTAGGAATTGATGTCGCTAAGGATAAGCATGATTGCTTTATCACAAACTCTAATGGAGAAGTATTATTTAAAGCTTTTACCATTTCTAACAGTCAAGATGGTTTCAATGACCTTTACCAAAGAATAGAATCTGTTATGGAAGATATAACAAAAGTAAAAGTAGGACTGGAAGCTACCGGACACTATAATTACAATCTTTTAGGTTATCTCATTGATAAAGGTCTGACCACCTATGTCATCAATCCGTTACATACAAATCTGTACAGAAAAAGTCTAAGCCTTAGACTCACGAAAACGGATAAAGTAGATGCCCGCACGATTGCTTACATGCTCATGTCTGATGTGAACTTGAAGTCCTACTCAGATACATCTTACCACAACGAAGAATTAAAGTCATTAACTCGTTATCGTTTTGATAAGGTAAAAGAACGTGCCAAACTAAAAACTTCCGTTTCAAGACTGGTCTGTATCTTATTTCCTGAATTAGAAAAACTTGTACCAACACTTCATATGACATCCATTTATGCATTGCTTTCTGAATTTCCCGGGGCTAAATATGTAGCTGGTGCACATCTTACCAGACTTACAAATCTTCTTTCAGATGCATCTAAAGGTCGATATGGTAAAGATACCGCCATAACTTTCAGGGAAGCTGCAAGGGCTTCTATCGGCTCAAATATGCCAGCCAAATCTCTTGAACTAAAACACACCATCAAGTTGATACTGGAACTTGCTTCTGAGATTGATGAAATCGAAAATGAAATCAAAATTATCATGGATGAAATTAATTCTCCAATTCTCAGTATTCCAGGTATCAACTATCGTATGGGCGCTATGATCATTGCCGAGATTGGCGACTTCAGTCGGTTTGATTCTCCTGATAAAATCTTGGCTTATTCCGGATTTTCACCATCAACATATCAATCAGGGCAGCTTGACTCAGCATACTCCCACATGGAAAAACGAGGTTCCAAATACTTACGATATGCTCTGTACAATGCTGCCAAGTATGTTTGCCACTGGGATTCGACATTTGCCAGGTACCTTACCAAGAAACGAGCTGAAGGCAAGCATTATAATGTTGCAATATCTCATGCCGTCAAAAAACTGGTTCGAGTTATTTATCATCTTGTAAAATCGAATCAGCAATACATTAAAGTAGCTTAATTAACTCTAATTCAATACTCCTTTTTCATGCACCTATCATGATGCTCTTTTTGTCATGCAGTTTTCAAAGTGCAAGGAGCTCTAACTGTATTCCGAATATATCTAAAATACATTTCTGTACTTTATTTAAAAAATATCATTTTAGGGCTTGACTTTTAATAGTTAGTCTTTCTTTGCCTACAAAAGTTACATCAAATAAAGACTGCCTCCCAATGAGACAGTCTCTCTTCAATCCATCATTTTGCCTACTAATCCCACTGTTAGTTAGTCTAATCTAACTTAAGACTAATACCATTGATTTGCATTGTCAATACCCATTGTCTAATTATTTGTGTTATAATAACAGAAAATAATTTTTGAAAGGGGTAGATAAATGGAAACAAAAAACAATTCTATCACTGAAGGCCCAATCGGCAGACAATTACTCTTCTTTTTCTTTCCCATTTTGTTTGGCTCCTTTTTCCAACAACTCTATAACACAGCAGATGCTATGGTTGTTGGACGCTATGTCAGTAAGGAGGCACTTGCTGCTGTCGGAGGTACAACAGGAACCTTAATTAACCTTTTTGTTGGATTTTTTGTTGGAATTTCCTCCGGTTTCTCTGTCATTATTTCCCAACGATTTGGTGCACAAAGAGATGAGGAAGTCAGTCAATGTGTGCATACTGCCATTACTTTCTCCATTATCACTGGTCTTTTGCTTTCCGTCATCGGCTATATTCTCTCCCCATTGGCACTAAGTTTAATGAATGTGCCAGAGGATATCTTTCCACTAGCTAAAATTTATTTGCAAATTTATTTTATGGGAATGACAGCCAATCTTGTTTACAATATGGGAGCTGCGATTTTGCGTGCTATTGGTGATTCTAGGCGACCACTTTACTTTTTAATTGCATCGACATTTACCAATATTTTATTAGACATTCTTTTGGTCGGCATATTGAAAATTGGAGTTGCAGGTGCAGCCATTGCCACTATTGTGTCTCAATTGGTCAGTGCCGTCCTTGTCATTTTTGTGCTTTTGACCACTAAGACCTCCTATCAACTGCATATTCTAAAGCTTCGCATTTACATCGAGCCTCTAAAACAAATGGTCTACATCGGTCTAGCGGCTGGGCTCCAATCCATGATGTATACCATCTCGAATATTATTATCCAAGCCTATGTCAATGCCCTGGGCACAGACACCATTGCAGCTTGGACAGTATATGGAAAAATTGATACCATCTTTTGGATGTCCATTCAGGCTATGGGTATTTCCACCACAACCTTCGTTGGACAAAATTTTGGAGCTGGAAAAGCAGATCGTGTGAAAAAAGGTATTCGCTGGTCACTTTTCATTAGTTTTGTGATGACCATTTCGATCAGTGTATTGCTCTTTCTCTTTGGAAGCCATATCTTTTCCCTGTTTACCAAAGACCAAGAAGTTATTCACCAAGGAAATTATATCTTGCATCATATTGCCAGCTTGTTTGTTACCTATGTCTTTGTTGAGATTTATTCAGGATCACTTCGCAGCGTTGGCGATTGCTGGATTCCTATGGTCATCACAGGAATTGGTGTATGTATGCTTCGTATACTTTGGCTTGTCATTTTCTTCCCAACACACCAAAGTATCACAACGGTCATTGCCTCTTATCCAATCTCTTGGACAACAAGTTCACTATTCTTTATTTTCTATATGCATAAATTTAGTGGACTACAAAAATGGCTAAAAATCAACACCTAAAAGGGGGTGTGAAAAAACTCAATCGAGTTTTTTCACAGCCCCTTTTTATTAAATAATTTCAACCATCATCCTTACTGCCGCTTTCCCCGCAATATGCTTATCTTCACTTGCAGAGCTTACAAGTATCGAATCGTCAAAATCATCGATATCCTTTACCACAAATTCATCTCCTAAAGCAATCTTTTTTTCTTCCAGATATTCAATCAAATCCCTGTCATCTTCAACTTTATGTAGTCGGCAGGAAATACCCTTTGATACCTCCGAAAGCTTTTTTAATTTATCGGTCTCCGGATGATTTTCGTATATTTCATTTCCGTGTGGGCAGTGCATAGGTTTATTTAGAAATTCATTCAGTCTGTCCTTTAGTCCGTTTGAAGTGACATACTCCAAAGCTTTTGCATCCTCATGGACATCCTGCCATGAATAACCCAGATATTCCACCAGAAACAATTCCCACAATCTATGCTTTGTCAGTAATGCTCTGGCCCTCATTTTACCTGTTTCCGTCAAAAGAATCGACTTGTTCTCAGTATATACTTCACCCTCTTCTACCAGTTTTTTTAACATCTCACTTACAGATGCAGCCTTTACTCCCAAAATCTCCGAGATCTTTTTATTTGTTGCAATTTCCTTTTTTTCAATAAGCTCATAAATTGCTGAAATATAATCATCTCTACCGGTGTCTATCTTAGCCATATCATTTTCCCTTACTCTGAGTCCGTAATGTTTTCTTATATCATCACTTAATTTTTTACCCGTTTCAGTCAGGGAATATACACCTCTTTCTTTTGCACGATAAACATATCCCTTTTTTATCAGCTTGTCCAAAACATATTTGAGCTTACTGTCAGACCAGGCAATATGCTCTCTGATTGTACTGTATCCCAATTCACCAAGAGCATTTTTCTTTCCTGTATGATTATCTATGTGTAAAATCAAAAGTTCCCTACTGAAACGATTTTTGTTTTTGATGTATCTTATAATCTTAGTAATGATTCCACCTGGATATACTGCAATGGTTATCATAAATGTTAATCCTGAAACCAAAGCACACATTCCCGACATGGATACATTAAATTTTACAGCAAGAAAATAACCAATGCAAGAATTAACTACTGCATATACAGCTGCCAAAAATATTGTTATTTTAAGGTCCTTTGAAATCAGATATGCACTTGCAGCCGGTGAAATAAAAAAGGATATTGTAAGTATCGCACCTACCGACTCAAACGCAGAAACTGCAGTAAATGAAACCAAAGCCATAAAAACATAATAAAGACCTGCACCTGCAATACCGGCCACTCCGGCATATACAGGATCAAATGAACTTATTTTCAGTTTTCTAAAAAAAACCGCTATAAATACAATATTTATCAAAAGTACAAAACTCATCTGTATCAAAGCCTTTGGAAGGCTTAATCCAAGGAAATTTATTCTATGAAGTGGAGCCAGTATAATTTCTCCAATCAAAACCACCTCAGTATCCAGATGTACATTTCTTGCATATCTTGTAATAAGTATAACGGCTATCGAAAAAAACAGCGGAAAAATTATACCTACAGAAGCATCTTCCGTCACTCTTTTACTTTTTATCAGTAACTCTATACAAACAGTCGTTAAAACACCGAAAAGACTTGCTCCTATTATTAATAAAACACTCCCTATATCTTTAGTAACAAAATATCCTATAACTATTCCAAGGAGTACGGAATGTGAGATTGCATCAGAAACCATTGAAAGTCTTCTTAACACTAAAAACACTCCCAAAACAGCACAGGCAAGTGAGGTTATTATAAGAATATACAAAGATTCAATCATTTCCCTACCCTCATCTTCCTAATATTTAAAAGCATTCTCACAATACCTCTCGGTGCAAACAATACAGAAAAGAGAGCAATGACAGACATAATAAGTATAATGCTTGGTCCTGTGGAAAATCCCTTCACCGCACTGCTTATAAAAGTACCCAAAAAGGCAGATACGGCTCCTGTTACCGCCGCAATCACTAAGACTTTCTCATAACTTTTACTCCATTGCAAACCTGTAACCGCAGGTGTTATAAGCATACTGCTTATAAGAATGGCACCCACCGCCTTTAGACCTGCCGCAATCAAAATCATGGTTATTATCATTATAAGAAGAGAGGTAAGCCTTGAATTTATCCCTATTGTATATGCATAAACCATATCAAAGACATATACCTTTATCTCTTTGTAAAAGACTATAAATAAGGCAAGAGATATGACAGATACAGCGAGTATTATATAAACATCCTCCCTTAGTATATATGCCGCCTGACCGAATATATAACTGGCAAGTCCCGACTGTGAAGCTCCCTGATATTTCGGATTACCCTGTATATAACTTTTTAATACCATACCCATACCGAACATGGCAGATAAAATGACAGCCATTGCGGTGTCCGCTTCTATCTTTGAGCCTTCCGCAATAATCTGTATCAGTATAAAAGCGACTATACCTGCCACTATTGCACCGAATATTAAAATAAGAGAACTTTTTCTTCCGGATATCATAAATGCCAGAATTATTCCGGGAAGTGATGCATGACCTACAGCATCACCTATCAGACTTTGCCCCTTTAAAATACTTATCGTTCCGACTATACCTGTTGCCATGGCAAGCAGCATTGTTCCTATCGCAACCACAATAAACGAATACTGTGTAATAATACTTATATTCATAGCCTACTCCCCATATGTCGCATCTATATTCTCTTTTACAAAGGTTTCCTCGGTCCTTCCGCTTGCTATAAGCTGCTTATTAACCATAATTACATGATCGAAATATTCGCATAGGGTGTTTAAATCATGGTGTACCGCTATAATGGTCTTCCCCTCTTTTTTAAACTCCCTCATTGTTTCTATAATTATATTCTCTGTTTTCTTATCAACTCCTGCAAGCGGTTCATCCATAAAGTAAATAAGAGCGTTCTGAGCAATTGCCCTTGCTATGAATACCCTTTGTTTTTGTCCCCCTGAAAGTTCTGAAATCTGTCTGGATGCAAAATCTTCCATTTTCATTTTTTTCAATGCTTCCAAAGCTTTTTCTTTTTCAGAAGCATTTACTCTTTTAAATAAGCCAAGTCCCGCATATCTTCCCATTGTCACCACATCAATTACTGTAGTGGGAAAATTCCAGTTTACCGTGGTGGTCTGAGGTATATAAGCAATCTGCTTATATACCTCCTTGTAAGACTTACCCATAATACTTACTTTACCTGAAATAGGCTTCATAAGCCCAAGTATTCCCTTCATCAAGGTGGATTTACCGGCGCCGTTTGGCCCTATTATTGCAGTAATACTACCCTCATAAATATCAAGATCCATATCCCATATTACAGGAATATCCGTATATGCCATTGTAAAGTCTTCCAAATGTATCAATACTTTTTCCATATCAAACCTCAAAGGTACTATTTTAAATTATCGGTAATAAGTTTTACATTATGCTTGTACATATCAATATATGTATCTCCGTCTTCACCCTTTGGCGCCAAAGAGTCTGAGAACAACTCATTTCCTTCACCGCTTACGATTTTTACATCCGCTCCCTTTGCAGCTGCACCTTCTCTTAACTTTTCCATACGTGCAGGATCTGTTGTAGATTCTGCAAATATAGCTTTTATTTTATGTTCCACTATAAAATCTATTGTTTCTTGTATATCCTGATTTGCCACCTCCGATTCGGTGCTTACACCTTGAGGTGCTTTTACTTCTATATCATATGCTCTTGAGAAATAATTAAATGCATCATGAGGTGTAATCAAATATCTGCTCTCCTTAGGTATTGAAGAAATATTCTCCTTTACATACTCATCAAGCTTTGTAAGTTCCTCCAAATACTTTGTCTTATTCTCTTCATACTTATCCTTATATTCAGGATTCAAATTTTCAAGTGATTCGCCTGCAGCTTCTACAGCCATCTTATAAAGTCCTATATCAAACCAGAAATGTGGATCTGTAATAACTTGTCCGTCTTCATCCATTGTCCCTATGCGATCTTTCGGAAAATTTCTGCTCACAGCCTCGCCTTTAGCTTCAAGTGCCTCCACCATTTTACCTTCAAAATGAAGTCCATGATAAAGTGTAAGTTCTGAAGAACTAAGTTTTGTATAGTCCTCAGGCTTTGCAACATATAAATGCGGATCCTCTCCGGCAGGTATTATAAGCTCTACATTAACGGTATCACCTGCAAGTTGTTCTACCATATCCTGTAAAAATGAAGTTGTAACAACCACATTCTTCTTATTCATGGTATCACTACCTGCTTTTGATGTTTCCTCCATTGACTTTGACTCTGTATTTTGTGCAGTAGTCTGAGTATCTGAAGTTTTCCCTCCTGCACATGCACAAAGTGATAAAGCCATTCCTGCGGCTGCAATAAGTATACTCAAATTCCTTTTAAACATATTATACCCTCCTAATGAATTAGGTTATTTTATTTTTATAATTAGGATTGCCTAACTACTTTTATATTTATACCTCATTTTTAGAAGTAAATCAAGTACCGATATATTTTTTATAAAATAAAGTATAATCTCTTATATATTTAATACTTGTAATAATTATGATAAAAGTTCCTACTGTAAGTAATATTCTGTAAATCTTCAAAATTTATTCTGCATTTTCTGAAGATATTCAATTTTAGTTACAATTAAGTAAGATAAAATTAAGTCTAAGGGACTATACTTTCAAGGGTACACCAAACGGCAATATCAGTCTTAACGATAAAACAGGCAAGGGCGCTACAATATCAAAGATTTCTGCAAGCGGAACAAGCATGTCTGTAACAGTTACACTTCCAAAGACAAGCGCAGGTGACAACGGCGCACTTGAAGTAAGCGATATCAACTGGGGTGACGATGACAGCCCTATCATATCTTGGGACAAGGCCGACTATGCAAGCAAGTACGAAGTAAAGCTGTACCGTAACAATTCAATCAAAGATAATGTAACAACATCAGGAACAAGCTATGATTTCCGCAGCAAGATCCGTGAGAACGGCAAGGGAAGCTACACTGTAAAGATTCGTGCAGTTGCAAGCAACGGTACTAAGGGTAACTGGACAGAGTCTGATGAATTTGATGTAGATGACGATATCTTATCAAATCTCGGCGGACAGAGTAACAACAATAACGGCGGTAACGCAGGTCCTAACGGTGCAAGCTCAAACAGCACAGGTGCTTGGTTAAAGGACAATGTAGGCTGGTGGTATATAAATGCCGACAGAAGCTATACTATAAACAACTGGCAGCAGATTAACGGTAACTGGTACTACTTCGACAACAGAGGTTATATGATGACCGGTTGGTTAAAGAGCCCTTATTCAGGCAAGTGGTACTGGCTCAGCAAAGAAGACGGAAGCAATCTCGGTAAGATGCTTACAAGCCAGTGGGTTGACAACAACCGTTACTATGTAGACGGAAGCGGTGTTTGGACACAGAGCAGATAATAAATTTGGGGATGTGAAAAAACTCTATTGAGTTTTTTCGCATCCCCTTTTTGCAATTATTGTGTATAAATGACTGAAATCATACGCAAAAAAAGCGCACTCCCCCCTACCCCATAGAAATTCTTTTTTGAATCTATGCGGCAGTTCTGTTTCTCATCTTTTTTTTCTGATATTTATATAAATTATGGCCTATCGCCACGAGTAAAACTTCCAGTTTGACTGAATGAATACCTTTTCGGACAATTCTCTTGTACCAACGGTCGTTTTTCATAATTCCGAAAGTGCCTTCTGCTTGTGTCGAACAGTTCATTCGTAATAACGCACCGTGGATACTTTCCAGGTTTTCGATTACTTCCCGGTGCATGGAAGTTAGTTCCTTATTGATCCGAACGGTTCGATTCTTATCTGTCTTCTTACATTTCTTTACATATGGACATCCGCTACAGTCTTCGCATTCATACAGTTCTTCCTTGCGCCCGTACTGATTTCCCCTCACATTTTTCCTGCATAAAAAACGGAATGCTTTATCGTTAGGACATCTCATGACTCCTTGCTCATCAATTCTGAAATTAACTGCACGAAATGGATCTTCATGATATTTCCGATCCTTAGTTTCCTTTTTAAACATTGGAAATTTCATATACTTTTCAATTCCGTTCTGTTCACAGAAAATATAATTGTTGTATGAGCCATATCCGGCATCTGCCACAGGATATTTGGGATAGAATCCATAAGTTTGTTTGAAGTGCTCCATCAAAGGAACAAAGCAATCCATATCCGAACGATAATGGTTCACGTCAACAACTGCAATATATTCATCCGCTACACCAATCTGTACATTATATGCCAGCAGAAGCTGATCATTGCCCATGTAATCCTTTTTGATACGCATAAAGGTAGCGGAGGTATCTGTTTTAGAGTAACTGTTTCTGTCAGGACCACAGATTTCAATTTTTTGTATGTATTCTTGAAGTTTCTGACAGAAAGTAGTCAAGTGTTCATAATGACGCTGTTCTTTGGATTTTCGCTTTCCGCTTCCGTAAACAAATGTACTGGTATCCAGTTCCCATAAAAGTACCAGCTGCTCAACGATTTCATTCAGATAATCCGGTACATACTCTGTGTTTGTTGTGATCTGCACCCCACTCCATGCAATTTCTGTATTAATTTCCTCAATCTCCGCAGTGATTTTTTCGTAAAGCTTGTAACGAAACTTTTCGGTAGTCTTCTTCCATACCCAGGTATACTTGTTTGCGTTTGCTTCAAACTTGGAGCCGTCAATGTAGAGATGTTGCAGATCTACATGCTCCTCGTTAAAGATAGCATGATTGATATCGTTAAAAATATTTTCAATCTTATCTTTAAGTATTTTATTGATGAAATATCCAAAGGTTCTGTATGATGGAGTCCGGTGATCCATGAGATACATGAACCTGATATTAACTTTGCAGTTGTCTTCCAGTTTTCTCAGAGAGCAGTAACCGCTAGTCATAAATCCGAAAAGTACTGTTTTTAACATGTTGACCGGATGATATCTGCGTCGTCCGGTTGTGTACTCCGGAATATCCGTCAGATACTTGTTTAAATCGATTCCTCCCATCAATCTGTCAAATGTTAAAACAGGATCCTGCAGATCCAAACAATCTGAAAGAAACAGTGGTAAATATCCTTGTTTTGAATTACAATAAGTACTGTGTAAAGTTTTCATTGCAAGTTAATTTTACCACAAAAATAGGACCTTTCGCATGATGATATGTACCCTCTTTACTGGACACCCAGTAAGGAGGGTATTTTTCATGCGTTACAGTCATGAGTATAAGTTAGAGTGTATCGAGCTATATCGACAAGGAATCTGGCCTGAAACACCAGAAGGGATAAAAACAACAAGATTTCGTAAAATGATTTGATACTGGGTTCGTATCGGAGAACAAAATGGACCAGACGCTTTAAAGCACTTAGGTAATAACAAAGTGTGGACCCCTGAAGCGAAATATGAATTAGTTGCTAAAGTATTAGCAGGACAATCTAACAATTCAGTTGCTATTTCTGCGGGTATCAGCGATGGAATGCTATATACATGGGTTCGCAAATACAAAGAATTAGGTTACAATGGTCTTGTAAATAAAAAGAAAGGTCGCAAGAGCAAGAACCCTGATATGAAAAAGAAAACGATTGAGCCCAAGCCTTTAACTGAATCAGAACGCGAAGAGTTAATCAGACTAAGAGCAGAAATTGCGGCAATGAAAGCTGAGATTGAAGTAGTAAAAAAAAGGATCGCCTTGAGGTAGGATGTACTCTGTACTTCATTGCTTTGTTTGCCATCTTTACTACCCTGTGATTGAATGTATTGTTTGATCATATCTACAGTAGCATTGCCTGTGGTTAGCAGACAAAAGCTCTGTGACCAGAACATCTCTTTCCAAAGAGATTGGCGTATTGTAGAAAATTCTTTCTTTATGATACGGCTGCTTGCGGATTTATAAGTGTTGATAAATTTACTCATTTCGGTATTTGGGTGCCCTCTGAATAGAATGTGAACATGATCTATATCATGATTCCATTCTTCCAACATAATGTTGTATGCAGGAGCAATCTTTACAAATATCTCTTTCAGACGGTTAGAGATAGTATCGTCAATCACTTTATGACGGTATTTGATACACAGGATAAGATGATAATGTAACATGAATACCGAATGATTATTTGTATCTAATTGTAATGTATTTATAACCTAGATAGGACTGATTTACAATATAGATTATACTGTTATAAGATACAAAAATCAAGAAAACGCCGTATTAAAATATCCCATTGGCATATATCGCATATACTCTGCAATCTCAATCCTCTTCTTTGCACAGCCATCATATCCAGCCTCTGTCTGCAATAACATACTCTTTGATTGCACAAGTCCAGAACCAATGGTTTACAATGACATTATGCCAAAGCTAAGTAAACTATCCTGTGTCTCCACCTTACCTCTTATCAATGCTCGAATCATACAGGCAATTGCAGGTATTTTAAGTGCATCAAACATGGCCTTAACTATACCCAAAAAAATAGAATTTTTGAGCTTTTTTTGATTTTCTTCATTGCAAAATTGAATAAAATTTCCAATTGTTTCAAGCATTATCTTTCACCTCCATATGGGCCTTCCACATACTTTCATACAGACCATGATGCTTTAACAGTTCACTGTGTGTGCCGCTTTCCTCAATCTCTCCCTTTCTAATAACATAAATTTTGTCTGTGTCCACTATAGTAGATAGACGATGTGTAATGACAATCAATGCCTTTTTTTCTGTTAACTTAGATACTCCTCGTTGAATTATTGCTTCATTTTCTTGGTCAGTATAGGCAGTGGCTTCATCTAAAATAACGATAGGAGCTGCCTTTAACATTGCCCTAGCAATACAAATACGCTGTTTTTCTCCACCAGAAAGATGACTGGAGCCTGCCATCGTGTCATATCCATTTTCTAATTTCATATCTCTCAATCAAGATATTTTTTAATGATCCTGTGCCTCTATCTAACACCACTCCGAGTGGCATATGTGCTAACTTTTCAATACATCTTTTTCTCATCTCACCTAATACAGCAAAGGTTGCTCTGTGACTTGTCGATGTAGATAACGTATGAAACAATACCCGACCTGACCAAAATATCGCCATAAAAATAGAATATCGCAAATAAAAACCTATATTTTTCTCTCCCCTCATAAATCCATTTATCACCTTAATTGCGAAAAAATAAGGAACAATTGAAAACCCTACACCAACAATTTCCAAAATCACACTCCAAACATACTCTCTCTTATGCCCTCCAATCTGCCCAAGAAGCCACGCCATAGAGGTTGTCTTTTTTCCATCTCCCATATATGAACTCCTTTCTTTGCCTACAAAAGTTACATCAAATAAAGACTGCCTCCCAATGAGACAGTCTCTCTTCAATCCATCATTTTGCCTACTAATCCCACTGTTAGTTAGTCTAATCTAACTTAAGACTAATACCATTGATTTGCATTGTCAATACCCATTGTCTAATTATTTGTGTTATAATAACAGAAAATAATTTTTGAAAGGGGTAGATAAATGGAAACAAAAAACAATTCTATCACTGAAGGCCCAATCGGCAGACAATTACTCTTCTTTTTCTTTCCCATTTTGTTTGTCCTTTTTCCAACAACTCTATAACACAGCAGATGCTATGGTTGTTGGACGCTATGTCAGTAAGGAGGCACTTGCTGCTGTCGGAGGTACAACAGGAACCTTAATTAACCTTTTTGTTGGAATTTCCTCCGGTTTCTCTGTCATTATTTCCCAACGATTTGGTGCACAAAGAGATGAGGAAGTCAGTAAATGTGTGCATACTGCCATTACTATATTAAATCGAGATATTGCTCTACTGGAATTCCTCGATACTTATCAATATTTTCAATATTCTTTTCTATCATCTCTTTGACAATTTTCATTGCCTGTGCTGTTGCATGACAAAGCGATTGCCCCTGCAAAATTCCACCAAGCAAAATTGCAGAAAAAATATCTCCTGTTCCTGGAAAACGAACATCCAGCTCGTCATACTCTAGACAAAACTTTTCTCCATTTTCTCTGTCAAAACCAATACAACACTTCTTTCCTTCCACTGGCACAGAAGTAATGACAACAGAAGTATTCCTTTCTCCCTGAACCTTCTTTAATAGCTCATTCCATTCCTTCTCTTTGACACCCTCTTTTTTGTATTCCATTCCTGTCAAAAGGCAAGCCTCGGTATAATTTGGCTTTACTAAATCGGCATAGGTCAGTAATCTTTTTCGATTTTTCACTGCTTCCTCAGAAATCCCATTATATAGATGACCATCATCTCCCATAATAGGATCAACGAAAATAAAGGTGTTTTTCTTCTTTTGTTCGGAACAAAAATTCGCTAAAATTTCTGCCTCTTCATCTGAGGCAATAAATCCAATGGAAATAGATTGAAAGGAAAATTGAAGCTCTCTCCAAATTTGAATCGTTTTCGCAATATAATCTTTTGTGTCAAGAATTTCAAATTTTCCATAATCTAAAGTATTGCTCACTAAGGCTGTGGGAAGCGTAAAGATTTCAAAACCCATATGAGAAAATATAGGCATCATCGCAGAAAGTGCAACCTTTCCATAGCCAGCAAGGTCATTGACCAATAATATTTGCTTTTTATTTTCCATACTTATCCCTTTGAAATTACATTCTTCATACTTCTAACAAAGTCTTCAATCTTTCCTACACTTTCCTTGCCATACTCTGCACAAATTTTTACAATGGCTGACCCCACGATAACACCATCAGAGACTGCGGCCATCTGACTAGCTTGTTCTGGATTGGAAATACCAAAACCAATGGCTACAGGAATATCCTTCACTTTCTTAATGCTCTCCACCAAGTGTTTGATATCTGTCGTAATCTGTGCTCTTGTTCCTGTCACCCCCATAGAAGAAACACAATAAATAAATCCTTTTGCATTCTCTACAATGTGATCAATTCTTTCCCCTGATGTTGGTGCCACAAAGCTGATGTAGTCAATGCCATATTGATCACAATAATCAGAAAACTCATGACTTTCTTCAAAGGAAACATCAGGCAAAATCAGTCCATCAATGCCAAGAGCTGCTGCTTCCTTTACAAACTTTTCAATGCCATGGGAATAGACCACATTGGCATAGGTCATGAAACAAATTGGTATTTGTGTGTTCTTTCGAATTCTTTCCACCATTTCAAAAACCTTATTTGTCGTTGCTCCTGTAGAAAGTGCCCGCAGATCCGCCTGCATAATGACAGGTCCTTCTGCTGTTGGATCAGAAAATGGAATTCCAAGCTCAATCATATCTGCCCCTGCTCTTTCCATCGCATACACAATCTGCTCTGTTGTCTCCAAATCTGGATCCCCACAAGTAATAAATGGAATAAATGCCTTGCCATTTTCAAATACTTTTGCAATCTTACTCATTGATATTCTCCCCTCTATATCTTGCAATCGCTGCACAGTCTTTATCTCCTCGCCCTGAAATGGTAATGACCATAATCTGATCCTTGTCCATCTTTGGTGCAATCTTCATCGCATGAGCCACTGCATGAGCACTCTCAATCGCTGGAATAATACCTTCGATGCGTGAAAGATATTCAAATGCCTCCACAGCCTCATCATCTGTAACACCCACATATTGTGCTCTGTCAATATCATGCAAGTAAGCATGCTCTGGTCCAATACCAGGATAATCTAATCCTGCAGAAATTGAATACACTGGTGCAATTCCACCATTGTCGTCCTGACAAAAATAGGACTTCATTCCATGAAAAATGCCCAGCCGACCTGTATTGATGGTAGCTGCAGTTTCAAAGGTATCAATTCCTCTTCCTGCTGCCTCACAGCCAATTAATTTGACATCCTTGTCCTCAATAAAATGATAAAATGTTCCAATGGCATTGGATCCTCCGCCCACACAGGCGAGCACAACATCAGGAAGTCGATGCTCAGCCTCTAAGATTTGCTCCTTAATCTCCTTTGAAATAATAGCCTGAAAATCTCGAACAATCACTGGAAATGGATGTGGTCCCATAACTGATCCAAGAACATAATGGGTATCCTCCACACGATTCGTCCACTCTCTCATGCAGGCGGACACGGCATCCTTTAATGTTGCTGTTCCATCAGTAACTGCATTGACCTTTGCTCCAAGTAATCTCATTCGATACACATTGAGTGCCTGTCGATCAGTATCTTCCTTTCCCATAAAGATTTCGCATTCCATCCCCATCAAAGCCGCTGCCGTCGCCGTAGCTACGCCGTGCTGACCCGCACCTGTCTCTGCAATCAATCTTGTCTTTCCCATTTTCTTTGCAAGAAGGGCCTGACCGAGGACATTGTTAATTTTATGTGCTCCTGTGTGATTTAAATCCTCTCTCTTTAAATAAATCTTTGCACCGCCAAGATCCTCTGTCATATGTTTTGCAAAATAGAGTCTCGATGGGCGGCCTGCATAATTATTCAACAACGCTGTGAGTTCTGCATTAAATTCTGGATCATTTTTATATCGATTATAATTTTCCTCTAATTCCACAACTGCATTCATCAAAATTTCTGGAATGTACTGTCCACCATGTACACCAAATCTTCCATTCTCTCCCATTTTTCCTCCTATCTGTGTTCGTCATAGTCGCGAACATTTTGTACAAATCTTCTTATTTTTTTTCTGTCCTTTTTCTTTTCTGTCTCCACACCACTGGAGACATCCACCCCAAAGGGATGTAAACTTTCAAGTAGCTCAGAGACATTTTCTGGATTTAATCCACCCGCTAAAAAATAGTCTCGATTTACTGACTTTAAAAGCTCCATTTGTTCTTGTGAAAATAGCTTTCCATCGCCCATCCCTGCATCAAGTAAAATCATATCCGCTGGCACTTCTTTTATCAATGTTAAATCTTCCTTTGATTTTACCTGAATGGCCTTGATGATCTTTGCCTGAACTTCCACCGATGCAAGCACGGCCTTTAATCGTTCAATATAGCGAATATCTTCCCTGCCATGGAGTTGAATAATATCAATCACCTTTTGGGCACAGGCATCGACAATCATAGAAATCTCTGCATCAACAAATACACCCACAACCTGAATTTCCTCTTTTAATCCAGCCCTCAAGGTCTTTGCTCTCTCGATGGTAATATTTCGATGACTCTTTGGAAAGCCCATAATAAAGCCAATATAATCTGGACTCACCATATTGACAGATTCAATGTCTTCTCTCCGTGATAATCCACAAATCTTGATCTTTGTCATCGTCCAGCCGCCTCAAAAAATTGCTGCAACAAAGTTTTCTTATCCTCTGCTCGCATCAAGGTCTCTCCAATCAATGCAGCATCTGCTCCCATCTTGGCAATCACTTCGATATCTTTTCCATCCTTTACACCACTTTCACAGACAAAGAGTATATCACTTGGAATCTTTTCTCTCAATCGGCTGGCATTGGAAAAATCAACACTAAAATCCTTTAAATTTCGATTATTGACACCAATTATTCTTGCCCCTGCTTCTAGTGCCGATGCAATTTCCTCTTCATTATGTGTCTCTACCAAAGCATCTAATCCCAATTCATCACAAATTTGAATATAGTCCTTGATTGTCTTTGTATCCAATATCGCACAAATGAGAAGCACTGCATCTGCTCCCATTAGCTTTGCTTCATAGATTTGATACTCATCTACTGTAAAATCTTTTCGAATCATTGGAGTTGACACATTTTTTCTGATTTCTTTAAAAATTTCATCACTTCCAAGAAACCACTTTGGTTCTGTGAGAACAGAAATGGCATCTGCTCCCGCCTTTTCATAAGCTTTAGCAATCTCTAAATAAGGAAAATCTTCAGAGATAATCCCCTTAGATGGTGATGCCTTCTTGACTTCACATATGAAACGCAAATTTTCTTTTTCTAAGGCAGCAAAAAAGCGATGTTCTCCCTTTTTTGTCTCCATTGCCCGCTTTTTTATGCTTTCTAAGCACTCCTTCTCCTTTGCAAGAGCTACCCTCTCTCTCGCATAATTTGACAATTCATCTAATATCATTTTATCCACCTATGCATTGGAAAGAGCAATAAACTCTTCCAATTTTTTCTTTGCCTTTTTGCTATCAATGGTCTCGGCTGCCAGTGCAATTCCATCAGCAATGCTCTTTACCTTTCCTGCAACATAGAGTCCTGCTCCTGCATTCATTAACACAGCATTTCTCTTTGCTCCAAGTTCACCATTTAAAATCTCTAAGGTAATTTTTGCATTTTCTGCTGCTTCTCCACCCAAAATATCTTCCTTTTTGCAACGCTCTATGCCAAAATTCTCTGGCTCAATCACATATTCCTTGATCGTTCCATCAGTAAAATCACAAATTGTTGTCGGTGCAGTTACAGAAATTTCATCCAGCCTCTCCTGACCATAGACAACCATTCCTCTCTTGACACCAAGCTTCATCAAAACTTCCGCCATTGGTCTTACCAGTGATTCATCATAGACACCCAAAAGTTGCATATTGGCCCCCGCTGGATTTGTAAGTGGTCCCAAAAGATTAAACACTGTTTTAATCCCCAAGATTTTTCTCACTGGGGCCACATACTTCATTGACTGATGATAATTTTGTGCAAATAAAAAGCAAATATTGATTTTTTCCAATAGTTCCTTCGCCTTTTCTGGCTCCAATACAATATTTACCCCCAAAGCCTCCAAACAATCGGCTGCTCCTGACTTTGAAGAAGCTGAGCGATTGCCATGCTTTGCAATAGGAACACCTGCTGCTGCCACAACGATAGCCGATGTCGTCGAAATATTAAATGAATTTGAGCCATCTCCACCAGTTCCCACAATCTCTAGAACATCCATGGCATTTTCCAACTTCTTGCAATGAGCCCGCATTCCCACCGCACAGGCCGTAATCTCTTCAATCGTCTCTCCCTTCATAGATAAGGCCGTCAAAAATGCCGAAGTCTGAATGGGGTCTGTATTTCCTGACATAATTTCATCCATGCAGGCCACTGCCTCATCATAGCTTAAATTCTGTCTCTGTACTAATTTTTTAATCGCCTCACCGATCATCAATACCGCCTCCTATCTCACATTTGTAAAGAAATTCTTTAAAATATTTTCGCCTTCTGGTGTCAAAATTGACTCTGGATGAAATTGCATTCCATAAATTGGGTACTTCTCATGCTCCACAGCCATAATCTCTCCATCTTCGGTCTTTGCTGTCACTTTTAAGCACTTCGGCATCGTCTCAGGAAGTGCTGCCAGAGAGTGATATCTTGCCACTGCAATTTCATCAGGTAGTCCTACAAATAACTTACTGTTGTGATCAACTTTTGCCATAGATTGTTTTCCATGCATTAATTCCTTGGCATAGGAAACCGTTGCCCCAAAGACTTGGCAGATTGCCTGATGCCCAAGGCAAATGCCAAGAATTGGAATTTGTTTTCCCAATTTTTCAATGACCTCCATCGAAACTCCTGCTTGTGCTGGTGCCTTTGGTCCTGGCGAAATAATAATATACTCTGGCTTCATCCTCTCAATTTCAGATACACAGTATTCATCATTTCGAATCACACGGATATCTGGATTGATCTTTCCAATCAATTGGTATAAATTATACGAAAAACTGTCATAATTATCAATTAGTAAAATCACTCTAGTACTCCTCCTCTGCTGCAATTTCTAAGGCTCTCACTACAGCCTTTGCCTTATTGATGCATTCTTGATATTCCTTATTTGGATCAGAATCCGCTACAATTCCTGCTCCTGAGCGAACCATCACCTTGCCATTTTTCTTGTAGGCAATGCGAATGGCAATACAGGTATCCAAATTCCCTGTAAAATCAATATATCCAATGGCACCACCATAAATTCCTCTCTTATCATCTTCAAGCTCATTGATAATTTCACAGGCTCTAAACTTTGGTGCCCCCGAAAGTGTTCCCGCTGGCAAAACAGAGGCAACCGCATCACATGCATCCTTATCCTCTCGAATTTCTCCCCTCACCGTGGATCCGATGTGCATTACATGAGAAAACTTCTCGATGCACATATACTTTTCCACTTCTACTGTGCCAAATTTACTCAACTTTCCAATATCATTTCTTCCAAGGTCAACGAGCATATTGTGTTCTGCCCTCTCCTTTTCATCAGCGAGAAGTTCTTGTTTTAATCTTGCATCTTCCTCGGCATCTTTTCCCCTCGGTCTTGTTCCAGCTAGTGGAAAAGTCTGCAAGACGCCATCCTCAAGTTTTACTAGAGTTTCTGGAGATGCTCCCGCAATCTCGATGTCATCACTTGAAAAATAAAACATATAGGGTGATGGATTTAAGGTGCGAAGTGCACGATAGGTTCCAAGTAAGCTTCCCTCAAAGTCGGCTGTCATTCGATTAGATAAGACCACCTGGAAAATATCTCCCTCATGAATATAGTGCTTTGCCTTCTCCACCATATGGCAATATTGTTCTTTGTCAAACAAATACTGAAAATCTGAAGTGATCTTTCCAGACTTTTCTTTCTTCTGGTTTCCTGTCTGAATTAATGTTATCATTTTTTGTAATTCTTTTTGTCCAGCAATATAACTTGTATCAATATCTTTTGTAGAAATGTTGACAATCAGCACAATCTTTTGCCTGTAGTTATCATAGGCAATCACCTTATCAAACAACATCAAATCCACATCCTTAAACCCTTCTGCATCCTTGGCATCAAGTTTTAAGTTTGGCTCACTATATTGAATAAAATCATAGGAAAAATAGCCTACCAGACCACCTGTAAATGGCGGAAGATGGTCAAATTTTGGACTTTGATTTTCCTCTATAATTTTTCGAATTTCAACAGCTGGATCCTTACAAGTAAATTCCCTTATGGTGTCCGTGACGATTCGCAATTTATCCTTTGTCGCACTAATTTCTAACTTTGGGTCATATCCCAAAAAGCTATACCTTCCCCAGCGTTCGTCCTGCTCGGCTGACTCCAACAAATAACAGTGCTTGCTCACATTCTTTAAAATCTTGAGTAGAGAAATTGGTGTTTGAACATCCGATAAAATTTCTGTTGCCAGTGGAATCTTTTTATACTTTTCTTGTCTTGCAATTTCCCTTGCTCTTTCTAAGCTAATATTATAATTCATCTTCTTCCTCCAATAAAAAAACTCGTCCCGATAGTCAAAAACTATCAAGGACGAGTCAACATTTCCTCGCGGTGCCACCTTGCTTCGTATATTTTCATATACGCCCTTATCGGATACCAACATATCCTCTGCAACTTACGCATGCATCTGCGTCATGGAATACTCAGCAATGCCTTTGACCATGCCCTCCGTGGTCCATTTAACAAACTGCATTTCTATCTGGTTCTCAGCTACCCAGACTCTCTGTGAGCGCACAAATGTTTTTATCTCCACTTCAACGGTTTCATTAGTATTATAACTTTTTTTTATTAAATCACTATTCTTTTATTTTGTCAATAGACTTTTTTATTAAGATTGTGTTATACTTGTGATGAGAGATATTTGGAAATTGAGATGGTATAGATATGTTAGATTGGGGGAATAAAAATGCAATGTAAAAAATTATTATCCATTACTCTTGTCATGGCAATCTCTGTGACAACTTCAGGTGTTGTCCTCGCCGCAACAAAGCGACCGGGCAATATTGTTTCTTTTAAGGGACCTGCTCTCAAAGAAACTTCTGCTGTTGCCCCCATTGCCCCAAGTCAAAAAGGAAAGGCAAAAGCAACGACAAAAAACACGACTACTACTACAACAGCAACAACTACAGCACAATCGACATCTTCTAAGGGCATTTGGAAGAGTATCAATGCCACAACTTGGACTTTTCAGCTTCCTGATGGCAGCTTAGCCAAGGGCTGGCATGATGACTTTCACTTCAATGAGTCCACAGGACAGATGGACTATGGTTGGCTAGATTTAAACAACGCACGCTATTTCCTTAGCACCAAGCATGATGGTAGCTTTGGAAAGAAACTCATTGGCTGGCAGTGGATTGATGGCTATTGCTACTACTTCGATGCCAGTGGAAAACTTCACACTGACACCAAGAAAAAAACTCCAGATGGACATTTTGTTGATGCTCAGGGACGCTGGATCATTAATGGAAACCTACAACAAAGAACCGATATTGGCTACAGCAGTCATTTGCCAAGTGTACAACAAGTAGCACCCGCAGATACAAAGTCCACACTTACAAATAAAATCGCCACAGATGCAAAAACAGGAGCAAAATTTATTGTCAATCAACTGCTCCTCGATGCCAATGCTGATGTGAGTGAGGAACAAGTCAGCAAACTACTTGCTCCATATAATGGAAAAGTAGTAACGCATATTCTTTCCATCAACACTTATACGGTTGAATTTTCTGATGTAAAGACCGCTCAAGAACTCGAGGCCATTGCAGATGAATTGCGAAAGAACACCATGTTTACCCATGTGCACCACAATGAAATTGTAACCATACAATAATGCTATAAATGATAAGAGGCTATGGAAAATTCATAGCCTCTTTCTCTTTAAAATACAATAAAAGGAAGTTTCCAAGCTCATCCTTGAAAACTTCCCTCATCTATTTATTTAAACATCACTCAATTCTAGTAGTTGACAATCTTACCAAAATCTGGCTTTAAGCTTGCACCACCAACGAGACCTCCGTCGATGTCCGCCTGTGCAAAGAGCTCTGCTGCATTTGCTGCACCAACTGATCCGCCATATTGGATGCGAATAGCCTGTGCTGTTGCCTCATCATAGACCTCACCAATGCAAGCACGGATGGCCGCACATACTTCCTGTGCCTGTGCTGTTGTCGCTGTCTTACCTGTTCCAATAGCCCAAATTGGCTCATAGGCAATAACTGCTGTCTTTGCCTGATCAGCGGTTACATTCTGGAAGGCAATCTTAATCTGCTGGCGAATCCAGTCAATTGTGATTCCCTGCTCTCTCTGAGCCAATGTTTCACCACAGCAGACAATTGGTGTAATGCCCACTTCAAAGGCCTTTAACACCTTCTTATTTACTGTCTCATCTGTCTCTGCAAAGTATTCTCTTCTCTCAGAGTGACCAATGATGACATACTTTACACCAACATCGGTGAGCATCTTTGGTGAAATCTCACCTGTATATGCACCAGCATCCTCAAAGTACATATTCTCAGCACCAACTGCAATATTGCTCCCCTTTGTTGCCTCAATTACTGGAATCAAGTCAATCGCTGGAACACAAAATACAACATCAACATCTGGATTTTGTACAAGTGGCTTTAACTCCTCCACAAGTGCAACAGCCTCTGAAGGTGTCTTATTCATCTTCCAGTTTCCTGCAATAATCTTTCTTCTAGACATGATCGATCTATCTCCTTTGTTCATTAACCTCTATTGATTATCTATTATCTGCTGCAGCTACACCTGGAAGCTCCTTGCCCTCTAAGAACTCAAGGCTCGCACCACCACCAGTTGAAATGTGTGTCATCTTATCAGCAAATCCAAGACGCTTTACAGCATTGACAGAATCTCCACCGCCAATAACTGTTGTTGCATCGCTAAGCTCAGCAACAGCCTTGCAAATTTCCAATGTACCCTGTGCAAAGTTCTCAAACTCAAATACGCCCATTGGTCCATTCCATACAACAGTCTTTGCACCCACAAGTGCTTCCTTGTAAGCTGCAATAGTCTTTGGTCCAATATCAAATCCTGAGAATCCTGCATCGATCACATCGACAACCTTGCGCTCTGTATCATTTGAAAATTCCTTGCCCTCAACATGATCTACTGGCAAAAGAAGCTTTACATTCTTCTCCTTAGCCTTCTTTATCATCTCAAGTGCATAGTCAAGCTTGTCTTCCTCACAGAGAGAATTTCCAATCTCCTGACCCTGTGCCTTTAAGAATGTATAAGCCATACCACCACCGATAATCAAAGTATCTACCTTATCAAGAAGGTTGTTAATGACATTGATCTTATCAGAAACCTTTGCACCACCAAGGATGGCAACAAATGGGCGAACTGGATTCTCTACAGCCTGTCCAAGGAACTTAATTTCCTTTTCCATCAAGTAGCCAACAACATTTTCCTTGCAATACTTTGTTACACCAACATTTGAGCAATGTGCTCTGTGTGCTGTACCAAATGCATCGTCAACAAAGATGCCATCACAAAGATCTGCAAGCTCCTTAGCATATTGCTCAGCCTTCTCGTCCTTGCCATACTTTGTCTCTTCTGCTCTATATCTTGTGTTCTCTAATAAAAGAACCTCTCCATCCTTTAAGCTGTCAGCCAATGCCTTTGTCTCTGGACCTGTTACCTGTGGATCAGAAACAAACTTTACTTCAACACCAAGACGCTCTGAAAGAGCTGGTGCAACTGGTGCAAGACTTAAATCCTTTACAGGCTCTCCCTTTGGCTTACCAAGATGTGAACAAAGAATCAACTTTGCACCGCCATCCAATAACTTCTTCAATGTAGGAATTGCACCATCAATACGATTATAGTTTTGAATCACGCCGTCCTTCAATGGAACATTAAAGTCGCAACGCACCAATACTTTCTTTCCCTTGATATCCTTTAAATCATCTACTGTCTTCTTGTTTAACATAGAGCTCTCCTTTATTTACATTCTTCAAAAAAAGAGGTCCGGTCCTAGGACCGGACCTCTTTGGTCTCTGATAAATTAGTTCAATTCAGCAAAGTACTTGATTGTTCTTACCATCTGTGATGTGTAAGAATTCTCGTTGTCATACCATGAAACAACCTGTACCTGATATAAGTCATCGCCCAATTCAGCTACCATTGTCTGAGTTGCATCAAAGAGTGAACCATACTTCATTCCAATAACATCAGATGAAACGATCTGATCCTCGTTGTAACCAAATGACTCTGAAGCAGATGCCTTCATAGCCTCATTGATCATCTCCTTTGTAAGGCCAGCCTTCTTAACAACAGCTGTAAGAATTGTTGTAGATCCTGTTGGAACTGGAACTCTCTGTGCAGATCCGATGAGCTTGCCGTTGAGCTCTGGAATTACAAGGCCAATAGCCTTAGCAGCACCTGTTGAGTTAGGAACGATATTTGCAGCACCTGCTCTTGCTCTTCTCAAGTCACCCTTTCTGTGTGGTCCGTCAAGGATCATCTGGTCACCTGTGTAAGCATGAATTGTGCTCATGATACCACTCTGGATTGGTGCAAGCTTGTTCAATGCATTTGCCATTGGTGCAAGGCAGTTTGTTGTACAAGATGCAGCAGAGATAATTGTATCGTCCTTTGTCAATGTGTTCTCATTTACGGAGAATACAACAGTTGGAAGATCATTTCCAGCTGGAGCTGAAATAACAACCTTCTTAGCACCTGCATCAATATGTGCCTGTGACTTTGCCTTTGATGTGTAGAATCCTGTACACTCAAGTACAACATCTACTCCAATCTGTCCCCAAGGAAGCTTAGAAGCATCTGCCTCTTTGTAGATTGTAATCTTCTTGCCATCAACAGTGATGGAATCCTCACCAGCCTCAACAGTATGAAGGCCCTCACCGATCTTTCCACAGAAACCACCCTGTGCTGTATCATACTTCAAAAGGTGTGCAAGCATCTTAGGATCTGTAAGATCATTGATTGCTACTACCTCATAACCATCTGCCTCGAACATCTGTCTAAATGCGAGACGACCAATGCGTCCAAAACCATTAATTGCTACTTTAACTGACATATTAACTCCTCCTGTAAGAAATGTAAGTTTTCATCTCGTCTATTATTGTACTCAAAATGATACAAAATTGCAAGTACCTTCTTCCATCTCTGTTTTTTTCTATTTCGTCATTTTTTAGTCAATCAAGTCTCTATTCCACCCATTTTTGACTGATATCTCCACACAAAATGTGTATACATTTTATGTTTCCACATTTTATCGTGATATTAACTAGTTTTTCCTCGTATATCTCCCTACTTTTTTACTTATTTTTCGAAGACTTTATCATATAGCCAAGGAAAAATACTAGAATTTGCACACAAATAAGTGCATACTGCCAATAAGATGTACGACTTGCCCATATCATTCCCATCGGCAAATATTGAGAAATTGTTGAAAATGTTCTGGAAACATGAGAAATATCCACAAAACAACCACTCCATAGGCACAACAGTAACACAAAATAGAGCAGCATTCCTTCCAATCCAATGGCATAGGAAAAGAGCATAGAAAGTAGTGCACTAAAGCCTGTTGCCCACAGCGAGAAGCATACCAATGCTAAAATTTTCTCCTGTCCACTACTTCCAATCACCATAGTTTCTAGACCAATCAAAAATGAAAAACTTGCCATCACACATAAAATACTCATCCGATGCTTTCTTCTCTTTCTGATCGAAAGGCGCCTTTGTACATCCATCTCCTCTTGATCCTGTGCAGCCAAGGAAAGAGAAAAACTCAAAAACAAAATTTCCATTGCCACAATGGCCAGTGCGTTTGGTGAAAATATTTCCCTCTGTGTAGCTCCCTGATAGTTCTTTAAAGAATATAGTGGTGTAGCATTAGAAAATTCTTGATTTATGCGAAAAAGTAGCTCCTGACTCTCATCCTCTGTAAGCTTTCTCTTTAGAATCTTTTCTGCCATCCCTTTTGCCCCATATTTACTTCGCATGGCAATCACTTTCCCTGCAATAATTTCCCTAATGGCTTCTTGAGAAAAACCACCACTCACCCCTATATACTCATAATCATTCTTTCTAAGGACAAACATCCCCTCTGCTTCTCCAAATAAAACACCGATTTTAGCCTGATTTTCCTTCTTTTGAATCAACTCCAATTCCTGATTTTTTTGTAACTCTTCCCATAATTCCCTGCTCTTTTCATCTCCACTTTCATTGACTACATAGAGTTTTATTTTCTGGCTTAAGGGGCGATTTACCTGTTTGATCACTAGTCCAAATGTCGCTGCCACTAAAATCCAAATCACCAGCCAAATTCTTGAACCAACTAGGCGAAGAAGTCGAATTTCCCACAAAAAATGACTTGACCTATGTTCTCTTTCTTTCCTTCTTCCCACAAAAAAATAAATTCCAAAAAGTAATATTCCAAGAAGCATCATCCCCAGTGCTGGTAGATATAAAATCCACCTTTCCTTCATCTGTGTGCCGTCCATCGCCATAAAAGCATAAATCGGATGAAACGGAATTCGAAACTTTCCCCAAAGTGTTCCTCCACTGACTAACAAAAGTAAAGCCAACATATTTCCTATCTTTTGTACATCTTTTTTACAAAAGACAGATATCCCTGCCAAAAAGATAAAACTAGATAGCAAACTGATAAAATAGAGCAGAAGGAGTTTTTGAAAGAAAATAGAGACATAGAACATCACAGGAAGTGCACAGAGAAAAAGCACCACAATTTTTGATAAAAAAAATGCTCCTATTTTCCCCCCTCTTACCTGATAGCGGACGAGTATCCATTGGTTAATTTCTCTTGGAATATTTCTTGCAATCGCAAGAGCTGATAAAAATGCACTCAAAAATAGCACCGTTGCCAATACCCTAGCACTCTGTCCCTGAACATACTTTTGTGCTGTATCTTTGAAAATGCTCTGGCGACCAAGGGCATCGGACAATAATTGAAGTGAGGCATTTTCATACATCTTTTCATCACTTTGCCCTGTAAAATTATGCACCGCTCTGGCCACTGCCTGATCTGTCTGCATAATATTCATAATGGAGCTAAAAATAGAGGTAAAAATTTCGCTCTGCACAGGCATGTTGATGTTACTGACTACTTCCACCGGCTTGGCCTGAAAGTAATAGGCATCATAGAAAAAGTCTTTTGGGATCGTAAATACAGCTGCTATTTCTCGCTGAAATGCCTCTTCATTATCTTCCTCTTCTCCAATTTCTTCTATTGATGAGAAAAGTTCAACATCCTTCATTTGCTTAATTAGCGTTTTGGACATCATTGTCTGATCCTGATCTCTGACTCCAACTGCAAATGGCTTTGCAAGACCATCCTCTACCACCTTTTCACTCATCACTTGCATACTCAAAAATAAGAAAATGGGCAAAAAGATCAATAAAAGATTCCACGGTCGAACAAGAATTTGAATATCCTTATAGAGCATTGCTCTAAAGCCCTGCATCCATCATCCTCCCTTTCTTGATATAAATTCTTCGATCAACTAAAGTATCTACAATCTCCTTCTGATGACTAATCAAGACAATGCCAACACCCTCATCTCGTCTTACCTTTAAAATTTTTATCATTTGCTCAATGGAAACTTCATCTGCCCCAACAAATGGTTCATCCAAAAGTAAAAGTGACGGCTTTCCCAACAGTGCTGTGGCCAAATGCAGTCTTCTCTTCATTCCTCCCGAATAGGTCTGTACTCTTTTGTCAATCTTTTCTAGCAGTCCAAGTTCTTTTAGTAAAGATTCACTCTCTACCTTGATCTGAGATCCATTCATCTTCTCTAAAAGCCCCCAAAAAGTCATATTTTCTCTTCCTGTCAATTCCTGATACAATGATAATTCCTGTGGAAGATAGGAAAGCCTTTTCTTTACATCCTTCCTATACTCAATACTTCCCCCATCAAATTTTTGTGTCCTCGCAATCAAGGACAAAAGCGTGCTCTTTCCTGCACCATTCTCTCCCAAAATGCCAAGAATTTCTCCGCTTTGGATAGCGAAAGAGGCAGACTCTATCGCTGCCTCTTTGCTCCCTCTGTATTTTTTTCTCACCTCATGTAAAATACAAAGTTCTCTATTTTTCATCTTATAATTCCTTTGCAATATAGCCTGCCAAGTTGGAAGCATGATCTGACATTCTCTCTAAATTGCTCACAATATCAAGGAAAATCACTCCTGCCTCTGTTTTACATTGCTTCTTTGACAACCTGTCAATGTGCTTTTCTCTCAATTCGTCTTCCAGATTATCAACCTGATCTTCTAGTTCGTTCACCTTTCGAACATCATCCATATTCGGGTTCCTTCTCGCATCAATGGCTGCCTCCAGTGCCTTGTAGACTTTCTCAGAAATTCTCTTTAAATCTTCGACTGCTACTTCGGAGAATTGAAGTTTTTTCTCTTCCAAGTACTGCATATTTTCAACCAGATTTTCTGCGTGATCGCCCACCCGTTCAATGTCACTGACGGTATAAAACAAATCATTGACGACTAACTTTTGATGCTCGCCAAGCGGAAGATTATCGACCTTAATCAAATATTCAATTAAAACTTCTTCCATTTCATTGATGGTCTTTTCTACCGTAAACACCTTCGCAATCTTTTCCTTATCTCCTGTCAAAACAGCATCAATGGCTGTCCTTGTGTTTTCCAGTGTAATATGACCCATATGGATGATCTCCAATGTAGCTGCCTCAAGTGCAAATGCTGGTGTTTCAAAGATACGCTGATCAAATTGCCTGATGGCATCCACTGGTGACTCCACTGTAGCACCTTGTTCTGCAATCTCGTCTGTTCCCTTGACAAATACACCGGAAAGACTGACCAACTGATTGACAAATGGAAGTAAAATTAAGGTCATCGTCGAATTAAATAGAGTATGGAAAATAGAAATATCCACTGCTGTCATATTGCTGGTCGCAAACTTTTTATTAATGTTAAAGAAGATAAATCCGCCAATTCCAAAGACCACGGCACCCAATGTATTAAATAAAAAATGAAGCACTGCGGCTCTCTTTGCTGTCCTTGAACTTCCCACACTGGAAATCAAGGCAGTCACACAGGTACCGATATTTTGTCCCAAAGTAATATAAATGGCTGAACTCATATTGACCACACCATTGAGGGCCAAAGTCTGCAAAATACCAACCGATGCCGATGAACTTTGTAAGAGTGCCGTAACAATGGCACCAGCCAAAATACCAAAAATTGGATTCTTTCCAAGAATGGCAAATGCCTGTGAAAAAATGGGAAGCTGTGCATATGGACTGATCGAACTTGACATATACTTTAATCCCAAGAACAAAAATCCAACACCAATGACAATCTCTCCAATCAAGTGCTTTTTCTCTGACTTGGCAAACAAGATAAGCATTGCACCAACACCAATAAGTAATGGTGCATCAAATTCTGGCGTCAAAATCGCCAAAGAATCCCCCATCTGGCTCATTGACACCAACCACGCTGTAATCGTTGTACCAATGTTTGCACCCATAATGACACCCACAGCCTGTGTCAATGTCAAAATTCCTGCATTCACAAATCCAACAACCATAACTGTTGTTGCTCCAGAACTATGGATAATTGCTGTAATCAATGCCCCCAGACCGATGGCCATCAAGCGATTGTTTGTCAGCATACCGAGGAATTGCTGCATCTTTCCTCCAGCTGTCTTTTGTATACCTTCTGACATGATATGCATACCATACAAGAACATACCCAGACCGCCCACAAACCCAAATAGATTTGCAATGTTTTTAACATCCATCTCTTTTCTTTTTCCTCTTCCTTTTTTGATCAGGTTTTTACCCGTCTAATTCGCATTCTAACATAGACCTATATCTTTTTTCAACATTATTTATTATAATTTATATATCATTTCAAATAAGGAGAGTTTAATATGTTAAACGATTGTCACATTCACACACATTTCTCTTCTGATTCCACAACTCCACCAAGAGCACAGATCGAGCGAGCAATCTCTCTTGGCATGGAAAGGATTTGCATCACAGATCACAATGACTATGATGCCATCAATGAAGAGGGAATGACTTTTTTGCTCGATGTCGAGCGCTATTTACTCGCTATGCAAACTCTCCAAATCGAATACCGCAAGGATATTGAATTACTTATTGGTATCGAACAGGGGTTGCAATTGCATCTAAGAGATTATTATGACGAGTTTTCTAAAAACTATGCCGGCTGTTTTGATTACATCATCGGATCAAGCCACTTTATTGATCGCCAAGATCTCTACTATCCTTCCTTCTATCAAGGACATCGAGAGGAAGATTGCTACGCACATTACTTTGATATTTCTACACAGAGAATCCTTTTACTCGATGACTTTGATAGCTTTGGTCACCTCGACTATATCGTGCGATATGGTCCAAATAAAAATGCCAACTATTCCTACGCTGCCTTTGCCGAATATATCGATCCGCTATTAAAGGCATTGATTAAAAAGCGAAAGGCTCTTGAAATCAATAGTGCAGGCTACAAGTATCAGTTGGGAGTGCCAAATCCTCATCCCGATATTATTCGTCGATACAAGGAACTCGGAGGAACTATGGTGACCATTGGCAGTGATGCCCATCAACCAGAATATATCGGCCATCACTTTGATGATGTTGCTCAAATTTTACTCGATTGTGGCTTCATAAAATACACTATTTTTAGAAAACGACAACCAATTTTTCTACCTATTCTCTAATAATATGATACAATAGGGAAAGATTATATTTATTTGGAGGTATTTTATGGCTGTAAAAAATGAATTTATTACTTTCACAATTCCTGAGCAAAAGACCATCGCTCTCATCGCCCATGATGGCAAAAAGGCAGAATTGATTGATTGGTGCAATTCCAACAAGGAGATTTTGAGCAAACACTTCTTGTGTGGAACAGGAACAACTGCTCGACTTGTCTCTGCCAAAACAGGTCTTCCTGTCAAAGGCTACAATAGTGGTCCGCTCGGAGGAGACCAACAAGTAGGAGCAAAGATTGTTGAGGGAAAGATTAATTTTGTTGTCTTTTTCTCTGATCCACTTGAAGCACAACCACATGACCCAGATGTCAAGGCTCTCCTTCGCATCGCTCAGGTCTATGATATTCCGATGGCCATCAACAAGGCCTCTGCAGATTTTATGCTCCACTCTCCACTACTCAACAATCCATATGACCACAGTGTCATCAATTTTGATCGAAATGTGGAAGAGAGAGTGGAATCTGTCCTTCAATAAAATCTCTTTTGTGAAGTCAGAAATAAAGGGAGAGTTTTCAAGCCAAAACTTGAAAACTCTCCCTCTTTTCTATTTTGCAATATCTTGCACTCTTGATTCTCGAATGACATTGACTTTAATCTGTCCTGGATATTGCATCTCTTCCTCAATGCGTTTTGCCACATCATGAGCCAAAATCACCATATCATCTTCTGACACCTTCTCTGGCATAACCATAATGCGCACCTCACGTCCTGCTTGTATGGCAAACGACTTATCCACACCTTCAAATGAGTTTGTAATCTCTTCCAGTTGTGTCAAGCGCGTCGTATAATTTTCCAAAGTTTCTCTTCTTGCACCAGGTCTTGCAGCCGAAATTGTATCTGCCGCTTGTACCAAACAAGAAATCAAGTTGTCAGCTTCCACATCCCCATGATGTGATTCTACAGCATTGATCACAATTGCAGATTCTTTGTACTTTCGACAAATATCTGAACCCAATTGCACATGTGAACCTTCAACTTCGTGGTCAATTGCCTTTCCAATATCATGTAAAAGCCCTGCTCTCTTGGCCATACGAACATCCACACCAACTTCTGCGGCCAAAAGTCCTGTCAGTTCAGCCACCTCAATCGAATGTTGTAAAGCATTTTGTCCAAAACTTGTTCTAAACTTCATACGACCAACCAATTTGACAAGTTCTGGATGAAGTCCATGCACACCCACTTTCATGGTAGCCACTTCTCCTGCCTGTCTCATCACCACATCGACTTCCTTCTGTGCCTTTTCCACCATCTCTTCGATTCTGGCTGGATGAATTCGCCCATCCACAATCAATCTCTCCAGTGCAATTCTAGCTACTTCTCGTCTAACTGGATCAAATCCTGACAAAACCACAGCTTCTGGCGTATCATCAATAATCAATTCTACCCCTGTCATCTGCTCCAATGTGCGAATATTGCGTCCTTCTCGACCAATAATCCTTCCCTTCATCTCGTCATTTGGCAGTTGAACAACAGAAACCGTTGTCTCTGCCACATGATCTGCTGCACACTTTTGGATAGCTGTGACAATGTAATCCTTTGCCTTTCGCTCAGCCTCTTCCTTAGCCGAATTTTCTAGCTCCTTAATTAACTTTGCCTTGTCATGCTTGATGTCATCTTCCACTGATTGCAAGAGAAATTTCTTTGCATCCTCTGTAGTCAAGCCAGAAATCCTCTCTAGTTCTGCCTGACCCTGCTCTAGGAGTTCCTCTACTTTGCGATTTTTTTCGCTCAGCTTTTCCTCCTTTGCAATTATGGCCTCTTCCTTCTTCTCCAATGTTTCCTGTTTCTTGTCAATGTTTTCTTCCTTGATTAAGACTCTCTTTTCATAACGCTGCAGTTCTGCTCTTCTCTCTTTGACTTCCTTATCAAGCTCATTCTTCGTCTTCAGTGACTCTTCTTTTGCTTCTAAGAGAGCTTCGCGCTTCTTTGTCTCCGCTGTTTTTAAGGCTTCCTCTATAATTTCTCTGGACTTGACTTCTGCCGAACCGATCTTATCTTCATAAGTCTTCTTTCGATGTGATATTGCCATTTTCCAACTCAGAGGCGCCACAATAACTGCTGTAAGGATAACTGCAATTAAAAAAATAATACCTTGTGACACAGGAGCACCTCCCTATTAAATTTTCATTGTACGATTACAACATTTAAATTTTATCAGAAAATGCCCTAAATTGCAATAAACTTCAATCACTTTCACCAAAGCCAAGCCCTATTCATCCATGCAGGAAAGAATCACATCATAGGAATATCCCTTAGCCACGAGCGATTGCACCAATTTTCTCTTTTGTTGCCAATCACTATTTTGTCGATCATACTTCTTTTTTTCTAGGAATCGAAGAATTTGACCTCTTTCATCTACACTCTCTAAAGATAAAAATTCCTCCAAAAGTTCTGGCGATATTCCTTTTTGTCGAAGATCATACATCATCCTCTTTCTACTCTTTCTTTCTCCATTTGAGCGAATATAAAAGTCCACATAGCGTGTATCATCAATATAGTGGAGTTTCTTTGCCCAATCGATAGTCTCATCAATCACTTCGTTTGGATAGTAACCATCCCTTAACTTTCCTCGCAATTCCGCCTCGGTCTTATCCCTGTCCTTTAAAATGTAGACAATTCTCTCTCTCGCCCGCTTTTTTAAAATAGGATACACCTTGATTGCATAATCTTCATCGCTTAACTCTTCATTCTCCTTAATTCCAAGTCGAAAAATCTCCCCCCGATAGAGTGCAAAGGTATCCTGGTCCGCACAAATCTTACTGCGTCGCTTGTCTATCGGAATAATCTGCGTAATCAACATTATTCTTTAGTCTCTTCTTGTACTTCTTTTACAACCTTGACATCATCTTCAAGTCCATGGGCAGCACGCACCTTAGTCTCAACCTCAGCCATAATCTCTGGATGCTCACGCAAAAACTGCTTAGCATTTTCTCTTCCCTGACCAATCTTACTTCCCTGATAGGCATACCAAGCACCACTCTTATCAATAATGTCCTCTGCCGCTGCAAGATCGAGAATATCTCCCTCTCTAGAAATTCCCTTTCCGAACATAATATCAAATTCTGCCTCACGAAATGGCGGTGCAATCTTATTCTTGACCACTTTTACCTTTACTCGATTTCCAACAACCTCACCACTATTCTTTAAAGCCTCTGCCCTTCGAACTTCCATACGAACAGATGCATAGAACTTCAGTGCACGTCCACCTGTAGTTGTCTCTGGATTTCCAAACACAATGCCAATCTTTTCTCTCAACTGGTTAATAAAAATCACTGTGCAATTGCTCTTTGCCATAATTCCTGTCAGCTTTCTCAATCCCTGACTCATCAATCTCGCCTGCAATCCCATATGAGAATCACCCATATCACCATCAATCTCTGCCTTTGGCACAAGAGCAGCAACAGAATCCACAATCACAATATCTACTGCCCCAGAGCGAACCATTGTCTCCGTGATTTCCAAAGCCTGTTCTCCATTGTCTGGCTGTGAGATATATAAATTGTCAATGTCCACGCCAATATTTTTTGCATAGGCTGGATCAAGGGCATGCTCTGCATCAATAAACCCCGCAATTCCGCCCCTCTTTTGCACTTCCGCCACCATATGTAAGGCGACCGTCGTTTTTCCTGAAGACTCTGGACCATAGATCTCTACAACCCTCCCCTTTGGAATTCCACCAAGACCAAGGGCAAGATCCAAGCTCAAAGAACCTGTAGGAACTGTCTCTATATTCATATTGATATCTGAATCTCCCAGTCTCATAATCGAGCCCTTGCCATAGGCCTTTTCAATTTGTGTCACTGCAGCATCTAATGCCTTTAATCTATCATCTGTATTCATTACTTTATCCTCCCACAGCCATATACGAACATATGTTCTATTTAACTATATAATAATACACTTTCTCTGCCTTGTCAATGTCTATTCCTAGCTTGATTGGTAAATTGTCGAAATGACAAAGATATGCTTGAATCTATCAAAGATTTTCTACACTGAAATGATTATATTTGCAATATTATCATATTTTATGCAAATTAACAATTATATTCTTCCTATTCTTAAGAAAGTATTCATATTTCCTTTATTATTTTTTCAATTTTTTTACACAAAACTGTGCTATACTGAGTTCATCATAAAAAGTGCGAAGCACTCCACAGTTTATGAAAATCCCGAAATCCTAAAACCTACGCCCCCAAATCGAAAGATTTGGGGGTGCTTCGTTTTGCCCAAATATAAAAAAGAAGGAGCCTCCAACAAAGTTGAAAGCCCCTTGAATAAAATATTGATAAAGCAATTACTGTACAGTAACAACACGCATTGAATTTGTCTCTGACACTGGAAGATGATCGGCCTTGCCCTGTACGATACCTGCTGTTGTAACCACGATATCTCCTGACTGAAGGTGAGCCAACTCCTTAACAATCTCAACAGACTCCTCTAACAAGTTATCTGTAGAATCTGATCTCTTGGACTGTACTGGAACAACACCCCAATAGAGCTGCATCTGTCTAATGGTCTTCTCACTTGGTGAAAGTCCATAAATAGTTGCACTTGGTCTCCACTTAGAGAGCATACGAGCTGTAAAACCACTGATTGTTGGAGCAACAATAGCCTTTGCACCAAGAGCATCTGCTGTAGCAACTGCAGAATAACTTACCTGATTAGAAATATTCTTCTCAGAAACAGCATCGATATGTCTTGTCTTATAAGCCTCTGAATTCAAATGCTTCTCTGTCTCCTCAGCAATTCTAGCCATTGTCTGCAATGCCTCCAATGGATACTTACCCATCGCAGACTCTCCAGAAAGCATAATTGCATCTGTACCATCATAAATTGCATTCGCTACATCGGCAACCTCAGCTCTTGTAGGTCTAGGATTTCTAATCATAGAATCAAGCATCTGTGTTGCTGTAACAACTGGCTTACAAGCAAGATTGCACTTTTGAATCAACATCTTCTGAATAGCTGGAACCTTCTCTGCTGGAATCTCAACACCCATATCACCTCTGGCTACCATGATACCATCAGCAAGTTCAAGAATCTCATCGATATTGTCGATACCTTCTTGGTTCTCGATCTTAGCAATAATCTTCATATTGGCATTCTTCTCTGCGACGATCTCTCTGATCTCACGGATTGCTGCAGCATTTCTTACGAATGATGCGGCAATAAACTCAAATCCAAGGTCTGCACCAAAGCGAAGATCTTCTTTATCCTTATCTGTAAGAGGTGGAAGCTTAACTGATACACCAGGTACATTGACTCCCTTTCTCTCTCCGAGTTCGCCGCCATTTAATACTGTACAAGTAATGTCGCCATTCTCTACAGATTCTACACGAAGCTCGATCAAACCATCATCAATCAAGATTGTATTTCCTGGAGCAATATCCTCTGCAAGACCTGCATAGTTGATAAATCCCTTCTTGTTGTCACCGACACACTCATGAATGCTCAAAACATAGGTCTGTCCCTGCTCAAGTGTAACCTTCTTGCCATCTACCAAAACACCTGTTCTGATTTCTGGTCCCTTTGTATCCAAAAGAGCTGCAATCTGAAGCCCAGTCTCTTTTCTGACCTCTTCCAAGATCTTATATCTTCCCAAATGCTCCTCATAGTCACCATGTGAGAAGTTGAATCTTGCGATATTCATACCGCTGAGTGCCATGTTCTTCATCAATTCCTTGTCATTGGTATTTGGTCCCATTGAACAAATAATTTTTGTTTTCTTCATTTTCGCGTCCTCTTTCAAAAAATAATGTCATTGATGTAACAATTGTATTATACAATACTTTGCAAAAAATCGCTACCATCAATAGAGATATTTTTATTCGATATGCTTGTGTGTATACAGATGTTCCGCACAATACTCATAATTCCCATTGCACTTTGAACAATATCGAAATTCCATATCGGGCATATCTTTCTCTGTTCTTCCACATACAGCACATTTATGTACTGTACGAGATGGAACTTTTATCTTTGTCTTATTTTCTTTTTGGACTGCTCGCTTTGGTGTGATCCCTCTCCACATCTTTGTCATCACAAAGAAAATAATAAAATTAAGTCCTGACAAAAATAGTGTCACCCTTGTCACCTGATTTCCACGAATAAAATTATATAGACCAATCACAATATAAAATAGTGCCAAATACTTGGCCTTAATGCGCAATACAAAATAGATAAAAAATTCCATATCTGGAAAAGTCAACGCAAAAGCTAAGAGAATCGACATATTTAAATTATCTGGTGTAATCGCATAGCGAAGTCCAAAACCAAAGTAGAGAATAAACGCTGCCAAAATATGAAAGAACACCCCCATCAACATAAAGACATTAAATCGAAATGCTCCCCAAATGTTTTCCAATGTATTTCCCAGACTAAAATACATCCACAACATCAAAGCACTAAATAAAATATTATTGCTCGGTGGATAGATCATCCAAGTGATGAGTCTCCAAATTTGTCCATGCAAAACTTTTGGCACATCGAGTGCCAAATATTCATAATAAATTTGAATATTCACTATACTCATAACAAAGCCAATGGCATATAATACAACGAAATAATACATCAAATTATGAATAGCATATTTGGAAAATTTGTGCTCAAATTTGTTAAAAAAACTCATATTCCTCCCTTTCTTTTCTATGCCGTTTGTAACCTTCCCTATTGTATCACATCCTGCCCAATTGTAAAATCAAATCGAATGTGTTAGAATTGCGTTTGCAACATAAACTGATAATATTAGTATTGATTCCTATTTTTAAAAATAAGAATCATTGAAATGAGGTTACAATGACAGAATTAACAAAGAATACTCTGGGCATTGATGTCGGCTCTACCACAGTAAAGATTGCCATCCTTGACCAGAATAAAAATGTATTGTTCTCTGACTATCAGAGACATTTTGCAAACATTCAGGGCACTCTTGCCACACTTTTAAATACGGCCTACGAAAAACTTGGAGATATGGAACTTATTCCTTTGATCACCGGATCGGGTGGCTTGACTTTAGCAAAACATCTTGATATGACCTTTGTCCAAGAGGTTATCGCTGTCGCCACAGCCCTTGAACATTACGCTCCACAGACGGATGTTGCCATTGAGCTTGGTGGTGAAGACGCAAAGATTATCTACTTTGCAGGTGGTCTTGACCAGAGAATGAATGGTATCTGTGCTGGTGGTACGGGCTCATTTATCGACCAGATGGCTTCTCTTCTTCAAACAGATGCCACAGGACTGAATGAATTTGCCAAAAATTATAAGTCCATCTATCCAATTGCCGCACGTTGTGGTGTGTTTGCCAAATCAGACATCCAACCTCTCATCAATGAGGGAGCAACGAGAGAGGACTTAGCTGCCTCCATCTTTCAGGCTGTGGTCAATCAGACGATCTCTGGACTTGCCTGCGGAAAACCAATTCGTGGACATATTGCATTTCTCGGCGGCCCACTTCACTTTCTGCCCGAATTAAGAAATGCTTTTATTCGCACCTTAAATTTAACTGACGAATATATCATTGCACCTGAAAACTCACATCTGTTTGCAGCCATCGGCAGTGCACTAAATGCAAAAGATCAAGCCTCCATTCCGATTGGCAGCCTGATCAATCAGCTTCGCACAGGCGTGACCATGGAACATGAGATCACTCGAATGGATCCACTCTTCCACAATGAGGAAGAATACAAGGTATTTCAAACTCGTCACTCTGGCAATGCGGTAAAGACTGCGGACCTAGCAAGCTATGAGGGAAACATCTATCTTGGTATTGATGCTGGTTCTACAACAACCAAAATTGCTCTCATTGACGATCAAGGTTCTCTCCTTTGGAAGTTTTACTCAAGCAATAACGGCTCTCCCCTTGCCACAGCCATCCGTGCCCTCGATGAGGTCAAAGATCAAATCAATCCAAAGGCAAAGATTGCCTACTCCTGTTCTACAGGTTATGGCGAAGCCCTATTAAAAGCTGCCTTTATGCTCGATGAGGGAGAAGTAGAGACGATTGCTCATTACTATGCAGCTTCTTTCTTTGACAAAGATGTTGATTGCATTCTCGACATCGGTGGTCAGGATATGAAATGTATTAAAATCAAAGATAACACTGTAGATTCTGTACAGCTAAATGAAGCCTGCTCTGCAGGTTGTGGTTCATTTATTGAAACCTTTGCAAAATCATTAAATTACAGTATTGTTGATTTCGCAAAGGAAGCATTGTTTGCTAAAAATCCTGTGGACCTTGGAACTCGCTGTACAGTATTTATGAATTCCAATGTCAAGCAGGCCCAAAAAGAGGGGGCAACCGTTGCCGACATCTCTGCAGGCCTAGCCTACTCTGTCATTAAAAATGCTCTCTACAAAGTCATTAAAATCACTGACCCTTCTGACCTTGGAAGACATGTCGTCGTTCAAGGCGGTACTTTCTACAATGATGCAGTGCTTCGTGCATTTGAAAAGATTTCAGGCTGTGAAGCAACAAGACCTGACATTGCTGGAATTATGGGTGCTTTTGGTGCTGCACTCATTGCAAGAGAAAGACATGAAAACAAAGAAACCAGTATGATTCCTCTGGAAAAAATGATTTCTCTTCAATATGATACGACGATGAGTCGCTGCAAGAGATGTAACAATGCCTGCGTGCTCACCATCAATAACTTTGGTGGTGGAAGAGAATTTATCTCTGGAAACCGCTGTGAAAGAGGTCTAGGTCATGACAAGGTAAAAAATGATATTCCGAATCTCTTTGATTACAAATATCACCGCATATTTGATTACCCTGCTCTACCTGAGGCCATGGCTGAACGAGGCGTCATTGGTATTCCACGAGTACTCAACATGTATGAGGACTTCCCATTTTGGGCTATTTTCTTTAAGAAACTTGGCTTTAGAACTCAGCTCTCTCCAATGTCAACAAAGAAGTTATATGAGATGGGCATTGAATCTATTCCAAGTGAATCCGAGTGCTATCCTGCAAAGCTCACTCATGGTCATGTATCATGGTTAATCCGAAAGGGCATTAAAACCATTTTCTACCCATGTGTGCCATATGAACGAAATGAGACACCAGATGCTGGAAATCACTATAATTGTCCAATTGTTACCTCTTATGCTGAGAATATTAAAAACAATGTGGAAGAAATTGCTGAGCAAAATATTCGCTTTTTAAACCCATTTATGGCATTTACAAATGAAGAAGTGCTCACCAAGCAATTAATTAAGGTGATGGCGGATGAATTTGGTATTGGAGAAAGAGAAGTCAAGGCTGCTGCTCATGCTGGATGGAATGAACTCTTACAGGCAAAAAGAGATATTGAAATCAAGGGAGAGGAAACCTTACAATGGTTAAAAGACAATAAAAAACATGGCATTGTCCTTGCTGGTCGACCATATCATGTGGATCCTGAAATTCACCACGGTATTCCTGACATGATTACTTCTTTTGGTCTTGCGGTGCTCACAGAAGATTCTGTCTCCCATCTTGCACCAATTGAAAGACCTGTCATTGTCAGTGACCAGTGGATGTACCACTCAAGACTCTATGCAGCTGCTTCTCTTGTCAAACAAAGAAATGATCTTGACCTTGTTCAACTCAATTCCTTCGGCTGTGGTCTTGACGCTGTCACCACAGATCAGGTTTCTGATATCTTGGTTGGTTCAGGAAAGATTTATACCGTACTAAAGATTGATGAGGTCAATAACCTCGGTGCCGCAAGAATCCGCATTCGCTCTCTCATTGCTGCTATGCGTGTGAGAGAAAAGCGAAATATTGAACGCCACATCAAGAGTGCGTCCTACCACAGAAAGACATTTACAAAGGATATGAAAAAGGACTACACGATTCTATGTCCACAGATGAGTCCAATTCACTTTGATATTCTTGAACATGCACTCAATGCCTTTGGCTACCATGTCGAAGTTTTGCAAAATGAAGGACGCTCTGCCATTGACTGTGGATTAAAGTTTGTCAACAATGATGCCTGCTATCCATCCCTCATTGTTGTTGGGCAGATTATGGAAGCACTATTATCTGGCAAATATGATCTCAATCACACAGCCATTTTTATGAGTCAGACAGGTGGTGGATGTCGAGCAAGTAATTATATTGGATTTATCCGCCGTGCCCTCGAAAAGGCAGGCATGGAACAAATCCCTGTTATCTCTGTCAACGCCAATGGAATGGAAACCAATGAGGGATTTCAAATCACCCTTCCAATGATGATTAAAGCCATGCAGGCTATTGTCTACGGTGACCTCTTTATGCGTGTTGTCTATGCAACCCGCCCATATGAAGCTGTGCCAGGATCAACGGATAAATTACACCAAAAATGGAGAGCGAAGGCGATTCAATCTGTCTCAAAGAAGAGTCCTTCCTTCGGTGAATTTAAGAAAAATATCCGTGCCATTGTCAAGGAATTCGACGAATTGCCAAGGCTCAATATTAAAAAACCTAGGGTCGGTGTGGTTGGAGAAATTTTAGTCAAATTTTCCCCACTTGCCAATAATCACATTGTAGAACTTCTCGAAAGAGAGGGAGCTGAGGCCGTTGTCCCTGATTTACTGGACTTCCTTCTCTACTCCTTCTACAATGCTAACTTTAAGGCCGAGCACCTTGGAATGTCCAAAAAGACAGCATTTCTTTGCAATTGGGGAATTAAACTTCTCGAAGGATTTCGAAAGGATGCCAAGGTGGCCCTTGAAAAGAGCAAGCACTTTGTTGCTCCTTCAAACATCCGACACCTTGCTGATATGTCTAAGGAATATGTTTCCATTGGAAACCAGACAGGAGAAGGCTGGTTCTTGACGGGTGAAATGCTTGAACTTATTGAAACAGGTGCACCAAATATTGTTTGTACACAGCCATTTGGCTGTCTGCCAAACCATGTCGTTGGCAAGGGTGTAATCAAGGAGCTTCGTCGCTCTCATCCGGAAGCCAATATTATTGCGGTCGACTATGACCCAAGTGCGTCTGAGGTAAATCAGCTCAACCGCATTAAGTTAATGTTAGCTACAGCCAATAAGAATTTGGCAAAAAACAGCGAAGTCACTGCCTAAATTTAATAAAAAAAGGGGATGTGAAAAAACTCGATTGAGTTTTTTCGCATCTCCCTTTTTACACTTATTGTGTATAAATGACTAAAATCATATGCAAAAAAGCACACTTCCCCCTTTTTTATTAAGAATACAAATCATAAGGCGTGTTCTGATAGACATAAAAATTCAACCAATTCGCATACAATGTATTGGAAAAGTTTCTCCAGCTAAGCACAGGACGCTCATTTGGATCATCATTTGGAAAATAATGAATCGGAATCTTGGGATGCATTCCCTTATTGGTGTCTCTCTTATACTCCTGTGCCAAGGTGTAACGATCATATTCAGGATGTCCCTGAATAAAGATTTGACTTCCCGAATTGTTCATGATCAACAACACTCCTGCCTCTTTGCTCTTTGCAAGAATTTGTAAATCCTTACAAGCCACAATATCTTCTTCGTGAACCTCTGTGTTTCTCGAATGCGGACAGCAAATATAGTCATCCAAACTTCTAACAAGCGGTGTCTTTTTGTGCAAAACTTCGTGGGTGTAAATTCCCGATAACTTTTGTTTCATCGGAAACTTTTTAATGCCATAGTGATAATATAATCCTGCCTGACTTCCCCAACAAATATGTAATGTTGAAGTGACATGTTTCTTACTCCACTCCATCATTTTGCACAATTCTTCCCAATAATGAATTTCTTCAAACTCATACTGCTCAATCGGTGCCCCTGTAATAATCATACCATCAAACTTTTTTTCCTTGATATCATCAAAATGAACATAAAATTTATTTAGATGACTTTGACTGGTATTCTTACTCTTGTGCGTCTGCATCATTAAAAATGTGCAATCGACTTGAAGCGGTGTATTGGACAGTGCACGAAGTAGTTGTGTCTCGGCCTCCTCTTTCAATGGCATCAAGTTTAAAATCAATATCTGTAATGGACGAATATTCTGCGTCATCGCACGGTCTTCGTCCATCACAAAGATATTCTCTTCCTCTAAAATTTTTTGTGCGGGCAATCCCTTTTGAATTTTAATTGGCATAATATTCTCCTCACTTTCTCTATTGTTCCAATAAATCTAAAAAATCTTTTTCTGATAAAATCGGTATATTCAACTCCTTAGCCTTTTTATTTTTGCTTGACGATGACTCCTTGTCATTGTTAATGAGATAATTTGTCTTTGCAGATACAGAAGAGGAAACCTTGCCACCATTTGCTTCAATTATTTCCTGCATTTCCTTTCGATTTTTAAAATGCTCCACACTTCCTGTGATTACAAAGGTCATTCCAGCAAATTTTTCTCCTTTGCCTTCCTTTTTTGTCTTTTCAATCTCTAGCTCGACCAACAATTTTTCTAGACTCTCTCGATGTTTTTGATTGGCAAAAAAATCAACAATCGCCTTCGCTAACACCTCTCCAATTCCATCAATTTCTGTCAACTCTTCCATTGTACTATTCATAAAGCGATGGATGTCATCATCAAAATGTCGGCTAATAACTTTCGCATTGGCGACACCAATTCCTGCAATCCCCAGTGCATAGACTAGCCTTGGCATTGTGGTCTTTCTTGCCCTTTGTATTGCCTGATCTAGCTTGTCATAAGATCGTAAACCAAATCCATCGAGAGAAACAATTTTTTCTTTATATTGCTCAAGATGAAAGATATCAGCTTTTTCGTGAAGATACCCTTCAGCCAAAAATTTTTCCAATGTCATCTCCGAAAGACCATCAATATTTAAGGCATCTCGACTAACCATCAACGAAAAACCTTTTACTTGTTTGACTGGACAATCAGGATTTATACAGTATAGGGTTTTAATGCCATTGTCATTTTTGATCCTTGTCTCTTGATCACAGGCTGGACAGGTCTTTGGAATCACGATTTTTTTACTCCTTGTCAGATTATCTGCAATCTGTGGGATAATCATATTCGCCTTATATACTGTAATGATATCTCCCTCTCCAAGTCCAAGCTCCTCCACAATACTTACATTGTGCACACTGGCACGGCTGACCGTCGTCCCCTCTAGTTCCACAGGCTCAAACACAGCTACAGGATTAATTAGCCCTGTTCTTGATGGGCTCCATTCAATATAGCGAAGTGTTGTCTCTTTTTGCTCATCGCTCCACTTAAAAGCAATTGCATTTCTTGGAAACTTTGCTGTCGTTCCCAGACGATCTCCATAGGCAATATCATTAAGCAAAAGCACTAACCCATCCGACGGAATATCATAGTCTACAATCCGCTCAGAAAACTCTTTCACTTTTTCTTCTAAAGTATCTCTATTTACCAACACATGCTCAACTACACTAAAACCTTGCTCCTTTAACCAATCAAATTGCAACTTTCGCTGATTGTGAAAATCAATGCCATCCGCTTGTACTAAAGAAAAGGCATAGAAGTGAACATTTCTCTCCTTCGTCACTTTTGCATCAAGCTGTCTGACTGATCCAGAACAAAGATTTCTCGGATTTTTATACTTGGCATCAATATCTTCAATTTGTGCATTGATTTTATGAAAATCAGAATAGCGAATAATGGCCTCTCCTCTCAAAACCAAGTCACCCGTATAGGAAATGCAAAGGGGAACATTGGCAAAGGCCTTAGCATTATTGGTAATTTCCTCACCAATATATCCATTTCCCCTAGTAATGGCCTCCTCAAGTTGTCCATCTTTATAGTGCAAGACAATGGTAAGTCCATCCATCTTCCAGCTAAGCAATGCACTTTGCTCCCCTAACCATGTCTTTAACTCATCAATACTTTTGGTCTTGTCTAGAGAGAGCATAGGAGTTTTATGCTCTCTTTTTGGCAGTGCAGATACTACCTCATACCCCACACGCTGAGTCGGCGAACTCGATAAAATCGTCTTTGTCTCCTCTTCCAGTGAAACAAGTTCATCATAGAGTGCATCATACTCCAAGTTGCTCATCATTTCTTCACTCTTTTGATAATAGACATAGGCAGCTTGATTTAATTTTTCCACAAGTGCCTTCATTCTTTGCATTTTATCCATTCTCTCATCCCCTTTGCAGCATTTTTTTCAATTGACTCTGCTCTGTCTTAGAAAGTTCACGATAACTGCCCTCTAAGAGATTGCCCAATAAAATATTCATAATTCGCACACGCTGTAAATCCCTAACCTGATAGCCAAGTTCCTCACACATTCTTCGAATTTGGCGATTTAATCCTTGAGTCAGAACAATGGAAAATGTATCCTTTGAAAGAATCTTCACCCTACATTTCCTTGTGCGCACACGCAGTTCACTCAGCCAAACCCCCATTTCCATCTGTCTTTGAAATTCCTCTGACAGTGGCTGATCGACCTGAACAATATATTCCTTTTCATGAAAATTTGCTGCTCGCATAATCTTATTGACCAAATCTCCCTGATTGGTCATTAAAATCAATCCCCTAGAGTCCTTGTCCAGTCGCCCAATGGGATAAATTCGCTGAGAAAACCCGACCATCTCCACAATATTCCTTGCCCGATCCTTTGTTGAGGTTGTGCAGACAATGCCCACAGGCTTATTGATCGCAATCAAAATGGGCTTCACCTTTTTTATATCACTCTCTTGTCCCACTCTCTTTTCGTCGACATACACTTGATTCTCACCCTCAATATTTTCCCCCATCTTGGCCAGTCTTCCATCAATTTTTACTCTCCCCGCCTCAATCAAGCGGTCGGCCTCTCTCCTTGAACAAATGCCCATTTCGCTCAAATATTTATTGATTCTCATCTTCATTACTTTCTACAAAATTTTGGTGGTCGGTCACAAACATTGCATCTCCAAAGGAAAAGAAGCGATACTTTCTCTCCACTGCAGCCGCATAGGCCGATAGGACATTCTCTCTTTTTGCAAGTGCAGAGACTAGCATCACCAATGTGGACTCTGGCAAATGGAAATTCGTAATCAAGCAGTCCAAAACTTTAAAGCGATACCCTGGATAGATAAAAATTTCTGTCCAACCACTCTTTGCCTGTAAAATTCCTTCCTCTGTGCTAGCACTCTCAATGGTTCGGCAACTCGTTGTTCCCACACAAATTACTCTTTTTCCCGATTTCTTTGTCTCATTCACTAAATTCGCAGCCTCCTCAGAGACCATATAAAATTCAGAATGCATATGATGTTTTAAAACATCTTGCTCCTTTACTGGTCGGAAGGTTCCAAGTCCTACATGTAAGGTTACACGGGCAATTTTTACGCCCATCTGTTCAATCTCTTTTAGCAATTCCTTTGTAAAATGCAATCCTGCTGTAGGGGCCGCTGCACTGCCATCATGTTTTGCGTACACTGTCTGGTAGCGATTTTTATCCTTTAATTGATGTGTGATATATGGTGGCAGTGGCATTTGCCCAAGTTGATCCAAGATCTCTTCAAAAATTCCATTGTAGTGAAATTGAATCAAGCGATTTCCCTCCTCCACAATGCCCACAACCTTGCCAACAAGAAGTCCCTCTCCAAATTCAATCTCTGTCCCCATCTTGCACTTTTTTCCAGGTTTTACTAGGGTTTCCCAGATATCATCTTGCCCTCTTTTCAACAGCAATACTTCAATTTTAGCTCCTGTTCCCTTCTTTACGCCAAAAAGTCTTGCGGGAATAACTTTTGTGTCATTAATAACAAGGCAATCCCCTGCTCGCAAATACTTTTTAATTTCATAAAAATGTCGGTCCACACATTCTCCTGTCTCCTTGTCAAGTACCATTAATCTCGAAGAAGAGCGGTCTTCTAATGGATCCTGTGCGATTAATTCCTCTGGCAAATCATACCAAAAATCTCTTAATTCCATAATTCCTCCGTAATGAAAAAGGTATATGCCCACCAGCACATACCCTTTTGCTCTGTTTCTACTCTATTTCAGTGTGCCCGATGGGATTCGAACCCATGGCCTTCAGAGTCGGAGTCTGATGCGATATCCAACTTCGCTACGAGCACCTCCCCCTACTATACAATATTTGCTACAATTTTTCTAGCTCTTTTTTAGCTCAGCAATTTGATCTCGCAACATCGCAGCTTCCTCGAAGTTTAACTCTGCTGCAGCTTTTAACATCCTTCTTTCTAGCTCCTTTGTCAATTTTTCTAATTCTTCTCGGCTCATTGACTCAGGATCCTTCTCCCAACTCTTTTTATCCTTTATTGCCGCCTTTGATATAGCAATGACATCTCGCACAGCTTTTTGAATCGTCTTTGGTGTGATACCATGTTCTTCATTGTACTGCCTTTGAATTTCTCTCCTTCTTGCCGTCTCGTCAATGGCTCGACGCATTGATGCCGTGATATGGTCTGCATACATAATGACATGGCCATCCACATTTCTTGCCGCACGACCAATCGTCTGAATCAGTGAGGTTTCACTTCGCAAAAAACCTTCCTTGTCTGCATCCAAAATCGCCACCAATGTAATTTCCGGAATATCTAACCCCTCTCTAAGCAAATTGATCCCCACTAAGACATCAAATTTATCTAATCTCATATCCCGAATAATCTGTGCCCTCTCCAAAGTGTCAATATCAGAATGCAAGCAGCGAACACGAATCCCCACTTCCTTCATATAATTTGTCAAATCCTCAGCCATCTTTTTTGTCAATGTTGTGATTAATACTTTGTTTTTCTTTTCTACTTCTTTATTGACCTCACCAATTAAATCATCAATCTGTCCTTCCACTGGTCGAACACTAATTTCTGGATCAAGCAATCCTGTCGGACGAATAATTTGTTCCACACGCAATAACTCATGTTCGCTCTCATAGACATTTGGTGTCGCTGAAACAAAGAGCATTTGACTAATTTTTGATTCAAACTCCGAAAATTCAAGTGGACGATTATCCAGTGCACTTGGCAGGCGAAATCCGTAGTTTACTAGGGTTGTCTTCCTTGATCTATCTCCCGCATACATACCTCTGATCTGTGGAATGGTAATATGCGATTCATCCACAATAATCAAAAAGTCCTCTGGGAAATAATCCATTAAAGTATAGGGTGGTTCCCCAGGGGCAGAGCCTGTCAAATGTCTCGAATAATTTTCGATTCCAGAACAAAATCCAGTTTCCCTTAACATTTCTACATCAAAATGTGTCCGCTCATCAATTCTTTGTGCTTCAATCAATTTTTCTTCTCTTTTAAAAAATTGAACCTGTTCCTTGCATTCTGCCAATATATCATCCGCTGCCTTTGCAATCTTTTCAGGTGCAACCACATAGTGCGACGCAGGAAATACGGCAATATGGCTGAGTTCGCTCACCACCCTTCCTGTAACCACATCAATTTGTGTGATGCGTTCAACTTCATCGCCAAAAAATTCCACTCGATATGCCTCTTTACTCGATGCTGCTGGAAAAATTTCAAGTACATCTCCACGCACTCGAAAAGTACCTCGATGAAAATCAATATCATTTCTCATATATTGAATATCAATTAATTTTCGAATAACCTCATCTCTTTCTCTCTCCATCCCTGGACGAAGAGAAAGTACCATTTCTTGATAGTCAATTGGGCTTCCAAGACCATAAATGCAAGAGACCGAAGCCACAATAATGACATCCTTTCTCTCCGAAAGTGCTGCCGTTGCCGAATGGCGTAACTTATCAATTTCCTCATTGATCGCCGAATCCTTTTCAATATAGGTGTCCGTCGAAGGCACATAGGCCTCTGGCTGATAATAATCGTAGTAGGAAACAAAATACTCCACTGCATTCTCAGGAAAAAATTGTTTAAACTCACTGTAAAGCTGGGCAGCCAAAGTCTTATTGTGAGCAATCACTAGTGTTGGCTTTTGCAATTTTTCAATCACATTGGCCATTGTAAATGTCTTTCCTGAGCCCGTCACACCGAGCAAAGTTTCAAATTGATTGCCTTCATCAAATCCCTTAACAAGTGCCGCAATGGCTTGGGGCTGATCCCCTGTTGGCTGGTATTCGGAATGTAAAACAAATGACTTTTCTTCTCCACTTTGCTTATTGAGCATAGGTGATTCCCTCTTTGATTGCATAGGCCAAAATTCCAGAGACCGTCTTTGAGTCCTTCATCTCTCCTCTATAAATTAAATCTAAAAGATCCTTCACTTCCCATGCTTCCACCTGAATCTCCTCATCCTCATCAAGATGCTGGTACGTCACCTTCATATTTTTTGCCACAAAGATGTCAATTTGTTCATCACAGAAAGCCACTGTGGTGTCAATTCGAATTAAAAATTCCAAATCCTCTGGCTTTTCTACCTTTCTACCTGTTTCCTCCTCCAGTTCTCGAAATGCACAATCTCTTCTTGGTTCATCTACACGATCTACCTTACCTGCTGGCAACTCCAAAGTAAAGCGATTGAGTGCATTTCTGTATTGTCGAACCATCAAAAGTCTACCTTTTTCATCGACAGCAACCACAGCTGCTGCCCCATTGTGGTGAATAAAATCCCACACCGTCTCTCTTCCATTGACACGAACCAAATCCTTATATACCTTAATAATCTTGCCCTCATAGGCAAGATCTCTCTTTAACCTCTCGATCATTTTTCCCTCCACTACTTTATCTTTGTGCACTTTTGATATACGGCCTCTGCCCCTGCAAGAATACTTGCTCGAAATCCTGACTCCTCCAATGCGGCCACACCAGCAATGGTCGTTCCCCCTGGCGAACAAACCTTATCCTTCAATACTACTGGATGCTCTCCGCTCTTTAGTACCATCTTGGCACTGCCCAGTAAAGTCTGTGCCGCCATTTGAATCGCCTCTGACTTTTTTAGTCCATATTTCACTCCTGCATCGGCAAGTGCATCAATAAACATATACGCAAAGGCTGGTGATGATCCGCTGACTGAAACCACAGCATCCATCAAACTCTCCTCCACAACCACACTCTTTCCAAAAGAATCAAATAGAGCAATCAGCCCCTCTTTCTCCACCTTGGAAAATTCATCGGCAATCCAAGAAATTCCTGTCATACTCTCGCCCAAAAGTGCTGGAGTATTTGGCATTGCCCGCACAATTCTCTTGTCATCGCCAAGTTTTGACTTTAATTCATCAATACTTTTCCCTGGAGCTAAGGAAATCACTACTTGTCCACTTGGCATATCCTTTGCTATCTCCAAAAAAACGGTATCATACATCTGTGGCTTAATGGCAAGAACTAAGATTTCACAATTTTTCGCCAAAGAAGCGTTGTCCTCTGTATAATCAACTCCTGTCTTTGTCTTAATTCTTTCCTTCTTTTCCTGCGACTTTGAAGAAAAAATTAAGTCCTCCTTTGCATACTTTGAAAGCACACCCTGTAAAATGGCATAGCCCATATTCCCCATGCCAATAAATCCAATCTTTTTCATTTTGTCCTCACTCTCTTTATTTTTCTTTATTATAACGCAACTGTCTTTGAAAAAAAACTTTACTTTTTACCTAAAAAATGCTAAGATTTTCTGACAAAATAAAATGGTCAACAATTGGAAACGCACACTCCTCCAGGATGATAACGAACAACACATGTATCACAGGAGGATTTTTTATGCCAAAAAACAAATTTCAAGATGCCATTTTTACATTGATTATAGCAAGTATTATGGTCTACGGAATGGTCGTATACAACATTGCAAGAAATATGGGCAATCTGACCAATATGACCTTTTTTCATGCTCTCGCTGAACTTCCCATTATGGTCCCCATCGCATTTATTCTTGAGTTTTTTATTGTTGGGAAACTAGCTAGCTCATCAACTTGCCTTTATGGTTGTTCGCCCATCGGATAGACCACAAATCATTACTTATGCTATTTCTATTTGTATCTGCTGTATAATGTGTCCAATAATGAGTTTTATTGCCTGTCTTCTCTTTAGCAGAAATCAAATGAGTTTTGCATTTTGGATAAAAACTTGGGCATTGAATTTCCCTGTGGCCATCTTATATCAACTCTTTTACTGTGGTCCGCTGGTTCGCCTTATCTTCAGAATTATTTTTAGCAAAAAAGAGCAATCAACTAATTTTTAGACTATATCATAAAGGAGAGTTTTCAAACCAATAACTTGAAAACTCTCCTTCTACAATTATTCCACTTTTGCATTTCCATTGACAGCATCATAATATGCATTGACTGCCAACAAAAGGTTCATCTTTGCAGCCGAAATTTCCAATTCCTTTTGTTTTTGTTGAATTTGAATTTCAGCATATTGTGATTGACTGATTGCTCCCAATCGATAAGAAACCTGTGCTGTGGCAAGTTGTGCATTTATATTTTCTAAACCCTGTCTTGCTTGGTCAAGACTATTCTTTGCATCTCTTACTTTTTGATAGAGTTCTTGCAAATTGATATGTAAATTTGCCTCCATCTGTGCTTCTCTTGTCTCCCAAGCTGTTCTCCCTGTTTGATTGAGCGGATGCTTCCCATGACGCTCTTCAATAAGGGTATAGTTGTTGCCAATCGCCTTTTTAATATCTATCTCAGGATGTAAGCTCGATAGTGCCTGCTCATCCACCTGTGGAACATCTCCAATCTCTGGATTTGCACTCGGATTCCATCCACACATCTGGATCAATGACCTCTTCATTTGCAACTCATTGCTTGTCAACTCGGAAATACGAGACTGTGTCTGTAAAATATCCACCTGTAATTTTTGTACATCACTCAAAATTCCCGTGCCATATCTTACCTTGACCTGTTCTGCAGTAAGCTGTGTCTGACTCAACTCAATTGTTTGTCGAAGCAATTCCTTTTGTAACAATAAATTCTTATAATTAATCATCAATGTTCTTACACTGGCACTCATCTGTGCCTGTGCCGTTCGAAGTGAAGCATTGCTGGAAGAAATTGGCTTTTCTAAATTTTCCTTTGACTTTTTCATTCCGTCAATCACTGCCTTTAGCCCCATACTCTGTGCCGCATAGATGGCCATCTCTTCCACATCTTCGTTCGTCTTTGCCTCTTCTAAGAGATTGTCCATATTTCGCTTGACAGCAGACAAATTATCTATATTTTGAATAATCTCTAATCGACGATCCTGATAATTTTTCCAAGCAGCAGAAATTTCTGGATTAAAATTGTGCACCAAATCATCAATCTCGGCATACTCCAAGCGATTGTCCATTAACTTTGCCCAAGTAGCCTCGTCATAGCCATTGAGCATGGCCTGTGTCATGTTTCTCTCTGCCGGATTTCTCGGTGCGCTCACAAAGGCAGAACTTGGAAATGATGTCCCAATCAAAAAAGTTAATGAAGTCAGTACAAAACATCCTATTTTTTTCATCAAAGCTCCTATTCTGCCTTTGCCAAGCCATTGACATCCCATTGATAATTTTCCATTGCAGAAAATAGGGAGATCTTTGCCTGTGCAAGTGCCACATCGGCCTGCTTTTTGCTAATTTCTTGTGCACTCATCTCATAGGCACTGGCTACCCCAAGGCGAAGTTTCGTCTGCATCTGAGAAAGCAAGCCATTTTGTACATCCACATTGGCCTTTGCATAATGATAGGCATCCCTCGCAGCCAAAACATTTTGATAGTCAACAACTAATGCTGTGGAGATATTTTGCTTATTGGTTTTAATTGCAGTCTGCAAACTCTCCTTTTGACTGTCCTCACTGGCATTGGCTAGTTTCTTTAAGTTTATACGCAGAGTGTAATTATTCTGAAAAGCCAAGCCCTGATCATTAGCTGGATTCATCTTCTCAATTTTTGAAAATTCGACATCGGGAAGACTTCCTATCTCTGGATTTCCATTGTAAGACCAACCACACATCACCATCAACTTTTTCTTGACATTATTTGCATCATCTGTTGCCTTAGTAATGCTTTGCTCAGCCTTTAGTAAATCCTCCTGTGCCGAAAGAATACTTGACTTTACCCCCGTTCCCGCACGAAGCTTTATTCCTGCAAGATGAAGAGCATTTTGTGCCTGTTGTTTCGTCAAATTGGCATCTTCCACCACAAGTAGATTTGTATAGTAGCTAATCATATCATTTTGTGCAACTTGAACCAATGTCTTTTTTGCTGACTCCAATGTAATCCACTTAATCTCAGCATCTTCTAGTGCATTATCTGCCGACTTATTCAAGCTACTAATCTGTGCCTTTGCCGAAGCAAGAGCCACTGCTGCAGATACATAATTGGCATCTTGTGGGTCTGGCTCTTGTAAATTTTTCTCAATTTCCTTCGCCATATCCCGATAGGTCTTAACTACTTCTTCATTGGTCTTTCCATATTCCTTTTGAAAGGATCGATAGTCAATCTTGTTTTGCAAGATCGTGCCATTGTATTCCTCAAGCAACCCTTCAATTTCCCCATATTCCAAGCGATTGTCTCTAAGTTTTGCCCATTCCTCTTGACTTCTTGAAAATACAGGTTCGGCAAAACTTGCCATCGGACTCTGTGCAAATAGAACAGATATCAATGTAACTGCCAATATCTTCTTTATCAAATCTTACACCCTCTCTCTCTCCCTTTCGATATCACAGCGAACCCCCATTTCAATGATATCTAACTGACGGCTAAGTATGTCTTTAGCCTCTATTTCTGTTCTTCTCCTTGATTTCACTGCGATCAGAGATTGAAGAAACAATACAAAAATCATGTCAAAAATCTTTGTAAATTCCTCCAAAGAAGCAAAGCTATAGACAGGTTTACTTAAAATGTAGATTTCTCTGTGAAGTTCCTCCCACTTTTCTAGATTTTCTTTACTTCTTGCCCCCTCCTCATTCATCAAGCGAACAAATGTATAATCCTTAAATACCTCAAGATAGAGCTGAGCATAGGTGCTCGTCTTTTCTCTCTCCAGCCCTTCTGCAAATAACATATTTGCAGAAAGAAATAAATTTCCACCATTTTCCTTTATCACAGTAATCACTCGATCTACAATTCTTCGAACAAAGTCCTCTGCAACATATTGAAAAAGGTCATCCTTATCTTCAAAATATGTATAAAAACTGCCTCGAGAAATTCCTGCGCTCTTAATAATTTGATTAATGGAAACCATAGTCACAGGATGCATCAAAAATTCCTTCATTGCTGCCTCTAAAATCTTTATTTTCTTTGGTCCTTTTAATTTTAAAAATCGTGCACTTGGCATAGTTTCTCTCCTTCTTTATATAACATTATATCCATACTACAAAAAAAAAGCCATTGTGTCCATAACTTTATCAAAAATATTCATCTAAACTTCCAATAATTCACTTACTATTTGAATATACTCTGCTCTATTCTGGACTTTTCTAATTTTTTTCAGATATTTTTCTTTTCCTGCAAAACTTGTAATCCAAAACCCCCACAATTCCTTCATTTTAAAAAGCGTTGGTGTATCCCCTGACATTATCTGTGCATAGCCAAGATAAATTTCATCGTGGAACTGTTTAAATCGACTGCGATTCATCTCCTTTTTTCCTTTTTCTCCTCGAATTTCTGATATTAATTCTGGATTTTTTAATAATCCTCTTCCAATCATCAAGGTCTCCACACCAAATTGAAATATACTTTTTGCGTCATCTTTTGTACAAATATCTCCATTGTAGACTAACTTTTTCTCTGATTGCATTGCCCTTTTCCAAGCCAACCAATGAATCTCTCCCCTATAAAAATCAACACGCAACCTTGGATGAACAATCAATTCACTCAGTGGGTACTTCTCATAAATTTCTAAAATTTTCTCCCATTCCTTTTCATCACTGTCACCAATTCTTGTCTTAATTGAAATTTTTTGCTCACATCTAGAAAAAATCCCATCTAAAAATCGCTCAAGCTCCTCTACATCGGCCAAAGCTCCTGAGCCCTTTTTCTTTGAGGTCACTGTCTTTGATGGACAACCTAAATTGAGATTGACCTCATCATAGCCAAATTCAGCAATCTCTCTTGAAAGATTAACAAAATCATCCACTTGATTCGTTAGAATCTGCGGTATCACTGTGATTTTTGTATTATTTTCTGGCAAAATATCTCGCTTTTCTGATAGTGAAAATCCTTTCTTAGGATGTGGTGTGATAAATGGTGTAAAATATCGATCTATTCCTCCATAGTACTTTGCAAATGCATTTCGAAATATATAACTGGTAATGCCCTCAAGTGGAGCCATATAAACCTTCATCATCTTTCCTTTCTATCAACAAAAAATGCTGTTACAAGGGCTTTTCCCTGTAACAGCATCTGATTATAGCATATTCTATTTAAGATTGCACCGCATCATCCTTTGATGAGTCATCACTGGATTGATTTCCCTTTGACGAATCACCACTGGATTGACTTCCCTTTGATGAATCACCACTTGGTGGATTGCCCTTTGGTGGCTTGCCACTCGGTGGATTCCCTTTTGGTGGCTTGTCACTTGGTGGGTTTCCCTTTGGTGGCTTGCCACTTGGTGGGTTTCCCTTTGGTGGCTTGCCACTCGGTGGGTTTCCCTTTGGTGGTTTGCCACTCGGTGGATTTCCCTCTGGTGGCTGACCACTTGGGGGATTTCCCTCTGGTGGATTTCCCTTTGACGAATTGCCACTCGGTGGGTTTCCCTCTGGTGCACCTTGTCCTGGTGCTCCTCCCCTTTCGCTCTTTTCGCCAACAGTTGTTGTCTTTCCTGAAATGGTCGCTGTCTGCTTGTCTTCTCCTGTCTGAATCGTCACTTTCTTTCCTTCGCTCAAATCACTTGAAGATATCAAGACACTACTAAAGTCTTTCTTTGCTGTGATATTTGCAATCACATTTCCACTTTCATCCGTTATCTTGACCACTGTTCCCGCTTTTTGTGTGGTAGAATAGTTGACTTCCAAACTATTTTGAGTGGAAGTGTCGCCAAAACTTTGTACCATTCCACTAGAACCAATGCCCATATAAGTTCCACCTGTAATGGTTGCTGTGCCATCATAATCTAATGTGCCATCGCCATCACTTGTCGGACCATAGACCATAATTGTACCACCATTGATATAAATATCTCCATTGGAATCCACTCCATCACCAGTGGCATCCACCGTGATATTTCCACCTTCTAGTTTAAACCAAGTATCCTCCTGTGCCTGCATACTCTCCTGATCGCTGTCTGTCTTTGTTCTTGCATTGATGCCGTCATCTGTGGCCACAATATTAATGTCTCCACCATTGACTGTCACCTGTTTTCCTTCCAGACCTTCCTCTGAATTTTGAATATCAATTTTTCCAGCATCAATATCCAATGTTCCCTCTGTTGTCATTCCCTTTCCTGTCGCATTGATGGTAAATATGCCATCCTTTACAGCAATGCTATTTTTTCCCTTAATGGCATTGTTCGCCGATGTAATGGTGTAAGTTCCTGAAGTAAAGGTCAAGTTGTCCTTACTCTTAATGCCATCCTTTGCATTTGCTGTCACTTCCAATGTACCCGATCCGTCAAAGCTCAAATCACAATCAGCAAATACTGCTGCATCAGGTTCATCACTATCTTCTGTATTAGTATAAGTCTTTGCATCCACTAAGGTATTACTTGAACCATCGGCCAAGGTAATATTGACCTTTTTTGCACTCTTTGCATAAATAGCTGCTGTGGTCTGACTCTGTAAGTTCACACCATTGAGAACAAGCGTAACTTCTCCTTCTGATGCATCAATAACCACTTGTGCATTGGAATTACTTCCCCCAAGTGTATAGCTTCCCGCCTCAGTAATGGTCAATGTGCCATCTGCATAACTTGCACCACTACCTTCAATTTGTGCCCCACTGTCGGAAAATGTAATTTTTGCCTTTTCTACCAGTGTCTGTGCACTTGCCTCGCCTGTATTCTCTGCCTGTGTACTGCTGACTACATTTTCTGTATTTTCCGCATTCGCCTTAATCGCCTTATTGCTACAACCTGTGGCCAATGCCAGTGCACTCAATGTCAAACATACATATATTTTCTTTCGATACTTTTTCATATCCATTACCTCCTGTCTTGTTATGGCTATAGCATACCTTCTCTAACTGAAATGAAGCTGAAATTTTTTCCATAATTTAAAATTTTTTGGTAAAATAAACTTAGGAAAGGAGAATATCATGAAAATATTAATTGTAGAAGATGATGAAAGCCTCGCTCTTGCCATTGCTCAAATCTTAAATGAGCAAAAATATCAGACCGAAATTGCCTATAATGGAGAAGATGGTCTTGACTACGCATTACATGACAACTATGATCTCATTTTACTCGATATTATGCTGCCAAAACTTGATGGTTTTTCACTTGTCAAAAAATTGCGACAAAATAAAAACAATTCCCCTATCATTATGCTCACTGCAAAAGATGATATCCACTCCAAAATCACTGGACTAGATAGTGGTGCAGATGACTATATCACCAAGCCATTTGTCAAGGAAGAATTGCTCGCAAGAATTCGTGCCAATGCAAGGCGTCAGGGCGATGTCATTATCAACACCCTCTCGTTTTGTGACCTCAATTTAGATCTCGACACAGCCATACTCTCTTGCAATACAAAGAGCATTCAGTTAAGTTTTAAGGAATTTTCTATTTTAAAAATCCTTCTTGTCCATCCTAATCTTGTCATCAGCAAAGAAGTATTGATTGACAAAGTATGGGGCAATGAATCAGAAGCTGAAGCAAACAATGTTGAAGCCTACATTTCCTTCCTCAGAAAAAAATTTCAATTCATTGGCACAAAAGTGAGCATCAACACATTGCGAAGGCTGGGATATCGACTTGAGGTGAAAAATGATTAAAAAACTACAAAAAAAATTTATTCTCATTAACATGGCCTTTGTCACAGCTATATTGCTTGTTGTGCTCGGATTTATTTTATTTTCCAATATAAGAACACAGACAACAAATACAGAGAATTTCTTAAAGCATCAACTGGAACAAAATATGGCGGGAGAAAGAATGCCCAATCAACTAGAACATCACGACTCTGACTTCCAAGTTATTCCTCCAGACCATCAATTTCAAACTCCCCTTCCTTGCCTACTCTTTGTTCTTGATGGCGACGGGGATATCATAAACAGGGAAGAACAGGGGATTTCTATTGACAATGAAACAGCTAACGCCCTCATCAAAAAGATAAATTTGCCTAATCTATTGGAATATCACAGCTACTATACCAGTCACTCCCTTCAGTATATGTATGCACACAAAGATGAAAATCTCTACCTTATCTTTACAGACATCAGTGTCAATATTCACAACACAAGACAATTGATTTTAAACATTCTCATCATTCTTGGCATCGCACTGATTCTTTTTGGAATTCTTAGCTTTTATCTGTCAAAATGGAGTCTGTCTCCCATTGAATATGCTTGGAGACAACAAAAGCAATTTACCTCTGATGCCTCCCATGAACTTCGCACACCTATTGCTGTCATCTTAGCCAATTTAGATGTTCTTAATTCTATGCCTATGTTGCCAGAGCAACAGCCTTGGATTCTGCGCACAAAGACGGAGGCTCTTCGCATGAAAAAGCTCATTGAAGACCTTTTATTTTTAGCTCGCCAAGATGCAAAGACACAAAATCTACCTATGGAAAGTGTCGACATTTCTTCTATCCTATGGGAGCGATGTCTAAGCTTTGAGGCTCTTGCCTTTGAAAAAAAGATAACCATAAAAGAAAATATTGAAAACAATCTTTTCATCCTTGGTCATCCTGCTCAACTGCAACAACTCTTTACGATTTTTATTGACAATGCCTGCAAATATTCCTCCACTCCCGGTATAGTTTCCATCACGGCGAAACAGCAAAAAGAGGAGATTATCATTGACTTTAAAAATACAGGTAGTCCCATTCCCAAAGAGGCCATCCCCCATCTCTTCGATCGCTTCTATCGAATAGATGGCTCAAGAAACAAAAAAGAAGGTGGCTATGGATTAGGTCTTGCCATTGCAAAACAAATTCTCCACAACCACCAAGCAAAGATAAAGGTAGAAAGTTCCAAAGAACAAGGTACTACCTTCTCCTTAATCTTTTCTAGTCGAACAAAAAATCACTCATAACTCGATTGCTCAAATCAAGTCCCTTTTCAGTTAAATAAAGTCTTGAATCTTGAACTTCCAATAATTTTGCGATCACATTCTTTCGAATTGGCATATCAAAGACTTTAAACATATTGGAACCAAATCTCTCCATAAACTCTGCCGCACTCACGCCCCGTGTCAGACGAAGCCCCAAAAACATAAATTCTTCCATCCGCTGACGAGTACCTAATTCTTGAATGTCTTGATATAGGGGTGTGATATCCCTGTTCATCAAAATTTTCATATAGGCATCAAAATTTTCTTCGGTGTGAAATCTTCGATTGTAGACATAGCTCGATGCCCCAAGACCAAGTCCTAGATAGGGGACACCCGTCCAATAGCCCACATTGTGCTTGCACTCAAATCCCTTTTTTGCATAATTGCTAATTTCATAGCGTTCAAATCCATGAGCACGAAGATATTGATTCGTGAAATAATACATTTCCCGCTCTTCTTCTTCGGACGGGAGATTTTTTTGCCCCTCTCGATTGCCATAGGCCGTAAAAAATGGCGTTCCTTCTTCAATAATCAATGAATACGATGAGATATGTTCTGGTTTTAGTCGCACTACCTTCCGAAGTGTCTCCTTCCAGCTCTCCACACTTTGACCTGGAAGTGCGCTCATCAAGTCAACATTGATATTTGTAAATCCAACTTCTCTGGCCATTTGATAGCTATCCAAAAAATCTTCAAAAGTGTGAACTCTGCCCAATAGTCTTAATTCCTCATTGTCCGCCGACTGCAATCCAAAACTAACTCGATTGATCCCATTTTGTCGATAAATTCTTAATTTATCGACATTTACTGTTCCTGGATTGCATTCAATAGTCACCTCGGCCAAAGCATTGACAGAAAAACTTTCATAGATGGCACTCATAATGTTGCCCACCCAAGTTCCCTTTAAAATCGAGGGTGTACCACCACCAATAAAAATTGTTGTGATATAAAAATCATCACAGTACATCTTTCCCTGACTGCGAATTTCTTCACACAACTGATCGACATAACTTTTCTGTGTCAAATCATCGGCTACACCAGAGCGGAAATCGCAATAATTACATTTTTTGGCACAAAATGGAATGTGAACATAGAGCTCCATCCCCTTTTTATGACCAAGTCCACCCATATCGCCCACTCTCTCACCTCTTATTCTTCATCTAATTTCAAGACACTCATAAACGCCTTTTGCGGAATCTCCACATTTCCAATCTGGCGCATACGCTTCTTTCCTTCCTTTTGCTTCTCTAAAAGCTTTCTCTTTCTTGAAATATCTCCTCCATAGCACTTAGCTAGGACATCCTTTCTCATCGCCTTTACTGTCTCTCTGGCAATGACCTTTCCGCCCACAGCAGCCTGAATAGGAATTTCAAAGAGATGTCTTGGAATCTCCTCCTTTAACTTCTCACACATCTTTCTTCCACGCTCATAGGCCGAATCGGAGTGAACAATAAAGGAGAGAGCATCGACCGTTTCCTTATTGATTAACATATCGAGCTTGCAAAGAGAAGAGGTCTGATAGCCCTTTAACTCATAGTCAAGAGAAGCATATCCTTTTGACCGACTCTTTAGAGCATCAAAGAAATCATAAATAATCTCATTGAGTGGCAAATCATAGCGAAGAACTGCTCGAGACTCCTCAATATACTCCATGCCAAGATAGACTCCTCTTCTTTCCTGGCAAAGCGTCATAATCGCTCCAACATAGTCCTTCGTCACCATAATCTCTGCCGAGACAATTGGCTCTTCCATATGCTCAATCTCACTTGGATCTGGGAGATTCGATGGATTGGTCAGTTCGATGACTTCTCCATTCGTCTTAAATACCTTGTAAACTACACCTGGTGCTGTTGTGACAAGATCTAAATTGTATTCCCTCTCTAATCTCTCTTGAATAATCTCTAAATGCAATAGACCCAAAAATCCACAGCGAAAACCAAAGCCCAAGGCAAGAGAAGTCTCCGGCTCATAAAATAGAGATGCATCATTTAATTGTAACTTTTCTAGTGCATCTCGAAGGTCATTGTACTTTGCACCATCAGCTGGATAGAGACCACAATAAACCATCGGAGTCACCTTCTTATAGCCCGGAAGTGCTTCCTTACAAGGATTATTTTTTAATGTCACGGTGTCACCAACTCTAGTGTCCTTGACATTTTTAATGCTCGCGGTAATATAGCCAACCATCCCTGCACTCAATTCATCGCATTGAATAAATTGTCCTGCACCAAAATACCCCACTTCTACAACATCTTGAACCGCTCCTGTTGCCATCATTTGAATGGTATCGCCTTTCTTTACAGAACCTTCCTTAATTCGAACAAAGACAATCACTCCTCGATAGGAATCATAGACAGAATCAAAAATCAATGCCTTTAGTGGATCATTTTTATCTCCCTTTGGTGCAGGAATCTTTTTGACAATCGCCTCCAAGACATCTTCAATATTTAGTCCCACCTTGGCTGAAATTCTCGGTGCATCCTCTGCCTCAATCCCAATGACATCCTCAATTTCTTCTGCAACATGGTCAGGATCTGCACTCGGCAAATCAATCTTATTGATCACTGGAAATACTTCCAAATCATGGTCTAGAGCCAAATAGACATTGGCCAATGTCTGTGCCTCAATCCCCTGTGCAGCATCCACAACAAGAATTGCACCATCGCAGGCCGCCAGTGCCCTTGATACCTCATAGTTAAAGTCGACATGTCCTGGGGTATCAATCAAGTTAAAAATATATTCTTCTCCATCCTCTGCCCGATAGACTGTTCTGACTGCCTGACTTTTAATCGTGATGCCTCGCTCTCTCTCCAAATCCATGTTGTCAAGGACTTGCTCTTGCATCTCACGACTGGTCAAAAGTCCCGTCTTTTCTATAATTCGGTCGGCAAGAGTAGATTTACCGTGGTCAATGTGTGCAATAATGCAAAAATTTCTAATTTTACTCTGGTCGATCATGTGTATACCTCTTTATTTAAACTATTAACTTTTATAGAATACCATTTTTCTATCATACTTGCAATATTTACTCCTTGACAATACCGCATATTTAGCATAAAATACTTAAGTATGTTTACATTGAACTGTCCGTGTCCAGACTTCGATGCTAACACTTTAATTATTATAACTATAAAACAAAGAAATTATTTTGGAGGTGTAGAGGGTTGGCTAATATCAAATCCGCAAAGAAAAGAGTGCTCATCGCAGCAGAGAGAACAGAGAGAAATAAAGCAATCAAGTCTAAGGTAAAGACTGCAGTAAAGAAGGTTGATGCCGCTGTCATTGCTAAGGATAAGGAGAGCGCACAGGCAACTTTAAAGGCTGCTATCGTTGAGCTCACCAAGGCAGCAAGCAAGGGTGTTTATCACAAGAATACTGCTGCTCGCAAGGTTTCTAGACTTTCTAAGTCTGTAAATAGCATTCAGTAGAAGTAATATTTTTTGCCACAGGTTACCGTCATGACCTGTGGCCTTTTTTTATCCTTTGATTTGCTCTTTGCTCATAATCAATAATTCGACTGCAATCTGTTCGGGCATTAACCCCGTCTTTACTCGCATCTCCATATCTAGGCAGCCATTGAGTATTCTCTGTAACTCTTCTTTTGAAAATGCACTTGCCTGTCTCATCAATTTCTCTGCAATATAGGGCTGTAAATTCATTGCATTTCCAATGCTATATTTGTCCATTCCCTGCATCTGTCTCACCTGCAAAAGTTGATTAAATTGTTTACTTAACAAGCTCAAAATTCGCATTGGAGGTTCCCTCAGAATAAGCAAATCCTCATAGTAGTGCATTGCCACCCCAATCTTTTTTTGTACAATAGCACTGAGCATATCAAAAATCTTATTTTCCACACCGACAGTCGTAATATCCTCAATATCACTTCGCTCAATGACCTGTGCTTCCCCAATATAAGCCACCAGCTTTTCAACCTCTGTTGTAATATGTTGTAAATCATTGCCCACATAACTCAAAAATAAATCTAAATCTGCCGCACGAATATTTTTTCCCATCCGCCCCATCAGTGCTCTTGTCCAATCTCGCAACTTTCTTGGCTCCATCCGCTTGCATTCACAGATTGTGCCAAGCAAGGACAGCTTTTTGTACAATTTCTTTCTCTTGTCAATTTTCTCTCCCTCAATAAAGATGAGACAGGTTGTCTCTGGAAGATTTTCTATATACCCTCCCATTTTTTCATTTCCATTCAAAAACCACTCACTGTTTTCCATGATAACACATCGCTTTTCTGCAAAAAATGGCAGAGTTTCTGCTATCGCTATCACTTCATCTACATCAATACCTTTTCCCTCAAAATAAGAAAAATTCACTTCATCCTCGCCAATAATTGCTGATTTTAAGCGGTTTTTGTAATAAATTTTTAAGTAGTTTTCCTCTCCAAACAAAAGGTAACTATTCTTTAATTGCCCAGATTTTAACTCTTCCTCAATCACAATTCTTCCTCTACCTTGTTCCTTTCTCCTGTCATCTTAACTTGACACTCCCCACAGCTAAAGCAGAGGGATTCTTGCTTCAACCACTACTGCATTGTGTGATACCATGCGGTATCGCAATGTCTTACACAGTGTCCACAAGCTAGATTATACTGTTTCCGTATGCCCTACGGTGCAGTTTTCTATAGGCTTATGCCGACTGCATTTGCAGTCCTTTATTTAAAATATTTATGCTTGCGTTGGTATCCCTGTTATGTATGGTATGGCAGTCTGGACATTCCCATACTCGGACTGCTAGATTTTTTACCAGCGAATTCTTGTACCCACAGCAAGAACAAGTCTGACTGCTTGGATACATCGTTGGCACTTTGATTAGATCATTTCCATACCAGGCAGACTTATACTTGAGCATATCAAAGAACTTCCTCCAGGATGCAGAACCGATGTGCTGTGCCAGTTTATGATTACGCATCATGTTCTTTACTTTCAAATCTTCAATGCAGATGGTTTGGTTTTCACGAATCAGCAGGGTAGACTGTTTTTGTAAAAAATCGTTTCTCTGATTTGTAATCTTTTCGTGGACTAAGGCAACTTTGACACGCTGCTTATTGCGGTTGTTAGAGCCTTTTTGTTTTCTCGACAGCATACGTTGTTCACGAATGAGTTTACGCATTGATTTTTCAAGATATTTTGGGTTGGACACGACCTTTCCGTTGCTGTCAGAGTAAAAATCTTTAATACCAACATCAATGCCTATAGAGCCAGCATTGTTGGGGCTTGGCTGTGGTTCAAATTCCACATTAAGCACTGCAAAATACTTTCCTGTAGGAGTACATTGAATCGTTACATTGTTAATTTTTCCTACTTCCATCGACTGACGTATTTTGATATAGCCAAGTTTAGGGAGTTTGATGTATTTTCCTGCAATACGGATATGATTACCTTGGTTTACCGTCCTGTACGACTGATGTCTGTTATGTTTACTTTTGAATGTTGGGTGTGCTGCACGTTTCTGAAAAAAGTTTACAAAACCTCTGTCGAGGTCACGCAAAGACTGTTGTAATGCAATAGAATCTACCACTTTAAGAAAAGCAAAGTCTTCACACTTTTTGAGTTCCGTCAGCATAGCCGAAGTCTGAACATAGCCAATTTTATTGCCGCTATCATAGGCTTCATTGCGCATAGCAAGTCCTTTGTTGTAGATCAGTCTACAACAGCCAAAAGTCTGATTGATTAAATTTTGCTGTTCCTTGTTTGGGTAAATTCTAAATTTGATTCCTTTTTGCATTATCCAAGTTTATCCTTTTGTCTTTGCGATGTTTTCTGATTTTCGATATACTGCTTGATCACATCAAGCAAAGCACCACCAATAGTTGATACAAAATAGCGGTTGGTCCACAATGACGGTATTCTTGTTTTTCATGATGGATATTCACTTCTCAAAACTTTTGAAGTATATCCTTTTAATGATTTAACCGCTTTGTGAATACCGAACTGAGGAGCTACCTCCATGAGTAGGTGTACATGGTCTGACATGATTTCCATTTCCATGATGTCTACAGAAATATTTGCAGCATACTCAAGAAGAAGTTCCTTTCATCGGGTATCGATTCCATTTGTTAAAATTTTGTGTCTATACTTAGGACACCACACAACATGATATTTGCAAGAATAGATGATATTGTTATTAGATTTATATATAGTATTCATATTTGTATGATATACAATTTTTAAATCTAATGCAAGAGTATTTTGTTCCCTCTTCAATTACTTGCGTAAATTGGATGGAAGTGTCTTATATCCCCATAGCTAAAGCAAAGGGTTTTACGACACGTTGGATAAATTTACTCCCTTTTGTATCCTCGAATCTTCATTCTTTTTCCATCTGTCTCCAATCGTATTGCCCCACTTTTTTGCGTAGAAAAAACTCGGGTTCCTGCCTCCTCCAGTCGCTTGAGCACTTCCTTGCTGGGATGACCATAGCGATTTTTCTTTCCATAAGACAAAATTACAGTATTCGGTCTTAATGCCCTAAGCCAATGATCACCTGTCGAGGTCTTTGAACCATGATGCCCCGCCTTTAAGACATAAACTGGGCAAATCTCCTTGGAATGTAAAATTTCCTCTTCCTCCTCTATTCTGGCATCCCCCATCAACATCATAGAAAAATCTTTTTCTTGATACCACAACACAATGCTCTGTGCATTAACATTTTCAATTTTTTCTCCTCTTTTCGGCGACAGACAGGTAAATTTTCCCCTTCCAATCAAAAACTCATCCCCTGCTGCACAATATAAAATGGGAATCTGCCGATCTTTTGCCAGTGCCTTAATTTTGTCATAATGCTCGTCCTCCCTCGCAGGTTCAGGCAAATAAATTTTTTCCACTGCAATATCACTATTTTCGATCAGCCACAAAATACCATTAATATGGTCAATATCCGCATGTGTCAAGAACACTGCATCAAGGTGATGCACTGCATTTGCCCCTAAAAATGGACAGAGAACATATTCACCTAGCTTTTTGTTTGAACTGCTGCCAGCATCCACAAAGATATTTTCCCCTCCCACTTGCAAAAATATCCCATCGCCCTGTCCCACATCAAGAAAGGTCACCTGTGTGTGCTTTGGATAGGGATGACGCAAAAATAAGAGAAAAAAGAGCATCATCATAGCTTCTACACTAAGAACTTTCCAAGGAGCAAACACCTTCTTTTTTTGATGGAAAAAGATCATGAAGCACTCCAAAAAAAACATAATTCCATAACTAATCAAAATCCTTGCCATAGATGGTCGTCCAACAAGAAGGCTGTGTCCTGGCAATTTTTCGCATAAATTGCAAATCCATTGATAAAAAAATAGAGTTGCTGAAGCAGGATAGATCATAAATTTGGCCAGTGGGATACAAAATGCTGAAAGACACAGAGAAAAAATCCCCGACCAGATAATCATGCCCATCAAAGGAATCACCAATAAATTAATGAGCACTCCATACAGTGGAATGGAAAAAAAGAAATAGGCAATCACTGGCATTGTCACAATTTGTATAGAAAGGCTTACAACCAAAGCCTGTGCCATCTCCTTCTTTTTGCTGTCCTGAAGCAATCGATGGATACTCATTGCTGGCCCTCCAATGGCCAATATTGCCAAAAAAGATAATAAAAATCCACATTGAAAAAGTTGATAGGGAGAAAATAAAAGTATCCAAGAAGCAGAGAAGGCCATCGCACTCAGTAAATCATAGCTTCGCCCAAGATACTGCGAAACAAAGAATAACGCCAACATACTACTTGCCCGAAGAACACTCACACTCGCCCCAGTAAATTCCGAATATAGATAGAGAATCAATGAGGCACAAAGACCACTGCAAAGGAAATTCCACCTCAATCTCTTTCGCAGTAATTGATACAAACTCATTCCAAGAATAGAGATATGTAGCCCACTAATGGCGAGAAGATGAGCAATCCCATTTTTTCTGTAAAGCTGATACATCTGGGGAGAAAGATCGGACTTTTCCCCCAGTAGAGCAGCCTCCAAAAAGCCTGAAACCTCCTCAGAAGCAAAGCTTTGCATCTTCTTTATCATTTGTCGTTTGATATCAAAAAGGTATTGTTTCGGCCAATTTACCCAATGGTCAACAATTTCTACCTCCTCTATAAAGGCAATTTTTTCAATTCCTATAGATTTATAGTAGAGATCGGCACAAAAGCTTCCTGGATTGGATGCTGGCTGTGGCGGAGAAAATTCTCCCCTACAGGAAATTAAATTTCCAATACAAATATCTTCCCCCACCTTCCTCTTGTCCGCATAAACTAATACATGGCGACCATAAAAAAGAATTTTTTCCTCTTTCTCTTCAATTTTATGTACTCGAAGATAAATTTTTTGCTCTCCCAAAATTTTTTCTGTGTGAGAGTGCTTCACACAACTCATCGAGCACACACCAAGCAAAAATGTGAGGCAAAAAATACTATATCCTCTCCATTTTTTGTACGCAAAAGAGACGATCAAAGCTATGATCGCCACTATGCTCACCCACTTACCTATTCCAAAACACATCAGCTCTCCAAGCACAATTGATGCTGCAATAAGTAACCAAGGTCTCTTCATTTGTTCCTCTATATATCTATATATGTTGGGTTAATTGATATATTCCATATTTCGCTCAAATAGGGTACTCAAGTCAATATCATCTTGATATTTATAATTTTGTGAACCATTCACTGAAATCTGTACCTTTGAAACTCCCGATATCTCAGAGAGCGAATTGACAATGGAATAAATTGTGACATAATCTTTTTGATTTGGGATGGCTGTCAAGAAATTTGTGTCAAAGTTGACATAACAAATTCCATCATTGATGGAAGTATTAATCAATTTTGTGTCTGCGGCAATGGTCTTTTTATTCTTTGCATTGGTTGGACCATGCATCAATTCATTGATCACTACCTTTTCCATTGGTGTATTAATATTATAAAACACTTCATGCGTTTCTTCCACCAATTTTTCGCCCTTTTCATCAGAAAAATAGAGTTTTAACTTTGCCCTTTCATAGGAATTGACATTAGAAACACTATCTAAAAAATCATCTCCTGAAAAAGTAGTCACATCATTTTTTGCTGTAATTTGTTGATCTCCCACATAGATGCTAATAAATTGAATTCCATCTATCTGTGTCAGCGTCTTCGCTAGCCCTGCACGACATAAAATCTCCCTAGTCTTATCCATTTTGGCATACTCATCACTAAAGTATAAAGTTAATGTCTTTCCATCTAGCTTATACCTTTGATAAATTTCCTTTTGTGGAAGGACGCTCGCCAAGTCCTGTTGGCCCTCTGGCACATTCAATAGTTGTGTCAGAGATTCTTCTACTAAATCTTCTTTTTTTGTCGCCTCAGGTTTGTATACAATAGAAGTGAGTGCTGTCTGCGAAGAATTGAGATAATAAATTCGGAATTCATCATTTGGCAATTCGTTTTTTACTTTTTCCTTCTTCGCACAGCCAATAAAGACAAAAAAGAGAATAAAAAGCACATAAAATATCCATTTACTTCTTTTTTTCATTCTTTTCTCCCCTCTGTTTGCCCATCACATTTGGCTTTTCTTCTTTAATATACTTTAGAGGGATACGAATAGAAAAAGTACTGCCCTCTCCCTCTTTGCTGGTCACTTTAATAATGCCTTTGTGACGCAAAATAATATTCTTTGTAATGGCAAGACCCAGTCCTGTTCCTCCAGTCTCCCTCGATCTCGCTTTGTCCACTCGATAAAAGCGTTCAAAGACCATATCCTGAAATTCCTCCGGAATGCCCACACCTGAATCACTCACCTTGACATAGAAAAACTTATGGTCTGCATCCAATACAACTTTGACCCAACCCTTTTCATTGTTATATTTTACTGCATTTTCTACTAAGTTATTGAGTGCCAAGGATAACTTTGTTTCATCGACTTCAGCCACCACATCCCGAATCGATTCTAATGTAACCTCAATATTTCTCTTTAGAGCAATCGGTTTAATCCTCTTTAAAATTTGTTCGAGCAATGCGTTAATATCCACCTGCTCTGTATTCAGCGTATCTGCGGCCTTATCAAGCTTGACTAAAGACAAAAGATCATCAATAATCTTTGCCTCTCGATCAATTTCGTCTGAAATATCCTTCATAAATTCCTGATACAACTCCACAGGTGCCTCTTCCATGCTGTTGATGGAATCAGCTAAAACTCGAATGGAGGTAATCGGTGTCTTTAGCTCGTGAGAGACATTGGCCACAAATTCATCTCTCGATTGATCCAATGCCCGAAGTTTAGCATAAGTCGCATTGATAGTATCAGAAATATCCCTTGTCACTGTATATTGGTTGATATGCAATTCCTGATCCATATCTCCCTCAGAAATTTTTTGTAAATCTTCCCTTAAATTTTTAAATGGTCGAGTCAACATCGCCGCAATAATAATACTAAGACCAAATACTGCTGCAAATATTGTAATTTCTAACATCAACATTTGTTCGCTCGTATTGTTTAAAATATTAAATTCTCCCTCTGTCGAAGAGGTCACTAAGATAACCCCTTCAATATCCTTGTTATCTGGTCCCGCATAAATTGGGGTTGTCTGTATGATGTAATTCTTTCCTTCGATATATTTACTTGTATTTTCTCCTCGAAAACAGCGCAACACTTCCTCAGCAACATTAATCTTGCCCTCTGCAATATTAAAGGTATCCTTGACAATGCGAAAATCCTTATTCACAATGACAATTCGACCATTGTAGATATCTGCAAAATTATCAATGGAGCGATCAAGCCCCTCGTTTTCCTCCCCAGAAGCGAAATAGGCCGAACGCATTAAATTATTTGACAAAATCAATGCCTGACTTTGTAATGAAATTTTTCTTTCCTCAATCTCTGCCTTTCCAAAGCTTCCCAATAGCACACGACCATAAATCACTCCAGGTACAAAACTCATCACCACTAGAATGATAATCAATAATGGTCGAAAATGAATCGCTGGCAGAGAAAATCCCCTCTTTTTTTCCATTGTTTCACCCTGCCATCTTCTGTTATATTCTCTTTACTGCTCCGAGCACAAGAGTTCCAGGTCCAACATGAGTGGCAACAGAAAGTGCAAGATCAAATACAATCACCTTCTTTTTCCCTAACTTTTCACTGACTTCTTCTGAAAATTCCTGTGCAAGTTCAAGACAATCGCTGTGTGCCACAAACCAATCCACCTCTTTTTCTGACACCCATCGACTTTGCACATCTTTTTGCACTGCTTCAAACATAACTTCCTTGGCCTGTCGCATTGTGCGCACTTTACTAAAAGAATCAATCTTTGCCCCCTGTATAGTCAACACAGGTTTAATTCTTAAGAGCGTGCCAATCGCTGCTGCCGCCGCAGTGATTCGCCCACCCTTTTTAAGATACTTCAATGTATCCACAGTCAAGTAAATTGTTGCCTCTAGACTTTCCTTTTCCAAAATCCGAACGATTTCTTGTGGTGAAACTCCCCTCTCAATTAATTTCTTTGCATCTAATGCGGATGCCCACTGGGAATAGGAAATTCGATGATTGTCAACTACAAAGACCTTCCCTACATAATTTTCATCCCTTGCTAGAGCAATTGCATTTTGGCAAGCGGAAGAAAGACTCGAAGACATTGGAATGTGAATAATCGCCTCGTACTCCGCTAATAGCTTATCCCATAGTTCCATTAACATCGACAGAGATGGCTGAGAGGTCGTAATATTTTCTCCTCCCTTTTGTTTTTCAAAGAAAGTTGCTCGCTCTAAGCTCACTCCCTCTAAATACTCCTTTTCTCCAATCTGAAATGGCATTGGCAAAATATAAACGCCATATTTCTCCCCCTGTGCTGGAACAAGTCCGCAGTTACTATCTGTCACTACTGCTATTTTCATCTATTTATCCTTTTTCTCGTCCTTTACTTTATCCTTTAATTTTTCAAACGCCTCTCTCTCACTCATCGGCTTCATATCCTCATCCTTATTGCTATAGGCATGCTTTGCATAAATCAAACAGGCCACCCCTGCCAAGGCAACCAGCACAACAATTCTCAGCACATTTCCCATTTCTATCTCCTTCCTATGCAAAAACAGGAGAGCTCACGCCCTCCTGCCCGCAATTAGAATTTATCTCTCTAATCTATATATTAGTTGTCAATCTCGATTGAATCAACCTTGTAGTTTGATGTATGGATCTTGTAGTCGTCTCCATCCTTCTTAGAACCACTCTTAATCATACCACCAGTTGTGTTGATTGCGTAGAAGTCGCCATCAGCAGCTGTTGTTGTGATTGCATATGTTGTGTGGTTGTCATTTGTGTGAGCAGTATCAATTGCTCCGAAGTGTCTGATGAAGTCTGCTGTATCCCAAGGTATGATTGTACCATCAGTCTTGTACTGGAAGATTGTTACCTTATCATCATTTGAAGCCTTTGCAAGCTTACCAGCTATGTACAACTTGTGGTTGTCTACACCAACTGTACCCTGACCCTTTGTAGATGAAGATGTCTTGAACTGGAACTTGTATGACTCGCCATCAAGATCAACATTCTGAGCACCTGTCTTCATAGATCCGTCATCGCTGTTACCGAAGTAGTAAGCTGCGATTGTACCATTAGCAATATCTGCTGCATGATTATTGTAGAACTTGTCGTACTCGTCATTTGTATCGTAGTCCTTTTTGTCAAGGATTGAAACGATGTCCTTTGTTCCGCTCATCTGGAAGAAGTGAAGACCTGTTACCATCTGACCATACTCATCAAATGCATACTTCTTGCCATTGATTGTCTTAATCTCATTTGCTACGATGTTTCCGTCGCCATCTGCATAGAACCATGAGTTTGAACCATCATCATAGTCTGACTTATTTAAGAAGTAACCTGGAACAACCTTGAACCATCCCTTAGTCTTTCTAGCACCATCCTCTGGTGTTGAGAAGTACTTAAATGTCTCAGAGTATGTCTTATTACCCTGTAAACCGCCATTAGCAACAGTAGCGTCTGAAGTTGTAGCAAATGTATGCCAATCAGCTAACATACGACCATACTGATCAAAGCCATACTTCTTGCCATTGATTGTCTTGCCCTTCTCGTCTGTAGTCTTCTTACCTGAGGACTTGAAGTAGAACCATCTTGTCTGGTTCTCATCCCAGAAACCATCTCCTGGCTGCTCATCTACAGAGTTGTCATCATAGATTGAGATCTCTCTCCAACCTGTAGCCATAGCTCCGTCTGTCTCATCACCGAAGTAATACTGACCATCCTGGAACTCTGAAGCCTCATCTGTTGAGTTAACCATCTCACCGTTGTCGTTTACCCAACCGTAGAGCATCTGACCATCTTCATTGAATGTATACTTCTTACCATTGATTGTCTTAAGAGATACTCTTCCTGTTGAAGTTGTCTTATATGCCTTACCGTTTGATCCGAAATAATACCACCAAGCGTTTGGCTGGTTAGCATCATCACCTGCATCCTGATTGTCAAGAGCAACCCACTGGTTAGTAACCATAGCACCGTTAGCATCTACATAGTAACGATCATTGTCATCCTCGATCAATGTGTCTACAGCCATCTCGCCGTTATCATTGAGGTAGAACCAGTTATCTCCTGATTTTGCCCATGTATTTGTTACCTGATTTCCACTTCTGTCATAGTAAACCCATGTTCCGTTCTCCTCTTGCCAACCTGTGGCAGCGAAAGAAGTCATAGATGCACCAAGTGCAAGAAGTGCTGCTGCTGAAACTACTGCAGCGATTTTAGTCTGCTTTCTCATAATAAATGCACTCTCCTTTTAAATTTTGAAATCCGCTTTAGTTAAACCCTAATTGCGTTCAAGGGTATCATACTACTAAAAAGTAGATTTATCAACCAAATTTTACAATCTCCTTCTTCTTTCCCTCGAACTTGTGCCTAGTATAAACTATTTTTTACCAAAATTCTATATCTTTTCTATAGACATTTTCTTACAAAACTTTTACTTTATCACTGTAAAATAAAGTTTTTTTGTGATATAATGTTCAAAACTACTTTTTAAAAGTTTTAAAATAAACATATAATCATCATTTTTTTAATGGAGGAATTTTATGCAACGCTTAGTATTAATTTGTCGTAATCTTTACGAACAACCTGCACAATCCCAAAGAGATCTTGCGAAAAAACTTTCTCTTTCCCTGGGCACAATTAACACTACTATGGCTAAGGCCCTTGACCTTGGCTATATTACAAAAGAAGATTATGGCTATCCCCTCACCCAAAAGGGACTCGACTTCTTAGAAAATTACCGTGTGGATGCTGCCCTTTTTCTTGCTGCTGGATTTGGTTCTCGCTTTGTCCCCCTAACCTATGAAACACCAAAGGGTCTTTTAAAAGTCTTTGGTGAGCGAATGATTGAGCGACAAATTCAACAACTCCACGCCGTGGGCATCACCGATATCACCATCGCTGTTGGCTATCTAAAGGAAAAATTTGAATATCTTATCGATGCCTATGGTGTAAAACTTCTTTACAATCCTGAATATGCCACAAAAAATACCTTGGCTACACTTTGGAATGCTCGCTCGGCCATTGAGGGAAAAAATGTCTATATCCTCTCCTGTGACAACTGGATGAGAGAAAATATGTATCACACCTATGAACCGACTAGCTGGTACTCTGCCTCTTACATGGAAGGAACTACCGAAGAATGGTGTCTATCGACCACAAAGAAAGGAAGAATTTGTGATATTCAAATTGGTGGAAGTGACAGCTATGCCATGTATGGCCCTGTATATTTTACAAAAGAGTTTCTCGCCCAATTTTTGCCAAAACTTGGTGCCGACTATGCCCGCCCATCGACAAAGGAGCACTACTGGGAGCACACGCTTTTAGACTGGGTAAAGACGGGAAAACCAGAAATCTATATCAATCGCCAGCCAAAAGATCAAGTCTACGAGTTTGAAAGCTTGGAAGAATTGCGCGCCTTTGATCCATTTTATCAGGATCACTCTGACAATATGGCCATGAATCTCATTAGCAAAGTTTTTCATGTTTCACAATCAGAAATCACCGATATTTGCTGTCTCAAAGCAGGTATGACCAATCAATCATTTTTATTTCGAGTGAAAGACAAACGCTACATCTGTCGCATTCCTGGGCCTGGAACCGATATGCTCATCGACCGAAGAGCCGAGCACAACAACTATGCCACCGTAGCACCACTGCAGATTACAGAAGAAATTGTCTACTTCAATGAAGTCACAGGATATAAGATTTCTGTTTACTACGAACAATCAAGAACAGCAAACTTTTCCGACATTGAAGATCAAAAAAAGGCTATGGCACTCCTTCGCAAATTACACCGTGCAAAATTGCAATCCAATCATTCCTTTGATATTGAGGAAAGAATTTTATTTTATGAAAATCTTTGCACAAGCTATGGTCAAGAAATTCCATTTGAAGATTACAAAAAAATTAAAAAGAATATGATGCAACTTATTCAGGATATTTCCAACAGCCCAAGACCATCGGTGCTCAGTCATGTTGACAGTGTTTGTGACAATTTTCTCTTTGTAAAGAAAGGTGATATCGAAGAAGTCAAGCTCATTGACTGGGAATATGCTGGTCAAGCTGACCCACTCATTGACATTGCGATGTGTTGTATTTATTCCTATTTTAATAGAAAACAATCCGATGAACTTCTTCGTGTCTACCTCGAGCGAGAGCCAAATCGTGAGGAATATGCCACACTCTATGCCTATATGGCCCTTGGCGGATTTTTATGGACACTTTGGGCTATTTATAAGTCCCATCAAGGAGAAAATTTTAGTGACTACACACTGGTGATGTATCGCTATGCCAAGGATTATTTCCATTATCATAACGATGTCTTGAAAATGTAAGAACTTTTTTCACACACATTATGTTATAATCTCTCTATACATACTGATAGCAATGAAATTTTAGGAGGTATAGATGAGACAGTTAAAGCAAATGGCAACACTTGCACTTACCGGTATCTTGACCATTGCCCCTACATGGAATGCATTCGCAGCGAGTGGCTGGGTCAATGAGGACAAGTCTTGGGTATATTACGACACAAATGGAACAAAACATAAGGGCTGGATACAGACAAGAGATGGCTACTACTATATGGATCTTGACACTGGAAATATGTCCATCGGTTGGAAGGACATCAATAAAAAATGGTATTACTTTAAGAGCAGTGGTTTGATGAATCTTGGTTGGATTAAAGATGGAAATACTTGGTATTACAATCTTTCAGATGGCGTAATGGTCTCTTCTGGCTGGCTAAAAATTGATGGCAACTACTACTATATGCGAAGCAATGGTGCAATGGCTGTTGGTTGGCGAAATATGGACAATCATTGGTACTACTTTAAGGCTGACGGTCGCTGTACTTTTGGCTGGAAAAAAATTGATAATAAGTGGTACTACTTTGCCAAAGACGGAAAAATGGTCACCGATTGGAAGGAAATTGATGGCAATTACTACTTTATGGACAATGCTGGCGTGATGAAGACAGGCTGGATCAATGTCGGCACCAATCGCTACTATCTCGATGAAAGTGACAAACATCTTGGACGAATGACTAAGGGATGGAAAAAAGTTGGTGATGGTTGGTACTACTTTAATTCTAGTGGCTTCTTGATGAAAGGCTGGGTAAAGTCAGGCAACAAATTCTACTACTTAAGAGAAGATAGTGACGGAAAAATGGCCATCAATACGACCGTCAAGATTGGAAACGAGAGTTACACCTTTGATAAAAATGGTGTTTACACTGGCGGAAAGGCAAGTTCATCTGCTGCTACTGTGCCAGAGCCATTTACAAGTGCTGCACAGACGACTACTGCAGAGACAACCAGTGGTTCTTCTACTGCCCAGACCAAGGCTGATGCTAAGTCAAATCCTGGCAATGTCATTGGCAACCAAGGGCCAACGAATCTTGCCTCCGCAACATCAACAGCAGTAGATCAATCATCAACTGCAGTGGCTCAATCATCAACTGCTGCAACTACAGTGGCAAAGGAAACAACAAAAGCCAGTCCATCAAAACCTGTTGCCTCATCAAAGCCAAGCAATGTAAATCGTGATGGCGGACTACAAGAGGGACGCACAGATGGTCCAAGATAAAAGCAGAAAGGAATACCATGTACAAAAAAAATAAATTTTGCTTAAGTGCAATGGTTCTTGCCGCTATCTTATCTTTTCCCACAACAATCTCCTCGCAGGCCGCCGTCGATCCCGCCAATGCATGGAAAAAGCAAAATGATGGCAGTTATTTAATGTATGACGGCTCTTCCTTAAATGGAGTTATTGCCAGAGGCATTGATGTTTCCAAATGGCAGGGCACGATTGATTGGACAAAGGCTTCAAAGGATGACATTCAATTTGTTATGATTGGCACTAAGGCAAAGACCGGACTTGACGAGCAATTTCATGCCAACGCAAAAAATGCAGCACAAAATGGTGTAAAACTCGGAGCCTATATTTACTCCCGTGCAACCAATACCACAGAAGCCGCAAAAGAGGCGGATTTTGTGCTCAACTTGGTCAAGGACTATCCTATTTCCTACCCCATCGCCTACGATATTGAGGATGATGCCACACAGGGCAGTCTCTCCAAAAGTCAACTGACTCAGATTATCGACACCTTTTGCAATAAGATTAAAGCCGCAGGCTATTATCCGATTATCTATGCCAATGACTACTGGATTTCCAATAAATTCGACAGCAATATTCCCAAAAAATATCCCATTTGGGTTGCTCGCTACAATATCAAGCACACCTTTGCCACCCCTGTGATGTGGCAAGCCAGCAGTACAGCAAAGGTTGCGGGTATTCAAGGGGATGTCGACATCGATTTTCAATACAAGAGTTTTGAGGGAAAGACTTTGGCTACCACTTGGAGAAATATTGGTGGAAAGCAATACTACTACAAGAATTATCAACCACAAAAAAACACTTGGGTATTTGATCAGAATAAGTGGTACTATCTTGGCTCTAGTGGAACAAAGCTCACCGGCTGGATTGCCACTGGAAACAAAAAGTATTATCTAGATTCCAGTGGTGTGATGAAAACTGGTTGGATTAAAGATGCAAATTCTTGGTACTATGCGAACGCCAGTGGTGCGATGGTCACTGGTTGGGTCAAAGACAAAAATCTTTGGTACTATATGCTAAAAAATGGAAAGATGAAAACCGGTTGGGTCAACGATGGAAAAAATTACTACTATCTATCTTCCAGTGGTGCAATGAAAACTGGTTGGATCAAAGATGGTAGAAATTGGTACTATCTCGATGCCTCAGGTGCCATGCGCAGTGGCTGGTATATGGTCGGCGGTCTTTGGTACTTTATGGACAACTCAGGAAAAATGCTGACTGGTACCATCAAGTCCAATGGCAAAGTCTATTATCTTGCCAATGACGGACATATGTTAAGTAATACTATGGTCACCCTAAATGGTGCTCAATACTATGCCAATGCAAGCGGTGCACTTTCTGGCTACAGCGGAAATGCCCTTTTGGTTAGCACAGGTGGTGGGCATGTTAAGTCGGCCAGCATTCACATTGATGATACTACCACAACTGGTGGTGCAGATAATGCCTTCCAAGTTGATACTGCGACTGCTCAAACTAATGACACAACTAGCACGCAAAGTACGACAACATCAACTACTACTGAGGACAACAATTCGCAAGAAAGTAGTACACAAGCAAGTACGGAACAGGCAACGGATGACACAAGCAGTGCACAGACCAACACAGAAAGCGAATCTTCAACCTCTGTTATCTCTGGTCCTGGTTCAGATATCATCACTTCAACCAGTGCCGCAACAGGATATAATGGTGGTGCCTACACAGATGATGCTTCTCATGGTCCAGGTATTAAAAAATAAATTATTATCGGAGACGGTTTTTCCGTCTCCTTGTTTTTTTTCTCACATAGTGCTATGATACTAACATGGACAAGACATATTTTCACACAAAGATATATTTGATGATGACATTGCTTAGTTTTATTGTCATCTATAATCACGCACTCAATGTTGAGCTATTTATAGGTATCAATGACCACACCAGCACAATTGCTAGACTTGAGGAAACCATTGCTTCTATTGGACAAATGGCAGTCGCTGGCTTTTTTATGGTCTCTGGATATCTATTTTTTCGAGATTTCACAATAAAAAAATTGCCATTGAAGTGGAAGCGACGCTTTTTTTCTGTCTTTATTCCCTATATTGTATGGAATGGACTCTACTACCTCGGCTACTTTATTGCCAGCCGTCTTCCCTTTTGGACTGAAATTGTGGGAAAGGGAAAAATCTCTTTTTCTATCCATGAATTGCCAAGTATTTTATTGCACTACCGCTACAACTATGTCTTTTGGTTTGTCTTTCAACTCCTATTATTGATTGGGATTTCTCCACTGCTCTATATAGGAATTAAAAATCGCATTGTGGGAATATGTTTTATTATTCTATTGAGTTTCGTCATTTACTATAAAATTAATATTATTTATATCAATGAAGATGCCATCTGGTACTACACTGTGGCAGGATATGGGGCACTTCATGCCCAAGAATTTATTGAAGAAAAAATTTCGATATCTCGCTTCGTCTTTGGTCTATTTTTCATTTTTTTAGGCATATTTACCTTTTACTTATCAGAGGCTCTTTCCAGTGTACTCTGTATTGTTCTCTCTCGCTTTTTTGGTGCATTTGGAATATGGCTCAGCCTATTTTGTCCATCCTCCCATACTCTTCCCAACCTATTTCAGCGTTCATTCTTCATCTATGCCATTCACTTTTCATTCATTCGCATAATTAATAAAATTGGAGCAAGATTTTTGCCTCACACTCAGCTCTTTGCTGGAATTTTATATCTGGGTATGCCTATTTATATCTTTCTTTTAGCCAATCTCTGTGCAGAAATTTGTAGGCATATCTGCCCACGATTCTATCGCATTCTCTCTGGAAAGCGACCATAGAATATATAAAATAAAACTAAAAGAGAACAGCAAAGAGGCAGAGATTACACAATGATAATCCCTGCCTCTTCTAATGCCTTTTTCACTGTATTCATGACTCTCTTCTTATCTCCACTCCAAAGTGGTGCCAAAAGATCCTTTTTCTGCCCATCTCCAGTCAAGCGATGAAGAATCACTTCTTTTGGCAATACATAAAGACAATCAATTAAAATATCAATATATTCCTCAAGTGATAATACCGAAACTTTTCCTTTTTTCCACTCTCTGGCCATCTTTGTTCCCGCCAAAATATGTAATAGATGTAATTTAACTCCATCTGCTCCACTTTTTCCAATATATCTTGATGTCTCCACCATCATTTTCTTTGTCTCCCCCGGAAGACCAAGCATCTGATGGACAATCACCGTCATTCCTCTGGCCTTTAATCTTTTCATTGCATCATCAAATACACTTAGAGAATATTGGCGATTGATGTATATTGCCGTCTGCTCGTGTATGGTCTGCAAGCCAAGCTCAATCCATACAGGCTTAACACGATGAATGCGAACAAGCACTTCCATTATTTCCTCTGACAAACAATCTGGTCTTGTCGCAATCGAAATGGCCGCAACATCCTCTGGCTCAATCGCTTCCCTATACATCTTTTCTAATTCTTCTGGCGGCTTGCCATAAGTATTGGTAAAGGATTGAAAATAGGCGATGTACTTTGTTCCTGGCTTTACCTTCTTTGACACGAGGTCCCTTGCCTCTTTGATTTGCTCTTTAATATCGCCCCTCTGTGCAAATGCCCCTGCGCCATCACAAAAGATACAACCTCCCGTAGAGAGGGTGCCATCCCGATTTGGACAGGTGCATCCCGTAGAAAGTGCCAATTTATACACCTTCACGCCATAGTGATGCTTCAGCCAAGTATTGACACTTATTCTTTCATCCATCTACTTCTTCAATACCTTCAATATATTTTTTTGCATATGTCCCCCAAGTATATTTTAACTTAATCAGATCTTTAGCATTCATTCCAATTTGTCTAAATTTATCTGGTGAATCCGCTACTTCCAAAATTTTTTTTTGAAATTCTTCAGGTGAATTCGCTATCAATAAATGCTTTCCATCTTCTATTCCTACCATAGAGTCAGCTGCCAAACTCGTTACAATAGTTACTTTTCCAAGAGCCATACCCTCTAATACTTTATTCTGAATTCCTCCACCTGTCTGCATAGGTGCAATCACTGCTAATGCAGAATTCAAATAAATATACGGATCTTCTACAAAACCTGTCACCGTTACATTTCCAATTTTTTTTGCTTCCTCCTCTAGTTCTTTAGTCGGATAAGCACCAACAATAACTAGGGGAACCCTAGTTCCAATGTTTACATGAATATGTCGAATGTACCAAAGCATAGCATCTATATTAGGTTGATAGTTCATTTTTCCAATAAAAGCAACTGATCCAAAATATTTACGATCTACTTTTTCATAAGTAAAAAGCTTGTCTTCTACACCGTGAGGCAACAAGGAAACATTTCCCGAATCTTTCCAATAATGATATTCCTTTGCATTAAATAAATAAGTCACTTGGCTCAATTGAATAGCCTTGTTCTCATAAACTAATAATCTATTTTCTTCTATCCCATAGATAAATTTCCAAAAAAATGATCCCACTTTCTCCTTTGAATTCTTATAATTCAAAGCAATAGAATCTACCATATCAAAAACAACAATCTTTTCTTTTTGAACACAATATTTTTCTAGATATTTCCAAGTTCTTACCAAAGCAGCAATACAAATATCAGATTTTTTTGCATATTGATCTACTACTTGTTGAACACTTTTATCATAATAGTAACCTATTTGCAGTGGTTCTCTCTTACAAAATGCAATCAATATATGAAAAATCATCTTCCATCTAGAAAGCTTAACACTAGTGAAATTGATATTTTGCTCTATATAAAACTTTTTCTCTTCCTCTATAATATCATCCGTAGTTATAATAATTACTCTAACTTTATATTTTTTTGCAAGCGCCATTAAAAGATTATAATTTTTATTAGAATATCCACTAACAATAGGAAAAATCTGTCTTGGAAGAATAACTAAACAATTTTTCATTACAAATCTCCCCAAAATTACAATTGTTTTTCTTACTCCTATGTTACACAACAGCTTGATACATACAATGCATCAAGCTGTCTCCTATCTATATCTATTGTCTATTTAAAGTAAACGACAGATGTGTAGATATATCCGTCCCCTTAGTACTCCCTAAAAACACCCTATATAAATATTTTTATTATCTCTATCTATATAGATATCTCTTATCACCTAACTAAACAACTTTTCCTTATAAACTCCATTACTGATCAGCTCTCGAATGGAGTCAATTACAATCTGCTTGTCCTCCTGATAAGTCACACCAAACCACTTGTCATCTGTGCGAAGCACCTCAACAGTAGCTTCCCCTGACTTTAACATGCGGTCAATAATTCTAGGCAAGAGATATTCTTTCTTGATATCGCTTTCTGGCAACTTCTCAAGAAAGACCTCAAATCCTTTGTCGAGCACCTCAATAAACTTTGGATGTAAGCCCCACATATTCATCGAAACAGCACTGTCAAGTTCTACCTCAACATCCTGACCATCATCATCTTTTGCACTCAACTTTCCATCCACCATTTGAATTTCATAGGTCTCCGTCACTTCAGAGAGCTTATTGTCCTTGATGTGGCAAACTCCCCTAGTCACACCGCCATTGTCACTGAGTGTATTCGCCAACTTAAAACCTGCCATACAAAGATCCATTGGATTTTCATTGACATCCATCTGATTAACTAGATAATCATGTAACTTTACAAAGCACTCCTTGCCATAGTAGTCGTCTGCGTTGATAACGACAAATGGCTCATGAATGACATTTTTTGCTGCAAGAATGGCCTGACCTGTTCCCCAAGGCTTCTTTCTATCCCATTTTCCCTTAAACTTTTCTGGGATGTCATCAAGTTCCTGATAGGCATACTCGACCTCAACAATTTTTGAAATTCGATTGCCAATAATCTCCTTAAAGTCCTTTTCAAGATCCTTTCGAATAATAAATACGACCTTATTAAATCCTGCCTCCAATGCATCATGAATGGAGTAATCCATAATGATCTCTCCACTTGGTCCTACCTGTGCCAATTGCTTAATACCGCCCCCAAAGCGACTTCCAATTCCAGCTGCCATAATTACTAATGCTGTTTTCTCCATACTATTATGCCTCCATATCTCTCTATCATTCACATTTGCGTCTAAAAGTGTCCTACTATTATAACACCTTTGCCTCACATTTTGTCAGTTTTTGTGGCAAAACAATAAATTCTTAAGAATTACGCCATCTTATGAATTTTATAAGTTTTTCTCACAAAAACGCAGTGCTGAATCAATCACTGCATCCATATCATAATATCTATACTCTCCAAGTCTTCCGCCAAATAGAACCTTTTGTTCCTTCTCAGCCAAATCTCTATATTGCTGATATAGCTTTGAATTTTTCTCATCATTAACTGGATAATATGGCTCATCTCCAAGCTTCCACTCCGAGCTATATTCCTTACTAATCACTGTCTTTGGCTGTGTACCAAACTCAAACCACTTGTGCTCAATAATTCTTGTATAAGGTGATTCTGCGTCCGTATAATTGACAGCCGCGTTGCCCTGAAAGTTTGGCATATCCAATACTTCCGTCTCAAATCTCACACTTCGATACTCAAGTGCTCCCAATTGATAATCGAAGTAGGCATCAATTGGACCTGTGTAGATCACCTTTTTAGCCAATACATCCAATTCCTCTCTGTGCTCTAAGTAGTCCACATTTAATCTAACTTCCACACCCTCTAGGATGTTCTCGACCATCTTTGTATAGCCGCCCATTGGAATTCCCTGATAAAGTGCATTAAAGTAGTTGTTGTCATAAGTCAATCGAACAGGTAATCTCTTAATAATAAATGCTGGCAGATCCTTGCAATCTCTACCCCATTGTTTCATTGTATAACCCTTAATGAGCTTTTCATAGATATCTGTTCCCACCAAGCTAATTGCCTGTTCCTCAAGATTCTTTGGCTCAGTAATACCTGCTGCTTTTCTCTGCTCTTCAATCTTTGCCTCAGCTTCTTGTGGAGTCACCACGCCCCACATCTTATTAAATGTGTACATATTAAAAGGCAAGGAATAAATCTCTCCCTTATAATTTGCTACTGGTGCATTGGTAAAGCGATTAAATTGAGCAAATTGATTGATGTAGTCCCACACTCTCTGATTATTTGTATGGAAAATATGTGCTCCATATTGATGTACATTAATTCCCTCAATTTCTTCTGTATAAACATTTCCAGCGACATTTGGTCTTTTGTCAATGACCAATACTGATTTTCCCTTTAATTTTGCCTCTCTTGCAAAGATTGCTCCAAACAATCCTGCACCAACGACTAAATAATCGTACATGTTGTCTCCTTCTTCTTACATATTATTTTCTTAAATAAATTGTCACTCCATCACCAGTATATGCGAACTGATAATTATTTTCAATATTGGGTAAATAGCGATGGATATCTTGCTGATCAAACCACACAATGGCCTCCACATTCTTTTCTTCCAATTCCTTTCGATATTCCTTCCAAATTCCATCTTCATGGTCAAACATTGATGGATGAATATATGGATACTTCGTAGCAGAGTTTCTCTTTGATGCCAAATAATACCCTGCATGATCTGGAGAAGCAACAGCAATTTTGCTTCCCTCAGCTGTATTATCACGAATAAAAGCGACGACCTCTTGACTTTTTCCTACATCTTTCCAGTTTGACACTTGACTGCGGTAGGCAATGACTCCATTTGGAACAAGCAAAATAAATACGAGCACCGCTGCTACAATTTTAATTGATCCTTTCACTACTCGTTGAACAATTAATGTATAAGCAAGTAAAAGCCATACATAGTAAACACTACTATATTGCACATATTTTCTTCCAGGTAATGCAACAAAAAACATTTGCAAAACTAAAATCACTAATACTGTCTTTAGTAAATCTTTCTCCTTAGATTCCTTACTCTCTCTCGAGAACACTTCTATAACAATATAAACGATTATAAAATAGAAAAGTAAAAGAATATCTGGACGATTAAAAAAGAACCAAAATGTTCCAAAAATATGACTATGCAATACATCCACCTTAAATCCCTGCCAAGTAAACTTAAAGTACTGTTGGATCATATCATAGGCTCCATGTACACCCTTTAGCCACACCAAAATTATTCCTGACAACACAGCCCAAACTCCACCAGGAATAAAAATTTGAGTCAACATTAATTTTTTATTTTTTTTCCAATATTGGATTACTCCCCAAATGTAAAATAGAAATATTCCAAAAACAAGTGCCTGTTTTGTCCAAAAAACCAATGTAAACAAAAGCCCCAAAAGAGCAAGTCTCGTCTTACTTAGCTCTTTTTCAATATATAAATCTATACTACAATAGACAAATCCTAAGATAAAGGCTAAGCCAAGATAATCAGGTGTATTTCCAATCCAAAATGCCCAACTCAAACCAGACAGCACACTCACGCTCACAATTAGTGCCAACTTTTCCTTTAAAAAATGTTCTGTAATTTTATATCCCAATAATTCAATAATAAACATAGCCAAAAAATCAATCAGCCATACTCCATGAATCTTAGCAATAGCAAACCCCAGCGCATTAATTATATATAGTACTGGTCCAAAGTGATCAAAATTATCTCTGTAAAGCACTTCACCACGCAACAAAGAACTTCCAATATATTGATACACCCCACTGTCACTATAATTCACTCTGTGACTAAAGATTGAAGTCACATCTTGTAGTGAGAAAAAGAACGCAAAAACTAATAAGCAAAATACAACTATCGCCTTCCTTGAATAACCCTTAGCTTTCATTTTATCCAAACTCCCTAAAACCAATAAATACCCCGACTATAACCATAGCTAGAGTATTTATTGATAACTATAATCATTCCACAAAATTAGTTAAGATGCTTCATCAAGGCATCTACCAATTCTCCAAGATTTGCACTATTTGAAAATTCATCAAGGGTGAACTTCATCTTAAACTCTTCCTCAATATCGTTAATTAAGTTCAAATGAGTCAAGCTGTCCCACTCATCCACTGTATTTGCATTTGACTCATCATTTAATTCCAAATCATCATTTTCAAATACATCCCTACAAATATCCACTACCCTTTCAAAAGCTTCTTCTCTTGTCATCTTACTCCTCCTCATTAATATAACTTACTTGATCTTTATAGCTGTCCACATCTAATGCGTAATTATTTTCTCCCACATTAGTAAATCCCATCTTTTCATAAATCTTCTCTACCATAGCGTTCTTTGGAGTAGGAATGTATTCTGCAGTAATTTTCTTAAATCCATGCGCTCTTGCTAACTTAACAATCTTGTTAACAACATACTCCTCCATACCTCGTTTCAACACACGACAGCTCATCAACCAAGTATCTACAAAAACTTCTTGTTCATTTTTCTTTTCTAAAATCACCACAGAAACTAAACCATGATCTCCAAACTTATCCTTTAAATGCAAAGACATCGTCAAAAATTTTTCATTCTCTGCAATGGCCTGAATATCAGCTTCTGAATATCTCATTGTTCTCAAATTAAATTGATTTGAGCGTTGAGTCAACTGTGCAATTCGAGCATAATTTTCTGGCATAAACTTTTCAGCCTTGCCAATCATTTCCAAGCTCTTTAAATAATCATCTATTGACTGATACTGAACCTGTAACTGTTTTCTTTGAAATTCGGCCTGATAAAGCTTTGTTCTATCTGACTTTACTCCCACATAGGATGCACAATCAAAGTAATTACACTCCTGAAGATAGCCTAAATAAAGTGCTGGATCTTCTGGTAACTCTGGCACCTCAATATCCTTAATCATTTGGCGAACTAGATTTCTCTCAAATGGATTATCATCCACAAATACAATAGAATCCATACCAATATTCAAAGTCTCCTGAATCAACTTAATATTGGTTGCCTTGTCCTCCCAGTTTGCAACAAACACAGAAATATCATCTAAATGCAAAACCATCTCTTCATTTTTTTCAAATGGCTCTTTTGCTACAGACTCTGTGTTCTTACTGCATACTGCCAAAATAATTCCTGCTTCTTTTAATTGCTTTAACCAACGCTGAAAATTCGTGAACACATGCCCTTTGCCCAATTCACCAATTTCAATTCCGCCAATTCCATCATCTCCAATGACACCGCCCCAAAGAGTATTGTCTAAATCAAGAATAATACACTTCTTTATTTTTCCAAGAATAGACTTCTGCACATCAACAACTGCCTTTGTAATATAAGGCAGTGCATTCATCGAAGCACTCAATTTTGCACTATAATACATCGGTGCGTCAAAGAAATTCTTTGCTCCAATCCGAATTTGTATTGCCAACAAGTCTACAGGATAAACATTTGCATCACTTCTCATAGCCTCTTCCAGTAAAAAATTCAACTTTCTTATCTGATAAATAAAGCTAATGTCCACTTTTGCTGAATATTCTCCCAAAACCTTGTCGTCAATCTCAGTAAAATTCATTTGGATAACTTTGGCTTTTGAATTTTTCTCAATAAGTTCCCAATATCCTCTAATTTTTTCAATGTAAATATCAGCAAAATGTGCCCTATTTGACAATGGCATATCTAAGAACTCTTCATACAATTTCTCTGTTGCCAGCCACAATACGATTGTATCAGGTGAAAAATGATATAATTCTGAATCCACATCTAAAAGTTGTGCCTCAATTTGATTATAATCTGCATCAAACACATTGGCATTAATTCCTGAAAGCTTCGCATAACCTAGAAGTGACTTTGCAAAAAACTGTGTCGCACAATTTCCAAGGATGGCCACTCTCACTTCTTTACCTTCCACAACCTGCTTCGCTGCTTTTCTCAGTTCATTAAACGAATACATAATTCCTTCCTTTCTGCCTATTGAATGCTTTTATCAAAAGAAAACATCTTATAATTTGCGGATGTTGAATCATCATGTGCCCCCACCATGAATTGTGCATAAGCAATAATTACAGTATCATAATGATTATCCAATATATACTGCTTCAAATCAAATGAGTCATCAACTTCACGCATAACTAGACTATCGACTTCCTTTATCCCTAAAGATAAAAAGGGCTCTGTCGTCTGTTCGTAGGAATCTCCAAGGAGCAAAACCTTTCCATAATTAACATTATGATTAATGCAATTAAGACGATTATAAGAATAATGCCAACTTCCTACCGAGTAAACATTCGATTTTTTATCATATAAAGCTTCATTTACAAACATATCAAATGTTCCATCTTTATTTCCATCTGGAAATTTAAAAGTATAACTCGTCTCAAACTTTGGTTTAATTTCTGTAAAATCATCTAGTCCAACATATGCTCCAGAAACTTTTCTCCCTTGTTCTCCCAACCAAGCCTTTTTATACTCAACCATGTCATAATTATCTACATTATATATAGAAGTGTCAATAGAATAGCCACAATATTTATTAAGACCATCCGCTATAATTTTCACTGCCCATAGCGTTGCCTTTGTAGTCCAATGATGATCTGTTCTATAAAAGAAATCTTTGATATTCAATCCTTCTTCTCTAATATTTTCTCTCAAGTCAATCGTCGGTATGCCTTTTTCTCTAATTCTTCCAAGAAATTTGTCCATATTCCGATTGCTAAAAGAATCAACACCAAAATTTTCCTTAAAGAAATTATCATCCACATACTTTGTTGGCTCATTAACATAAAGCAAATGAATATCATGCTCTTTCAAAAAATCAGCTAACGCACTTATTTGATTATATTCATAATCTGTAGAAGTTTCCGGAGATGAAGAAACAATGTAGTTTCCTTTTGCAACATACATACCCATGTTGCTGTAATATCCACGCATTCCCATTAACTTTTCCATAATTCCATTAATATCAATAAGTTCATGCTGTATCCACAAATTGCTTGTAAAATCAGAATCTATAGCATTAATATTGACATCCTTGTGAACAGCTGCATCTGCAATTTTTTGTATTGTACTATAGCCACCTGAACGAATAAATGCTATCCCCAGTCCAAGTACAAATAGACTAGACATGGCCTTTTTTGTATTCCATTTTTCCATTATCTTTCTCCTAGAAATTTGCATAAGCAAACGGATTATTTTGTCCAACAACTGCAAATGTAATCGCCCATATAAATAACACAATGACTAAAATTCCAATAACTGCATCATAAATCCTACAAAGTTCCTCTTTTCCCTCAAACCTTTTTCTCAAATTTGGCACTACTGGGAATGATAATACAATAGCAAATAAAATAATCCAAAAGTAATCTTTAATTATAAACATAGTTCTTAAGTCAGAAATCGTATGTTTTTGGAACATAAACATATTTTGTATATAAATTACAGCTGTCTTTAAATCTTTTGCCCTAAATATTACCCATTCGAAATTGATAAAGAACAAGGTGAAAATGCGATATGCAATCTTCATTCCCTTTGATTTAAAGGTATCTGGAAAACCTGTCACTTTCTCAAATGCAATTAAAATGAAAAATCCTAATCCCCAAACAACAAAATTCCATGCTGCTCCATGCCATATCCCTGTTGCTAACCATACAGCCAACATATTAATATACACTCGACCTTTGCTCTTTGTTCGAGATCCGCCTAATGGAATATAAATATAGTCTCTAAACCACTGGCTCAATGAAATATGCCATCTTCTCCAAAACTTTGCTACAGATTCTGTCATATATGGATAATTAAAATTTTCCATACAATGATAGCCAAACATTTCTGAGAGTCCAATCGCCATATCAGAATATCCTGCAAAATCAAAAAAAAGTTGTAATGAATAGCAAATAGCCCCTAACCATGCAAAAGCTGGTGTAAATAATGAAAAATCTGTAGAATAAACTTCATTTGTAATATTAGCTAATACATTTGCTAATAAAACTTTTTTATTAAATCCAATTAAAAAGCGAAACACTCCATCACTAAATAGGTGATTCTTTTCTTCAGTCCCTATAAAAGTATTCTTGAAATCTCCAAACCTTGCTAATGGTCCAGATAGAACTTGTCCGAAAAACGATAGATACAGTACATCTCTCACTGGTTCATGATCTAATTTCACCTTTTCACTATATACATCACATAAATAAGAAATTGCTTTAAATGTAAAAAAAGAAATTCCTAATGGTAAAGCTAAATTTCTTAGTGCTAATGTAGAGCCAGCTAAATCATTAATTGTAGAAATTGCAAAATCCATATACTTATAATAGATTAAAATCGAAAGATTAACCAGTACTCCTACTGTAACTAGAACCTTTTTCAATTTCTTCTCTTTTGCTCTTGCAATCAGTCTTCCTAACACTACAGTAATGCATACAGCTACTACAAATAATTCAAAATATTTTAAGGACCCAACAGCATAAAAAAATAAACTCAATGCCACTAAAATATATTCTTTAGCCCTATCATCTGCAATGTAGAAAACTCCTAAAGCAACTGGTAAGAACACAAATAGAAAAATGGTACTTGTGATTGCCATTATCTTCCCCCAAAAACTTCTTATTCCTTTTTAATATGCTTAACCAATACATAACTCATATTTTTAACTTTATATCCCAACTCCAAATGCATTCTTAAGGATGCTGGATTATTAGAAGATACTGCTGCAATAATTCTCTTCTTTCCATCTTCCTTTGCCTTTAGCATTGGATAATACAAAACAGAAAATCCAAGTCCAAGACTCTTTTTAGCATCATACAATCCTGCCAGTAATGAATCAGAAACTTTATTCGAAATTTCTTTTAAGAGAAAGAATCCAATCTCCATACCATTATTTTCTACAATATAGCAAGTAGATTTTCCCGACTCAATTTCCTGTTGGCACCAATTAGCAAAACGAATGCCTGATTGCTCTTTTTTAAAAAAAGGATCTAAATACACCTTATCCGTGTCAAATATTCCCTGACGGATTGCCTCATATACCTTCTCTTCTTCCCCATCTTCAATTTTACGATAGCAAATATACTCTTCATATCTTTCATATGCCTTTGGCAAAGCAAGATTTTTTAAATCTGCAGATAACTCAAAACTTGTCTCTGCAAATCGAAAACCATGATCTTGTAGAAGATACACAATATCCATTCGTCCAACAGGCACCCTGCACAATTGGTAATCAAAATTTATCTCTCCCAGAATCTCTCTTCCTATTTTCTCTATGCTTTCTGTTCCATCAAAACGAAATTCAACACTGTGGACACCTAGATTTTTCTTCTCCCATGGTTGCTCAATTTTTTCCATATTCCCCACCCTCTTCCTAATGTTTAATCTTCTCACGAATTACATATTGTGGAGAATGATTGATACAGATGTAAATACGTCCAATATATTCACCAATAATTCCTAAAACAAACAAAATCATTCCGCCCATTAATAAAATAATTGAAATTGTCGAACTCCATCCAATAGGAATACTTTGATCAACTAGCCTTCGAATTACTGTGACAATAATAAATAAAAGACCTAAAAATGCTGCAAACAATCCACTAAATGTTGCTAAACGCAATGGTTTCACAGAAAAAGAGGTAAACCCATTGAGCCAAAGCCCCAATAGCTTACTCAACGAATAACCCGACTCCCCAACTTCCCTCTCTCGATGTCTTACCTCTACATTACATATTTTTCTTGTGGTTCTAAGTACTAATCCTGTAACATACGGATATGCATTGTCATATCTTAAGATCTCATCAATAATAAATTTCCGTGCTGCAAAATAACTTGATATATATAAGTCTTTAGGCTTTTCCAAAAGATGCTCTGTCATAACACTGTTGAGATGACTACCCAAATTTCTAAACTTTGAATGCTTTTTGTTGGAATACTCTGCATACACCACATCATATCCTTCATTAATCTTATCTAGCAACTTTCCAACTTCATTTGCCGGTGTCTGTCCATCATCATCAAGGCAAACGACAACTTCACCACTAACCTCATGAAATCCAGCCATCAATGCAGAATGTTGACCAAAATTCTTTGCCATATCAATGCCAATAATATTATCATTTTCCTTGCACAATCTTCTAATCTCACTAAATGTGTCATCTGGTGACGCATCATTTACTAAGATGATCTCATATGTATACCCATTAAGAGTAGCCATCGTTTCCTGAACTTCACGAATAACACCTGCCAAAGTTTTCTGAGAACGATAACAAGGAATAACAAATGAAATTTTCATTTTTCCTTCTCCTCTCTATTCCCTATAAATTTATATGTTAAAGAGAACAATTCCTAAAATAATTGCCGCCATACCTATTACTTTTTTTGTGCTCAATTTTTCATTTAAAAATAGAGCTCCCAATACTGCAACATATACATATCCACTTGCTTCCAATATTGGTCCCATTGACAGCGGCACAAACTTATACGCAAGTACCGTTAACAGTGACGAGCCAAAAAACAAAGCATACGCAAGCATTACAGGAATATTTAAATACTCCTGTAATTTACTTGCATATGTTCGATTGGCACTCTTTTTTAAAATCACCTGTGATACCGAAGAGATGAATACTGAAAATAAAAATAGCCCTATATATCGAATATCAATGTTCATCTGCTGCCACCACCATATATATTCCAAAAATAATAACCAATGCCCCAACTACATTAAATACCGTAATCTTTTCTTTAAAAACTAACATTCCCCATAACAATCCCCAAACAACTGTGATGGCTTTATTTGCATAAGCTGTGACTAATGGCAACTTTTTCAAAATTTGTTGCCAAAATAATGCATAGGCAAACAAATCGATAAGAACCAAGCCATAAAAAATAATAAACTTTACCGATAAAAAACTTTGTGTTCCTGCAATTTTTGAGCAAACCGCACCTAGAGAATAGATAAAGAGTAATATATGTAGCTGCACAAACACTTTTAATTTTTGCAACTATCTATTCTCCCCTCATACTAGAACTTAAAACTTTACCATCAGCAACTTTTTGCAAATACTTTCCATATGGTGATTTTCCATATCGCCTTGCAGCAATCTCTAATTCTTCACGACTAATCCAACCATGGCGATAAGCAATCTCCTCAGGAGCTGAAATCATAATTCCTTGGCGTTGCTCCACCATACTGACAAACTCTGAAGCTTCTAAAAGACTTTCCATTGTTCCTGTATCCAACCATGCAAAGCCTCTTCCAAGTAATTGAACCTTTAATGTCTCTTCATCAAGATACATTGAATTTAGTGTTGTAATTTCAAGTTCACCTCTAGCTGAGGGCTTTACTTGCTTCGCCTTCTTTGCCACTCCCTTTGGATAGAAATAAACTCCCGTAATTGCATAATTGCTCTTTGGCTCCTCTGGCTTTTCTTCAAGTGAAACCACTTTACCACTTGAATCAAATTCAACAATGCCAAATCTTTCTGGATCCTCTACATAATAACCGAAAACTGTTGCGCTTCCCTCCTTAGCTCCCTTTGCAGCCTGCTGTAATATTGAAGCAAATCCATTTCCATAAAAGATATTATCTCCAAGCACCATCGCACAGCAATCATCTCCAATAAATTCCTCACCAATAATAAAGGCTTGAGCAAGTCCATCAGGTGTAGGTTGTACTGCATAGGACAAATGAATACCAAATTGTGACCCATCTTGTAATAGTTCTTTAAATCGTGGTGTATCTTCTGGTGTAGAAATAATCAAAATATCTTTTATTCCTGCCAACATCAATGTAGATAATGGATAATAAATCATTGGCTTATCATAAACTGGCAATAACTGTTTGGATGTTACTAAAGTAAGTGGATACAATCTTGTTCCTGCTCCACCTGCAAGTATAATTCCCTTCATTAGCGATAGAACTCCTTTATTTTATCAATCACCTTTTGCTGATCCTCAAGTTTCAAATTATAATACATTGGTAAACGCACTAATCGTTCGCTCTCTTTTGTCGTGTAGCGATCTTCTCCATGAAATCTTCCAAACTTTTTTCCAGCTGGTGCAGAATGCAATGGAATATAATGGAATACACAACCAATCTCATTTTCACGCATAAATGAAATAAATGCTGTTCTTTCTGCCAAATCCTTAGCCTTAAAGTAAAACATATGTGCATTGTGTAGACAATTCTCTGGAATAACTGGAAGATTTATCTTTCCAGCATCCTCTAACTCCTTAAGTCCTTTGTAGTATCTATTCCAACTGTCCATTCGATTTTGATTAATTTCATCAGCCACCTCAAGTTCTGCATACAAATAGGCTGCATTCATCTCACTCGGAAGATAGGAAGATCCTGCATCTACCCAAGTATATTTATCAATCTGTCCACGGAAAAACTTACTTCTGTTTGTTCCCTTTTCTCGTATAATCTCTGCTCTTTCTATATTTTCTGGGTCTCTGATAAGAAGTGCTCCACCCTCTCCCATAGAATAATTCTTTGTTTCATGGAAACTAAAACATCCATAATCACCAATAGCACCAAGTGCCTTTCCTTTATATGTGCTCATAATTCCCTGTGCGGCATCTTCGATGACAAGCAAATGATACTTCTTTGCAATCTCCATAATTTTGTCCATCTCACATGCTACACCAGCATAATGCACCGGAACAATCGCTCTTGTCTTTTCTGTAATAGCATCCTCAATGAGATATTCATCCATATTCATAGTATCTGGACGAATATCCACAAATACTACCTTAGCTCCACGAAGTACAAAGGCATCTGCTGTCGATACAAAAGTATAGGAAGGCATAATCACTTCATCCCCTGGCTGAATATTGCCAAGCAAAGCAGCCATTTCTGTCGCATGCGTGCAAGAAGTTGTCAACAATACTTTTGAAGAAGAAGTTCTTTCCTCCAACCACGCATTACACTTTTTAGTAAATTCTCCATCACCACAAATCTTATGGTTTTCAATTGCCTTCTTTACTGCATCTAACTCTGGACCCACGAATGGTGGTACATTAAAATTAATCATCTTCTTCTCCCTCCAACATCTCTCTATTGAATCACCAAATTTTCAGTGCCATCTGCTGCTCTCAATAATGGATACTCGTAGATATTATGATCAAAAATCAAAAATTTCATTCCCTCAACTTCAAAGCTATCAATGGCCAACTGATAATAAGCATCTGCAAGCTGCTTTCCCGGCTCAATCATAACAAAACACTTTCCTGTATGTAACTCTGGCTTATACAAATCCGATGATACACCATAATATTGCACATTTGAAATGTCATTTTTATCAAAATAGTATGGCACTGTAGGTTTTGTCGCATCATAAGCTGCAAAGCCTATCCTACTATTCGACGCCATCATATAACTAAACGATCTCCAAAATGGTGCAAAGCCATAATGTACATCTCGATGCTCTAATTCTTCAAACACCTTCTTTACAACCTTATCCTCTGTGTGCGGATGAAACAAGGTTTTCATCGTGTTGCCATTCAAAAACTTATGATAATCCATAGCAAAATAATACTTTGCATTTAATGTGAATGATGTAATTAAAATTCCAGCAAGTACAATGTTTTTCCATGGCTTATACTCCTGAAAATGAAATTCATAAATATAAGCTGCACATAAAATAATGTTCATCATATACATTGGAATTAAGTACCTTGCTTCAGCATATCCACAAAAAATCATCATAAACATTGTCAGGACATTACTTGTCTGTGTAAAAACAACTAGATATTGAATGTAGGGACTCTCTATCTCTTTTAATCTTTTCATCATAACTATTGGAATAACAAAGTTAATAATGACAGCAAACACCATCACAATACAATTGCTAATTGACACTAAATCAAATAATTTAGTAGTAGCTTCAACACCCAGCAATTGCCACATCTTTCCGAATACAATAAAAAAATGATTTGAGATTTCTACAGGATCTAAGATTCCTATATTAAACATCACATTATTAAAGCCTGTGATCGCACATATCACCTTGTATCCAATAAGCCCTACAATTGTACCAACAAAAGTCCATACAATGAGTTTTATTAGATACTTTTCTTTTAACCACGCCTTAAAATCCCATTCTTTACGTAAAAAGAACAAGACAAAAATAGCAAAAAATGAAGGAATTATAATCTGTAGTACATTAGAAAGTCCCGATGCACAGATCCAAATAAATATAAAAAGATACAGTGCATAAACAATTCCCTTTCTCCTAGATGAAACTGTCTTTCCTTCTATATTGAGCAATGTCTTAAAACAAATTAAATAAATCGTAATTGCCCAAATATTATATACATATGCACTCTGATAAAATAGCATATCATTGTAAATTCCACCAAAGGGAATTAAAAACAAAATGCTCTCTATACAAGCTTTCTTTTTATTGTCCCATTCTAAGATAAAAAATCCTAAAACCAGAACAACTACGGCCATAACACTTCCTGAAGAATGAATTAAATATTCATTCTTTGTAAAGAACATGGCAAAAATGAGAAAAAAATTATAAAACGGTCCAAATACTACAGTCGTATAATGAAAGTTTTTTGGATACAATCTCCCCTGCTTAAAACTCTCTTCTGCCCAAAATAAAAGTCCTGCACAGTCAGAATGCAAAAAATATTTTGCAAATGCCAGAATAATAAATGCTATACTCAATAATGCAATAGCGGTATAAATAAATAAGCCATACTTATTGCACCTATCAAAAAAGCCAATTTTTTTCTTGTTCATATTACAATCCTAGGTACCTTTCCCAGAATTCAATATTCTGCACTTCCTTGCATCGACTTTGATAACTCTTTTTTGCTGTATCATAGCGCTTATCAATTTCTCTGAACATATAATTCATCTTTGCATAGCACTCTAATAACTTTTTATTGTCCTTCTCTGTAACAAAGGCTTTTTTTGATGTCACATCATATTGTAGAATCTTTTTTGCTCTATAGGCATTAATCGGGCGGATAGAAGACATCGAAGTAACTACATTTCCCCTTGTTCTTAAAAGATAACCATTGAGCGTCAATATCCTCTTTAACTTATTTATTGGTGAACTCTTTTTATGTCTTTCCTTGTCATACTCTGGATAGGAAAATGGAACATCTAAATTTTCCAACGGCTCGGCCTTATACCCTGCCGCCATAATCTCCTTATGAAGCTTTTCACCATCTGACTTTAACAGCCAATCCACACCCTTTAAGAAATCAGCCACGCCACGAAGAATTAAATCAACATTTTTATAGCGGTAATATACAATCTCTCTTGTGATTGCTTTAAACATATCCTTCTTTAAATCATTTTTTCCATACCAAGGACAGTGCATAGAATTGTCAATCAATTTATTTCGGATAATATAGTACTCAAGGAATGAAGAATATTTATTTTCAAATGGCTCGTGCCATACACAAATTCCATTCATCAAAATTAAATTCTTCATATTTCTAAGACCATACTCTAAGTCATCACCTCGAATAAAAATTGGCATAGGAAGATTATCTGATCTTACAATGTCCATTGGAAAACAGCAATACCACCAAGCATTATACTCTCTGTACTCCTCCCACTCATTGTAAATGCAATCCATTAGCATTCGCATATCAAGTCCCATCTTTAGTGGCTCAAGTCTTCCCGCATTCCAAACAGCTCCTGATTCCACTTGAGAATATTGTTTGTCGATGCGAAGCATTGCTCCACCAATAAAGGAATCCTTATACTCTTCCTTTAGCAAGGATAAAATTTTGTATGTTTTCACAATAGACTCTGGATCAATCACAATGTCATCATCCATCAAGAGCATATGGGTAATCCCCATTCCCTTCTCATTAGCACGACTTGCCTCAATCATACATCTTGTAAATCCACCAGCTCCACCAGTATTTTTATTCTTTACAATGTGAATTTTCTCTGAAGACAACTGATCAATGTCTAAGGTCTGCCCATTGTCTGAGGCAAAAACTTCAAGATGTCCATTCAAATCTGAATTCTGATTTTCAATAATATGCTCATTTAAGATGCCAATATTTTTTGTGACATACGCCTCTCTCTTAAAAGTACAGATACCAATAGCAATCTTAACATTGCGAATCTTTTCTTCTTCAACTTCTGTATAAAATTCGCCACCATAAAAACATGAACCATCCTCTAATGCAGTAAGTTCAAAGCAGAGCATACCCACAGTATAGGCTTCTGGAAATAAAATTGTTCTTACTTCGTCATTCTTTGCCTCAATGATTGTCTCAAAAATTGGTTTTTCAAGCAAATCATCCACCAATTTTTGCTTAGAATATAATGTAACTCGAAACTTTCCCTTGATTTTTAAATCTAAAAATAGTTGATCAAGTATAGTGTACTTCTTCCATTTTTCAATTGAAAAGCCATTAAAATAGGTATCAAAAGATGCTACACCATCCTCTTTAAAGAGAAGACCACAATCTCCGAGCTTTCTTACTCCTGTATCTGCACTCTTATCTGCATGCTCTAATGTCCATACATCATGTACAGGATTTTTTCCCAATCGATAATACAAAAGTTTTTCTCCACACAATCCCGCCTTTGGCCAAAGAATATCCTGTAATTTAAATCGCATTCCCAATCCTCCTATTTTCACCTTTACTTTTCTAATGATTCCATATAGGCATCACAAACTTCATTTACAAGTCCAGACTGAACCTCTACACCTTTTCGCAGCCATAAGGCGTGGTCACAAACCTCTTTAACTGAATCAATCGAATGAGACACAAATAAAAGCGTTGTTCCTTGCTTTCTCATATCATTCATTCGCCGCTCACATTTTTGTTGAAATGCATAATCTCCAACAGCCAGTACTTCATCACAAATTAAAATATCCGGCCGAACAACTGTGGCAATAGCAAATCCCAACCTTGCCGCCATACCTGAAGAATAATTTTTAATTGGCATATCCAAAAAATCCCACAGCTCTGCGAAATCTACAATATCCTTAAAATGATCCTCCATAAAATGACTATCATAGCCAAGCACTGCACCATTTAAAAATATATTCTCTCTGGCTGTCAAATCGCCATCAAATCCTGCTCCTAGCTCAATCAACGGGGCAATAGTTCCATTAATTTTTACTGTCCCTTTATATGGCTTTAAGATTCCACAAATCATCTTTAATAATGTGGATTTTCCTGATCCATTCGTCCCAATAATTCCCCAGGCCTCACCTCTTCGAATTTTTAAATTGACATCCTTGAGAGCCAAAAACTCCTTAAACATCAACTCTCTCTTTATTAACTTAATAAAGTATTCCTTCAGATTATCAATTCGCTCCGAAGCCATGTTAAATCGTATCGTAGCATTTTCTACTTCAATTATGTAATCATCCACTAGTGTTTTCTCCTTCATTAAATATAGAGAATAAACTTATCCTGTGTCTTCGTAAAGCACCAGCTCCCCAATATCATAGCAATCACTGCAATCGTAAAGCCCTGAAGAATCATGCCTAAGCTTGGCAATCTCATCTCTAATACTAAAATTCGAAACTGTGCAACATAAGAATACAATGGATTAAAGGTCTTAATCATAGTTTGCAGGCCCGCCGGCAGTTGCTCCATTGGATAAAAAATAGGTGTCAAATACATCCACACTGTCATAAACGCAGCATAAATATATTGAATATCTCGAAAAAACACCGTCGCCTGAGCTAAGAATAGGCCTAATCCAATACAAAAAATATATACTTGAAATAATACAATCGGAATATACATCATATAGACTGTAAATTGTATTCTGCAAACAATAAATACAATTAACATTGCTCCTAAAGAAAATGCTGTGTTCACTAAACAACTAGTAACTTTGGAAAAAGTAAAAATGTATTTAGGAACATAGGTCTTTTTCAAGAGTGGAGCATTACCAACAATTGAAAACATTGCTTGATTCGTAGATTCATTAACAAAACCAAATATTGTCTGACCGATAATCAAATACACCGGATAATTCTTAATATCAAAACGAAACATATTTGAAAATACAATAACCATAATGATCATAATTAACAATGGATTTAAAATGCTCCAAAAATATCCCAAAAAACTTCTTCGATACTTTAACTTAATATCCTTTGTGACCAATTGGCTAAGTAGTGGCTGATAATTGCGAAATATGCTTAATCGCCTTATTAACTTTGACATTCTTCTTCTCCTAGATATCTTTTCCAAAATTTCTCGCTGGTCAATATCGCTTTACGACTACAATACTCATCTATAACCTTTTGACTTTGCTCAAGCTGTAAAACGGCTCTGATCATATACATTAAACTTTTGAATAGGCCTAGATAACTCTTTCTTGTGATAAATCCCTTTTTAGTCTCTGGATCAAAAAAGAATACTTTTTTTACACGGTACAACCGATTTGCTGCCACCCCAAACGGTAACGCTGAAATTATACCACTCCTAGATGGAATTATCCACCCATTGAAAGTCAATTTTTCTCGCAATCCAAACTTTGTGTTCCACTTTTGATACAATTGATATTCATTTGTAACTTTAGGGAAATGTTGAACATATTGAATTAGTTTTCTATTGTTAGTGCAACATTCTACTGGCAAAGAATGATACCCCATCTCTAGTATCATCTGATGTAAGCGCTCCCCATCCTGCTGTGCTAAGGCTTCTATTCCTCTGCAAAAATCTTTCACTGCCATGTAATTTAGCTTTACATCTTGATAGCGATAATATAGTACTGAATGAATCATTCTCTTTATCACTACTTTTTGTAGCTTTCTCTTACTCGCACCATCTCTATGTATAGCACGTAATAGCAAATTATTTCGAAGTTCATAGTACTCATAAATTGACGTTTTTTTATGTTCACCCACACCATGCCAAACACAAATACCATTGAGATAAATAAAACCATATTGGCAATTTCTCAATCCATATTCCACATCATCAAGATGAATAAACATAGGCAGTGGAAGATTCTCCTTAGTAGCTACCTCCAAGGAAATACAACAATACCACCACCCTGCATAATTTACATTTTCCTCAACTTCATTGCGAATACACTGCCGAAAATCCCGCAGATCAAGTCCTTGCTTTGGATTGATTAATTTCCCATTGTACCATCGTTCACCTGCTGCATTTTCTATATATCGATAATCTTCTCTAAGCATTGCTCCAGCAATAGAAATATCTTTATATTCCTCTTTTAAATAAGATAAAATTCCATAGGAACGAATCAATGCATCAGGTTCAAGAACAATATCGTCATCCATAAGAAGTACATGGGTAAATCCTTCTGCTTCCCTATTTCTCTGTGCCTCAATAATTCCCCTTGTAAATCCCCCACTTCCTCCAAGATTCTTATTCGCAAATACGCTTAACCATCCTCTTTCTCTTATTTGCAAAGAATTGGCATTGTCAACAACATAGACCTTAAAATGATCCTCATTCTCTTCATCCGAAAAAATTTCTTCTTCAAGAATATAGAGATTTTTCTCCAAAAATGCTTCCCTGTGATAAGTACAAATATCGAGACAAATTTTTATATTTCGTTTGGGTTCTTCGACACTTTGAAAACTAGCTTGAAAATAGGGCTCTATCCCTCGTTCCTTTACAATACTCACCCAAGCGATCTCATATAAATCTGTAAGATTAAGTAAAATCTCTCCCCTTTGTTGATTTTTCTCTACAATTCGCTTCCTATAGACAATTCCATGAAGATCATATATGCAGACTTCTCGGACACCTCTAGCTTCAAATACTAACTTAATTTGAGTGATATCTGTATATTTTTTCCACTTTGCCACTGAAAAAAGATTAAAATAAGTATTAAATATACGACACTCTCCAACATCTCTGTAGTACATTGACTGCTCTGTACAGATTTCTCCCATTGGATAAAGAATTGACTGTATTTTCACTACTTTATACTCCTTCTTACAGCAAATGCTGCCACATCAAATAAACAATATCTACTCCTACGTATCCAACACACTGCTTGATTTTGCACTGCATCGTAAATCTTTTTATAATTGTGCTTTAGCATAAGGTCCATCTGTATCATAGCTTTTTTTCGACTGTGACCAAAACTCAAATATATTTTATATTGACTAGTTACCACTCTTGCTACAGCTGCAATCATTGCCCGCTCATTGATATTTCCCCTGTGTGCACTGCAATAAATCAATAACCTTTGTAGCACTTTCTCATGCTGATCACATCTTTTTTGCATATTTAAAAGATTCATGCTCTGTGTATCCATTCCTATGCGATACATATAGACATTTGCGTCAACAAAACTCACTGTATTGACATAGGGTAATGGAAAAATCATATATTCTGTGTCCACATAAAAACAATGCTCATCCAATCGTTCCGGCATATTCTTGAGTATACTTGTCTTAAAGGTCATTGCATGCATCTTTAAAAACGAATCTGCCAGAATATCTTCCGAAAGATAAACCTTTTCAAACTCTGCCCTTTTGCAAAGTCTATCTACCTCCCACGATTTTTTCATTGTTTTATGATCCACCCAACAATACTGACTCATCACAAGATCCACTGTTGTACTTTCTAAGTAACACACTAAATCTCTAAATCCTTGTTGTTCTACCCAGTCATCACCATCCACAACCTTAATATAGTTTCCCATTGCCTCACTAATTCCTATATTAATTGTTGATCCATGACCACCATTCTCCTTATGAATCACTCGATAAGCTTCTGGATAGATCTCTTCATATCTTTTTGCAATATTTGCTGAATTGTCCTTTGATCCATCATCGATCACCAATACCTCAATCTTATTCATAATTTCCGGAATAACAAAGGATTGAAGACATTGTTCAATATATTCTTGCACATTATACATTGGAATTACTATAGTTAGTATTTTCATTAACCTCTCCCTATCTTCTCTTCCAAATTCTGCACCTTGCCATAAATCTCTTCCTTCAAATTTTCTGTATGAATCAAAGCATTGAGAGCATCATCCTCAATCCCTTCTGTAGATTCCTTGATAAAGAGAATTTTTGGTGTCAAAATCATTAATTTCAAGTCTAACCACATACTATAATTTCGAATATAGGTCAAATCAAGCTTCAACTTATCATAGGGTGTCGTATTATACTTTCCATAGACCTGTGCATATCCAGTCAATCCAGCCTTCATTTTTAAGCGAAAATCAAACTCTGGAATTTCTTTCTTGTATTCTGCCGCAATTTCTGGTCGCTCTGGCCGAGGTCCAACCATGCTCATTTCTCCCCTCAAAATATTCAAAAGCTGTGGCAATTCGTCAAGGCGTGTGCTGCGAAGAACCTTCCCTACTTTTGTAATCCTATGATCCTTTTGTCCTGCTAACCTTGCCACACCATCCTTTTCCGCATCCACAACCATGCTCCTAAATTTTAGAATATCAAATTCTTTTCCATTGACAGTCAATCGCTTCTGTCGAAAAAATATTGGACCTCTGTCTGTTGTGTAAATGGCGATTGCTGCCAAAACAAAAATAGGCAATGTAAAAATCAACATCATGCTTGCAATGATAATATCCAGAACCCGCTTAATAAATAGCTGATCAATCTGTGGTCCCTCATTTTTTGAGAGCAATAATTGTGTATCAAATAGATTGAGTTCTGTGGCACTCCGCATCAATATATCACTAAGTTTTGGCACAGCATAGGCTCGAATTCCTTGATCATAACAACCTTTGATAATAATGTTTCTTTCATGAGAAGGGATATCTCCAACAATTACCCCTCCATATTTTCCTGCCTCATGGAGAATATGGTCAATCCCTCGATTGAGACTAATGGCCCCAGAAATTACATACTTATCATCTCTAGAATTGAACTTTTTCCATATAGAAAATACAGGCTTATCCCCATAGACAACCAATAATGACCTCGGTGGAAATAGTGTTGCATAGACAGCCTGAAAAATAAATACCCAGGCGACAACAACAATAAAATCGACTGCTGTCAAAAGCAGAAATAGCCATGGTGCATAGAGCTTTTTATCAATAAGCACAAGCTCCAAATAAGCAAAAATATTCACTAGAACAATGGAAAGCATTTGTGAATAAATCAAATTTCCATGGCGCAAGTAGCCAATCCGCAACCCTCCATAGGTATTTAAAAAAAATAAAAGAATCGCACCATACAATCCAACAATAAGCCAATTACCTCTTCTCCAAAATGGGATTTCAATAATACGATTATAATATCCCGTCCAGACACACCAATAGAGCAGTACTTCTACTGCTACAATTATGACTGCTGCACATGTCTTTATTAATCTTTTATAACGCTCATTGTTCTTCATCTATTATTTGTCTCCCGATCTATACTATATACTCGGTCTTAAAACTAACATAATGCCATTAATTATACTATACTTTCCCAAAACACGCAACTTTCCTACAATATAAAGGGGGAGGGCAAAGCCCTCCCTCTATTCCATAACTTTCTTTTCTCTATTTGCTGCCGCGATCATCATCATAAAAATCCACATCACTGGTGTGCTGATAGGAAGATTGATATTGACTGTCGCCTGTACAGCATAGCACAAAACTAAAAATGCAGATGCCACAATATAGGAAGCCACTGCTTCATTCTTCATCTCATTGATAAAAGAAATTCCCTTTTTTATTGTAGTCACTAAAATCCCAATATAGGCAATCAATGCAATCGGGCCAATGGTGGTCAAATATTGTAAGTACTCATTGTGTACAGAATCAAATTTTTGTCCTGTGATGGCAATCATATCCTCGGCTCTATACTTTAATGCATAGATGACAAAGGTATCTGGACCCGTACCAAAGATTTTGTGAAGAATTGGGTATTTTGCATATTCCTCAAGGCACATTCTCCAAACATAGCCACGGAATGTTCCCCAAGAATCACTAAATACTAAGTAGTCCCTCAATCCGCCAAAAGCTGCCGCTTTTTCTGGATTGGCATTGGCATAAATCACCACCGCTACGCCCAAAATGGCCACAATAACCACAATGACCAGCCAAATCTTTGTTGCTATTGCCTTGGCATTTTCATCCTGACGGTTTTTCTTGTAATCCATCACACACAAAATCACACCGATCACCCACAAAATTAAAGTCAACGGAATTAAAAACTTAAAGTTTGCAATGACATTATAGAGACCATTGATGCCAAGAACTTTGGTTGGATTTGCCTTGTTGATCCAATTAATCACCTCAATGCCTGTAAAATAGGTCGCCAAAGTAAGAATGTATCGGCGAATTCCTCTTCTTGTCTTAAAAGCCACAAATGGCACAAAGCCAAAGAAAGCAAGCAAGGTCAAATATCCATTGTCAGAATTTCCCATAGCAAGAGCAATAAACCCAATGACCATACTGATATAATAAAAGATGACATTGCCAATGCTCTCTCCCTCTTTTCCCTCCTCAGAATTGATGCGAGTGAGGATAAACAATACGCCGGCCAGTGCAACGACATAGGCAACATAGGTCGTGTAGGTATTGATATTTCCGATGGTGGAAGCAAACATAGAAATCTCACCCGCCATCATTCTCTTCTTAAATCCCATAATATCCATATTCAGATAATCGGTTATACCAAGGAGACAAATCAAATCTCCCACAACTAAAAAGATCTTAAAATAGTACTTTTGAACATTTAGATATCTTGACACAATAAAAAAGGCCATTGCATACATCAATAACAGCTCAAAACCAGTACTTCTTCCCAAGTTTCCAAAGAAGGCCTCTTTAATATAGGGATAGGCTGTCAATGTTGAAATTCCTGCGATACCAATAAAAACCATCATGCATCGATCTGTAATATCAAAAGTAGATAAAAACCAATTTTTAAATCCTTTTTCCTTAATTTTTCCAATATAATTTCCTGCCCGTCCACTGGCAATACCCCAAAATACAATGACACAAAACATTGCCGTAGTCAGAACAACAAATGTTTTAAATTTTGTCTCCAATAAATCAAAATAGGCATCGTGAACAATCAATGGAAACACAACAAACATCAAAATAATCCAAAGTCCAGTCACTGCTCTTTCAAATTGAATTGGAGCATCTTCTTTTTGTTGTCTCCTATCTCGATAGCGCATTGAACTACTCATCTCTTCCTCCTCTTCCCAACAAGTAAGTAACAAATTGACGTGCGGTTCTTCCTGAAAGTCCGCCATGACTAAGCTCCCACTTATTTGCCTCTAGGAATAGTTTATCCTCTGGCATATGAATATTTTCCTTTTCTGCAATCTCCTTGACAATGCGATTAAATTCGCACTTATCAGGAGATCCATAGTAGATGCTCACGCCAAATCGTGCAGACAGTGAAATTTTTTCCTGCACGGTATCTCTGCTATGTAAGTCCTCATCCGTCTCTTGTTTGTCCTTAAAGCTCTCTCGAATAAGATGTCTTCGGTTACTTGTCGCATAGATCAATACATTATCCGGTCTTCTTCCAAAGCCACCTTCCAAAATCGCCTTTAAATATTTATACTCAAGCTCGGAATCTTCAAAACTCAAGTCATCCATATAAATAATATACTTATAATTTCTGTCCTTAATCTGTTCAAGTACATTGGCCAACATACGGAATTGATGTTTATAGACCTCAATAATGCGAAGACCTCTGTCATAGTAGGTATTTACAATCGCCTTTACGCTGGAAGACTTTCCTGTTCCTGCATCTCCATATAAAAGTACATTGTTGGCAGGAATACCATTTAAAAATGCCTCTGTGTTCTCCACAAGTTTTTGTTTTTGCAACTCATAGCCCACAATATCATCCAGATAGATGTGTTCAACTCTTGTGATTGGCTCAATAATCGCCTCATTATCTCTTCCTTCTTTGAGGGAAAATGCCTTATTGAGTCCATATTTTCCCACACCAAATTCCCTATAAAACTCAGTCACTGTGTCCTTAAATTCAATGACAGACTTTGTATTTTCTAAAGAAATGGAAAGTTCTAAAAGTCTCTTTCTTATTCTCTGATTAATTAACTTTGATTCTCTATTTGTTCCTTTGTACTTTGCTAGCTCACAAAATACCTTATCCCCAAGCTCAGTCAAATCATAGTCAAAAAGTTGCTTAAAAATCGTAAAGTCGTGAAGAGCTAATTCATTGATACTTCCCTCGACCTCTCCCACAATCTCACAAGCTGTAGAATAAGAATTTTCATTGTTCGCCAAACAAAGTGCCAAAAAGGCATGCCAAAGATTTCCCTCCAGCCCATATCGCCCAGCGATCTCCACAAGATCTCCCGCATACTTAGCCATATGGTCTCTTTTTCCCTTTTCGAGCATATCGCACATGCCAAACAGCAACTCTTCATATGCAAAATTTCGATACAATATTAAATCACTAATGTCCATCTTTTCCCCCTAGTAATTTCCCAAAATTCTTAAATCCTCTGTCTCCTTGGCAACAGAACGAAGTGCCAAAATCACATACTTGTCCTGCAAATTTCCCTCAATATCAATAAAAAAATGATACTCCCATTTTTTCTCTGGAATAGGTCTTGACTCAATCTTTAGAAGGTTGAGGTTATTGTCGTGGAAATTTCTTAAAATATTGTAAAGTGTACCCGCTCGATGTGGCAAGGAAAACATAACACTAATTTTTTTTGCTTCCCTCGTGTAAATGCGTTCATGAGCAACGACCACAAAGCGAGTCGTATTCTCTGGGTTATTATTAATCTTTTCTTTTAAAATATCAAGCCCATAACATTTTGCTGCCAATGAACTTGCGATTGCTGCTTGATTCTTTTTTCCATCTTCCTTGACTTTATTGGCAGAAACTGCTGTATTCAGTAGACTAATTTGACTCCAATTCCTCTGTTGTAAAAACTTACTACACTGCATCAATCCCTGTGGATGGGAATAGACAACATCAATGTCTTCAAGTCTTGCCCCTTTGACGCCAAGGAGAGCATGATGAATTGGAATATAGACCTCCCCAACAATGGTCACGTTATGTGTAAAGAGTAAATCATAGGTATCAACCACTGCACCAGCAGAAGAATTTTCAATCGGAATGACACCATATTCTGCCTTTCTTTCTTCCACTGCCCTCATTGCATCGCTAAATCGCACCACATGATTGTAATGAGCCTTTTCCCCAAAATAGGTCAGTGCTGCAATCTGGGAGTACGCCCCTTCAATACCTTGATAGACAACCTCCAATCCCTCCTTATCTTTATCTGGTAAAGTTTCCACCATTTGTAGTTCCACTTGTTAACCCCCTGCTATTTGTTGTTTCTCTCCTGCATCTGTATAATCTGTGCTCTGGCCATTGCACCAAGACGCTTCTTTTCTTCTGGTGCCACCTTTTGAATATCAATTGGAACGCCAAATTCAATAATAACATGTCCTTTTTTCATCCTCGGATATTGCTTTTCAAGAATCCCTGCGGTTCCTGATATGGAGACAGGAACAATCTTTGCTCCACTCTTTTCTGCAATCTTTAAGGAACCCTCCTTAAATTCTGCCACATTATTTGGATCTGGGTTTTTATTTCGCGTTCCCTCTGGGCAAATCCAAATCGATACACCATGACGAACAGAATCAATTCCAGCAAGAATCGTCTGCAAGCCCTTTTTCATATCCTTTCTATCCAAAAATAGACAATTCACCAGATGCATCCAGTTGGAAAGAAGAGGAATTCTTTCGATCTCTGACTTGGCAATAAAGCCCAATATTTTTGGTGTATAGACATAAGCAACTAAAATATCAAAATAGCTTCTGTGATTGCTCACAAAAAGCACTGCCTCATCTTCGGGAATATTTTCCACGCCATATACTTCTACGGTAACGCCAATCCACTTGAGTACACGCTGAAAGATACCTACTACCGCCTCCTGTGCCTCTTCAGATGCAATCAATGGGTCTGTCTTTTTCAATCTTTCTAGTCTGTGCATTTTGGGAATACTTAAAACTAAAAATATGGCGACCATAACTAATGTTCCTACTGTATTTAACATTTTTCCTCCTTATAAGAGCGGGCTGAGTAGCCGACTCACCTGTTCTTTTACACGCTGCACAATACCTCGAACAATGCCTCGATTTTCATAATCTGTGCACGTCATTTCCCTGCAATCTTGAATATCTGCCAAGAAATTTTTCTCTAAAACTTCCACCGTCGCCTCGTGGTAAATGGTCGCATTGACTTCAAAGTTTAGTTCAAAACTTCGAATGTCCATATTTGCTGTACCTACGCTCGCACACCAGCCGTCAACCATAACCGACTTGGCATGCAAAAATCCCTTCTGATAAGTGTAGACTCTTCCACCTGCAAGAAGTAAGCTTGCCGCCCAACTGGTGCTTGCCCAATACACAAAGGGATGATCGGGGAAGCTTGGGATCATCAACCGAACATCGACACCACTTCTTGCTGCAAAGCACAACGCACTCATCACTGCATCATCTGGCACAAAGTAGGGCGTATGAATATAAATATGATGCCTCGCCATTCGAAACAACTCAATATAATTATCTCGAATTAACTTTGTCTTTGAATCAGGTCCACTGGTAACAATCTGAATTCCTGCAAAATCCCCTGACTTTTGCTCAAGGGGTTTATATTCAAAGTACTCTGATTCAAATAGACTTTCTTTTGTTGTAAAATGCCAATCTAGTGCAAAGCGAACTTCGAGTGAAAATACACTCTCTCCCCGAATCTTTAAATGGGTATCCCTCCAATGCCCAAATTTAGGGTCTCCATCAACATATTCTTTTCCTATATTAAATCCACCAACATAGCCCACTGCACCATCAATGACAACTAACTTTCTGTGATTTCTGTAATTGACACGCAGATTAATGCGACCAAGTGTTGGTGGAAAGAAAATGCCAATCTTAACTCCTGCTGCTTTGAGTGTATTCCACTTCGCTCTTGGCATAAATCTTCCCCCCATACCATCGCAGAGCACTCTAACTTTTACGCCCTCATTGGCCTTTTTTATCAACACTTTAGAAATGCGATCAAACAGATAGTCGTCCTTGATAATATAGTATTGGATGTGAATATATCGCTTTGCGTTTTCTAGTTCTCCAATCAAATCATTAAATTTTTCATTTCCATCTTTGAAAATTTCGACTTGGTTTTTCAATGTCAAAATAGAATTGCCCGCATTGAGATTATAGTAAATCAGTTTCTCATAATCTCTGGCATACACATCTTTGACTAGTTGTACATTCTGCCTAAGCAGATTTTCCTGACGCTTTGCCTCATACTTTTGAGCATCCTCCACTCCCTTAATGCGAAACATCTTTGACTTTTGATAATCTTGCCCAAGCAATAAGTAAAAAAAGATCCCAAAGATAGGAATAAAATTGAGTGCTAAAAGCCAGGTCCACACCGCCTTTGGGTCTCTTCTTTGAAAAAATATAATGAAAATAGACAGCAACACATTAATAAAAAACAAATGGTCCCACAACCAAGTCCATAGATGAATTAAATGACTACTCATTCACCATTTCTATCCTTTCCTCTTATTTCGGATACTTATTATAGCACAAAAGCGAAATCTCTCCCACTGGGAAAAATTTCGCTTTTTGACTTTTATTCATCTATATTTATGCTTTTTGTACTTTAGCTGCCAAATCTGTGCCGTCCGCATTGACATCAATCACAATGACATCATGCCTTTGCAGTTCCTGGTCTCCAAGGATAATCTTTGCAGCCATCGTCTCCACATGCTTTTGCAAGTAGCGCTTGAGTGGTCTGGCACCATAGACTGGGTCATAACCATGATCAACAACAAACTGCTTTGCTGCATCAGTCAATGAAATGCTAATCTCCTTATCTTCCAATCGCTTATTGACATCTTCAACCAGCAAATCAATAATTCCACCAATATTGGCCTTGGTCAATGGTTTAAACAGAATAATCTCATCTAAACGATTTAGGAATTCAGGTCTAAAATGAGCTCTCAAATCGCTCATTACGGCATCCTGTGCACTCTTGGTGATTTCTCCGTCTTCTCCAATGCCCTCTAGCAAATATGGAGAACCAATGTTGGAAGTCATAATGATAATGGTATTTTTAAAATCTACTGTCTTTCCAAGGGAATCGGTGATTCGTCCATCATCAAGCACCTGCAACAATACATTGAACACATCTGGATGTGCCTTTTCTATCTCATCAAAGAGCACAACCGAATATGGTTTTCTTCTCACAGCCTCGGTAAGTTGACCACCTTCATCATATCCAACATATCCTGGAGGTGCACCGATAAGACGACTCACGGAGAATTTCTCCATATATTCGCTCATATCGAGTCGAACCATATTGCTTTCATCATCAAATAAAGCCTCTGCCAAACTCTTTGCAAGTTCTGTCTTACCAACACCAGTTGGTCCGAGGAATAGAAAGGAACCAATTGGCTTATTTGGATCCTTGATGCCAGCCTTTGACCTTTGAATGGCCTCACAAACTTTTGTGACACCCTCATCCTGACCAATCACTCGCTCATGCAATATCTTATCAAGATGCAAAGTCTTTTGCTTTTCAGACTCATTTAGTTTTGCCACTGGGATATTGGTCCAGCGTGAAATAATTCTTGCAATCTCTTCCTCTGTCACCGCCTCATGAACAAGACTCAAGTCCTCTTTCTTTACTCTCTCCTCTTCCTGAGCCAACTTCTTTTGCAACTCTGGAAGTTTTCCATACTGAAGCTCTGCGGCCTTGTTGAGGTCATATCGCCTCTGTGCATCCTGAATCTCTCGATTGACATTCTCAATCTCCTCTCGAAGAGAAGCCAACCCCTCTACACTCTTTTTCTCTGACTCCCACTTGCTCTTTTGCTGTGCATATTCATCGTGCAATTCCGCAAGTTCCTTTTGAAGATCAACAAGTCTTTCCTTTGAAAGGCTGTCGGTCTCTTTCTTTAGTGCTGCCTCTTCAATTTCCATTTGCATGGTTTTTCTTCTCAGCTCATCAAGTTCTGATGGCATAGAATCCATCTCCGTCTTAATGAGTGCACAGGCCTCATCAACTAAATCGATGGCCTTATCTGGAAGAAATCTATCCGTAATGTAGCGGTCAGAAAGTACAGCTGCACTAACTAAGGCTGCATCCGTAATTTTTACTCCATGGTAAGTCTCATATCTTTCCTTCAATCCACGAAGAATAGAGATGGTGTCTTCAACTGTTGGCTGTTCGACCAGTACAGGTTGAAATCTTCTCTCCAGTGCTGGATCCTTTTCAATATACTTTCTATACTCATCAAGAGTTGTCGCACCAATGCAGTGCAACTCACCTCGAGCAAGCATTGGCTTTAGCATATTTCCTGCATCCATACTGCCCTCAGAATTTCCTGCTCCAACAATCGTATGGAGCTCATCAATAAAGAGAATGATCTCTCCTTGAGATTTCTTTACCTCATCGAGAACGGCCTTTAATCGCTCTTCAAATTCGCCTCGATACTTTGCACCAGCAACTAAAGCTCCCATGTCAAGGGCAAAGAGCTTCTTATCCTTTAATCCCTCTGGCACATCACCTCGAACAATTCGCTGTGCCAAGCCCTCTACTACAGCTGTCTTACCAACACCAGGCTCACCAATGAGTACAGGATTATTCTTTGTCTTACGGCTTAAAATCCGAACGACATTTCGAATCTCTGCATCTCGACCAATGACAGGATCAAGCTTTTGATCTCTTGCTCTTTCTACAAGGTCACTGCCATACTTTGTCAATGTATCATAGGTTGCCTCTGGATTATCTGAAGTTACCTTTTGATTTCCTCTCACTTGAGAAAGAACCTTTAAAAAGCTGTCCATTGTAATGCCATACATCCTAAATAAGTTCTTAATGCTCTGACTAGGATAGCGAAGCATCGTCAAAAATAAATGCTCCACTGAGACATACTCGTCTCCCATCGCCTTTGCCTCATCCTCAGCACTGATCAGTACTTTATTTAAATCATTGCTCATGTATACCGAAGAAGATGATCCACTGACCTTTGGTAATTTCTCTACCAAAGAAGTTACCTCATTGACAAACATCTCCTTGTTAATGCCCATTTTTTCAATTAAATTTAAAATCAAAGAGTCATCCACCTGCAACAATGCCAGCAGAAGATGTTCTTCTTCGATCTGTTGGTTTCCATAACTGTACGCCAACTTCTCAGTCCCCTGCACAGCTTGTACAGATTTCTGTGTAAACTTACTAATGTTCATTCACTCACCTCCGTTTATCTACTTGTTATATTTGTACTATAACAGAAGTCCATCCTTTTGTCAACTACTTTTTTATTTTTTTATGTAACAGTATTTAAATTTCGTAAATTATTTTTTATTTTTTGTAAAAACCTCTTGCCAACTCCACTTTATTATGATAGAATGCTCCTTGTAGTTGAGAGTTTCTTGCGTTGATCTTTCACTACATACGTGCATTATGCACTCCTATATCACTCTAACAGGGAAAAGGCAGCCGAGCGGCTGTCTTTTCTCGTTGTGCAAAAAAAATATAAAAAATCTAGGGGAGCAAAAGCTCCCCCTTCTTATTCTTCACGATATACAATTCTTCCACCACAGATGGTCATCACTACTTTTCCCCTCAATTTCTGATGAAGCCAAGGGGAATTACTTGACTTACTGTAGCTTCTGTCATAAGTCCATTCCTTCTTTGGGTCAAAGAGCACAATGTCTGCTGGTGCATCTTCCTTTAGCGTCCCTGCATCCAAATCATAGATCTTTGCTGGCTCTGTGGACATTCTCGCCACCAATTGAGATAAACTCAAATACCCTGGTTTAACCAAATTCATAATTCCAAGACTTAGTGCTGTCTCAAGTCCAATAATTCCACTTGGTGCTTTGACAAACTCTCTATCTTTTTCTTCCTTGGAATGGGGTGCATGGTCAGTGGCAATCACATCAATGGTGCCATCTTGTAACCCCTCAATAATGGCCAAGCGATCAGCTTCTTCTCGAAGCGGTGGATTCATTTTTGCCAATGTTTTATATTGAAGAACAGCCTCTTCAGTAAGTGAAAAATGATGTGGTGTCGCCTCAGCATAGACCCTTGCCCCTGACTTTTTTGCCTTCCTCACAAATTCTACACTTTCCTTGGCACTGATGTGCTGAATAACAATGGCCGCCCCCGTATCTTTGGCCAACTTACAATCTCTCTCCACCATACTTGACTCAGCCAAGCGATCTGCCCCTGTAAGTCCCATCTTCTTTGCCACTTCTCCTGCATTGACTCCAGGCTCTGTAATATAGGCATGGTCTTCTTCATGAAAAGACAATGGCATCTTTAATACCCTGCCATTATGCATGGCTTCTTTCACTAAATCCTCTCCCATAATCGGCAGACCATCATCTGTAAATCCAACTGCTCCCGCATCCTTTAATAACTTCATATCCACCAATTCCTTGCCAATCATTCCCTTTGTGATTGTCGCGCAGGTTTTGACACGAATTGGGGCTTTTCTTCCCTCTTTTTGGGCATAGAGCACACTCTCTTCACTATCTACCACAGGTTTTGTATTGGCCATCATAATCACTGTAGTAAATCCCCCTGCTGCCCCCGCCAGTGCTCCCGATTGAATATCCTCCTTATAGGTAAGCCCTGGATCTCTAAAGTGAACATGGGTGTCAACAAATCCTGGTGCTGCCACCAGTCCAGTGCAATCAATGGTCTCTAACTTTTCTCCCTTAGCACGGGCAATCAGTGGTGCATCAAGTAACAAATCCTCTCCGACCTTAATAATCTTTCCCTCACTGACCAGAATATCGCCCACCTGATTGATTCGACTAGATGGGTCAATAATTCTAGCCCCTCTCAATATCATCATATGCTAACCTCCACACATTGATTTTCTTTTTCTAATCTCACAATGCTCTTTTTCTTGTCTTTCTCACCATCAATATATCGATCAATTAATGAAAAACTCCCATTGAGGTGCATTGGAAAAATATACTTTGCACCTACTTTCTCAATAAAAGCATCCATACCTAAATTGTAATGCCTACCTTGGCGATTGTCCAGTACAACAAAGGCAATATCCACTCCTTTTTTATCCCTTTCAACTTGGGAATGAATCTGTTCAAGTGCTGCCCTATAGTCCCGTTCTTGCCCCAAATTCCACTCCTTTGGCTCTCCTTCCCAATACCAATAATTTAAATCCCCAGCAAAATAGAGCCTAACGCCCGCCACATCAATGATAAAAGCAACGCCCTCATCCGTAGAAGGATAGGTAACTACCTCCATTTTTCCTGCTGGTGTTGTATAACTTGCCCTTTGATTTTTCCCCAAAAGATGAATATTTTGTTTTGGCTCTACAGGAATATCATTGGATAAAATATAGGTCGTCTCTTTGCCATCAAGCTGAAAAATCACAGGATTATAGTGATCTGCATGCACATGGCTTGCAAAAACAAAGAGTGGCTTTTGACCAATGACCTTGGGAAGCTTTCCACCATAGTAATCAAACAAAAGGTGAAACTCCTCAAATTCTACCAAAAAACTGCTATGTTGAATAAAATAAACTTTCATTTTTCCCTCCAAAAAGTCTCAGACAGCAAGGCCATCCGAGACTCGACTAATTTCCATATTGACCAAGGAAATTTTTTGTTCTTTCATTGTTTGAAGCAAATACTTTGTCTGGTGTTCCCTCTTCTACAATCCATCCATCTGCCATAAAAATTACTCGGTCAGAAACCTCTCTTGCAAAGCTCATCTCATGGGTGACAATCACCATGGCAATATGTAAATCGGAAAGTGATTTAATTACTTTGAGTACTTCCTTTGTGAGCTCTGGATCAAGTGCAGATGTCGGCTCATCAAAAAATAAAATCTTTGGATTGAGAGCCAATGCTCTGGCAATGGCCACTCTCTGGCATTGCCCGCCCGAAAGCTGATAGGGATAGGCATCTGCCTTCTCCACAAGTCCCATTTTTTTAAGAAGTTCTCTCGCTTCTTTCTCCACTTGCTTTTTCTCTCTTTTTTGTACTCGAATCGGTGCATCCATAATATTCTTTAACACAGTAAAATGAGGAAAGAGATTAAAGTTTTGAAATACCAAGCCAAAACAAGAACGAATTTCTTGCATCTTTGATTTGGAAACATATACACTTTTTCCTGCCTTACTTGTGGCAATATCCTCTCCTTGGTAGGTGAGTGTGCCATCATCCATAGTCTCCAACAATGTGGCACAGCGAAGTAATGTCGACTTTCCTGAACCCGATGGTCCAATAATGGAGACAATCTCTCCCTCAGCCACATGCAAGGAGATATCCTTGAGTACGCCAAGACCGTCAAAGGACTTCTTGACATTATTCATATCCAATATATTCATCGTCCCCTCCATTACTTATAGTATTCCAATTTCTTCTCTACAAATTCCATCAACCAAGCCACAATAAAATTAAAGACATAATAAAAGATTGCTGCTGCCACAAATGGCATCATACTAGCCTGAGCACTTGCCATTGCCTTTGCCGCTGTAAACATTTCGGCCACACTAATGGTAAAGGCAAGAGAAGTGTCCTTTACCAAGGTGATGACCTCATTGGTCACCGATGGTAGGATCTTTTTAATGACCTGTGGAAGAATAATGACAAAAAAGGTTTGGCTCTTTGAATAGCCCAATAACTTTGCCGCCTCATATTGCCCTGATGGCATAGCTTGAATACCACTTCGATAAATCTCTGCAAAATACGCAGCATAATTGACAGTAAATCCAATCAGTGCCGCCCAAATTCGATAGCCATTGCTGACTTTAATTCCAAACAGATAGTAAGGTCCAAAATAGACTACCATCAATTGTAACATCAATGGCGTTCCTCGCATAATCGAAATATAAATTTTTACAATGGAAGAGAGAATCACATTCTTACTCATTCTTCCCAGTGCAATCAACAGCCCAAGTGGAAGGGACAACACGAGAGTAATTACAAAAATTTGTATGCTCACCCCCATACCACTGACCAATTGTTCTAACATTGCTTTAATCATCATCTCGTCCTACTTGCCCACAATGGTGACATCTTCGCCAAACCACTTCTCAGAAATTTTCTTCATTGTTCCATCCGCTGCCATTTCCTTGAGTGCACCATCAACTTTGTTCTTTAATTCTTCATTTCCCTTTTTAAAGCCAATGCCATATTCCTCGCTAGAAATTGTGTCATCCAAAATTTTAAATTGATTGTCACTACGCTTTTTGAGCTGATAGCTAGCCACCACTGTATCCATAGCCACGGCATCTACTGATCCCATCTCTAAATCTTGAAATCCTGTGTTATAATCTGGTGTTGTCTGAAACTTTGAAAACTTTGCCACCGTATCTGGCTGTTCCTTGAGTGCAGCCTCTGCTGAGGAATCGGCCTGCACTTCAACAATTTTTCCATTTAAATCCGCAGCACTATTGATGCCACTGTCAGCCTTGACGACATACACCTGTTTGTTTTTCATATATGGCATTGACCAAGTATAGTTATTTTCTCTGCCCGTCATTGTAAAGCCATTCCAGATGCAAGAAATGGTTCCACTATTCAATTCCATATCCTTCGCATCCCACTCAATTGGCTGATATTTCACCTGCATATTTAATCGCTTTGCTGTCTCTGCGGCAAGCTCTAAATCAAATCCAGTATACTTTCCATCATCCCCCTTAAATCCCATTGGTGGAAAATTTTGGTCAAATCCAACAGTCAATACCTCACCTGTAGCCTGTGTGCCCTTGGCCTCTGTCTTGTCCTTTGCACCACAACCTGTCAACACAGACACAAGCAAAACTCCTGCAGCTAATAAATAATATCTCTTTTTCATCACTTCTTCCTCCATTTACACCTTCTTTAGCTTTTTTATGCTAACATACTAAAGTAATTCTGTAAAGAGAAATATTTTTTTACAAAAATAATAAGAGCTGTTTACCTTTTAGCAAACAGCTCTTATCATCCCTATACCACATTCTCCTATATCACTTAACATTTCCTAAATCACTCTTACTTTTGATTTGGAGCTCTAACCCTCCATCACAAAATCATCACTCTAACTTCTCCTATACCACTTTAACGCTTCCTAAATCACTCTTACTTTTGCTCTGGAGCTCTAACCCTCCATCACAAAATCATCACTCTAACTTCTCCTATATCACTTTAACACTTCCTAAATCACTTTTACTTTTGCTCTGAAGCTCTAACCCTCCATTGCAAATCACTCTAACATTCCTCCCCGTATCACTCATTTATTGGTTATTCCTACATCAGTAGAATTCGTTGTTCTCTGACTGTGCTAAGTATAGCACAGTTTCTATTTAACTCTAATAAAAAGCACGAATGACGGTAAAATTAGTACGAAATGCAGTCTAAATTGTATGATAAGCAATTGCAAGTAACTAAATAGCATAAAATGTAACTTTTCTACCTTGAGAACATTCTGTGCTTTCTCACACAAAAAGGACATGGTAATCTTACCATGCCCTCCATATCAATCATCAACTACAGAATCTTTCGAATCCATCCTTCTGGTGCTTCGATTTCACCCATCTGGATACCAGTCAATGTATCATATAATTTCTTTGTTGTTGGTCCCATCTGCTCCATACCGCTTGGAATCAGGATCTCCTTGCCATGATCGACAATCTTTCCAATTGGAGAAATCACAGCTGCTGTTCCACAAAGACCAGCCTCTGCAAAGTCAGCGACCTCATCAAATCTTACCTTTCTCTGTGTCACCTTCAAGCCAAGGTAGTGCTCAGCCACATACATCAATGATCTTCTAGTGATGGATGGCAAAATGGAATCAGAAAGTGGTGTGACAAACTCATTGTCCTTCGTGATAAAGATAAAGTTGGCACCGCCCGTTTCCTCGACAAATGTCCTTGTCGCTGAATCAAGATATAAATTCTCATCAAAGCCATTGCGATGTGCCTCCATCAATGGATGTAAGCTCATTGCATAGTTTAATCCCGCCTTAATGTTGCCTGTTCCATGTGGTGCTGCTCGATCAAAATCGCTCACACAAAGAGTAATTGGCTTTGCACCACCCTTAAAGTAAGGTCCCACTGGTGTAGCAAATACTCTAAATTGATATTCCTGTGCTGGCTTCACTCCGATTACTGGTGATGAAGCAAACATATATGGACGCAAATACAATGTTGCACCACTGCCAAAAGGTGGCACCCACGCTGCATTGGCCTTGACCACCTGGTCAATGGCATCTAAAAATCTCTCCTTTGGAAATGCGGGCATCTCTAAGCGCACTGCCGTATCCATCATTCTCTGTGCATTTAAGTCTGGGCGAAAGGTCACAATATGACCATCCTTTGTGGTATAGGCCTTTAACCCCTCAAAACATTCCTGGCAATACTGCAGGATACCTGCACACTCATTGAGCACAATGTTGGCATCCTCTGTCAGCGATCCATTGTCCCAAGCACCATCCTTAAAATTAGAAACATAGCGCTTGTCTGTTGTCATATAACCAAATCCCAAATTTCCCCAATCTAAATCTTTCTTCTCCATTTGATGATGATTCCTTTCCTTTGACTACGAAATATTATACGCCCAAGAAAAATAAATTGCAATCCTGCGACATCATTGCCTATTGTTCATTGAGCTTAGCCAGCTTTGCCGCCTGATCTGCAGCAATACATGCATCGATAATCTCTTGAATATCTCCATTCATAATCTTGTCAAGTTTATATAAAGTCAAATTAATTCGATGATCCGTCACACGTCCTTGTGGGAAATTATAAGTTCGAATCTTTTCTGAGCGGTCTCCTGTACCAATCTGACTCTTTCGCTCAGCAGACTCTGCACTTTGCTTTTTCTCAAGCTCAATCTCATATAACTTTGAGCGAAGAAGTGCAAATGCCTTTTCCTTATTTTGGAGCTGACTCTTTTCTGTCTGAGAATAGATGACAATTCCTGTTGGATAATGTGTCAGTCGCACTGCAGAATCTGTCGTGTTGACACACTGTCCACCATTTCCTGAAGCACGCATAACATCAATGCGGATATCATTCATATCAATCTGTACATCCACTTCCTCCGCCTCTGGCATAACGGCAACGGATGCCGTGGAGGTATGAATTCTTCCGCCAGACTCTGTCTCTGGCACACGCTGTACACGGTGTACGCCCGACTCATACTTCATCTTTGAATAGGCTCCTTTACCTGTAACCATGGCCACAACTTCCTTAAATCCACCGATACCATTTTCATTGACATTGATCATTTCTACTTTCCAATTCTGACTCTCTGCATAGTGCACATACATGCGATAGAGTTCAGCTGCAAAAAGAGCCGCTTCATCTCCACCTGCACCTGCACGAATCTCCAACATAATATTCTTGTCATCATTTGGATCCTTTGGTAATAATAAAATCTTTAATTCTTGTTCAAGCTCTGCCTCTTTTTTCTTTCCCTCGGCAAGTTCTTCCTTTGCCATCTCGCGAATTTCTTCATCGCTCTCGGTATCCAGCATAGAAAGGGCATCTTCCTGACTTTGCTTTGCCTCCTTATAGGCCTTATAGGCCTCTACCAGTGGCAATAAATCTGATTGCTCTTTCATTAATTTTCTAAATTTTGTTTGGTCATTCGCCACATCTGGGCTACCAAGCTCCATCATAACTTCTTCGTAATGTATTAAAATATCCTCTAAGTTATCAAACATCTCGTATCCTTTCTTCTATCGGTGCATCGCCACAACACGGTCAAGTCCTGCAAGGTCTTTGTAAACTTGGATATCCAAAAATCCCTGTGCCCCAAAAATTTCCTTTACCGCCTCAGCTTGGTCAAAGCCAATCTCTACATATAGCCTTCCACCCTCATTTAAAAATCTTTTGCCTTCTCTCGCCAGGATACGATAAAAGTGAAGTCCATCTTCCATCCCATCCAGTGCAAGCCTTGGCTCATATTTTTTTACCTCGTCGTCTAATTCATCGACCACTTTGCTCTCAATGTAAGGTGGATTGCTCACAATCACATCCACCTTAGAAGTATTGGAGAGTTGCTCAAACATATTTGACTGAAAAAATGTGACTTGTGCCTGATTTCTCTGTGCATTTTTTCTTGCCAATGTCAATGCCTCCTCAGAAATATCCACAGCCATCACTTGAAATCCCCCAAGTTTTTGCAATGTAATGGCAATGCAACCCGAACCTGTACACATATCCATTACCCTCTGCCCTGGCTCTTCATATTCCAAAATTTTTTCAACCAATACTTCTGTATCCAATCTAGGAATCAATACATTTTCATTGACATAAAAATCAAGTCCACAAAAATTTTGCTCTCCTGTGATATATTGCAATGGAATCTTTTCTGATCGCTTTTGAATCGCCTCAAAATAGGAATTTACTTTTTTTTCCTCTTCCTCACCAAAGGGCATACTCTGATTGAGCAAATATTGATTGGCATCAATGGAAAAAACAAAAAAGAGAAGTTGCCTTGCATCAAATTCATAGGACTGTACTCCTGCCTTTTGTAATCTATTTTTTCCCTCTGTATAGACCTCTCGCAAATTATGCATTTGCCCCACTCCGATCAAAATTTTCTCTCAGGTATTTCTTCCAATCAAACACTTCATCCACCGCACGAATCGCCACTTCAACCATATCAGGTGTTGGCTCTGCTGTGGTCAAGCCCTGCATCCAAAGTCCTGGCTTACTCAAAATATTCACAAGTGCACTGTCACTTCGACCTGCAAGACTTAAAAACTCAAAACTTATGCCAGCAATGACAGGAATTAAGACAATTCGGCTCAAAATCCTCAATGGAATGCTGTCCACACGGATGACCATAAAAAATAAAATGCTAATGATCATCACAATAATTAGAAAGCTTGTTCCACATCTTTTGTGCTCCTTTGAGCTCTTCATTACATTTTCCACTGTCAAGTCCATTCCATGCTCCACACAATTGATGCATTTGTGCTCCGCACCGTGATACATAAATGTCCGCTGAATATCTTCCATCCGAGAAATGATTTTAATGTAGCTGACAAAGATGACCACTCTCAACACTCCCTCAAACAATGCAATGACATAATAATTTTCTGTAAATTTCTTGACAATATTGCTCAATAGCAGTGGCAAAACCATAAAAATGGCCACGGCCGCCACCACAGAAAAAAGAATAGAAAGTGTCATAATGGCACTCTCCGCCTTCTCTCCAAACACTCGATCCAAAAATTCTTCGACCTTTGACGGCTTACTGTCTTCATCATCTTCAAAGAAACTTGCTGAAAAGGCCAATGTCTTCATTCCCAATATCATTGAATCAACAAAAGCAAAGATACCGCGAATAAATGGCCAGCGAAATACTGGGCACTTACCTGAAACACTTTCATAAGTATCGACCTGTACGGCAATATCTCCATCTGGTTTTCGGACAGCTGTGGCATATTTTTTCCCATTTCTCATCATAATGCCCTCAATCACTGCCTGACCACCAATTCCTGAATATTTCATTTTCTCTTCTCCATCTGTATAGCAAAAAAGGTTGAGCAACTGCCCAACCTTCTAAAGTTTTTCAACTTATTCTGCTTTTACTCCATACTTACGATTGAACTTCTCAATTCGTCCACGTGCGGAAGCTGCCTTCTGCTGTCCTGTGTAGAATGAATGGCACTTTGAACAAACCTCTACGTGGATATCCTTCTTCGTTGAACCTGTCACAAATGTGTTACCACAGTTACATGTAACTGTTGCCTGGTAATACTCTGGATGTATTCCTTCTCTCATCATCTCACCTCATTCACAAAAAAATCTATTATTCCAGCGAATTTTTACCGCTCTTTACCTTAGTAAGTTTCTGAACAGCTTGTACAGTATATCATACTCATCAAAACTTTGCAAGTATTTTCTAGTTATTTGCTCCTGGACCATTTTCTGCATCATCTGACTCCAAATTTGTCTTTGTCTTTCCATTGTCATCATCATCTCCAGATCCTGGTGCAACCTGTGCTGGCTCAGTTTTCCTTGCCCTTGTTTGCTCTTTCTCCCTTGTTTCTGTTGGAGTAGTCTCACGGACTGTCTGCTCATGAGTCTGAGCATGGGTTGTCTGCTCATGGGTCTGGGCATGGGTTGGTGCTGCCGTTGTGCCCTGAATGGCCTCATGACTTTGTGCTGCCTTACTACTTGCCTTTGTACTGCTACTTGCCTTACTGCTGCTTTCTGGCTGTGCAGTACTTGTCTGTCTTGCACTACTTTGCTTTGTGCTGGAGCTTTCACTTGGTTGCTGTGCTCTACTTTGTGCTGCTGTAGTTGTCTGCTGCCTTGAAGAACTATTATTTCTTGCTGGTGCCGTTGCTATATTACTCTGGACATTATTTTGGTTGCTTCTTTGTGTTGCTGTCGTTGTATTAGTATTATTTGACTCTATATCACTACTTGTCTGAGCCGCTGAAGTATTGGCCGAAGCGCTCTCTGGGGCTGTGGTCTCCACTGCCTGAGATGGATTCTTTTCTGCCTGAATCAGCTCCTGCACACTCATTCCCTTGTACTGGGCAATATCATTTTTCCCCACTTTGCTCGACGCATTTCCCTTCGCTCTCACAATTTCCTTGATTTCTGCATAATATCCCGAAGAAATATCATAGCTTTTTGCCTTCTTCCAATCGGCAATGGAAGACCTGCGAATAACCAAAGAACTTCCCTGTCCCATTGGAAGTGTTGTATTGACGCTCTTAAATGCCTCCTGTGCAGCATTTTCCAAAAAGCCTGCACGGTTTTTATTATTTGATGCCACATCTACAAGAATATAGTTGGTGTCACCTGTAATAAATTGATTTTGACGAAGTAACTCCTCCGTCATCTTCATTGCATCATAGAAAGTAACCTTCTTTACTCCCTTGTCATTTAAGCTATTGACAATTTTTTCTGCATCACTGTTCAAAGCTTTAATAGTCACAATGCGATTATTTGTATTAATGCCATACTCAATAGATGGATTAATATCCAAAGAAACATAGGAACTGGCAAACTTTGTATTTTTTATATTGACACCAACAATTACGGCAACAAAAATAGCGACTGCCGCAATAATCAATTTTCCAAATCCAAATCCCTTGCTAGGAGTTGTCTCTTTTTCTACAGTTTCTGCAACATTGACGGTATCTCCAACACGCAAACTTCCCTTTTCCACCTTGACAATGACACCATCTTCTTGAAGAACGGCCGCATGTGCGCCCCTTATCTCTAATACTACTGCCTTCATCTCTTATGCCCTCAACGCCTTTCTGATATAGTCAAAGTATTCTCTAAGTCTCGGATAATCCCCGTGCATAATCTCTGCCACGGCAATAATATATTCTCGATTTTCCTCAAAGACCTTCTTTGGTCCAGCCACTTCCTCTCGAATATCGGCAATGGGAAGTTCCTTATCTGTACGCATTTGAGCAAATAACTCCTTATCCTCTGCCAAAAGTACAATGGCATCGGCACAAATCGTTCTCTCCTTGCCCTGCTCTGGCGTGTTATCCGCCAACTCAAACAGTGTAAAATCATATCGAGAAATCGCCTCTTGTAACCGTTCAATCTCATCTTTTATGCTCGGTGTTCCCATACGCTTTGCTGGCCCTTGTTCCTGCATTCTTGCCTGAACCCTTGCATCTTCCTCTGCATTTAGCTGAGATGAAGGATGAACTACTGGCTTTTTCTCCGCCTCCGATACTGTGCTTGGGTTCACTCTCATCTTTTGTGCAATTCGCTTCTCTGCAAATGCCCTAAACTCCCCCTGTGAACCATCATACTCATAAATCGTTGCCTTAAAAATCTTTAAGGCCTCCTGTACATCTTTCTCACTTGCACTTCTTCCAAGTGCCTTGCTTGTACAAGTTGTCACAAATTTTCTGTTCGATTCTACGAGTGCATCAAAATAATTTTTATCTTCCTGTGCCCTCAATACGGCATCTAGAACTTCTTTATTCGCTGCCACGATACTTTCTCTCCCTTCATTTTATGAACGCAACCTGTTGTCATTTTAGCATTATAGGGAATACTTCGCAAGCATCTTATCTATAAACTCTGCATTCGTCCTTGTTGCAGAGAACAATTCGATAATACTTTCGGTCACTTCTTCTGGCTTTGCAGTATTGAGTTCTTTCCGAAGAACCTCCACACAACTGCGCTCTCTCGCTGTCAAAAGCAAATCATCTCTTCTTGTTCCACTCTTATAAATATCAATCGCTGGGAAAATTCGCTTTTCAGAAATCTTTCGATCAAGCACCAATTCCATATTTCCTGTGCCCTTAAATTCCTCATAGACTACATCGTCCATTCGACTTCCTGTATCAACTAGGGCTGTGGCAAGAATCGTAAGACTTCCCCTCTCTCTCAAATTTCTCGCTGCACCAAAAAATCTCTTTGGCATATAAAGTGCTGCTGGATCAATACCTCCAGAGAGCGTTCTTCCACTCGGTGCAATGGTCAAGTTATAGGCTCTGGCCAGTCTTGTTATGGAATCCAACAAAATCATTACATCCTGCCCCTGCTCTACGAGCCGCTTTGCCCTCTCGATAACCATCTCGGAAACTCTCTTGTGTCTCTCTGGCAATTCATCAAATGTAGAATAAATAACTTCGACATTTGGTGCTTCTATTGCCTCCTTAATGTCGGTCACTTCCTCTGGTCTTTCATCAATCAACAAAATAATAATATGCATACTTGGCTCATTTTCCACAACAGCCTTAGCTACCTGTTTTAGCAATGTTGTTTTACCTGCCTTTGGTGGGGATACAATCATTCCCCTTTGTCCCTTGCCAATCGGAGACAATAAGTCCACCACTCGCATAGCCACTGTATTTTTTACACCACTTGTCTCCAAATGAATGCGTTCATTTGGAAAAATTGGGGTCAAATCTTCAAAATTTGGTCTTCGGTCAATTGCCGAAAGTGGACAACCATTGACCGTCTTTAAATACAATAGTGCAGCAAATTTTTCTGTCGCCGCCTTAATTCGCTTTGAACCACAGATAATATCCCCTGTCTTTAAACGAAAGCGTTTAATTTGCGAAGGTGCAACATAGACATCATCATCTCCTGGCAAATAATTGGCACAGCGAATAAAACCAAATCCATCGGGCATCACCTCAAGAATTCCCTCGGCCTTTACTCCAGAGTCAAGTTCTTGCATATCAATACCTCTTTTGCTTTCTTCTGCCTTACTTTCCTCTTCCTTTTCCTTTTCTTCCATTTCCTTTGCGTATTCACACAGTACATCAATCAACTCTGATTTTCTTAACAGACTAATTCCCTTTATCCCAGCTTCCTTAGCCATCATTTTTAATTCTGAAATGGACAATGTTTCTAATTTTTCTCTCATTTTTTTCTCCTGGACAAATCTTCCCCCATTTTTTTCTCATATCCAAGCTCTCCAGGGTGATAAAATCGACAATCTTCTAATCCATCAGGGAGATATTGTTGTCTCACATAATGTCCTGGATAATCATGGGGATATTGATATGTTTCTCCTCTTTGTAGTGCCCTTGCACCCCTATAATGTGCATCTTTTAAGTGATCAGGCACCTGTCCCTTTCTCGCCACTTTGAATGCTTCATCAATCGCCACAATGGATGCATTGCTCTTTGGTGCACACGCAACATAAATGGCCGCCTGAGATAAAATGATTCTTGCCTCTGGCATGCCAATTCTTTCCACTGCCAAACTTGCTGAAACAGCAAGCTGTAAAGCCTGTGGGTCTGCATTTCCCACATCTTCTGACGCACAAATCATAATTCTTCGTGCAATAAATCGAATGTCCTCTCCTGCCTCAAGCATCCTAGCTAGATAATATACTGTGGCATCAGGATCAGAGCCTCGCATACTCTTAATAAACGCAGAAATCGTATCGTAGTGATTGTCTCCTTGTTTATCATAATACATTGCTCTCTTTTGAATACATTCCTCAACCGTAGAAAGTGAAATGATAATTCTCCCATTTTCTGACATTGGTGTTGTGAGTGCCGCCATCTCAAGGGCCTTGAGTGCCACCCTGGCATCCCCATTACATTCCCCTGCCAAAAAAGAAATTGCCTCAAGTTCTACCTCTAGGGCCATCTTCCCAAGCCCTCGCTCCTGATCGTCAATTGCTCGACGCAACAACAATGCAATGTCTTCTTTTTTTAAAGTTTTTAATTCAAACACCGACGACCGAGATAATAGTGCTGCATTTACCTCAAAATATGGATTTTCTGTTGTCGCTCCAATCAATGTCAATGTCCCATCTTCCACAAAAGGAAGTAGATAATCCTGTTGTGCTCGATTAAAGCGATGGATTTCGTCAACAAATAAAATGGTCTTTTTTCCGTACATCCCAAGCCATTGCTTTGCTTGATTGACCACTTCTTCCATCTCTTTTTTGCCCGCAACTGTTGCGTTTATTTGTTTAAAGTCTGCTCTTGTAGTATTTGCGATGACTCTCGCAATCGTTGTCTTCCCTGTTCCAGGAGGACCATAGAAAATAATAGAACCCATTCGATCGGCTTGAATTGCCCTATAGAGTAGTTTTCCTTTGCCTAAAATATGCTCTTGTCCCACAACTTCTTCGAGCACCCGAGGGCGCATACGCACAGCTAGCGGTGCCTGCGCCCTCTTGGCATCTTCTTGCATATAGTCAAATAAATCCATCGCTACTTCTTTACTATTGCTCCGCCAATAGCTCCAGCTAACTTAGACATTGGCATTGTCTGAACAATTACTCTTCCTGGTCCCTTGACTACAGTATTAAATAGTCCCTCGCCACCAAAGAGCACATTCTTTACACCTGGAACAGTCTGCACTTCCATTGTGCAAGTTGCATCCATAATCGCCACATATCCTGTATCTACAACTAGACTCTGTCCCTTTTCGAGAGTGTACTCCACAGCACTTCCATCAATCTCTGCAAAGACCATACCCTCTCCAGATACCTTCTCCATAATAAATCCTTCGCCGCCAAAGAAGCCTGATCCTAATCTTTTCTGCAAAAATACAGATAACTCCACTCCTGACTCCGCAGCCAAAAATGCTCTCTTTTGAAGGATAACATCCTTTCCTGGCTCCACTTTAATTGCTCGAATCTCTCCTGGCATTGTCGATGCAAAGGCAATCATTCCTTCTCCACCCTGTGCTTCATAGCTATTCATAAACATAGACTCTCCAGAAAACATTCTTCCAAAAGCCTTTCCAAGACCGCCTGTCATGTTGGTGCTCATCTTCATATTTGCACTCATCCAACTCATTGCTCCAGCCTCACAGAGTAACTTCTCTCCGGCATCACAAGTACATATTACCACTGGAAAGTTTCCACCCTTAATTTCGTATTTCATATTATCGCCCTTTCTCTATTTATATTGATACTCTCAATATACTATATTTCCTGCACTCTAGCAAGAAAAAAAGGACCAACAGATGACAACTGCCTTCTGCTGATCCTTTTGGAGTCTTCGTGAAATTAAGCAACTACTGTTACATTAACAGCCTGGATTCCTCTATTTCCCTCAGTTGTCTCAAAAGTTACCTTTTGACCATCCTCAAGAGACTTGTAACCTTCAGTATTAATACCTGAAAAGTGTACAAAGATTTCGCTTTGATCTGCGTCATCTGTAATAAATCCGTATCCCTTCGCTGCGTTAAACCACTTTACTGTACCGTTATGCATTGTGGTACCTCCATAAAAAATATTATTTGTACTCGCTCAAACCAAAAAGTCACACATGAATTCTAAGCCCCCGAAATACAGCTAAAGTATAACAGTTTGCTATAGTACTGTCAATACAAAAAAACCAAAAATTATAGAATAAATGCCACGAATTTAGAGATATGTAACATACACCTCCCTTTGTTCGTGGCATTTTTATATTTTTTACTCTTCTATTGTTGGTGACTCTTCACTATTTGTGTCAAATTCAAAATCATCCAACACAATATTGTCATCCATATTGATGTCAGTGTCAAGCTTTACATTGCGGTATCTCTTCATACCCGTACCTGCTGGGATGAGTTTACCAATCAATACATTCTCCTTGATACCAATCAAATGATCTACTTTTCCATTAATTGCTGCCTCTGTAAGAACTTTTGTTGTCTCCTGGAAGGACGCCGCAGAAAGGAAGGAATCGGTTGCAAGAGAAGCCTTTGTAATACCAAGCATTGCCTGATTTCCCTTTGCTGGTCTCTTTCCTTGAGCAATCAATGCCTCATTCATATCATTGTATTCCAAAACATTCATTGAAACACCTGGAAGAACAGTAGAATCTCCACTCTCCTCAATTTTAATCTTGCGAAGCATCTGGCGAACAATGACCTCGATATGCTTATCATTGATCTCTACACCCTGAAGACGATATACACGTTGTACTTCCTGAAGCATATAATCTTGAACTGCTCGAACACCCTTAATCTTTAAGATGTCATGTGGATTTACACTACCCTCCGTCAGCTCATCACCCGCCTCAATGACTTGACCATCTGAAACCTTCATTCTTGAGCCATATGGAATCAAATAAGTTTTTGACTCTCCACTCTCATTGTTGGTCACAACAATTTCTCTCTTCTTCTTGGTATCCTTTACCTCGACAACACCTGCAAATTCGGAGATAATTGCCAGTCCCTTTGGCTTGCGAGCCTCAAAGAGCTCCTCGACTCTAGGAAGACCCTGTGTGATATCTCCACCGGCAACACCACCGGTATGGAATGTACGCATCGTCAACTGCGTACCAGGCTCACCGATAGACTGTGCTGCAATAATACCAATTGCCTCTCCAACCTGTACGGCTTGACCTGTCGCCATATTTGCACCGTAACACTTTGCACAAATACCATTGTGACTCTTACAGGAAAGGATATTTCTAATTTTTACAGAATTTCTTCCTGTCTTTTCCAATACCTTCATCACGGCCGCCGCACGCTTTGGTGTGACCATATGATTTGCCTTGACCACAACTTCTCCAGTATCTGGATCTGTAATCGTTTCCGCAATATATCTTCCTGTAATTCTCTCCTCAAGGCTCTCGATGATTTCCTTACCATCTGTAAACGCCTTAATTTCCATAAACGGAATTTCCTTGCCCTCGCAACAATCGGTCTCTCGAACAATTAAATCCTGCGATACATCGACCAATCTTCTTGTCAAATATCCCGAATCGGCTGTTCGAAGTGCAGTATCAGAAAGTCCCTTTCTAGCACCATGAGCAGAAATAAAGTACTCCAATACATCGAGACCTTCACGGAAATTTGACTTAATTGGAAGTTCGATGGTGTGACCTGTTGTATCGGCCATCAATCCACGCATACCTGCAAGCTGCTTGATCTGCTTATCTGAACCACGGGCTCCTGAGTCTGCCATCATAAAGATATTATTGTAGGCATCAAGTCCTGTCAACAAGTCCTTTGTCAATTGGTCATCCGTCTTTTTCCAAGTCTCAATAACCTCTTTATATCTCTCTTCGTCTGTGATCAAGCCACGGCGATAATTCTTTGCAATCAAATCAACTGTATTTTGTGCATCTTCAATCAATTTTGGCTTTGTTGCTGGCACAGTCATATCAGAAATGGATACGGTCATTGATGCAATGGTTGAGTACTTATATCCAATGGCCTTAATGTCATCCAAAACTTCCGCTGTCTTTGATAATCCATGAACATTGATCACCTTCTCCAGAATCTGCTTACATTGCTTCTTCTTTACAAGGAAACCAATCTCTGGCTTTAACTCATTACCTGGAATGCTTCTGTCCACAAATCCCAAGTCCTGTGGAATAATCTCATTGAACAAAATACGTCCAACCGTTGTCTGCACAGTTCCTGTCAGCACTCTTTTATCTGGCATCGTCTTTGTCATTCTCACCTTAATAATAGAATGCAAGGTCACCACATGGTTTGCATAGGCAAGAATAGCTTCATTGGCACTCTTAAAGTACTTGCCCTCTCCCTTTGCTCCAGGTCTTTCCTGTGTCAAATAATAAATACCCAAAACCATATCCTGTGAAGGAACGGCAACTGGACCACCATCAGATGGTTTTAACAGGTTATTTGGTGAGAGCAAAAGGAATCTGCACTCTGCCTGCGCTTCTACGGAAAGTGGAAGATGAACCGCCATCTGGTCACCATCAAAATCTGCATTAAACGCTGTACACACGAGCGGATGAAGTTTAATTGCCTTACCCTCAACAAGAATTGGCTCAAATGCTTGAATACCCAATCTGTGCAATGTAGGGGCACGATTTAGCATTACTGGATGTTCTTTGATGACATCCTCAAGCACATCCCAGACCTCTGTCTGTAAACGCTCAACCATCTTCTTTGCTGACTTAATATTATGTGCTGTTCCATTGGCCACAAGTTCCTTCATCACAAATGGTTTAAATAACTCGATGGCCATTTCCTTTGGAAGACCACATTGGTAAATCTTTAGCTCAGGACCAACAACAATAACCGAACGACCAGAATAGTCGACACGCTTGCCAAGAAGATTCTGACGGAATCGTCCCTGTTTACCCTTTAGCATATCCGAGAGCGACTTGAGTGCACGGTTTCCTGGACCAGTCACTGGTCTTCCTCTTCTTCCATTATCAATCAGAGCGTCCACAGCCTCCTGCAACATTCTCTTCTCATTTCGGATAATAATATTTGGTGCTCCGAGCTCCAAAAGTCTAGCCAAACGATTATTTCGATTAATAATTCTTCTGTACAAGTCATTGAGATCACTTGTTGCAAATCTTCCACCATCGAGCTGTACCATTGGTCGGATGTCTGGTGGAATAACAGGAATATTGCTCATAATCATCCACTCTGGCTTATTATGAGAATTTTTAAATGCCTCAACAACTTCCAATCTTTTAATGATTTTTGCTCTCTTTTGTCCAGAAGCATCATCTAATTGGGCCTTTAATTCCTCTGAATCCTTCTCCAAATCAATTCCCTGTAAGAGTTCCAAAATAGCCTCTGCACCCATTCCTGCACGGAATGAACCAAAGCCAAATTTCTCTACAGCTTCTCTGTATTCCTTCTCTGACAAAACTTGCTTATAGGTCAATCCGGATTCCTTGGCATCCAACACCACATAGGAAGCAAAATAGAGTACCTTTTCCAATACTCTTGGTGTCATATCAAGGATGAGTCCCATGCGTGATGGAATACCCTTGAAATACCAAATATGGGAAACTGGTGCTGCCAATGCAATATGCCCCATGCGCTCACGGCGCACACTAGATTTTGTGACCTCAACCCCACAGCGGTCACAGACAACTCCCTTGTAGCGAATCTTCTTATACTTTCCACAATGACATTCCCAGTCCTTGCTCGGTCCAAAGATTCTCTCGCAGAACAAACCGTCTCTCTCCGGCTTTAATGTTCTATAATTGATGGTCTCTGGTTTTTTTACCTCTCCATGGGACCACTCAAGAATCTTTTCCGGAGATGCCAAGCCGATCTTAATGGCATCAAAAACAATCGGCTGGTATGTCTCGTTATTCTCAGGCATAAATTGTTCTCCCTTCTAACTTATTCGTCGTCATCTTCTGAAAAATCATCTAAATCTGCTAGGTTGTAGTCGCTATCGGAATCATCATCACCAGCATCAACTAACTCTCCATCAACAAACTCCTGCTTTGAAAAGCCTGCGCCCGCAAATTTGTCTTCATCTCTATATCTTCGATCACCTTCGATAATGGAATTAATACTCAAATCACCATAATCGATGTTCTCCTTTAATTCGACCTCTTCACCATTGTCATCTAAGATGCGAACATCCAATGCCAATGATTGGAGCTCCTTGAGCAATACCTTAAAGGATTCAGGAACTCCTGCCTCAGGAATATTTTCGCCCTTAATAATTGCCTCATAAGTCTTTACACGTCCGACAACATCATCGGACTTAAAGGTCAAGATCTCTTGCAGGGTATAGGAAGCGCCATAGGCCTCAAGTGCCCAAACCTCCATCTCTCCAAATCTCTGTCCACCAAATTGTGCCTTACCGCCGAGTGGCTGTTGTGTCACTAATGAATATGGACCTGTTGAACGAGCATGAATCTTATCATCAACAAGATGATGGAGCTTCAAATAGTGCATATGACCAATGGTTACTGGGCTATCAAAGTACTCACCTGTTCTACCATCACGAAGTCTAACTTTTCCATCTCTTTGGATTGGCACACCCTTCCAAAGCTCTCTGTGATCAAGATGTTCTCCGAGATATTGCATCACACCCTCATCAAGTGTTTCCTTGTATTTATTGCTAAATTCTTCCCACTCCGTGTTGACATAGTCATTGGCCACTTCGAGCATATCCATAATGTCTCGCTCGTTCGCACCATCAAACACAGGGGTTGCCACATTAAATCCAAGAGCTTTTGCCGCCAAAGACAAGTGAATCTCAAGAACCTGCCCAATATTCATACGAGAAGGCACACCCAAAGGATTCAATACGATATCCAGTGGTCTTCCATTTGGAAGAAATGGCATATCCTCCACAGGTAAAACTCTTGAAACCACACCCTTATTTCCATGACGACCAGCCATCTTATCGCCAACAGAAATCTTTCTCTTTTGTGCAATATAGATGCGTACATTTTGTGTCACTCCTGGTTGCAATTCATCTCCATTGTCTCTTGTAAATACCTTGGCAGATACAACCACTCCATATGCTCCATGTGGAAGCTTTAATGAAGTATCTCTTACTTCTCTGGCTTTTTCTCCAAAAATGGCACGAAGCAAACGCTCCTCTGCTGTAAGTTCTGTCTCTCCCTTTGGTGTTACCTTTCCGACAAGAATATCTCCCGCACGGACTTCTGCACCGATGCGAATAATTCCCCTCTCATCGAGGTCTTTGAGGGCATCATCACCAACACCTGGAACATCTCTTGTAATTTCCTCTGGTCCAAGCTTTGTATCACGAGCTGCACACTCATATTCCTCCAAATGGATGGAGGTATAAACATCATTTTGTACAAGACGCTCACTTAAAAGTACTGCATCCTCGTAGTTATATCCTTCCCAAGTCATAAAGCCAATCAGAGGATTCTTTCCAAGTGCAATCTCACCATTCTTTGTCGATGGCCCATCGGCAATCACCTCGCCAGCCTCCACATGATCTCCCTTAAATACGATTGGCTTCTGATTATAGGAATTGGATTGATTGGATCTTGAGAACTTAATTAAGCGATATCTTTCCTTTTCTCCATTGTCATCTCTGCGCACCACAATCTCATTGGACGCCGAAACAAGAACTTCTCCCGAATGTCGAGCAATGACACAGACTCCCGAATCGACTGCCGTTTTACTCTCCATACCTGTGCCGACAGCTGGAGCCTCTGTAATCATCAGTGGAACCGCCTGACGCTGCATGTTTGAACCCATCAAGGCACGGTTTGCATCATCATTTTCAAGGAATGGGATCATACTTGTTGCCACGGAGAATACCATTCGTGGCGATACATCCATTAAATCAATATTTCTCTTTTGGAAGGCTGATGTTGCCTCACGATAGCGGCCAGAAACATTGTTATGAATAAAATGTCCTTCCTCATCTAATGGCTCATTCGCCTGTGCAACAATAAAATCATCTTCTTCATCCGCTGTGAGGTACACTACTTCATCTGTAACTATCGGATTTGTACTATCTACAGACTTATCTACCAAGCGATATGGTGCTTCAATAAATCCATATTCATTGACTCTTGCATAGCTTGCTAAGGAGTTGATAAGACCAATGTTTGGTCCCTCAGGTGTCTCAATTGGGCACATACGACCATAGTGGGTGTAATGTACATCTCGAACCTCAAATCCTGCGCGGTCTCTGGAGAGACCACCAGGTCCAAGGGCCGAAAGACGCCTCTTATGGGTGAGTTCAGACAAAGGATTGTTCTGATCCATAAACTGTGAAAGCTGGGAACTACCAAAAAATTCCTTAACTGCTGCAGTCACAGGTTTAATATTGATTAAAGACTGTGGTGTGATACCTTCGATATCCTGTGTGGACATTCTCTCTCTGACCACACGCTCCATTCTCGAAAAGCCAATGCGATACTGATTCTGTAAGAGCTCTCCAACCGCACGAATGCGTCGATTCCCTAAGTGATCGATATCATCCTTTGTTCCAATATGCTCTTCGATATGCATATTGTAGTTGATGGTTGCAAAGATATCTTCCTTTGTGATATGCTTTGGTATCAATTCATTGATATGACTCTTGATCGCTGTCAACAATTCCTCTTGATCAGAATACTTCTCCATCAATTCTTTCAAAACTGGATAAAAGACATCCTCGGTGATCCCCAATTCCTCTGGATTTTCAATATCCACATGGGCACGGATATCGACCATCATATTGGAAAGTACTTTTACCTTTCTCTCGTTCTGACCTTCCAGCCATACATATTCTACACCTGCATTTTGGATATCTTCTGCGAGCTGTTTATCAACAACCGTACCTGCCTCAGCTAAAACTTCTCCTGTCTCCATATTGGCCACATCCTCAGCCAAGGTATGACCAACAATTCGACTTCTAAAATGTAATTTTTTATTGAACTTATAGCGTCCAACTCTTGCCAAATCATATCTTCTTGCATCAAAGAACATTGAATTCAATAAATTCTCTGCGCTATCTACAGAAAGTGGCTCGCCCGGTCTAATCTTTTTATATAATTCCAAGAGACCATCAGAATAATTTTCTGCTGAATCCTTTGCAAAGCTTGCAAGAAGCTTTGGTTCCTCGCCAAAGAGGTCTATAATTTCTTTATTTGTTCCCAGTCCCAATGCTCTCAACAATACAGTAACAGGTACTTTTCTTGTCCTGTCTACTCTCGCATAGAAGACATCATTTGAATCGGTCTCATATTCCAACCAAGCTCCACGGTTTGGGATAACTTGACAGAAATAACATTCCTTACCAATTTTATCATGTTCAATTGTATAATAAATACCTGGAGAACGAACTAACTGGCTAACGATAACACGCTCAGCTCCATTGATTACGAAGGAACCTGTATCTGTCATCAGTGGAAGATCACCCATAAAGATTTCGTGTTCATTAATTTCATCTTTGTCATTATTGCAGAGTCTTACCTTCACCTTTAATGGTGCCGCATAAGTCGCATCTCTGTCCTTGCATTCTTCGATTGAATATTTTACCTCATTCCTGCATAGAGTAAAATCCACGAAGTCAAGACTCAAATGTCCTGCAAAATCTTCAATTGGGAAGATATCACGAAAGACCTCTTTGAGTCCTTCATCAAGGAACCATTGATAAGAGTCCTTCTGGATTTCAATCAGGTTTGGCATCTCTAGGACTTCTTTTCTTGTCGAAAAGTTCATTCTTATGCTTTTTCCGGATTTTTTAGGACGCATCTTACTTTTTTCCATTGACGTTTTCACCCCTGTCTGTAAATTTGAATAATAGTTACCGTGACGCACCTCTACCATTTTAGTGCAACTTTCATCTTAGCACCTTTATATTGACTTGTCAATATGTTATACTTGATTTTTCCTCTTAAATCTGCTATACTACTCCAGTTAGGATATACACTTTTCACAACTGGAGGACAATAAAGCCATGAACATTCTTTTAACTGTGCTCATTGTAATCTTGGTAATTGCCTTGATTGCTCTAGTCGCACTGTACTTCTTTGGCCGCAAGCTCGAGAGCAAACAGCTCGAACAAAAAGATGCCCTAGAGGCAGCAAAGCAGACAATTTCTATCTTAGTCATTGACAAAAAGAGAGTCAAAATTAAGGACTCTGGTTTGCCAGATATTGTCTATCAACAGACTCCTTGGTACTTGCGCCGTGCAAAAGTTCCTATCGTCAAGGCAAAAATCGGGCCAAAAATTCAAGTTCTTATGGCCGAAGACAAAGCTTTTGAACAGCTCCCTGTCAAGACAGAAGCCAAGGTGGTTGTCAGTGGCATCTATATCTCAGAAGTCAAGAGTGCCAGAGGTGGGCTACTTACCCCTCCTGCAAAAAAGAAGGGATTATTATCTCGATTTAAAAAATAGCCAAAAGGGCAGTGAAAAAATTACATTTTTCACCGCCCTTTTTTAGTACGACTCAATATGAATAATATTGGTTTGCTTGACATCATCAGGAAGTATGGATGTCGCAAAATCTTTAAATTGCTCCGCCATATCGCTGACATAAAACTGATATTTTTCCTCACCATCTGCCATCGGAAAATGATTGAGCAATTGATGCGAAGCAAGTACATCCTTTAATTCAATTGCTGTTTCATAAGCTGGATTGACTAAAGCAACTTCATCTCCCATAATTCTTCGAATAGCCGAGCGAAGAAGTGGATAGTGTGTACACCCCAGCACTAAAGTGTCAATATACTTTTGCTTTAAACCACTGACATAGCGAGAAATAATTTCATCTGTCACGCTGTCATGCAAAAGTCCCTCCTCGACAAGAGGACAGAGCAATGGACAGGCCTTTTGAATCACTTCCACTTTGGGATTGATGGACAAAATCTCTTCTGGATAAATTCCCGTCGAAATCGTCGCCTGTGTTCCAATCACTCCAATTTTTCCATTTCTTGTCACCTGTGCGGCACTCTTTGCACCTGCATGAATAACACCCAATATCGGAATATCACTTTCTGCAACCACTGTCTCCAAAGCATAAGCACTAGCTGTATTACAGGCAATGACAATAGCCTTTACTTCTTGTGTTCGCAAAAAGCGAATAATTTGTCTGGAATAGCGAATCACAGTATCCTTTGACTTACTTCCATAGGGAACTCTTGCTGTGTCCCCAAAATAGACCAACCTCTCCTGTGGCATTTGGCGTATAATCTCCCTTGCTACTGTCAATCCACCTACACCAGAATCAAACACGCCAATCGGTGCTCTCTCTCGTCCCATTCTTATGCCCTCTCAAAGGCAAGGGCAATCAAATCATTGACCAGTTGCTTTGTTTCAATTCCCTTTGCCTTCCAAAGTGTTGGATACATACTAATTGCTGTAAATCCTGGCATTGTGTTAATTTCATTAAACACAATTTCACCTTCCTCAGTGACAAAAAAATCTACCCTTGAAAGACCAAATCCGTCAATTGCCTCAAATATCCTCTTCGCAATCTCTGGAATTTTCTTCTCTGCCTCTCCAGGAAGCTTTGGATCTACAACTGTCTTTGAGTCATGATTATAATACTTTGCCTCAAAATCATAAAAAGCTGCTTCCTTTGCTGCAAGAATTTCACCCACACCACTGGCCTTTACGGGAACTTTTCCGCCACCAAACACTGCACATTCCACTTCATGTCCAACAATCGTCTCTTCTACAAGAATCTTTCGATCATGAATGGCTGCCTCTTTGAGGGCATAAATCAATTCTTCTGTCGAATTCGCCTTATTGACTCCTTTACTTGATCCTGCATTGGACGGCTTGACAAATACAGGGTAGGAAAAATGTCCCTCCACGCGATTGACCACTGCCGCCATGTCCCTCTCAATTTGGGCTCTTGTCACCAACTCAAAGTCTGCCTGACGAACCCCAATGTGATTGACAATAATCTTTGTGTACACCTTATCCATTCCCACAGCACTGGCCAACACCCCACAGCCAACATAAGGGATCTGTGCCATCTCACAAAGTCCCTGTATTGTTCCGTCCTCTCCATAGAGTCCATGCATCACAGGATAGACAATATCCACTCGCACCTTTGTATAGGATGTTCCCTCGTGAATGAGAATGCACTTTTCTACCGCATCTGGCAATAAGACAGCCTCGGTCTTTGTCTCTACCCAACGACCATTTTCAATCTGCTCCACACTATTCACTTTTAGCCACTGTCCTTCTTTCGTGATTCCGATCAATGTCACATCATAGAGTTCTTTGTCCACCTGTTGAATTACAGTTGTTGCTGAAATACATGAAATCTCGTGCTCTGAGGACTGTCCCCCAAAAATTATTGCAATCATTTTCTTTGTCATTTTCTTATGCCTCTTTTATATTTTTAGAAATTGTTACTTCTTGGTTATCAATATGGCTGCGAATCGCACTCTTTGCCTGACTCACCTGCCTTGACTGTATGGCATTAATGATTTCTTCATGTTCAGCCAACAGTGTCTGGCGTGTCTTTTCATCCTTAATATATTCCAATCGGTAGCGATACATCTGCTCGCGCAAATTATTGAGCATTTGCACCAATTTATCATTCTCTGTTGCCTGAAAAATAATATCGTGAAATTTTTCATCCATTCGTGCAATTTTAATGGCATCACTTCCTGCTGTAGCATCCTTAAAATCTCTTTCCGCTGCAACAAGTTCTGTCACCATATCCTCATGAATTCTTTCACACGCAAGTTCAATCGCCAACTCCTCGAGTGCTCTTCTGACTTCCAAAACATCGCGCAAATTTTTTTCTGTAATTCCCGCGACCTCAGCTCCTTTTCTTGGCACCATAGTCACTAATCCCTCTAGCTCAAGCTTTCGAATGGCCTCTCGAATGGGAGTTCTGCTCACTCCCAGCTTTTTTGCCAGCTGAATCTCCATCAATCGCTCTCCAGGCACCATATCCCCTTTGAGAATCGCCTGTCTCAATGTCTTAAACACAACATCTCTAAGCGGCATATACTCATTTACTTCGTTGCTAAAATCTGACATCTTACCTCCTATGCATACCTGTCAAATATATCTCCTTCACTTTGGTCTTCATCTGTCCAAAGCGCAGCTGTTCATAGCATCTTTTTGCTGCCTTTTCATCTTCAAACAACCCAAATACTGTTGGTCCACTGCCGCTCATTAAGCTAACCATTGCTCCATTGGTGCTCATCACATCTTTGATTTCTCCAATCACAGGATATTCTGTCTGCGTCACACGCTCCAAAATGTTTTCCATGTAGGCTGCTGCCCCCCATAAATCCTGATTTTCAAGTCTTTCAATTACTTTATCCATATCTGGATGTTCTTCCTTTGGTATCGTGTTGACATGCAAATTTTCATAAATATACTTTGTAGAAACATCAATTGGTGGTTTTGCAATTACAATCGAACAATCGGGGACTGATGGCAGAGGTCGTAAGATTTCTCCAATCCCCTCTGACACGGCGGTTCCTCCCATAATACAATAGGGGACATCCGCACCAATTTTTATTGCCCTTTCCATCAATTCTTTTTCGCTCAGTCCCAATGAATAAAACGCATTGACACCGCAAAGCACTGCCGCAGCATCTGCACTTCCACCAGCCATTCCTGCAGCTACAGGAATATATTTTTGTAATTGTATATTCAAACCTCCACGAATAGAAAACTCATCAAACAACATTTTTGCCGCCTTATAGGCTATATTGTCTTCATTTGTAGGCAAAGAATAGTGATTGGTTCTTATGTCAATCCCGTCCTCTCCTGTTTTCTCCAAAAAAATTCGATCAAAAAGATCTACTGTCTGCATCACCATCTTTACTTCATGGTAGCCATCGTCCCTTTGTCGAATGACATCAAGCCCTAAGTTAATCTTCGCATAGGCTTTTAAATTCAATATATCACTCATACGTCCCCCGCCTTAGTACTCTTATCTTTTGCATACACAGATTGTATTATATCGCATACAATCACAATTCGCAATCCCAAACTATTTTGACGAAAATCCCCATTTCTTCTGCCAAATGTAAAGAAACCAGATTATCTCCAAAAATTTTTGCACAGATAGATTTTTCGATATTCATCTTTTCCTTGTAGGAAATCAAGCCCTCTATGGCCTTTTTGGCATAGCCTCTCCTTCGATAAGGTGAAAAAATCCAATAGCCCAACTCAAGTTCTTCCTCAACACAACTTAAGCTGGCAACTCCAACACAAACGTCGCCATGAAATATTCCCCAAGTACCAAGCTCACTTTGCAAATATCCAAATTTGACCATTGCATAAAAAGTTTCTTCATCGAGTAAACATTTTATCTCTTCCCCAAGCCAGTGCTTCTCCTTTTCTATACTTCTTTGATACTGTGCACATATTTCAGGATAGTCCTCAAATGAAAGCTCCCTCAATTGAATTTCTCCAAGATCAGCCCTGACGATTGGTATTTTTTTATAACGCATAGCCACTTCATTTAAAAATTCTTCTGTAATATCTTCTAAGCACTCCACTGCAAATGGTGTGGATGTAATGTCAATATCTGCCCAATTCTTCCCCAAAACAGCAACAGCGGCTCTTCCCTCTGCCTTTGCATTGAGAAGAACCGCATTGTTATTGGATATTATGATCTCTACCCATTCGCCATCTACATACACTCGGCGAGTCTCATTCACTAGCAAACCTCTGGCTCACCATAATCCACACCCAATGTATCCACTGTCACTGTCTTAATGATTTGTGGAGTCTTTGGCTTGTCATTGTAATCTGTATCGACATCAGCAATTTCGTCTACAACATCCATCCCTTCAATGACCTTTCCAAATGCTGCATATTGTCCATCCAAATGTGGTGCATTCTGATGCATAATAAAGAACTGACTACCTGCTGAGTTTGGCATCATTGATCTCGCCATGGAAATCACACCTCTTGTGTGTGCAAGATCATTGTCCACGCCATTTTGTGCAAATTCTCCAACGATTGAATACCCTGGACCACCTGTGCCCGTTCCCTGTGGGCAACCACCTTGAATCATAAAGCCACTGATCACTCTGTGAAAAGTCAAGCCATCATAAAAGCCCTTCTTTACAAGGCTAATAAAATTCTTTACTGTATTTGGTGCCTTGTCTGGATATAATTCCACCTTCATTTCTTTGCCACTATCCATTGTTATCGTTACTATTGGATTGCTCATCTTGCTTTCTCCGTTTCTTTTCTTCATTGTGCCAAGCACTTGCGTCTATTATATTTTATCCTGTGCCAATGTGCAACTATATTACCTGTCATATTTTATTCACAATTTCGCCAAACTCTGGACAACTTTATACTTTATACTCTAATTAACGGTTCTAGGAAACATACATACAAGAATATCCAGAATCCGAACAATATATGTTTTTTTTCATAATATTTGAGCCGATTGCCCACAGGTAATCGGCTCTCCTCCTCTTTTCACAGGATTTTTTTTATAATATAATAATATAATGATCACCTGAGAAAGGACAAGACTATGCCTGGATTTACAACACACTATATATTGGGGATGAAGGCCTTCCATGCCCTACCAAACAATCAATTAAAATTTATTATTTCAAAGTACCGCTGGCTCTTTCAACTCGGATTGCAAGGCCCAGATATGTTTTTCTATAATTTTCCCCTTGCACGCCACCGAGACTACCGCAATGTCGGCTCCTATATGCACGAGGCACATGTCAATCTCTTTTTTAAAAATGCTCTAAAAAATGCAAATCTTTTGACTTCTCGACAAAAAAGAGACCAAGCCATCAGCTATATTGCTGGGTTTATGTGCCACTATATTGGGGATGCCATCTGCCACCCCTACATTTACGGACGCATTGACCACAATCCGCATTCCCCAAACACTTACACTCATGCCCTTCACGCAGCACTAGAAAATGACATTGACGCACTACTTCTATACAAATTTAAGAGGAAAAAACCTTCTGAATTTAATCAAGCAGCTACGATTTGCCTCAATGGATTTGAAATGCAATTTGTCTCTGATTTTCTATCTAAGATCATCAACGAGACTTTTTATCCCATTACTTATAAAAATCATTTTCAAGTTTCTCCTGCCATGGTTCACCGCTCCATTCTTGCTCTTCGCTATGGTTGTCGCACATTACAAGATCCAACAGGGAAGAAGAAAAAGCGGATTGGGCGAATTGAAAATATCTTTTTAAAGAGCCATATCGTGTCAAAAAAGTTAGTTTCTGACAAAATTGAGGATAATACAGCAAATATACTCAACCTCAACCATGAGACTTGGACAAATCCTTGGGATTTACGCCTTGCCTCTACAGAAAGTTTTCCAGATCTTTTTCTAAAAAGTTTAAACAAATGCCACAATGTCTATCACTACCTCAACTCGACCTTAAAGAGCAATGACAATCTGGACATTGACCATTTATCCCAACTATTAGAGGAACTTGGCAACTATTCTTATCACAGCGGATTGGAATGCCAAAAATAGAAAAAAGGGGGTGTGAAAAAACTACACCCCCTTTTCTTTTTCTATTTTTCTAATTCACAAATCCGCTCACACAAGCCCTCTGCTGTATAATATTTTGCAGTCGCATCCACTTGAACGCCACATTCTATACAAGCTCTGCTGGTCACAGGCCCGATAGAAATCAATTTCGCATGATATGGAACATTTCCCCTCATTTTTGAAAATGCTCTTGCACAAGAAGCACTGGCCATCGTCACATAGTCAACATCAGGCAAAATTCTTTGCAACTCTTCTTCCCTTCTTCGATCCACATAGGTGGAATAGATAGTTGCATCTACATAAGAAATTCCGCTCTCTCTCAATGCATCCACAATCTCTTTTCCCGCCACTTCTGCTCTGACAAGTAAAACTTGATCATTTTCTTCTAATGTTGGGACCCACTCTCTAGCCAAATCCCTTCCTGTAAAGGTATTAGGCATCATATCTTCCATATAGCCATATTCTCGAAGGCACTTCCTTGTCCCTTCCCCAATCACAGCAAATCTCATTTTAGCCAATCGCCTCTGGTCAAGATATAATTGTCCTTCCTCATCTTCCCCTTGAATACAATCAAAAAATGCTCGCACACCATTGACACTGGTAAACACAAGCCATGAATACTTCTCAATATCTTTCAACGCATCAAAGAACACCTTGCTTGGATGTTGCACGGTCTCAATCAAACTAAGTTCAATTGTCTGTGCCCCTTGTCGCTTGAAGACCTCTCTTTGTTTTTGAACCATCTGCCTGCTTCCTGTAAGCAGTATCTTTTTCCCAAAGAGTGGCTTAACCATTTCTTCTTTCCAAGACCAATCCATTTCCCCAGAAAGAGACACTACATCCCCAACAACCGTAATTGCTGGTGCCTCGACCTCTCTTGCCAAATCTGCAATATTTTCTAAATTTCCAATTACCTTTTTTTGCTCTCTTGTGCATCCTTTAGAAATCACAGCTGCGGGTGTATTTTTTGGTTTTCCTGCAATCATCAACTGATGAGCAATTCTTGGCAGGCTCTTTAATCCCATTAAAAAGACCAATGTCCCTTCCAATTTTGCCAGCACCGAAAAGTCAAGACTTTCCCTCGTCTTTTGCTCGCTCTCATGACCAGTAATGACATGGAAGGAGGAGGAAAGTCCACGGTGAGTCACTGGAATACCTGCTGCTGCCGGAACGGCATAGGAAGAAGATACACCAGAAATCACTTCAAACTCAATGTTATTTTCTCTCAATTTTAGAATTTCTTCCCCACCACGGCCAAAGATAAAGGGATCTCCTCCCTTTAGGCGAACGACCATTTTCCCCTCCATTGCCTTTTCCACTAACAGGGCCGAAATCTCTGGTTGCTTCCTATAGTGGGCCCCTGCACGCTTTCCAACATAGATGAGCTCGGCTTCAAGTCTTGCCTGATTCAGAAGTGATGGATCAATTAAACTATCATATACAATACAATCTGCTTCCTTGATTTTTTCAAGTCCTTTCACACTCAATAAATCCATATTTCCTGGCCCTGCACCAACAAGAAATACCTTGCCACTGTATAAATATCTTGCGATCTTTCTTGCCATCTCCACACTTTGGGATGCTTCACACAAGACCTCGCTCTTTTTTATCTTTTTCCCATCTTTGGCATACATTGCCGACATTCGAACGCTTTTTCCCTCTCGCCTTGCATAAATACCACAAGGTGCATTGCAGCCCGCATTTAATTCCTCCAAAAATGCTCGCTCTGCTAAAAAGGCTTCCTGCGTCTGATCATCAAGTAATGCATCGACAATCTCTCTGTGTGTACCCTTTTTTACTTGAAGGGCAAGAATTCCCTGACAGGCCGCAGGAATAAACTCCTCAATGTCAAATGGGCAAAAGCAAAGTTTTTCAATGAAATCGTCAAGTTGCTCATCCATTCTGCGAATTCCTGCCGATGCAAGAACAATGCCATCGTAAAGACCCTCTTCTAACTTTTTTAGTCTCGTCTGCACATTTCCACGCAAATCTCGAATTTCAATATGCGGATTCATTTCTCTTATCTGTAATGCCCTTCGCAAGGAACTCGTGCCAATCCATTGGCAATCTTTTAATTGCCTATTTTTTCTAGTCACCAAAACATCCAATGGATTTTCCCTCTCTAGGCAGGAGTATACTTCTAATCCCTCCGTCATTTCCAGTGGTAAGTCCTTGGCCGAATGCACAGCAAGATCAATTTCTCCTCGAACAATGGCCTCCTCTAATTCCTTGGTAAATACACCCTTTCCACCAATTTTTATCAATGACTTGTCTAAATGTTCATCTCCCTTTGTGCTCATGGTGACAATCTCAATCTCACAGTCTGGAAAACATTCCTTGATCCGCTCTGTCACTAGTTGCGTCTGTCGAAGTGCCAATGCACTCTTTCTGCTGCCAATTCTTAATTTCAATAACTAAACCGCCTCTCTTGCATGATCTACGAAGATTTCACGCACACGCTCATATTCTCCAAGCCCCTTGATTAAACATTCCACTTGAAAACCCGCCTTTTGAAATTGCATATTCCAGGAATCTTCCTCATCTCCTGCCATATCATTGTTGGCATGGTCGCCTGCAACAATCATAAACGGTGTGAGCAAAATATTTTGAATATGATTTTCTCTCAACCTTCTAAAAATAGCGTCTAAGCTCGGATACGCCTCCACTGTGCCCACAAATACATTGGAATAACCCAAATCCTTAAATTTATAATCCAGTGCCGCATAGGCAGAGTTGGCATAGTGACTTGTTCCATGTCCCATCAACACAATCGCTGTATGTTCTTTTTTGTCAATCTCGGCCTGCAAATCGCCCCCAATCGCCTCAATGGCCTCGTCATAATCTCGATCATAGGTAAGCAGAGGTCGCCCAAATTTAATCTCCAAAAATCCCTGTGCATGGGCACGAACATCCTCAATCATCGCATCATTTTCAATGCCATTGACCACATGAGTTGGCTGCACAATCAAGGTATCCACTCCATCTGCACGCATTCTTTGCATTGCCTGTGCGACACTGTCTACACCAAGTTTATCCCTCTCATTGACCTTTTTTCTAATCATTCCACTTGTCCAAGCACGGTAGATTCTTGCCTCTGGCATGGCCTTGGCAATGTCTCTTTCAATCGCATCAATATTTTTTTCTCTTGTCTCAGGATAGGATGTCCCAAAACTAACTACAAGTACGGCCTTCATCATTAAATATTCTCTTTCTGATCTCCTTCTAACATATGCTCAATCTTTTCTCTGATATTGTCGGTCACTTGCTTAGCCAGCTTGTGATCAACACCCGATGCACAAATACCAATCGTCAATGGTGCTGTATCCACTACTCCAGGAAAATAAAAATCACAATCATTTTTATCTGAAGCATTGTTCACTGCGATATGATTTAACTTCGCATCCCAAGTAATCTTGCTGTTTCTCTCTGCAATATCTGTAGCTGCCAGGCAAAAATCCACCTCATCCATATCTGTAATGTCATATTTTCTCTTAATAATATGTATCTTGTCATAGTGCAGATTGATAATTTCATCATCTACTTCGGGTGCAATTAACTTAATAGTACAACCAAAATTGACCAAAGTCTTTACTCTTCTTGCGGCAACCTTTCCTCCGCCAATCACCAAAAATACCTTGTCCGAAATATCAATAAACATTGGAAAAAACTTCTTTTCACTCATTATCTTCCCCTTCTTTCTCTGCATTTTTTACTATCATAACATATTTTTTGCCAAAGAAACAAAAAAATATATTATTTTCGCTTGACAAAAGATATGTTGTGTGTTATATATAATATATAACAAATAAGACAAATGCAACAGTAATTCAAAAGCTTGTTGTATCGCCAGTAAGGCACAAGGAGGGTTCATTATGTTAAATACAAATACTTATGATTTATTCGATAACTTTTTTGGAAATAATTTCTTTACTCAGACTCGCAGTTCTTCACAGATGAAGACTGATGTCACAGAAAAAGATGGTAATTATCTTCTCAACATTGAGATGCCTGGATATAAGAAGGAAGATATTCATGCAGAATTAAAGGATGGTTACCTCACCGTCTCCGCAAAGCATGAGACCAATGATGAGTCAAAGGATGACAAGGGCAATGTGATTCGCAGGGAGAGAAGCTTTGGTTCTTGCAGCCGCAGTTTCTTTGTCGGCAGTGATATTACCGAAGAGGATATTCAAGCTGAATACAAGGATGGTGTGCTGAATTTAAGCTTTCCTAAGGAAAAAGAAAAACTTCCAGAAGAGAAGAAATTGATTTCTATTAAGTAAGATAGACATCAATAAACCAAAAAAGCTGTGGCGAGGGGTTGATCCCTTCGCCACAGCTTTTTATTTGATCAAAATCTATAAACACAGAGTAACCTGAAACTTATCTTCTTTCACACGGCTGCATCAGCACGGTCACTTGATCATTTCCACTCCACTCAAAAGTATAAGACTCTCCTGATGTCTGTCCTATAAAAGTCTTCCATGATACATTTGCTTTTATCTGTGGATCACCCATACCATTCTTACTAAACCAACCTATTACGGCATCTGGGTCTACTGCAATATTATTCATTGACTTTACATTGGATAAAACCAGTGGATTGCCAACGGACAATAAGGCCACATAGGCATCATCTCCCCTTCCTACAAGTGTTGTTGTGGCAAGGCCTTTTTGTGACAGCACACCTATTCCCAAAAATCTGACAGAGTAATCACAGTCATTGGTAAATGCCAAAATATTTCCCGACTCCACAGATACCGTCTCGCCGATAGCGAGCTTATATACAACGACATGTTGTCCATAACAAGCATAATATGTGGTAGAATTGCCGTGTAGATTCACCTTCATAAGAGGTATATTCTCACCTGCAACTTTTCTTACCAGCTGTCCAAATACCGCCTGACCTATACTCCCTCCTGGTCCAAGTAGCATCTTCTCAAAAGAATAGTTCTTTGCTCCGTCATTTTCACCTGCGATAAAAGCACCCATCTTTGTAATCAATGTGTCCTTCCCCTCACAGGTAACCTTAAGCGTCAACTCGTTAATAACTTCAAATGTCAGCATACTTCCTCCCTATACGACCTGTACTCCATAAAATTCACAAAGACCAGCAAGGTCTCTATTCACCCCATTGCCTATGGCATTAAACTTCCATGCACCATTATGTAAATAGATCTCGCCCATCATCATGGAGTTGATATTGTCGTAATATTCCTCTACCAAAAATGAGACCAACTCTGTACTGTTGACTGGATCCACTATCTGAATGTAGGCATCCTTTAGCATACGAAAGTTCAATGCATTTTCCAGTGCATGATTGATCGTCATGACAAAAACGATCTTAACCACTGACGGATTTAGAGTCGCCGTATCTATATCAAATACTTCCAATACATTTGTGGTCTCTGCCTTTTTAAACAATACACTTTTTTCAGGACTACTTTCTTGACCATAAAATACAAAATAGTCATCGCCCACCACTTTTTCACTCTCCGAAAGCAAAAATGCAGATACATCCACATCACAGGCAGGATTGTTCACATTCCACCCAAAGTTTACTCTTAGCTTTTTTGAACTAAAGTTCAGTGGAACTTTCTGCCCCTTTGTAACCTTCCTTGTCAAACTTGTGATCTGTATTACAGACGAAGGTGTATTTGTTCCTACATTTTTCTGCTCTACACCTTTAGCACAATTATTTGGGGCTGTAGTATCTTTTTTCTTGTAATACAAAGTATTCAAAATCTCTACATTTTCACTGTCCAATACAATGCCCTTTGTTTGATTCAAGCTTTCTATGTCACTTGCACTCATTGGTTTTGTAACATTCATTACAAAGGTACTCATATCCACCTCTCTTTCTCAATCTACCTATCTACCTATCTATTTTTATCACAACAGAAACTATACAAAATCTTTCGTATTACGCTACTTTGCAGCTACTTTTCTTGCCTTGGCACTCATTTCTTCTGCTGAAAACTTAATCACGCTCACAGATCTTGTCATCATCGGTGTGATTTCAAAATTTCGATGTGTCTGATTGCTCATTAAAAGTTCAAGTCCCTTGATCTTTTCTTCCACATTCTCAACAATCTCTGCCTTTCCTTTGGCCATAATACTTGCATAAGCTGCTCCATAGCGACAAGGAATTTCTCCACCTGAGACAATTCCATTGTTGTTATCAATTTCAATGAAGGCATTTTCATTACTGCGAATCAAATCTAATTTTTTCCCCTCCACTGCACCGTGCATATATAAGGTTAACTTTCCATCTTCGTAAATAAATCCGTAGTGCAATGGCACAATATAGGGATACCCCTCATCCATCAATCCCAGATGCACAATCTCTGCACTGTGCAAAATATCCACAATCTCATTGTCTTCTGTAATTCTTCTGTCTTCTCTTCTCATGTTATTTTACCTCAAAATTATTAACTATTTCTTGGATTTGTGCAAAGTCTGCTCTCGTCTTCTCATTTTGACTCTCAAAATGTAACATTTGATCAAGATATCCCTGTCGCTTCATCTCTTCTACACTCCATGGGTAGACAAGACCAAAGATAAAGGAAATTTGTCCAACAATCGGATCTACTGCTGTCTTGGCATTCTGGCGATTGACACTTCTTTTGGAAAGAATGTCCTGCATGACCAAATCACTAACTTGATCATTGGCAAATCTTTCTGGAGGCAGATCATAAATTTGTTCTCTCGGTGTCTCACAATTGACTCGCAAAATATCAATTTTATCTGCATCTCGAAGAATATCACAAAACATCTTTTCTCTCTTGGTCAAATCTTTTGGTAATTCCAAGACATTATGCAAGCGAACAGCCTTTTCCACAAGGTTGTAATCAACATCCTTGGGTACAAAAATATCTCCCAGCCCCTCATGTAATAAATCCGCACTGAGTTTTGCATGGTCAACTGAGCGTCGATCATTGAAGGTGTGATATCGACTCAATTGTTCAAATCTTCCAATATCATGAAGAATTCCAAGCAGCCATGCAAGATCGACATCCTCCTCATCTAGTCCAATACTCCTTGCAATTTTATCCGCAAGGTCAGCCACTCGATAGGTATGATCAATCTTTAATTTTACTTTGGGATCACTGCTGTCATATGCATCGGTATAGCTCTTAAATGCTCTCTTTATATATTCTCTATCCATCATCCTATTTCATAGCGGACATATTTTCATCTGAAAATCCCGCTAAATCCTCATTCTTTAATGCTTTTTCTAATAACTCTGGTAATCTCTTTGGATTGCAGGCAAAACAAGGAATCCCCCTTGCTGCAATTTTTTGTGCCATATTGACATCATAATGTGGCTTTCCCTCATCAGAGACAGCCAGAAGGACAATTACAGTCACGCCATCTTCTTTCATCGCCGAAAGTTTTCTTAACATTCCTGCACGATTTCCGCCCTCTTCTAGGTCAGAAATCAAGAAAAATATGGTCTTTTTTGGGTTTTCTATATACTGGGTACAATAGCGAATAGACTTTTCAATATCTGTACCCCCTCCCAAAGTAAACCCAAATAAAAGGTCAATGGGATCGTCTGATTTTTCGGTCAGGTCCACAACTTCTGTATCAAAGGCAACCACTCTTGTCTTAATGGCACTCATGCTTGCCAAAATACAACTCATAATAGAAGAATAAATCACCGAATCTCCCATCGAACCACTTTGATCAATGTCTAAGATCACCGTATATTTACTCGATGCCGTCTTTGCACTTCGCTCAAAGAAATAATACTTTTGTGGAATAATCTTTTCAAGCTTTGGATTATAGTCCTTAATTCCCTTTCGTATTGTTGTCTGAAAATCAAGAGCTGAGGCCGATGGAATGGGAGAATGGGCCTTTCGATTGAGTGCAGCGGTCACCGCACGGCGAATATCTGACTCTAACAATCGATTGATTTGTTCTACAATTTTTTGAATAAATGCCCTTGCACTTTCCTTGCTTTGCTTTGGGATTTGATCCTTGAGTGTTAAAATTGTGCTCGCCATATGAATGTCGGGTTCAATATTTTCTAGTAACTCCGGCTCAAAAATCAATTGCTTCAATCCACATCTTTCCATCGCATCCGCTTGAATAATCTTGACTAAATCCTTTGAAAATAGAGAACGAACATCACCAAGCCAACGACTAATTTGTGGATTTGATGCCCCTCTTCCACCACCTTGGAATTTCCCATCGCTATTATAGATGGCTGCAAGGGCATGATCCATCATTTCCTCTTCCTTTGAAAGAGCCTGCCCACCCATGTGCTCAAATCTTTCCTGTGTCTGTGCGCCAAGAATCAAACGCCAGCGCTTTAATCTCTCTTCTGTATTCACTCCACTACTCCCTAAAAGTCATCAAAACTAAAATCGCCCAAGTCAACATCTTCACTGGTAATCGGTGTGTTCACAATTTCACTAGCCTCTTCCTTATTCACTCCCCAAATTTCTCCCAAATTCTCTGCAATCATATCCTTTTCTTTTGGATCATACTCGGCAAATGCTCGCCGCAAAAATAGGAGAGAACGCTTAAATTCCTCATCATCCAAGGTATCTAGATAGTCACTCAAAGCCTCCCAAATCGAAAGTCTCGCAATCAGGGCATAGTGATTTCGCATAGACAATCCAGAAAACCACCCTGCTCCAAGATCTGCAGGCATTCCCCTAGAAAGTCGCTTGGAAAGCTCATTTCCAAGCTCATTGGCATCAATTCTCTTACAATCAAGAAGGATGGACATACATATTCCCGAAACTCTAGTATTGACATCATCTCTTCTTGCCAGTTCCATCATTGCCCGCATCCAAAGTTCATAGTCAAGCATTTCATTGGCAAGAAATACATTGTGTAATATTTGAATGTCCTCACATAAAATCTGTGCTGCCGCATCATCACAAAATGCCTCACTCACAATAGTAAGTGATGCACGAAGACAAAGCTTGATGAGCACAGGAACAATCGGCTCTCGATTGAGTTTCCGAATATCTCCATACAAAAGCATATCCGAAAGCTTTTTACTGGTGATGGCAATATCGTGAATGGCAATTGCCCCAGCCGTTTGATTGTCAATTTCCCTCATTGCATTTTGTAAAATTTCCGGCATCCCACAATAAAAGGCATCTTCCATCACTTGAGAAAGCTCTGCCATCGTGTGAGCATTTTTCATCCTCTCCACAAGAGTATAGCTGACGGCCTGTTTGATGGTATCGCCCTTTAATATGCTCTCTACAATTTGAATCTCTGCCTCTACACTCCACAAAAGCAACCAATCCTCTGCCCATGTCGCTCCTTCTTGATTTCTTCGTTGATTTTGTGCAAAATCAATGCCAAGCACACAAAGCCTGTGCAAAAAAAAGGAGCGATTGAGATCCAAGAAGGCACTTTCCTTTGTTTTTACCCGCAAATTTTCTCTCAAATCAAGTTTTAATTGCTGTGTCACAGAATCTTTATATTTTTCAAGCTTTAATTGCTTTAACTGGCGATAAAAATCATTTTGAATGGATGTCTGGGAGACTCCCTCTGGTATGGACCCAATTTTCGTTCCAATATCAGCCTCTGCAAATCCCATGGCCATCTCACCAAATTTTCCCTCTCCCATACAGGTAACACTTGCATCCTTTAAATCCGTCAATGTTGGAATCTCTCCACCACGAAGTCTTGCCAATTCCCTGGCTAGACGAACGGATTCAATAACTTGAGCAGATGAGACGATTCCCCCATGAAGACGCATATAGTTTGCAAGTTTTGTCAAATACATCTGCTCATGAAATGTGACATCTTCCCGATTTAGTCCCTCCCACAAAAGTTCGTAGTAGGCAGGAGCTGCATTTCCCGCACCATAACCGGAGTACTTGCTCAAGCGATAATAGGAATAAGGCATCAAGGTCACCTTTGTCTCTACACTTGGCAGAGATTCTAGATCTTCATCCCTCATTTCATCTTCTCTATCTTCAATACCAACGGTATGAAATGCTCCTGTAATCGCAACAATCTTTTCTTCTGGCACCCCTGATGCAATACAGTCATTGATCTTTCTCTTCATAAATCGCTCGCGCAAGAGATCACGAACCATATCAAAGCTGGTAACTGGCGTATTTTCCCGAAGTTTCTCTCCAAATGTTCTACTGCCCATCATATAGCCTTGTACACTCTTTGCCTGTTCAATATTTCTCTCCCAAAAATATTCGATATCGCCATCCTCGCTCTGACTCGCAATTCTTTCATACAGAGAAATCTTTTCTTTGACCTCTTTTTCATCTCTTCCCCTATCTGGAAGTGCCAAGACATAATTTGATGGCAAATCAAAAAAGCGACATTCCTTTTGATTCTCCCTTGCCCAAAGTATTGCTTGATATTCTGGTGAATACTGTGCAAAGGGATAACAAATGGTCTGTACAGGAGCTTCCACGGTATAGGCCATAATGGCAAATGGTGGGCGAATTTCCTTATCAGTCAATCTTTCCATAAGAGGATTAAAATCTGCTGGCCCCTCAATAAATACAATATCTGGTTGATGCAAGTCCAAAAATTTTCTCACATAATAGGCTCCTGCCGGGGATAGATGTCGAATTCCAAATGCTTTCATCGCATCTCCTCCTATTCATTGAGTGCCTTACATTCTTTGTACAAACCAAGCCACGCCCTTCCACGCTTTTTCATAATATTTTCTAGGTACTCCTCCCAGACTTTTTTGTCCTTACTGTCCTCTTTGATAATAGCTCCTTGCAATCCCGCTGCCAAATCTGCATCGGTCACTTCGCCATCTCCAAAACTACCTGCAAGGGACATACTATTGGTCAAAAGAGAAATGGCCTCCGCTGTAGAAAGAACATTGCTCGTCGATTTTACCTTTTGCTTGCCATCTAAAGTTTCTCCAAGTCTAAGCTCTCGAAAGATGGTGCAAACTTTTTCCAAAACTTTCTCATCAGGTACCTTTGCCGAAAGATCTAGACTTCCTGCCAATCTCTCCACACGAGAATGTACAATCTTTACCTCTTCTTCCAATGTCGCTGGACTTGGCAACACCACAATATTAAATCTTCTCTTTAGTGCCGCACTCATCTCATTGACACCTCGATCTCTTGTATTAGCTGTGGCAATAATCGAAAATCCCTTCTTTGCTGCCACATCTTCTCCAAGTTCTGGAATGGAAAGTCGCTTCTCTGAGAGAATCGAAATCAACGCATCCTGTACCTCTGAAGCACAGCGAGAAATTTCCTCCACTCTGGCAATTTTTCCTTCTTCCATTGCCTGATAGATTGGACTCTTGACTAGAGCCTTTTTGCTTGGGCCTTCAGCAATCAGCATTGCATAGTTCCAAGAATAGCGAATTTGCTCTTCTGTTGTTCCTGCAGTTCCCTGAATGACACAGGTGGAATTGCCATTGATCGCCGCACAAAGATGCTCAGAAAGCCAAGATTTTGCTGTTCCTGGCTCACCGATCAAAAGTAGTGCTCGATCTGTTACCAATGTCGAAATAGCAATTTCCACAATGCGTCGGCTTCCAATATACTTTGGTGTAATTTCCACACCCTCACAATCTCCGCCCAAAATATAGGTCAGCACAGAGCGTGGCGACATCTTCCAACCCTCCGGAACAGGATATTTTTCTGCTGCAATCAATGCATCAATCTCTTTTTGAAATAGTACTTCCGCTGGAAGTCTCTGTAATTGTTCACTCATCTTCTCTCTCCATCTTCTTATTCACTACAAACTCTCTTCCAGGCATCCTCAAACTCCATTCCTTCTTCAATATAGGAGATAAGCTTTAATAAATCCTGTACATTGCTTGATTTTTTTTGTTTTTCGACAATGGTCTTCACTTCCTGCAATAGCTCACTCACCTCTTGCTTGCTGGCTTTCCAAGCCTCCAGAGCAAAAACCAACTGCCTTGCATTTGACCAATTTACGCCCTTTGCCAATGCCTTTTTTAGTCCCTCAAATGCCCCAGAAAAGTCTGTACATCCCCATCTCTTTAGGTTTTCAATATCCCTTTGAACAACGACTCTTTCCTTCAATCTTGTCATCAAAAAAGGAATGTAATATTCGCCCAAATCTTTCTTTGGATCTTCGATGTTCTTTAGCAAAGTCTCGATTGCCCCCGCACCATCCAAATAGGGGTCATACACAACCGCACTTTGTTGTTTCTTTGTCCATGGAAATCCCAACAAGAGCGGATACCATCTGCGATCGAGCTTTTTCAAGATCTCCTCTCTCATGTTATGTTCCTCGCTATCGTCATAATGAGCAAAGCGAAAACAGCGATACAATACATGAAAAATGCCCATACTCGGTGCAAGAACATCCTCATTGTGTGCCTTGAGATAAGGCGAAAACCTTTCAAATACTTCCTCACAACCATCTTCCATTAGACTCAGCAAAAAGAGGTTTTGCACCGCCTGTGCATTCTCTTTTCCATCAAAAAGTTGATGAATTTTTTCCACTAATTCTGGTGTTCGAAAATACATAATGCCTCGCATAAAATAAGTTTGCTGTGTGCTCTCCTCGACCATCATCAAACTGGATTTGATCTTTTCGACCAATGCTTTTCTTGTCTTGCCTGCGGCCGCCTTCCAAATGGAATTGATACTTGCTAATACTTTAGCTCTGTCTTCCTTCTTTTCTGCCTTTTCTAACCTTTGATGCTCCTCGTCGAGCTGGTTGGCAAAAATTTCCGAAACCCAATCTTCATTTGGATAGTCCTCTAAAATTTCCACTGAAACCTTACCTTTTTTTAAAAGAGCCGCCCACAACCTTTCTAATGTACTTCCCTTTGATCTCGAAAGAGCCTTCAGTGCCGCCTCCTTGCTTGCCTTATCCCCATTTTCAGCAATTTCTAACAGAAGTTCCTTATTTTCCTTCTGATAGCGAAGTGCCTCAATCGCCCTCGTGCGAATATTCTTGCTCGCCTCTGCATTGATTATCGAAAGATAGAAATCATTTTCTTCTCCCTTGGCCACATCTGCAATGACATCCAGTCTTGAGAGCATTTCTGTCCCACCCTTTGGATCAAAATCTCTCTTTAGCGGTGCAACCATCACCTTTCCATCTTCCTTCATCCACTGATTGATCTGTGCGGCAAGTTCACTATAACTATCACCTAATCCCTGAATATACTTTGGAAAAATGCGATAATCCATAAAAATTTCTGGTGTCAGTTTTCTCGCATTCATCAACACTTCATATCTTCCACTTCCTCTTGTAGTCAAGGCTGTCATCACAGGCTCAAGCATTTTGTAAGAATTTCTCTCTACCCTTGGAACTACAAAACTTTCTATTTCCTTGAGTTCTTCTACCTTTGCTGTATCTGCCTGCGTCTCAATCACCGCATTGACAAGAGCCAATAAGTCCATTACCCTTTCGCCAGCATCTCTTTCTGATTGTAACAATGCCCTTGCCATTGCATCTATCTGGGCAAATACAGGTGCCACTTTGGCCAGCAAAGCCATCTCTTCCACTGCCTTTTTTAATCGAAAATCTTCCGACAGCAAAGAAGTTCCTGTAATCAATATATTTTTTAATCGCTCACGCAAGGTATACAATATCTCTAAATTCATTTTCCGCCTCCTCTAATATGCCAATCGCACAACGCTGTCCTTAGTAATGACACTTCTTGGCTCAACACAAATTCTTCGATTTTCTTGATCATAGTAGGCAATTCCAAAGAGAACTTGATTGTGTTCCACATCATCTACGGGAAGAAATCCAAAGACATCCGTCTTTCCCTGCTTATTTTTCAAAATAATCTGCTTTTTGTCCTCATCCTCTGCCACAAATTCTCCCTCAGTATTCAAACCAATCTTTGAATAGTGAAATAAAACCGCATAGGCATTGTCAGAGAGCGTTGCCTTTAGGACATTCTTTGCCGGCTTAATCCAATCCGAAATTCCCTTTGCTGCAAATCCTCGAATTTTTTGAATGTCTTCTGCTGAAATTTTTCTCTCTCCATCCTTATCCCAGCGAATCCTTTTATTTTCTCCCTCCATTGCTGGATAAAATAAAAGTGTCTCTATCTCCTTGACATCAAAGAAGCTGTCCTCTCTATGAATGTACTTCTTTGCCTTTTCTGGGCAATAATTTGCAGTATAATTGATTTGACCATCCTCTAAATCAATCCAATATCCAATGTCAGCAAACTCTCTTTTTACCGGATCATTTTCAACAGAAAAGCTAAGCTGTACAAGACTTACCTTTTCCTTTTTTAGCCCAAGTGCGTTAAGTTCATCCAATTTCCACACACCACCTAAAGCCTCATAGAGGAGATTGTCATCCGCTTCTGGCTGATCGCTCTCTAATTTTTTTTCCAGATAGACTCTTGCTCTCTTTTCAATATAGCGAAGCTTAACTAGCTCGTCCACCGCATCAGAATAGTTGGTCTCCTTTTCTCTTTGTACTTTTTCCATGGCATATAAAAAGCGATTAAAAATCACTTGAACCCCCGGCAAATAGTAATCGCCAAGTTGCTTTGCCAATGCTTGATTTTCTTTTAATGGTGTACTCGCCGTCGCCGCAATACCGACATCTGTAATTCTAGCCATTAAATCTCTCAAAAGGTCAAGCCCTTCCAACTGCTTCTTTATCTTTTTTGTTCTGGCGGCCTTTGATTGTGCGGTCACCTTCTTTGGCTTTTCAGCTTTTTCAGCCTTTTTCTGCTCCCTCACTTCCTTCTTGCTTCTCTTATCTAAAATATCTTGTGGAATATCTTCGATATCAAATGCTTTATCAGCGACCATTTCAAACATCAGAGCAATGCTATGCTTACAAGGAAATTGGCGACTTGGACAGCTACAACGAAAAACAGGATTGTTCCTATCCACTAAGTCCACCGAAACTATATAATTTTTCTTTCCACTTCCCTTGCATTCTCCCGCATAGAAACTATCATCCTCTGATTTTATCCTTCGAACAAAGCCACCACTGGCAGAGATTTTTCTTCCATTACTCACTGCATTGGCATTGGGTGCCATCGCAACAATTTTTTGCTCGTCAAATATTTTCATACCACTATTCCTTTCTCTATAATATGTCTATTATACCATTTTATTTGCATAAATACAGATTTTACGCTATAATATGCCCTTACAAGCAATCTTATTTTTTATGTTAGGAGAAGTTATGCAAATCTTAAAATTTCTTGATGACTTTATGTACTATCCTATTTTGATTGTTGTGCTCGCTGCTGCGGCAATCTATTTTAGTGTTCGCACAAGGTTCATCCAAATCCGTCTTTTTCCAGAAGCTCTGCGTGTGCTTCTCGAAAAACCAGACGACAAACAATCGGTTTCGTCCTTTCAAGCACTCATGGTTTCTACAGCCTCTCGTGTTGGCACAGGAAATATTATTGGCATTTCCAGTGCTATTGTCTTGGGAGGACCTGGCGCTGTATTTTGGATGTGGGTGCTTGCCATCCTAGGTTCAGCAACCGCCTTTATTGAGAGTACGCTAGCTCAAATTTATAAGAGAAAAGACAATGCGGACAACTGCTACGGGGGGCCGGCCTACTACATTGAAACTGCACTAAAGAGCAAATTCCTTGCCATACTCTTTGTCCTCTTTTTGATCTGTACCTATGGCTTTGGCTTTAATTTGCTTTGTTCCTACAACTTGCAGTCAACTTTTGCTGTCTACTCGTTTTACCATCCACAGACTACACCAATCATTATTGGTGCCATTGTCGCCTTGCTCACTCTCTTTTGTTTGCTTGGCGGTGGAAAAGGAATTGTGAAAATCACTGAAATTTTAGTGCCTGTCATGGGCATCTCCTATGTGATTGTTTCTGCTATTGTGCTGGTTGTCAATGCCAGAGCAATCCCTAGAATGTTTGTCCTGATTTTTTCTGATGCCTTTAGCCCTCGCTCCTTTGCTGGTGGACTTGCAGGATCTTGCCTAATCTATGGCATTAAGAGGGGTCTTTATTCCAATGAAGCTGGTGTTGGTTCTGCCCCAAATGCTGCTGCTTCTGCCATGGTATCTCATCCCGTAAAGCAAGGTCTTGTTCAGGTGGTCTCTGTCTTTATCGACACCATGCTCATCTGCACTTCGACCGCATTGATGTGCCTTTCCACTGGCGTTGCACGCACAAAAGATATTCAGGGAGCTCCCTATGTTCAAGAGGCCATTCGCAGTGTCTTGGGTAGTTTCGGACCAACTTTTATCGCCTTTGCGATGACACTCTTTTCCTTTACGACTCTACTTGGAAATCTATACTATTGTGAAAATGCACTTGCCTATCTCAATCACAATAAGCGACCTTCCAAGCCCTTTATGACCTGTTTTCATATTCTATGTTCATTGATTATCTTTGTCGGTGCCATTTCAGCATCCGATGTTGCCTGGGCACTGGCCGATATTACGATGGGATTGATGGCTCTCATTAATATTCCATGTTGTATTCGTATGGGCGGACTTGTCATTCGCACAGAAAAAGATTACGAACTACAGAAAAAAGCTGGAAAAAATCCAGTTTTCCTTGCCAAAAATATTGGCATGAAGGAAGAAGAAATCCAAGAATTGGATTATTGGAAAGAATAACATCAAAAAAGATAAATGGGAAAGTGACCAATTTTAGTGATTAGCACTCTCCCATTTTTTGATTGTTCTTTTATCGAAGCGGTTTTAACATACATTTAAAATAAATAACATCCTCTTTCCAATCAGCTCGAATCACGCCTCGATACTGCTCAACAATATTCTCTGCAATCGAAAGTCCAATACCATATCCACTGCGATTGTCATTGTTGTGCGACTCATCTTGGCGATAAAATCGCTCAAAGAATCGCTGATAATCGACCTTTGCCCCCTCTTTATAGGTGTTGGAAATAACTAACATGATTCCTCTGCCCTTTTGAAATAGAGAAACACTAATCTCTCCCTCATCATCACAATACTTAATTGCATTGTCCACTAACAGAGAACAGAGCTGACGAATATGACCTTCTCTTGCTCTCATTTTCACATTTTCTTGAATTTCCTTCTTGATTTGTTTTTTTTCTCTCAAGATTACTGATTGAAAGGCATCAAAGCTTTCATCTATGATTTTTGTGATATCACAAATCTCAATATCTCCATGCTCCCCACTGTGTTCATTCGATCTGGTAATCATCACGAGATTTTGAATCAGTCCACTCAATCTCTCCACTTGACGCATTGTTGATTCCGTCCATTCATTCTGCCCCTCCAACATTTCCTGCATCTCTGTATTGGCCCGAATCACGGCAAGAGGCGTCTTTAACTCATGACTTGCATTCGTCAAAAAGCGCTTTTGATTTTCTGCATTTTTGATTTCTGGCTGAATGGCCATGTAGGAAACCCGCCAAGTCAATGTTCCAGCAATGCTCATTCCCACAATAATAATCATAACCACTAAATAGAGTAGTCTTGCACTGACTAATAGATTATCTGTGCGGTCAAGGTAGACCACAATGGTCCCTCCATCATCTGTCTTTCCCACCTTGTAGTAGTAGACACCCACTCGTCCCGATTTTCTCTTGCTCATCAGTGCCTGTCGTCCATACGCCTGAGCCTCTGCATCTGTCACCAAGAGGACATGGTTGGTTCGGGTTCTCAAAAATTTTCCCTGACTGTCATAGAGAATAGCAAAATAACTTGCACGATAATACCGACCAGAGTCATCCCCTACCCCCGCATTATTAAAAATTTCTCCCAAAAATCGAATGACATTGTAGTCTGAATTCACCCTGTCTCGAATAACTTCACCATCTCTTTGATCGGTCGATCCCTGAAGTTCCCCCTCGTTTTCCACAATATAATTGAGAATCATGCGAACATTTCTTTTCTCTATAATATTATTGGTGAGATAAATCAAGGAGGAAATAAAAAGCATTGCCACAGTGAGTGAAAAAAATGCAATAAATATAAATCTTCTACGCAATTGATCAATTGTGCGTTTATCCATTCTCTTCTCCAGCTAATAATTGATAATGTCCATCAACTTCTTCAATGTGCACACACATGGAAACAGCTGCAAGTTTACTCTTTAGATAGGCGATATAGAGTTTTACTGTGCTCTCTGTTGCCGCTTCATCGCCCTCCCATATGTGTTCGAGCAAATATTGCACAGAGAGACGATGCCCCGCATGGACAATCATCAATTGTAACATTTCAAACTCTTTTACTGACAGCCGAACACTATTTTGTGCCTTCAATTCAAAACTATCTCCATTGAGTAAAATATCTCCAAATTTCAGTATCTCTGAACTATATTCACGCTTTCTCCTTGTCATTGCTCGCACTCTGGCGAGTAATTCCTTCATTGCAAATGGCTTAGTCAGGTAGTCATCTGCTCCAGCATCCAATCCTTCCACACGGTCATCAATTTCTGCCTTTGCAGTCAGCATCATAATCGGTGTCACAATATTCTTTTTGCGTGCTTCTTTTAGGACTTCTATTCCGCTCATCTTTGGCATCATAATATCTAAAATCATTGCATCATAGCCATTGCTCATGGCATGAGTGAGTGCCTCCTCCCCATCAAAGCAAGAATCCACCACATACCCCTCATGGGCTAATGCCATACTCAATACTCTATTCATATCTCTTGTATCTTCTGCAAGTAATATCTTCACTATGATTTTTCTTCCTTTCCCGCCTGAATCATATCCCGAATGGTTTGCATAGATAAATCTGTCGATGCCAACTCATCGGCACAGCGCTTTAGCTCGGCCTCAATCAATACATCATCCACCATCTTTTCCTTTTTGTAATAGAGATGATGCTCAAGTGCAGCCCAAGTATCCTGAGAAATCGTCCTCAATTGAATCTCAACATAGACCGCACCCCAAACCTTTAAAATCATATGATAGCTTCGATAGCCATTATCCTTTGCCCTCTTAATATAGTCCTTTTCCTTGACTAATTCGCAATTTGTTAATTGAACTAAGTGGTCTCGGATGACATAGACATCACTGATAAAGGCACACACTACACGTATGCCCACTGCATCAAAAATCTTTGTCAATGCACTTTCTGTCGTCTCTTCAAATCCCTTTCTTCGACATTTTTCCCGCATACTCTCTTCGCTCTTAATTCGGCTAATCAAATGCTCCACTGGATCAAGGTCATACTTTTTCTTCATTTCTTCTCTGACAACCTCAATCTCTTTGACTAAATAATCTCGTGCAGCCTCCAATTTTGGCAAGTACTCGCCATAAATGCTTTCCTTACTCATCCTCTTCCTCTTCTTCACCACGATAAGATTTCTTCGTAATTTTATTATGACTTGCTATTGAAATATCTCGATTTGGTGAGATCAACATACCAATCACTAAACCACCCAAAAATGCCAACAAAATATGTACAACGACAATAGCTTTTAATGTCTTATTGTTCTCTATTGTTTTTTCAAAAATTTCGTTCATCACAAACCTCCTTTGTGTCTTTCCTTTTTTCATTATACTATAAGTTTTTGTATACTGTGTTGTCTTTCGTTTTTTTTCATAGATTCTTCAGAATTTCTCCACACAAATTTTAACCACACAACATAAGAAAAGTCGGCTGTCACACTCTAAAAGTAGGACAGCCGACCTCTTATCTTTTACTCTATTCCGCAGAACTTATAATCCTTTGCTTCCACTGCAGCCTTAATTACATCTTCAGGAACATCCTTTGAAGTTGTAAGTAGAGCCTCATTTTTCTCGTGAGAAACCTCTGCAGATTCAACACCATCAATGGCCTCCAATGCCTTCTTTACCGTTGCCTCACAATGACCACACATCATTCCTTCAATCTTCACTTTCATTTTCTCTTCTCCTTTGTTTTCTTCTATTTTCTCTTCTGTACTCTGTGCTACTTGATCTGATAATGCCCTGTGCTTTAACTTCTTGTCCTTTGATGCATCGTGCACACGAAATAAATTCAGTCGCAATGCATTCATACATACCGTAAAGGAAGAAATCGACATCGCTGCCGCTCCCCACATTGGGTTCATCTGAAACTTTGGAATAATTCCTGCTGCAATTGGAATTAAAATCACATTGTAGCCAAATGCCCAAAAGAGATTCTCATGAATATTTCGAATCGTTGCCCTTGAAAGACGAATGGCCCCAGAAACATCCGTCAACTTTGAATTCATCAAAACAACATCTGCGGAGTCAATCGCCACATCTGTTCCTGCACCAATGGCAATTCCTGTATCGGCTCTGGTCAGTGCTGGGGCATCATTGATACCATCTCCAACCATGGCCACTTTTCCTCTCTTTTGAAGCTGTCGAATAACCGCTTCTTTTCCATCTGGAAGAACACCCGCAATGACTTCATCAACTCCAGCCTGTGCACCAATGGTCTTTGCCGTCTTTTCGTTGTCACCGGTGAGCATCACAACTTCAATGCCCATATTTTGTAATTCTTTCACAGCCTGTGCAGAATCTTCCTTGATGACATCGGCAACCGCAATCATACCTAACAATTTTCCATCTCTTGCAAAAAACAGTGGTGTCTTTCCTTGATTGGCCAGTTCATCACTCTTTGCCTGCAAGTTACTATCAATATTTGTCAATGTCTTAATAAATGTATTCGATCCACCATAAACTTGATGACCATCGACAATACCTGTCAGACCATTTCCAGCCAACACCTTAAACTCACTGACCTGCCTTGCCTCTATCTTCTTTTCACTAGCATATTGAACAATGGACTTTGCCAATGGATGTTCTGACTTTAACTCAATGGCATAGGCAAGACGAATCAACTCTTCGCTTTCTACTCCCTGTGCTGGTATAATGTCGGTAACTTCTGGCTTTCCAGCAGTAATTGTTCCTGTCTTATCTAATGCTACAATCTGCAATCTTCCTGTATTTTCAAGTGCAGCTGAAGTCTTAAATAAAATACCATTTTTTGCACCAAGACCATTTCCCACCATAACAGCCACGGGCGTTGCTAGTCCAAGTGCACAAGGACAGGCAATCACCAAAATAGCAATTCCTCTCTCGAGTGAATGTGAAAAATCTCTTCCCGCAATCAGCCAACCTAATGTGACCAAAACGGCGATACCAATAATGGTTGGAACAAAAATTCCAGAAATCTTGTCTGCAATTCTTGCAATCGGAGCCTTCGTCGCCGCTGCGTCCGATACCATTTGAATAATTTGAGAAAATGTGGTATCTTCTCCCACTCGAGTTGCTCTTGCCCGAATAAATCCCGATTGGTTCATCGTTGCGGCTGAAATCACATCATTGACCGATTTATCAACAGGAATGGACTCACCGGTAAGTGCTGATTCATCGACGGCTGTTGTTCCTTCCACAATCACGCCGTCCACTGGAATAGACTCACCAGGTTTGACTACAAAGATATCGCCAAGAGCCACTTCATCAATACCAACCTCAACAGCCTTTCCCTCTCTCTCCACGACAGCCATCTTTGGTGCCATTTTCATCAAATTCTTTAGGGCATCCGTTGTTCTTCCCTTGGACATCGACTCCAAGGTCTTTCCCACCGTGATCAATGCCGGGATCATTGCCGCCGTTTCAAAATAGAGCTGAGAATGGTACACAGGCATCAAATCCATATTGGAAGTGCCCTGAGTAATCATTACACTCATCTTATAAAACACATACACTGACCAACCAAAGGACGCCGATGAGCCAAGAGCCACCAAGGTATCCATATTCGGTGCCAAATGCACCAATGTCTTAAATCCAGAAGTAAAAAATACTCGGTTAATATACATCACTATAATCGCAATGAGCATCTGGGTGAGTGCCAGTCCTATGTGATTGTGATATAAAAATCCTGGCACCGGCCAATTGAGCATATTGTGCCCCATAGTCAAATACATCAATATTGCAAGCCAAATCAATGAAAGTTTCAGTCTCTTTACAAGTTTTGGAGTCTCTCTGTCCACAAGGGCATCCGCATTGGCTGCAAGCTTTTCACTCGCTGAAACTTTCTTTTCCTCGTTTGCTCCCTTGACTTGGGCACCATAGCCTGCATCCTCTACAGCTTGAATAATTTCTTCGTCACTCGCACTTCCCTCGACAGCCATCGAATTCGTCAATAGAGAGACACTCACCGAAGATACATCATTTAGTTTGGAAACAGCTTTTTCCACATGGGCCTGACAGGCCGCACAGGTCATTCCTGTGACAACAAATTGCTTCATCTTTCTTCCTTTCTACTAATCAAATCACTAGGTCATCCTATTTCATCAGTCTTTCAATCACATTGCAAAGTTCATCAATTGTCTCATCATCTCCATTTCGAATATCATCGACAACACATTCTCGAATATGTCTTGCTAACAATAACTTGTTAAAAGCACTGAGTGCACAATTGACTGCAGATACTTGCATCAAAATATCTGGACAATAGCGATCTTCTTCCACCATCTTTTGGATGCCTCGAATTTGTCCCTCCACCTTTCGAAGACGCACAAGCAATGCTTTTTGTTCTTCTGGTGTTCTTTTCTTTCGCCGCTCACTGCAACAAGGGCAAACTCTCTTTTCTTTCTCTTCCATTGCCACCTCCATATACCCTACTGGGGTATCTGATGTTTTTGATTATATACCCCCTCTAGGTATTTGTCAAGAAAAAAAGACTTCCGCAAATGCGAAAGCCCCTATTTTTTCTTATCATCTATTATTTTTTCCTAACACCTCACTCTTAATGCGTTTAATTCTCTTTCCATCAGCAAAGTCCTCAAAGCTAATGCGAATCAAATCTTCAAATCTTGCTAAGATATCATTGCCCTCCCAATGATAGTCTGCACCATTCCACTTCAATAAACTCTCCACAAAAATAACATGGTTAAATACAAAGGTCTTTAATGCTTTTGTCGTCACATCAGCAAATTGCTGTGGATTAATGGGAGCAAATATCTCTTCTGGCAGTCCACTCACTGCCACAAAGGCCGCTCCCTTGTCATGTGGACAGGCATAATAGGCATACTTTTTTTTGCTAATTCCACAGGTCACCATAGAGAGTGTATGACCTCCAAAATACTCATTGAGCAAAAAACATTCTTCTGTCAATGGCTCCAAATGTGCTTTCTCTCCCCATTCTTTTGTTTCATTGGCAAGTCGAAGTAAATCATCATCAAAGTGACTAATATTTTTCCAGCCCCAGAGCCAATTCTTTCGTTCCTTTGATTCATTTCCAATAAATTGAATGGGATAGCAATCTTCGCCCAAAGTCAAAGTTTTCTTTTCAAATTCAACCGTCCACTCTTTATTTTTTGCTACACTCTCTCCAAATGCATTCTGAATGCACCACATCGGTCCAAGTGTTGCCGAAAACACATCGATCCAATTGGATCGGTCAATTGGATACTCTGTCTCTAATATATTGATTCTCTCTGCCATTCTCTACACCTCTCACTCTATCCTATCTTCTTCTAATTTTATTCCATATCGAGACAAATCAACTCGATTGTCCTTTACCTCTATGCCCTCTAATTGCAGTAATCTCTCCTGCTCCTTTTCACCCCCAAAGGCAAATGCTCCCGAAAGTTCCCCCCTTGCATTGACCACACGAAAACAGGGAATATGTTCTGGATCTGGATTTTTATGGAGGGCATTGCCCACTGCTCTTGCCATATTTTTGTCCCCGGCCATCTGAGCCACCTGTCCATAGGTCGCCACTTTTCCTCTCGGAATGTTTTGCACTGCCCGATAAATTCTCTTTGAAGGAGTATCACAGACCATTTGATAGCTCTGATCAATATGATCAAAAACATCTTCCATTTTTATTGTTCCATCCAAAAGAATACTCATCCAATGCCGCTTATTCATATGATAGGCGGGCAAATAGCCCTTATTTTTGCTTGCAATCGCAATAAAACTCTCATCTGCCTTGACATTGAGAATATCCACCTCACCCTCACCCTCAAGTCCCAAAGTTTTTCTCTTGACTTGTAAAATTAGAGCAAACCACTTGCCTTCTTCCTTTACTTTAAACGTCATATGACTAGGGGATTTCATCCATGGATGTTCAGGCTCTATAGCATATTCTCTATGAATATATGATGTAATTTCTTCCACTATATTCATCTGCAATTTCTCCTATAGTCTTGTTGTCTTATTGAATGCGATGCTTTTCCATTCTTTCCTGAAAAATGCCCACAACAATACTTTTTAATTGTTCTTTTTGCTCATTAGAAATTTCTCCCTCTTTCTTCACATAGGCATATAAATCAGGATGTTCCTTGGCAATCTTTTCAATGGTCTTACTTGTCGCATGAGAACGCACAAAGAATGGTATCTTTTTAATGTACTCTTCTGGAACAAGTGCAAGAATTTTCTTTGCCGCTTCCTTGTCATCCACTACTCCCTCAGAGAGCCCCTCCTTGATTTCTTTTTGTTCCTCACTTGAAAAATCACTTAGTTTCATATTTGTATCCTCCAATACTCTATATTCTGGCAATACATGATTATCCTCGAAAATAATCGGCTTTGCACCTTCCAAATCCTTGTCATAGTAGCCCATGAGATAATCATTCACTTCCTGTCGATTTGTAAACTTGACGAACTGATAAGGCATCTCAAATGCCAATTTTTCAACAAAGAGATATCCATCTCCATCCTCTAGTAACACGCCAGTGTGACCAATAAATTCCTGTACTGGATTCTTCCCATCATCCATGACCATAAACAAAGAAATCATATGGATTTTATCACCATGAAATGCAATTTGCTTCTTTTCCCAATCTTTTTGAATTTCTCCTGCAAGAATATTGGTGTCTTCCGTCTTACTCACATCGATGTAGGAAAATATGCTGTCAAAGTTCTTTTTTTCATTCCCCGTAAAGATTTTCTTTTTATCAATCGCCTCAAAATCCGCAAATAGCATATTAGTATCGCCGGCTACTGGATTTCCCACGGTGATAAAGTCTCTCATCAGCATATAGGAAGTAATTCTACAATTTCTTCCCACAAACCCACCACCATTGGCCTTCCACAAGTCCACTAAATGATCATCATAGCTTGGAAAGGCCTCAGAAATAGTGGTTATCTTCTTTGCCAGATTTTCTGTACCCACTGCTTGATTGTACTCATCCACAGAATCAAAAAATTCCTGAATATGCTCCTTGCTCACGCCTGCATTTTGTAACGCCTGCTTTAACTCACTTCTGCTCTCTTCATCTGCAAGATTTGAATAGGTCAATTGCAGCTTGGCCTTACTGATCGGCGCATCTGTCTCACTGATCGCACTGTCTTGCCCAGAGCTAGTATCTGTTACACTCTCCTGTGTGCTCTCCACCACCGTATTCTTTGTTGCATCCACTCCCTGATTGGCACATGCCGACAACAACACAGCAGTTACTACAGGGATCACCCATCTTTTTTTCATCAATTTTATTCATCATCTCCTTCTCTATCCATTTGTGAACTACCCATCACCTAAAGGTAATGGGCTTCTAAGAGCCTAACAGCTCTATTTAAGAAGTTTGATATTTAAGTTTCCACCTAAGTAATTAGGCAATCCTTATTCTTATCGGCGTGTCCACTTCGCCTCTACTGTATAGGATATTCATATCCACAACACTACTTTTACGCATGATATTTAATGCTCCGTTAACATCTGCATTGATTGTTTTACCACTTGCCGTTTTGTATAGACCACGATGTAATCTTCTGCCACTAAACGGATACTCTTTTGGATTATCGGCATTGTAAACTGGGAGATCGTCTCTATCCCAAAAAGATGATTTCGATGTATAGGATTCTTCCTGTTTTACAAAAACAATGTCATTTAGTTTGCAAAGATATTCCAATTTGTTACGCAACTGTCCATAAGGGATATTTACAAAATTTTGATTGTTTTGCTTTCCAATATGACTGTTATGTTGAAAAGTCTCATTGTAACCAACAACAAGCGTACCTATATTATTGATGATACAATAATCTATCACCCTACGAACAGTTTTATTCATATAGTCGTTCACCTTATTGTTGCGATTACGAGCTGCTGCTTTTTGTCTGTTTGTAGGTTTCCTACCAAAATGCTGTTTATCTTTTATAGATTGTAAACGGGTATTTTCTTTATTAAACCACTGATTGATCGATTTAAGTCTTTTTCCGTCAATAATGAACGATTTACCAATATTTGATACGGCTGTGACGAGATTGTTGATACCTAGGTCAAGTGCAAGTGCGTTGTTTGTGTTTAGATTTCTTTGAATACATTCAGCTTCATATATATACTGGATTTCAAAGAACCTTGCATTCGCTTTCGGTATAATGCGTATCTCTTTTATCGTCTTATCAAGAAGTATGGGTGGTATCGTAATTTCAACAGACTTATGCGTTTTCTTAAAACTATTGGAAAACGGAAGTGTCAGCTGATTACCCTTCAGTCTTACAAAACCAATGATCAGTGTTGTGTATCCATCTTTTGGAAGATAATGTGGCAGTTTACAATCCATAAAAGTATATTTTCCCTGCTTGACAAGTTTAAGCAGACCAAAAAATGACTGAAACGAACCATCAACCTCTTTCAGTATCTGCTGTGCCATATTGGAATTTAAGGCCTTATAATTAGGACTATTCTTTAAAAGAGTGTAATTCTTCTCATACTTGAGAAATTCACCTTCTGTAAAATAATGCTGACGCACATTATAGATTGCCTCATTAGCAAGATTCTTAGCCGTATGACAAAGTTCCCTGATTGTGATGTAATCTTCCTTGGACAGATGTTTCACTTGTTGTTTTACAGTAAGATACATACGATTTTCTCCTTTCATAGACTCGGAAATAGGATTCCCTATATATGTATTATAGCATATATTTTAAATGATAGTATTTAAGTAAAATATATATGTTGTAAACCTAACGCCATTCATCCCACGGTCTAAAGACCATGGGTTTTCTGGCTGTTATATTATAAAAATAACTCTATTCATTTCATATAGTTTGTATTTTACCACATCACAACTTCAGCAACAACTGAAAAGCCCCCCGAGGTACCTCGGGGGGCTTTTCTATGGCAATTTATCTATATCAATGATTACTCAATGATCTTAGCTACTCTACCTGAACCTACTGTTCTACCACCCTCACGGATAGCGAAACGAAGACCCTGCTCACAAGCAACTGGGTGAATAAGCTCGATAGTCATCTCTACATTATCACCAGGCATACACATCTCTGTACCAGCTGGAAGCTCGCAAACACCTGTGATATCTGTTGTTCTGAAATAGAACTGTGGACGATAGTTGTTGAAGAATGGTGTATGACGACCACCCTCGTCCTTTGTCAATACATAAACCTGAGCTGTGAACTTCTTGTGGCAAGTTACTGAACCTGGCTTAGCAAGAACCTGTCCACGCTCGATCTCTGTTCTCTGAACACCACGAAGAAGAGCACCGATGTTATCACCAGCCTGAGCCTGATCAAGAAGCTTTCTGAACATCTCGATACCAGTAACAACTGTCTTCTTCACATCCTCATGGATACCAAGGATCTCAACCTCATCGTTAAGGTTAAGTGTACCACGCTCTACTCTACCTGTAGCAACTGTACCACGACCTGTGATTGTGAATACATCCTCGATTGGCATAAGGAATGGCTTATCTGTATCACGCTCTGGATCTGGGATATAGCTATCTACAGCATCCATAAGTGTCATAACCTTGTCACCCCACTCGCCGTTTGGATCCTCAAGAGCCTTAAGAGCTGAACCCTGGATAACTGGAATGTCATCGCCTGGGAACTCATACTCATTAAGAAGATCTCTGATCTCCATCTCTACAAGCTCAAGAAGCTCCTCATCATCAACCATATCGCACTTGTTCATGAATACTACGATATAAGGAACACCTACCTGACGTGAAAGAAGGATATGCTCTCTTGTCTGAGCCATAACACCATCAGTAGCAGCAACTACAAGGATAGCACCGTCCATCTGAGCAGCACCTGTGATCATGTTCTTTACATAATCGGCATGTCCTGGGCAGTCAACATGAGCATAGTGTCTCTTCTCTGTCTCATACTCGATATGAGCTGTAGAGATAGTGATACCTCTCTCTCTCTCCTCTGGAGCCTTATCGATCTTATCGAAGTCTACAATCTTGTTTGTATCTGATGGGAATCTTGTTGCAAGAACCTTAGAGATAGCAGCTGTAAGAGTTGTCTTACCGTGATCTACGTGTCCGATTGTACCGATATTAGCATGTGGTTTGCTTCTGTCAAATTTTGCCTTAGCCATTTTTAAAAATCCTCCTTAAAATAAACCTTGTGATCTCCTAAATAACAAGTGAAATCGCTTACAATTCCACTTGTCGTGAATTATAAGCTAAACTAAATTATATAATAAAGCCTAGCTTTTATCAAGTATTACTTGTGATTACTTACCTTTTCTTTCAGCAATAATCTTCTCCTGAACAGACTTTGGAACCTGCTCATATCTATCAAAGAACATAGAGTAGTTACCACGACCCTGTGTCTTTGAACGAAGATCTGTTGAATATCCAAACATCTCTGCAAGTGGAACGAAAGCATTGACCTGCTTACCGCTTGCGATGTCCTCCATACCCTCGATACGTCCACGGCGTGAGTTGATATCACCGATAACATCTCCCATGTACTCCTCAGGCATAGTTACCTCAACCTTCATAATTGGCTCAAGCAAAACTGCCCCGCCCTTAGCCATAGCATCCTTAAACGCCATAGATCCAGCGATATGGAATGCCATCTCTGAAGAATCGACCTCATGGTATGAACCATCATATACATTGGCATGAACACCAAGTACTGGGAATCCTGCAAGAACACCAGCCTTTGTAGCCTCTTCGATACCCTCGCTGATTGGCTGAATATATTCCTTAGGAATAGATCCACCAACGACAGTTGACTCGAACTTGTATGTCTCCTCACCATTTGGATCCATTGGTTCAAACTTAACTTTACAATGACCGTACTGACCACGACCACCAGACTGCTTAGCATACTTGCTATCTACATCAACAGCCTTTGTAAATGTCTCCTTATAAGCAACCTGAGGTGCACCTACATTGGCCTCTACATTGAACTCACGAAGAAGACGGTCTACAATAATCTCCAAGTGAAGCTCACCCATACCAGAAATAATGGTCTGACCTGTTTCCTGATCTGACTTTGCTCTAAAGGTTGGATCCTCTTCAGCAAGCTTTTGAAGGGCCTCGATCATCTTTGTCTGTCCAGCCTTTGTCTTAGGCTCGATTGCGATATCGATAACTGGCTCTGGGAACTCCATAGACTCAAGGATTACTGGATGCTGCTCGTCACAGATTGTATCACCAGTTGTTGTTGTCTTAAATCCAACAGCAGCTGCGATATCACCAGAATAAACCTTGTCGATCTCAGTTCTCTTATTTGCGTGCATCTGAAGAATACGACCAACTCTCTCCTTCTTGCCCTTTGTTGCATTTAATACATAGGAACCTGAATTTACAGATCCTGAATAAACTCTAAAGTATGCAAGCTTACCTACGAATGGGTCTGTCATAATCTTAAATGCAAGTGCAGCAAATGGCTCATCATCGGATGAATGTCTCTCTGCTGGGTTTCCATCAAGATCCACACCCTGAATCGCTGGGATATCTGTTGGTGCTGGCATATACTCGATAATTGCATCGAGAAGCTTTTGTACACCCTTATTTCTATAAGCTGAACCACAGCAAACAGGTACTGCTGTACACTCACATGTAGCCTTGCGAAGAACCCTCTTCAGATCTGCTACGCTTGGCTCATTGCCATCGAGGTACTCCATCATAAGGTCATCGTCTAACTCACAGATCTTTTCTACAAGCTCTGTGCGATAAAGCTCAGCATCGTCCTTCATATCCTCTGGAATTTCTGTAATGGAGATATCATCGCCCTTATCATCATTGTAGATGTAGGCTTCCATCTCAAACAAATCAATAATTCCCTTAAAATCATCTTCCTTACCGATTGGCAACTGAAGGCAAATCGCATTCTTACCCAAACGTGTACGAATCTGATCAACTGCGCCATAGAAGTTTGCACCCAAGATATCCATCTTATTGATGAATGCCATACGAGGTACATTGTATGTGTCAGCCTGACGCCATACATTCTCTGACTGTGGCTCAACACCACCCTTTGCACAGAATACACCCACTGCACCATCAAGTACACGGAGTGATCTCTCTACCTCTACAGTAAAGTCAACGTGTCCTGGGGTATCAATGATATTGATACGGTTCTCAGGTGTTCCTGGCTTTACCTTGTTGTGATCTTGTAATGTCCAATGGCATGTTGTAGCTGCAGAAGTAATGGTAATACCTCTCTCCTGCTCCTGAGCCATCCAGTCCATGGTTGCATTACCTTCATGTGTATCACCGATCTTATAGTTAACACCAGTGTAATAGAGGATACGCTCAGTCAATGTTGTTTTACCAGCATCAATATGCGCCATAATACCAATATTTCTGGTTCTCTCTAAAGAATATTCTCTTCCAGCCAATTTGGTTTCCTCCTATTAGAATCTATAATGAGCAAATGCCTTATTAGCCTCTGCCATCTTATGCATATCTTCCTTACGCTTTACGGCTGCACCAGTGTTATTGGCTGCATCCATAAGCTCGTTGGCAAGACGCTCCTCCTGTGTCTTTTCACCTCTCTTGCGTGAGAACATGGTAATCCATCTAAGTGCAAGAGCCTGTCTTCTCTCTGGCTTAACCTCGATTGGAACCTGATAAGTAGCTCCACCGATTCTCTTTGCCTTAACCTCAAGCACAGGCATAATGTTATTCATTGCTTCCTCAAACACCTCTACAGCGTCCTTGCCTGTCTTCTCTGTAATACGGTTAAATGCACCGTATACGATCTTCTGAGCAACACCCTTCTTACCATCTAACATAATATTGTTAACTAACTTTGTAACAACCTTGTTATTGTATAACGGATCTGCTAATACGTCTCTCTTTTGAGTATGTCCTTTACGTGGCACGTTACTTCCCTCCTTAATATGATTGCCATTAACTGGCTATTAGATCTTCAGTACTCACACGCTCAGCGTGCGCCTCGTGCTCGGTCTATAGATAACCTGCAACCTACAGATTAATTACAATCCGGCACTATATTACTTTTTCTAATACTACAATTACTTCTTGTCTTTTGGTCTCTTAGCACCGTACTTTGAACGAGCCTGCTTTCTGTTTGCAACACCTGCAGTATCCAATGTACCACGAATAATGTGATATCTTGTACCTGGCAAGTCTTTTACTCTTCCTCCACGGATAAGTACTACGCTATGCTCCTGTAAGTTATGTCCCTCACCTGGAATGTAGCTGGTTACCTCGATACCGTTTGAAAGGCGAACTCTGGCAATCTTACGAAGAGCTGAGTTTGGCTTCTTAGGTGTAGCTGTCTTTACAGCTGTACATACGCCTCTCTTTTGAGGTGCAGACACATCTGTTGCCTTCTTGTGAAGGGAATTAAAGCCCTTCTGAAGAGCTGGCGCTGTTGACTTTCTCTCTGAAGTCTGTCTGCCCTTCTTTACTAGCTGATTAAATGTTGGCATTCCTTCTTACCTCCTTGTAATATTCTCTGCGGTTGCTGTTTTTCAGCTGAATTGCGTGTCCTGTATTTACACGCCATACTATTATATCTACATTATATGTGCCTGTCAATAGATTAATAAGTTAACTTGTCCAATTCCTTGACATGTTCTGTCGCATTGGCATTAATATGACTGGCCTTGGAAGCATAGAGTTTCACTGCCGCTGCGGACTTATTGATGGCTTGCATGGTTCCTGGCCCTGCAACACATCCCCCAGGGCAACCCATACCTTCCAACAAATATCCATCATACTTTCCTGCCTTTGCCATTGTCAATAATTTCCTACAATCACGAAGTCCCTCGGCTTTTTCTGTCTTGACCACCATATCAGGATGTGTATTTTTGATGACATCGACAACGGCTGTGGCCACACCACCAGAGACAGCAAAATTTCTTCCATCCACAGATACATCATTGACACCATCTGGATCCTCTTCAATCTGTGACATATCAATATGCTTTGCCTCAAAAATTCCCATCATTTCCTCAAATGTCAGTACAAAATCAACTTCTGAGCGAACACTCTTTCTCATTGCCTCTAACTTCTTTGCCGAGCAAGGTCCAATAAAGACCACCTTGGCATCTTCATTTTGCAATTTAATTAACCTTGCTGTCAGAGTCATTGGTGTAAGTGCCATAGAAATATTGTCCTTCATATCAGGAAAGAGCTTCTTTGCCATTGAAGACCATGCTGGACAGCAAGAAGTTGCCATAAATTTAAGCTTTTCTGGAACTTCCTCTAAGAAATCCTCTGCCTCCTGTGTTGCACATAAATCGGCACCAATCGCCACCTCAACGACATCTGTAAATCCAAGTTGTTTCATTGCCTTTCGAATCTTTCCTGGCGTTACCTTTGCACCAAATTGTCCGACGAATGCAGGTGCAAAGGCCGCATAAATCTTCTCACCTGATTGAATAGCACGAATAACTTGGAAAATCTGTGACTTATCCGCAATGGCACCAAACGGGCAGTTAACCAAACATTGTCCACAGGAAACGCATCGATCATAGTCAATGTCAGCCTTTCCATATTGATCGGAATGAATGGCATCCATACCACAGGCGGCCGCACATGGTCTTTCCTGCTTAATAATGGCGTGATATGGACAAATTTCTGCACATTTTCCACATTTAATACAAACATCCTGGTCAATATGTGAACGACCATTGGTTCGGTCAAGACTTACACACTTCTTTGGACAAACTTCTGTACAAGGGTGAGCCAAACATCCCTGACAACCATCCGTCACATAGACTCTTTTTTCTGCACAGGCATTGCAAGCAAACTTAATCACATTGATGAGCGGTGGTGTATAATAAGTTTCTGGCTTGTTCGCTGCCTCAACATTTTCCGAAATTTTATTGTGATCTCCTGCATCTCGGCAAGAAAGCCCCATAGCTAGACGAAGTCTTTCTCCCACTATAGCTCTCTCCAAAAAGACATCACTTCGAAAGCTTCCCACTTCCCCAGGAATAATCTTATATGGCAACTCCTCCATTCTTTTGTCCACAGGCCATTCTGTGTGGTAGGCCATTCTCGCAACCTCACGAAAAATTCGGCGGCGAATCTCCCTAATTCTCGTATCAATTCCTCTCACTTTGCTTCCTCCATAAAATATAATTTTGAGCATTACACATTACAAGAACAGATTAACATACTTTGCACATTTTATATAGTACTTTTCCTCTCCCTATCAAGTATTTCTATATAAATCCAATACATAGGCACTGTCTGGATGAATATAAAATTTACCTAAGCAAATGGTCCAGTCCACTAAACTCTTGATGGGACAAATCATCTCATCGCCCATATCAAACTCCCTAGAAAAAAACAGATGATTGGCCAAGGTACCCACAATGGTCTGCTCCTCTTCCAAGAATCGCTCCGCCTTAACCCAGACAATCTCCTCCTGACTCTCCCCCCGAAAGAGAACCTTAATTCTCACTTCTATTCCTTCTTTTAGTGCACGGATAACATAAGAAAATCGCTCTCTGGCAAGTTTATAGGTCTTTTCTGTCAACTCATTACTCCAATAGTAGAGAACATCCTTTTCTAACTCATCTATATTTTCACTGACATGGTGAAGCTCCTGCTCCTCTTCATTTTCCTCATCCACAAAAAAGAGCACCCTCGACTGTGTATTGTGACTTTCTTGGCGATCAGCTATTCCACCAAGAACATTCTTTGGATAGTAATTCAAAGCTTCTGTCCACGGCAATGCTCTGACAACAATTTCCTTTCCATTGGTATCAACTCCAATATAAATGGTATTTTCTGTATTTCCATCTAATTTGTGACTTGCATACACAGTGAGCAAGCTATAATATGCACTGTAGTCTTTCTTATTTACATTTAAAATCTCCAATTCATCTACGCCACAGCGACTGAGTCCATGAGTGTGTAACCACAACTTATCGCCTTTGACCACCGCTTGGACATGATAGAGATTGTTATAGAGTGCTCCGACTTCAGACTGAATAAAAATTTCTGCCCATCTTCGATTCATAATATACTCCGCACTCTCATCATAAATTGCAATGCTCTCCAGTCCAATCATTGCATATAAAATCTTTACCTGCAACTGATAGGCATCTTCAAATTTTTTTCCAAACTTCATTGCTGTGGTCAATGCATATTTCGATTGTTCCAATAATGCCATTTCCTCTTTGGTGAAAAATTGCAAGGTGCAAACATTCAGTAAGTCCTTTGCCTCATACTCCCCATACTCAAACTCAAGCTCATATTCTTCTCCATGATAAGAAATCAATAATCTCCCTGGATTTTCCTCAGATGGAAGACTTCTTGCCTGCAATGTCACATCCTCAATATTTCGAATCCTCTCAAATACATTCTCATCCAATATGTAATCATATTTTGGATGAACAAGGCCAAGCATATAGGATGTATCTTCCCAATATTGCATGGTCTGTCTTTCCAGTTGCTTTTTCCCTCCCCAAAATTTAAACATACTCTCCCCTCTCCTTTCTCCTGTCCACAACAACAATATTGTACTATCATTTTGGCATAAAAATCGTAAATTTTCAATTTTTCTTGATAATTTTTTATTTATCATATATAATACATTGGTTACAAAATTATTCATTGAGGAGATTACAGTATGTACGACGAAACACTTGAAAAAATCGGTCTGGCTTCAAAGAAAAAGATGGGTGTTCTCAACTCCAGTATCTTGAAGTACTTGATCAGCTCTGCATTCGCTGGAATGTTTATCGGAATTGGAATTCTTCTGATTTTCACCATCGGATCACTCACTGCAAACCTGCCATCACAAAAGATTCTGATGGGCGTTTCTTTTGCCATCGCACTTTCACTGGTTATCATTATGGGTGTTGATCTCTTTACTGGCAACAACATGGTCATGACCATTGGCATTCTAAGAAAAGATGTCAAAGTCAGCGATGCCATCAAACTATGGTGCATTTGCTGGATTGGAAACTTGATCGGCGGAATTATTCTTGCCCTTCTCTATGTCGGAAGTGGACTGGTTAAGGGTGATTTGGCAAGCTTTTATGAGAAGACAGCCATGGCCAAGGCATCCGCTCCATTTTTGGCCTTAGTTTGCAAAGGCATTCTCTGTAATATTCTCGTTTGCCTTGCCGTTTTATCTGGCTTTAGAACCAATGATGATTCTGCAAAGATTTTGATGACTTTTATGTGTCTCTTTGCTTTTATCACTTCTGGATTTGAACACAGCATTGCCAATATGACTGTCTATGCTGTTGGTCTTATTTCCCCAGAAGTTCACATCTCTGTTGCCGATGCACTTAAAAATCTCATTCCAGTAACCATTGGAAACTGGATTGGTGGCGGTGTCATTGTCGGCGGTGGATTTTACTTATTAAAATCAACCAAATAAAAGAAAAAGGGGGTGTCACACTAATGTGCGACATCCCCTTTTCTAATATTCTATAAAATTTAGATTGATATCTTCCGTCATCTGTACTAATCGAAAAAGTATATATAACGCAAAACACATCATAATCACTAACCAGTGAAATTATGATGTGCCTTACAACTTATATAACCACTAACTCAATAGTGCTATACTTTATGCAATTTAAAGCCAAATTACTTAAGAGTAACCTTAGCTCCAACTTCCTCAAGCTGCTTCTTGATGTTCTCAGCCTCTTCCTTAGAAACCTCTGTCTTAAGAACCTTAGGAGCTCCATCAACAACATCCTTTGCTTCCTTAAGTCCAAGACCTGTAGCCTCACGAACAACCTTGATAACCTTAACCTTCTGATCACCAACTTCTGTAAGCTCTACATCGAACTCTGTCTTCTCCTCAACTGCTGCACCACCTGCTGCACCTGCTGCTACTACAACGCCAGCTGCTGCTGAAACGCCAAACTCTTCCTCACAAGCCTTTACAAGCTCGTTGAGCTCTAATACTGATAATTCCTTAATTGCATCGATAAACTCTGCAGTTGTCAACTTTGCCATTATGATATCCTCCATTTGATATTTATTGATATGATCTAATTTTTTTATTAAGCCTCTGCTGGTGTCTTCTCAGCGATCTGATTAAGCACACGAGCGAAGTTTGTAATAGGGGACTGCATACTTCCAAGAAGTCTTCCAAGAAGCTCTTCCTTTGAAGGGATTGCAGCGATTGCCTTAATACCGTTAGTGTCATAATATACACCCTCAACGATACCTGCCTTTAATTCAAGCTTGTCAGCTGTCTTTGCGAAATTGAAAAGAACTCTAGCTGCTGCTGTTGCATCATCCTTAGATACTGCAAGTGCTGTAGGTCCTTCAAGATCAGGATCGAGAGCCTCAAACTCTGTTCCCTTTGTCGCAAGACGAATCATTGTGTTCTTATATACCTTATAAGTCACACCAGCTTCTCTCAAAGCCTTACGAAGTCTTGTATCCTGCTCTACAGTAAGACCACGATAATCAACGACAACTGCTGTCGCTGCACCGTTTAAAAGATCAGTGATCTCTTGAACAACAGGCTGCTTTAATTCAATCTTTGCCATTAGTTTCTTCCTCCTTGTATTATTTGCGTATATCCTGCGGGGAGGCTGTAAAAAAGCCCTCTTGCTTTCGACAAGAGGGCAGAATTCACTCAGTGAATATATACTTTCCTCGGTAGGCCATTTCTGTTATGCCCGTAGGCACCTACTGTCTTAGGCAGTCAATACTGTTGTATGTTAACATCACTTTGATGTGATGTCAAGCCACTTTCTTAAAAAAGTGGATTAACCCATGAGCTTACCTGTGTTTAATCTAATTCCAGGTCCCATTGTTGAGCTTAAGATAACGCTCTTCATGTAAGCACCCTTTAATGTTCCTGGCTTAGCCTTGTTTACAGCATCGATCAATGCCTGGAAGTTATCCTGAAGCTGCTCCTCAGTGAAAGAAACCTTTCCAACTGGAACATGAATGATGTTTGATTTGTCAAGACGATACTCAACCTTACCAGCCTTGATATCAGCAATAGCCTTCGTAACATCCATTGTTACTGTACCAGCCTTAGGGTTTGGCATAAGTCCCTTAGGTCCGAGAACCTTACCAAGACGACCAACAACACCCATCATATCTGGTGTAGCTACAACGACATCAAAGTCAAGCCATCCGTCGTTTTGGATCTTTGGAATAAGCTCCTCACCGCCGACAAAATCAGCACCTGCTGCTGTTGCCTCGTCTACCTTAGGTCCCTTTGCAAAAACCAAGATGCGAACTGTCTTACCTGTTCCATGTGGAAGTACAACAGCACCACGAACCTGCTGGTCAGCGTGACGGCTGTCACAACCTGTACGAATATGTAACTCTACTGTCTCATCAAATTTTGCTGTTGCTGCCTTCTTTACGAGTGCAATTGCCTCTGGAGCATCATATAATGTTGCTCTATCTACTAATTTAGCAGCTTCGATATATTTCTTTCCGTGTTTCATCCTTTATCTTCCTCCTAAATTAGTCTTCTACTGTGATACCCATTGAACGTGCGGTACCAGCGATCATACTCATTGCTGCTTCGATGCTTGCTGCATTTAAGTCTGGCATCTTTAACTCGGCGATCTTTTGGATCTCTGCCTTGCTGATTGATGCTACCTTTGTCTTGTTTGGAACACCTGAACCTGACTTAATATTGCATGCCTTCTTCAGTAATACTGCAGCTGGAGGAGTCTTTGTAATGAAACTAAAACTTCTATCTGCATAAACAGTGATCACAACAGGGATAATCATATCACCCTGATCTGCTGTTCTTGCATTGAATTGCTTTGTGAACTCAACGATATTTACTCCGTGTTGTCCAAGTGCTGGACCAACAGGTGGAGCTGGTGTTGCCTTGCCTGCAGGAATCTGCAATTTAATATAACCTGTAACTTTCTTTGCCATTTGGCACCTCCTAGTGGTAATTTCGGGGAATCCCTCCCACGTTTTAGCTAAATTTAGCCTGTTACTCTGTTTCTTTTATGTAATGCAACTATGCTTTACATCTTCTTTACATCTGCAAATCCGATTTCTACCTTTGTCTCTCGACCAAAGAGATCCACCGTAATTGCAACTGTCTTCTTGTGTTCATTGACTGCGGTAATTGCTGCCACTGTATCTTTCCAAGCACCAGCAATCACAGTAATCATATCGCCAACTTCAAAGTCGACCACAAGTGTTGGATTCTTTTCACTCTCTGGAATACCGAATCCTAAATTTTCCATCTCTTCTAGAGTCAATGGAACTGGCTTGCTGCCAGGACCAACGAAGCCCGTTACGCCACGAGTATTTCTCACGACATACCAAGTGTCATCATTCATAAACATATGGATGAGTACATAACCTGGAAACATCTTCTTGTCTGATATCTTTTCCACTCCGTTTTTCATCTCGATTACCGATTGCAAAGGAACACAAACCTCAAGAATCTGATCTTGCAGGCCACGATTTTCAATTGTTTTCTCGATATCGAGCTTTACTTTATTCTCGTAGCCCGAATAAGTATGAGCCACATACCATTGTGCTTGCGCCATACGATCACCCAATCCTTACTTAAAAATCACACCGAAGCCCATCTGGAAAACCCAATCAATGGCTGAAATCACAACGCCCAATGCAACGGAAGATGCAACAACCACGATACTCTGCTTTACCAAATCGTCCTTCGTTGGCCAAACAATTTTTTTAAACTCCTTGTTTACGCCTTGGAAAAATCCTTTTTCCTCATTCGTGCTCTTCTTTTCCTTCTTATCTGCCATAATAGAATCTCCTACTTTGTCTCTTTATGTGCAGTATGCTTCTTGCAGAAACGGCAATACTTGCTGGTCTCCATACGATCTGGATGAGTTTTCTTATCCTTAGTCGTATTGTAGTTGCGCTGCTTGCACTCTGTGCAGGCAAGTGTAATCTTTGTACGCATAATCTCCACCTCCATCAATTTTTAAAAAACATCGTTGTGTCACAAAATCATTTTAGTCAAAAAAAAAAGACTTCAAAATCTCTCGTCACCTCATCCACTATAGCACAGGCAAAAACATCCGTCAAGCCCCATTGCCAATACAGATGCTGATATAGTAAATCCTTTCTGCCCCCTTAGCACGAAGCACTCTTGTACACGCCTCAATTGTCGATCCTGTGGTGTAGATATCATCGACAAGTAGAATGTTTCTTACACCTTCCCTCAACTGATTTGCCCCAAAGGCCTTTGTCAAATTCTTTAATCTCTCCTGTGGGGTAAGCTCCTTTTGTGCCACCGTCTTTTTCTCTCGATATAAAGTTTCTGTATCCACCAAAATATCCCACTGTCTTCCAAGAATGTTGGCAAGAATTTCTGCCTGATTAAATCCCCTCTCCCGAAGTCTTGACTTATGGACAGGCACAGGCATCAAACAATCAATCTGCATTTTTTCAATTTTTCCTCGAAAACGCTCGGCCATCATCATTGCAAAAGGTTCAATATATTCTCGCCTATTCTTGTACTTAATCTTAATCATCGCATTTTCTGTGATATCATCATAATTTAATAATGCCATGCCAAAATCAAAACTTTTTGGCAGACGCACACAATCCATGCAATATTCGTCCTGTGAATTGACGAGCGGCTTGCCGCATTTTAGGCAATACGGCTCGCCAACAAAACTCAATTTTTTCAAACATTCTCTGCAAATATATCTCCCTTTGACAATCTCTTCGCACACAGGACATCTTCTTGGAAAGAGACTATCAATGACGATCTTCTTTAGATCCAATCTCTTCAATCCTTTCTTTCAAACCACAATATCGCTTTAATTCTGCGGTATTTTCAACCATTTCAAAAAAGTATTCTGGCATTCCCACAAGAGTCACACACTTTCTGGCCCTTGTCACTGCTGTGTAAATTAGATTTCTTGTCATCAACATCTTTGGTCCAGAAAACATCGGAATAATCACTGCTGGATACTCACTTCCCTGAGACTTGTGAATCGTAATGGCATAAGCAAGCTCCAATTGATCGATCTCTCCAAAGGCATATTCTGCAATTTTTCCCTCATCAAACTCCACATAAATTAGTTCAGCATATTCATTTATTTCTCGAATAATCCCTAAATCTCCATTGTACACGCCCATGCCCTTCTCCAGTGGATGACCATAAGCGTCTCTTGTCTCCCATTCAAGTTGGTAATTATTCTTAATTTGCATCACCTTATCACCCTCTCGATAGCAAATCCCAAAAAATTCATGCTCCTTTTTTTGTAAAGAAGGAGGGTTGAGATGATTTTGTAAAATCTGATTTAACCGCGCAATCCCCAATGGGCCTTTTCTCATTGGGGCAAGTACCTGAATATTCATGGCATCTTCTTGAACATAATTGGGAAGTTTTTCTTTAATCAAGGTGAGCATAGCTGCAATAATCGCCTCTGGATCTGGTCGTCGAATAAATAAAAAATCTCGACTTCTCTTTTCTAGGTCAATCGTCCCCCCATCAATCATCCGGTGTGCATTGACAATAATGTCACTCTCCCTCGATTGGCGATAAATTTTTTCTAATTGTACCACCTTAAATTTCTTTGAATCAATAATATCTCTTAATACATTTCCTGGTCCCACGCTCGGCAATTGGTTGACATCTCCAACCAGAACTAGACGTGTACCTACAGATACTGCCTTTAGAAGAGCACACATCAAGTGAATATCTACCATGCTGACCTCATCAATAATAATGACATCCGCATCCAGTGGGTTGTCTTCATTTTTCTCAAAGTGCATACCCAATTGATTCTCTTTTTCGTCTTCCTTTGGCATTCCTTCAATCTCTAGAAGACGATGGATGGTTCTGGCCTCCTCACCTGTGGCCTCAGTCATTCTCTTAGCCGCTCTCCCCGTCGGTGCTGCCAGTAAAATTTCCATCCCCTTGCTCAAAAAATATTGAATAATCGTGTTGATGGTCGTTGTCTTTCCTGTTCCCGGACCTCCTGTAATAACCAAAAATCCTGACTTTGCCACCTCAATCACTGCCTTTTTTTGCAGCTCATCGAGCACTAAATTTTCTTTTTTTTCAATCTGCATCACAGACTTTTCAATCTTTTTTACATCTTCCTTTGACTCAATATTTAAGTCATAGAGCATCTTTGCGATCGAAAGCTCAGTGTAGTACATTCGGCTCAGATAGATGTCTGGCTTTTCCTTGCCCTTGCCATACTTTACTACAATTCGCTTTTCCATCTGCATACCCAAAAGCAAATCTTCCATAAAATCGGTGCCCAGTAGCTGTGAACATCTTTCTTCCAAAAGATCAAAGGGCAAATAGGTGTCCCCCTGTGCACTTGCTCTCATCAAAACATATTCTATCCCACTTTGAATGCGATATTGAGAATTGACTTGCACGCCCACCTTTGCGGCAATCTCATCCGCAATCTTAAAGCCCACACTTGGAATGTCCTCTGCCAGTCGATAGGGATTTTGCCGAATAATGCTATATAGTGCTGGTCCATATTCCTTGTAAATTTTTACAGCCAGTGCCATGCCCACACCATAATTTTGTAAAAAAATCATGGCATCTCTTAACTCTTTTTTCTCCAAAATTTGCTCTGCAATACTCATGGCTAATTTTTCGCTCACGCCCTTGACCTGAGTGAGTTGTTCGGGCTCCTCTTCCATAATTCGCAAAGTATCTGCCTTAAATTTTTTAACAATACGCTGTGCAAGTTTTTCCCCCACACCTTTAATGGCGCCAGAGGACAAATATTTTTCTACACTCTTTGTACCTTCTGGCGCCTTCATCACATAAGAAGATACACTCATCTGCTCCCCATAGGTCGGATGCAATTTCAATGCTCCTGTTGCTTCAATCCATTCTCCTTCGTGAATATCTTGAAATGTTCCCACTAGAGTAAATTCCTCACCGTCTGATGAGACGGTGAGGACAGAGTAGCCATTCTCCTCATTTCGATATTTAATTTTCTCAATATATCCAGCTATTGTCGCCATCGCTATTGTTGATATTCCTTCTTTGCCTCTTCGTCACCATTTTTGTACTCAATATATTTTCCTGTACCAATGGCAACGGCTGTCAATGGTTCTTCTGCAATCATCGTATTGATACCTGTCTTTTCTTCAATCAAGGCATCCAATCCAAAGAGCAATGCACCACCACCTGTCAGCACAATACCACGATCAAAAATATCCGCTGCAAGCTCAGGTGGGGTTCTCTCCAATACATTGTGAACCGCATCAACAATCTGCATTGCTGGCTCCTGCAAAGCCTCCAATGTTTCATCTGAGGTGACAACAATGGTCTTTGGAAGACCTGTAACTAGATTTCGTCCTCGAACTTCCATTGTCAAGGACTCTGGTCTTCGATAAGCCGCTCCAATATTGATCTTAATCTCCTCTGCTGTTCGCTCACCAATTAAAAGATTGTGCTTCTTTCTCATATGACGAACTAAAGCCTCATCAAAGTCATCACCTGCCACTTTAATGGATGTGCTCACCACAGTTCCACCAAGAGAAATCACTGCGATATCTGCTGTACCACCACCAATATCGACGATCATGTTTCCACAAGCCTTTGCGATATCAATTCCTGCACCAATTGCTGCAGCTACTGGCTCCTCAATGATGGCCACATCCTTTGCTCCTGCACTATACGCTGCATCTTCCACAGCCTTGGTCTCCACTTCTGTTGCTCCTGATGGAATGCACACAGCAATTCTTGGTTTTCTAAATGTCTTTTTTCCCACCGCTTTAGTGATAAAATACTTTAACATCTTCTCTGTCACTTGATAATCAGAAATGACACCTTGACGCAGTGGTCTAATGGCAATAATATTTCCTGGTGTTCTACCAATCATTAATCTTGCCTCTTCTCCAATGGCATGAATCTTTCCTGTATTTCTATCCACAGCAACTACGCTTGGCTCCTTTAACACCACACCTCTTCCCTTTATATAAACAAGTATACTGGCTGTTCCCAAGTCAATACCAATATCATTTGATGTTATTCCGAACATATTATCCTCCACAATCTTTCTTAGCAACATTCTTTCGTAAAATATCTTATCATATTATAGGCGTAAATAGTTTTTTTTTAAAGACTTTTTTAGCTTCTTAACACATTTTTTATTTCGCCGCCATATTTTGGACACAAATTTTCGTTATAGTAAAAGAGCGTTAGACGAAAGTCTTTCGTAGGTTTGCAGAAACGCTGAAACTGCAAAGCTTTTTCATACTCATACCAGACGGCTAGGCCGTCTGGCCCCCCTAAAACTTTTTTCTTTTTATACCTTTTACTAAGAGTTGGTGCGAAAGCACCAACTCTTAGTTTGTCAAAAAGAGGAGGAGCTACTCACTCCCCCTCAATCCTTATCGTAAGCCTTACTGAATCTGATCCACCAATGCCTGAAGAGCATTTCCAAGCTTATCTGACTTTACTCTTGCATCTTCCATAGAATTTCCCTTTACACCATAGTAGAACTTAATCTTTGGCTCTGTTCCCGATGGACGCACACAAATCCAAGTGTTATCATCACAGTCATAGTAAATAACATTGGAAGCTGGAAGTCCGGTCGGTCTAACCTCCTTGGTCTTGAGATCTACAATGGTATCTGCCTGATAGTCTCTCACAGAAAGGACAGTGGCATCACCAATCTTTTCTGGAACATTTTCTCTAAAGTAGGTCATCATTCTTTGAATCTTTGCCAAGCCCTCAAGTCCTGCAAGGTCAAAGGCCTTGATGCCATCCAAATAATATCCATACTTTTCAAACATATCTAACATTGCATCCCAAAGTGTCTTTCCCTGCATCTTGTAGTAGGCCGCTGCCTCACAGAGTGCAACTGTTGCCGATACAGCATCCTTATCTCTGGCATAGCTTCCGATTAAGCAACCATAGCTCTCTTCCATGCCAAACATATAGTGGCCTTTTCCCGTGTGCTCATTCTTTAAAATTTGCTGACCAATCCACTTAAATCCAGTTAATACTTCAACCAACTTGCAGTGATAATTTGCTGCCACAGCATCCACTAAGTTGGTCGTTACGATGGACTTTACAACCTCTCCATCTGCTGGAATCTTTCCTGCTGCTGCCTTTTGGCTGAGCACATACTCACAGAGCAATGAACCACTCATATTTCCTGTGAGTGCAATATATTGCTTTGACTTTTGATCCTTGACATACACACCCAAACGATCTGCATCTGGATCTGTGGCCAACACAAGATCTGCATCCTTTTCCTTTGCTAACTTCAGTCCCAGTGCAAAAGCTGCCTTTGACTCTGGATTTGGATAACTGACTGTAGGGAAGTCACCATCTGGAAGCTCTTGCTCCTTGACAACATAGACATGAGAAAAACCAATTTCCTTTAATACACGGCGAACAGGGATATTTCCTGTGCCATGCAATGGAGTATATACAATGCGAATGGAGTCCTGCATCTTATCAATGGCGTCTTGATTAACCACCTGTGCCTTTACATTGGCAATATAAGCATCATCGATCTTTTCTCCAATCACCTCGTAAAGACCTGCCTTCGTTGCCTCTTCTTCAGACATTGTCTTTACTTTTGAGAGGTCTTCAATGGCAAGTACACATTCTGTCACGCCCTTATCATGTGGCGGTGTAAACTGTGCACCGTCCTCCCAATACACCTTATATCCATTGTAATTTGATGGATTGTGGCTGGCTGTAATATTAATACCTGCAATACATCCAAGTTCACGCACTGCAAAAGAAAGCTCTGGAGTTGGTCTAAGGGACTCAAACTTATAGGCCTTGATACCATTCGCTGCCAATGTCATTGCCGCCTCCATAGCAAACTCTGGTGACATATGCCTTGAGTCATAAGCAATGGCTACACCTTTTTTCTGTCCACCCTGGCGAATAATATAATCGGCAAGTCCCTGTGTTGCTCTTCTGACCACATACACATTCATTCGGTTGATGCCCGCACCAATAATTCCACGAAGCCCTGCTGTTCCAAAGGCAAGATCCTGGTAAAATCTTTCCTTAATCTCATTCTCATCATCTGCAATCGCACGCAACTCATTCTTTGTTGCTTCATCAAAATACGGATTTGTCAGCCACTCTTGATAAATTTTCTTATAGTCCTTCATTTATATACCCTCCACTCAGCATTGGTCAATCTTACAATTTTGATTATAACAAATTTCTTTTACTTTTTCCAATAAAAACATCATTGTATTTTTACTTGGGTCTTCAATGACATAGGACAAAAGTTCACCTAAGATCTGACCAAGATTTGGACCTGGCTTTATTCCTGCCCGAATCAATGTTGCACCATCCACAGCGAGCATTTGTAATGTGTAGGCATCCCCGCGCTCAAGGATTTCTTGTAACCTATTCTGAAAGTCCTCAACTTCTTCTCCCAAGACTTTCTTGAGCAAAATCCAATCCCGAACTCTCTCTGGTCCAATCTCTGAGAGTGCCTGTCTCATCCTTTTTTCATTCCTTGGCAATTTTCTATCTATATATTCGACTAAAATCTTCACCTTCTTTATGGTGTCATTGTCGGCTTTTAATTCCTTCAATATGGCCTTTGCCTCTTCCCCCGATTTGTTCTTAAATAGGAGTGCAAACCGCAAATGTTTTTCCTCTGGCAATTGCCCAGAAAAAGCCATCACTTCGGCATCTCTTGCTGATAGCGATGAAAAATGTTGTCCAATTTCTTTATGGAGTCCACTGTCAAAAATTTTTTTTACCATTTCTGGATGAGATGAACAAATGGTCTTTGTCAATTCCACCAATATGCGTTCCTTGCTCACTAAAGAAAGATTTTTTGCCATTTGAATCATCGCCTGCCAAGTATCACTTTCAATAGTAAATCCCAATTGAGCACTAAAACGAATTGCTCTCAACATCCGGAGGGCATCCTCTTGAAATCTTTCCTTTGCCTCTCCCACACAGCGAACAACCTTTTTCTCAAGGTCTTCCATGCCACAAAACTCATCCACCAGCCCCGTCTCATCAGAATAGGCCATCGCATTAATCGTAAAATCCCTGCGTCTTAAATCTTCGAAAAGATTAGGAGTAAATTTTACCTGATCGGGATGTCTTCCGTCACTATATTTGCCATCAATCCGATAAGTCGTCACCTCATATCCAATTTTTCCTCTCATAATGGTCACTGTACCATGTTCAATTCCTGTATCCAATGTATGACCAAAAATCTCCTTGACCTGAACAGGGCTTGCACTCGTTGTTATATCCCAATCTTTTGGTTCAACACCCAAAAGGGTATCTCGAACGCATCCCCCCACCGCATAGGCTGCAAATCCGTGACTACACAAACCTTGAATAATCTCTACCACATCCTGTGGCATATCTATTTTAATGATTTCTTGCATTTTGTCTCCTTAAACAAAAGAAGAACCGTTACTGAAAACTTATAAAAAGCTAATAAACTTTTATGTTTCATTCCTACTTCATCGAGTATGCTTTCATACTGAATAAATTCAAATACTAATTACAAGTTCTTGTACTCTCCGTAGGCGTCAATTCCCGATTAACGTTCGGTACATATCTGTAATAACTTTAAAGTGTTACACTACAGATTGTTTTAAAACATTCTCTCCATACTGCTTTAGATTCAAACTTGCTTGAAAATCTCTATCTATGATGTTTCCACATTCACATTTATAAATTCTGTCAGACAGTTTCAAATCTTTTTTAATATTTCCACAACAACTACATAGTTTAGAACTTGGAAAGAATCTGTCTGCTATAATGACTGAAATATTATTCCAGTTAGACTTATACTCAATCTGCTTTCTAAATTCATAAAAGCATTGTTGTTGTACTGCTTTGGATAAATGCTTATTTTTCATCATTCCACTTACATTCAAATCTTCCATACAGATAAAACTTGGTTTTCGCTTTATGATTTCAGATGTTGTCTGATGTAAGTAGTTTTGACGAATATTTGTTAATCGTTTTATTACTTTTAAAAGTTCTTTTTCTCTTTTTATTATGTTACTTGTTTTACAATAACTGCCTCCTTTCTTATTTTTCTCATATCTTCTTGATATTGAACGCTGTAACCTGCGTTTTCGTTTTTCTATTTTCTTTACTTTATCAGTTTTATTTATATTTTTATAAGTATTTCCATCAGAACAAACTGCTAAGTTTTTAATACCTAAATCAATTCCGACACCATCATTTGATGGAAGATTATTATTGTCATCTACTTCAATTCCAATGGATACATACCAATACAATCCATCATATGTAAAGCGTGGATTTAAGTATTTACAGTTCATTGGTATTCTTTCTTTTTCACAAAGTCTAATCCAATTCAATTTTTGTTTATTTCGTCTTTTACTCATTGAAAATCCTTCTACTTTTACATGAGTATCTGTAAACTGAATTTTACCAGTATCTTGATAAAAAGAAGGAGTTGAATGCTTTTTACTTTTAAATTTAGGATATTTGCATTGCCCTTTGAAAAATTTTTTATAAGCATTACAAGCATCTTTGATTGCTTGCTTTGTTACATTATTACTTACTTCATTTAGCCATCTATACTCTGGCAGTTTCTTTAGCTGTGTAAATTCTTTTCGTAATTCATTATCCGATAAAAATTTATTTTTTTGCTTATAGTTCTCTTGTTCTTTTGCAATAGCCCAATTGTAAGCAAATCTCGCACATCCAGCATATTGAAATAGTTTAGTAATCTGTTTATTATTTGGGTATAGTCTGATTTTTATTGATTTTATCATTTTTCACTGTCAACCTCATTATCAATTATTTCTATGTCACAATTATATAAACTTGCAACATATTCAACTAATTCAAATCCATAGATAGAGATATTATTAATATTGCCACTATGATTTTCAACAAAAGCTACTGATTGCACAAACATACCACCACTACCACTAGTTGGATCTGTTGCCGTGGCTAATTTGATACAACATAACGGCAGCGTTTTTCTACCCCGTAACGATGAACACCCCCGTGTGCATTTTTGCACACCCCTCATAACGATGCCGTATGCACCGTTACGGAGTAAGGTATTCGGTTTTACCGCTGCCTGTGCGTACATTTCGTTCTCCTCATAAAACTGGAATTTATAACCACCATTCTGGAGTTAACTCATCAAGCATCACTATTTTTTCGTTTTCAATATCAAGCATGATCTCGACTTCGTGATATCTGCCTATCATCAACTGAGCCATGAATTCCCTGCATGCACCACATGGGGCTCCTGTTTTTCCGTTGGGCATGATTGCTAAAACACGCTTGATCTCATTTTCACCGTTTGTAATCATATTGAACATGGCATTTCTTTCTGTGCATATTCCGAGCGAAGAAGATGTGTCTACGCATACTCCTGTATATATCTTGCCACTTGCAGACTCAATCGCAGCTGCCACGCCACCGGCGGAGATTCTTTCAGAAATGTCTCTGGGGTTTTGCACAGCTTTTGCTGCCTGATATAACTCTTTCCAAATCTGCTCCATTTTTATATTCCCTCCACAAATCCTAATTTATAACAATGTTTGCCACTCTTCCTTCGTCATGGCATTTACATGACCTGTCCGTTTCTCGTGCATCAGCGGAACATCAACACCCTCGGTAGTCCACTGATACTTAAAGCCGACCTTTTCCTGGACACGCTTCGATTTGGTGTTGCCTTCGTAGTATCCACACCACACCTTGCTCATGCCTAAATCCTCAAAGGCGTGGCGGAGAATTTCTTTTGCAGCTTCCGGCATAAGACCCTGACCCCAGAATAGCTTTCCAAGCCAGTAGCCAAGCTCGCATTCATCATCTTTCTCGGTCATATCCGTAAGACCGTTTAGTTTCAGTTCAATAGCGCCGATAGCCTTCCCATATTCCTTCAGACAAATCGCATAGGCTTCCTTGCCGCCCAGCACATTCTTAATAACATCAAGACTCTCCTCAATGCTTTGATGTGGCGGCCACCCGGCAATCGGTCCCACATCGGGATCGCTGGCATATTTGTATAAATCCTCTGCATCGCTTTCCTTCCAACGGCGCAGAATAAGCCTTTCTGTTTCCAATATCATTATTTTTGCCCTCCTTTTCAATATTTATATTTTGTTCTATTCTATTTTTAAAATCTTTCTGCCACATTTCTTGGCCCAACAGGGTCATTGACATAGGGACGATTTTCATTGCCTGTCAGCTCATAGTTTACTTGATTTACTTGAATTTCTGGACAGCAAAAATCTTGAAGGATGTCCACCCAAAATTCTTTCTCTTCCCCTGGCAAAAGCCGATCAACAAACCATGTCGCATGCTCTCTACCTTCAATAACACCATATTCTCCCTGTGTATCCACCGCATCAAAATGTGTATACAATGGCATAACATCTCGAATCCAAATGCCTCTAGCCGTTTGACTTGTATCATTTTTTACTCGAATCTTATAGTGTAATATCCTACCTTCTATATTTTGATCCTCTGGATTGGTCAATGAATACAAAACCTTAACTCTTTCCTGTGAATGAACATCGTCAACTGTTCGATCCGGAGTATTGCTTCCTGGATTTGAAAAATTGGCTCGAATCACCCATTCCCTCGGACGAATATTTTCAATGTCTAACTGATAATTTTCCACAGAATTGAGCAGTCGAACAGTCCAAACGGATGTTGTATTATTTTCATCCACGAGGTTATTCCAATGGTATTCCCACTGTGTCATCGCATCAATGTGCACAGGCCAGCCATAAATCTCACCATTTCGGTAGAGCTGTACATCTAACCCTGAATTTACTAATGTCGGCATGAGCTGATTCCATTGCACTCGAATGCTTCCTTGTGCCACCGCCGGTCTTCTACCGATATGCACAATATCCACTCCAGAGTAAAAGATACCTCTGGCCGAACTATCTTGGTTGGCATCGTGATAGTCAATACTTGCCTGGCTCTTAATCTCACCCTCTGTGGCGGTGTCTTTCACACGCACTTGATAACTCAAATCCATAGAATGATGATTGGTATCCACATTTCCAATGGTGTCTCCAGAAAGATGAAACAACACCTTTTTGTGCTCCTCGTCATAGCTAACGCCTGCAAAATCAACGCCATCTTTCTTTGCATTTCCAATGAAATCTACATCTCCATCCAATTGATCCGTGACAATCAACTGGTCGGCATCTGTCTGACCAAAATTTTCAATATGTAGTGTATAGGTGTAAATGGTTCCTCCCAACACTTCCTCGCCCAAAACACTAGAAGACTTATTGACCTCCAAATAAGCTCCTGTTCGCACCTCAACATGATCGAGAAGATTTCCCCTCGCTGCAGTTTCCTCGCTCATTGATTCAAAGCCAATATCTGTTCTATATTGCCCCTCTGGCACAGTGTAAACACCTTCATAATGTTCCCAATGAGAAGAATGTGTCTCAATATCTTGGGTGGCATTTCCTCTACTTGCATCACTGCCCTTTACATAGACCTTTACTCGACCACTTCCACCTCGATTTCTCAAATTAAAACTATAATATAATCTTGATCCAGGTGTTGTTTGCATCGTTTGATAGACATAGCTTGGCTGATCGGCATCCAATTCAATATATTGCTGCCCATCGGCAGCAGTTGATGGAAAATTGCTATTTGCCCCCGCCCTCTGCACTTCAATATAATTTGCAAACCGTGGGATGATATGGGTAACAGTAGAAGACGGAACTGCATTCCATCCATCCACATAGCTAAGGGAGGCACTCGACCCGGTCCCTCCTCCACTTTGGTTTCCCAAAGCATTGGTTGCACTACTGGTATTTGATGGCGATGCTCCCCCAGTAAGTTCATTCATCGCAGGAATATAGTTCCAACTACCACTATTGTAGGGATAAAACCTCGAAGAAATCTGAGGCATCTCAAAACTTCCATTGACAATATGAATGGTATTTGGTCTGAAATTATTGTGTGGTTCTTGAAATATACTTTGGGCTTGTACAAAACTTGGCAACACAAATGATCCAGCAACTATCGTTGCCACCACCAAAACCTTTACATTTTTATTTCTTATCAATCTCATCCACCTCTTCTAACTTCTCTTTAATTTCAGACTTTGGTCGTATCTGAATATCACTCTCAATATCATCCACTTTTCGCTTTGTTCGCAAGTAAAGAATCAATATAAGCACTAACAAGAAGATCAATACGGCTATTTCTATTTTATTTCTTAGAAGCATATCCTCTCTCCCTTATCTGTTTGCGCTTTTGTTCAGCCCAGCGCAACGCCAAAAACATTGGCCAAAGCACTACCGCTGCCCAGCCAACTACACCCACCGTTGCACAGGAGGTCAAAACATCAATGGCATTGATCTGCATATCCTCTGCCCCTTTGTTTTTTTCTCGAACAAGCTGATCCGTGCCTTCCTTTGCCGATGGATTCTTATTTGCTCCCTCTGGTTGTGTCATTTCCTCTGCTGAATCTGCTGAATTCTTAGCATTTTCTGCATTTGAACTGACATCATTCTTGTCTTTAACTGCCTCAGCTGTATCTTCTAACTCTGTGCTTTTTGTTCCAGTATTGGCACTTGCACTTTTTTCACTTCCGTCTACACCCTTGCTCGATTCACCCATAGGTTTTAACATTCCCTCTTTGGTCTCTCGACTCATGGCTACAGTCCTTTTTTGTTGACCTTTTTCTGTGGTCATATCTTGTCCATCTAGTGGTGTCTCTTTTTGTTGTGTTATTGATGCAATTCCTTTTGCATTTTTACTCTCCATTGCAGTGGACTCAACGGACCAAAGCGAACTTGGATTTGCCAATGCCTGAGAAGTTATATTCTCCTCTCTATGTTGACTCCCATGATGGTCACCCAATAAAGATGACATACTCTGGGACGAATTTTCACTCGATGTAGCTGCTGTACTTGGTAAAGAATTGGCTCCCTGCGAGGAAACAGCACTTGATGGAGCTGGGGCATATGTTGCTGTCGTCATTGGTGCAGAAGATACAGCCTGTGACTCACGCTCACGATCTTGATGTCTTTGAGAGAGTGCTGGTATGGTCTCTTCCTGCGTGTGCGGATGGTTTGGATACTTTGTGCAAACTCGGTAGCGGTGTCCTGGCGTATTTTCTGTGGCCTGTCTATCCACAATCCACTCTCCCCACACATGTCCAGTTTCTGGTATCTCCTCTAAATACACACTGCCATCTTCGTAGGTATACTCTCTCAATCCCTTTTCATTTTCTGTTGCCTTTCTCAAAATTCTAACACTGTAACGCCCCTCTCTCGGTGCCGCAAAACTTGGCACTGCTGTGCTCACTAGTGTCATCGCAAGGACAACTCCTGCAAAAATTCTCTTGAATTTGTGCGCTTTTTTCATTATTTCTCCTATATTATCACTCTCTTTGTCATCTCTTCTTTTAACTCTTTATAGTGCTTTCGCCCTATGGGAATAATCGTCCCATCCACTAGGGTTAAGCTCTCATAAACAAAACTTTTCACTGCCGCAATAGACACCAGATACGACCTGTGCACTCGCACAAACCCTTTGCCATACAATACATTCTCCACCTTTCCAATGGTAGAAACAAATTCAAATGTCTTGCTTCCATAGTGCACGGTCAATATCTTTCCATTGACTTCAAAATATCGAATAGAACTAATAGGGATATTTCTATATTCTCCAACTCCCGTAAAAAGGATGTATTCCTTACGCTTTTCATCCGCCGCCTCAAAGAGTTCACGAATGACCTCCTTTGACTTTTCTGCCTGTGTCTCGCCCTTGACAATATAATTAAACGCATGTACGTCAAAGGCATTGAGCATATAGTTTTTGGAGACGGTTACAAATAAAATTTCTCCTTTATACTTGTTTTTGCGCAACTTATCTGCAGCCTCCATACCATTCATTCCTGGCATATGAATGTCCAATAATATGATATCTGTGGTGGCTATAAAATCCTCCATCTCAAAGATCAATGGCTTTGCATCTTCAAATTCTAGGATATCAACATCGATTTCTTCCTCTGCTGCGACCTCTTCCATAATCTTTCGAAAATGTGCTCTTTCACTTGCATTGTCATCGCATATGATTACTCTCATCGTTTCCTATCTCTTCTTTCTATGCTCCTCTAACTCATTGTTCACTCTTGAAATTGGTGTCAATAACTCGCTCAATGACACATCATGGTTGATGCTATCAATAATCAATGCAATATACTTGCTCATATCCACATTGATATAGTATGGTTTTTGCAATAACTCAGGTGTCTGATAAATTAAATTTGTTGTAAAAATTGCATCAATCAGACCTTTTTCATAGTATTCATCAAACTTCTTCAGTCCATTAGTAAAAAGTCCAAATGTCGCACAGACAAAAACTCGCTTGGCCTTTCTTTCCTTCAATTCCTTCGCCACTTCTAACATACTTCCACCCGAAGAAATCATATCATCAATCACCACAACATCCTTGCCCTCGACATTGCTACCCAAATACTCATGAGCGATAATTGGATTTGTTCCATCAACAATCACGGAGTAATCTCGTCTCTTGTAAAACATTCCCACATCCAGACCAAGCATATTGGCAAAGTAAATTGCTCGTCTCATTCCGCCCTCATCTGGACTAATAACCATCATATGTTGTGCATCCACCTCGAGGTCTGGATAGTTTTGCAATAATGTCTTAGTGTATTGATAAATTGGCTGTACGGTTTCCAATGTCTTTAACGGAATGGCATTTTGCACTCTCGGGTCATGGGCATCAAATGTAATAATATTATCCACGCCCATACTTACTAATTCTTGAAGTGCAATGGCACAATCCAAGGACTCTCTCCTTGTCCTCTTGTGTTGACGGCTCTCATATAAAAACGGCATAATGACATTAATTCTTCTTGCCTTTCCTGCTGCCGCTGCAATAATACGCTTTAAATCCTGATAGTGATCATCCGGTGACATCCGATTGGTCATACCAGATAGTGAATAAGTCAAGCTATAATTGCAGACATCAACCATTAAGAATAAATCCATTCCTCGGATCGATTCTTCAAATTCTCCCTTAGCCTCACCTGAACCAAATCGGCTAATTTTAGACTTCACAATATAGGATGATTTTTCATAGCCCACAAATGGAAGTGTTGACTTATGTTCACTTTGCTTTTTATGCCTCCAATTCACCAAATAGCCATCTACTTTTTGTGCCAATTGATTGCAACTTTCTAGTGGAACCAACCCTAGTGCTCCCACTGGTATACGGTCAATCGCCTTCTCCTCATACATCACAGTTCCCTCCATATCGCTATTTCTTTCCACGAATGTCTTCCCCATACAATGGAATCGTGGTATATTGGTTGATAATACGCGATGTGATTCTTTCTGTATAGTTATCTCTCATCGCTTTTAAATCAAGATTAGTAGAAATAATCGTTCCCTTTCCAGCTAACAGTCGATTATTGATAATATGAAACAATTCGCTGTTCACAAAATTATTGACTAACTCCGTCCCCAAATCATCAATGACCAAGAGGTCGCAGGTATCAACAATATCTTCAATATCTCCACCATCCTCTGGCTCCCTTCGCAACTTTACCTTGGCTACTTGGTCAAATAATTCTGCCGATGAAAAGTACAAAACGGCATAGCCCCGATCAAGCAATGCCTTGGCAATGCAGTTGGTCAAAAATGTCTTGCCAACACCGGTATTGCCATAAAAGAGAATACTTTCTTTTTGCTGACCAAAATTTTCAATATATTTTTGGCAATGTCGAATAATATTCTTCATATACTCATAATTGGTCAATCCAATTCCTGCCAATCTCTTTCTATTATCATAGTATTGAAAGGAAAAATTGTCAAAGTTTTCCTTCTGTAAAGTTCCATCAATATTGGACTGTGCATACAATAACTTTAAGGCCTTCATCTGAAAACAATGGCATTTTTTCCCATCCACTTTTCCTGTGTCCTTACATTCTGGACAGACATAGTGCATCTGCATATAGTCCTGAGGAAATCCGTGCTTTTTTAATAACTTTGCCTTTTCTCTTTGAATATCTTGAATTTCTTCCTTAAATCCCAGACCTACATCTGTACTTTTTTCTGTCATCATCTTTTGAAAACGCAAAAGTGCCAATTCTCCAGCCTGAGCCTCCAATGCTTTCATTTGTGGAATTTTTGCATACACCTCTTCTTTTCTTCTCTGACAATCCTCTCTGTCTATCGCCTGCTGTGCCTCATACTCACGCATCAAGGCATTGTATTGCGAATTGGTTAATGCCATGCTTCTGCTCCCTGTCCAAATTTTGCTGCCACCTTTTGCAACGCAGCCATATCAATATCATCTTTTCTTTGCACAAAATTACCTCGTGCCACAGGTGCTCGTTGAAATTTTTGTACCTTCTTTTCTTTCCCATGCTGTTCATCCCTGGCTTCCACCTGAGCAAGCGTTCGAACATCATCCTTCATCCAATTTTTTAGTGTCCCTTCGGTATAATCAAAATTTGGTCCATGCATCTTTTTCATCGTCTTTTTGCAGGCCTCAAATACCATTTCCTTAGAAAACTTATATTCATCAAACCAACGACGAATATATCGCAACTCCTCTGATCCTGGGTTTCGATTCCCCAGCCCAAAAATACGCATCACACCAAAGATCTCCTCCTGATAAAGCAGTGAAGATTCCTTTGCCTGTTCCACGGTGCGAATGCCATCATTGTGCATTCTTAACAAAACCTTTTCCACATAGCGAACTGATTTTTTGTTCTTTGACACAGCCTCTTCCAAGACATACTCAATCAAACTATAGGAAATACCAAGTGTCTCATACAAATAGGTAAATGTCGAATAATCTTTTTGTGAAAACACAATTCCCATATATTTTTGTGCCGCATACATCAATTCGGAGAAGTCCTCGCTGTCGGCAATGTCATTTCGCATTGCACACGCAACTTGTGCTTTCTCTGGCTCTTCTTGCTTGAGTTCCTTGAGCATAAATGTCATCGGAATCTCATCTTGTCTTTCTCTCAATGCTCCTTCGCTCAACCAATAGGCCACGGCGCGCTCTGCATCGCTCTCTAAAATATTGAGTGCATTTGCAATATCTGCACTCGTCACATCTTCCTTGGCATGATAGAGTAAATACAAATAGACTTTGACAAATTCGCCATTTGCCTTGGTCATATATTTGTCTATAAACTCCCCCGCAAGGACCACAGTATCTGTAATATCTTGGCACAAGAATGCGTACTTCATCTTCTCCCCCCATTTCTATCTCTATTTGCTCAAACATCATAGCACAGACAATCAAGAAAATGAATAGCCATGCACAAAAAGAAATCCACAACTTTATCCACATTGTGGACAGATAAAGTTGTGGACAGTGTGGATAATGTGGATAACTTACTTGCCAACTAATTTTTCGCCGACTTTTACAATATCTCCAGCTCCCATCGTTATACACAAATCTCCTGATGCCAAGTTCTCCAACAAATAAGTCTCAATGGCATCAAAAGATGGAAGATATATTGCCTCTACTCCTTTTTCGAGCAATAATTTTTCCAAATCTTTTGAGCTAATGCCCAAAGTGTCTGTCTCCCTCGCCGCATAGATGTCTGCAAGCACAACTCTGTCTGCAAGTGCCAAAGCCTTGGCAAATTCTGGAAGAAGTGCCTTTGTTCTCGTGTAGGTATGTGGCTGGAAGACACACCAAACCTTTTTGTGTGGATAGTTTCTCGCCGCCTTTAGTGTTGCCTCAATCTCCTGTGGATGATGGGCATAGTCATCGACAATGGTAATTCCCCCTGCAAGCTCTCCCTTTTTCTCAAAGCGGCGGTTTGCACCTGTAAAATTCTTTAATCCCTTCTTAATGTCTTCCACTGGAATTTTTAGCTCAAGTGCTGCTGCAATAGCTCCCAGGGCATTGAAGACATTGTGCTGACCTGGCACAGAAAGCACAATCTCTCCAAGATTTTTGCCATCATCAAAAAGTGTAAAACTTGCATTCGCCAAATGGTCATAATGAATATCCTGTGCAGAAATATCTGCATTTTGTAGTCCTGTGGTGATGAGTTTTCCCGAAAAATCTCCAACAATCTCCTGATAATTGTTAATTTCATTATTGATAATCAATATTCCATTTTCCGGCAATTTCTTCACAAATTTCTGGAACGAATGACGAATATCATCGATGTCCTTAAAGAAATCAAGATGATCTGCTTCAATATTGAGAATAATCTCCATAGTCGGAAAAAATTCTAAAAATGAATTGGTGTACTCGCAGGCCTCTGTGACAAATAATTGATGACTGCCAATATGAACATTTCCACCAATAATTGGCAAAACACCACCGACAGAAATTGTTGGATTACTCTGTGCTGCCAATAAAATATGAGCAAGCATCGATGTTGTCGTTGTCTTTCCATGTGTTCCGCTGACAGCAACTGAATGTTGATAATTGTTCATCATTTGACCAAGCAATTGTGCTCTTGTCATCATCGGAAGATGATTTGCTTCGCTTTGCTTAAATTCTGGATTGTCTGGATGAATGGCCGCTGTATAGACCACATAGTCAATATCTTCTTTGATATTTTCTGCCCTCTGACCATAATAGATCTTTGCTCCCATGCTCTCCAAATGTGCAGTCAATGGACTCTCCTTTGCATCTGATCCACTAATGGTAAATCCTGCATGGAGCAAAATCTCTGCCAAACCACTCATACTGATGCCACCAATGCCAATAAAATAGATGTGCATCGGTTTTTTAAAATCAATTTTATAGCCTTCCATTATGCTTCCTTCTTCTTTTTCTTCTTTCTGACACTATATCCAAATGTGCCCAGCACTTCCCCTATCTGTGTATACTCTCCGTGAGAATATACCACAGGCTTAGACTTTTTCAAATCAAACTTTCCCCGTTCATCCATATATTGCTCGTCCACATTGACAGCCACAACTTCAGCAATAAACATATCATGAGAACCAAGGGGTATAATCTGTTTGACTTTACACTCAATGGCCACTGGACACTCCACAATATAAGGTGCCGAAACCAGTGTAGACTCTCCCTTCGTCAACTTACATTGCTTCCACTTATCTACATCTCTTCCTGACTTTACGCCTGCCAAATCCGCTGCAAATGTGGTACTTTTTGTCGTCAAATTAATGACAAATTCTTTTGTCTGCTCAATCAAACGATACGAATAACGGCTTGACCTCAGGGAAATATAGACCATGGGTGGATTGGTACAAATTGTACCCGTCCACGCCACCGTCACAATATTATCCTCACCATTTTTCCCTCTGCAGCTAACCATCACTGCTGGCACAGGATAGAGCATATTTCCAGGCTTCCAGAATGTTCTAGCCATAGATATCGCTCGCTTCCTCTAACTGTAACCTCTCACAAATCTCATTGATAATCTTATTGATGCTCTTTTTCATCTCTTCCACAGTGAGATCTGCATACTTTTCATACATTGGCACTCGCTCATCGTAGAGATCTTTTAAGGTCTGACCATCCTTAAAGCTGACTCCCCGCTCAGTCAAATTGCCAAGTCTTGACTTCAATGCATTATAGGAAAGTTGCAAGTAGACAACCGTACTAATTTTTCTCAAATGCTTCATCGCCCTCTCACCATAAATCACACTTCCGCCGGGAGCAATAATGGCATTGTGCACATTTAATTGTGCATTGATATCATCTTCAATCTTTCTAAAGCCCTCATCACCGTGTTTGGCAATAATCTCTTTTAGCAGCATCCCTGTCTTTTCTTGAATGACAAGATCAACATCAATAAACTGCATACCTAATCTCTTGGCTAGGACAACACCAATAGAACTTTTTCCTGATGCAGGCATGCCAATTAATGTAATATTATTGTGCTTTGTCTTCATCATTTGTCTGTACCAATCCTACACACTGACCACAAGTGCTGGAACTAATTGCTTCTTTCTTGAAACGACACCTGGAAGATAGATCATCTGTGTCCTTCGAATGACATCATCCTTTCCCTCGAGGGCAAAGGCCTTCTCAATCAAAGCTTCTGCTCCCTCACCTACACAGAGCAAAGAGGTGCTCTCTTCTAAAATATTGGTGAGCATAAAGAAGATCATGCTCTCCTCGCCCTCAGCCACAACGCCCTCTAAATATGGCAACAGACGCTTTTCCAATGTCACAAGCTCATCCGCATTCAATGAACTAATCTGTCCGATACCAATGGTCATCTTTCCAAGTGCAAATTGCTTATAGTCTTGATGGAAAATTTGTTCATCTGTCATCTTCTTTAAATTGCTACCCGCTGCAAACATATCATTTGCATAGGCATTGACATCAATTCCTGCAATTTTTGCCAATTCCATTCCCACTTCCTTGTCAACTGGTGTACAAGTTGGAGAACGGAAAAGCAATGTGTCAGAAATAATAGCTGAACACATCAAGCCAGCAATCTCCTTTGGAATTTCCACTCCATTTTCCTTAAACATCTGATATACAATGGTTGCTGTACAGCCCAATGGTTGTGCTCTATAATAAATTGGTCCGACAGTTTCCACTGTGCCCATTCTGTGATGGTCAATGACCTCTCTCAAATCGGCATGCTCCATTCCATCCACAGCCTGTGTCTTTTCGTTGTGGTCAACAAGAATAATCTTCTTTCCCTTTGCATTCAAGAGACATCTTCTTGAGAACATTCCGACAAATTTTCCCTCTGCATCGAGCACTGGAAAATCTCTATGGCGAACTCCAGCCATCACCTCTTTGACCTCAATTAAGTCATCCTCCAATGTGAAAGTATCAAGGTCTTTTGTGGTCATAAAATATCCAATTGGCAAGCTCTGATTCATTAATCTAACCGTAGTAAATAAGTCATGCTCAACTGCAATCACAACAATATTTTTTGCCTTTGCTTGGTCAATAATCTCTTGCCCAATCTTTGCACCGTCACAAATAATTAAGCAAGCCGCGTGATGATCTACTGCTTCTTTTTGACACTGCACTTCATCTCCAAGGATAATCAAATCTCCCTCTTCCATGCTCTCTTTTAAGTGTTCTGCCCCCGAAGCAGCGATCAAGGTCTTTCCCTTTGAAAATACCCCGTGCTCATCTCCAGCCACAAACTTTCCATCCAGTGTCTGTGCAATGCTGGCATAGCTTGTTCCTGCCTTTGAAAGAATGGTGTTGTCTAAAATCTTCATATAAGATTTTGCAATGTCATTGATGGTAATAACACCTTCTAATTTTTGATTTTCGTCGACAACAGCTAAGGTTGTCTCCTTCTTTTCCTGCATCAATTCCCAGGCCTTCTTTAGAGAAATCTCTCGGCTCACACCCGTGCCTGTAAGAACTGGTGCATCTTTTACCTGAGTCTCCACGCTCTTTTGAAGCTGTGGTGCCTCCTGATGAAAATAGTCAAGAACAAACTTTGTTTCCTCATTGACTTCTCCCGCTCTTCTTGGAACATATTTTGTTGCATCGCCCAATTGATTTTTTAAATAAGAATAGGCAATTGCAGAACAGATCGAATCTGTATCTGGATTCTTATGCCCAATAATCAATGTCCTATCTTCTAATTGATTTTTCATTTTCTTCCTCTCATTTCATTCATTCTAATATAAGTGCTCTGGATAAACGCCCCTAGCAATTAACTCCTTAATAGAATCAACCACCATTTCCTTATCTTCCTTATAGGTCACACCAAACCACTTGTCATCCGTTCTTAAAACCTTGACACTCGCTTTCTTTGTCTTGATGCAATGGTCAATGACTGCTGGCAAAAGATACTCGCTCTTTAGATCGCCCTCCTTTAGACCATCTAAAAACTTTGGAAACTCTGACTCTAATTCCTTCAAAAATGCTGGTGGAAATCCCCACATATTCATGGACACATATTGATCTCTTGTGACATCGCATGGATTTTTTTGATCATCAAATGCCAAAAGATGACCATCCTTTATTTCTAGGTCAAATGTCTCTGTGACATCCAATAGATTCCCCTTCTCATCCACTTGACAGACTCCACGATTCACTGTTCCATTTTCACTCAAGGTATTTTCCAAAATAAATCCACCCATACAACAATCGTAGAAATCATCCCTGCACTTCATATGCTCTTCCATATAGTCGTGAATCACTTGAAATCCCTCTCGACCATAGTAGTCATCGGCATTAATCACAACAAATGGCTCCTTTACTACATTGCGCACAGCAAGCACAGCATGACCTGTTCCCCATGGTTTTTTCCGATCTGCTGGTGCCTGATAGCCCTCTGGCAAATCATCCAGTTTTTGAAATACATATTCGACATTGACCACATTCTTTATGCGGTCTCCAATAATTCTCTTAAAGTCTTCCTCAATCTCCTTGCGAATAATAAAAACCACCTTATTAAATCCCGCACGAACAGCATCATACACCGAATAGTCCATAATAATCTCCCCATTCGGTCCAACTGGCTCTAATTGCTTGATGCCACCTCCAAATCTTGAACCCATTCCTGCTGCCATAATGACCAATGTTGCATCCATTCTCCTATACCTCCCTATATTTGTCTTTCTCTTGCCAGCTTGCACAAAAACTGCTATCCTAATGTTATTAAACATTAGGAGGTAATTCAATGCAGCCACATACCAAAAAGCTTCACTGGCTTTTCTATATATTAGCATTTATTGTTGCAAATGTAATCATTTTCTTTTGTGTCACTGCACAACCTAAATTTTCCTTGCGTTTGGAAAACCAGGAAGAATTTAAGTCAGTCACCATCCACATTCAAACCAAGGGCATACTGCCCACAAAATCAGTGACCGCCACCTTGGCCAATCAACCACTTGCCTTAGAAAAAGTAGACCGCAATCATTATACCACAACCGTCAAAGACAATGGAACTCTCCTTGTCAATGTAACAAATTTTAATGGTATGCAGCAGAGTCGATTTGAAAACATTGTCACCATTGACAATGCTGCCCCGACCATCACTGGCGAGGTCACCAAGGAAGGCGTGGTCACATTGCTCCTTGATGACAGCCAGTCGGGCATCAACTACGACGGTCTCTATGGCATTGATGGCAACGGACACCGCCTTTTGCCAACTTCGATTGACCACGACAACGAAAAAGTGGTATTTCAATATAGTGGGGGTAAAATTGATGTCCATGCAGTTGACAATATTGGTAACGAAAGCACAACTACTTTCTATGATAAAGATGCCAAAAATTCAAATATCTACAATCCAAATATTGAATATGATATTGGCAATGTCAAAGAGCAAAGCAAGGATCAATCTGCTCAAGCTTATCAACCGACAAAATCGAATGACTAATCGCTATGCACTCGCCAATTTGGCGAGTGTATTTACTTTTGTTCACTCTTTAATTTATGCCTTCTTCCATAAATACTAGACAACAAATCGCAATGCCAAATCAGTCCATCATTAAAAGACTCTTCTCTCATTCTCCATTGCCAATTTCCCTCACCTGTTCCTGGCGTATTCATTCTTGCCTCATTGCCAAGTCCAAAGTAATCCTGCATAGGAATAATGACAGTATCGGCAACAGAGGACAACACCGTGCGAATGCAATCCCAATGTAAGTCTGAATGTGGTGTGTGTTCTGATCCTTCATAGCGAACCATATAGTATCTCAATTCCTCAGACAAGCTGTCAATCCAACCTCGAAGTGTTGTGTTGTCATGTGTTCCTGTATAAGCCACACAATTTCTTGGATAATTATGTGGAAGGTAATCATTGTCGCAATCGGAACTAAAGGCAAATTCTAGTACCTTCATACCTGGAAATCCAACCTCTTCTAATAGTTGTGTCACACTATCGGTCAAAAGTCCCAGATCCTCTGCAATAATTGGAAGCTCGCCACCTTCAAATTGATGGGCAAAATGCTTCTTTAATATATCAAAGAGTTCTACTCCTGGCCCCTTTTCCCAAGTTCCATTCATTGCATGGTCATCACCTGCTGGAATAGAGTAGTACTCATCAAATCCTCTAAAGTGGTCGACACGCACACAGTCAAAAATTCTCAATGCATAGCGCATTCTCTCAATCCACCAAGAATAGCCATCCTTTTTGTGCCTTTTCCAGTCATATAGTGGATTTCCCCAGAGCTGTCCCTGTGGGGCAAAATAATCTGGCGGACAACCAGCCACAGCCTTTGGCGTTCCATCTTTATGTAACTGAAACATCTCTTGATGCATCCAAACATCAGCGGAATCATAAGCAACATAGATTGGCATATCTCCAATAATCTCCACGCCATTTTGATTGGCATAATTTTTTAACGCCATCCACTGCATATCAAATACCGCCTGCTCCCAGAGATAAAAGTCCAAATCTTCTTTCAGTCGACTTCTCGCCTCCTCCATCGCCTCTTTGTCTCGGTTGCGAAGCTTTTCTTCCCATTCATACCATGGCTTACCTTCTTGATCCTTCTTAATCGCTTGGTACTCACAATACTTTTTTGTCTCCTCAGACAAATTTTCGACTGCCTGTAGATATCTCTCTACTCTCTCCCTATTTTGACAAGCACAAAAATTTTTATAAGCTAGACGCAAAATTCTTTCCCTGTGCTCACCAACCTTTTGATAGTCCACTCGATATGGATCACTTCCCCAGTCAATCCAATTAATATCGTACCATGCAAGAACTTCATCCTCAATCAACTTCTCCAACGAAATATAATTGACATTTCCTCCAAATGCAGTAAAACTTTGATACGGTGAATCCCCAGTTCCTGTAGGTCCAAGTGGCAAAATCTGCCAATAGCACTGTGCTGCAGCACGCAATTTGTCAACAAAACGGTAAGCCTCCTTTGAAAATCCTCCTATGCCATAATTTCCTGGCAGTGAAGAAATTGGAAGTAATATTCCGCACCCTCTCTTCATAACAAACCCCTTTCATCATTATTTGATTATATTTTACCATTACAATTCTGAAAAATCTATAAATCGCCTTGCACTTATCAAAAAATCGTTGTAATCTTAATGAGATATTCTATAATCAAGAAAGGATTTTAACTTTCACTCATGAAGATATTTTTACGCTATTTTTTGCACACCTTTCTCGTCCTATTTGTGGGTGCATTTGCTGCATTTTTGATCAATACTTTTGTGATCACCAATGCCCTCGTTCCCAGTGCCTCCATGGAAACAACCATTATGACAGGGGATCGACTCATTGGCAATAAGCTAGGCTATGCCTTTTCTGAGCCCCAACGAGGTGATATTATTATTTTTAAATTTCCCGATGATGAGCGAATGTACTTTATTAAGAGAATTATTGCCGTCGGCGGAGACAGCATCGATATTATCAACAATCAAGTGTATATCAATCACTCTAGCTATCCCATCTATGAGCCGTATTTAAAGGAGCCCATGGTTTCGGAGGACATGCACTTTGAAGTCCCTGAGGGTGCCTATTTTTGCATGGGAGACAATCGCAATAATTCCAATGATTCCCGATTTTGGACACATCACTTTGTTTACCGAGATAAAATCATTGCTAAGGCTGTATTTCGCTTTGCCCCAAGCTTTAAGCTTCTCCATTAGATTGGCTGGAATTTTTTCCATCATTGTGCTATAATGGCACAGAATATTGTTTACACAGCATAGGAGAAAATTTATGGATGAAAAACAGAATGCAAAAAAGAGTGAAATCCTGAGCTGGATACAGATTATTGTTGTCGCAGCTGTCATCGCTTTTTTACTCAATAACTTCATCATCGCCAATTCAAGAGTTCCTTCAGGATCTATGGAAAATACCATTATGACGGGAAATCGAATTATTGGCAATCGCTTACAATATAAGTTTAGCGACCCAAAGCGAGGAGATATTGTTATTTTTAAATTCCCTGACAATGAAAAAAAATATTTTGTCAAAAGAATTATTGGTGTTGGTGGAGATATCATTGATATCAAGAATGGAAAGGTCTATCTAAATAATTCCTCTACACCACTTGATGAACCTTATATCAAGGAACCTATGAGGGTTATGCAGGATATGCACTTTGAAGTTCCTGAAGGTGCATACTTTTGTATGGGCGACAATCGCAACAACTCTGATGATGCCCGCTTTTGGAACAATCACTATGTCTACAAAAATAAAATTATTGCCAAAGTTATGTTCCGCTATTGGCCAAACATTAAGCCATTAAAATAAACCAAAAGAGAGGATTTTCAAGCAAATCACTTGAAAATCCTCTCTTTTTATTTAGTCTCCGTAATCAACTAACTTGGTCACATACCCCTGTGCATCAAGGAATACTCCATCATAGTCACTGCCCTGTGCATTTAAACTTGCCTTTGTCACCTTCTTGTGACTATTATCTAGATAAATACTGGTCTGTGCATCCTTTTTAATATAGATATTGCCAATAAAGACTGGCTTATCTACTCGATCATGACTGTCATGATAGAGGAACTGATGCTCGCCATCTTTTTCTGTCCAATAGCTAAATAGCCCCAATGGATCCTGAATTCCCTCTTCCTCAAAGCCGTCTTCCGTGGCCACAAAGGTCTTCTTCTCATTCTTTAGGTCATCAACCGATACCGTCTGACGCACGCCCGGTGCCACATTTTCTAGTTCCACACCGCTCAAAAAAGTGGCCTGTGCCTGATAGCAATTGCCCAAGTCCTTCACTGTATTTGGATGAATCTGTACTGCCAACAGAGAATGACCGTCCAATGTTGAAAAACCATACTTTTCAAACATCGCCTTTTGCTCAGCTACTGGGTAAACGGCATCCTTTTGAGCAGACTGCACAGCTTGTGCCACTGGCTGAACAGTAGCTGTTTTTTCTATTGCTGAATAAACAGAAATCTTTTGTCCTGTCACCGGATAGACAGAAATCTTTTTCGCTATTCTAGGTCCTGCCATTGCAGGGAATGAACAAATCATTGATAAAGTACAAACGATTGCCAAAACTTTTCTTTTCACAAATAACACCTCCTATGAATTCTGACAGGGCTATTATAACACACTCTTGTAAAAAAGTAAGCCGTTTTTTCCTACAATAAAAAATCCTGCTTGACAATATCCATCTTTGCCTCTCCATCACAAGCAAAGGAAATCCCCTGTGCCGACATATCCGTGTAGATGGCCGTTGTCATCGTCTGTGATCCATCACCCACAAAGAGCTCACTGCTGTAGCGGTCAAGAACTAGGCGAAGCTTGATACTTCCATCAGCACACCCTGGCACAAACATTCTTCTCTGGTGAACAATGGCTCTTCTTGAGCCAGAAAACTTTCGGTCAATCTTTACAATGCCTTCATATGGTCGAAAACTCAATGAAGTATACATTCCATCTTTTTTTGCAAAGTAAATGGTAAATTTGTAGTAAGGATTGTCCTTGTCCACTGAGGAAAGCTGAATTTGCAAGTCAATGGTTCTTCCACTAATGCCATCCAGTTGCACTTTCTCTTTGTCTGCACCAATCAAGACATCTGTATATTCCACTCGATTGCCCAGACAAGACTCGTACTCCCTTGTCGGTCTTTGATACAGGCGATTGTTTTGAATCCAGATCTCTCTTGGCAATGACATCTGTCCAGCCCAAGCTTCCTCCTGTGCACGGATGGCACAGGCATCCCAATTTTGCATCCAGCCAATCATCACTCTGCGCCCATCTTTTGTCACCACTGTCTGCTGTGCATAAAAGTCAATGCCATAGTCAACTGCCTGATCATGCTCTTCCAAAAATTTTCCCTTTTCCTTGTCAAATGTTCCAATTAGGCATAAGTTTCCATTGCCATTGTGATACTCAAATCCCTCTGGCAACATATCCTGTGGACTGACCAAAAGCACATGTTTGTCATTTAAAGGAAAGAAATCTGGACACTCCCACATCTTTCCAAAGCGATTTTGATTTTCATCTAAAGTACTAAAATACCTCCAAGAGAAAGCATCTTCACTTCGAAATAGCAAAATCTGTCCACTTCCATCTGCTGGACGGCTGCCAATAACTGCCCAATAAATTCCCTCCTCATCTTTCCAAAGCTTTGGATCTCTAAAGTCAATCTTGCTTGCTCCCTCAGGTAAATCCACCTCTGTCAATACAGGATTTTTTTCATACTTGACATAGTTTACGCCATCGCCAACAGCCAGACACTGTGTCTGACAGTCAACCATCTCTCCGTCCTCGTTTTCAACTCTGGTCACTCCTGTATACATTAAAAGATGTCTTCCATCTTCTAGTTCAATGGCACTGCCTGAGAAACATCCGGCATTGTCATAGGGCATATCAGGTGCAATAGCTGCTGGAAGATAGTCCCAGTGAAGTAAATCCTTGCTCACTGCATGCCCCCAATGCATTGGTCCCCATTGGCTGCGATATGGATAATATTGATAAAACATATGATACTTTCCCTTGTAAAATGACAGACCATTTGGATCATTCATCCATCCCACATAGGGAGTGAGGTGAAATGCTGGACGCATATCCCCCACAATCTTTTTTGCCTGCTCTTTCTCATATGTTCTTGCTTTTTCTAGTACTTGACTCATATCCTCTCTCCTCTACTGCCCAAGTGCCTCAAAGTATCTATCTAAATAAGATTGATGAATCTCTAAGAATCTTTGCAAACCATAGGCATCCAATTTTTTTAGATACTCATTCCAATCAGCATCACTCATTCCATTCATGATCCAATCAGATTTCTTTGTGTTAATCTCTGTCTTAATATCGGCCAGGAGATTCGAAATCTCCTCCGTGTCTTTTTGTGACATAAATACATTTGGATAGACATATTTTGTGTGCATATCTGGCGTATAGATGTCCTTAATCCAATCCAAGCGATATTGGGCATCATCTGGTACAGTTACATAAACATTGTAATATTCATTGAGAATGGCCAAAGGCCCACCGACACTTTGTGCCTCTCTCACTTCCACTGGTGAGACATCTCCAAGTGGTGCATGCTTTAACATTGGCTCCCCCTTAGAATTTTTTGACATCTCAAAGATATTGAATTTGCCCTGCTCTCCATAAGTTCCCCAATTGTTTTGTGGTGACTGCAGTGGTGCATACATCTGATCAAGCCAACTGCACACCAATGCTGGATGCTTTGCAAGTGCAGTAATGACGCAGCGACCTCTGTCAAATCCACTGGTGAATGAACCATTTTGTGGTGTGATATTTCTTGTGTCTGCAGTGAGTGCTGGCAGTGGAACCCAATCCTTTAAGTTATCGATATTGGCAATATCCCAACTAAAGCACACACCATATCTTCCTGACTTTCCCTTAGACACATAGGTTGACCACTCCTGTGTAAAGCACTCTGGATCAATCAATCCCTTGGCATATAGCTCGTGCAACCATTGAATACCTTTTTTGTAGCCCATCAAATATTACTCGCCCCGAGTCAGCCTGCTCAAATCCTCCAATGATGCGCAGTGTCGTTGTCTTTCCACAGCCAGATGGTCCAAGCAGAGTTACAAAAGCATTTTCTGGAATGTCCAAATCTAAGTCATCCAAAATCACACTTTCTCCGTAACTTTTTCTAATCTTCTCCAAGCGTATCAATGACTTTCCCATAAAATTCCTCCCATCCTTTTTTTACTCTCAAGCATTGTAAAACGAACCTATTATATCGAAAAAGAAAAGCCTGTCAATAGCTTTTTGCACGGCAATGTGATAGAATTAAATCAATCTAATATAGAGAGGAGAATTGCAATGAGCAAAAAATATATGGCCTATGTCGGCTCTTATTCCTATACTGGTGCAGCAAAGGGAATTACGGTGTATGATGTCGATGTTCAGGCAGGAAAATTTACAAAAAGATGTGAGGTAGAGGTTGATAATTCATCCTATGTCAAGGCTTCCCACAGCAAAAAGACACTCTATTCTATCGCCGACGAGGGCGTAGTGGCCTTTCGTATCCACGAAGATGGAAATATCTCTCGATTAAATTCGCTAAATATTTGCGGTATGCGTGGTTGCCATATTTCCACAGACGCTGATGACGAATATCTCTTTGTCTCTGGATATCATGATGGAAAAATCACCGTCATTTCTCTCAATCCAGATGGATCACTCAATCGCATTGTCGATGGCATCTATCACAAGGGACTTGGATCCATTGCCGAGAGAAACTTCCGACCACATTGTAGTTGTACAAAGAGAACACCAGATGGTCGCTTTGTTCTCGCTGTTGACCTTGGTCTTGATCAAGTAAAAATCTATCGCTTTGGCAATGGAGAGAACAAACTCAGCCTCTGTGATATGATTCCATGTGACATCAACAGTGCACCTCGATACTTTGCTTTCTCTAAAGATGGAAAGTTTATCTACCTCTTGCATGAGATTTCCAATGTAATTGATGTCTACACCTATGAGACAGGTGAGCACTCCCCAAAGATTGAGAAAATTCAAACCATTTCAAGCACTGGATCCTCTAAGCCATCTGAGCTTACCGCAGCCACCAGTTTGGCCTTTACTAGCGATGAGAAATATCTCTTCTGTGCCAATGCTGGCGATAATTCTGTCTGTGTCTACGATCGTGACAGCGAAAGTGGTCTTCTCAACTACCGCTTCTGCCTTCCAATCAGTGGAGATTATCCAAAGGATATTGCACTATTTCCTGATGACCAGCACCTTGTATGTGTAAATCATTCCAGTAACACACTCACCTTCTTTAAGGTTGATTATGACAAAAATATCCTTATGATGTCTAGCAACAGTTTACATGTCAACCAGCCAAATTGCTGCACCATTGTAGAGGTATAATATGGCAGGTTCAACATTTGGCAATTTATTTCGCATTACAACTTGGGGAGAGTCCCATGGTGCAGGCATTGGCGTTGTCATCGACGGCTGCCCTGCTGGTCTTTCTCTGTGCGAAGAGGACATCCAAGTTTATCTCGACCGCAGAAAACCAGGGCAGACAAAATTTGCCACATCGAGGAAAGAAAGCGATACCTGTAAGATCCTCTCTGGAGTCTTTGGTGGAAAGACAACTGGAACTTCCATTATGGTGATGGTGGAGAATACCTCTCAGCGATCACAGGACTACAATGACATTGCTTCCTACTACCGACCAGGTCACGCAGACTATACCTATGACATGAAATATGGTTTTCGTGATTACCGCGGCGGCGGAAGAAGTTCGGGCCGAGAGACAATTGGTCGTGTCATCGCCGGAGCTATCGCCGCAAAAGCTTTAAAAGAAATACATATTGAAGTCTTGGCCTTTACACAATCCATCGGACCAATTTCTGCCAAACAATTTTGTCCCAAAGATTGTAAAAAGAATCCATTCTTCATGCCTGATCAACAATCTGCCCTCCTCGTGCAAGGATATATGGAAGAGTTGATGGCCAGAAAGGATTCCGCAGGTGGCATTATCAGCTGTATTATTTCTGGTGTTCCTGTCGGTCTTGGTGAACCTGTATTTGATAAATTGGACGCCGAACTTTCCAAGGCTGTTATGAGCATCGGGGCCATCAAGGGCATAGAATTTGGTGCTGGCTTTGCGGTCTCTCAAATGACAGGAAGTCAAAATAATGATGCCTTTATCTCCGATGGTGAGGGACGAAGCATTCATATCTCTAAACGCACCAACCATTCTGGTGGTGTTCTCGGTGGAATGAGTGATGGCAGTGCCATTATTTTTAATGCTGCTGTAAAGCCAACTCCATCCATCGCTGCAAAACAGGATACGGTCACACAGAGTGGAGAAGAAATTGAGGTTGAAATCCACGGCCGACATGACCCTTTGGTTGTCCCTCGTGCGGTTGTCGTCGTAGAGTGTATGGCAGCCATCACGGTTTTTGATATGCTCCTTCGAAATATGACTGTTCGAATGGACAATCTAAAAAAAGTATACTTTGATTTATAGTACAAGAGAGGATGCACTGCATCCTCTCTCTTCTGCCCAACATTTGGTAGTAACTATAAAATTAAATATGCCATAATACACAATCTGGGCATACACAATACGATGAAGAATCGAACTTCAAGCTGCCCTTCACTTCCATAATTAGTGCACCTTCCTTCTCAAGGTGCTGAGATCATGTTCGCTGCATTACCTTCAGTCTACAATTCAATCACTCGATTGTCAATCATAAATACGGAGAGCATATCACAAATTAACCAGCTATGTTTTGGATAACAGACATAGCGTGCACTCCAGTCTGGATCAAACTTTTCCTTATATTCTCTCAACCCACTAAATGAATAGAAATGTTGACTATAGGTATAAATTAAATAGGCAATTCGCTCTTGCAAAAAACTATTTTTTAAATTTCCAACATTGGAAAGAGGGGCCATACCCATAAAAAACAATTCTTTTCCCATCTCCTTAAAATGCAAAAATAGAGAGACAAAAAGATAATCCATTGTGCCTGCTGGTGCTGTTTCTGGATCGTGACGCATTAGGTCGATCGTTGCCATTTCATCACTAAAATCTGGCATAATATTGGCAAAGGCCACCACCTTTTCATTCTCATCTCGAATCAGTGCGATATCCCCTCTCTGCAAATATGGGCGACTAAAAAATCCAAGAGAAAATCCCTTTTCTGGTCTTCCCTCCAACCAATGAGTAGAAATTTCTTCCAGACAATCTAACAACTCCTTGCTATGCGGTGCCTTTACGATATCAAAGTGATATCCCTGTTTTTCCAAGCGATTGTTGACTAGTCGAAACTTTTTTCTTGACTTTCCCTCCAACGAAAAATCTGCAATATTGACTACTGCACTTTCACCAAATTTTAAGAAAGAAAATCCACACTCATGTAAAAATAGAGTGATCTCCTGACCAACCTCATAAAAGACCACATCATAGCCAAGTTCACCTGCACTTAAAATCATCGCTTCTATCGCTTCTTTAAAGTATACACGATTTCCAAACGGTTCACCCATCACAACACATTTATTATTCTCACAGCCAAATTGCAGGGCAACTTCATCCACACCTTCTTTTTGATACCAAAAGATACGCTTATCTCCCAAAAAGGCCAATCCACTATCTGGATTTCCTCGATAGGTTGCCAAAAATTTTTCTAAACGCTCTGGCTCAAGCTCCTCTCCTGGCCATCTCTTTTTTCCCTGCAAATAGCGCACAAGGGCATAGTAGATGAGTGCAACAATGGCCACCAAAACAAGAGCATGCATCCCCATTTGCATATACCGAACAAAGGGATGTCGATGATTTTTATGTACAAGATGAGAAATCCAGCTATATTGCCCAAAGATAAACAATAGTAACATTGTTCCTGTAATAATGCATCCGTCAATCACCATCGCTTCTCTACTATATAAAAATTGCTTGACATCAAGCTGTGGTCGAATAGCCAACATCAATAAAATCATGGCGATAATAACTATGGTCAAATGGATATTCCACTCATCAATATTGATGTAAATTCCTGTGAGAATCAAAAGGACAATACCCAGCGGAAAACTTCTCTTCACCCGACTCTTTATTCCTCTTGCCAATAAAATAAAGCATATGCCAAGCAACACTGTAGGAAATTGCCAGAGCAGCTGCCCATTGATATGCCCATATCGCCCAAAAAATGGAATTTGATCAATTTTATCAGGAATCAATGCGGTCAAAACAAAACCCACTCCAAAAACTCGAACAATAAATAGCTCAACAAAGTGGCTGATACTTTCACCGACACTTCGAAATACAGATCGCACTCTTCCACTCATCTTCTCTCCCATATGATAGAAGAAGAAGATAATTCCTATGCAAAATGGAATGATATAGTACACCAAGCGAAAGAGCAAAAGCCAAGCAATAACCTTTGCATTGTCAATGCCCAAGCTCTCCAATCCTGCAATCATAATGAGATCAAAGCTTCCGATTCCACCAGGAATCATGGACACAATGCCAAGAGCAATGGCCATTGTGTAAAGCGGAATAATATTCACAATAGGAACATTGATTCCCATCAATCGACCCGTCACACTAAAGCAAAGAATAACCAAACTCCAATCACAAAAGGAGACGAAAATCAATTCGATCATACTCTTTCTTTGAATGGCTCCAAAGGATTTGACCTTTTTAAATTTTTCTGCCAACAGGATGATAGGCATATATAAAGCTACACCAATAAGAACTAAATGGTACTTATTCACTTCAGCTACAGGAAAAAGAGCATCTAAACCAAGGGCTATCCATCCATAGATGGAAAATCCAATCATAAAGTAGAGGATAATCTTCCCGATGGTCTGAATGGCTACCTTTTCCTCTTCCTCCTGTGCATAAAATGAATAGCGCAGTCCAATATCGACAAGTCCACCAAATCCTGCCAAATTGTTGATGGTATTGATACACCAACTTGTCCTCATAATATAGCCCTTACTAAAATTTGTATGTAATTCACGATTTAAAATAAAATCATAAAAAAGCATTGGCATTACAGCAATCAAACCACAAAGAATCATCAAGGCGAAATGAGAAAGACTGACATTTTCCACTGCGGCACGAATATCCATCACATTGACCGTCTTTTTCAATCTCAAAATTTCTAATACTACTAAAATACTCACCGTAGCAAAGAAGACGGTCTTTACTATTTTTTTTAAGCTCTTTATATTTTTCACTGTTCTCCTCCTTTAATTTTTTTTGCAATATAAGCCACCAAGCGATTGTAAACTCGAGTGTCAAAGAGTGCAATATGATGCCCCTGTCCTCTGCGAATTAATAACTTTCCATTGCCAAGATGAGAAGCAATATTTTTCATGTGTTCCCTCTTGATAATATCTCTACTTCCTCCAAGAACATAGACCGGCACCTTAATCTTTTTCAATTCTTCATAGGAAATAGGGACATCTTCCACCATTAAGTGAACAATTTTTGCCATCTTTTTCGCAAATAAAAACCTCTTCCCCAAAAAGCAAAGTAGGGCATATTCTATATCAACCAACCAAACTCCATACTTTTTTACCCCATTAATTTGAATATTTGGCGAATTGATGAGCATTCCCCCCACACGATCAGGATAATCCCTCGCATACACAAGTGCTAAATTTGCTCCATCGCTGTGTCCCACAATTAAACATTTTTTAATGCGAAGAAAACAAAGTACCTCTTCTACATCCTTAGCCATTTGGGCGAATTCCAATTCCTCTGCCTCATTATTTGAATTTCCCTGTGCACGACTGTCAATACAAATGCAACAATATTCCCCCGCAAGTTCTCTCACCTGTTTCTTAAAATACATCCCCGAAAGACCATTGCCGTGTAAAAAGACAATTGGATATCCTCGACCACAAATTTGATAATAAATTTTCGTTCCATCTTCCATTAAACAATACATATCCCGCCTCCAAGCGACATTATACCGTAAATTTATGCCAAAATATATACCAAAAAACCTCTCTACTGCAACTTCTTTTATGCAATAGAGAGGTTAATCTTATTCTATAATTACGCCTGTCTGTAAAAGAACCTCTTTGACTTCACTCACCGGAATAATCTTTAATTGACTCTTTACTTCATCTGCGACATCTTTTAAGTCATCTTCATTGTCTTTTGGAATAAAGACTGTCTCAATCCCTGCTCTCACCGCTGCCATTAGCTTCTCTGGCAGACCACCAATCGGTGTCACCACACCACGAAGCGTCACTTCACCCGTCATGGCCACCTTTGCACTCACTGCTTGGTCTGTAATCAATGAAGACAGTGCCGTTGTCAATGTAATCCCTGCCGATGGACCATCCTTTGGCACAGCACCTTCTGGAACATGGATATGAAGGTCATTCTTTTCAAAAATTTCTGCCTTATCTGGAAACATTGACTTGACTAAACTGATGGCAATCTGCACAGATTCCTTCATCACATCGCCAAGCTGACCGGTGACCTGAATCTTTCCACTTCCCTTCGTCAACAAGGTTTCGATAAAGAGAATGTCCCCTCCTGCCGCTGTCCAAGCAAGTCCTGTAACGACACCAGGTTTTTTCTCCTCCAATGCCTTGTCGTGGCGAATCGGCTTTGCATCCAATAATTCCTGCACATCCTCTGGTCGAATTACCAATTTTTCCTGATTTCCTCTGGCAATCTTTACTGCTGCTGCCCTACAAAGTGCATCCAGTCTCTTCTTTAACCCTCGAACGCCCGCTTCCATTGTAAAATCGGAAATGATTTTTCGAATGGCATCATCGGTAACTTCCATATTTTTAGCTGTAATGTTTGTCTTTTCCATTGCCTTTTTCAATAAATGCTTCTTGGCAATTTCAAATTTATCCGTCGCTGTATAGCCAGAAAATCGAATGACCTCCATTCGATTCAACAGTGGTCTTGGAATAGTCTCCAGCGTATTGGCTGTGCAGACAAAAAATACATCCGACAAATCAAATGGGACATTCATATAGTGGTCAGTAAAGGTTGCATTTTGCTCAGGATCAAGCACCTCAAGAAGTGCACTCGCTGGGTCTCCGTTGTAGGATCTAGAAAGCTTATCCACCTCATCAAGAACCATCACAGGATTAGACACTCCACTCTTTTTGATTCCATCCATAATTCGTCCAGCCATTGCACCAATATAAGTCCTTCGGTGTCCACGAATATCGGCCTCATCTCTCACACCACCAAGACTTACTCTCACATACTCCCTGCCCATAGCCTTTGCAATGCTTTGCCCAATGCTTGTCTTTCCTGTTCCTGGTGCCCCGACAAAGAGAAGAATCGAACCCGATTGCTTTTTTGTCAAATTCATCACCGCAACCTGCTGAATAATGCGATCCTTTACCTTCTTTAATCCGAAGTGCTCAGCATCTAAATAGCCTTCAGCCTTGTCAAGATCGATCTTTTTATATCTTTTCTTTGCCCAAGGCAATCCGACAACAAAATCAAGATAATTATACAAAAGTCCATATTCTGGGCTATTGTTTCCCTCTTGCTTGAGACGCTTTAATACCTTTTGTGTCTCTTTCTTTGCGGCATCATTGAGCTTTAATTTTGATAACTTTAACTCCAGCTCTCGAATATCTGAAATATTCTCTGGATGCATCTCATCCAATTCTTTTTGTAAGTACTCGATCTGCCTGCGAATTGCTTTTTCTTTATAGGAATCTTGGTACTCTTTATTTTGGTCATTTTCTGCCCTATTTTTGATGGTTCCCACTTCAATAAAATCCCGAACTGCTCGCTCCATCAATTCTGCTCGCTTTAATTTGCTCTCTTGCTCAAGCAGAGCATACTTTTCTGAAGCATCCAATAAAATCCAAGGTGAAAGTCCTGCCAGAACCTCTTCTAGGCAATTCCAGTGTTGAATATAATTTTTTGCCATCTTTCCCCACTGAAAATTGGAGGAAAACTTTTCTAACTCCGCCTTTAATTTCTTTAATCTTTCCTCCTCAAACTCTGGGTCTGTATCTTCCTTTACAGGTGCCTTGGAAAGTGTGAGTGCAATGTTGTGCTCACCATCCACACAGATTTCATCGACATTTACTCTCTTTTGAAGATGAATCAGAACATAGCCCTCCGAAGAAACTTCTTTTACAATTCCTGTAAGAGCAATTGGATAAAAGCTCTCTGCTTGAAATTTTTCTTTACTGATATCCTCTTTCAAGATCAAAATCGTAGCTTTTTCATCATCTTCTTTTGGCATACTTCCCACAATCTCCTCAAATCGCTCTGTAGGAAAATATATATTTGTATCTGGCAATGTCACCATATTATAAACAGGTACAATCATCATCTTTCTGCCTCCTTTTACTAGCACTCTTCTTTTACGAGTGCTAAACTTGGTGTAAAAATAATGGCTTCCCGCAGGAAGCCTTTTTACGCAACTCTACACCTTATTAGAGAATACTGCAACGATCTTTTTTTGTCAAGTTGTTTTATCACTTTTTTATTCTCTAAGCTCTTGCCGCCTTGATCGCATCGAGTAATTCTTCATAGGTATCATAGGCAGGAACTTGTGGAAATTGCTCCTGAATACTCTTTGGACTCTTGAATAAAAATCCCGCCTTGCTGGCCTGTATCATTCCCATATCATTGTAGCTATCTCCACTGGCAATCGTATCATATCCTATGGACTGCAATGCCTTTACTGTTGTATATTTTGATTTTTCCACCCTCATGCGATAGCCCGTAATCTCTCCATTTTCTGCCACCTCAAGAGAATTACAAAAAATTGTTGGCCAACCCAACTTTTTCATTAACGGCTTAGCAAACTCAGCAAAAGTATCGCTGAGAATAATCACCTGTGTCATTTCTCTGAGCTCATCTAAAAATTCCTTTGCTCCCTCCATTGGAGAGATCTTTTCGATAGTCTTTTGAATTTCTTTAAGTCCAAGCCCATGCTTTTTTAATGTCTCTAAGCGAAATTTCATCAGCTTGTCATAATCAGGCTCATCCCTCGTTGTCAATTTTAATTCGTCAATTCCACTTTCCTTAGCAAATGCAATCCAAATCTCTGGCACTAAAACACCCTCTAAATCTAGGCAAACAATGTCCATTTTCTTCTCTCCATTTCTTTTTTTCTTCTAAACTATACCACAAGAATACATTGTCTGACTATATAATCTTTTTACTAAATGTGATATGATAAAAATAGTAATGTACATATATAAGAAAAGGAGGAACTTATGGACATTCAAAAAGTTGCACTCATTGGTGCCGGTAGTGTTGGTGCCTATGTTCTCTGGGGAACAGAGAACATCGATATGACTGTGCTTGCGGATGCCAAACGCACCAATGACCTTGGCAGTAAGGGAATTGTAATCAACGGTGTGTGTGTGCATCCAAAAGTAAAAACTTTTGACGAAGCTGAGATCTATGATCTTGTCATTCTCTCAACCAAGTACCATGCCTTGGAAGAAATTTTGCCTGTTCTTCCAAAATTTGTCGGTAAACACACCTTAGTCATGAGCCTTCTCAATGGTATCGACAGCGAAGAACGCATCGCCACCGTCATCCCAAGGGAAAACATTGTCTACTCATTGATTAAAATTACTTCAAAACGCCTCGGAAATGTCATCTATTTTGACCCGCAAAAAACACCTGGCATCTTTTATGGCATTCCTGATGTGGGAGAAAAAAATGAGCAGCTCTTTGCTCTTGAAAATTTCTTTGCAAAGACAAAGTTAAAGACAACCTTTAGCAAAGATATTCTTTCTCTACTGTGGCAAAAATATGCACTCAATATTTCTTACAATCTCCCGCAGGCCATTCTCGGCGTGGGACTTGGTGCATACCGAGACAGTGAGTTTGTTGCTAACATTCAAAGGGCACTGGCCAGTGAGGTGGCCTCTGTGGCCAATTCCTATGGCATCTATTATGACCAAAATTTATTGGATCTTTCCAATATCGATCCAGAGACACGCTACTCTACCCTTCAAGATTTAGATGCACATAGGCACACAGAAATCGAGATGTTTCTTGGAGTTTTACTCAAAAAGGCACTGGCCAAGGGACTCGCCCTCCCATTTTCACATTACACCTATAATTTAATTCGTGCACTGGAAGAAAAAAATGATGGCAAATTTAACTACTAATTCTATAAAGGGTGGTTCTTCAAGCCTTCGCTTAAAGAACCACCCTTTGATTTAAGTAAGCTCCAATTTCCAAATGGATAACATCAAGTAATTAATTTCTTTTGCATATTCTTCTTTAGGTATTGTAATGGTACCATCCAACCATCCATATACCAAATGCATAATTCCCCCGCACACAAAGTAGATGACAAACTTCTTCTCCTCTAACTTCTCTTCTGTGCACATTTTGTTTCGCAACACTTCTCGGCGAACAATGTCTATAAATTTAGTATAAATTTGTTCTGTCGCAACCTTTGCATATTTACTATAAAAGATGCCTCGAATCAGCCGCTCATTTTCTAACATAAAATTCAAAACATCATTGATTACATAATCATAGTAAACTGTTGGCGATTCATGAATGTATACAGAATTAAACTCTGTGCACGCATCAACTAAATCCTGAACTACATTGGCAACAAAATCACTTTTTCCCTTGTAATGGCGATAAAAAGTAACTCTGCGTATATGTGCTCTATCACAAATTTGATTAATTGTAATTTCGTCAAAATCATATTCTTTTGCAAGCTCTAGTATAGCATCTTGTAGGGCTTTCCTTGTCTTTCGCACACGTAAATCGTTTTTATTCTGCTGCGTTCTCTCACTCAAACTTTTCTTTACCTTGCTTTTTTTCATCTAACTTTCCCCATTCAATCACACTATTTATCTTGGCTTATCACTCTCTAACTACGATCCTACTCCCCATAGTAGATTAATTTTGTCGCATATCCCTTCTGGTCAAATTGAACACCATTGAAATAGCCACCAATTGCCAAATTTTCTACATTGACTGTCTTTTTCTGTCCCTCCATTGCGTCTTCGATCATTGCGTCTTTTCGAATAAATAGCTTTCCTTCCTTAATCTTATCTTCAAATCGAGTTCCCTCTGTGAACAAAAAGCGATGACCTGCCACTTCTTGGACATCAAATTCTTGCGTTTTATCGTCAATCGCTTTCCTTCCCTCGACATAGGTGTAAATTCTCTTTCCATTGGCCACAACAAAATGAGAACTAGCTCCTGTCTCCTCATCCGTAGTCACAATAAATTCGTAACCATCCTCAAGGTTTTTTGGAATATCAATTCCACTGTAGTACTTTGCTCTAACTTCATAGCCATCGGCGTACTGTATCACGCTGTCTGGCTGAATTTCAAATGACAATAAAGACTCGCCCTTTTCATTCGTTCCATAACTAGAAATCTCTGCCCCAATCTTTATTGGTGTCGCTGGCGTACTCTTTTCTTCTGTTGACTCTGCCTTGCTTTCCGGACGGTTATCTTGCGTCTGTGAAATTGATTCTTCTGTGGCTGTCGTCGCACTTACTGTAGTAGCTTCTGTTGTCACTATACTCGCTGCTTGTTTTTTTGCACATCCTGACAATATGACTACAAGACCTGCACCAAGCCATATCCACTTCCATCTCAATTTTCTCCATATCCTCCATTTCTACTCATTTGCAAGGGCATTTCTTAGCTTTTGACTAATCTCCTTCACCCACTTTTTCTTCTTCCTTCCAACTCCCCTTCCAAAAGAAAATTCGATATGTCTTGTTTCATCCGCTTCACTTTCAACAATCAGTATCGCCTTTACATGTTCTCGAATATTCTTTCGAATCTTATTGTCCACATCAAGCTGTGCTCCCACTGTTGGCAATGTCAAAAACTGATAGATGTCCTGTGTCACTGCATCTATATCTGCCCCCTGTGGCAGCACAACTATAGGCATTGTATTGCGATTTAAGCCATATAATTTTTGAATGTAAATGCTATTCGAAGGCACCTCCTTTAGCTTTTCTCCATGGGTAAAAATTTGTTCAAAATTTTGCTTCAAAAAATAAGAAGATACCTGTTCCTCGTAATCCGTTTGTAAAATCTCTTCGCCCGCACTTTTTACACTCCAAGCATGAACTGGTAGAGCATCATAGATGTCTGCTAAATATCCACTCTCCGAAGGTGAAAACTTTGTACCATATATCTTAGGAAGTGCCTGTTCATAATCTTGACTTGTCCAAATTCCTGTACCCAGAGAAAATACATTTACTTTCTTTTTTAATGTCGCTCGCCCCTGTCGAATGATCAGGATATTTCCTGTGCCCAGTGGATGTTCTTGTGCTCGTTGTCTCTTTGTTATCCCCAGACTGATCAAATAAAAAATTATAAAACCAATAAAAAAAAGCACGACAAATGTGCCAAGACGCACATAACTTTTCTTTTTTCGAAAAAATAATACACTCAAAATAAAAGCTACTAAAAAAATAGGCACAATACAGCACAGCAAGAAGAAAATTTGATTTCCTCTTGCACTTATGCTGTATCCACTTTGAATTATTTTATTTCTTTTTTCAAAAACCCATAACACAATCGCAATTTCTATTGCCAATGAGAAGAACAAGAGCATATCCCCACGAAATTTTTTCTTTTTCTTTTTCTTCTTCATCTACCTTCACTCATCCTAGTAATCTAGACTTGGCATATGATTAATCTCTACTAAAACCCAATGCTGATTGACATACTGATAATTAAATTGTGCATTGAAATCCACTTCATTTTGCTTTTCACTCACTTCTTTAGAAAACCAAGAACTCTGTGTGTAGCAATAATCGATATTCCCCGTCACCAAAATCTCTGCCTGCAAGACCTCATCTGTCCATTGTAGCTGAATAAGTTTCCCCTTTAAATGGGAAAATGCCATGCCAATAATTTGATTTTTCCGATTGCCCCTAGAAAATTGCTGTTGCAATAGCCAATAATCTCTCTTTAATGCCGAATCAAAGGATAAATCGCCAAAATCCGTTTTCTCATAAGCCCCCGTCCACAAAGTCTTGACATCCTTTTCTAAAAGACTGAGTAATCCTCTTTCATCTTCACTATTGAGAAGCATATTTTTCACTTCCACCCTCTGCTTATCCTGGTGAAAGTTTACCTTCTGTGGCCGAAGTTCCACATTATCCACACGCTCTTGAATGATATGCTCTCCAAGAAAGATTTGATCGATGCGATAGACATCTTCCAGCACACTGCTCTCTAGCTTTTTTTCAACTTCTATTCCATCCACATAGAGCGTGACATCCTTTGGGGTGACAATCTCCACATCCTTGACCACAAAATGGTCTGGCTCAACTTTCCATACTGGAAAAATAGACAATGCCTTTTTCTTTTGTTTAGACAGATTTACTAAAAAATGTTTTTCTGTCCCATCCTTGTCTTCTTGATACACAATATCCACAGTTGCCCTTTGCTTTTCCCTTTGAATATCTCCAATAGAAAATTTACTGTATCGAATATCCTCAATATTCTCGATACTTTTTGTCAAACTATTTTCTTTTAACCAAGCACTTTTTTGAATATTGAGCATTAGATACAACTTCTTTACATCTTTTTTGGCATAACTTTGAAAATATTCTTTGGTTATATTTACCATACCATAGTATCTACCATTTGTCACCCCAAAAACAAGCACACCTGCAAGGATGAACACGATCTCGACAATAATGATGATATTCAAAAGTCGTCTTTTCACAGTCCCTCCTACTGTACAGTGTAATGAATGCTATTGCGCACCTCATAGTCTGCAATAAAATCAACATTATTCTTTTCGATGCCCGCAATATCCTCTTTATGAAAATTTTCATTGGGAACATACCAATTTTTCCCTCTAAAATAGCGATTTAACTCATCTGAGTCAAAGATATATCCATGACGTGCATAAATTTCATTCTTGGCATAGACCACTTCCTGTCCACTCAACTTCGATAAGTCGGCATCGGTGATGGCCACCTTAGCACTGCTTGGCAAAATATAACCATCAGGATCAGTGAGCACTCCCTCTCTCGCTGGTGAAGTACTGGGTTCTCCCTGTATGCTCTCCCTCTCCTCCATCTTTCCAAGTGTAAAATCTGCCATTGTGTAACTGCTCTCACGCTGTGAAATAGTCTCCGATTTTGTCTCCGTGCTGATATCAACACTCCCTTGTTGTCCCCTCTTCTGATAGCGAATAGAAAACACACAACCTGCGATCACACCAGCCAAAATGATTCCCAACACAATCGCTGCGATTATCTTTTTTCTATTCTGCACTATGAAGCCCTTCTATGCGAGAAATGAGCATCGGCAATGCCTTTTCAAACTTTACACCATACCAATGATCTGGATCATCCATCGTCTTTTCTAGGCAAGTCACCACAAAATCTGCTGCCAATTTTGCTGCTGAAAAATAATCAAAGCCTCTCATCAAAGCTCCTGTAAATACTGACGCAAAACAATCTCCTGTTCCATGAGAGCTCTTTTCAATTTTCTTTGTGTAATAGGAAAGTTTTTCTTTGCTCGCCACATCATAGACAATCACACCGATCTGACCTGCTCTGTCCATCACCCCCTTTAAGATGACTGTCTTTGCACCAAGTTCTCCCAACTTTCTCAATAGATGTTCAATATACTCACTGCTGTGATTGTCCATGCAATATTCACTATCTGTCAACAATGCTGCCTCTGTGATATTTGGCAAAATCACATCGGCCTGCCCACAGAGTCTTTTCATTGCCTGAACAAAGACCTGATCAAATCCTGTGTAGAGTTTTCCATTGTCTGCCATCGCTGGATCAACAATCTTTTCTCCATTCTCTGTGAGCAAAGTATTCATCAGTGCAATAACATCATCTACCTGACGCACACTGCCAAGATATCCCGAATAGATGGCATCAAAACAAATCTTTTCATTTTTCCAATGATTGGCAATGGCTTGAATATCATCGGAAAGATCATGAAATGTAAATCCCTGAAAACCAGTATGTGTAGAAAGCACTGCTGACGGAAGAATCGCTGTCTCAATTCCACAAGCGGATATAATTGGCAGAGCCACCGTCAATGAACATTGTCCCACGCAGGAAATATCCTGTATTGTCATCACTTTTTTCTCTCTCATTTTTGCCTCTCTTTCTCCTTTTGGTTATAAGTTTCTAAGAATCTATGTTCAACACCGTCCTTTTTATAGGCAATGATGGTGTTCAAATTGACATTTTCCACACTTCGAAAGATATTCATTTCAATATAGGGATTGATCTTGGCAAGGTCAGCAATCAAGCGCTTGATTTCTCCTCGCTTACTTCCTTGTTCTGTTCCACCACATGAAGCACAGCTTTCGGTCAATCGGCATGCACATTGAATAAACTGCAATTGATTGTAGTGCATCCAGTGAATAATGTCTTTTTCTCTAATCAGATACATTGGACGAATTAACTCCATCCCTTCAAAATTTGTGGAATGAAGTTTTGGCATCATGGTTTGCACCTGTGCACCATAGAGCATTCCCATCAAAATGGTCTCAATCACATCATCAAAATGATGCCCCAGTGCAATCTTATTGCAACCTAATTCCTTGGCCTTGCTGTAGAGATGTCCCCTTCTCATCCTCGCACACAAATAACATGGAGAATTTTCTTGATCTGCCACAATATCAAAAATCTCTGAAGTAAAGACTTCAATCGGAATATTTAGTAATTTTGCATTGTCAAGCACGGTCTGATAATTGAGTTCATTGTAACCAGGATTCATGACCAAAAATACCAATTCAAAGTTCTTCTTTCCATGTCGATACAACTCTTGAAAGAGCTTGGCCATCAACATCGAATCCTTTCCCCCTGAGATGCACACTGCAATCTTATCGCCCTTTTGAATCAAATCATACTCATTGATCGCCGAGGTAAACTTTCGCCAAATTTCCTTTCGAAACTTTTTGATAATACTTCGCTCAATATCCTTATAGCGATCTTGCTGATTTTCTTCCTGTGCAAAGTATTGTGCAATGCGAAACTTTAAATAAGAGCGATAGCCATTTTCTAGGCTATAGGCCTCATATCCTTCATTTTGTAAATCCTGTGCCAAGTCATCGGTCTGCAATCCACTGTAACAAATCAAATAAATCGGTCGATTTCTTGGAAACTCATCCCTGTGTTCCCAAAATTCATCAAAGAAGATATGCTCTGAATCTGGATAATGATCCCGATCAAAATCTTCCTTTTTTCGCACATCTACAACCCATTTCTCCCGTGCATCTGCCATCATCTCTTCTACTGTCTTTACTACCATAATCTCCTCTACTTATCTCTACATCTGTTTTCTGACGACCTTATATTCGTCCCCATTTCTAAAATACGGACACTCCCGATAATGGCTTGAAACAAAGCGATACATTTCATCCTCGTCAAGATTTGCCGCACAGATATAACATTCCTCTTCCTCATCATAGGTAAAATTATTGCAATACTCACAGATATCCATTTCTTTCCTTCTCTCTATATTTGTACCAAAAACATATACACTACAGTCCCTAACACAATGCTAATCAATGAATTTTTCTTCCACACATAGCTTACCACCACAAGTATACAGGCCACAAGCTCTGGAATACCATGTTTTCTACTAAAAACATCGACTCCCTTTAAACAATACACGACCAGCATCCCCATAATGGCATAGGGCAAAACCTCCCCCAAGTAGGCAATAAACTTTGGTGTCTTTCGATTTCTCAACAATACAAAGGGAAGACTTCTCAACAAAATGGTCACTCCACTCATCACCATCACCGGTACAATTTCACTATACATGAATTTTTCTCCTCTGATAGAGTATCCCCATCACCACAACAATGCTCAACATCGCAGGAATTAAAAAATTGCTTGCACCAAAGATCAACAGACTCCCCAAAGAGCAAAAAACGCCCGTACACGCGTAGATATGATTTTTACTTTTTAACCACTGATCGGTAAATACTGTGACAAAGAGTGCTGTCATTGAAAAATCTATGCCCGTCGTGTTAAATGAAATTACACTCGCCAAAAGACTTCCTATACAACCTCCAAAGATCCAATAGATATGATTAAAGATGGCAATCATGAAATAATAAGCAAATCGGTCTTCATTTTTGGGACCATCGTCGTCCACAATCAATGAATAGGTCTCATCTGTCATCGCAAAAATTAAATATGGCTTTTTCCTTCCCGCACCCTTTAACTTGTCAATCATGGAAATCGCATAAAATAGATGCCTCGCCTGTACCATCAAAGACATGATGGCTACAGACAATACACTCGCTCCTGCCCCCATGAGGTCAATCCCAACATATTGCATTGACCCGCCATAAATCAAAAGACTCATCGCCAATGCCCACCATATGCCATATCCCTTTGATTTTGCCAAAATTCCAAAGCCAATTCCAAGCACAATATAACCTGCAAATACGGGAAGAGATCGCAAAAATGCCTTTTGTACGACTCGTTCTGTAATCATCTCTCTTCTCACTTTCTTCATTACATTTTTTATATAATATGCCTTTTTTTCTATGCTGTCAATAAAGCAGCGAATAATTGCAAGTTTTTCCAAATATGCTATACTGATTGTACAAAAACCACTGCCAATGGCAGTTTGACTTGGGAGGGCTTATGGATATTCAAGATATTACAAAACAGATGAAACTTCATTCCAGCCAAATGGCCGCTACTACAAATGAAGAGAGAAATCATTGCCTAGAAGAAATTATTTTTGCACTAAAACAAAATAAAGAAGAAATTCTTCTAGCCAACAAAGCAGATGTAGCACAAGCCAAAGAAGATGGCATTTCTGAGGCTGTATTAAAGCGTCTCAAATTTGATGAATCAAAACTTGAGGGTGTTATTTCTGGCATCCAAGATTTAACTCTCCTTCCAGACCCCCTAGGAAAAATTGATTTAAAGCGTCAACTTGATGAAGGACTTACCTTAATCCGACAAACTTGTCCCATCGGTGTCATTGGTGTCATCTTTGAAGCTCGACCTGATGCTCTGATTCAAATTGCAACCTTATGCATTAAGAGTGGAAATTGTGCAATTTTAAAGGGTGGACGAGAGACCGCAAGGACCAATAAAATCCTCTTTGATACCATCTATAAAACTTGCCTCAAATGTAATTTGCCAAATCATTGTCTATTTCAAGTAGAGGCAAGAGAGGATATTGCAGCCCTTCTATCCTGCCAAGGTAGTGTAGACCTCTTAATTCCAAGAGGATCCAATGCCTTTGTTCGCTACATTATGGACAATACCAATATCCCTGTCATGGGCCATTCCGACGGTATTTGCCACATCTATGTCGATAAAGACTATGACCTAGACAAGGCCATTCGTGTGATTGTCGATGCTAAAACTCAATACACTGCGGCCTGCAATGCGACAGAGACCTTGCTTGTACACAAAGACAGTGTCTCCGCTCTGATGCCACCTCTTGCCGAGGCACTAAAAAAAGCTGGCGTAACGATAGTGGCAGATAGAGACATTGCCAAGCTTATCCACTGTGAAGAGGCAAGCGAAAAAGATTACGCAACCGAATATCTTGACCTAAAGATTTCCATTAAGACTGTGGCAGATATTGACGAGGCAGTCCATCACATCAATCTCTACGGTTCTCACCACACCGATGCTATTATTACAGAGGATCAAGAGGCCGCCGAACACTTTATGCAACTTGTTGACTCCGCCGGCGTATATCAAAATTGCTCCACTCGCTTTGCCGATGGCTATCGCTATGGTTTTGGTGCAGAAGTTGGTATCAGCACTGGAAAACTGCACGCCAGAGGTCCAGTTGGACTTGAGGGACTTTGCACCTACAAGTATAAGCTCTATGGAAATGGAGATATTGTGGGCGACTATGCAAGCGGAAAGAAGAGTTTCCACTTTAAAGACCTATAAAAAGCAGGGAGGATTTCGCCAAAAATCCTCCCTGCTTTTTCTAATTTTTCTTATTTTCTTACTTTCAATGTATCGACGCATCGCCTCTATGCTGTCCGCAAATGAAAATTTTACATCCATATTCCCTACTCTAAGTGAACTACCCATAGTCTAAAGCCTATGGGCTTCCTGCTTCGCTGACCTCGCAACCTACTATCTCCACAGGCGTTAATTCGGGCAGTCCCTGCCCTATTGTTTTTTCTTATACTACTTGTCTTAATCCTTCTGTCAATATATTTTTTGCCGCATTGATATCTCTATCGTGTTTTGTATTGCAGAAAGGACACATCCAATCTCTTACTTTTAGATCTTTTACATTTGTATTTTTATATCCACAACTAAAACATAGCTGGCTACTTGCATAAAAATCTCCATTCCGCGGGCAAGCCGCGGCACAAATAGTAATGAAAGTGTTTTACATCTCAACTCTGTGATTTAAAATATATAACAAGAAGCTATACTACAAAGCACGGGAGGTAAAGTTGTAAAAACTTTCTCTGTTTTAGACAGCATAAAAATCAGTGTAAGTTCTGTCTTTTCAAGCACAAATAAGTGGTATCATGAATCCGTACACTAAGAATTGTTAAAGCTCTTTGTTTTATTGTGTGGCAGTTCAGTCAATGGCTTCTTATCTTTTGCGAAAGGAGTTACACTATGAAAGTTACTTATCAAACCTGTTGTGGTGTCGATGTTCACAAATCTTTTCTTGTTGCCACAATCATCAAAACTACCGCCGGTATTGAACCTTCTTATCAAAAGAAGCGATTCTCTACCTTCAACAATTCTATTTTAGACTTTAAATCGTGGCTTCTTAAAAATGAATGCCATGATGTCTGTATGGAATCCACAGGTAAATACTGGGTTCCTGTCTTTAATCTTCTCGAAGATCAAATCAACGTTACCATTGCTAATCCCAAATGGGTTAAAGCTGTTAAGGGTAACAAGGACGATACCAAAGATTCTAAATGGATTGGAGACTTATTCCGACTGGGACTTGTGAAAAGCAGCTACATTCCTTGTAGGTTGATCCGTATTCTTAGAGAATACACAAGATATCGTTACAAGCTTGTTTCTTGCCGTTCAAGTGAAAAGAATAGATATCAGAATGCTCTTACTGTTTGTAATATCGCATTAGATTCTGTTGTATCCGATATCTTTGGGAAGTCATCCTCATCCATTATCGATTATCTGCTTGAACAATCAGGTACTACGATTAACCATGAAGAAATCTCTTCAAAACTTCTTAAGAGCCTCAAATCCAAAGAAGACGCTGTGATTGAATCTATCGAAGGATATCAGATGACTGATGCCCAGAAATATCGTATGCGCCTAATTCGCGCACATATGGATTATATCACAGCTGAAATCAATGATATAGATAAACAGATTGAATCTTTGATTTCTTCCGATCCTGATTATGATAAAGCTATTCGGTTACTAACTACCATTCCGGGTGTCAAACGTGATAGTGCAATTACTATCATCTCCGAAATTGGTATTGATATGTCTCAGTTTTGTAATTCTAAACGCTTATGTTGTTGGGCAGGTCTTACCCCCGGCAACAATGAATCTGCCGGTAAGAAGAAATCTGTCCGTATTACACGTGCCGGTGTCTACCTCAAACCTGCATTAGTACAGTGTGCTCATGCAGCCGTGAAATCTGACAAGTCTCCTTACTACAAAACGAAATATGAATCCCTTGTTAAACGCCGTGGCAAGAAAAGAGCTGTTATTGCCATTGCCCGTATGATTCTTATAGCCATCTACCGGATGCTGTCTACCGGAGAGGTATGGAATCCAAGCGATCTTTACAAAATCGATATGCCTGCACCTTTAGCTGAAAAACAGAAGGCTAAGGCTATCAAGCAAGCCAAAAAACTTTTACAAAAGGAAGGACTGCTTCCTCCTGATGAACCTTTAGCTTCTTGATCAATCTACTAAATCTATATCCTCAAATAAGTTGCCTACTTAAGACAGCTTATTTAAGTGCGCCGGTTTACGGCTTACCTCTACTTTCTTTCACACTATGTATCTATCTTAATATAATTTCTACCATTCCATTTTGACTTATATTCCAGTTGTCTTGTCAGCTCATACCACGATACATCGCTTATAGTTTTCGCTAAATTATGATTTTTCACCATATTTTTTATCTGTAAGTTTTCCGAAACTATCACTTGGTTTTCGTTTATAATTTCGCTTGAAATCTTATGCAGATAATCTTTTCTTGTATTAGCTATTTTCTCATGGCATAGTGCTATTTGTTTCCTTTTTTTCTGATAGTTCCTACTCCCCTTTGTTTTATTTGCTAATTGTCTTTGTAATTTTGTAAGCTTTTTCTCATATTTTTTAATTGTCTTCGGATTTTCATATTTCTTCCCATCTGATGTGATACATAAATCTTTTATTCCTAAATCCAATCCTATTTGTCCGTTTGTCTTTACAAGTGGACTATGTTCAGTTTCTACAAGAACAGACACATAGTACTTGCCGCTTGGTACCTTAGATATAGTTGCTGTTTTTATCCGACCTGAAAATTTTCTATGTAATTTTATTTTTACCCTTTTTAATTTTGGCAGCTTTATTCTTCCTCTATCAAAATCTACAGTTATATTCCCATTTGTAAAATTGGTTGTATATGATTTACGATTACTGTGCTTACTCTTAAACTTTGGATAACCTGCATGTTCTTTGAAAAACTTTTGATAAGCACTATCCATATTATAAATTGCATTTGTTAAAGCAAATTTATCTACTTCTTTTAGCCATTCATAAGCTTTTTTCAGCTCTCTATTGCAATAATTATTACAATCTGTCTTACTGACAGACTTTTTTTCTTTTTCATAAGCATCTTTTCTGTACGCAAGGGTTTGATTATATACAAAACGACAACAGCCAAATGTCTTTGCTAACTGTATTTCTTGCTCTTTGTTTGGATAAATCCGATATCTATATGCCTTTAACATTAAGCTTACCCGCCTTTCTACCCTTGATTTTCTATATATTGCTTTAACATTTCTTCAGAAACATTGCCTACGCTACAAGCAAAATATCCATCCGTCCAAAATGTATGTTCTTTCCAAAAATAATTCTTAAGATATTCTGTATGCTTTTTCCATATATGATATGTTGTATAGCTCTTAATTAGATTAACCACTTTACTTATGGATATTGTAGGCTCAGTTTCTATCATATAGTGTATATGGTCTTTGTCTGTTTCCATATATTTATGATTATATTACTCTTTGTGCATATCTCATAAGAAAATTGTTTTATATAATCTTATATTTCTTTTGATACTAAAAGCTTTTTTCTATACATACATACAAAAAATAATATGATACTGTAATAAATATTTGTGTCTATTCTTTGATTTCCATACTCCCATAACGCTAGTTATTGTATCACAAATATCTATTTTTTGCTACCTTAACCCACCATCTAAAGCTAGTGGGATTGCGGTAGCATTATTTCAAAAGTCGTGATATACTCTGTATTCTCTGGCAACATAAGTTTCGGATTTGCCTGCACAAATCTTCCTTTTTGTCCTGTCTCATTGGCTGCAATCTCAAAATGTGCCATTGCAATTCCCAAATCTATCTTCTGTACATCTCCAATCTCTTCCCTATCGTAGCCCTTTGTCTTTTCCTCATAAAAATGAATGCGATTGCCATCAACAACCAATCTCCAAGGCTGTTTGTTTGTTGCAGAAGGTGCCCATCTCACCATTTGAAGTGGCAGCAGAAACCTTCCAGCATCCGCCTCCTTAAGTGGATGCTCAAAATTTCGATCAAAGAAAAGTTTTTCAAAGTCTATGCGCTCATCTGCCTTAATAGCCTTTCGCATCATTCCCTCTCTTATAGACTTTTTGTTTGCTGCATAGCCGATTGGCGTGATGGCTGGCATAACTTCACCGTCCTTTACTTCTATTGCCCTTTCAAATGCCTTTCTATCCATTGTACCAGCAATCCACACTGTCCCCAATCCAAGAGATACTGCACAGAGCATTAACTTTTCAAATTCATATCCAAATGCCAATTCTGCATTTGGCTGTCTTTGATATTTTCCTACAATATAAGTCTGTGCTCCCACAAGAACAGGACTACTCACCTTGTGCTCCTTAGCATCTAAGATTTGAAACTCTATTGGAATGTGAAATGGATTGTCAAGTTCTTTCATATAAGCGCTCAACTTCTCAATTAACTCTGAAGCAACACTTTCTTCAGTAAAAGTTCTCACACTTCTTCTTGCCCTCATGGTCCCTATATTAATCATTGTTCTCTCCTCCACATAACTTGTACTTGTATCTGATACAAGCATCATACAGGGTTATGTGTTTCCTGTCAATAGCAATTCTACTTTTCTTCCGCCAAAAAATACTCTCTCACTCTCACTATGGGTCACAAATATTGCTGTTTTTCCTGTCAAACTCTCCTTGACGGTCTGCATTACCTTTTCTTTTATCTCATCATCTAATCCCTGAAATGCCTCATCCAATACATACAAATCGGCGTTTCTTGCAAGCATCATGGCAATCGCCACTCGACGCCTTTGACCACCGCTCAATGTCTCCACATTTTGATCGGCGTATGTAAAAAGCTCCATGGCTTTCAATATCTCCAATCGCTTTTTTTCACTCTCTTTTGGACTAGCAAGCCACAAATTTTTCCTTACACTAAAAGTTTCAAAGAGGCGATTTTCCTGAAAGACGGCACTAATTTTCTTTGGCACGCCAAGAATTCTCCCCTGATCTTGGCAAACAAAGCCCATCATCATCTGCAAAAGTGTCGTCTTTCCCACCCCTGAATTTCCACACAGCTCAATCCACTCTCCATCTTGAATTTCCAGTGAAAAATCACGAAAAATGACGCTTTCACCATAAGTCTTTTTTATATGCTCTAATTGTATCATCTCTTCCCTACAATATTTTTCTCAACATAAGTACAAACAATTTTTCTATGCAAACACTCAAAAGAACAATCACCAATGTCCACGCAAAAAGATCCGCAGTCTCAAAATAAATCTTTGCTCGGTAGAGCTTATTTCCAATGGATCCGTCAGGAATTCCAATGACCTCTGCGGCAATCCCTGCCTTCCAAGCGACACCAATGCCCGAAGACAGTGCAGACAAAATAAATGGTCTCAAATTAGGAATATAGAGATATCGGATTCTTTTCCAACCAAAAATCTCAAAGACATCACACATTTGAAGCATCTTTTGATCAACAGATCGAATCCCCTGCAAAACATTTTCATAGACAATGGGAAAAATCATTAAAAATGAAATGAAACTCGATAACTTCTTACTTGACACCCAAACAAGAGCCAAAATAATAAAGGAAGCTACAGGAACGGATTTCATTGCCAACACATAGGGATAAAAAATCGTCTCCAAGACCTCATACTTTCCTGCCAATGCCCCGAGTATTCCCGAAAAAAATATGCCCAATACCATCCCAAGCAAAATTCTTCTGGTCGAATAGAAAATGGTAGAGAAAAATTCTCTCTCTTTGGTCAGGACACTGAGTCGCTCAATTACCCGAAGTGGAGAGGGTAAAAGTAGTTGCTCTCCAACCCACAGTGTCAATAATTGCCAAAACAGCAGTGCCAAAAGCACTGCTGCAAACTTGTATTTCCAATGATTCTTCTTATTTTTGTACATAGTAAAAATCATCTGCTGGCAGATTTCCACCCACAGCCTCTTTGTTGGCATCGGCAAGAATAGAAAGATATCCCTGTGCATCCTTCTTCATTTCATCACCGTCAATGTAAGTGATATTGCAATATGGGATGGCCTTCTTTGCAATGCCTTCCTTGATAATATCATATTTTTGTGCAAGTGCTGCCGCCTGGTCGACATTTTCATTGACCCACTGTGCAGATGCCTTATACTTCTCTAAAAATTCCTTGACCTGATCTGGATGCTCATCAATATATTTTTGTGTGGTAAAGATACCTGCTGTAATTAATTTACTGCCATTTCCTCTCTTATCCCACTCCTTGGTCAGATCAAAAGCAACATTTAAGCCCTCAATCTGTGTCTGTGCTGCAGTCATATAGGGCTGTGGCAAAAGAACAATGGCCTTGTCCTGTGTCTTTGCCGCCGCAAGAACCTCTGTCGCCTCATTTTTCCATTCAATGGTGACATCCCTTGTCATATCTAACCCATTCTTTTGTAGCAAATAATTGAGCACATACTCTGGAGATGCACCCTTTCCTGTCGCATAAATGGTCTTTCCCTTTAAATCAGCAATGCTCTTTATGTCACTTTCTCCCTTTTCTCCAATGTAGAGAACACCGAGTGTGTTGATGGCCAACATACGAACTTTGCCCTGTGTCTTATTGTAGAGCACCGATCCCATATTGACAGGTGCTGCGATAATATCGACATCCCCACTCACAAGCTTTGGTGCAATCTCATCAGGGGAGCCTGCTACCTGAAACGCATAGTTTACATCCTTTGCACTGTCATCCTCCATCATTTTGAGCATGCCAAGTGATGTTGGCCCTTTGAGTGCCCCAACTCTCACTTTTTCTGTAGTCACTTTATTTTGATCAGCAACGGCTGAAGTGACCTCACTGCTAGCAACCTCACTTGCACTATTTTCACTCTGTGCCACTACACTCGATGTCACAGCTTGACGATCTGTCTTATCTGCCTTTGCTGTACAGCCCGATAAGACCATGCCCATCGCCACAAAGCATACCCCCATGGCAACATTCCATCTTTTCTTCATCCGATTTCTCCAAACTTTATTCTAAAACTTTGATCGATTCTTTAATACCGTATATCCTTCATCAGCAACAGCCTTGGCCATCGCATTGATGTCTGGCTTGTTCTTTAGGAGAACTTTTGCCTTCTTCTCTCCAAGGTCAACCTCTGCCCAAGTTCCATCCAGTGCATTGAGTGCATTCTCCACTCTGCGAGCACAATTTCCACAAGTCATTCCATCAATGACTAATTCTGCTTCATATGGATAGTGGCTCTTGTCATGATCGTTCACCTTAATTCTCTTAGGTGCACTCTCATGTTCTCCACAACATCCTCCTCCCTTCGTCGCCTTTTTGTAGGTACTTGCCCCTGCAACTGCAACAATAATCACCAATATTACCACAATAGCTATTGTTCCCATTTTTCTACCTCCTATTTTTTTATTGTATCACATACTACCTAACTCGTAAATCATAACATAGAAAGTCAAAAAGATGTAAAAAGTCCTGCCTTTTTACATCTTTCCTATATTGATCTAATTCACAAATTTCTTATTGCTATTTTTTCCAAGATAAGCTGCCTTAATGGACTCATCGGCCAACAATTCTTCCCCCGTGCCCTGCATTGTGACCTTTCCAGTCTCCAATACATACGCTCTGTCCGCTGCACGCAGAGCCATGTTTGCATTTTGCTCAATGAGAAGTACGGTCATGCCCTCCCTATTGATCTCTCGAATAATATCAAAAATCCCCTTGACCACCAGTGGTGCTAGTCCAAGCGATGGTTCATCCATCATAATCAATTTTGGATGGCTCATCAATGCCCTAGCTAGGGCAAGCATCTGCTGTTCACCGCCAGAGAGTGTACCCGCATATTGCCAGTGACGCTCCTTGAGCCTTGGAAAGAGCTTGTACACACGCTCAATGTCCGCACTCAAGTCATCCTTTCGAAGGTAGGCACCAATCTTAATATTTTCTAAGACCGTCATATCAGGAAAGACATGTCGTCCCTCTGGCACAAGGACAATGCCCTTTTTCATTCTCTGTGTGGTATCTAGCCTTGCGATATCTTCGCCTTCAAAAATAATTTTTCCTGAGGTCTGCTTTTTTAGACCAGAAATGCACCGCAAGGTCGTTGACTTTCCAGCACCATTGGCACCGATTAAAGTCACAATGGATTTTTCTGGCACAACAAAGGACACATCTTTTACTGCCTCAATTCCACCATAATTGACTTTTAAATTTTCCACTCTAAGCATCTTCTGCCACCCCCAAATAGGCCTCAATGACCTTTTCATTACTTTGAATTTCCTCTGGTGTTCCCTTGGCAATCAAGCGCCCAAAGTCCAATACATAGATGTGATCAGAAATTTCCATCACCAAATCCATATGATGCTCAATCATAAAGATGGTCAAATGATATTCATCTCTGATCTTTTGAATAAATGCAGTTAAATCCTCTGTCTCCTGTGGGTTCATTCCCGCAGCAGGTTCATCTAAGAGCAATAACTTCGGCTGTGTTGCCAGTGCTCTTGCAATCTCTAATCTCCTCTGCAAACCATAGGGAAGACTGGAAGCAATATCGTCTTTGTACGCCCAAAGTCCCTGCATCTTTAGCAATTCTTCTGCTTCCCTTCTCATTCTTTCTTCTTCCCTATGATTTAGGCGAAAAATGGCAGAAAATACATTTTGCTTAGCTCTCATATGCTTGGCAATCAAAACATTTTCAAATACACTCAATTGATGAAAGAGGCGGATATTTTGAAAAGTTCTCGCAATTCCAATTTCTGTGAGCTTATCTGGTGTGGGAACAAGTGGCTTGATGTCCATTGCTGGATAATCTCCACTGTACAATTTTTTCATTTTTCCCCTTGGACAACTAGCCAATACTTCTCTTCCTTCAAATATAATTCGACCATTGGTCGGTTCATAGATGCCCGTCACACAATTAAATGCCGTTGTCTTTCCTGCACCATTTGGTCCAATTAAAGCCACAATCTCTCCTTGATTGACTTCCAAATTTAAATCATTGACCGCAACCACACCGCCAAATTGCATGGTGATATGATCCATTTTTAAGAGATTACCCATTTTTCTTTTTCCTCCTTCCCTTGAAAAGTCCAATCAGTCCATTCCATGAAAATTCATGACTTCCCATAATTCCTCGATTGTAAAAGAGTACAACCACCATCAACAAAATCGAAAAGATAACCATTCGAAATCCTGTTCGAAACAGTGGAATATTGATCCCTGCAATAGCCAGTGGTGCATCAAAAAATCTCAACCACTCTCTGCTCGCCATTATAATCAATGCCCCCAGCACACTTCCTGTAATACTTCCAATTCCACCCAAGACAACAATCAATAAGATGTCATAGGTCAATGAAATCTGAAAGGTCTTTGAATCAATGGATCGCATATACATTGCCAATAGTCCACCACCCACACCTGTAAAAAAGGAGGAGATAATAAAACTAATGGATTTATATTTAAATAAATTAATGCCCATCGCCTGTGCTGCCGTCTCGTCCTCACGAATCGCCTTAAACACTCGTCCATAGGAGGAATGAATCAGCAACACCATAATAGCAATACAAATCGCAAAAATAGCAAAGAAGGCATAGAGATTTGGAAATGTCGGAATATTCTTTAGTCCATAAGAACCATTGGTAATGCGATTTAGCTGTGGTGCAGAGATAATTGCACGAATAATCTCTGAAAAGCCAAGGGTGGCAATCGCCAAGTAATCACTCTTTAATCTGAGCACGGGAATACCAATTAATGCCGCAACAGCCGCTGCAATGCATCCGCCCACGATCAAAGCCATCCAATAAGGTAGATGAACCCCTGCAATCACTGGAGAAATACCATCGACATAGTAGACCATCGCACGCCGGCTCACTGGAATGGTCAACATTGCCGTCACATAGGCTCCAATGGCCATAAACCCTGCCTGACCAAGAGAAAATAGCCCAGTAAATCCTGTCAATAAATTCATAGAAACCGCAACAATACCATAAATTGCCGCTCGCTCTAAAATAGAAATATGATAGGTCAATGGTGTGTGATTGACCTGCAAAAATGTAATCAATCCAATGCCAACCAAAAGGGCAATCAGATTGAGTATTTGATTTCTTCGTTTCATTTTTCTTCCTCCTACACCTTATCCACTGTCTTTTCACCAAAAATACCTGTTGGTCGAACAAGCAACATCACAATCAACAATACAAAGGTAAAGGCATCGGAAAATGTCGAATATCCCATGGCCACAAGTGCTGTCTCTCCAAGTCCTAAAATAAATCCACCCACAACTGCACCAGGAATACTTCCAATCCCTCCAATAACCGCGGCCACAAAACACTTTAATCCAGGCAATGAACCCGAATAAGGAAACACGGTCATTCGGTCTGTAAAGTAAAGAATCGATCCGATGCCTGCAAGTAAGGAACCAATGGCAAAAGTAAAGGAAATTGTCTGATTGATTTTAATTCCCATTAGCTGTGCGGTTTCATAGTCCTTGGCCACTGCACGCATGGCCATTCCCATCTTTGAATGGTGAATTAATAAGATTAAAATATAGACAATCACTAGAGTCAAAATTGGTGTTAAAAATGTCACCAATGAAGCACTGAGTCCACCAAAGCGAATAATCTTCTTTAAAAATGGAATGGCTGGATAACCTTTTGGCAGAGCCGTAAACAAATAGGTGGCTAAATTTTGTAATAAATAAGAAACACCAATCGCTGAAATCATCACACTCATCCTCGGTGCATTTCGAAGCGGTTTATAGGCTACCTTTTCAATTCCTGTTCCAAGAGCCACGGTCAAAATTAAAACCACAGGAATGGCCAAATACCAAGGCATTGCCGCCATAGCAAAAATCATAAAATAGCCCGACATCATAAACAAATCGCCGTGTGCAAAATTAATTAAACGCAAAATTCCATATACCAGCGTATATCCTATAGCAATTAAGGCATAGGCTCCACCAAGGGAGATTCCTGTCAGACATTGTTGTAAAAAAGTTACCATCTTTTTTCCCCCCTACTTCTTTTCTACCTTTGTTGTTGTCAAAAATTGAAATTTTCCATCTTTGACTGTCTTAATATAGGCCATATCTTTTTTAGCATCTCCATTTTCATCAAAGCTAATGGTTCCTGTCACACCATCAACCGTAATGCCCTTTAGTGCCTCTCGAATGGCCTCTTTATCTGTGGAATTGGCCTTTTCAATCGCCTTGATGGCAACCAAATAGGAATCATAGGCAAGTGCTGACATCGCAGGGATGATATCTTCTTGCTTGTTCTCTACCAAAAATTGTTTAAATCCTTGAACAAACTTTCTTCCCTCTTCATTGGACGGTGCCGCCTCATCAAAAAATGTGGAGAACACAATACCTTCTGCGGATGATCCCGCATTTTCAATAATCGTCGAATTCTCCCAAGTATCTCCTGCACCAAGTACTGCTGTAATTCCTAGCTCTCTTGCCTGTTTAATAATGAGCGGTGCTGTCGTAATCGACGATGGAGCAAAAATAAAGTCTGGCTTTTGTGCCTTAATATTGGTTAAAATTGCCTTAAAATCTGATTGATTGGTCTGGAATTGCTCCTGACGCACGACTTCTACGCCATCGCCCTGAAAGGCTTGTACAAAATAAGAACCCAAACCCGAAGAATAGTCGTCTCCAAGCTGTGTGATCACCGCAGCTCGCTTTGCTCCACTTTGCTTTGCATAATTAGCCATAATGGTTCCCTGAAAAGGATCAAGATAGGCAATTCTAAAATAATAATCATTGCCCAAGGTTACCTGTGGATTTGTACAAGACGCACCAATGGCTGGAATATGGGCATCTGCAAAAATTTGCCCTGCCGCAATCGAAACACCCGATCCATAACTTCCTAATACTACGATACACCAATCACTGACCAATCTTTGAGCTGCTGTGATCGCCTCTGTCTTATCTGACTTGTTGTCCACCTCATCGAGCTCAACCTTGTATTCTTCGCCCTGAATCGTCACTGTCGGATACATCTTATTGGCATAGCGCATACCCAAAACTTCTTGGAAGCCACCACCACCATTTTCTCCTGTTAATGGCTCAAACACGCCAATGCGAATAATCTTTTTCTTGGTTGGATCTGTACTCAAGCAACCACTCAAAGATGTCACCAGCAGTGCTGCAGCAGAGAACACTGCCACTACTCTTTTCCATTTCATCATTTTTCCTCCCACTTATCCCTATGTCTTTATAACAGATACACCTGTCCTTTATAAAAATACAATAAGAAATTATATCAGATTTTATAAAAAAGGCAAGAAGATATTGACAAAATATAATATTTAAGCTAAAATATTCAAGTCAATAGGCGGGTGTGGTGGAATTGGCAGACACGCAAGATTTAGGTTCTTGTGGGCGACCGTGCAGGTTCAAGTCCTGTCACCCGCACGATAAAAAGGGGAGTTTTCAAGTTTTTCTTGATGTGGGCGACCGTGCAGGTTCAAGTCCTGTCACCCGCACGATAAAAAGGGGAGTTTTCAAGTTTTTCTTGAAAGCTCCCCTTTTATTTTTTATTCCATTTTGTATACTTTACTTTTCTATCATTGCTCGACAAATGCCCTGATTGCCCCTATGGCTATCTCTACTTCTTCCATTGTGTTGTGCCAAGAAAAGCTAAAGCGAACGGCACCTGTTTCGACCGTTCCCAGTGCTTCGTGCATCCTTGGGGCACAATGTGCTCCTGGTCTTGTCGCAATAGTATACTCCTGTGCCAAGTAATCGGATACCTCACCCGACTCGTAGCCCTCAACATTTAATGCGACCACTGGTGCTCGATCCCAAGTTGAAAAATCTCCCAGTACAGTGACACCCTTTATTTTTGTCACTCCCTCATAAAAAGCTCTAGCCAGTTCAATCTCATGTTGATAAATCACATCTTTTCCTATTTTTTCAATATATTCAATGGCTGCCAACAGCCCCGCAATCCCATGTCCATTGAGCGTTCCTGCCTCAAGATGTGCTGGATAGCGATCGGGTTGATTTTGATTATAGGATTCAATTCCTGTGCCACCAAATTTTAATGGTGCAACTTCAATATCTCCACGAATACATAGTCCTCCCGTTCCCTGTGGCCCCATCAAAGATTTATGCCCTGTAAAACACAACAGATCAATTCCCCATTTTTCCATGTCGATATCCAAAACCCCTGCTGTCTGTGATGCATCAACAATAAAGAGAAGTTGATGTGACCTCGCAAATTCACCAACCCTTGAAAGGTCAATCAAATTTCCTGTCAAATTTGATCCATGGGTACAAACGATAGCTCTTGTATTTTCTTGATACAATTTTTCAAAGTCATCATAGCAAATTCTTCCCTTCTTGTCTGCTCGAACAAAAGAAAGTGTAATGATGCCCATCTGCTCTAAATGATGCAGTGGACGAAGGACAGAATTGTGCTCAAGATCTGTCGTAATCACATGATCTCCCCTATGCAAGCTTCCAAGAATGGCCATATTCAATGCTTCTGTGGAGTTTGGTGTAAAAATCACTTTCTCCTCTTCACAATGAAATTCCTGAGCCACCTTCACACGAGCGTGATACACTGTTCCCGCAGCCTCCAGCGCCTGACTATGGGTTCCCCTCGAAGAATTGCCCATATGCTGCATAGCATTGACTACCGCATCTATTACCTCCTGTGGCTTATATAATGTTGTCGCCGCATTATCTAAATAAATCATTTTTCTCTTCCTCTCTTTTTACTCATTTTTTACATCTTGAAAAAATCAATAAAAAAAGAAGAAAGTGAATGCACTTTCCTCTCTTTTCATCACTGGGCCAGCTGGATTTGAACCAGCGAATGCAGGAGTCAAAGTCCTGTGCCTTACCGCTTGGCGATGACCCAACGCTATAAAAAAGACTCCTAACATGGATTAGAAGTCCAGGGTGGATAATGGGATTCGAACCCATGGCCTCCAGAGCCACAATCTGGCGCGCTAACCAACTGCGCTATACCCACCATATCATTGTTTTTTACAACTCAACAAATCGATTTTAACATAACAAAGCAATACTGTCAACTTGTTTTTTTAGTTGTGATAAAAAAAAGAAACCTCTTAGGTTTCTTCAGAGCAGGTGATGGGAATCGAACCCACGTATTCAGCTTGGAAGGCTGATGTTCTACCATTGAACCACACCTGCAAAATATGAGCCTGGAGGGATTCGAACCCCCGACCCTCGGCTTAGAAGGCCGATGCTCTATCCAACTGAGCTACAGACTCACAATAAAAAATAAATCGGGGTGACAGGATTCGAACCTGCGACCCCCTGGTCCCAAACCAGGTACTCTAGCCAAACTGAGCCACACCCCGATACTTGTGAGTTAGAAAACATCGCTCGTTCCTTGCTCGTTTTCTGTCCCTCAAGGACAAGAATCATTATAGTCTAACCCACTAGTATTGTCAACGCTTTTTGAAAAAAAATTTTATTTTTTTAAAATGCTCCCAAAATTCCTCCAATCCATCGCTTTGCATTCACAGATATTTAATCTCATAACTTGCCTTCTGTGTCTCATCATCAATCGTCATAATCAAATAGGAAGGTCTGTGTCCCTCTTGGCGAGGAAAAGATATGCTGCCTGGATTTAATAGGGTAATATCATCCTCATCCACATATGGGCGATGGGTGTGCCCAAACATCGCAATATCTACCCCTCTAGCCTTGGCCTCATCATAGAGTCGGTCAGCCCCCAAACTCACACCATACATATGTCCATGGGTAATGAGAGCCTTGTACTTGCCAATCATAATCTCCTCTTCTCTCTCTAGGTCAAGAAAGAAATCATTATTGCCAAGTACCATATGGACTTCACAATCTTTTCCCACAGCCGCCTCAAAGGCATACATACTCCTATCATCTTCAATATCGCCCAAATGAATAAACATATCTAATGGGGACTCTCTCTCTATGACCTGCAATAAATTTTCATCTTTTCTGTGCGAATCACTTACAATTAATATCTTCACACTACGCCCTCCCTATTTAATCTCTCTCTCATTTTCTTCAATGCTTTTCCTCGATGACTAATCTTATTTTTCTCTTCCAAACTAATTTGTGCACTTGTACATCCATAATCTGGGAGATAGAGAATGGGATCATAGCCAAAGCCCTCTGTGCCCGAAGGCTCCATTGCAATTTCCCCCTCCATCGTTCCACGAGTAGTAAATTCCCTCCCATCAGGGAGAATACAAGCAATTACTGCAACAAAGCGTGCCTTGCGCTCTCCCTCTTTTGCTTTCTCTAGGCGATGGATCAACTCTCTATTTTTTATCATATAATCGGTATCCTCTCCCATAAATCTTGAAGAGTGAACCCCAGGTTGCCCACCAAGATAGTCGATCTCAAGACCTGAGTCATCTGCGATCACAAGACCACCACAGACCTTCCAGATGGCTCTAGCCTTAATCAATGCATTTTCTTCAAATGTCTCACCATTTTCTTCGATATCCAGTTCTATACCCGCTTCCGTCATCGTTTGAATATCAAACTCTGGCAAAATCTTTTTAATTTCTCGAACCTTCCCTGCATTTTTTGTTGCCAATGTCAATTGCATAAACTATCCTCTCTTTGGCGGCTTTGGACCTAAAAATTGATAAAAATAGGTCTTCATCATTCCATTATAAATCTTTCTATTTTTGTCTGCCTTTCGTCCAATCGCCTTTTCTGTGTCTTCCCAAGCTGTAATCAAATACATTGACCAATCATCCAGTGCTTTAAACCTTTTGCCCAGACTTTGATAAATTGCAGGAAGATTTTCCTTTTCTTCTAGTCTCTCACCATATGGCGGATTCGTAATAATAAATCCGTATTTTTTTGGATGAGAGAGCTTATCCACACTTCGTTCTTGGAAATGAATTAAATTTTCCACTCCTGCATTCTCTGCATTTGCTCTTGCTGCCTTTACAGCAAATGCATCAATGTCATATCCCTGAATATCCGTATCGACCTCGAGATCAACCAATTCATTGGCCTCATCAATGGCATCATACCAACACTTTTTTGACACAATATTTTCCCAGGTCTGTGACAAAAATTCACGATTCAAGCCCGGAGCCATATTTGCAGCGATCATCGCTGCCTCGATGGCAAATGTTCCGCTTCCACAAAATGGATCTACTAAGATTCTCTCCCCATTCCAAGGGGTCAACATAATTAAAGCTGCGGCCAAAGTCTCTGTAATCGGTGCCTTTACTGTATTCGTTCGATAGCCTCTCTTGTGTAAGGAATCTCCTGTCGTGTCAAGACCAATGGTCACAATATCCTTATTGATGGTGACACGCAGTGGATAGGACGCTCCATCCTCAGGAAACCAATCGGTGCGATAAACTGTCTTTAATTTTTCTACCATTGCCTTTTTCATCACAGACTGAATGTCGGATGGGGAAAAAAGCTTTGATGAAATCGATGTTGCCTTCGTCACCCAAAATTTACCATTTTGAGGGATATAATCCTGCCAGCGAATAGCTCTTGTTCCCTGAAAGAGTTCTTCATAGGTTGTTGCTCGAAATTGTGCAATCTTAATCATCACACGTTCCGTCGTTCTCAGCCAAAGATTACAGCGTGCAATGGCCTCATCATCGCCCATAAAGTACACTCGACCATCTTCCACTCGGCTGATTTCATAGCCGATATCAATAATCTCTCTCTTTAATACCGCCTCCATACCAAAGTGGCAAGGGGCATACAATTCATATACTTTACTCAAAATCAATCTCCTTTATGACCTGACCATCAAATGTCAGAATTTGAAAATGTTTGTCCTCTAGCACAGCATAGGAAGGTGGATTTCCTCCCTTTGGAATTGAGGTCGATCCTGGATTTAAAATATAGATATCTCCTCTCTTCTCTGCAATTGGAAGATGTACATGTCCATAGATCAAAGCCTCTCCTGGGTTGATTGGAGGTAAATTCTCTGGATTGTAGATATGACCATGGGTGGCATAAAAAGTCACTCCATTGAGCACCAAGAGTGCATATGTTGCCATTACTGGAAAATCTAATACCATTTGATCCACTTCCGCCTCACAATTTCCCCTCACAGCATAGATTTTATCCTTTAATGGGTTGAGCATTGCAATGACTTCCTTGGGTGCATAATCTTTTGGCAAATCATTTCTTGGTCCGTGGTAGAGTAGGTCCCCCAACAAAATCAATTTTTCTGCTTTGCTCTCATTAAATTTTTCCAACAAGGCCTTTGTATAGTACGCTGAGCCATGGATATCCGATGCAAATACATATTTCATCTCTTAACCTCCATCTGCATTTTACTCAACTAAATAATACAACAAAAAATAAGACAAGTCCACAGAGAACTTGTCTTATTGACTGATTGATTATTGCATTAGCCCATTACATTCTTAATCTTTACTGGATTTCTGTAGTTCCAAGCAACGATTTTTACACCTGATCTTGGTGAAGATGCAGATACAACCTTACCGCCACCAATATATACAGCAACATGGTTGATTCTTCCGCCCTTTGCATAGAATACAAGGTCACCTGGCTGAGCCTCATTAATTCCAACTGTTCTACCCTGAGTTGACTGCTCTGAAGATGTTCTGCTGACAGAAACACCTGCTGCCCTTCTCAAAACATACTGTGAAAAGCCTGAGCAATCCACACCTGTAGCTGGATTTGTACCGCCATAAACATATCTTGTTCTTCCTGCAAGTGAAATAGCGAGATTAGCTACAGCCTGTCTTGCACTGCTTGCTGCCACGCTCTGCTTCTCAGCTGCTTTCTCTGCCTTCTCTGCTGCAGCTTCCTTTGCTGCGGCCTCGTCAGCGGCTTTCTTTGCTGCGGCTTCTTCAGCTGCCTTCTTTGCTGCGGCCTCTGCCTCTGCCTTTTGCTGAGCTGCCTTATCAGGACCAACTTCCTCTTTCTTTACTTCTACCTTTACCTCAGTTGTCTTTGGAGCCTCTACCTGAGCTGTTGCAGTGTTTGCTATCTCTGCCTTCTTTGTATCATCTGTAGCTGGTGTTGCATTTGCAGGTGTTGCTGTTGCCACTACACCAAACTTCATATCATCTAAATTTGTGTCATATACTCTCGCCTTTGCATGGCTAGTCATACCTGCCATAGATGAAAGTGATGTTGCCGCTACTAAAGTAATTACTGCCTTTGCCTTGTTATTCATTATCAATCCTTCTCCCTTAAAATCCTAATCTAATCAATTTCAGTCTACTATTCTAGTTTAATATTTTTTGCTACTTTTTCATATACTACTGCTCCGTCTGAAAGCCTCACATACCCATACCCATTATTAATCGAAATCTTCACCCATCCATCACCTAAACGCTGTACTACGGGATAGATTGTATCCCTTCCCATCGTTGCTACTGGCTGTGCAGTAAGTGAAGAATTTGTCCTCACTGGGACATCATCTCTTAACACTTTTAACTCATATGTGTTACTTAGCAGTACCTTTTTGCTTATTATTGTCGCTGCATGTATTTTCTGTGTCCCCGTAAATGCAATAGCGAAAATCATAAGAATTGTTGCTGTTGTTCGCACTATTTTCTTTACCATCTGTCCTCCAGTGAATACATTAAGTAATTCCATTAAATGTTAAGTATTTGTTACAAATGCAAGTATACGAACTTTAGAATCATATGTCAAGGAAAATTTTAAATTTTCACAAAAAAAACACTTCGCAATTAGGCAAACCGCCTATTTATGCGAAGTGTCTTCCTTATTTTTATCTGTCCAAAATCTTCATAAACCCAAAAATCAGACAAATAAGTAAAATAGGAATGAGCACGGGAAGGAGAAATACAAAAATCTTTCCTAAAATATAAAAGATTGCGACCAAAAAAAGTAAAAAAATCGCAAGTATTGCCACACCCAATATTCTTGCCTTCATTCCTTCTATGCGAATTGTGTGCATTGTTTGATTATCTTCTTCATCATTGCTTCTTACATTTTCTAGTGGACCCTCTATAATGTCTTGAACTCTTCCGTAGTCCCCCGACTCCTTAATCGAGTTGACCAACCATCTTGGATTGCCAAGTTCATCCAAAACTTCCTGCTCACTTCTGCCCTTTGCTATCTCTGCATCAATATAATCGCTATAATAACGAAGATTGTAGGCCATGGCCTCTGCTGAGTCAAGAGCAGACAATTCCTTCTTTAACTCATATAAAAATTCTTCCTTTGTCATTGTCACCCTTATTTAACAACTCTTACCTTCAACACACCCGCAATATTAGAAAGTGCCGCCTTTAATTCTTCCGTCACCTCTGTCTCAAAATCAAGAAGGGTGTAGGCATGAGTATCTCTACTCTTATTGGTCATATTTTCAATATTAATGTTATAGGACGCCAATATTGAAGTAATCTGTCCAATCATATTTGGCACATTCTTGTGGAGAATCGCCACTCTGGCCACACTTGTGCAAACCCCCATATCACAGGCTGGATAATTAACCGAATTTTTGATATTTCCATTATCAATATAGTCTTGCAACTCCTCAGCAGCCATCACTGCACAGTTGTCCTCGCTCTCCTCAGTGGAAGCGCCGAGATGAGGGATGGCAATGCAGCCCTTCATATTTGCAGACTTTGGATTTGGGAAATCTGTGATGTATCTCTTTACCTTGCCACTAGCTAAAGCCTGTGCCATTGCATCATCATCTACTAAGAGATCTCTTGCAAAGTTTAAAATCACAACACCATCCTTCATCATTGGAATGGTATCCTTGCCAATCATTCCACGATTCTTGTCTGTCAATGGCACATGCACAGTGATATAATCACAGTTTTTATAGATCTCTTCTAGATCTGTAATATGCTGAATCTTTCTTGAGAGTCTCCAAGCAGAATTGACAGAAAGGAATGGATCATAGCCAAGTACCGTCATCCCAAGAGCTGCGGCCGCATTAGCCACCTCTGAACCAATTGCCCCCAGTCCAATAACACCCAATTTCTTTCCTCGAATCTCACTTCCTGCAAAGTTTTTCTTTCCCTTTTCAGTATCCTTTGCCACCGTCTCGGAATCCTTAATGGATTGAATCCACTCGATGCCACCCACAATATCTCTTGCTGCAAGCAACATTCCACAAAGAACTAGCTCCTTTACACCATTGGCATTAGCTCCTGGTGTATTAAACACAACAATTCCTTCATCTGCACAGCGATCAAGTGGAATATTGTTCACACCTGCACCTGCTCTGGCAATAGCCAAGAGATTCTTAGAAAATTCCATATCGTGCATTGCTGCGGAACGCACCATAATACCTGTTGCTTCATCTATATTCTCTGTCAAAGCATAGCGATCACCAAACACTTCTGTGCCAACTTTTGCAATGGCATTGAGACAATAAATCTTATTCATTTACTTCTCCTTATCCTATTCGTGTTTTGCTTCAAAATCCTTCATAAAAGCAACTAACTTCTCCACACCTTCGATTGGCATTGCATTATAAATACTTGCACGCATTCCACCAACAGTGCGATGTCCCTTCAAGTTCACAAATCCAGCTACCTCAGCCGCCTTAATAAACTCTGCATCTAATTCCTTATCTCCAGTGACAAATGGCACATTCATCAAAGAGCGGTCTTCTTTTCTGACCGTTCCCTTAAAGAGCTTACTCTGGTCGAGAAAATCATAGAGTACTGCGGCCTTCTTCTCATTGTGCTCTTTCATAGCTGAAAGCCCACCCATCTTTTTAATCCACTTAAACACTTTACCACAGATATAGATATTGTAGCAAGGTGGTGTATTGTAGAGGGAATTGTTGTCCGCATGAATTTTATACTTTAACATCGTTGGTGTTCCTGGCAAGGTGTCCTCTGTAATTAAATCTTCTCTAATAATGACAATGGTCACGCCTGCTGGTCCTACATTCTTTTGCACACCACCCCAAACAAGACCGTACTTGCTCACATCGATTGGCTCAGATAAAAAGCAGGAAGAGATATCTGATACCAAGGTCTTTCCCTTTGTGTTTGGCAAGGTCTTAAACTTTGTACCATAAATTGTATTGTTCTCACAAATATACACATAATCGGCATTGTCTCGAATCGGCAAATCAGAGCAATCTGGGATGTAAGAAAATACCTTGTCCTCACTAGAAGCTACCGCCTTGACATCTCCATAAATTTGGGCCTCCTTAAAGGCTTTCTTTGCCCACTGACCTGTAATAATGTAGTCGGCAACTCGATTCTTCATCAAGTTCATTGGAATCATCGCAAATTGTGTGTTTCCACCCCCCTGAAGGAAGAGAACTTTGTAATTTGATGGAATCCCCATCAAGTCACGAATATCTGCCTCGGCCTCCTTGATAATATCCTCATATACCTTAGAACGATGACTCATCTCCATTACAGACATTCCTGAACCTTGATAATCCATCATCTCCTGTGCTGCTTCTTGTAAAACTTCTTCTGGTAATACGGCTGGTCCCGCACTAAAATTATACACTCTTGCCATTTCCCATGCTCCTTCCTTATTCCCTATTTTTTATTTTTTTCTAAAGCTAAATCTGAGGCATCAAAGGTGTCCTTAATTGCCGCACCTGGTGATACCATCGGATATACCTTATCATCGCAATCCACTTGACAATCAATGACCACTGGTTCATTGATTGCGATCGCTTCTCGAAGCACTGGTTCAAAATCTTCCTTCTTTACTACTCTATAGGCCTTTGCTCCCATGGCCTCTGCCAATTTTACAAAATCCACGGCATCATTTAAAATGGTATTGGAAAATCGTTTTCCATAGAAAAGATCCTGCCATTGACGAACCATACCCAGCACATGGTTGTTGATGATGACCTGAACCACCGGTATATGATACCTTGTCGCTGTGGCAATCTCATTCATATTCATTCGAAAACATCCATCACCTGCGATATTGATGACTACCTTATCCTTGCAGGCCATCTTTGCACCAATGGCCGCACCAAGTCCATAGCCCATCGTACCCGCACCACCAGAAGTTAATAATCTTCTTGGCTTTCGGTACTTATAGTACTGTGCCGCCCACATCTGATGCTGTCCCACTTCTGTGACAATAATATCATCATCAGAAGTTAAGCGATCAATCGTTTCTACAATATATGGTCCAGTCAATCGAGAGCGGTCATAAGAAAGAGGATACATCTCCTTCATTCTCTCGATATGAGCAATCCACTCGTCATGATTCATCGGATCAAGTCTTGCATTGATTCTTCTGAGCACTTCCTTTGCATCGCCAACAATACTCAAATCGACTTTGACATTCTTATTGATCTCTGCCGCATCAATATCAATATGAATAATCTTGGCATTTCTTGCAAACTTTTTTGAATTTCCAATAACACGGTCAGAAAAGCGCACACCAATGGCAATGACCAAATCAGCCTCGGTAATTCCAAAGTTACTTGTCTTTGTTCCATGCATTCCAACCATACCGGTTGCCAATGGATTTGCACCATCAAATGCACCCATTCCCATCAATGTCTCTGCGACAGGAGCTTGTAATTTTTGAGCAAAGGTACAAATCTCTTCTGATGCATCAGCAGCAATTAATCCGCCACCTGCAATAATAAATGGCTGGCGAGATTGATGCATCATATCAATCGCCTTTTCCAATGTATCGCCATCTACCTTCTTTTCTGTTCGTACAATTTTTTCTGGCTCCTTGTACTCATAGTCAAATTCACCAGCGGTCACATCCTTTGTGATGTCCACAAGTACAGGACCTGGGCGGCCACTAGCTGCAATCCGAAAAGCTCTTCGAATTACATCGGCCAGTTGATTTCCGTCCTTGACAATAAAATTATACTTTGTGATTGGCATTGTCACACCAAGAATATCGATCTCTTGAAAGGAGTCCTTTCCAAGCAATGAAGTTGCCACATTGCAGGTAATGGCTACCATAGGAATAGAATCCATATACGCCGTTGCAATACCTGTAACTAAGTTAGTCGCTCCTGGACCACTCGTTGCCATACAAACGCCAACCTTTCCTGTAGCTCTAGCATATCCATCTGCTGCATGTGCAGCTCCCTGCTCATGACTCGTTAAAATATGTGTAATTTCATCTTGATGCTTATAGAGTGCATCATAAATATTTAAGATTGCACCGCCCGGATAACCGAATACGGTATCTACTCCCTGCTCTTTCAGGCATTCAATGACAATTTCTGCTCCACTTTTTCGTGTCATAGTTTGCCTCCCCTTTCCTAGTATTCGCTCTTTGTACAAAAATCTGTAGACAAGATTGCTCCTTCTGGAGCACTGGTTACTAATTGGCGATATCTTGCCAAATATCCCTTTGCCTCATTAATTCTTGGCTTCCAAGTCTTTTTTCTCTGTGCAAATTCTTCATCGCTAACTCTTGCATTGATTGTGTTGGCATTGATATCAATGTCAATGATATCTCCTTCTTGAATTAATGCAATCGGTCCACCCACAGCCGCCTCTGGTGCCACATGACCAATAGATGCTCCACGGCTTGCACCCGAAAAGCGTCCATCTGTGATAAGAGCAACCGTTGATCCAAGTCCCATTCCAGCAATGGCCGAAGTAGGATTTAACATCTCTCTCATACCAGGACCTCCCTTTGGTCCCTCGTAGCGAATGACAACGACATCACCATCCACAATCTTTCCGCCCTTGATCGCTGCAATGGCATCGTCCTCACAGTCAAATACTCTTGCAGGTCCTGAATGCTTCAACATTTCTGGTGCGACTGCACTTCTTTTTACTACACAGGAATCTGGTGCAATATTTCCTCTCAACACCGCAATTCCACCTGTCTTTGAATATGGATTTTCCACTGGGCGAATAACCTCTGGATCTAAGTTGACAGCATGAGCAATATTTTCTCCCACAGTCTTTCCTGTGACGGTCATACAATCAAGATGTAAGAGACCAAGTTTTGAAATCTCCTTCATTACAGCGTAAATTCCACCTGCTTCATTTAAATCTTCCATATAAGTGTGACCAGCTGGTGCAAGATGGCATAAATTTGGTGTCTTTGCACTGATTTCATTTGCAATATTGACATCCAACTTAACTCCTGCCTCATGGGCAATAGCTGGTAAGTGAAGCATAGAATTTGTAGAACAGCCAAGAGCCATATCCATAGTAAGTGCATTTCTAAACGCTTCCTCTGTCATAATATCCCTTGGACGAATATTCTTTTCTAGTACATCCATCACTGCATATCCTGCCTGCTTTGCAAGGCGAAGTCTCTCCGAATAAACTGCTGGGATTGTACCATTTCCACGAAGTCCCATTCCTAAAACCTCGGTCAAGCAGTTCATCGAATTGGCCGTGTACATACCTGAACAAGAGCCACATGTTGGGCAAACTTTATTCTCCATCTCTTCAACATCGGCCTCTGTCATCTTTCCAGCTGCATAGGCCCCCACAGCTTCAAACATACTAGAGAGTGACTTCTTATGCCCCTTGACTTTTCCAGCGAGCATTGGACCTCCACTGACAAATACTGTCGGAATATTTAATCTCGCTGCGGCCATCAAAAGACCTGGTACATTTTTGTCACAATTTGGGATCATAACAAGAGCATCAAATTGATGAGCCATTGCCATACATTCTGTGGAATCACAAATCAAATCTCTTGTCACAAGAGAGTACTTCATTCCGATATGCCCCATAGAAATGCCATCACAAACCGCAATGGCTGGAAATACCACTGGCATACCTCCTGCCTCTGCAACTCCCATTCTCACTGCGTCCACAATCTTGTCAATATTCATGTGTCCTGGAACAATCTCATTGTAGGAGCTGACAATACCAATCATTGGCTTTCGAATCTCCTCATTGGTCATTCCCAATGCCTTTAAAAGTGAGCGGCTAGGGCTCTGTTGCATGCCCTTTTTCATCTTATCACTAATCATATTTTCTTTCCCCTTTTATATCTACTACCTAATATTTTGAATCACAACATCTCCCATTTGATCTGTTGTCACCTTCTTTGTTCCCTCGGTGTAAATGTCACCGGTGCGATATCCATCTGCAATGGCCTTAGCCACTGCATCCTCAATCGCCTTGGCCTCTGCATCAAGATCCAAAGAATAGCGAAGAAGCATTGCTGCTGATAAAATAGTTGCCAAAGGATTGGCAATATTTTGTCCCGCAATATCTGGTGCTGAGCCATGGCTTGGCTCATAGAGACCAAATTTTGTCTCATTGAGACTTGCACTGGAGAGCATTCCGATGGAGCCAGTAATCATACTTGCCTCATCCGACAAGATGTCTCCAAACATATTTTCAGTCAAAATGACATCAAACTGCTTTGGATTCATGACAAGTTGCATAGCACAATTGTCAACTAACATATGGCTAACTTCCACTTCCCTGTAATCTTTTGCCACCTCATCCACAATCCTTCTCCAAAGTCGAGAAGAATCTAAGACATTTGCCTTGTCCACACTGACTAATTTTTTTCTTCTCTTCATTGCCGTCTCAAATCCCTTGATGGCAATGCGACGAATCTCTTCCTCATTGTAAGTTAAAGTATCACAGGCTGTTTCTACACCATTTATGCTCTTTGTCCAGCGATCGCCAAAATAGAGACCGCCCGTGAGCTCTCGCACAATGACCATATCAAATCCATCACCAATAATCTCTGGCCTCAATGGACAAGCCTGTGCAAGTTCCTGATACAAGTAAGCAGGTCGTAAATTGGCAAATAATCCGAGCTCCTTGCGAATTTTCAGTAGCCCCGCCTCTGGACGAAGATTTGGTGCTACATCATACCAAGCCGAATTGCCCACATTTCCTCCAACAGCACCAAGAAGTACTGCATCCGCCGCCTTGGCCTTTGCCAGTGCTTCGTCTGTCAATGGCACACCAAATTTATCAATGGAACAACCACCCATATCAATTTCTTCATATATAAAATGATGACCAAATTTTTCTGACACATGGTCGAGAACTCTTTTTGCCTCTCTCACAATTTCTGGTCCAATACCATCTCCAGGTATCAATACAATCTTTGCTTCCATCCTATCACCAGCCTTTTCTTTCTACGATTGTTATAATTTTTGTTTTACTTGTAATCATATAGCAAAATGCCCAATTTTTCAACCTCGCATACCATCTTTTTCCCATTGAGCCATAGTCTTTTTGTATATTTCCCATAACAACGGATAAAAAAAGACACAGGCAAAATGAACGCCTATGTCCTGTCAGCGGAAATGATGGGATTCGAACCCATGTGCCCCTATAAAAGGACAAACGCATTTCGAGTGCGCCTCGTTATGGCCTCTTCGATACATTTCCAAATTTATTCTTAGCTACCCTGACATTTTATCACAGTCAAATTTAAATTTCAATAAAAAAGAAGGAGCTGCCACAACCTATGTGCGACAGCTCAAAAGAAGAACTAAGCTTCTTCCTTGTAGTTATCATCTACAATTTCTTTTTCCCTTGTCTTTGCAAAGTGATTAACCAATGCAACAAAGAGAATAATGGCAATCACACCCACGACATAGGATGCAATATATCCATTGGCTACCTTGTCCATATGTAACAACTTATCAAGTCTAAATCCAAGCTTCTCGCTGTGGAAGATATAACTAGTTACAATGAAAGTATAGAAGCATCCTGGAAGCAATGAAAGATAATAATTCTTTCCATGTCCCTTCAAGTAAATACTAATCATCAACAATGCAAATACCGCTACGAGCTGGTTAGTAAATCCAAAGTACTGCCATAAGGTATTGAAACCATTAGCATTTAACTTTGCATAAATCAAAATAGCAACTGCTGGAATAAAGATGATAATGGACAATGTCACTCTCTTCATTGCTGACTTTTGATCTACGCCAAACTGCTCTGCAATCATCAAGCGAAGAGAACGGAATGCTGTATCACCTGAAGTAATTGGAAGTACAATAACACCGATAATGGCAATGAGTCCACCGAGTTTACCCATAAACTCCTTAGAAACAATACCAACCATCAATGTAGGTGCTGTTTCCAAACCACTAAATCCAATAACATTCTTGTAGGCATCTGGATTGGCAATATGTCGATTGAAAAGTACCATTGCACCTGCTGCCCAAACCATTGCGATAAATCCTTCAACAAGCATCATATTGAAGAAAGTCTTCTTTCCTTCGTACTCGCTCTTTACTGTTCTTGAAATCAATGTTGCCTGTGAGCCGTGGAAACCAGAAAGAATACCACATGCTACCGTTACAAAGAACACAGGAATAAAGGACTGTTTACTTGGATGTGCGGTCAAAAGTCCGCCAAGGATTGGTGCCTGTGTTGTAAAGGCATGGAGAGCTTTTCCACCATCGGCCAATGTTCCAATAAATACACCAATCGCTGAAAGAATTAAGAATGCACCAAAAATTGGATAAACCTTACCGATAATCACATCGATTGGGAAAAGTGTTGCCAAAACATAGTAAGCTAAGATACAAGCGTACACAATGAAGACAACGACCAATGCCTTTGAAGGATCAAGTCCCAAGATATCATGAACAATCAAATCTCCAGGAGTGTAGATAAATACAACACCTGTCAATAACATCAAGACACAGATAACAACCATATAAATCTTATTGGTTGTCTTTCCTGCATATCTCTTCATCAATTTTGGCACCTGAGCACCATCATTTCTCATAGAGATCATTCCGACAAAGTAATCATGCAAAGAACCTGCAAGCACACAACCAATAGGAATGGTCAAAAATGCAATTGGTCCAAACAAGATTCCTTGAATTGGTCCAAAAATTGGTCCTGTACCAGCGATATTTAAAAGCTCAATCAACTGATTTTTCCAAGACTTCATTACAACATAATCTACACCATCGGCTTTTGCCACAGCAGGTGTCTTTCGATCGTCTGGACCAAATACTTTTTCGCAAAACTTACCGTAGAAAAATCCTCCCACGATCAGGATTGCCAGTCCAACTAAAAACAATAACATGCAAACCTCCTCCTATTTATAAATCCCCCCAAATTTATAAATAATTCATAAACTTTATAAATTAAAGTATAATGGATTTTTATTTTTTAACAAGGGGCTTTTTGCACAAAATTTGTCCGCTATCTTTGTATGTATTTTTCTGATTTTACAAACACTTTAGAATATTGATAAAATTTTTACAACATTTCAATAAATGCACCCAATCTCGTGTTAATCTGCCCTGTATCGGCCTTGGAATAATCCGTTTCCAACTTAATATATGGAATATGTGCCTGCTTTTGTACCATTTCGCGCATATTGTCGGATTCCACATTGTAAGTATGGCAGGCATGCAAGACAACCTCCACAACACCATCTACCTTATAATGCTCAATCAGTTTTTTTGTTCCCTCCATTCGGTCTGTGTTTGGAGACATCACAGAACAATGAATTTTCAAATAGCGATCGGCAATAGCTCTTGACATATCCTCAGCCTCCACATCAACTAAATTTCTAGTGGCTGTCTCTCCTGAACAATTGTCATAGCACACAATCTTTCCACCATTTTCTTCAATTGCACCGCAGACTTTGTCGATGACACCATTGATCGGACAACCAGTGATCAGAATACGCTTTTTGTCACGGTCATCTACCTTATGTTTTTTCATTTCCTCCTTGATTTTTGCAATTTCTGCCTCCATCCCCACAATTTGCTCATCTAAGTCAAAAGAAAATGTATTTTGAAGCAGGGTATACGAAACCTCCGTTCCCTTCAATGGAGATCCCTGTGCGGCCTGTAACTCAAAGTACTCATTCATTACATTGCGCCAATGATTTCTTTTTATCGCCGCTTTTCTCAAATCCTCATTGGTAATCTCAACACCATACTTATCCTCTAGCTTTTTAATAAGGAGCTTGACCTCGTGATGCCAATCATCCCAAAAATATTCCCGATCCTTTCCCTGTGGAAGTCTGAGCACATAGGTTTCTTTGATGTCGTTGAGCTTTTCGTACATCTTTTTCTTTCCATCGCAAGTCGTCTCCCCCACCACCATATCTGAAAAATAGGTATATGGGCAGGTATCCGAATAGGCAAATCCATAGGTCGACTTAATTAATGGACATAAATTCTTTGGAAGCTTTAATTCAGCTGAAGGAATAGAATCTTCACTCATTCCACACAGAGAAACTGCAGCGACTTTCGCAGCATCAAAGACTTCCAGTGGCGTATAGGTACAAAGATAACCAACCAGTCTTCCTCCCTTCTCCTTAAATTCCTTTGCACGGACAAAACTTTTCTTTCTCGTCTCCGAAAACTCATCAAAATTTTTTGGCAATTGATACTCCATATTCAATTCCTCCCTCTTTCTCAAAGAATAACTATGACTATTTTATATAATTTTCACCTCTCTCGTCAATGTCCTTTGTTAAAAATGCTTATTATATTTTTAAATACACCACAAAAATTATTAAAATTATCTATAACCTTTTTTGCCCCATCACTTTATGCTATGATATAAGTAAATACTTGAAATATATACAATGGAGGACAATAAATGAAAAAAATATTTGCATTACTTGGGATTGTCTCTGCCTCCCTCCTGATTGGATGTGGTCTAGGGCAAAGAAACGCAAAAAATAGAGAAAAAAGGGATCTAACCCTTGGATGTGTACGTTTTAATTATGATGAAGTAAATAACTCCGTGGCGATCAAAGATTTAGAGTCAATGGGGTACAAAGTCAATGTCAAAGTTTTAGATGATGCTTTGGCAATGAATCAAGCAACGATTCAAGGCGAAATTGATGCCTCCTTGTATCAACATCAACCTGAAATTGATGCCTACAATCAATCCCAAAAACAAAATTTAGTCATGCTTGAACCCTATATTCACTACACTGTCTTTGGTATGTATTCCGACAAATATCACAGCATCAACGATATTCCACAAAATGCCAAGGCCTGTATTCCCGAAGACAGTGCGAACCTAGCTCGTGCCCTTAGACTCCTTGAGCAACAAGGTCTAATCAAATTAAAAGGTGATGTCTTAAGTCCCACAATACTTGATATCACAGAAAATCCAAAAAACATTCAATTTACAACCGCCAATATCGCTCAGCTCACCCAGAATATGCCAAATGTCGATTTTATTTGCACTGCCAAAATGTTTCAAATTAGCAACAACATCGACCAGAAAACAGAAGTTTGTACAAGCACGGATCTCACTGACTACGGTGTCGGCTTTGTGGTTACCTCAGACAACAAGGATGCTTCATGGACAAAGGATCTTCTCGCCGCCTACACAAGCGATGCAATGAAGCAACAAATTCGCGATCTTTTTCAGGGTTGCTATGTGCCAGAAAATACCGCGAGCAATTCATAAATAAAGAGAAGGAGAACTTTCCAGTCTCTTGCACTCGAAAGTTCTCCCCTTGAACATCCTTTATTTTAGCTTTGCTGCAAATATTGCTGCACCAATAGCTCCAGCATACATTGCATCTTCGTGGGTTCTCACCTTTGTATTTAGTTTCTTTGATAAAGACTCCAAAATATAAGGACAACCACATAGCCCACCAGTCAAGTAAACCTCTGCTGTAGGCGGAATATTTCGACACTGTGCCGCTACTTTTTCTGTGATAGACTCCACAATGCCATAGGCAATATCCGCCTTTGGTGTTCCTGCACCTGCCAGACCAATGACCTCAGACTCAGCAAAAACTGTACACATCGAACTAATTTTCACATCTTTTCCCTGCTTAGCCAATTCGCAAAGTGAAGCTGGATCATAGCCCATGGCATTGGCCATTACCTCTAAAAATCGCCCCGTACCCGCAGAACATTTATCATTCATCACAAAATCTCTGACCATACCATCTTCTAAGACAATCACCTTTGTGTCCTGCCCTCCAATGTCAATAATAGCAGCATCCGTCCTTTGAAATAAATACTCTGCTCCCTTGGCGTGACAGGTAATTTCCGTCACTTTCTTATCTGCATAGGGCACATTCATTCTTCCATATCCTGTGGAGACACATTTGCAAATTTCTGGGTCAAAACCATGCTCTTTGAGGTACTTCTTTACAAAATCTGCTGCCTCCTTGCTGCTCCAACCAGTCGGATAGCGATGTTTATACAAAATCTGATTTTCATCCATCACTACATACTTCGTACTCGTCGAGCCCAAATCCATTCCCAAAACCACCATCTATATTTTCCTACTGAACGAACTTATTTTCCAAAATATGCTCCGACACCATCAGCCAATCCCTTTGCTAATTTCTGAATGGTTGCATCTGAATGATCTGACGCCTTGTCACCAAGCTCAATATCCACCGATGGAATGGTCGAATAGGAAGTCTGTGTCAAATCCATTTCCATACTTCCACCTGAGAAAATCTTTACGCCCACACCCTTCAATCCACCGACAAGTGCACTGCCTAAGGCATCATGCTGTTTCCAATGAGAAGCCACTGGCTCCATCGCCTTATAGGAAGGAGTGCTTGGTACCTTCATGTAAAATGCCCCCTTGTCATTGCCTGTGCTATCCCAATGCAACGCAATATGGGCATTGGAAGTGTTGTTGGCAATAACCGTTCTTGCAATGTTGTCAAGTTGGACATCGGCACCATCTCGAATCATCACTACATCGTAGCCACGATTTAATAGCTCTGTCTTTAGTGCCTGTGCCATCTTTAATGTCGCTGCTGCCTCTGTAGTTCCATCATTAAATGTCATACCTGAGGACACAGCAATTGACTTTACAGCACCCTTTCCATTGGTTCCACCTGTGGACTTTGGAGATCCATCTGGATGGCTGAGGGTCTTTTTTGACTCTCCTCCCTTTGTTCCGTGACCTGCATTTACCGCAATGGTAATGCCCTTTCGATTGGCTGATGCTTTATAGAGCTTTGCACTTCCTGAGTGAATGGCTGACTGATTCGCATACTTCCAAGACATATCAAGACCAATGTCTCCCTGTGCATTGACTTTTGCTGTATTTTGCGTATTCTGTGCATTTTGTGGTGCCGCCTGCTGTGATTGTGTCTGCTGTGGTTGAGTGGAAGAAATATACTTTGCAAAGACATATCCTGTCTTTCCATTCACTTCTACCTGTGTCCAACCATCAGCCTTTCCTGTAATGCGAAGTTTTGTTCCTACATTGACGCTACTCATCTTTTTTCCTGAAAGGCTTGGCTGTTGACGAATATTGACACGATTTGCCGTGACATAACCTGTCTCTGCTGTCTTTGTAAATGCAGCCAATGGAACTTCATCCGGAATATCTGCCAAGACTTCTACATCCTCATTGACTGCGGCCTCCTCCTGCACTGGTTCAGCATCAGCAGTATTTGTATCATTTGCCGCCTGCTGTTTGGTTGTTTCCTGCTGTGAAGTCGCTTCCTTTCCTTTGGACTCCCCATTCTGAGCTGCATCTGAGCTTGGACTTTGAACAGTATCCGAAGCGGCCGTCTCTGCTGTGCTCACTTCTTGCTTTTTTGTTGTTTCTTCTGCTGTGGTTGTCACTGCAGAAGAAGTGGTTGCTGAACTACTTTCTTTTTTTCCAGCACAACCTGTAGTTGCTACGACTGTTGCCACCAAGGCAAGTGCTACCATTGATTTCTTTCTCATCACATTTCTCCTATCTCTATATTTTATGTAAAATTGTTGCTCCTCCCATCACATAGCCATCATCATCATAAAATACAATGGCCTGTCCAGGTGTAATTGCACGCACAGGATGCAAAAACTCCACTAAAATTTGATTTTCTCCTGTACTTTTTATTCTGCATTCCTCTCCCCTATGGGAATAACGAATTTTTCCAGTGGCATTCAAACATCCCCCCTCTGGAATTCCACTCACACTTTGCCAATTGACTTGATCAGCCACTAAGGCATTGCCCCACACATCTTCGGCCTCTCCAATCACAACCTCATTTGTCTTAGGTCGAATTTCTGTCACAAAAATGGGATGGCCAAGAGCAATCCCCAGTCCCTTTCTCTGTCCAACTGTGTAGTGGGCAATTCCTCTATGCTGTCCAATCACTTCTCCATCGGCAAAGACAAAATTTCCAGGTCTCAACTTTGTATTTGTTTCTCTTTCGATAAAACCAGCATAGTCTTGATCGGGAACAAAGCAAATCTCTTGACTGTCAGGTTTTTTGGCAATGCGTGCACTAATCTTTTCTGCAATCTTTCGTATCTCATCCTTTGTATAATCTCCAACAGGCATCAATGTCCTGGAAAGCTGTTCCTGTGTCAGATTATAGAGGGCATACGTCTGATCTTTTGCATCCGTCTTTGACTTTTTTAGTGCATACCTTCCATTGGGCAAATGCTCTATTCTGGCATAATGCCCTGTGGCAATATAATCTGCCCCAATGCTCAAACTTCGATTGAGCAAGGACTCCCATTTGACATATCGATTGCAGGCAATACAAGGATTTGGCGTTCTTCCCTTTAAGTATTCGTCAACAAAGTAGTCGATCACCTTTTCCTTAAACTCCGCCTTAAAATTCATGACATAGTAGGGAATACCAATGCTGGCAGCCACTCTTCTTGCATCATCTACTGCAGATAAACCACAGCATCCTCCGCTCTCTTGCTGGCGTTCCTCATCCTCATCCTGCCAAATCTGCATGGTAACTCCAGTCACATCATATCCCGCCTCTTTGAGTAAATAGGCCGCAACAGAAGAATCTACACCACCTGACATTCCCACCACAACTTTCTTTTTTTCCATTTTATTGCCCATCTCTTTCATCATCTGATTCTATCCAACCATCATTGGATTTAAGCTGATCTGGCTGATTGCGCACATAATAATGATCTTCTTTTGATTTTTCTTCCTTTCCTTCAAACAAGTTACTTTCTTTTGGAAGTCCATAAAAATTACATTCTTCCATGTTTAAAACTTCTTCCTCAGGCACTGTGTTTTGCTTCATCCAAGCACGAATGGCACGTTCAATAAAGAAAATGGTAATGAGCACAAAAACATAGCTCGACATTGGAAAATCCATCTCAAATGCCTTGAGTAAAGTACTCAATATACTTCCTAGCGTTGCTCCATAAATCGCAAATGTAAAAATCTTTCCATAGCGAAGATTTCTTGCTCCAATAATTTTTGCATAAACCAGCCCAACAAGAGCACAGATCAGTGCCTCAATAAAATAAGAAACAAGCATAATCAAAAATCCAATGACAACACCCACTTTAATACTCATCATCACAATATGTTTTACGCTCGCCTTGTCTATATTCGCTGAAGAATTTTTAAACTCATATTCTGTCCTTGTCATTTGATTGGATACATACATCTTGTCCGCATCAGCAATGACAACTGCCTCATGTTCCTGAGAAATATGGTCTAAATCAGCAGTGGTTAAACTTTGAAACACATCACTGTCTGTATCAATTTTTAAATAGATATCCTGTGTATCTACACTTACTGGCGAAGCCAAAGAGAACTTTCCATCTTTTAATTCAAAATTAGGCACATATTTTTCATACGCCCAGCTAATGCCACCGCCCACTTCTTGGCGAAACGAAATCCAAATGCTCGCCAAAGTAATGCAAAATAAAATCACGGTGAGTACAAGGGCATACAAAAATACCTTTCCCCTGCGATTTTTTGCAAAACTTGGATAAGCATCGATATCAAAGACTGCATGAAACATCTCTCTAAAAATATTCATAAATTAAACCCTTTCTTTTGTTTCCTGTCCATTATATACTTTACAGTTAGGCAATGCAAGCCTAGTACAGTTTACAAAATGAGGTGATATTATGCAAAAAATAATTTATATGGACAATGCCGCAACTACAAAGCCCTATCCCGAAAGCATTGAAGCTATGCTTCCCTTTTTTCATCATTATTATGCCAATCCTTCCTCCATCTACTCCTTTGGTCAAGAGGCCAAGGAGGCACTGACTTGTGCGAGGGAAGAAATTGCCAAAACCCTTAACGCCCACACCAATGAAATCTATTTTACCAGCGGAGGAACAGAATCGGATAACTGGGCACTAAATGCCATAAGTGAACTTAAAAAAAATGAGGGAAGACACATCATCACCACAGCCATTGAGCACCATGCCATCTTGCACACCTGTGCAAAGCTAGAAAAGCAGGGCTTTTTGGTCACTTATCTTGAGCCTGAAAGTAATGGTTTGATTTCCTTAGAACGCCTAGAAGCGGCGATTCGCCCAGATACCATTTTAATCAGTGTCATGTTTGCCAATAATGAAATCGGAACCATCGAACCCATCAAGGACATCGGAGCGATTGCAAAAAAGCACAATATTCTCTTTCACACTGATGCCGTGCAAGCCTATGCCCACATTCCCATTGATGTGGAAGAAATGAATATTGATTTGCTCAGTGCCAGTGGTCATAAATTTCATTCGCCAAAGGGCTGTGGCTTTTTGTATATCAAAAATGGAATTAAACTAAAGGCCTTTATTCAAGGTGGAGCACAGGAGAGAAAACGCCGAGCAGGCACAGAAAATCTTCCTGCCATTGTCGGCATGGCCACTGCAGCAAAGAAAAGTCTTGACCACTTAGGCGAAGATTGCACGAAGGTCACTGCCCTTAGAGACCATATGATTTCTCGATTAATGAATGAAATCCCAAATGCTCACATCAATGGCTCCCTCTCCCATCGTCTTCCAGGCAATGTGAATGTAACCATTCCCAATGCAGATGGAGAGCTATTGCTGATTATGCTCGACCAAAGAGGCATCTGTGCTTCGAGTGGTTCAGCCTGTGCATCGGGTTCTATTGATCCATCTCATGTACTGCTTTCCCTTGGACTTTCCCATGAGCTTGCCCACAGTTCCTTGCGTCTTTCTCTCGATGCCTCCAATACACTTGAAGAAGTGAATTTTGTCGTGGATCAACTAGTCGAAATAACCAAAAAACTATAGAATTTGTTCCACTTTCTCCTTTAATTTTGGCACAACCTCCTCAATAAACCAAGGATTTTTCTTCTGCCAACGAATATTCAATGGACTTGGATGGACAATAGGAAAATACTTTGGCAGATAATCTTGATAGTTTTTGACCACCTCTGTTAAGTTTTTTCTGCTCTTTCCAAGGTAATGATCCTGTGCATACTTCCCGACAAGAATTGTCAGCTCAATCGTTTTCATTTCCGCCAAGAGTCGCTCGTGGTACTCAGCCATAAACTTCCTTGGCGGAAGATCCCCACTCTTTCCCTTTCCAGGATAATAAAAATCCATAGGCATAATGGCCATCTTTTCTGAATAAAAAACTTCTCTTGTCATTCCCAACCATGAGCGAAGCGTGTCGCCTGACTTATCATTAAATGGAATTTTTGTCTCCTCTACAATTCTTCCTGGAGCTTGACCAACAATTAAAATCTTTGCATTTTCACTTATTTGTACAATGGGATAAATTCCTCTTTCTGTATAATCACGATTTCTTGGATCTTTTTCCACCTCTACCAAAATTTCTTTCATTCTCTCATTCATCTTTTACCTCCAAAATAAGGCCGCAAAAAACCAGAGTTTTTTACAGCCTATATTTTCCAATGCTATTCCATTCTTTTTATCGTTTCCAATACATAAGTTCCAAATTCATGGGCTGTTGCCCCATTTTTTGTTCCATCGACAACCACTTTTTTCTCTTCTTCCGCACAAATCTTTAATGCTCTTGCCAATACTTTTGCTTTTTTCTCTAGACCAATATGGCCAAGCATCATCTCCGTGGCCTTAAAGACGCTGGAAGGGTTTGCATAGTCGGCAAGTCCCTCCTCCACCATTCTCGGTGCAGAGCCATGGATGGCCTCAAACATTGCATACTTTGAACCAATATTGGCAGACCCTGCCGTTCCCACTCCTCCTTGTATCTGTGCAGCCTCATCCGTAATAATATCTCCATAGAGATTTGGCAATATAAAGACCTCAAAATTTTTACGAATATTTTCATTGAGAAGATTTGCTGTCATAATATCCACATACCACTCTCCAACTTCAAGTTCTGGATACTCCTTGGCCATCTCATGGCAGATGCGAGAAAACTCACCATCCGTCTTTTTCATAATATTGGCCTTCGTCACAATGGCTACATGCTTTTTATGATTTTGCCTTGCATATTCAAAGGCTGATCTTGCAATTCTTTTTGTTCCATATTCTGAAGTCACCTTAAAGTCCATAGAAAGACTGGTATCCCCAAGATCTACATGAATTCCCCTTGATCCAAGCACATACTCTCCCTCTGTGTTTTCTCTAAAAAAGATCCAATCAATTTCCTGTGATGGCACACAGACTGGGCGAACATTCGCAAATAAATCAAGCTCTCTTCTCAAAGTCACATTGGCACTTTCCAAAGTTCCACCATTTGGCGTTGTTGTTGGCCCTTTCAAGATCACATCACAAGATTTTAACTCTTCAAGCACATCATCTGGAATAGATTGCCCCTTTTCTAGGCGATTTTCTACAGTCAATCCCTCAATATCTTTCAATCGAACTTTTCCACTTGCAATTTCATCTCTTAAAAGTTCTTGCAAAAGATTTCTTGCTTCTTTCATAATCACTGGTCCAATGCCATCGCCATCCACTACACCGATCACAATCTCCTTCTTTGAAGAAAAATCTACACCATCTTTTTCCTCGGCCAACTTCACTGCCCTTGCACATTGCTCGCTGAGCAACTCTCTAAATTGCTCTATGGCATTTTCGAATCCACTCTCCATGTTCTCCTCCTCTACAACCTAGCCATTTATCTCTATTTTCGAATTCTAATATAAGAAAAATAAGAAGTCAACAGCATCACTTTAGGAGCATCAACTTCTGTGGTGGAAAATGCAATCTCTGTCCTTCTTCTATCTTTTTCAAGATATTCTCACTCTTTGCACATTTTAACCATATCTTATCATTGATAATCGCGATTTGCTCAAAGGGATCCTCTAAAAACTTTACGCTTTTTACAAGTAAATTATTCTCTCCTTCGCCTTCTCTAAAGCACAAATCATGGGCTCGAATCCCCACATAACGGATGTCTTTTGGAATGTCCCCCACAAAATTGAAACACATATTAATTTCAGAAATATCCATAAATTTTTCACTCTTTTTTTTGATTGAAAAAATATTTTTGCAACCTGTCAATTTTGCTGCTGCCACGGTCTTTGGATCTTGAAATACTTCTGTCGTTTCTCCCTCCCTAGAAACTTGCCCGCGTTCAAAAACAAAAAGATAACTGCATATGCGATAAGCTTCCTCCCTACTGTGTGTCACCATAATAGATTCTACAGAAAGTTTCTGAAATAGTTGCATAATCTCTAATTCCAAGCTTTCCTTTAAATAATTATCCAGTGCAGAAAATGGTTCATCGAGAAGGACAAGTTCTGGTTTTGTCAATAGCATTCTTGCCATCGCCACTCTCTGTTTTTGCCCTCCAGACAATCTTTCGGGATAACTGTCTACAATTTCTTCAATATGAAGTAGTGCCAAATATTTTGCAATCTCATTTTCTGTCTTTGCGACCCCGGCGACAATCTCTAAATTTTCTCTCACTGTCATGTGAGGGAATAGTGCATATTGCTGAAAGAGATAACCAACTTTCCTCTTTTGTGGTGGAAGACAAATTTTCTTTTCACTGTCATACAAAACTCTTCCATTCAAAATAATCTTTCCGCTGTCTGGTATTTCAATGCCCGCAATACAGCGAAGTGTCATACTCTTTCCACATCCCGATGCTCCGAGTATCCCCACCACACCTATATTTTTTGTCGACATCTGAACTTGCAATGTAAAATGTTCCAATTTCTTTGTGATATCCACAAACAATGCCATTACTTCTTTCCTCCCAAGACATCAATGCACATCACGGCAAAAAAGGAAAAGACAACTAAAATTAGGACATAATCTCCTGCCTCTTTCATATCGCCTGCTGCCACGGCCGAATAGATCGCCAGAGGCAAAGTTCTTGTCTTTCCTGCGATATTTCCCGCAATCATTGTGGTTGCACCAAATTCTCCAAGCCCTCTGGTAAAGGCAAGTATCCCTCCTGACAAAATGCCTGGTCTTGCCATGGGCAAAATAATTTTCCAAAAAATCATTTGCTCCGAAAGTCCCAGTGTCCGTGCTGCAAGAACTACTTCTCTGTCTACCTGTTCGATTGCCCCCCTTGCTGAGCGATACATCAGTGGGAGAGAAATGGCCACAGCTGCAATGACGGTCGCACCAAAAGAAAATACAATCGGCATACCAAATATTTTCTCAAAAATTTTTCCAATTGGCCTCTTTGCACCAAAAAGGTATAAAAGAAAAAATCCTGCCACCGTCGGTGGCAGAACCATAGGCAATGTCAATATTCCATCGATCATTGCCTTTTTTTTCTTAGATTGAATGGTTGTCACCCAGGCAGCCAAAGCAATTCCCAAAAAGAATGTACAGACAATAGAAATGGATGCCGTTTTTAATGATACAAAAATCGGACGAAAATCCATACGATCCCCTATTCTACAGTAAATCCACTTTCTACAAATACCTGCTTTACTGCATCCGTCTTCAAGAAGTCAACAAATATTTTTGCAGCAGCAGCATTATCTGAATTCTTCACGATACCAATTGGATAAACAATTTTTTCCTTTAATGTTCCCTCTGGAGCCTCTTCAATTACGGAAACCTTATCTGCCAATTTTTTTGCATCAGTTACATAGACAAGACCTACACTTGCACTGCCATCAGCAACCCAATTGAGCACTTCGGTGACATTGCTGCCAAGACTTAATTTGTCCTGCACAGCATCCCAAATCTCCATGCTCTCTAAAACTTCCTTTGCATAGGCTCCCGCTGGCACACTCTTTGGATCTCCAATGGCCACTTTCTTTGCATTAGCAATTTGCTCAAAACTGGTAAATTGCTCTGCCTTGTCCTTGGCTGCAATCATCACCAGCTTATTCTCAAGCATTGGATGAATAGAGGCCGTATCCATTAAGCCCTTCTCATCTAGTTCATCCATCTGTTTCGTAGCTGCTGAAAAGAAAACATCGATCTTTGCACCTTCCTCAATTTGTGCCTGAATCTTTCCTGAACTATCATAAGTTCCTGTCACTTTAATGTCTGGGTACTTCTCATTAAACATCGGAATAATTTTATCACTAAATACCTTCTCCAGCGATGCCGCTGCTCCCAAGGTCAACTGCCCCTTCGCATTAGAAGCTCCTGCATTGGTCGATGCTGCTGATGTTTCTGACTTTTCAGCCTTGTCCTTTCCTGCTTTTCCTGCACAGGCCACCAAAGCGGTTGTTGCACCTACCGCTACTATTGCTATCAAGACCAATTTCCATCTTTTCATTTTCTTTTGTCTCCCTTCCTTACTTTCTTGCACAATCATTGACATTTCCCTGTAGCACATCGAGTCCATGTGGTAAAGTATCTAAAATAAACTCCAATTCCTCACGCACTGCCTTTGGACTACCTGGCATATTAATGATGAGTGTATTCTTTCGAATAACACTGGTCGCCCTCGATAACATCGCACGCTTTGTAATACTCATACTGTAATTTCGAATGGCCTGTGCAATGCCCTCAGCCAAGCGGTCAGCAACTTCTCTTGTTGCCTCCGGTGTAATATCTCTGGGCGAAAATCCTGTTCCTCCTGTAGTAAGTACAAGGTCTAACTTGAGATGATCTGCCATATCGATCAACTCCTTTTTTAACTCTTCCTTATCGTCAGGAAGTAAGACATACCTGATGACTTCATATTGATCTTTTGGCAACAAATCTTTAATCAGTGGACCCGATGCATCTTCTCTTTGCCCACTTGCTCCCTTGTCGCTCAAGGTGACAATTCCTACTCTGTACATACCTTGATTTGATCTCCCTTCTTTAATTTTCCACCATGAAGTACTCTTGTAAATATCCCATTAGTTGGCATAATGCACTCACCCATGCGGTGATAAATCTCACAGTGTGAATGACACTCCTTGCCAATCTGTGTGACCTCAAGCAATACATCGCCTGATTTTATTTGAGTGCCCACAGGAAGATGGATTAAATCAATGCCACTGACAATGATATTTTCACCAAATGCACCATCATCAATCTCTGCCCCACGGGCCTTAAATGCCTCTCTTGTCTCAAAGGAAAGCAAACTCACTTGGCGATGCCAATTTCCCGCATGAGCATCATGTTCAATGCCAAAGTCTTTGATAAGATTCGCTTCCTCAACCTCTACTTTGGCTGTACCTCGCTTTTTACTGATACATATTCCCATTACTTCGCCCATCTTAACCTCCGATTTGATTCATTGTATTTTTTATACATCCACTTTTTTCCTTGCCAAAATGATGCTCCAATGGCTTGTAAAAAATGGCCTGTTCAAGTGACTCTTTTAATTTTTTGTCATCGCCCCCACTTCTTAGCACTGCTTTGATATCATAGCTAAGACTGCTAGCTAGACAAGGCTTGATCTTCCCATCACAACTTAGGCGAATGCGATTACAGCTTTCACAGAACTTATTGTGCACTGCACTAATAAATCCCACTTTCTTATTTTTGCCAAAAGTATAGTAGACAGCTGGTCCATTTCCTGAAAAGTTACTTCTTACAAAATCAGGATACCTTTTCTTTAACATCTTCTGTAAATCCTGATTTTTTACTCTGCTGCCATGCCCGCACCCAATCGGCATCAACTCAATAAATCGCACGGGTATATCCCGATTTACAAAATATTCAAGTAATTCAAACAATTCTTCTAAATTGCTCTCCTCACTCACCGTCGTATTGATACGAATCTCTAATCCCAAGTTTTTTGCCCTTTCAATACTATCTAACACTTGATCAAGCCCATCTCTTCTGCAAATATCCGCAAATTCCCTTCGGTTTAGGGTGTCAACGCTGACATTAATGGTACGAATTCCTGCTCTCTTTAATTGTTCTGCCATCTCTCCCAACAAAAATCCATTGGTTGTCAGCGTAATATCTTCAATACCTGAAATTTTGGCAATCTTTTGAATCAATGTGCAAATATCCCTTCGAACAAGAGGCTCTCCCCCTGTAATCTTTACCTTCTTTATGCCAAGTTCACTCAACACCGAAACCACTCGCACAATCTCTTCAAAACTAAGAACTTCGCTGTGCGGAATTGTCTCTACCCCTTCTTCTGGCATACAATAGCGACAGCGAAAATTGCATTTATCTGTCACAGAAATACGAATATAATCAATTTCTCTTTGAAATCTATCTCTCATAGAGACCGCTCTTCCCACCATCCTTCTTTAATAACTCAATCCCAGAAATGACCATTCCTCTGTCCATGGCCTTGCACATATCATAGATGGTCAAAAGTGCCACACTTGTTCCTGTCAAGGCCTCCATCTCCACGCCCGTCTTTCCCTTGGTTTTGACGGTACAAATTGCCTCAATCTGACACTTTTTTTCATCTAAATCAAATTCTATGCTGGAATGATTTAATAGCAAAGTATGACAAAGAGGAATGAGATCTGCTGTTTTTTTGACGGCCATAATTCCAGCCACCCTTGCCACACCAAGCACATCTCCCTTCTTTGCACTTCCACTTTTGACAACTTCAAAGACCTCTCGATTCATTGAAATAAAGCCATGGGTGACGGCAATGCGCTCTGTATCATCCTTTGCACCAACATCGACCATAATTGCTCTTCCCTCATTGTCAAAATGATTTAATGCCACATCACCACCCCTTTCCAAATTCACAATGTGGATAAGTGCAGACATCACAATTCATACACAGTCCGCCTTCACCAAGTTCAGCCAGTTCCTCTGCTAAAATTTCATCTTCAGCCAAAATTCTAGGCAACACCAAATCAAAAATCGTTCTTCTCGAATACATCACACATCCTGGCAAGCCAAGAATAGGAATCGTCTTCTCTCCCTTTTTTAAATAGGACAATAAAAACATCGCCCCTGGAAGTACGGGCGAACCATAGCTAACAATTCTTGCCCCTGTACTTTGAATAGCTAGTGGAGTCCGATCATCTGGGTCAACACTCATTCCACCACTACAAAGTACCATATCGACACCTTCATCAATTAATTCCTCGACGGCCTCCTTGGTGTGATCTGAATTATCATCGACAATAATCTGTCTTATCACTGTTGAACCATATTCCGAAACTTTTCTTCGAATCACTGGTCCAAACTTATCCTCAATCAAGCCCTGAAAAACTTCATTTCCTGTAGTCACTAGACCAACTTTGAATTTTTTATATGGCAACAGGCGAAGTATTTTTCTCCCTGCGACAAGCTCTACGACTCTGTGCATCTTCTCTTTTTCAATCACAAGAGGAATAATTCTCGTTCCACACAGCTTCTCTCCCTTTTTTACAGGAAGATTGTTATATCTTGTCGCAATCATCATCTCTCCAAAGGAATTGACTTCTTTTAACAATTTCTTATCTAACTTTAAAAGCCCATCAATCTGTGCTCTTGCCTCAATCTTTCCCTCGCGGACCTCGGATTTATCCATAAATTCACTGGCACAAATCTCATACAAAATTTCTGCTGCTTCATCCTCATGATAGAGATTTTCATCCTTTTCCCACACATAGAGATGCTCCTTGCCCATAGACAAGAGTACAGGTATGTCTTCTTCTGTCACAATATGTCCCTTTTTAAAGCGTGCGCCCTTAAATTCACCTGGGATAATTTGTGTCATATCTTGGCATAATACCTGTCCCACAGCATGAATTGTTTCAATTAACTTCATAAAGTAAATCCTTTCCATCAATCTCATTGAATTTTATTATAACATAAACGAGCACATAAAAAAGCATTGATTATAATAAGACAATCCTATATTCACAAAAAATAACGGATTTATTTGTATTATTATCTGTCTTTTTATGTTGTAATTCTCAATCATTATTTTAATAATCATTACAATTTCTTTGCTGGTATCATAATTACACCATTTTTTATCAAGGTCATTTTGCCTAAAATAAAGGAAGGCCTCTCAAGTATTAACCTGAGAAACCTCCCCTATCTATTCCTTATGATTTCGACTTCTCTTCCAAATGCTTGGAACAAATAAAATTAAAATTGGATACAGCTCCAGTCTTCCAGCCAGCATATCAAAAATTAAAATAATTTTTGAGAAATAGGAGAAGACATCAAAGTTTGCTGTTGGACCGACCATAGCCAGACCTGGTCCAATATTATTAAATGTTGCCGCCACTGCAGTAAAATTTGTGACAAGATCATTGCCATCTAGGCTGATCACCATTGCTGAAATGCCAAAGATTAAGATATAAGTCACAAAAAATGCACTCACACCACGAATCAATTCCTTGTCCACGGCCTTTCCGTCAAATCGCATCACCTTGACACTTCTTGGATGGACAAATTTGAGCATATCCTGTTTTACTGACTTAAATAAAATTAATAGTCTTGAAACCTTCAATCCTCCACCTGTACTTCCTGCACAGGCTCCAATAAACATGAGAATCACTAAGATTGATCTCGAAAGCTGCGGCCACAAGTCAAAATCCGTTGTTCCATATCCTGTCGTTGTAATAATTGATCCCACTTGAAAGGCAGCCTGATGAAAGGCCATAAAAAAGCTATCAAAATAATTTCGAATATTGATGGAAATGACAATAATTGATGCCGCAATAATGATAAAGTACCAACGAACTTCTTCCATTTTGAATGCATCTTTTTTGTGCTTTCCAAGTAAGTAGTAGTAGGCATTAAAGTTAACACCAAATAAAATCATAGAAATGGTGACTATCGACTGCTGAAGCGTGGAGTAACTTCCTATACTATCATTTTTAATACCAAAACCACCTGTTCCTGCTGATCCAAAAGTGATTAGCATCGAATCAAACACTGGCATACGGGCAGTCACCAGACAAATAAATTCAATGACCGTCATCACCAAATAAATCTTATATAAGATTAGGGCGGTATCTCTAATCTTAGGAACTAATTTTCCTACACTTGGTCCTGGGCTCTCCGCACGCATCAAGTGCATGGTTGAGCCATTGGTCATTGGCAAAATTGCAAGCATAAACACAATCACACCCATTCCACCAATCCAGTGAGAAAAACTTCTCCAAAACAGACTACATTTATTGAGCACCTCAACTTCATGCAAGATACTTGCACCTGTCGTAGTAAATCCAGAAACCATCTCAAACATTGCATCGATGTAATTCGGAATATCTCCATTGATGACAAACGGTAAGGCACCAAAAGCACTGAGCACAATCCAACTGAGTGCCACCGTGACAAATCCCTCACGTGCAAACATATTTGGATTTTTCGGTCTCTTTATACTTGTTGCAAAACCAAGGGCAAGGCAAATCGCTGCGACAAACAAAAACGAAAATCCCGCCTTTTCTCGATAAATCACGGCAACAATGCATGGCAGTAGCATAAATGCTCCCTCCAATTTTAAAATCCACCCAAGAATATAGACAATAATTGAATAATTCACGCTATGCCTCCTTTAAGATATCCCGAATGTCTTTGAGTCCTGTATGCGTTGTCACCACAATGACGGTATCACCAACCCCAATGACGCTCTTACCATTTGGAATAGTAATGACACCATGATGATTGATGCAGGCAATCAACACATTATCTTTTAGGTTCAAGTCCTCAAGAGCAACCCCCACTACAGATGCATCGCTGTGAATTTTAAATTCCAATGCCTCCACCTGATTATCCACAATTCGATACAATGTCTCCACATTGCTGCCGATACCATTTTGCATTGCACGAACATAGCGCACAATGCGCTCAGAAGTAATGATCTTTGGTGAAATAACACTGTCAAGTTCCAGCCCTTTGATCACCGTTCCAAAGGAAATTCGATTGATTTTAGTTATTGTCTTTGCCTTATTTCGGCTCTTGGCAAATAGACTTAAAAACACATTAGATTCATCAATACCTGTCAATGAAACGAAGGAATTGCAGGTATCAATGCCCTCCTCAATCAGAATATTTTCATCTGTTGCATCTCCATTGATAATCACTGCACTTGGCAACTTTTCGCTGAGCGTCTCACATCGCTTTAAATCCTTTTCCACAATTTTAATGCCAATACCCATTTTTATCAATTGCTGTGCAAGATAATAGGCAATGGATCCTCCGCCAATAATCATCGTGTCCTTCACTTGATGAGTATCCAATCCGACTTTTTTGAAAAAAAGCTTTGAATTCTCTGGCGATGCCACGATGCCAATCATATCGCCTGCACGCAGGACAAAATTTCCATTTGGTATCCGAACTTTATCCCCTCTCTTTACCGTGCAGACCAAGATATCATTTGTCGTCTTCTTGGCCACTTCAATCAATGTCTCATTTTCTAAAATTGATCCATTTGGCACCTTAAATTCCAAAATCTCAATTCTTCCCTTTGAAAAAGTATCGATTTTAATGGCGGAAGGAAAACGCAAAATTCTAGCAATTTCCTGTGCTGCAGCAAACTCAGGATTGATAGTCATTGCAAGACCAAGTTCCTCCTTAATAAAATCAATCTCACTACTATACACTGGGTTTCTTACTCTGGCAATGGTAGAACAATTACCTGCCTTCTTTGCAATCATACAACAGAGTAAATTCACTTCATCGGAATCTGTTGCTGCAATTAAGAGATTGGCCTCCTCAATGCCCGCCTCCATCTGCACAGAGTAACTTGCACCATTGCCCACCACACCCATAACATCAAAATCATCTGAAACATCCTGTACCACAGCATTGTTGCTATCAATTACTACAACATCATGCCCCTCAAAGCTCAGCTGCTCTGTAATCTTTCTTCCAATTTTTCCGCAGCCAACGACGATTATCTTCATATGCCCTCCCCTTATATGCAAAAAAACCCAGCTGGCCTCAACCAGTCTGGGCTCTTTTATTTATGCAATCTTAGTCTTCAAATTGAAAAGGCTTAATCTGACGAACAACATCCATAATGCTTCCATCTCTTGCCTCAATAATGCCAACAACTCTATCACCAAATTGAACTTTTTCAGGCTCTCCAGAAATAGAATAGGCAATATCTCTAAGTTCCTCAATTGTCTTAAATGGAAGACCCGAATCCTTTGTTGCTTCAATAAGATCCTGTCTCTTTGGATTGATGGCAATACCATAATCAGTGACAACAACATCGACATCCTCACCTGGAGTTGTAACCGTTGTAACATCTGTACAAATAGTTGGAATTCTGCCCTGCAAAATTGGAGCAATCACAATGGTACATTTTGCACCAGCAGCTGTATCTGGATGTCCGCCCTGTGCACCAGTAATCACACCATCTGATCCAACAACTACATTGCAATTAAACTTTGTATCCACTTCTAACGCAGCAAGAATGACAAAATCAAGCTTGTTGACATAGGCCCCCCTTGTTAAATGGGTTAGCATACTCACCAGCAGTAATATAGTAGTGATTGCGATTCGTCTGAATATTGGTGATCGCATCCTCATCAAAATCCTGTGTATCGACAAGACATCTTGCAAGTCCCTCATCGAGAAGATCACACATTGGCTTTGTCAAGCCACCGACACCAAAGCTCATATGAATTCCTCGCTCTCTCATTACCTCTGCAAGAGAAATAGTAGAAGCAATCGAAGCACCGCCGACACCTGTCTGATAAGAAAATCCCTCCTTAAAGTAAGGTGTGCATACAACAAAATCAGTACAATACTTTGCCATCAATAACTTTCTCTGATCTGTGGTTGGCTTTGCCGCACCTGTGGCAATCTTTTTTGGATCACCAATCTCATCTACGACCACAACATAATCTACATAGGTCTGTGTGATCTGTGCTGGCAAATTTGGAAATGGAACTAAAGTGTCCGTAATTGCCACCACACGATCTGCAAATTGAGCATCTACTGCGGAGTAAGAAAGTACACCACAATTTGCCTTTCCACCATTGGCATTTAGGTTACCATACTCATCTGCCGTTGGTGCTCCAACAAATGCGATATTGACATGAGTTTCACCGCTCTCAATGGCACGAACTCTACCACCGTGAGAACGCATAATGGCAAGACCCTTCAACTTACCATTTGAAATGGCCTCTCCAATGCCACCACGAACACCAGATGACTGGATATTGGTAATTGTTCCATCCTCAATCATATAGACGATGGGATCATTCTGTGAACCAAGTGAACTTGCACAAATAGTCAAGTCCTTGATTCCCATCTTGTGAATCTCCTCCATCACCATATTTAAGACTTTATCACCATTTCTAAAGTGATGGTGGAAACTGATCGTCATGCCGTCCTTAATCTCACATTTTTTCAAGACTTCAGCGATGCTATCAACCAACTTAGAGCCATTAGAATTGATCACACACTTTGCCTTTGGACCATCCTTCTTAAACTCATGTCCGTCAAATGTATGTGAACCTTTGAATACATCTTTACCTGTCTGCTTTAAGATCTCCTCAGGAATATCTCTACCTACTGCATTAATCATTTTATAAATCCCCCTTGTATACACCAGCAGCCTTTGCCATATTAATCGTTCTCACTGCACCATCATAAAATGCGATATCGATCATCTTGCCATCTACTGTAAATACACCGATACCTAAAGCCTTCTTTGAATCAATCTCCTTGATTACCTTCTCTGCAAAGATAATATCCTTTTGTGTTGGCGTAAAGATCTTGTGTACAACATCAATCTGACGAGGGTTGATACATGACTTTCCATCAAATCCCATCATAAAGATGGTCTGTACATCATTTTTAAATCCCTCCATATCATCAAGATTTGTCCAAACTGTATCAAAGCACTGTACACCTGCTGCTCTTGCAGCAATAATCATATGCTGTCTAGCTCCCATAAGCTCTACGCCAGTACCTGTAATTCTTGTCTGCAAATCCTTTGTATAATCACCACCCGAAAGAGCAACACCAATCATTCTCTCTGAAGATGTGCAAACTTCATAGGCATTCATAACACCTTTTGCTGATTCAAGTGCCGACATAATTAAAGTAAAACCTTCAGGGCGATGAAACTCTTTCTCGGCCTTAATAATCTCATCTTCCACAGCCTTTACCATTCCAGCATCTTCGGTCTTTGGGATACGAATAACTTCTGCACCACCCGCTACACAACAACGAATATCTTCCTTCCAAAGATCAGTGTCTAAACCATTGATACGAACAACCTTCTCACTTCCTCTGTAGTCGATGGTTGTCAATGCATGATAGAGTGAAAATCGTGCAGAATCCTTTTGGTTTGCTGCAACTGCATCCTCGAGGTCAAGCATTAAAGAATCAGCCTTGTAAATATATGGATCCTTAATTAATGATGGCTTCTGTGCATTCAAGAACATCATACTTCTTCTGAGACGCTTTTTATTTGGATTTATCATTTGATTGCTCCTCCCCATGGTAGATTGTCAGTCTGATCAACTGAACGGAATACAGCACACTCCACTCTTGCCTTCAATGTGCAATCAAGAGCGCCCTTGTCTACAATAGAAATCTTCACATTGTCCACACCGAGATTGGCCAATGTCTCCAATGTCACCTTTCTCATCTGATTTCCAAATTGGTGAGCAACTACACTCTCCAGAGAAAACTCAATCTTACCATTGCCTGGCTCAACAGTTACCATGCAGTCACTAGATTCTAGTGTGCCTGCAGTAGCAGGTTTCTTAATTTCCATTTCTTCCTCCTTACATGTACATAGGCTTTTTACTTTTTTCCCTGTGCAACTCTCTCTGTATACAATCCCCTCTTATCCTTCAAGATATCTACAAACAGAGCGGCTGCCCTTTGTTCCTGTCCAGTTCTCTCAAAGAATTGGGCAAGAGCCAATTGAATTTCCTTCTTGTAAATAGCATTTCCAGCCAATGCAATCTCCTCTTCCAGATAGGCAACATCTGTATTTTCTTCTGTCGCCGCAGCAATGCGTGCATTGTTTAGCCTGATGCATTGCTCCAAGTTCTTCGCCAATGTAGTCGAACGCTTTTTTGCAACTTCTTCTAGTGCCTTCAATGCCTCTACCTGTTCCTTGGCTTTTTCATAATCTCCCATCAGAATATACAGTGTCACTCTTCGATTGGTGATCAATGATGATGTATTTAACATATGAAGTTTTAATTCTGTCGGGTCAATATTTCCGACCATCTCAAGCGCCTTATCAAAGTCTCCCAATGCCTCCCAAGCAAAAGCTAGATGAGCTCTACCCACCATATATTCTGCAATATCCTTTGGTACTCGCTCATTTAATGACGTGAATTCCTTAATAAATCGCTCGGGGTCACATTCAGTATACAACAAAGCGTAAATTTTTTGAAGTCGTTTGTTCGCATAAATGGACGAAACTGTTCGACCAATGATGACACCGACAATTACACCTAGTGCAAAATATACACCTTTTGTGAAATCCGAACCCAAAATCTGTCCTTTATATAAAATAGCAATCAATGCTCCTCCAAGAATTGCACCGATTGCCATTGCCAAATTATTGATCCATTTAAAATAAGCTACCATAGAGCCTCCTCACTAAATAAATAGAAGAAAAGAACGCTCAGGGATAAGCGTTCTTTTCAAAATTTTTCTTAAATTAAAAATTATAAGAAGAATGAGAAAATGAATGATCCAACAATCAATACAATTCCTCCACCAAGTCTTGATGAAAGCTGTGAATAAGCCATCAGCTCCATACGGTCAGCGGCACCAAGACAAGCAAGGTCACCTGAACCACCTCTGTTGGCCATGCAAAGACCTGCAGTAATTGCTGCATCAATTGGATAGAAACCTACCAAGTAGCCAACAAATCCTGAACCAATGATCGCACCAATGACGATAATCAATGCCATAATGATGTTTTGTGGAGCAACTGCTCTAAACAACTCGCCAATATTAAAGTCAGCACCCATACCAACCATAATGACGATGGCCATACCACCAGACATAAAGGCCTGCAATCTCTTTGCACCTGCACGAACACTTGCTGGAATGAGACCACTTGCGGCAAGAATAACAACAAATACGATCATGTACGCATACTGATGAATTGGTGCACCAAGAATCTTTGGAAGAATTCTCTTTGACATCAAAAGACCAAAGCTATAGCAAGCACATGCTAATAGCACAGCCCCCATCAAATCATCAGTTGTCACTTTTACCTTTGTATCGTCACGAGTAATGGTGCCACCCTTTCTGATCAAAGTCTTCTTATCACCAGTCAAAGCTGGAATCCTCTGACCAAGGGCATTTAAGCCAGCTGAAGCAATAATACAGAAGAGGTTAGCAATGGTCAAAACAATAATTGCAAATGAATAATAATTTGCTGCGGAATCTCCTGTAATTTGTTCATAAATCTGACTCAGTGGAACGGCACCCGCACCATTTCCACCACCCATAATTGGAAGTGTGTACTTGATAATAGTATCTGCTGGCTTAATGCCGAAAATTGCTCCACACACAATACCAAAAAGCATTGCTACAAAGAGTCCTCCAAGAATGGCTGGAACATATCCTGCAAATGAGCGAAGAAGAATATCTCTCTCCAGTGCAAGTACAGATCCTACAATCAAAAGTACAATAAATACCTCAAGGAAGTTTGTACCGATTGAAGGGATTCCCTTATCAATTCCATCTACTGGAATATTGTCACCTGAAATCCATATAGTGATATTTGTCAATACCTTTTCTGGAATCAAGTTAAATTGCTTCATAATCGCAACACCAAAGAATGTAGCCAAAAGACCACCACCGATGTAAGTATTCCAGATTGGAACACGCTCACCGATCTCGTTAAATACAACAGCTAATGCTATACAGCTAGCCAAGATGCCCAGCAATGTTCCTGTAGCAAACCCAAAATACATTGGAATTGCACATAAAATAATAGCAACAATTGCCTGTAACCATGGCATTCCCCCCAGCCAAAGACCGGTCTTTTCGTTATTGTCTGCCATAATAACCTCCAATCTCTTAAGTCGTTTCCAAAAACACAGCAAACACCTTAGGAACAGACTCCCTTTTTCTCTTCCTAAAGTGTTCACAAATATTTTAGATATTGTTTATAATATCACACTCATCACAGAATAGCAATAATCAGTTCTCACTCAATTTCGCTTTACACGCTCCAAAATATTTCGAATATTATCGGATATGGTTTTATTCCGATACCGAAACAAGCGTATTCTAGCCAATGAACCTCTTCTCAGATGATTCATACTCCTGATTGCATTTTCTATAATCAATTCCATATTCTTATTGAAACTATCTTCCACATACATCAGTTTTTCATTAAAGTCAACCAGTGCAGTAATCGTCAATGTCAAATCAGCTGAAAAAATTCCCACAAACACTAGGGACATCCCCTCCACCCCCAGTGGATGAAGGGCATTGAGTATGTGTTCCGCAAATGGTATTAAGAAATAATAAACGAAAATTCCCCCAACTCCAAAGCCAAGACTAGTAAATAGACTAATCCTTCCATTGAAATTGAGTGGAAGATGACTGTAATCCCACCATGTCGCATGAAAGACCTCTTCCAGCACATAGCTTGTTACATACTCCAATAGAGCACTTCCAATCACAGAAACCATAAAAATGCTGACTGCACTCAATGTCATCCCTCGGTGATGTGCAAAGCGAACCAACAAAGTCAACAGCACAACACCTGCTCCATAAATCGGACAAATCGGTCCATACAAAAAGCCTCGATTGGACCAGTGTCGACTTGTGATAATGCAAAACAATGTCTCATAAATCCATCCCAAAAAACTATAGAGTATAAACAGACATACATACCAACTGATTAACATCTCTTTTTCCCATTATTTAATAATTTGATCTCCATCCTTAATGACAAAGTTCTCCTTTACCCCCAAGTCCTTCATCCACTGACGGGTCTCCAATGTTCCCCAAGGACCACTTCCAACTCCGCCACCATTATTGTCATCATAGAGCCATTCTGGTGCGTTCCAAAGGGCAACACTTGGTGCAATCGCCTGATAGACATCCTTATTGACACCATATTCGCCATGATGAGCCATTTGCACATAGTCGGCCTTTAACTCTCCTGCCCCGACATCGCTCAATAACTTTTCACCTGCCTCTGGTCCCATATCGCCAAGGAAGAGCACTCGCTTTAATCCCATCTGGAAGCGATAGGCCACAGAAGAATTATTGATGGCATTATTTTCAAATAAATATGGGTCATTTAATACCTTGACTTTAATATCATCAATATCAATTTCTTGACCTTTATGTGTCATTCGAAGAGCTGATGGGTCAAGTTTGGTCAATGCATTCGCTGACCTTTGTACCATATCCGCACGGTATGCCTCATTCTTCTTGTAGAAACTAATGTCTGTATAATTGTAGTAGACGGCATCAATGGTAATGCCATTGAGTCCCTCTTCAAGCATTTGTGTCAAAGCTCCAACATGGTCACTGTGGGGATGGCTAATAAACCAAGCCTTGACATGTCCACCCTTTTTATTGATGACATCTCGAAGATGGGGTGCATCACCTGGAACCCCACCATCAATGACAATGAGATCGCCCTTTCTTGTGGTAATCACATAACTCATCATCTGACTATCGGTTTGATTGGACAACATCATCATCTCATCGCCACCAAATCTTCCTGCCCCTGGACCTGCTGCGACATAACCCTGTGCAAACACTGGGAATGATAATGCGCTCACAGCCACTACAGTCAATGCCACTGCCAATAACTTCTTTAATTTCATCTTTCTAATCTCCTATTTCTTTGCTTGTACCTTCTCATTACTTCCTGCAGGTATGGTTTGATCCACATAGTAATTTTCTGGATTCATAATATCTTGATTTTTATATACCTGCAATTTAATCGTATATTTATCCCAAAGTCCACCATAGCTGGTATCTGAGGATGGGGCAATAGAAAAATCCTGAACTCTCGCAGCATCATTAAATGCTTTGATATATGCCCTTCCATATTGTACTGCATCTTTGACCGTTGCCTCCCTTAGAAGTGGCCAAATCAGCTCAATGGTCTTTGTGTCCTCATGAACAGCATAATCCAGATAATATCCCAATGGATAATCATCTTTATTCAAGGTATCCTCCGTATCTGACTTTACCTGATCCCAGTCAATATTGACATTGGTCTGCTTGCTAAAATCTGGATTTACTCCTCCATTCGGTGTTGGTGCTGAAGTTTCCCCTATCTTATTACCCGAAGGGTCTGTCTCTGGAACAGTTGCACTTGTTGTTTCTACTGCTTTCTCTTTTGTAGCTGCTGTGCTCTTTTCTGCAGCACTCGTTGTAACGGCCACAGTGGTCTCTGCTTTTTGCATCGCACTGCACCCCGTTGCCATTATACAGAATATGGACAATGTCAAAATATGTATTTTTCTCATTCCAAAAGTCCTCCACATATCTTTGATAATATACGCTTTTGCCATTATAATAGAAATCTTCTATTTTTTATAGCACTTACTCAAAAACTTCAGAAAATCTTCAATCTTTTCTTGCACCGCACTATTCACTCATATTCTTATTTTACTTGGAAATAAAAAGATCATCATCAAAAAAATCACGCACACTCATTCCAAATCCATTGGCAATTCTTTCGATGTTCTTGATACCAGGATTTTTTGATCTCCCATAGACAATGTCCTTGATCGTGGTCTGAGCCACGCCACTGACTTTAGATAGTTCATAGAGCGTGATATCACGCTCTATGCTCAAATTAGAAATTCTGATTGCGATTGCCTCAAATGTTTTCATCACTGTCACTCCCTCCGTGCACAGTGCAAAAAAGATTATTCTTGATCTTGAAAATTGATACAATCTTCTACAATATAAATTGGTCGATCCTTTAACTCACTAAATAATATGGCAATATATTGCCCAATAATGCCGACCAATAAAAATAATACTGCAAACATAAAACAAATTAACACAATTGTGGTTGCATATCCACTCGGTGTACCTACCTGTTTCCACGAAACAATAGTGTAAATGGTCATCAATACGCCAAGTAATGCGGCAAACAGCCCCGCATAAATGCCCAGGCGAAGTGGAAAATCTGAAAAGCACATTATAGTATTCATTGAAAAGCGAAAAAGCTTTTTAATCGAATATTTGCTCTCACCCGCCACTCGATCGGCCGCCACATACTCCATGTTCATCTTGTGAAATCCCAAATTTTGTACATATCCTCGCAAAAAGCGAATTTTTTCTCGGTAATTTTTTCGCAGCACATTAGCTGCTCGATTTGAAATACCAAAAAAATCGGATGCATTCTTTACTAGATTGGCATCACTAATCATATTAATGAAGGCATAAAAGGCCGAAGAAGTGATATTCTTTACCTTTCCTGCTGACTTATTGCTCATACGCACCATATTGATCACATCCATGCCCTCATCAAAATGCCGAACCATCTCTGGTAAGCAACTTGGTGGATGCTGTAAATCTGCATCCATACACACTAAGGCATCCCCTCTTGCATAGTCAATGCCCGCAATCATTGCTGCCTCATGCCCAAAATTTCTTGAAAAATGAATGGCTCTGACCTTTTTGTCCGTCGCCGCAATTTTATCAATAATCTCCCTGCTACAATCGACACTGCCATCATTGATAAACAATATTTCATAATCCCAAGAGAGGCCATCCAATACTTTCTTCGTCACTGCATAGAATCTTTCCAATGCCGCCTCCTCGTTGTAAACTGAAACAACGAGGGAAATGATTTTTTTCTTATCCATAAATTTCTATTTCTGTACTGCCATGAGTTGGTTTTCTCTGATTTTTTGGCGGCATTTTCATATAGTCGCCATAGACAGCTCTCAATATTTCCTCATAGTGATCAGGTACAGAAAGCTCCGTATCTTCAAATTTAATATTGACCAATGTCGACACCCATTCTCTCTGCAAGGTAATATCAATAAAATCAGGTTGGTAATTACTGTAATAAAGACGCCTTGTCTTCTTTTTATTAGAAAGCAAAGACAAATGGTACTGTAACTTAAAAATGAATGGCATCGGCAATATTTTTCCAATTACACCAGAAAATAAAAAAATCACTGGTCGATATGCAATTGGATACTTCCTTAATACAATTTCTCTCCTGTGCCCCATAGAAAAAAGGTAGAGAAGCTTCTGTGCTCCTAACACAAATTTAGCTTGCCATCTCTTATCTGGAAGAGCATCGAGAATAAAAATATCCACCCACAAATGATTGAGTTTTTCCCCGTAAAAGGCAGACTCTGTATCTTCTTTGCGTCGCCTGCTCTTTTGATAGATTACTCTCGGTGTAAAGTCGAAAAACCTTTTCCCTTCATCAAACTCAGTTGGTACAAGCAACGCCATACCATCTTTTAGTTCTCTCTTTGCCACCTTTTGAAAGGCCTCGTAGTTGCTCCTTGTCATCGCAATGTCTACATCATCATCCCAGGGAATAAAGCCCCCATGGCGTATTGCTCCAAGAAGTGTGCCCGAATCCAAGAAATATGAAATTTTATACTTGGTACATACTCGGTCAATCTCCTTTAAAATTGAAAGATTTGCTTCCTGTAATTTTAAAAGTCCATATTGATTCTCCATCTCACACTTCCCCTTTGCATTTACTATTGTCTTGCACCCTCAATAATGGTCTTTGCCATGTAGTCAATCATCTCATCGCTCATTCCTGGGTAAACCCCCACCCAGAAAGTATTATTCATAATGCGATCTGTCTGTGCAAGATCTCCAACTACACGATAGCCTCGATTTTCCTGTCGCATTTGATCAAAGCAAGGATGCTTCGTCAAATTTCCTGCAAAGAGCATTCTTGTCTGTACACCCTTTTTCTCCACATACTGTACAAGCCTGTTTCTGTCCACACCTTCTTTACAAGTAATTAAAAATCCAAACCAACTTGGATCGGAATTTTTTGCTGGCTCAGGCAAAATCAAAAAATCACTTGCAGGTAAGAGGGCATTCTTTAAACGAGCAAAATTATGTTTTCTTCTCTCAACAAAGCTTGGAAACTTCTCAAGCTGTGCACATCCCACAGCGGCCTGCATTTCTGTCGCCTTTAAATTATATCCAAAGTGGGAATAGACATACTTGTGATCATACCCTAGAGGCAATTCTCCATATTGCTTGTCAAAGCGATGTCCACATAAATTGTCTTGTCCAGATGCACAGATACAATCTCTTCCCCAGTCTCTAAAAGAACGCACAATGCGATGTAACAGTGGATCATCTGTGTAGACTGCACCGCCCTCTCCCATCGTCATATGATGTGGTGGATAAAAACTAGAAGTTCCAATATCGCCAATGGTTCCTGTCAGTTTTGTCTGGCCATCAATGGTATAGGTACTGCCCAGTGCATCACAATTGTCTTCTACAAGCCATAAATTGTGTCTGTCACAAAATGCCTTGACATACTCAAGGTCAAATGGATTGCCCAAGGTATGTGCAATCATTACTGCTTTTGTCTTTTGTGAATACGCCTTTTCCAGCATCTCTATATCAATATTGTACTGCGGAATGGTCACATCCACAAATACAGGCACTGCACCATATTGAATCACAGGAGTCACTGTCGTCGGAAAACCACAGGCCACAGTAATTACTTCATCTCCTGGGCGAATTTGACGCTCCTTGAGCAATGGAGAGGTCAAAGCCATAAAAGCCAAGAGATTGGCACTTGAACCCGAATTGACGAGGGAAACATACTTCACCTTTAAATACTTTGCAAACTCCTTTTCAAATTGATCGGCATATCTTCCTGCTGTCAACCAAAAGTCCAAGGCAGAATCCACTAAGTTTTCCATCTCCTTGGCATCATAGACACGAGAAGCATAGTTGATGCGATCTCCCTCCTCAAATGTCTTCTTTTGATTGTGGTAATTATTGCAATATTCCTTCACCATGGCCAAGATTTCTTCTCTGGCCTTAGCTTCATTCATTCCTTCAAACATATCATTCCTCATTTTCTATCATTTTTCATACCAGCGAGCAATTTGCTCACTCGTGATTTGCTCCATATCTTCTCCAGCTCCATAGGCTCTAAACCAATCCACTGTCCATTCAATGGCATCTTCAATTCCTCTTGTCGGCTGCCATCCGAATACTCGCTTTAATTTATCACAATTTAACTTTAAAAAGCCAGCTTCATGTGGACCACCATCTGGGCGATTTTGATAAAAGAATCCCTCCCCCCAATACTTTTGAAACAGTTCAACCAAATGTCCTGTATTGACGCAGTCGGCATCATCTGGCCCAACATTGTAATATCCTGCAAGGCTGTGGTCCTCATATTGTCGCTCCAAAATTGTCAAGTAGACATAGAGTGGCTCAAGTACATGCTGATATGGGCGAATGGACTTTGGATTTCGAATAGACATCTCCCGCCCCTCTAACGCTGCCCTCGCACAATCAGGAATCACTCGGTCGGGTGCAAAATCTCCACCGCCAATGACATTTCCCGCTCTTGCTGTGGATACCGCAATGTCTCTATCTTGAAAGAAACTCTTAATATAGCTATGGGTCACCAGCTCTGAGCAGGACTTTGAATTAGAATAAGGATCATAGCCATCCAAAAAGTCTTCCTCGACATATCCCCTTGTCAACTCCCTATTTTCATAGACCTTATCGGTTGTCACATTTAAAACACTCTTGACACTATCTGTCTGTCGGACACATTCTAAAAGATTCACTGTTCCCATCACATTGGTCTCATAGGTATAAACTGGATCTTCATAGGAGGCACGAACAATAGGCTGTGCCGCCATATGAATGACGAGTTCTGGCTGATATTTGTCAAAGACCTCCTTTAAATGGCGAAGGTCCCGCACATCCCCCTCAATTGATACCATCTCTTTTTCTAAATTTAAAATTTCAAATAAACTTGGCTCTGTCGGTGGCTTTAGTGCATAGCCTACAACCTTAGCTCCTGCTTTAACTAAAATTTTACTCAACCACGCTCCTTTAAAGCCTGTATGCCCTGTCACTAAAATTCTTTTATCTCTATAAAAATCAAGCATTGTCCCATACCTTCCACGGTGCTTTCTTTGTCTCCCAAAGTTTCTCTAGTTTCATCTTCTCCCGCTGCGTATCCATACATTGCCAGAAGCCATCGTGATAAAAGCTCATCAACTGGCCGTCCTGTGCAAGTTTTTGTAGCGGTTCTTTCTCAAACACAGTGCTGTCTCCCTCAATATAGTCAAAAATTTCAGGATTCATCACCATAAAGCCACCATTAATAATGGCTCCATCATTTTCATTCTTTTCTCTAAATGAACGAATGGTATTACTCTCGTCAATGGTCAATACCCCCTTGGCCTGACCAATATTGACGGTTGTCAATGTTCCAATCTTGCCATGGGACTGATGAAATTCAAGAAGCTTTTTTAAATCCACATTGCTCAGTCCATCGCCATAGGTGAGCATAAACGGCTCATCCTTGATGTGATTTTGAATTCGCTTAATTCTTCCCCCCGTCATTGTATGTAATCCTGTATCCACCAAGGTCACCTTCCAAGGTTCTGCGTAGTTGTTGTGAACTTCCATCTTATTATTGGCAAGATCAAATGTAATATCTGAGGTGTGCAAAAAATAATCTGCAAAATACTCCTTTACAACATATTGCTTGTACCCCAGACAAATGACAAAATCATTGAAACCAAACTGTGAGTAGTACTTCATAATATGCCATAAAATTGGCTGTTCTCCAATTTCGATCATTGGTTTTGGTTTCAAATGACTCTCTTCCGTAATTCTTGTTCCAAAACCGCCAGCAAGGATAACTACCTTCATTTTGATTAACCTCCATCAATTTCTAAATATATTCAAGTGTTGCTCCTTCAAAAGACGCAGGGCCTCTCTTGTCTTTTGTGGACTGCGATATTGGAACTTTTCCTTTAATTCCTGATCACTTGCTTGTTCAAAATGTAAACCTAATTCTCTTCTCTCTATAAAATACTGCTTTCGGCTATCTGCCTTTTTTACTTCATCTGCATTGACAAGTAAATTTCCACCCACAAATAAAAGGCAAAAGACCACACCTATCCTTCTAGCTGCCCTTTTAGCAAAAGCAAAAGTCAACAAAATGCCTACAACGCCCACTTGAAATTGCAAAGCGTAGCGAGAACTCATCCCATAATCCTCTTTCAAAAAAATCCATCTTGAAATTGCAATCAACAAGTGATTCATCCCACCTGAAATCAATAAAAGCATTGGAAACACGGTCTTTTCATATAATTTATAGGCAATATTCAGATAGAGTGCATAGAGATAAGCCCCCATTACAGCCAGCCCAAGAGCAAATAAAAATAAATTCGAAAGGTGATGATCCTTTGCATATTCGCCTGAAACAACCATAGAAGCAAAGGATTTGATCAGCAGACGCACAAACAAAAATGGCTCTTTTTTCATTACTTCGCCCATACTCATCGTTGTCGCCCCAGCATGCTCTTCCACCGAGTGAGCTCTCGAATACATAAAGAGCAAAAGAGGAATAAAAATGGCCAAAATTTCATAGATATTTTGCCGACTTACCTTTTTTTCTTTCACAATGAGGTAGAAATTGGCCAAAAGCATTGTCCCCGCATAGACTGCACAATATGGACCTGCAACCAACAATATTGTAAAAATCGGCCAAAAGATAAGTTCCTTAGAATGCCTCTTTTTGTCAAATACATAGTAGTGCCGAAAGAAGCAGGCAAACGCAGCAAAATGCACCCACCCACTTCCATTGGTTAACATCTCCCACTTGTTGAGTGAGAAAAATAAAATCACAATGGCCAAGAACCATCCGCCAAAAATCTTCCAATCTGCACAATACTTTGCCAATGTCACACTCGCCAAAAATAAGCAAAATGCTCCCAAGAGCATATCAAATGTCGTGCTATACCCAAAAATACCAACATTAATCATACGCTCAATATAGCTAATTGGCATTCTCGTCAAGACATCCGCATGCGTATATGGCTCAAAACTCCACACATTGGGTAAATAGGAATGAATCAAGCGCACATAATCTGTATAGATGACATCCACTGTTGCTGCACGAATGTAGGCCATCACAAATAAAAATCCAAAAATCGGGCAAATGATGTAAAATATCTTTCTTCCCATCGCTTAGTCTATCACTTTCTCCTTCATTTGTATAGGTAAAGCCCTAGCTCGTTGTCACATTCATAATCACACTTAATGGAAGTTCTCCCCTCTGTTGCTTCGCATCGGGATAAACAAAGTCATTGTCAAATTGAAGTGTCACAATGGAATAAGGATTGACTTTGTAGCTCTTATTTTCAATATTATTTTCCATATCAAAAGTTTCTGGCTCCTTGCCATCCACAGAAATCGTAATATTTTGCTTTCCATCAAGTACTCCAGGATACATAAACTCTAAATCAATTTGGCCATTGGCTCCTGTCATCACATTGATCTTTGCCTCCTGCTCCATCCAACCATCTCGATAATATCCCTTGACAATTTCACATTTTAAATCTCGATAGGCATCTGTGACATCACTAAATACATTGTGTGCAGGATCTTCCTTGAGCACAATCATATTCGAGCGAATTTGTCCAAGCTCTTTGACTGATGAAATATGCTTGACCACTGTTCCTTCCGCTTTTCTCTTTCGGTCATACACTTTAAAGAAGGTTTTTGCTGTAAAATCACTCATCTTATAGCTATTGCCAATAATATAGATTTCTTTTCCAAAGATATCATCGCCATATTTCCAATAGGTCTCATCAGCCAGAGAATTATATCGCTTTTGATTTGGGAAGAGATAAATTCTATCGTACTTTGTTCGACCATAGAGCTCCACAGGAATCATCAAAATCATCCACAAAGTAACTGTCGCAAGAGGTAAATATTGAATTAAAACTTTCTCCTGCATTCGAATCTCTTTTGCTCTCTTCCAAGTTCCCATCATCAATGACACAAGAAGTAACATAAAGACATAAGGGGCATAAATCCAGCGCATTTCTACACGAATGGTCACCGCCGATGAAAGGATGGTTCCTCCAATAAAGAAAATAAAAAATACAGTGAGCCAGATAATGGTATCAATTTTTCTCTTTTTGCTGTGAAGAACATAGAGGCTGCGAATAAACTTGTACACAATAAAAATTGCTACCACTCCTCCTATATAGACAAGGATTTTTATTGGAAGCGGAGTTTGTGCCCAGGTCATTCCATTGAGATGCTCTGGTCCAGCATTGACACCAAACATATACAAAATCTCGTCCAGTACAGAACCGAACATACTCTTTACACTAAATGTGTCTGTGACATAGGTGCCCCCCGTTCCTGCTGGCACAACCTTTCCTGTCGTCAATGTTCGAAGAACAATAATTCCTGCACTCGCCAAAATCGCACTTACACAGGCAAATAAATCCTTTGTTCTCCTTGCCAAAATGGCAAGAAAAAATACAGGTAAAAGCACAATATAGCGCTCGTGAGTAAAACAAATCAAAATATAAAAAAGCAATGCCACATAATATCTTGCATTTCTCTCATAGCAAATATATTGATACAAAAAATGGGCAATAAGCAGAGAAAAAATAATTCCCATCGCCTCCATCAGTCCCAATAATTGACCAATATTATAATACGCAAAACGAGAAACCAAAAACATCACGCCCATTCCATAAGCAACCCAAGGCATTTGACTAATTTCTTTTGCAAAGAGATAAATAAAATATGCTGTTGCTGCTGCAATGAGAATATTGATTGGTACAATCCATGTAATGTGATAGCGAATAATCCCCAGTTCAATCCAGGCCACAAACCAATACACTGGTCGAAATCTCGTTGATCCAACAGGAAAGACATATTCCAAAAAGCTCTGTTCGCCGTAGGTTGACCACATATATAAGTCATCCATATATAATCCAGAAATACGCAATGCGTGATTGACCAAGAATCCAATGCCGACAAAGCTGCCGACAATGGCCACTTGAATCAAAATATTATATTTTTCCTTGAGTGTTAATTTTTCAAACATAAACTCTCCTACTCTATTGTTCCTGGAATGTATTGATACAAGGTTTTATTTCCCTCATGAATAACACTCTTTAAACTTCCATCTTCCCTCATATATCCCACAATATCGGAAGCCCTTGAATGATCCTTTAAAAAGCTGTCGGTCACATAGACATAGTCTATCTGTGCCCATTCCAAATACTCCTTAAAAAACTTTAATCTTGACACTACACCTGGATTTCCGCCACTTCCCTCAATGTCTGTGTAACTCATCACACTGCAAGGAAACAAAAGACCATCCGGCTGTTCAGCAATCGAAAGCATTCTTGTTCTTGGCGATGTAGACAATAATTGATATATGTTATAATCATTGCTCTTTTTTGTCGCCTCAATTCTTTGCTTTCTGTGATCAAAAAAACCATAAGATGTTCTCGTCACTGGTGTCATTCCAAAACTTCCAGCCCAATTCGTAATACTGCACAATATCACTGAAAAAACAAATGCTGGAACAAGTCCCACATTCAATATCTGAATTGATCTTCCATCAAAAAGCACAGGAAATAGACGCTCCACAAAGAGAATAATCACAACAGCATACAGTAGAACAAAGTAATTTCCATCCACCTGATACAAATTTTTGAGTGCATATAAACTTGCCACAAGGAGAGCCAAAAAGAGAATGGTCAAATACCCCTCCTCTTTCGTTCTTCTTTTTTTCAGCAAAGTCAACAACAAAATCAAAACCATCATACCAAACAAAGCAGTCGGAGCCGCAATGAGAATGTGGCGCATATCATCGCCCATCGGAGCGATAAATAGCCCAAAGAGCCGATGCAAATATTGTACTGTCGCACTGACTCCCTCCTGTGCTCCTTTACTCGATGGAAGTTTTGCTGTGACAAATGGATATTTGACCTGCATTCCCATCTTTTCCCACAAGCTCCCAAAAATAGAAGTAATGGGAAAGCCTGTGAGCCAAAATGTGCGAAGCCATACCAAAACTACAGCCAAAAAGGTAGGAAGCCCAAATAGCCAAATACCCGTTTTTTCCTTTAGACAAAATGTTTTTGTACAGAGTAAATAAATGATGGTGACCAAAAAGATTGTGCCAGAAAAAAATATACTTGTTGGCTTTAGGACAAGAGAAAAGAGAAGTGCAGTTCCTGCCCAAATCAAATGCCGTCCATTCATTTTTTTCTTTTCTTCCTTTAAATGCTCAAGAATGTCGCTGACAAAAATCAATTGAACAAATAATGTCGCAATATCTGTCTTTGCAGAAACACTCATATTGGTAATCCCCGGAATACTTGCCGCAATCGTCATGGCCAACATTCCCGCCATCATTCCACATTCCTTTTTGACAATATCATAAATCATTGCAAGAACGGCCACACATAAAATTACAGAAAAGGCAAGAACAAAACCATAACTAATATCATAATTGAGTGGCATCAACAAGATTTCCTGTCCTTTGGGATAGACATAGACATCATTGGCAAACCCCAATTTTTCATAGATGCCACGCCCATTATTTAAAATAAATTTCGTGCGCAGACCATAGTGCAAACTGTCATAATCAAGTGCAATATTCATTCTCCCCGCCTGCAATAATAAAATCACCAAGATAAAGCCAATCCAAAAATAAAAGAGGAAACGATGACGATATAAAAACTCCCTCTCCCTATCTTCTAATACATTGACAAAATGAATTGGCGTAATGCGGGCATTGGAAAACAAGAGATAAAATAAAATGGCAACAACAATAATTCCAAGAGTGCAAATGCGAATCACTCGATATTCTCCAATTCCAAATAAGGAAATCACACAAATAAAGAGAATATACAAAACACTCCCCACCAAAAAGTCATGGGAAATGCGAAGCATCCCACTCGAGGTCTTCCACCCTTCCTCTTTTCTATAAAATAAAAGAATATCCTCTCCGATAACCACCAGTCCAAAAAAATATAATCCTGCAGTCAGAATTGGAAGAAGTGCCTGATGTAACCACAATACCACCATAACCACAAATGTCACGCCATAAATTTTTCCTGACCCTGGTAAGAAAAACAGGCATAGCTCCAAACAAATAAAGAGCAGCACAAGTTCAACCAGCATATTTATGCTTGCTTGATCATATAACCGCTCTATAAAACCTAAGTTTCCATCAAACACAAAATATGCCCCCACCAATGTAAAAGCAATTGCAGAAATAGAGAGCAGAGATATCCACCCTCTTTGATTATGAATACGCTCCATAGGATCTCCTATACATTTTTTTTACTATGGCAGAAATTGGCTTTGGTAGGAGCTGATCAAATATTTCTGCCTCCTCCTTCTCTCTGCGGTGATCCACAATGGCGGCCTTTGTCTCTGCCCCATCGTGGACACGGTACATAATCATTGGCTTTTCTACTAACACAAAGCGTCCTGGTTTTTTTGCCAATTTAATCAATACCTCCCAGTCGAGCACAAAACTATAATCAGAAATAAATAGATTTTCTCCACAAAGTTTCTTATTGTAGGCACAACTTGGACAAATTACAGGATTGCCAAAACGCAGAGCCAACATCTTTATCCCTGTCTTATCCGCCTGATTGCGAAATCGCAACGGAAGACGCAAAAGTTTTTTTACAATTTCTACACTGCCAAAACTAATGAGCTTTCCCTTCTTCAATGTCACAGAGGCCGCTGTAAATAGACTCATATCTGGGTATTTCTCATACATACTTAATAAAGTTTGTGTGTAATCCTTTAAATATAAATCATCTTGATGGGCGATGGTCACCAATTCTGTCATCGATTTTTCATAGGCAAAATTCCAATCCGCACTAATATTTCCACCCGCCTCATTGACATAGACATCAATCTGATACTTATCGGCCACTTGATAGATATAATCATTTGGTGTGGAAGTACAAAGAATAATGTCCGACGGCACAGTCTGTGCAAGAAGAGACCGAATACATGCTTCTAAGTAAGGTGATGCCTTGTAGGCACAAATTGCAAATGTATGTTTCATCACATCACCTACTTAAAAAATTTATCTTCCAACTGTAAACAGAGTGCATGATAAATTGGCAAATGTAGTTCCTGAATTTGATAAGTCTTTTGATTAGGGACAACAATACTGACATCGGCAATAGCTCGAAGTTTTCCCCCATCTTTTCCACTGAGCAAAACCACAGGCATATCCTTTGCCCTAGCTGTCAGTGCCGCATAAATCAAATTCTTGGAATTTCCTGATGTCGAAATGGCAAGTAGGACATCCCCTTCATCACCATATCCATTGACTTGCTGTGCATAGGTCATTTCTGGATCTACATCATTGGCAAATGCTGTAGAAAGTCCCGCATGCCCTGTAATTGCAATGGCACGCAATGAGGATTGAAGTCCATTGGCTAGCTGTTTGCCAAGTTCTTGATCTAATCCAAGAAGTCTCTCCTGCATCGTCTTTGGAATTTCTCTCTTCTTGACAAACCCCTTCATCAACTCCCCCACAATATGCTCTGCATCTGCACAACTTCCGCCATTGCCACCCACAAGAAGTTTTTTGTGATTTGTATATGCCCTTTCCAGCACTTGATATGCTGTGCGAATTTCATTTTCGACAGAAGCAAGCACTGGGTAGCGCTCTATTAACTGTGCAATATAGTCCATTTTATTCCTCCCTTTTCACATCAAAACAATAGGCCTTTCTTGCTGTGTGCACATTCACCTCCTTGTAATCCCATCGATCTTCATTTGTGATCCAACTCTGTGCACCACGCAATTCAAAATTCCAATCCATAATCTGACCGCCCATTTTCTCTAGGCTTGCCGCCACCTTGTGACGCACATTATATGGACAAAAGATAAGTAAAAAACCTCCACCGCCAGCGCCCAAAAGCTTTCCACCAATGGCTCCCTCTTCCTTAGCCTTTCGATAGAGTGCATCAATTTCTGGATTGGAAATTTTGTCGCTCATTCGCTTTTTGCTCTCCCAACTGTAGTCGAGAAGTTTTCCAAAGCTGTAGAGATTGCCTTTTAAAAGTTCGTCCTTCATCGCATAGGCCAGAGCCTTGACCTCACACATTGCCTCAAAAGGATCCTTTTTCTTAAAGTTCTTAACTTGATCATCAATAATATTCGCCGATACATGGACTTTTCCTGTATAGCACATCAAGAGATTGTACTGCAATTCATTGATAATTTCCCGCTTAATGCGCAATGGATTGACCACAACATTATTTCTTCCATGAAATTCAATAAAATTAAATCCACCAAATGTCGCCGCATATTGATCTTGATAGCCACCTGAAATACGAAGATCTTCTCTTTCCACCTGAAAAGCCAAATCGGCCATCGCATATTGATCAAGATCCTTTCCCTGCCACTTGGCCATGGCCGTCAAAAGGGCAACCATTACGGTAGAACTTGTGCCTAGCCCCGATCCCGGTGGCGCATCACACTGCAAATATACTTCGCAGCCTTTTTTAATCTTCATTGCCTTGAGTGCAGCCTTGACCAAATCCAATTTTCCATCATAGACAAAGTTTTCATTTGTATTATACTTTACGGTCATATCAAAGTCCAAGGAATGAACGATAATCTGATTGTCATCTCGTGGAACAATGGAACAATAGGCATACTTATTAATTGTTGAACCAATAATGGCTCCGCCTTCCTCTTCGCAAAATGGTGCGACATCTGTTCCACCACCACCAAAACTAATGCGAAGTGGTGCCTTTGATCGAATTACCATACTCTTTCTCCTTATTCATCCTTCCGCTTAGGTGTCCTCGCAATCCATTCTCGTACTAGTTGATATGCGGCCGCAGTGAGCGGAATAAAATATAAAATTCCTGAAACTCCAAATAATCCACTGCCCAAAATTACTGATGCAAAAACCCAAATTCCCGGCAATCCAATAGACTTTCCGACAACCCTAGGATAAATGAATTGATTTTCGATTTGCTGTAATATCTGCAAATAGATAAAAAATCCAATAGCACGCAGTGGACTCTCTGTAAAAATCATTAAAAAGCCAAAAATCATCCCAATATATGCACCAAAGACAGGAATAATTGCGGTCACACCAACTACTACGCCAATCATTACCGCATAGGGAAAGCGAAAAATCAACATTCCCAGCGTGCACAATACACCCAGAATCACAGCCTCTGTGCACTGCCCCACAATAAAGCTGTGAAAACTTGCATCAACCACTTTAATCACATGCTCCAAATTGCTTTTTACCCTTGGTCGAATCAATCGACTTGCCAACAATTCTATATTCTGAAATATTTTTTCCTTTGAGGACAGAATGTAGAGTGCAAAGATCAAAGCCATAAAAATACTAATCGTCTTTCCCAAAGTGTAGCCCACAACACCAATGGCACTCATCGCATTGCTTGCCGCACCACCTTTTAACCATTCCAATCCCTGCATGAGCATCTGTGAGAGTTGATTTTCATTTACAGGTTCCTTAATCCATTCCTGCATCACATAGCGATAGATTTCGGTGTCTTGATATTTCTGTGCCCATGTCAATAATCCATCATATAGATCGGGAATTTGCACGACAAGTCTAGTGATGGCCTGCTGAACTTGAGGTAAAATCATCCCCAGCAAAAGAGCAATGATCAGCAAAAGCGTGACCAAAGTCAAAATAATGGCCATCACCCGCTTGCCCTTTTTTATTCTCTTTAACAACTTGCCCTCATAAAAACTCATTAAAATATTAAAGACATAGGCCATGGCAATTCCTATAATGAGGGGAGAAGCAATCTTGATTGCTCCCCCCACAAATTTCATCAATACATCCACATACTTAATAGCCAAGTAGAGTAAAAATAAAAGAATGCCATAAGGTGCAATACTCTTTAACTTTTCACGCACTATTCAAATTCCTCCGAAATTACAGACCATGCAGCATCCACACTGTTTTGCTCCTTGATATAGTCAAGGGCTGTCTGACTCATCTTTTGTAGACGACGAATATCCTGATATAGAGAGACAACCGTATTTGCAAATTCTTCTGGATCATCCACCACTTCCATAATCCGCTGTGCATAGGGAATACCTTCTGCACCCGTCGAAGTCGTCACAATGGCGCTTCCATTGTGAAGTGCTTCAATGACTTTTCCCTTGACTCCTGCACCATAGCGAAGAGGTACAACAACGAGGCGATTCTTTTGATACAAATTTTCTAATTCCTCATCTGTGACAAATCCCTTAAAAATAATGCCCTGCTCTGGGTTGTGTAGGGCCTTAATTTCATCACTGGCCTTTGAACCCACAATATAGAAATTAACCTTTAATTTTTCTCGAATCAATGGGAAAATTTCATTCACAAACCAAAGTACAGCATCTGCATTTGGTGGATGGGCAAAACCACCAACAAACAAAAGTCCCTCATTCTCCTCATAGTTTTTATCGCAATGGTCAATAAACTCGTCATAGACATAGGCTGTAATGGCCTTGACCTTAATTTCAGGGTCAATGTCATGAATACATTCGACCTCGACCTCAGACGGATAATAGCTCATATCGGCTTTTTCCATTAGCATAAACTCAATACTCTTCCAATATTCACTTGACTCAAGTAACTTTGGATCTCCTGTCAACTGATACTCCCTGTACTCTCTCAAAAAGTGCAAGTCGTGACCATAGTAAACTACCTTTAAATCTGTGTGCTCCTTGATAAAATCAATATACTTTGTAGCAATATGTGGGCGGTTCAAATACACCAAATGAAGATCATGCTGATGCCTTTCAATCCACCCCCAAATATCTCCTGCCATCTTTGAACCATATAAAACCTCAATGCCCATTTGCTCCAATGTGCTCGTATATGGTTCTTCGTGTGCAAAATTATCTCCTAAAAACTTGACAATATAGCCCTTCTTGACCAACATCTTTAAGTACTGGAATGTCGTCTTTGAACCTGCATCCTTGTCATAAGTTGGCACATAGTGATCAACAAAGAGAATAATCTTTTTCCCCTTGCTTCTCTCCCTCGCACGGAATGGATCAGGTGTTCCAATATTTTCATATTGAAGAGCAAATTCTTTTGCCCACTTTTCCTTTAACTTTATTGAATTTTCCACCTGATAGCGCTTTAGTCCACTTCCATTGACATCCGTTCCATTGGAAATTCCCTCAAAGTGAGTGACCACAGAAGCTGGCTGATAGCACACTCGATATCCCGCCTTTCTCACCTCAAAAGCTAAATCTGAATCTTCACAATAGGCGGGTGCAAATCTCTCATCAAACCCTCCAATTTGCTTCCACAAATGATAACTCAAAAGGATGGCTGCCCCCGAAATATAATCGACATCCTTGACATAATTGTATTCGCAGTCATCAGGATCTTGCAATCTTCCATAATTCCATCCAGACCCATCACTCCAAATAATGCCACCAGCTTCCTGTAACTGCCCCGTAGGATAGACCAGTTTTGAGCCAACCATTCCAATACTCTCATCAGATTCAATCAACTCCACCAAAGAAGACAACCACCTTGGATGAACCTTGGTGTCATTGTTTAAAAACATGATATATTGCCCCTTTGCCTTCTTTGCTGCCTGATTGCAGTTTTTTAAAAATCCCTGATTTGTCTCATTTCTACTGATGACAATTCCCTCCACAAATCGGTCAAGTTCCTTTGTCGCATCAGTAGAGACATCATCGGCAATAATGACTTCATAGGTAACATCCTTTGTGTTTTCAAGAATAGAGGCCAGGCAGGCATAGGTGTAGTGAATCTGATTATACACAGGAATAATAATGCTGACCTTTGGATTTTCTTCCACAGCAAATTGCAATTTTCCGTACTTTGTATAATCCTCCCCGACCTTAAAATCGCCTTCAATCAGATTTCTTCCCTTCTTGGTCAATTTTAATTTTAAATATTGACCTGGATGAGTAAAGGCAAGCTTTCTATACTTTAATTTTTTCCTTCCCTCACTGCCCTCAGGGTATTTTTCATCAATCTTCTTATGCAACTTTCTCTTTACTCTTGTCATCAAAGAGAGATGATTTCCGTAATAATTGACTAACTTCGAGAGCTCCACATTTTCAGCACGAAGATTTTCAATAATGGCCTCCAAATTGGTGACATGGTTATCCGTCAGTCGCTTAACCTCTGTCATCTTTCGAATGGTTGTATCTCTCTCTTTGACAATCTTTTTTATACCTTCCATCTGCCCAATGGCAATATTTCTCTCTCTCACCAAATGGTTCATCAATTTGTCTGTCTTTGGCTCGACAATGTAATTATCCAAATAAATCTTTTGATTGTCACCGTGAACTTTGCTTTGAAATTCCTGTTCCTCTTTTTCAAAGCGCTTCATTTCATCAATGGAAATATCAAAAAGTTTCATAAATTCCCATTCTTTTCTCAAATAGAGCCTATGCTTAAAGCTCTCAAAAAAGGCGTGCAATGCACGGTAGCAAGTATATTTTCTCTCCAAGGTCTTGTCTTCCACCCACTCATAGTCAATGCCGACTAGACCATTCTTTGCAATAATGAAATTATCAAAAATTGCATCGTGATTGGCGGTTCCCGATTTTCCATTAATCCAGTTGAGTGCCTCATTAATTTTATCCACAGGTACTTCGCCATCTTTAATTTCTCGCCCAAGTAGTGTCGTAAATGTTTCTCCCATAATAAATGGAAAACGTGCGGACATTCCATCTGCCGAAATATCAGCCTTTAAATAACTCACTCTCGTCTCTTCTTTGCTCAGCCTTTCATACTTATCTTCAAAAGACAAAATATGCTTTTTCCCTGCCTCATCCAGTGCTGCCTTGACAACACTCAACTTTCCATGTTCATCCCGCTCAATTACAGTCTTAATGCGAAGGGCGTCCTGACGGGTTCGATTGTATTTGACAAAAATTGCACGCTCTGGCTTTCCACCAATGACAATAAAGGAATTGACCATATTGACAAAATCTCCCGTGTCCCCCGATTGAGCAAACTTGGTAGCAATATCCACATTGAGATACTTCGGATAATTATACGCAGGAAGATAGCGAGAAATCTCTCCCTTTTTTGGAAGACAATCGTCTGAATAGATGGAAAATGGCAGGCGATAATCATAAATGGGATAATAAAAATGCATCTCATTCATCCCTGCACTCTTCATCAATTGTCGAATTTCAAACTTGCTCAATTGTTCCTCATTCGATTGTGTTCCAGCCAAAAATTGAATGCCAAAGCGATTATCCACACAAAAAATGAATTTTCCATGATCTGCCAACAATCTGTTCACAGAGCGAAAAGTCGACGGCTCGGTTACACACTCCCCCTCACCATGTACATTTCCAAACAATATGATATAGTCAAACTGTGTGTTCTTGCTAAAACCGGCAATGCTCCCCTTAAAAAAATGAAGTTGTTCCTCACTGACATCATACCGCTCAGAAATAAAATCTAAATTCTCCTGTTTCTTATCAATGACGGTGACATCCAAGCCTTTTTTCAACAGGCTGCCAACGACAGCACCAAAGCGGTCATTGATCACTAGGACTTTTCTCCCTCTTTGGAAGTCAATCCACTCAATTGCACCCTCTCTTTGATTAGAAAAGGCATAGAGATTTTCAAGACTTGGATGCTCTGTCAAAAGTTTCTTTTCATCTGATCCATAAATCTTTAATAATGCCTCTGCTGTAAGGCTACTTTTTTCCATGAGCACCTCCCTCATAATAATTTACGGTAACCTCAGGCTCCATATCATAGACACCTACCGTATTTTTATTGGAAATCACCGTAATATTGGCTACATCATAGAGTCGATGGTAGACGGTGTGTGTACCATTTTCAAACCCTGTACAACTCATTGAAAGTAGATACTCCCCACCCTGCAAAGTCATTTTTTGGCGAAACTCCACTTCATAGGTGTCACCATCTTTGACAGAATGCACATCACTTCCCTCATAGAGGGTATTGGTTCCTGTCAAATCCATTCCCTTTTTATCTTTTATTGTATATGTAAAAATAGGATTTTCAATATTTGCAAAGAAGCGAATTCGCTCTCGAATGGTAAAGTATTCTCCTTTTAGGAGCATATTGGTGACATCACCTTTCTCATCAAGAAGTCCAAGGTCATAGATTTCTGCACGACCATCGCCATACTCGGTCACATTCGGATTGAGTGTCAACTTCTCTTTCATCAAGTTTCCACTCTCTACACTGAAATCGTCCTTCTTTGGCTCGGCATCTGTGCCAAAAGTATACGCCTTTTCAAATTTTTCTTCTGTCAATTCTCTCTCCACATCGTCGAGACGATTGGCAAGAATTTTTTTATAGAGATCCACCATATGCCCCGGTGCTCCTTCGGCAACAAAAGCTCCTCGATTGAGCAACACTACCTTGTCACAGTACTTAATAATACTTCCCATGTCATGAGTGACCATCAAAACTGTGGTTCCCTTTTTTCGAATCTCATCAATTTTCTTGTAGCACTTTGCTTGAAAGAAGACATCTCCCACACTCAAGGCCTCGTCGACAATCAAAATTTCTGGTTCGACATTGATGGCAAGGGCAAAGGCCAATCGAACAAACATACCTGATGAATAGGTCTTTACTGGCTGATAGACAAAATCGCCAATGTCTGCAAAATTCAAAATTTCATCGAGCTTTTGGTCCATCTGCTCCTTAGAAAATCCCATCATCGTTCCATTCATATATACATTTTCAATACCTGTGTAATCCATATTAAAGCCTGCTCCAAGTTCAAGCAGTGCAGAAATATTTCCATCTACCTCCACCTTACCTGTGGTTGGTGACAAGACCCCTGTAATAATCTTTAAAATCGTTGACTTTCCTGAACCATTGGTTCCAATAATTCCTACAGTTGTCCCCTTTTCTACATCAAAACTAATTTTATCAAGTGCAAAGAACTTCTTGTGGTACTCTTTATGGGTTGGGCTTAACGCCTCCTTTAATCGATCAATCGGCTTGTCATACAGTCGATATACTTTCGTGACATCCTGCACGGATATCGCAAGATTATTTTGCATCCTTTTCTCCCCCCACACTACAATACATCTGATAAATGTGGTCTCAGTTTATGAAATACTTTCAATCCAATCATGAGCATGACGATTGTCCAAATCCAGAAATAAATGGTGAGCATTGGACGCTCAAAGAACCAATTTCCCTGAAGCATACTATCTCGGTATCCCATGACAATGTAATAAATTGGATTGATCTTTAACACACTATCCAACCACGCAGGTCGATTTTGAAACATTGTTGGATCCCACATAATCGGCACAAGCCACATACCAAATTGCAAGGCAATGCTGACAATCTGTGCCATATCCTTAAAAAATACATTGATGGATGCCGTAATGAGTGTCCAACCAAGCACAAATAAGGATAAAGCAAAGGTATAATAAATGAGCTGTATCCAAGTAACCTTTGGTAAACGACCAAAGCAAAAATACATTCCTATCATAATGAGTACAAAAATGCCATGCACAATTAAGCAAGAAATCAACTTAATTACTGGCAAAATTTGAACATTGAAAACTACTTTTTTAACGAGATAATCATACTCCTGCAAGCAACTTGTCCCCGTGTTCATTGCCTCAGCAAAGTAAAACCAAGGTACAATTCCTGGCACAAGCCAAAGAACATAGGGCGCTCCCGGCACTGGAGGAACACTTTTAAATCCCATCTGAAAGATGGCAAAATAAATAAATACCGTGACAACTGGTTGCACAAACATCCACACAATGCCAAAATAAGAACCTACAAAACGCTTTTTAAAATCTGCCTTTGCCAGTTCCCAAATCAATTTTCTATTCTTTTGCAAATCCTTGAACAGTCCAATGAGATTCTTCATCTTTGCTCCTTATGAAAAATGGAATGTATGTGCTAAATCATTCCACTTTGTATCTTTTTCTGATAAATTAATTTCCATTCCCTCTGCAATTGGCCATTCAATTCCAATAGATGGATCATTCCAAATAATTCCACCCTCATCGCCTGGATGATAAAAATCTGTACACTTATAGGCAAACTCTGCCTCATCGGATAATACCAAAAAGCCATGAGCAAAACCCTCAGAAATATAAAATTGCTTTTTATTTTCTGCCGAAAGCACCACGCCAAACCATTTTCCATATGTCTTTGAATGTTTTCTCAAATCTACAGCCACATCAAAAACTTCCCCACGCAGTACACGAACAAGCTTTCCCTGTGGATGCTCCTTTTGAAAATGTAGCCCACGCAATACTCCCTTGACAGACATGCTCTGATTGTCCTGTACAAATTTCATATTCAGTCCAGCTTCCTCAAAATCTCTCTGATTGTAGGTTTCCACAAAGTATCCTCTTGCATCTGGAAACACCGTTGGCTCGATAACATAAAGTCCATCAATTTCACAATTCGTTACTGTAATCTTACCCATTCTTTTCTCCTATTTCTTGATTGCATTTTATTCCATTTTCTATGGTCAAGCCATAAATCTATCTTTTAAGTATAGCTTAAATCCTTCCTTTCGTCTAGCGTATCGGGAGATTGTTTTGCTCTTCTGAGATTTAAAAGTCCACTTACTATTTTGGGTTCTTCAAATTTATTTAATTTTTTCTTTCTTTTTTCTTAATAAATTATTGACTCCCCTGAGCAATTATAGTATTCTTAAGCTAATATAGAACATATACAATAAAAAGGAGGAAACCATTATGAGGAAATTAGCTTTATGTCTTATTTCAGCAGCTGTGACCATCGCCACAACAACCAGCGTATTCGCTGCTAGCCCTTGGTACAAGGACGATGGAAAATGGCGCTATATTCAAAATGGTCGCCGCTTTGCTCAGGATGAATGGGTAAATGACAATGGCTCTTGGTACTATATTGACCAACTTGGATTTATGAGTACTGGCTGGAAGGATCTAAGAGGAACTTGGTACTACTTAGATGACAGCGGTAAAATGGTCGCCAATCGCTGGATTGGCAATTACTATCTTGGCTCAAATGGTGCAATGCTCACTAACACCACAACTCCAGATGGATACAAGGTTGGTGCCGATGGTGCATGGCTCTCTGGCAATACACAATCCTCTACTGGTCAAGTTAAGCTAGATGAAGCAAGAGCCGCTGCTGTTGTTGCCAAACATGATTATTACAAGAATTGCTCCAAAGAGCAAGCCAACCAAGCAGATGATGTGGCACGAAAGATCGCCATCCGAGTTCTCTCTGATTCTTCTTTGACTACAGATTTAGCCAAAGTCAGAAAAGCTGCATCCATTATTTACAGAGAATATATTCTCAGTAATCAGTACGGAACTGATGCTAACAAATATTATCGGAGTCCTTATGGTGTTTTTGTTGCCCATGTCTCCACCTGTGCAGGAGGAACAAGAGCACTAGGACGAGTTCTTGACTTTATGGGATACGACTGGACACATGCCAATCCAAATTCTTGGACACATCAATGGTGCATACTTCAAATGGATGGAAAAACAGGTTATGCTGATGCCATGGGATATGGCTGTGGATTCGATCAGCATCCATATCTCTCCAAAGATATGAGTAAGGTCTATGAAGACGAACAAAATGGACTTTACTAATTAATGTCCCATTTATTCTAAAGGGCGTGAAAAAATGAAGATTCATTTTTTTCACGCCCTTTTATCTTCTATATCATTAATCGCTGTAATCTGTATCCATTACAATTTCCACATCAAATTCTGGATACTTTTCTTTGATTTCTTGACTGACATGATCATAGATCGCATGGCGATCCTTCGCCTCAAATCCCACAATCATATCAAATTGAATTTTCATCTTCTCAAAATCAATATAAAATCCATGCATCTGTAAGACATGCTCATGTCCCATCACAATATCTCGTATCTGCTTACGAATTTCAGCTGCCTTGTCATCCTTTGTGTTGACTGAATAAATGCCCACAGCTGCCATGACAATCTTACAGGAATGATATACCTTATCATTAATTTCTCTTGTCATTGTATCAATCTGATCAGCACTAAAAGTGTCAGGTACCTCAATATGTGCTGTCGCAAGGATTAGATTTGGGCCATAGTCATTAAAAATCAAATCATATACTGCTTTGACACCATGAACCGATTGAATAACCTCTTTCACCTTCTTTGAAGTTTCTGCATTGGCCCGCTGACCAAGGATTAGGCTAATGGTATCATTGAGCATTTCAAAACTTGATTTAATTAAAAGTATGGCGATGACTGCTGCCAAATAGGCCTCTAGTCGAAAACCTGTGAGCAAGAAGATGATTGCCGCTAATATAGTAGTCGTTGAAATAATGGCATCAAATTTTGCATCAGCACCAGAAACAATTAGTGCATCTGATCCCACTTTTTTTCCCACTTTTCCCACATAATTTCCAAGTAAAAGTTTAATTACCACAGCCACTACTACAATCACCAGTGACACCGGTGTATAGTTTACCTGTGCTGGATGAAGAATAGATTTTATAGCCTCAATCAGTGCACTAATACCGGCATATAGCACAATGACAGCAATAATAATTGCTGCCAAATATTCATATCGCCCATGTCCATAGGGATGCTTTTTATCTGGTGACTTTCCTGCCAGTTTCGTGCCAATAATGGTAATCACCGATGAGAGCACATCACTCAAATTATTTACTGCATCCAAAGTAATGGCAATCGAGTGAGTCAAAATGCCCACCATAAACTTAAACCCAGCCAAAAAAATATTGGCAACAATACCAATGATACTCGTTCTGACAATCACTTGATCTCTCTTGTCAGAACTTCTCCTCATGCTCATAAAAATACTCCTAAAAATTTAATTTGGTCAACACACGATCTAATCTTGCCACTGCATCATCTACATTTTCTTTGGTAATGACTAAAGGAGGAATAAAGCGAATCACATGGCTACCCGCATTGATGAGCACCATCTTTTCTTCCAAAAGCACTTTTTGAATAATTTCGCCCACGGGAACATCAAATTCAAGCCCAAGCATCAAGCCACACCCTCTGCATTCCATAATATGTCCATGATGCTTTGACAATGTATTTAACTTTTCTTTGAGATATTCTCCCACCACTTTTGCATTCTCTGGAATTTGATCTTTTTCAAAAATGTCCAATACCTTTGCTGCTGCCGCACAGACCAAGGGATTGCCACCATAAGTACTTCCATGATCTCCAGGCTCTAATATGTTTACTGCCTTTCCTGCTGCCAAAAATGCACCAATGGGCACACCATTTCCAAGAGCCTTTGCCACCGTCATGACATCTGGTCGGATACCAAAGTTTTGCCAAGTGAAATATTTTCCTGTTCTTCCCATTCCACATTGAATTTCATCAAAAATCAAAATCAAATCATATTGATCGGCAAGATCTCTAAGTCCATTTAAAAATTCTTCTGTCGCTGGGTGAATTCCTCCTTCTCCCTGCAATGGTTCTACAATAATACCACAAGTTTTCTCTGAAACCAATGCTCTTACCGACTGAAGATCGTTGTATGTGGCAAATTTGACTCCTGGCAACAATGGCTCAAATGGCTCTCTGTAATGTGCATTGCCTGTGACCGAGAGTGCTCCAAATGTTCGTCCATGGAAAGAATGATTCATCGCAATCATTTCATAACAGTCCTTCCCATGCTTTTCCACACCATATTTTCTAGCAATCTTTAGTGCACCTTCAATCGCCTCTGTTCCAGAGTTGGTAAAAAAGACTCTCTCCATTTGAGAAACTTTTAATAGTTTTTCACTCGCCTCGATGGCTGGCTCATTATAAAAATAATTGGAGGTGTGCCAAAGTTTATCTACCTGCTCTTTTACTGCTTCCTGAAGTCCTGGATAATGATGACCAAGTCCCTGAACACCAATGCCAGAAAAAAAGTCAAGATAGGCATTGCCCTCAGTGTCATACAAAGTTACGCCATTTCCTCTGTCAAATACTACGGGATAGCGATTATAGGTCTTTAACAATTGCTGTTCTGCCCTTTGAATATTTTCTTCCATTAATTGTCCTCCCTCTCTCGCAAAATTGCTGTTCCAATTCCCTTATTGGTAAAAATTTCAAGTAACAGACAATGGGCAATCCTTCCATCCAGAATATGCACTCTGCTCACACCACTCTCTAAGGCATCGATGCAATTGGTCAACTTTGGAATCATTCCACCGCCAATGCCATCACTTTGAATAAATTTTCTCGCTTCTTCCACAGTCATCTCTGAAATCAATGAACTCTTATCTGAAAAATCGCGATAAATTCCTTCCACATCGGTCAAAAAGGCCAGTTTTTCTGCCCCCACAGCCTTTGCAATGGCACAGGCAGCATCATCTGCATTGATATTGTAGCTGTGACATTCGTTGTCATAGCCAATCGGGCAAATAATGGGTAAAAAATCTTTTTCGATTAGGTCATCAATTAATTGTGGATTGACCTTAGTAATCTCACCAACAAAACCAATGTCCTCGCCCTTACTCAATTTCTTTTCACATTCCAATAAATTTCCATCTTTTCCACTAATTCCGACTGCACGGATACCTAGGTCACTTACCAATTGAACCAAACTTTTATTTACACGATTTAATACCATCTCTGCAATTTCCATTGTCGGCTCATCCGTCACACGAAGACCATTGATAAACTTTGGCTCCATCCCCACCTTAGTAATCCACTTGCTAATTTCTTTTCCGCCGCCATGCACAATAATCGGCTTAAACCCAACTAATTTTAACAAAACAACATCTTGAATGACTTGTTTTTTCAATTCATCATCAAGCATAGCCGAACCACCATATTTGACAACAATGACCTTTCGATTAAATCGCTGAATATAGGGAATGGCCTCAATCAACACCTGTGCCTTTTGCATAATACTTAAATCCATCTTGCTTCTCCTCTAACTTCTATAATCTGCATTAATTCGAATATAGTCATAGGTCAAGTCACAACCCCAAGCTGTGGCTGTCTCCTCTCCCATTTGAATATCTACTAATGCTCTCACTTCCTTGGCTGAAAGAATATTAGTGGCATCCTCCTCGCTAAAATCAACCGCATTGCCGTCTTTATAGATCAAAATTTTTCCTTCATTGCTCTCAAACCAAAGTTCCATATGATCGGGATCAAACTTCTCTCCAGAATATCCAAGAGCACAGAGAATTCTTCCCCAGTTGGCATCATGTCCAAAGATGGCTGCCTTGGTCAAAGAGGAAGTTACTACTGACTTTGCCAGAGTTCTCGCCTGGTCCTTTGACTGTGCACCGACAACCTTGACTTCAAAAAGTGCCGTCGCTCCCTCGCCATCACCTGCCATCATCTTAACTAGTTCCACATTGATTTGATGTAGGGCTTCCTTAAATGTCGTATAGTCCTCTCCCTCACTGTCAATGAGCTTATTCTTTGCCTGACCATTGGCAAGAACAATAAAGGAATCATTTGTTGAGGTGTCACCATCAACACTGACCATATTAAAGGTATCCACAACATCTTCTCGAAGAGCCTTAAGAAGTAAAACCTTGTCAATGGCAACATCTGTGGTCACAAAGCCAAGCATTGTACACATATTTGGGTGAATCATGCCTGAACCCTTGCACATTCCGCCCATCTTTACTTTTGTCCCTGCAATTTCAAACTCAAGGGCAATCTCCTTCTTTATCGTATCCGTAGTCATAATGGCCTCTGCACTCAAGCTTGCACTCTCTAGACTATCCGATAAATTCTCTTTTAACTTGTGCACACCTGCCTTAATCTTTTCCATTGGCAACTGCTTTCCAATCACACCTGTAGAGGCAACCAAGACTTCTTCTGGCTTAATGCCAAGCACACTGGCTGCCTCATTGGCTGTCTGCTCGCAATAATCAAGTCCTTCTTTTCCTGTACAGGCATTGGCAATACCTGCATTCACCACAATGGCCTGCACCATTCCATCGCCATCAGTAATCTTTCTGTCCCAAACTACAGGTGCTGCCTTGACTAAGTTAGTCGTATATGTTCCTGCACTGACACATGGAGAATTTGAATAGACCATGGCCATATCCAGTCGATCAGTATACTTAATTTGTGCCATACAGCTTGCACTAAAAAATCCCTTTGCCGCCGTGACACCGCCTTCGATTTTTGTTATCTTTCCCATAACTTTTTATCCTTTCTCTATACTACTACACTATTCTTGCAATATTGTCATCATTGATCATATAGTCGTATCCATTGCTATCTTTTCGGATATTCCATCCCAATTTCTTCCAAAATTGATTGCCAACTTCATTTTGTGTAAAGGCGATGAGACTAACTCTAGAAATTTCTTCCCCTTCCAATTTCGCCAGACAATAATTGACCATCTCTTCTCCAATGCCACGCTGTCGATATTCTTCTCTCACACAGACATGATAAAATGATCCCTCTCTGCCATCATGCCCACACAAAATACTACCCACAATTTTTCCATCCGCCACAGCCACACAGCTAAGTCCTGGATTTCTTCGCAAAAAGCGACAAATTCGCTCCTGTCCATCATCAATTAGGCGAATTTTAAACCCCTTTGTATTCACCCAAACATCTCGCACCTTTTGATAATCGCTCTCCTTCATTGCTCTTACTGTTACCAAAACACTTCCTCCATCAATTATGGAAACATCGGAATTTGCTTCAATCCCATGTTTTCTTTGCATCCAAGCAAAATATTCATATTCTGCATTGCCTGTCCTGCAGCACCCTTGACCAAGTTGTCCATTGCCCCCATCATCACAACTCGATTTGTTCTCTCATCGAGCACCACATTGACATCGACAAAATTGCTGCCCTCGACAAATCTTGTCTGTGGACAATCTCCTTCTTTGAGCACACGAACAAATTCTTCATTGGCATAGGTATGTTCATAAATTTCTCTGATTTTTTCAATGCTCACCTTTTCTGTCAAGCTCGCATAGGCCGTCACCAAAATTCCTCTCATCATCGGCACAAGATGGGGTGTAAAACTAATGATAGTCTCCTTTCCAGAAATCCTACCCAATTGCTCCTCAATCTCTGGCGTGTGGCGATGTGTTGTCACACCATAGGCCTTGATATTTTCATTAACTTCGCAAAACAGATTGTCTACCTTGGCACTTCGTCCCGCGCCACTTGTTCCTGACTTGGCATCAATAATAATGGAAGACATATCAATCAGCCCTGCTTTTGCCAGTGGCATAATACTTAAAAAGGAACAAGTTGGATAACAACCTGGATTGGCAATTAATCTTGCGTTCTTTATTTTTTCTCTATTGATCTCTGGCAGCCCATACACCGCCTCCTCAATAAATTGTGGAGATAAATGCTCGATCTTATACCATTTTTCATAAGTCTTGACATCCTTAATTCGATAGTCTGCTGACAAATCAATGACTTTTGCCTTCCTCAAAATTTCTTCATCTAGTTTTCCTGCCAAAAAACCCTGTGGTGTTGCTGTGAAAATCACATCTGCAATTTCTGCAATTTGATGCAAATCATCATCTTTACAATCTTCTTCCACAATATGATATAAATTTTTATATATCGATGCAAAATCTTGATGGATGTAGCTTCTTGAACCATACCAAACAATTTCTATATCATCTCTTTGCATCAGGAGCCGAACTAATTCTGCTCCCGCATATCCCGTTGCTCCAACAATCCCTACTCTTATCATATTCGCCTCCACATCTTTTGATTGTATAATCATACAACTAATATAAATATTTATCAACTATAAATTTATAAAAAGGCAGAGCCTAAAAAGGAGCATAGCTTTAATACCTTATGTACATATAATTCTCTTACAAAAAATAATTATATAATGATTTTTTCTAAGTTTATAATGATTTTATATTGAATATATGATATATATATTATACATGAAAGATATTATCTCAGCCGATGCACCAGAAGAAATTTATATTTCACCTGTTGCTTGTCAAGGAATAATTAGAAGAGCAGAAGCAAAAAATAGTAAGATAAATTCTCGACTTAAAGAGGTTTTGCAATCTATATCATCTACAATGAGTATGGAAGAGATTGAAGCACTATCATTAAGACAACCTCGAGGAGCTGATAGTGGCATGGCAAAGTCTACACAATTAAATAAAATGGCATTTAGCGAATAAACAAAAAGCAACACACTCAGTGCGTTGCTTTTTGTGCAAAAATGCCTCTGCATCTTAAAGGCGTGTAAAAAATCAGAAATCATTTTTACACGCCTTCTGTCTATTTCTTTCTTACTTACTCATCTTATCCACAAAATCAACAATGTCGTGGTCAAAACTACTTCCTGTAATCTGACTATGTGTAAATTGTGTTGCCGCCTTTACATTTGCTCCCTTAGCTAAGTCTTTTACTTCCTCTGTGGCCTTCTTTCCTTCACTTGCTGTATAGTATGGCACAATGGTCTTTCCATCCCACTTGTGGTCCTGAATAAACTTAGCCATCACACGCTCAACTGAGTCATCAGCTCCCTGCATACCAACATAAACCACAGAGTAATCATTCCATCCGTCGACATCACCATAATAAGCTGGCGTTGCCTTCTCCTCTTTTTCACGCTTAACCTGTGCCGCATATTCTGCGTAGGTCTTTGGATAATCAGCCTCTGGCACAACCTCAAATTGATCGGCATTTGCCTTTTTGCTAATCATCTCTGCCACAGCCTGTACATCCTTTTTTCCGCCCTCTGTGCTCGTTTCATCAACTCCAGGAAAATAGACAACCAATGCCTTTCGAATGCCATTGTCATCCATACTCTGTGCAACTGTTGTCTGTGCACTAGAACTTGCCTGTGTTGTCTGTGCAGAACTTTCCTTTGAACTTTCTGCACTCTGTGCATTACTTGTCTCTGTCTTCTTTGCTCCATTGCCACAAGCCATCAAAGAAAAAGCGGCCATTCCTGCAACCAATAAGGTTGCCAAATTTTTCATTTTCATCCTTACACCTCCAAATCCTTTTTTCCTATTTTATCATATTTTTCGACTTGTTGTATATATTTTCGACTGCGTTCCCCAAAGATGTGCAAATAGATGCCTATATAATCCTCATAACTAATCTGCTTTGAAAAAGTCAATAATTCCATCTCCACTCCAAAGAGTTTGACATAAACTTTTGTCTCCTTTAAGCCATTGCTTAAGTAAAATTTCTTTCTTCTCTCCTTCAGCTCATCTTCTCTTGTCTCCACTTTTTCTGGCACAATCTCAATCTCTAAAAATATGCGTTTTTTTGCATAATAATTCCGAAGCATACGAATTGCCCTGCTGCCATAACCTTCTCCTCTTTTTTCCTTTTTCATTGCAAAATAATCAATTAAAATAAAATCCTCATCCATCATTACCATCGCCATTCCAATAAAATTTTCTCCTTCTTCAAAGGCTAAAATTTCCATCTGTCCAGATTTTACCTTCTCTTGAATCAGAGCAAAAGGTTTTCTCTCATTAGCCGGAAAAGCAGCTTCATATAAGTTTTGAATCTCTGCGATCCTCTCCTTCGTTTGCACATTTTTTAAATTCATTCTTTTCTCCCTCAACTCATAGTATTTCCTATAATTATACCACAAAAACTCTTTGACAATTTGCATTCATAGATTACAATAGAACTATAGACTTTTCAATTACTGGCAGAAAGAGGTTATTTATGAATATCACCATCAACAATCCCTATGCCTCCTTTACCTGTACGACCAAAGGAGCAGAACTTATTTCCTATACCGATCAAGATGGTCACCAATATATCTGGCAAAAAAATGACCAATATTGGGATAAAGTTTCTCCCATTCTCTTTCCCTATATAGGCTCAGATATTGACTTTATCAATTATGGAACAGAAAGTTATCCTATGCTCCATCTTGGTCTCATTAAAGATATGGACTTTCAAATCACAAAAAAGGGGGCACATTCTGTCACCCTCTCCACAATGAGCAATGAAGAAACAAAGCAATATTATCCCTATGATTTTGAATTTTCTGTCACCTTTCGACTGAGGGAAACGGAGCTTGAGATTAGTTATACAGTCTCAAATCTCAACAAAAGTGATATGCCATTTTTAATTGGTGGACATACAAATTTCCTCTGTCCAATGGAAGCCGATGAAAAATTAGAAGAATATTGCCTTTCTTTTGCTGACGCAGACAAAGAAGATATCCCACTCACCCATCAAATGTTTGACAGTGGAACAAATCTCTATGATCAATTTACCGAGCGAAAAGTCAAACTCCACAAAAATTTTGAACACGGTGTTGTCTTTCAGTTTCCTGACTTTCCTCAACTCGGTCTATGGAGTCCTCCAAAAAAAAATGCTCCCTTTATCTGTTTTCAGCCTTGGTGTGCTGGCACCGTTGATGAACTTTCCCAAAAAGATATTGCAAAACGAAAGTATGTACAAATTCTCTCTAGTCATCAATCAAAAATGTATCGCTTTAGCTTTTCGCCACTACAGAAAGAAGAAATTGAAGAAGATATAGAAGCAACTATCGAAGAAAATATGGAATATATAGAAGATATGGAGATTGTTATTCCAAAATTTGACGATATCAAACCTTCGGGGACAAATTCAGATTCTGAATCTACTGTGGATACAAAACCAAATAGGGATGTAGATACAACATCTAGCAACAATACAGAGAACAAGGAAAATGGGATAAAAAAGAAAAAGAAAGCTTCCTCCAAGCCAAATTATAACAAAAAGAAGAAAAAGAGGAAGATGCGCAAAAAAAAGAAAGGCTAGGGCTTACTATGGACAATATAGAACAACTTTTTCAATGGATTAAGGCAAGTAACAACATTGTGTTCTTTGGTGGTGCAGGAGTCTCCACAGAAAGTGGAATTCCTGATTTTCGCTCTCAAGATGGTCTTTACAACCAACACTATGCTTATCCACCAGAGAAAATTCTCAGCCATTCCTTTTTTATCTCCCACACTGAGGAGTTCTACCGCTTTTATAGAGACAAGATGTTATTTCCAAAGGCCATGCCCAACTCAGCCCACATTGCACTGGCCAAGCTCGAAAAAATGGGCAAACTAAAATCCATCATCACTCAAAATATTGACGGTTTACACCAAAAGGCAGGAAGTCAAAAAGTTTTTGAACTCCATGGCAGTGTCCTTAGAAATACCTGTACTCAATGTGGGAAAAAATATGGAATTGAAAAAATTCTTCACTCCTTCGGCATCCCAAAATGTGACTGTGGTGGTATTATTAAGCCTGATGTCGTTCTCTACGAAGAGAGCCTAGATGAAGATACCATCAATGATGCCCTCTGCGACATCCGCAATGCCGAAGTATTGATTATTGGAGGAACTTCACTTGTTGTCTATCCCGCTGCTGGATTTATCCAATATTATGATAGCAATCAGCTTGTTCTCATCAATAAATCAAAAACAAATGTGGACAACCAAGCAAATCTTGTCTTGCATGAAAGCATCGGCAAGGTCCTCAGTGAAGTGGTTGAAAGATTATAAGATGATAACTGTAGAAAAATTTAGGGGGATTGCAAGAATTCTTACAATCCCCCATTGATGATAGAGCCATTTTATTTTTCTAAACGAATGACTCTATCATGTCGCTTGGCCATATCCAAATCATGTGTTACCGTAATGATGGTTGTTCCAAATTTTTGATTCATCTCAAATAAAGAATGAATAATTCTTTCCTTATTTTCTGTATCCAAAGAGGATGTAGGCTCATCTGCCAATAAAACCTCTGGTTTCATCAAAATTCCTCTGGCAAAAACTGCCCTAGCTCGTTCTCCTCCCGAACAGTCGAGTGGTTTTTTCTGTAAGATAGATTCAATTCCTATCTCTTTTACAATCTGAGTAAAATTTTCAAGCAAAGAATTTCTATCCTTAGATTCCATATATAAAAAAGGCAGTTGAATATTTTTCTCCACAGTCAGACTATTAATCATTGCTGATTCTTGCAAGACAAATCCAATTCTTTGATTTCTCCATTTCGCGAGTACCTTCTCATCCACCCCATTCGTCTTCTCCCCAAAAAGATAGTATTCTCCACGATAATCCCGATCCAATAATCCTAAAATATTGAGCAAAGAACTCTTGCCCACACCAGATTCTCCCACAATGGCCAATTTTTCCCCAGCTTCAACTTGCATTGAAAAACCTTTTAAAATCGAAAGTTTTGACTTTGTAAATATTTTCTCCTCAATCTGAATATCTATCATACTTCTCATTGCATTACTCCCAAAGAAATTGGAATTTTTTTGATTTTTCTCATCATCAATTCTACAATCATCACTGCAAGTGCGATATCAAATCCCATCGTTACCAATAAGGCCAACCAATCCATTCCAATTAGTCCAAACACACCATAGGTAATAAAAAATGTAATTTTTTCTGCCCAAGCTCTATAGCGATCAGCTATTGTACACAAAAAAACTGCTACCCAACTCACAAATAATAACAGTCCAATATATCCATACAACATAAGTCTCAATCTTGAATAACTCAATCCAACAAACAAATGAATAGAAAAATCCTTAATCATCAATCGAATACTTGCCAATGTGTTCCAAATTGACAACGCAACAACAACAATCAGTATAACAAATGTAATACAAAAAATAATTTCCAAAGATGCCACATAATAGTTGAAAAACTCATAGTTTTCATCCTGAGTAGAAAATTTAAATCTTGCCTCTAAATTCTTTTGAATAAGCTCATTAAATTTTTCCAACTTTTCTCTTGTCGAGTCAAAAATAACCAAATTCATTATTGCATTGACTCCAAATCCCCTCTGTGCATTTTGAATAAACTCCTTATTCACTGGCACAAGTATCGAAAAATTATAGTACTTCTTCGAGCTTAGAGTATAAAAATTAGAATGACTTGTATTTTTCTTTAACACTCCACAAACTGTAAAAATCACATCTCTTTTTAGAGATGGCTCCTTCAATCGGATTTCTGTTCCTATAGGATAATCTCTTCTTAATCCTTCACCAACAAGCACAGGAATTTTATCTTTTATTGAATAGTCAAAGGATAAATCGACTCCATCAGATATTCCAAACAAATTTTGTTGATAAAAATCCTGATTAATATAATTAAGTGAAACCTCTATGCCATAGCGATTTGATATTGACGCTATTGTTCCATCACTATACAGTCCATAGCGAAAATGATTATCTAAATATGTATAGATATCATGCATTTTTTCGTTTGTAACAATATCAAAATTTATCATGTGATCTGCATCTTCTCTTCCAATATAAGTTCCTTCTTGGTTGAGCTTTTGCATTTCTTGGTATCCTTGAACTGTAGACATAGATGAGCGAGCTACAATAAATACTAAGTAATTCGCCACAAACAGAAATGGAATAATCGTAACAATAAGAATCCATCTCCGTAAAAATATCTTCCTAATAAAAAAGCTAAAATTTTTCATAGTCTTTTCACCTGTATTGTGCCAACGAATATATAGATTGCAAAAATACCAGCAATCATTTTATCAAATAACTGCTGGCATTGCCTACAAATATTCTATTCCACAAGAAATTCCCTTGCCACTTCTACCACAGCATCCGGATTCTTTTTGTTCCACTCATAAAAACTCAAATTACTCTGGTCTACGGTCTGACCGAGTTTAACCAAAAATCTAGGAACATCTTCCTCAAAGATGTCGCCAACCACATCACCAAACCGCTCTTTTCCTTGGTAGTGATCGCCATTGATAGTCAACTGATAGGCAGGTTTTCCCTTCTTTGCAGCACCTCGAAATCCAATCACACCAATCTGATGTGTTCCACAAGAAGATGGACAACCGCTGATATGGCAGAGTGGAAGTGCCGTTTTTGAAAGCTTTGCTTCTCGAACAGCATCGACACAAGCTCGCAACAAGGCCTGTGAATTTCGAAGACCAACTTGACAAATAGAAGCACCAATACAACTTACTGAATGCTCAAACTCACTCACTACTGCACTGTCCTTGGTGGCCTCCAAAACTTTTTTTGCCTCAGATGCGGTCAAGTTAATAATATAGGCCGTCTCATAGGAGCCAAGTCTCACCTCGACATCTTCAAAGTCTTTGATGGTCTCATATAATTTTTCCAATTCATCGACCTGTGGACAGCCACCAACGGTATGCCATTCTACCGCATAGAGCCCTTCTTGCTTTTGTGCAATGACTCTATCTCCTTCAATTGTTGTGCCATCACCTGTCTTTGTCACTACACTTGGCTGAATATGAAGAGTCAAATCTTCCCTTTTCCTGATATCAGCCAAATTTTGATACACAACCTTTTTATATTCTTCCTCGCCTCCACACAATTCAATGAGATAGCGAGTTCTTGCTCTTCCTCGGTTTTGGTAATTTCCATGTTCACTAAAGGTCTTCCACTGTGCATAAATATAGTAACAAATATCCTTTGGATCAACTGCCGTATCAATCAGCACGCCCATTCTTGGATTTGGGCCAAGACCGCCAGAGGTATAGACATCAAACTTTCCATCACTTCTTGCCACAAATCCAATGTCGTGGAAGGTGGCGTGAGAGGCATTCTTTGGCGAATTGGAAAATACAACCTTATACTTTCTTGGAATCTTTCCCTGATGAATTAGGGTGAGAGCATACTCCCCTGCTGCCTTGGCATAGGGCATAACATCAAAGTATTCTCCCTTTTCTACTCCAGATAGTGGAGAGCACATCGTATTTCTTGGATTGTCACCGCCAGTTCCTCTAGTAATAATGCCATGATCATACCCTGCCTCGGCAAGCTCAGTCAACGCCTTGTAACCCAGATTATGCAACTGAACAGCCTGACAAGTTGTAAAATGAATCTTTGAAATATGATATTTTTTTGCGGAGTCCACGATAAACTTTAGCTTGTCCTTCGGCATTGAGCCTGCCGTCATTCGAAGTCTCAACATACATTTGTCGTCTTCTCTCTGTGCATAGCATCCAAAACCACCGGAGATTCCCTTGTAGTCTTTCTTTGGCAACTCCCCATCAAAATATTCCTTTGCGGCCTTAAAAAATGTTGGCAACTCTCCTCTAAAACTTTCGATTAAATTCTCTCCCATCTATCTTTATCCCCTTAAATAATCCAGTTGTCTGGTCCCATAATATTGTTGAGCATGGTGAGAGACTGCACTCTTGTAAATATCGCATCTGCACTGTCGCTGTCTTTTCTCACCTCGGACCATCTCTTATAATTTTCATTCACTTCTAATTCTTTTGCCTCTTCCCTGTAGGAATCAAGCACAAGCAATACCACAAGACCAGCATCAACAAGATGTTCAACCACCTTGACATAGTCCTCATTTTCCTCCGGTCTATAAGTGTAGGTATGGCGACTACTTCTGAGCAATAAATTCTCTGCTCGATGGATTTCATTTTCATCCACATTCTCTAGTGAGAAACCAATGACCAATGGGCTCTGCCAATTCAAAGCCGCACGCATACCCTTTGAAACAGGAAGAACTACATTTTTCTTTTCTCCCACTTCCAAAACCACGCCACAGGCTGAGGTCATATTTGTGATTCGGTCAATAAAAATCAACTCTCCAAGTGTCTTGTGATTCTTAAAGGTGTCCAAAATAATTGGCTCACTGGTTGCGACCTCGCACACCGCAAGCTCATTTTTTTCAAGCTCTTTGGCATTGATATGCTCACCTGTGTTGACATCAATTCGGTAATTGATCTTGGTCACAATGCCTGGAATTTTCTTTGTTCCAAGCTTGATCATAAAGTTTTTTCCCGCCTCAAGCTTATTGTCATCCATCCACAAAATATTGGTGGTAAATGTGCTGGCAATCTTTAAATTGGAATCCTTCTCAATGACACAGCCTCTGGAAACATCCACTTCCTTATCCAACTGAATGGTCACAGGTTGCCCTTCAAACGCATGGTCTGCCTCTTTTCCTGCAACCAAAATACTCTTGACATGAGCACTTTCTTTGCTTGGCAAACTCACAACCAAATCCCCAACTTTGACCTGACCATGTTCAATCTGTCCCTGAAATCCTCGAAATTCATGATTTGGACGACAAACTCTTTGCACTGGCATGTAAAATCCCTGTTCATTTTCTGTCGCCTCTGTCACATCCACTTCCTCCAAGTGGGAAAGAAGCGTAGGCCCAGTATACCAAGGCATATTTTCTGAGCGAATGGTGATATTATCTCCCTCTGTTGCAGAAACAGGGATAATGACAACATTTTCAAGTCCGACCTCTTGTTGCAATTTTGCAATGTCACTTTGAATTTCATCAAACCTTTCCTTTTGATAACCCACAAGATCCATCTTATTGAGAGCAAAAATAAAATAGCGAATACCCATCAAAGAGCAAATTCTAGCATGTCTTCTTGTCTGTGTCAATACCCCCTGCTTTGCATCCACAAGGATAATGGCCAGATCGGCAAAGGATGCACCACATGCCATATTTCTTGTGTACTCCTCATGTCCTGGTGTATCGGCACAAATAAAACTGCGTCTGTCCGTTGTAAAATAGCGATAGGCCACATCAATCGTAATTCCCTGCTCTCTCTCGGCGATCAATCCATCAAGAAGAAGGGAATAGTCAATCTTTCCACCTCTGCTTCCCACCTTGGAATCCAGTGCAAGTGCCTCTTTTTGATCGGCATAAATCAACTTTGCATCGTAGAGAAGATGACCAATTAAGGTTGACTTTCCATCATCGACACTGCCACAAGTAATAAATTTTAATAATCCATTCATTTTAGAAATACCCCTCTCTCTTTCTTCTCTCCATACTTCCCGTTGCCTCATGGTCAATGACACGGCTTGTTCTTTCTGACTCCACAGCGCCCAAAGTCTCTTCCACAATCTCATCTAAAGTGTTAGCCTCTGACTTAATTCCTCCTGTCAATGGATAGCAACCCAGTGTTCTAAATCGAATCTTATCTCTGTGAATATCTTCTGGCTGAATATTGAGTTTGTCAACAATGCGATGATCATCAATCATAATCATATTTCCATCTCGCTCAATATAAGGTCTTTCTTGTGCATAGTACAAAGAAACAATATCAATCTTTTCTCTTTGAATATATTGCCAGATATCCTTCTCTGTCCAGTTTGAGATTGGGAAGACTCTCATGCTCTCGCCCTTGTGGATCTGTGTATTGTATAACTTCCACATCTCTGGTCTTTGATTCTTTGGATCCCACGCATGAGAAGCATTTCTAAAGGAGAAAATTCTCTCCTTTGCTCTTGATTTTTCCTCATCTCTTCTTCCGCCACCAAATGCAGCATCAAATCCATATTTGGTGAGTGCCTGCTTTAGGGCCTGTGTCTTCATAATGTCAGTATAAGACGCACCGTGGTCAAAGGGATTGATCCCTGCCTTTACGCCATCTTCATTCATATATTCAATAAAATCTAATCCATATTTCTTGACCTGCTCATCTCTAAATCGAATCATCTCTTGAAACTTCCATCCTGTGTTGATGTGCATAAATGGAAATGGTGGTCTCTCTGGATAAAAGGCCTTCAAGGCCAAATGTAACATCACCGATGAATCCTTTCCAATTGAGTACAACATCACTGGATTTTCACACTCTGCTGCCACTTCCCTAATAATATAGATTGCCTCTGCCTCCAAAACATCAAGATGCGATAACTTGCTCATTTTTTTCTTCCTTTCTTCTAATAGGTATTGGAATTTTTTCTATTCACAACGATTTCTTTTTGACTTCCATCTAAAAATTCGACTTCCCAGCGATACAAATCATGGTCTTTTCGAATCGTCATTTGAGAACCTCTTCCGCCGATATCAGCTCCCAAGAAAAAGTGAATTGCTGCCACTGGGCATTCCTTCATACAGGATGTACAGCCCCAACAATCTCTGACCATTTCAATTTTTGCCCTGCCATTTTCGTTGAGATCAATCAAATTTCCAGGACAAGCATTCACACATCTTTGACATCCTATACATTCCCTTTGATCAATTCGTATGCTCATAATGCCCTCCAACTAAATCTCGAAATACAATTTCTACTTTTCCATCTACAATCTTTGAATTAATATATCCATCAAATGCTTGGTCTTTCTCAGGATAATCAGCATTTTCTCCAAAGATATGCCATCTTGTTTCCTTTCTAGCAAAGAGATGTTCAATTAATACCTCACAGACCAAAAGTCTCTCTCTCACTTCATAGATGTGAAGAAGGTCAAACATATCCTTTGCAAATAGATTTTCAACCTGTGCTTGTAGATTTTTGATCTTTTCTCTCGCCACTTCAAGTCTCGCTTCATTGTAGCGATAGCCCATGGCAATGCCTCCCGCATATTCGTCCATCACCTTTTGCATCGCCTCTTCGACATCCTCCCAACTCATCATTGAATGACTTTTCTCAAAATGCCTCTGATATTCCTGCATCCACTCCTGTGCACACATTTCTTGAATCACACCGACCTTTTTTACATAATCAAGAGCACTCTCTCCTGCAATCTTTCCCTCAGCCAATGCACCTGTCACATACTTTTGTGGTGCACCTCCAGCGACATCTCCTGCTGCAAATAGACCACTTACTGTACTCTGTCTATGTGTATCTACCCAGTAGCCACTCGCTGTGTGACCACCAACGATATAGGGCTCTGTTCCTTCAATTTCCACATCTTTTGCCTTTGGCCCTCTCCCCTCCTCGATCCACTTGAGTGTCTGAGAAGGTGCCATATTTAAGTACGCCTTATATAATTCGTCTTCCTGCTTATCCGTGATTCCACTAGTCTTTAAATAACATGGGCCCTTACCCTGACGATTTTCTTCCACCGTTCCATAAATTCTTTGTGGTGTGGTAATGCCATATTTTTGCTCATAAATCTCTCCATTGGCATTGACCTGCTTTGCCCCTACGCCCTGTGCAATGGTTCCCGTTGGTGCAATGGTGTCCTTACAGCGAAGAGCCACAAAGCGATTTTCAAATGTGGTCATCTCTGCCCCTGCACGAAGCCCCATAGCAAAACCAGCACCTGTGTTAAATGGAGAATACCACATCTTATGTCTTGAAAATCCTGGATTATTTGGTCGGTAAAGTCCTGCTGCACCACCTGTGGCAATAATCACAGCATCTGCATCAATATCATAAATTTCCTTTTTTCTCACCCCAAAGCCAACGGCACCAACCACTGCCTTTTTTCCATCTCTTATGCCAAGCTTTAAATCCGTGATATTGACTTGATTAAAAACTTTGACATTTTCAAGAGATGAGACGGCATCCGCCAACAATGGCTTAATATTTTCTCCATTAATTTTGACATTTCTCCAGCCTCTGGTGACATACTCTCCGTTTTCATCCTTGAGAATAACCAGCCCCATTTTCTCTAAGTCCTCAGTGACTTCATTAAAAAGCTCGGCAAGCGTCAACAACAAATCAGGTCGAACAATTCCCTCTCCGTCCTTTTTTGCATACTCCACATAGTCATTGGGCACATGTCCCTTAGAAATATAGGCATTGAGTGCATTGACTCCAGCGGCCAGACAACCACTTCGAATAATATTTGCCTTTTCGGCAATGACCACATCAACCTTTTCTTTTCTTGATATACTCAATGCAGCATAGCAACCAGCCGTTCCACCGCCAACAATCAATATCTTGGTTTTTATTTTTTTTACTTCAAAATCCATTGAACCTTCCTCTTCCCTCATCAAAATAATACAATTCCAAATCCAAGGACAGCAGACATTGCCATTGGAATCAAATGATTCATTTTCTTTCTGTGCATCATTAACATATTTAGAACAATAATCACTGCCGTAAACATCACCACAATATCCTTGCTCGCCCCGACGGAAAGACCTGTATCAATATTTGTCTGCACCATGGTAAGCATCACATTGAGCAACAAACCAGAAATAATTGGTCGAATCCACTGATTCACTTTTTCTAACACACTCACACCCTGAAAGCTTCGAAATACCCAACCAATCACACCAAAGACCATTCCTGAGGCAGAAACACTGATAACAAATCCTGCTAAAGCCAAAGCAAAAGCCTGTGCATATCCTGCTCGAATTCCAATCATATATCCCGCTCCAGTCAACACCTTACAAAGAATCGACCCAGGAAGCACATTGGCAATGGGAACTAAGAGGTGGTAAAACTCATTGACATTGAGCATTTGATCATTGATAAATAAGTTGTCAGCCACCGTCAAATAGGCATCTCCACCACCAAAGGAGATCACAGAAGAGAAAAATCCTTTAGCCAAATAAAGGACACTTCCTCTGTCTATCAGTAGAGCAGGTACACTCGCCAAAACAATCAAGCCAAACCAAATCCCTATCTCTTTCCACAATTCACAAAAATTTACTCTTTTCATTCCCTGATGTGCCTTCACCTCACTGACCACACTCCAAACTGCCAATATCAACATAGCCAAATAGGTAGGAAAAAGAATGTACTTTGAATTCCCAAATAAAAAACACAGGGTCAAAACTGAAACCACCACAAGATTTTTTCTTGTCCATTTACAACCGGTATAGAGCATAATAAAAAAGGATAATCCCAAAATTTTTAGTGTGGACAAGCCAAAAATTGCTGTTTTATGGAGATTAAAAAGTTTATAAATATTTTTTTCTGCACTCAAGATAAAAATAACAAACAGAATAATGATCGCAATACTTCTTTCTCTTTGACTGACACCGCACATACTCTTTACAATATAGTGAACAAGAATACTGCTCAAAAATGCCATAATTCCAAGTGAAAGGTAGCGAATGGTGCTCAGCTCCTTGTCTCCACCTCCAAGAAAGAGGAGAAAAGCAATGGTCATCAATGCCCCTGGCAAAGCCATCATTGTTGCAGCCACAACCATACCAAGGTTTCCCTTTGCTCTCTTGCCCACACCTGCAGCAATCTCCACAGGAAGTGCTCCCGGTGTGACACAGGCTGAAACCACATCCATATCATAATCTGCTTTTGAAACCATCTTTTTATTTTCCACAACCTCAGACTCAATGACGGGAATCAACGCATTTCCACCACCAAATCCAATGGTGCCAATCTTTAACATGGACTTTATCAATTCAACCATAGACTACCTCCTCACGATCCTCTTTATTATCATATATTACATACTAAAAAAGTATGTTTCTATGAATTATCAGTATCGTAACATTCCAGCGGTACAAATTCAACCTTCTTTTTATATATGTTTTAATTAAAATACATTTTGCAATACAAAAAAGAGAGCCTCAAAGCCAAACGCTTGAAAACTCTCCTTCTTTTCCCTGTTATCTGTTTGTTCTACAAAGACCTTATGATTTTCTACTTAGATCAATTTCACAGCAATACTAACTAGCAAAGGCATCACCAAAGCCAATAATATACCCTTTCTTATCCAATGTTGGATTTCCCATGCGTAAGTTAAATCGAATTTTCATATACTTGCTCAATGGAATGGTTCTAATTCCTTTTTCATCTTTTCCATCCCACCTCACCTTTGCATTTTTTGAAAGTCGAACGATTGTGCGATAATTGTTTCCCATATCAGATTCCTCATCCGCACCATCTACATCAACTACACATTCATAGTAATTTCCCTTATCTTTCATCAACGAACGATCTGCAACAAGATTTGCTGTTGAAAAAACTTTATGTAAATTTTTGTCATAATAATTTGGTATCCACTTTCCACTTCCATCTACCATATATCCGTCTGGAGTGACTCTGTCGACATACATATCTCCATCTTCACCGACATAATACTTTCCGCCAATCCATTGATCATGAGCCATATACCCACTGGAATGAAAATAATACCATTTGTGATCGATCAGTCTCCACTTACTTCGAGGATAGGATTGATTGGCATCTTCCCACCACCAACCAACATTGTTTCGCTTCCATTCACCACCTGGATAGGCGTAAGTGCTGGTCGCTGTACTGATGCTTACTGCTCCCAGCAAGGCCACTGCCAATAAATAACCAAATTTCTTTTTCATGATGCCCCTCCTTTATTTGCTTTTTCTTCTTATAGTTTATATTATAACGCTAAATTTTCTGGATTTTATTGTTTTTTTTTAAACATTTCTTTCATTTTTTTTACAAAAAATAGGGGGAAAAAATCACCCCCCAATATTTGACAAAGAACCAATCTTTTCTGCATCAGTTTCACAGTAGCAATGAACCTAACTTGCATTGACATCACTAAACGAAATGATATAACCATTTTTATCTACTTTTGGATCAATCATTCGCACATTTGAATGTCTTTTCATGTAATCGTTTAGTGATACCAGTTTCTCACCTTTTCCATTCTTCTCATCCCAATACACTTTTGCTTTTTTTGACAGGCGTACAATACTTCTATAGGTATCATCTATATCATAGCCATTATACATTCCATCTATATTGACTAAACATTCATAATAATTTCCTTTATCCCTCACCAACTCTGCATGCAACTCAGGTGTTGAAAAACGCTTATGTAAATTTTTGTCATAATAATTCGATATCCACTTTCCACTGCCATCTACCATATATCCGTCTGGAGTGACTCTGTTGACATACATATCCCCATCTTCGCCGACATAATACTTTCCGCCAATCCACTGATCATGAGCCATATACCCACTGGAATGAAAATAATACCATTTGTGATTGATCAGTCTCCACTGACTTCGAGGATAGGACCGATTGCCATCTTCCCACCACCAGCCAACATTGTTTCGCTTCCATCCTCCACCTGCATAGGCGTAAGTGCTGGTCGCTGTACTGATGCTTACTGCTCCCAGCAAGGCCACTGCCAATAAATAACCAAATTTCTTTTTCATGATGCCCCTCCTTTATTTGCTTTTTCTTCTTATCGTTTATATTATAACGCTAAATTTTCTGGATTTTATTGTTTTTTTTTAAACATTTCTTTCATTTTTTTTACAAAAAATAGGGGGAAAAAATCACCCCCCAATATTTGACAAAGAACCAATCTTTTCTGCATCAGTTTCACAGTAGCAATGAACCTAACTTGCATTGACATCACTAAACGAAATGATATAACCATTTTTATCTACTTTTGGATCAATCATTCGCACATTTGAATGTCTTTTCATGTAATCGTTTAGTGATACCAGTTTCTCACCTTTTCCATTCTTCTCATCCCAATACACTTTTGCTTTTTTTGACAGGCGTACAATACTTCTATAGGTATCATCTATATCATAGCCATTATACATTCCATCTATATTGACTAAACATTCATAATAATTTCCTTTATCCCTCACCAACTCTGCATGCAACTCAGGTGTTGAAAAACGCTTATGTAAATTTTTGTCATAATAATTCGATATCCACTTTCCACTGCCATCTACCATATATCCGTCTGGAGTGACTCTGTTGACATACATATCCCCATCTTCGCCGACATAATACTTTCCGCCAATCCATTGATCATGAGCCATATACCCACTGGAATGAAAATAATACCATTTGTGATTGATCAGTCTCCACTGACTTCGAGGATAGGACCGACTACTGTCCTCCCACCACCAGCCAACATTATTTCGCTTCCATCCGCCACCTGCATAGGCGTAAGTGCTGGTCGCTGTGCTGATGCTTACTGCTCCCAGCAAAGCCACTGCCAATAAATAACCAAATCTCTTTTTCATTTCTTTTCCTTCCCTTCTTAATAGGTTAGACTTAACTAGCAAAATAATCACCAAATCGAATAATATAACCTCTCTTATCTAACTTAGGGTTACTTATGCGAAAAAAGTCACGCCCCTTCATATACTCGCTCAAGGAAATTGTTTTCGGTCCTTTACCATTCATTGCATCCCAATCGACTTTTGCACTTTTTGACAATCGAACAATACTTTTATAATCATTTCCCATATCTGATTCATCATCGGCACCATCTACATCGACTACACATTCATAGTATTCGCCTTTGTCCTTCATCAGTGCACGACTGGCATCAAGCTCTACTGTCGAAAAAACTTTATGTAAATTCTTATCATAATAATTCGGTATCCACTTTCCACTTCCATCTACCATATATCCGTCTGGGGTCACTCTGTTGACATACATATCCCCGTCTTCGCCAACATAATACTTTCCGCCAATCCATTGATCATGAGCCATATACCCACTGGAATGAAAATAATACCATTTGTGATTGATCAGTCTCCACTGACTTCGAGGATAGGACCGATTACTGTCCTCCCACCACCAGCCAACATTGTTTCGCTTCCATCCGCCACCTGCATAGGCGTAAGTAGTGGTCGCTGTGCTGATGCTTACTGCTCCCAGCAAGACCACTGCCAATAAATAACCAAATTTCTTTTTCATAATGCCCCTCCTTTATTTATCTTTTCTTCTTATAATTTGTATTATAACACTAAATTTTCTGGATTCTGTTGTTTTTTTTTTAACATTTCTTTCATTTTCTTTACAAATAAAAAAGAGACTGTGAAAACCAAAAACCTTTCCACAATCCCTCATTCTTCCCATAACTTATTTCTCTATTTTTTCTAGTGCTGTATCCTGTGCAAGTTTTGTAATCTTACTCTCCAATACCGACAACTTGATGCTCATTGAAAAAATCTTCATAATCAGCACAAAGATGATGAGTAGATACAATAGATTGGCGGGTGACTGTATCCCTGTGCGAATAGAAATCCAATAGATGATATGCGGAAAGACAGCCAGAACAATTAAGACCAAAGAAAATAAAACCCAAAATACCGCATCATCAATCTGCATCTTCGATTTTCTTATTCGCCGAACAACAGTACAAGAGGCCAATACTGATGACAGAATCAACAAAATTCGCAAAGTCAATGTCATTTTTTCTTCCCCCTATTTTCTACTTCTGAAATTTTGAATAAATAGAATAGAAGTCAACATACGAAGCATATATTTTCCTGCATTCCACGGCGTGAGATAACTGATGCCACCCATTCGCTCCTGCATATGACATTGCACCTCCGCCACATGGGCTCCCTGCTTCACTAAGTAGGAGACTGTATCTGGCTCTGGCCCATAGTTTAATTTTAATGCAAATTTTTCAATCAACTTGCGATTGTACATTCGCATTCCTGATGTCGGATCCTTGATTCGTTTTCCTGTGGTCAAAAAAATGGCCATCGCAATGACACGACTTCCAAACATACGAGGGGAAAGACTCTTTTTCTCCTTGGCAAAGCGAGAAGCAATGACAATGTCATATCCCTCATCCATCTTTTCTTTCATTGGCAGAATATATTCTGGGCGGTGCTGACCATCGCCATCAAATTGCACAGCATAGCGATAATTTTTCCGATAGGCATAGCGCATCCCCGTCTGAAATGCCCCTGCCAGTCCCAAATTAATGGGCAAATCAATCATGTTGTAGTTTTTATCCCTGCAAATCTTTGCTGTGGCATCGGTAGAGCCGTCGTTGACAATCACATAGTCAAGCTCTGAGTGATGGATAATCAAATTTTCAACAACTTGCTCAATATTGGCTTCCTCATTAAAGGCAGGGATAATCACCAAAATATCAGACATCTTTTTTCTCCCAATATTTTTTATTTGAACTGCATTTTTTTACCAACCACTTCGGCAACTTCTCATAGTGCTTTCCCATAAAAAATCCAAGATACTTACAGCCACTGATATAGACTAGGCGAGGGATTTCCTTTGCCTGACCAATCTTAAATAGATGCTTTGCTGTTTCTAGCACAAGGCGAATACCTTCTTTTTCGCTCTTTAGCCCAGCAAAAATATCTTTGTATTGCACTTGTGAAACCGCAATATCAAAATTTCTAGAAAATTGACGCAAGCCCGAATATTCATGGGAATGAAATACAACGGCATCTGCACAATAGCAGACCTTTTTTCCTTTCTTCATCAAGGCGGCCGCATAGAGCATATCCTCATTGAGAATGGTCTTTGGCACAAACCCGCCAATCTCCACAAAACTTTCTCTCTCATAGGCGGCACAGACATTGGAGGCAAAATAATTTTTGATTCCATATACCGCTTTTGTCTTCTCTGACTTTATCTGGCTTTTCTTTGGATAATTATATTGCCTAGTGTAGCGCTCAATATGCCCTGCATCTTGGTTTGGTACTTGGCGTGCGTACACTAATTTTACTTCTTCATCCATTGGTGCAAGCAAGTGTTCAATTAACTTTTGATTGGCTGGAAGGGCATCCTGTGTCATACAAATAAAATACGGTGCATGGCTGTATTTTACCGCTTGATTTCTTGTCTGACCGTGGTCAAATTCATCGACCTCGATGTGATGTATCTCCACTGGCGTTTGCAAATGGAGGGCATCCACTGCCTCCTCATCAAAAAATTCTTTCCCTGTATTGATCACAATTATCTTTTGTGGTGGCAAGCTCTGTCTGTCTAAACGATGTAACAGTTGAAAAAATTTTTGATCTGGCTTATAGGTAGGAATAATTACATCTACACATTTCATGACTTGTTCCTCTTTCTTTCAAAAAATATAGCCACCGCAATAAACATCAGCATCATGGCCCCCATCACTAGGCAATAGGAAATGGCAGCTCCATTGATGGCATAACTTTTAACCAATGTATTGCAGACAACATAGGCTAACACACAACCAAGGACATAGATGCCAAAGATGGCTCGCTCCGCCTTAAAAATTACCAGCACATAGTACATCAAATTTAAGATGGCATAGAATCCACCACCTAAAATTACCAGCACCAATGCCACTGTATAGGGAGCAAGATTTTTTCCTGCACTTCCCAGAAGAATTGAAAGAACAGGAATGCCAAGAACGGCCGCTGCTCCCATAGAAAATACGGTCAATCCCAAAATCAATCCTGCAATTTTTAGCACTAATTGTCGAAATTCTTTCCTTCTTTTTTCTGCAAAATAGAGGGAAAGCTTCGTCAACACTGGGCGAATGACAAACCCTGCCATCATATTGATGACGGAGGTCGGAATAAAAATCGTAGAAAAATAGGTGTTTGCCTGCTCGCCAAGGTAATCATTGACTGCATATTTTGCCGCTGCAAAGACATAGAAGTCCAAAAATGCAGAGACAAACAGCCACACACTGGTGCGAAAGAGTGTCCTGACACTTCCTCGAATGCACTGCCATTGTACTTCATTGATTTTTCTTAATGGGCGAATCGCAAAAATCCAAAGACCAATCAAGAGGGCAGGTACAAAGGCTATACAAGCAATGGTCAAGTTTTTGGTCACAGCCAATACAATCAAAAAGATGGCAATGGAAAATAGAGTTCTTGCACAGAGGCTCTGCCCTGTGATATATAATTTTCCCTGCCTTTGAAACTCTGACTCATAGCAATCGGCAATACCATCAATGACCTTGTACAAAATCAAGGCAATCCAGATCACCATTGAATGAAAATTTCTCGCAAAAACAAGAGTGTAGCCAAATCCAGCCAGCAAAGCAACTATGGCACTGATATAGCGAAACCGTCGATAATCCCCAAAGGTGTGCACGGGTTTCATATCGGTGACCTGTATCGGTCGCATTCCAAAGTAGGAAATAATATAGAGCTGCTGCCCCAGAGTAGAAAAGGCAAATAAAAAAATCCCGCCTTCAACATCACCCACTAGGCGAGTGACCACAATGCCCAGTGTCATACTGGTGAGGGCATAGAGCATACTGCCAATCATATTCCAGAGCATATTTTTTCTTTCTAATTGATTATCCATGACCATTCCTCATCTTATGCGACCAATTCTGCATCAAACGATACAAAGTGGGAAGTCGATATTCAAAAGCGATAAAAAAACGCTCCCGTCTCGGAAGTTCTCGATAAAATCTTCGATACTTTGGCTGATAGATGCTTGTAAAGTCGCGCAAGTTGACTCTGGTCAAAAAGAACAGTCGATGTGCTGCCAAAACTGCCTCTCTATGAAATCTGTAATTTGTCTTTTGATCAAATTCTTTGTACATCTTACTCATTTGGCGTGCATAAACCTCTTGTTTTCTTTGATAGTCGCCCGATTTCATACTGCTCGTCCAAGAGCCCGCACCATTAAAGCGATAGGCACTCATTGGGCGGTCAATGTAATAAACATTCCCTCTTTCAATGGCCATCAGCTCAAGAGGTCGATCGCCCACTGGACAATCCACATAGTAGCAAGGTAAATCCTCAACCACTTCTTTTCTCAAGAGCATTGAACCAAAGGCAAAGGCTCCCTTTTTGTCAAGGACCTGCTTGGGGTTTAACACTGTGTTTTTCTGATAAGGACGCATTAAATTTCTATCAATAAAGTCTCCATTGTCATTGACTACCTTGGCCGAATGCACACAGAGCATACAATCCAAATGTTTTTCCATATAGGCGACCTGTATGGACAACTTATTTTCATCACACCAATAGTCATCGCCATCACAAAGGGCAATATACTTTCCCCTTGCCCTTGGAAAATTAAATGCCCCCGAAATATTGGTTATCCCCTGAGAATATTGATTTTCTTTTTGTAAAATTGCCCGAATTTTATCGGGATAACGCCGTTCATACTCTGCAATAATATCCGCTGCACCATCCGTAGAGGCATCGTCATGAATCAAAATTTCAAAGTCAAAATCACATTTTTGTGCCAAAAAACTATCGAGTGCTTGCCGAATATATTTTGCATGTTGATAGGTCACAACACAGATGCTAACCATCACATTCATTATTTTCTCCCTCTGTGCACACTTCAATATACTTTTTTACAAGAGAGCAAGGTTTTACCTGATTGTCTGGAATCTCCTGATTGTCTAAAAATACAGATAGATGTGCCCCACTCATATCAAATCCTGCCTTATTAGAAAAGGCAATGCCACCTGAAAATCTTGGATTGCATTCCAAGAAGTGGTATGTATTTTCTCTATCGACAATCCACTCCATGTTGACACAGCCCAGCACCCCTAGTGCCTTTGCAATGGAAATACTGATTTTTTCTAAGTTCCTGTCACGAAAGACTTTTACCGAAAGACCTGCTCCATTGTATGTGCGCAACAACTCTTTCCTCGGAAGAGCTGCTGCACGGCCATCTTTTCCCACAACCACATCGACGGTCACCACATCACCATCCATCATTGGTTGGGCAATGATGTTCTCTCTATCCAATATATTTTTGACCAACCACTGTCGCTCCTTCTCTGTCTTGATTCGATAGAGTCCCTGACTGCTTCTTCCATTTTTTGGCTTGACAATCAAAGGCAATTCTTCATCTCCAGAAAATGGATGGGTGGGAATGGTCAAAAATTGTGTTTCCCCCACAATGACTCTATCGACAACTTCCTTTGTCTTTTCCTTATCCCTTGCGACCTTAATTACCTCTTGATCTGAAAGTAACAGTTTTGCTCCGAGCTCACTTCGATGCTCATTTAAAATGTCAATTTCTGCATCAGTCAATGGAAGGACGGCATCCACTTTTTCTCTTTCTATGATTTCCTTCAGTGCAAAAAGATAAGCATCGCCCGCATCAAATCTTGGTACTTGGTAGAAGGCATCGACATTTCCCCCTTCAGAAAGCCAAGTTTTCGGATAAATATCTGTTCCAACAATGTAAATCCCTCTTTCTTTGCAGGCACGAAGAACATCAGAGGAAGAAAATGAGCCAATGGCTGTAATCAATACAATCATACTTCCTCCAATCTGTGCAAAATAATATCACAAATTTCATCTACCGTCTCCAGAGAAAGTTCTGGATAAATCGGAAGTGTCAAAATCTGCCGTGAAATTTTTTGTGCAATTGGCGTTGCCTCTGGATCAAATACGCCACGATAGCAATCATAGGAATTGATACATGGATAAAAATATTTCCTTGCATAGATTTCTTCCCTAGCTAAAGCATCATAGAGGTCATCTCGATTGCATCCACAAACTGTCTCATCCACAAGCATTGGCATATAGGCGTAATTGTATTGAATGTCCTCTCTATAGTGATTAAGTCTTAGTCCCGCAACTTTTCCAAGCCGTTCAATGTATTGCATTGCCAATGTCTTTCTCTTTGCAATCATCTTGTCCACATACTTAAGATTACATAGTCCCATGGCTGCCTGAAATTCATTCATCTTGGCATTACTTCCGACCCACTCGACGGTCTCTGTATCGGCAATGCCAAAGTTTTTTAAGTAATTTAATTCCTTCTTCAAGTCCATATCTTTGGTCGCCACTGCTCCGCCCTCAATGGTGTTGTAGACTTTGGTGGCATGAAAACTAAACATACTGGCATCTCCAAAGCGAGCAACACTCTTTCCTCGATAAAATTCTCCAAAGGTATGGGCTGCGTCATAAATCACCTTGAGGTGATGTCGATTGGCAATTTCCTCGATGCGTTCGACATCGCAAAGATTTCCATAGACATGGACGGGCAAAATCGCCGAGGTCTTTTCGGTGATGAGTGACTCAATTTTATCCACATCGATGGTGTAGTCCTGTGGATTGATATCGCAAAACACAGGAGTTAAATTATTTCTTACAATGGCATGTGTTGTCGATGCAAAGCTAAATGGCGTGGTAATGACCTCCCCTGTCAACTTCATTGCCTGTATGAGTAATTCCAGTGCCAAATGCCCATTGGTAAAAAGAATCAGATTGGACACATCCATATATTGCGAAAGTTCCCTTTCCAGTCGCTTATGATAGTCTCCCATATTGGTCAGCCAGGCACTATCCCATATCGGTTTTAACATCTCTATAAATTCTTCCATTGGCGGCAATGTCGCTCTTGTCACCAAAACAGGTTTTTTATTCACTGCTTCCTTTTCCTTTCCTCATTGTTTCCACCAAAAGAAGGAAACTTTCATTTTTTGTCCACATTGACAACAAAATATAGACCACAATACCCACAAAAATTTGAATTCCTAGGCGAATCACACCGAAAGAAAAAATCCTTCCACTGGCATAGACGGCCATTCCCATCAAAAGAGAAATGACTACGGAGGACATAATATCTCTCCACTGCTCCCAAATGCTGTAGTGCAATATCTTTTTATTTGGCCAGGCATTGATAAAAGTGCACAAAAAGTCAGCTACTGCCTTTAGTGCAATCAAGGCCACTGCCCCATAGGAAATGCCAATCACCAAAACCACCAAACTCAATGCCTTTTTAATAATTTCCAATTTTAAAAACATATCGCTCTTTCCCACCGCATTGAGTGCCTGTAAGTTTGCAATATGAATTGGCCAAAAGGCATAGCTTGCACACATCAATTGCAAAAAGATGACCGAACCACTCCACTTTGGTCCCAACAAGACGGCAATCAATGTATCTGCCACTGCCGCCATTCCCGCCATCATGGGAAGAACAATATACGAGCTCAATGTAATAGATTTTCTGAGCATTGACTTCACCCGCAATCTTTCATCCTGCTTTTCTGCCATCACAGGCAAAAGTACAGATTGCATTGCTGCACCCAAATTGGTGACAATCAATTTGGGAAATTGTTCACCTCGATTGTAATTGCCAAGCACATCATCAGAATATACCCTTCCCATCACTAGCCCCTGCAAATTATTAAAAATGGTATCAATCAAGGATGCACACAGAAGTTTCCAACCAAATTGAAACATCTCGCCCAGTCTTTCAAAATCACAGACAAAACTTGGCAACCAGTCAATGGTCACAAATAAAACCATCATCAAAACCACATAGTACACAATCTGCTGCCAAACTAAGGCCCACACGCCCATTCCCTTCATCGCCATAAAGATGCTGACGCCTCCTGAAAAGATGGCCGCAAACAATGTCGAAATAAATAGGCTTCGAAACTCCATCTTCTTTGCCACATAGGCATTTTGTACGGAAATAATTGCCCCTGGAAAGACAATCACACTCATCACTCGAAAAATTTTGACCATCTGTGGTTGATGATAAAACCGGGCAATCACAGGCGACAGCAAAAACATGAAAATATAGACCACAAGGGAAGAACATAAATTCAAAAAAAAGACGGAAGAAAAATCAACCCCATCGGCATCCTTCCTCTGAATAAGGGCGGTTGCAAATCCATTTTGCACGAGCACATTGGCAATCGTAGTAAAAATCATAATAATGGCAATGACGGTATATTCCCTCGGAGACAAAAGTCTCGCCAAAATGACAGAAACTACAAATTGCACGGCCTGTGATCCACCATTTTCCAATAATTTCCAAAAGAGTCCACTTGCAACTTTTTTATTCATAAGTTCTCCACTATATATTGAGCATCTGCCCAATGGTCAGTATGGGTTTGCTCTTAAAAAAACGATGGTGCAGAATGCTCTGTATCTTTTCTATTCTACCCAAACCTTCTAGGCGAACAAACTCCTCTACAATCTCTTTCTTTTTCTCTGGCATTCTCTTGCCATAAATTTGAAGCAATGACCTTGCCTGTGCAAACATGAATTGATAATTCCTTTGATACACCTTCCTTTGATCGAGATAAGTGCTCAACAAATCCCAAGAGAGTGGCTTTTTAGCTCCCATCGCATTGGTCGCATGCTGACGATACAATGTGAGTGGTTCCTCAATATAGGACACTCGCCCAATGGCAGCAGCCACTAAGGCCAGCCACCAATCGTGCATCACACAATCCATCGGTTCTTGATAGGCACGAAGTAATGCCCCATTGATCATCATCGAATTGCCCGTCACTGTGTTTTCAACCAGTCGATAGCGAAGACTCTTTTGATGTGGCAATTGCCCCATAAACTCAGCCATATTCGAATGTGTAATATTGAGATTTTCATCCGTAAGTGCCAGGTTGGCATGAACTAAAATGGGCATCTCACTGCCATAGCGTTCTTCCATCTTCTTCATTCGCCCAAACATTGTGGACACTTTATTGGGCAACCACAAATCATCCTGATCTGCCAACATCACATAGGGCAAGTCGCTGTCCTTTGCTTTTGAGAGCATATAAAAAAAGTTTTCTTTTGCACTCTTTGATGGCTTTTCTTTTTCCATCCACTTTACTTTTTCTGGATAGAGTTCTTGAAATTTTTTAATGATCTCTACTGTTCCATCCACAGAGCCATCATCACAAATCTCAATAGCAATATTCTGTTCATCCTGCTCAAGAATAGATTCTAATTGTTGGGCAAGATATCTCTCTCCATTAAATGTTGCCAAAAGTATGGTTACCACTTTATATCCTCCACAAAATCCAGTGCCATTGTTTCCAAATCGACTACCTTAAAAAATAGCACAGACAATAACCTCTGCCACTTTGGAATATGCAAATATTTTTCATAGTAATAGAGCGTGCTCTGCTTGCGAATTTTCTGTCGCTTTCCATTCTTTCCAAATGATTTACTGATGCTCACAGAATGCCTGTGCAAATAACTACCATCGAGATAGAGCATCGAGCGATAGCCATGATCTTTTAGACGCTTTCCAAGAATGGTCTCCTCCTCATAGAGAAATACATTCTCATCATAGCCACCACTTTTTAACACCGCATCAACTTTGACAAGTAACAAAGAGCCTGGCAATGCATCCACATATACACCATGTTTCCCCTCAAAATAAGATGAAGGATAGTGCAAAATCTTTCGAAATACCCTCCTTGTGATTGGTCCTGCCTCCAATAAATCAAATAGCCAAGGTCGAATGGGAAATGCAGGTGCTCCATGTACAATATTTTCCTTGCTTCCTGGTCGGTTCTCAATCCCTGGCAACTTCATTTTTGGTGCAATTAGTGCTAACTTTTTATTTTTTTTCAAAATTACACACATCTTTTTTAGCACATCTTCAGAAATATAGGTATCTGGATTGGCAATCAATGCCATATCAAAATGATTTTCATGAGCATAGTAAAGTCCGATATTGTTGCCATAGCCATAGCCACCATTTCGTTTCGCCTGAATAAAGATCACTCGCTCGCAAGCTCTCGCCTTTAATCGAACTCTTGAATCATCACTTGAATTATTGTCCACAACAATCACTTTCGCAATAGAGGGCAATGCTTCCAATCGTTCAATCTGTGCCAATGTTGTCTCCACATCATTATAATTTACAACAATTGCCGCTACCTGCATTTAATTTCCCTTCTTCTTTATCTGTCCCTGAATATACCATGTCGAAATCTGTCGCCTTGCCCATGGACTAATCAAGGTCAACACATTCATTCCATGATAGGCATACATATACATTCGCTTTCCTGGAATATCCTTTCGGTCTGCCCAAGGTGTCAATTTCTTATACTTTTGATAGACCTTTCGATAGTAATTTCGATTTCCCACAAGCCATGGTCGCTCATCCCCTGCAAAATGCACTATACTAGGATGTTTCATCGCCCTCTCATACATTTTCTTTGGAATTAGGCGATACACCTTTGACATCTTGACCAATTCCTCGTACTTCCAATAGCGATAATTTGAAAAGAAATTATATTGCGGATCAATAATTTTAATCTCCCAACGAAGTGCACCATTGATGGCATCTTGGTCACTGAATAGACTTCTTCGCTCAATGGTCTCGTGATAGTATAGCACTCGATTTCTTGCATTCTTCTGCCTCCACTTTTTCAAGTCAATCAGCAATACTCCCGAATTAAAATAAGGTGCATCCATCGCAATGCCTGCATCTTCCCGAATTTCTGGATTGATGGTCGGCTCCATTGCCGCTCCCAAAATCTTTCCGTCCAAATCCATTGTATAGAGCTTGTGTAAATTCTTGCAGACCACTGTGTCACAATCTAGATAGAGCACTCTTTCTACCTCTTCTGGCAAGAGCTCCCCGACAAAGAGTCTACCCATAATACTGATATCAAATTTGCCCGTATCAATTGGATAATCGAAGCGGTCCTTTAAATCAGCCAAATTCAAAATTTCAATTTCTCTTTGATAACTATGAACCAATTTATTCAATTTCGTCTTTGACAACTCACTGATTCCTGTCGAAATTACATAAATTTTGATTTCTTCCTCTGCTTCATTGTTTTCTAGGAGAGAGACGACACTCACTGCAAGATGTCGAACATAATTTTCATTTGATACATATACAATATTCATCTTTCCCTCGTATGATAATTAGACCTGACAAAAAAGGACTTCTCCCCTTTGTCAGGTCCACTATTTTCCTTCTAGTAGAATAATCTATTTACTGCTGAGAAAATGCCTCGAATAGACGCCTTCGTAATATTTCCTGAAACACCGACACCATAGGTCGTCTTTCCACTCTTGACATCTAACATATGGATGTAAGAAGCTGCCTGTGCATTTGAGCCAGACCGAAGTGCATGCTCACTGTAATCCAAGATCTTGATTTCAATACCAAGTTCCTTTTCTAAGCCTGTGCGCACAGCATCAATTGGGCCATTGCCCACACCTTCAAAATGCTTCTCCACACCATGCATCTTATACTCCACCTGAACTAAGGTCGCAAACTCACCTTCATCCACTTCTGTATCTGTGATATGGCATTTGATAAAGTGAATAGGCTCTTTTCGCTCAAGATAGTCCTTCTCAAACTCCTTGTAGATTTGCTCAGGCGAAACCTCTCCCTGTGCCTCACTCATCTTTTGAATGACATCAGCAAATTCCTTGTGCATACCCTTTGGCAACTGGAAGCCATAGAAAGTATCCATAACAAAGGCTACGCCACCCTTTCCTGACTGAGAATTAATTCTAACCACAGGCTCGTACTCTCTTCCAATGTCGCTCGGATCGATTGGAAGGTATGGCACTTCCCAGTAGTCCTGATTTCTCTCTCGCATCGCATGCATTCCCTTGTTGATCGCATCCTGATGAGATCCCGAAAATGCGGTAAACACTAACTGTCCTGCATATGGATGGCGAGGATCAATCTTCATCTTTGTGCAGCGCTCATAGACATCCACAATCTCACGAATATTATTTAATTCAAGATTTGGGTCAATACCCTGAGAGAACATATTATAGGCCACATTTAAGATATCCACATTTCCTGTTCGCTCTCCATTGCCAAAGAGGGTACCTTCCACACGATCCACACCCGCTAAGAGGGCAAGCTCTGTCGCTGCAACCCCTGTTCCTCTGTCGTTGTGTGGGTGAATACTTAAAATAATGGAATCTCTATTCTTAAAGTGGGTATTCATCCACTCAATCTGATCGGCATAGACATTTGGTGTATTCATCTCCACCGTATTTGGAAGATTAATAATGATCTTCTTTTCTGGCGTCGCCCCCCAAGCATCCTGTACTGCGGTACAAATTTCAAGTGCATAGTCTAATTCTGTTCCCATAAAGCTCTCTGGGGAATACTCCAAAATAATCTCCCCGTCATGGTCTTTTTGATACTTTTTGACCATCTCCACACCATCGACTGCAATCTGCTTAATTTCTTCCTTGGTCTTTCCAAAGACCACATCTCTTTGCAGTGTAGAGGTCGAATTGTAAATATGAACCACGGTCTTTTTAATTCCCTTGATGGCCTCAAAGGTTCTCTTAATCAAATGCTCCCTGCACTGGGTGAGCACCTGAACTTGCACATCATCAGGAATTAGCTTTCGATCCACTAACTGACGCAAAAAGTCAAACTCAATCTGTGATGCCGCAGGAAATCCAATTTCAATCTCCTTAAATCCAAGTTTAATCAGGAGGTTAAACATCTCAATCTTTTCTTCCACAACCATTGGCTCAATCAAGGCCTGATTGCCATCTCTAAGATCTACAGAGCACCAAATGGGTGCCTTCATAATTTCCTTATCAGGCCAAGTTCTCTCTGGGAATTTTACTACGGGAACTCTCCTGTATTTTTCAGTATGCTTCATTATCTATCCTCCTTAAAACTTATCTCTATTCAATAACAAACCCTCTTTTTCTCATCACCTCGATGACCTGATTCGTGCAATTTTCGCAAATATCTGTGCTTTTTGCCTCCACCATCACACGAACTAATGGTTCTGTTCCACTGGCTCTAACTAAAATTCTTCCATCATTGCCAAGCTCTGTCGCCACTGCATCCACAGCCTTTTTTACTTCGACATCATTTTGAGCCTCTTCCTTATCCGTCACACGAATATTCTTTAACACCTGTGGGAATACCTTGTACTCCGACACAAGCTTACCTAAAGTCTCCTTCTTCTCCAGCATAACTTCCATAATTTTTAGAGAAGTCAAGATGCCATCTCCTGTAGTCGCATTCTTTGAAAAGATAATATGTCCTGACTGCTCTCCGCCGAGGCAATGACCATTGGCAGACATATTTTCATAGACATACTTATCGCCCACCTGTGTCTTTTCATAGGCGATGCCATCTCTGTCAAAGGCCTTATAGAGACCAAAGTTTGACATCACCGTAGTGACCACCGTGTTGTGTAGTAATGTGGAATTTTCCTTCATATACTTTCCACACACATATAAAATTCCATCGCCATCGACCACATTTCCATTTTCATCGACAGCTAGGCAGCGGTCGGCATCGCCATCATAGGCAAATCCGACATCACAGCCTTCTTTTTTCACATATTCGCACAAATGCTCAATATGTGTGGAACCACAGTCTGTATTAATATTAAATCCATCTGGCACATTGTTGATGACATGTGTCTCTGCACCAAGGGCATCAAAAACATTTTTTGCAATGGCTGATGCTGAACCATTGGCACAATCGAGTGCCACCTTCTTTTTCTTAAAGGAGCGAGTTGCTAGGGAAATCAAAAATCCAATATAGCGGTTTCTACCAGCTGAGTGATCCACCGTTCTACCAATCTTTTCATCCACAGCAAATGGAACATCGTCTCCGCAGCCGTCTAAGTAAGCCTCAATTTTCTCGATTACGCTCTCCTCCAACTTCTCACCATTGCCATTAATAATCTTAATTCCATTATCATAGTATGGATTGTGACTTGCACTAATCATAATTCCGCAATCAAAATCCTCTGTGCGCACCACATAGGATACGCTTGGTGTTGTTGTCACATGCAATAGATAGGCATCTGCTCCCGATGCAGTGAGCCCCGCAGCCAAAGCGTTCTCAAACATATAACTGGATCTTCTGGTATCTTTTCCAATGATAATCTTACACTTATCCTGCTTTGGACTTTGTCCATAGTACCATCCAATAAATCTTCCCACCTTATAGGCATGCTCCACTGTCAATGTGACATTTGCTTCTCCACGAAAACCGTCTGTTCCAAAATACTTTCCCATTATAAACTCCCTTCACTCTTCAACTCTAATAGATATCTGTGTAGTGCATCCTGCCATGTCGGCATCAATGCAAAACCGTTTTGGCTAAGCTTGCTCTTATCCATACGGCTATTATGTGGTCTCTTTGCCTTCACGGGGAACGCACTCGAGTCCACTGGCGTCACCTTTACTTCACTCATCCCCGCTTGCTTAAAGATCTCACAGGCAAATTCATACCACGAGCACAACCCTTCATTGGTTGCATGGTATCGGCCATACTTATCTGTCACAATCATATCACTCAATAAAACAGATAAATCTGGCGTGTAGGTCGGTGATCCAATTTGATCATCTACTACACTGACTGCTCCCCTCTCCTTGCCAAGACGAAGCATCGTCTTAATAAAGTTATTGCCATGTAGGCCAAACACCCATGAAATACGGACAATAAAGAATTTCTTGCAATACTTTTCTACTGCAAGTTCACCCTCATACTTCATCTGTCCATACACATTGAGTGGTGCTCTCTGATTATCTGGCTGCCAAGGACTTGTGCCCTCGCCATTAAATACATAGTCTGTGCTAATATACATCAACGCAATATCTAGTTCTTCACAAACCTTTGCGATATTTTCAGTTCCTATGGCATTGATCTTTCGCACAAGCTCTGGTTCATCCTCTGCCCGATCCACTGCAGTATATGCTGCGCAGTGAATGATCGCATCAATCTTTCCTCTTTGGTTTTCTTCCTTGATGACTCGATCACAGGCATTGGCATCTGTAATATCCATCTCAGCAACATCAACTCCAATGGCCTCTATCTTTCTTCTCTCAAGTTCTGCCATCAAATCGCTGCCGAGCTGCCCTCTTGCACCGGTTACCAATACTTTCATTATAATTTATCTCCATACATCTTATCAAAATAGCTGGTGTACTCTCCACTCAAGATATTCTTCCACCACTGTTCATTGTCCAAATACCACTGAATGGTCTTTACAATTCCTGTGTCAAATGTGTACTCTGGCTTCCAACCAAGCTCTGTCTCCATCTTTGTCGGATCAATGGCATATCTTCTGTCATGTCCTGGTCGGTCTGTGACATACTTAATCAAACTCTCTGGCTTATTGAGGGCCTTTAAGATTGTCTTCACCACTTCAAGGTTTGTTCTCTCATTATGTCCACCAATGTTATAGACCTCACCAACTCTTCCCTTTCGCAAAATCAAATCAATCGCCTTACAATGATCTGTGACATAGAGCCAATCTCTGACATTTTCGCCCTTTCCATATACAGGAAGATCCTCATTCGCCAACGCTCGGCTAATCATCAATGGAATTAGCTTCTCTGGGAAGTGGTATGGTCCATAATTATTGGAACACCTTGAGATCGTCACTGGCAAGCCATAAGTTCTATGATAAGCAAGAACAAATAAATCTGCACTTGCCTTTGACGAAGAATATGGACTAGAAGTGTGCAGTGGTGTCTCCTCTGTAAAGAATAGATCTGGACGATCTAGTGGAAGATCTCCATAGACTTCATCCGTAGATACTTGATGATATCTTTGAATGCCAAAGGTTCTGCATGCGTCAAGAAGTGTTGTTGTTCCTGCCACATTCGTCCTCACAAAGGCCTCTGGGTCAACAATGGATCTATCCACATGACTTTCTGCTGCGAAGTTGACAACCACATCTGGCTTCTCTTCTTCAAAGAGTTTAAAGATAAACTCTCTGTCTGCAATATCTCCTCTGACAAACTTATAATTTGGCTTATTCTCCACCGGCTTTAGCGTTTCTAAATTTCCCGCATAGGTCAATAAATCCAAATTTACAATCATATCTTCCGGGTAAGTGTTTACCATGTAGTGCACAAAATTTCCACCAATGAAACCTGCGCCACCTGTAACAATAATTTTCATATATTATTCTCCCTGGCTATATTTTAAAGTCTAACTATTATTTTACTCATTTTTCCCAAATAAGACAACTGCAAAATCATAAAAAGACCATATATAACGAAATTTCGTATATATGGTCGAAGTTTTTTATTCATTTTCTATTTTAGCGAAGACAACAGCTCAATATTTTTCTTTTCATACTTATTGAGCACAGATTCATTAAAATCTTCTGAAGACACCGTTCCTGAATACCAAGGTTGTGCAGAAAAATAATCTTGTAAATCACTTGATTTGAATCTTCTGCCATGTCTCGCATAGATTTCATTGAGTGCATAGCGAATGGTCTGTTTATCCCATCCTGCAAAATCACTCTTACTATAGTATATGGAGTCAGTATAAGGCAAAATATACACTCCATCTGCAAATGGCTGAATTCCAGTTGCTGCAGCAGTGGTTGAGGCCACATTTTTACTGGAGGCCCCAGATGACAGTGAAGATAATAATTCTATATTCTTTTTCTCATACTGATTGAGTACAGATTCACTAAAATTCTTTGGTTCAATACTTCCATAGTACCAAGATTGTGCAGAAAAATAATTGCGTAAATCCTCAGAATCAAATTTTCTGCCATGCCGTGCATAGATTTCATTGAGTGCATAGCGAATACTCTGCTTATCCCATCCTGCAAAATCATTTGCACTATAATACATAGAATCGCTATATGGCAAAATATAATTTCCTGATGAATTGGCCTGTGCTGGTGCTTGCACCACCTGAACAACGGTCTGTGCAGCTGCTGTCTGCTGTTGACTCTGAACTGCACTGTTTGCTGTCGTTGTAGCTGCTGCCGTTGTACTTGTCTCTTCTGTAGATCCCTTGGTATCTACCTTTACTGTGATGCAACCCGTTGATATTAAGGCAATGATTCCCAACAGCAAAATCTGTTGCTTTTTCATTCTCAACTCCCCTTTCTTTGTATAATTTTTATACTTTATCCCCTTTTTTTATTATACATATATACATTTTTCCTGTCAATCATTTCAAAAAAAGAACCACCACAAATGATGTGGTGATTCTTTCTAATCGTTTTTACTATTTGGTCTAATAATATAGACAACTTATCCTATTGCTTCGCCTTCTTTGCCTTTGGCAAAATAATATTCAAGATAATGGCACTGACGGTTGTCACAACAACAGGGCTCTTTCCAAAAATTATCGTTACCCACTCTGGAAATGTTGCTAGTGCCTCCTGTGCCTGAGAAATTCCCATTCCCAGTGCAACAGACAAACCAACAATCGAAGTTGCTCGATAATTCATCTCTTCTGTATTGATCAAACGCATACCCGTCATTGCAATGGAAGCAAATACAGAGATCGTTGCTCCTCCAAGCACTGCCTGAGGAATGGTGGTCAAAATTGCAGAAATCTTTGGCACAAATCCCGAAATCAAAATCAAAATTGCTGCCAAGCCAAGCACACAGCGGTTGACAACCTTTGTTGTGGTGACAATACCAACATTTTGTGAGAATGTCGCCGTAGGAAGTCCACCGAGCAATGCACCAATGATATTGGTGAATCCATAACCCAAAATTCCACCACGAAGCTCATCTTCACTTGGAAGGCGATCCATTGATCCGCTCGTTGTTGCCGTCATATCTCCAATTGCCTGGATGGAATTGATGGCAAACAAAAGTCCCATGGCAACACAGGATGGCAGGTCAAATTGCAATCCAAAGTGCACAGGATTTGGAATCGCAACCCAAGATGCATCTGCTATCGCCGAAAAATTGACCATACCAAAACATAGCGACACAATATAGCCCACAATAATTCCAATGAGGATGGAGGCCAGCTTTAAAAATCCCTTGGCAAAGTGATTTAATATCGTCACCGTGGCCAGCGTAATCAGTGCAATAATCCAATGAATCGGTGCACCATAATCCTTTGCATTTTTTCCACCTGCCATATAATTGACCGCAGTCGGGTATAAGGATAGACCAATGGTAAATACAACCGTTCCTGTAATCAGAGGTGGGAAAAACTTTTGAATTTGCTTAATAAATAAGCCAACAATTAGTGCAATCACACCGCCCACAATCTGTGCTCCAAGAATAGCACCTATGCCATGTACCTTAGCAATCGCTTCCATTGATGGCACATAGGCAAAACTGATGCCCATAATCACGGGGAGCCTTGAACCAAATCGAAACTTGCCTGCACCCAGCCCAAAGAGCTGAAGTAGCGTCGACAACCCTGCAACCACAAGTGCTGATTGAATCATAAGCACCTTGTCTGCTGGAGCAATTTTAGCTGCAGTCGAAATAATAATCGCAGGTGTAACACAGCCTACAATCATTGCAACCACATGCTGCAATGCCAATGGAAATGCCTCCGAAAATTTCGGAACTCCATCCAACTGAAAAATCAAACTATTTTCCCTGTTCATAACTAAAATCCTTTCGGTTATTATAGGCTCTTGATAAGCCCTGCATTGGTTAGTATAGACCTGTGATAGTTCTATTGCTTCATTTTCTCATTGAAATGATATTTTGTAAACAGTAAATTAAATGTTTTTTACTATGTACAATAAAAAAATCACATTCTATATATAATCTTAAGTGTTGAAAAATCATTGAAATTGTTGTATCCTAAAATCATTAGCAGGTTTGCACATATTACTTGCAGTATATTATTATGGAGGAATTATTTATGAAGTCAGAAATTAAAACAGAAAATGCACCATCTGCTATTGGACCTTATTCGCAGGCCATCGAAGCAAATGGTACGGTCTATGTTTCTGGTCAAATTCCAATTGTTCCAGCAACTGGTGAATTTATTTCTAATGATATCAAGGAGCAGACTCGTCAGTCGCTCACTAATATTGGAGAAATTTTAAAGGCAGCAGGTCTTGACTTTTCTAATGTCGTAAAGACCACTGTACTTCTTTCTGACATTGCAAACTTTACTGCAATGAATGAAGTATATGGCGAGTTTTTCCCAGCCCCTTACCCAGCACGTGCCGCATTTGAGGCCGCTGCTCTTCCAAAGGGTGCCTTGGTTGAAATTGAGGTTGTCGCAGTGCGATAACTTATTGCCAAGCTGTCGCAAATTGCGACAGCTTTTTTTATGCTCAAATATGTGCAAATGAACAAAGGAGGTGATCGTATGGATGCTGACGGGAAATCGCAGAATTTGAATATGAGAAGAAAGGAGAGACCACTCAAATTCTAAACAAACTTGGATTTGAGTGGCAACATAAAGAATGACCAAAAGAGAAAACATTCAATTTATGGCAACACACTCAATTGAAGAAATCCAAAAGCATCTCGATGTGACACTTCAAGGACTGACTGAGGAAGAAGTTGAAAACAACAGAGAAAAATATGGCACAAATAAAGTGACCAAAGAAAAGAAGAAACCTCTCTTTAAAAAATTGGCCGAGGCCTTTATTAATCCCTTCACTGTGGTACTTTTTTGCTTGGCCATTGTATCCACTACAACCGATATTATTTTTCCCTTGCTGTCTCTATTTGGCAATACAAAAAAGGACTTTAATCCGGTCACAGTGATCATTATTCTCACCATGGTCTTTTTATCTGGTGCACTCCGCTTTATTCAAGAGAGCCGAAGTGGAAATGCTGCTGAAAAATTATTGGCGATGATTACAACTACTTGTACTGTCACTAGAAAGGATCAAAGTCACATTGAAATTCCTCTCGATGAGGTTGTCGTCGGAGATATTGTTCACCTTGCAACGGGAGATATGATCCCTGCCGACCTTCGAATCCTAAAAGCCAACGACTTCTTTGTCACACAGTCAAGTTTAAGTGGGGAGAGTGAACCCCTTGAAAAATCACCAAAAAATTGTCAAGAGACGAAAGAAACCATCACTGACTATTCTGACATTGCCTTTATGGGAAGCAATGTTATTTCTGGAAGTGCCACAGGTCTTGTCATTTCTGTCGGAGACCACACACTCTTTGGCTCTATGACCTCCGCAGTAGCCAAAGAATCTGTGGAGACAAACTTTACCAAAGGGGTCAATGCCGTTTCCTGGGTGTTGATTCGCTTTATGCTCATTATGGTTCCCCTTGTATTTGTCATCAATGGCTTTACGAAGGGAAATTGGGTTTCTGCATTTTTATTTGCCATTTCCATTGCAGTGGGATTAACACCTGAAATGCTCCCAATGATTGTAACCACCTGTCTTGCAAAGGGTGCTGTCTCTATGAGCAAAAAGAAAACCATTGTAAAAAACTTAAATTCCATCCAGAACTTTGGAGCAATTGATATTTTATGTACGGACAAAACAGGAACCTTGACTCAAGATAAGGTTGTATTAGAGTATCACTTAAATACCAGTGGAGATGAGGACTCCCGCGTCCTTCGCTATGCTTATCTCAATAGTTACTTCCAGACAGGATATAAGAATTTAATGGATCTAGCCATTATTCAAAGAACAGAGGAAGAAGAGGCTCAAGATAAACAACTCCTTGACCTCTCTGAAAATTATATCAAAATCGATGAGATTCCATTTGATTTTACTCGCCGAAGATTGACGACGGTTGTTCAAAAAAAATCCGGAAAGATTCAAATGGTAACCAAGGGGGCCGTGGAGGAGATGCTCTTGGTTTGTTCCCTTGCCGAATACAATGGGGAAGTCCAACCCATTACCCAAAAACTTCGCGAGCATATTTTAGAAACAGTGGACTCTCTAAACGACAAGGGATTTCGAGTTCTTGCCATCGCAAGAAAAGACACAGCAAAGGAAAGTTGTACCGTAGACGATGAGTACAATATGATTCTCATGGGCTATTTGGCATTTTTAGATCCACCAAAGGAATCCACCGCCGATGCCATCCAAGCACTCAAAGACCACGGTGTAAGGACAAAAATTCTTACTGGCGACAATGAGAAGGTAACCAGAACAATCTGTAAAACTGTGGGACTTGAAGTCAACAATATGCTACTCGGTGCAGATATTGAGCAAATGGATGACAAAGAACTTGGAAAGACAGCAGAGACAACGGAAGTTTTTGCCAAGCTCACACCAAATCAAAAATCAAGAGTTGTCTCTGTTCTCAGAGAAAATGGACACACCGTTGGCTTTATGGGTGATGGCATCAATGATGCCTCTGCAATGAAGGCTGCAGATATTGGCATCTCTGTAGATACTGCCGTCGATGTTGCCAAGGAATCTGCAGATATTGTTTTGCTTGAAAAGAATTTAATGGTGCTTGAGTCTGGCATTGTCGAGGGACGAAAGACCTACGCCAACATGATCAAGTACATCAAGATGACCGCTTCATCCAACTTCGGAAATATGTTTTCCGTGCTTGCAGCCTCCGCACTCCTTCCTTTCCTTCCAATGGAAAGCATGCACTTAATTCTCTTAAACTTAATTTATGACTTATGTTGTACGGCCATTCCATGGGACAACGTGGACGAAGAGTTTATCAAGCTGCCAAAGAATTGGGATGCCTCTAGCATTGGCAAATTTATGGTTTGGATTGGACCGACAAGTTCCATCTTTGACTTTGCAACCTATGCCTTTATGTACTTTATTTTCTGCCCACACTTTGTCAGCCATGGCATTCCTTATCATCACCTTACCAACCATTTTCAAGGTGCTGAACTTGCCCATATGAAAGAAAGCTATATTTCGATGTTCCAAGCTGGCTGGTTTGTGGAATCTATGTGGAGTCAATCTCTTGTCATCCATATGATTCGAACCGTAAAGTTGCCATTTTTACAAAGTCATGCTTCTGCACCACTGACATTATTAAATTTCTTTGGAATTTTTGTCGTTACCACTATTCCTTTTACACTGCTTGGCAAGTTATTGGGATTTGTGGCACTGCCACTTTCTTATTTTATCTATCTGATTCCATGTATTTTGCTCTACATGGTACTTGCCACAGTTATAAAAAAGGTCTATGTTCATCGCTACAAGGAATGGCTGTAGACCGTCAACATAAACCTTATTTATTTTGGGGAGTCACAAATCTTTTGCGACTCCCCCTTGTTTTTACTTCTATCCAAACTCCTTCTGTTTATTTGCTGATCACTTCCAAACTTCTGCGCAAAAACTGTTGTAGCCTTGGAAGAATTGGATGTACGAGAATTTCCTCTGGTGATCCATCTGCTGCCACTTTAGCATCATCCAAAAATAGGATTCTACTTGCGACATCTTTTGCAAAGGCAATTTCATGTGTCACTAGCACCATGGTAATTTCTTCCCTGGCCAGCTTTTGAATAATCGAAAGCACTTCCATAACAAGTTCAGGGTCAAGTGCCGAGGTTGGCTCATCCAAAAGGAGAACGCTTGGACGAACGGCCAATGCTCTTGCGATACCAATACGCTGTTGCTGTCCGCCCGACATATGAGAAGGATATTTATCCTTGTGCTCAAGCATTCCCACTTTCTCAAGTTGTGCCAGTGCAATCCCTCTTGCCTCTGCCCTACTCTTTTTTTGTACTATTAAGAGTGGTTCCATGACATTTTCCAGTGCTGTCTTATTCTTAAATAAATTATAGTTTTGAAAAACCATAGCCGATTGCTTTCTTAATTGTGCAACCTGACTTTTTGTATGTGTCTTGGCATCGACTGAAATTCCATTGACCATCACTTTGCCACTTGTTGGTGTTTCCAAATAATTGAGGCATCTGAGTAGGGTGGATTTTCCAGTCCCAGAAGGACCAATAATCGCAACAACTTCATTCTTATAGATACTCAAATCAATGTCCTTTAATACATAGCTCTTTCCATCAAAGGTCTTTGAAAGTTTTTCAATGCGAATGATTTCTTCTTTTTTGCTCAATATACTCATTCTACTGTCCGATCTGCATTAGCGATTTGCCTTTAAGTAATCATCACTAATAAGCTTTGTTGCATCCTCATTGAACCATTTTGTTACAATTTTTGAAATTGTTCCATCTTTTTGCATATCTGCAATCTGTTGATTCATTTCCTTTCTCAATTCCTGTCCTTTTTCATTGTTCTGGAAAAACCAACCAACATTATTGCCAAAGAGTTTCTGATCAAGCATTCTAAACTTTAATCCCTGACCAGCCTCTGTCTTCTTAATTGTTGTCACTGTATGGGCATAAGCATCCACTCTTCCAAGTGCTAAGTCCTGAAGACCAGCATTGGTATCTTCATAGGTGATGACATTCCAGTGATGATCCTTAGCCATCTCCTCAATAGTTACCTGTGCTGCCTGTCCAGCAGTAACTCCAATCTTTTTGCCATTGAGATCATCTACTGTCTTATAGCTAGAATCGTCCTTTACTGCAATAACCTGTGCATCCGCATAAATTGGATCAGATGCCAGATAGGTATCCAGTCGTTTTTGTGTAATTGCCCAACAATTGGCTGCCACATCAATGCGGTCACTTCCCAGCTCTCCAAACAATGCTGACATATCAGGAATCTGCACCATTTCAATCTTATATCCTGTGCGCTTTCCCACTTCATCCCACAGTTCTGCCTCAATTCCCGTCCACTTATTGTCACTAGAAATCAATGAATATGGCTCATTTTTCCCTGTTGTTCCCACACGAATCACTTTTGTACTAGCTGCATCTGCTGCCTTACTCTCTGTGCTCTGTGTCGCCTTTTCTGCCTTTGCTCCACAACCACTTAATCCCAATACTGCCACCAAGGCAAGTGCCATAACATTTCTTAACTTCATCTTTTCTCTCCTTTGATCTATTTTTTAATACATCTTTTCACATTTCTTCTCTAAAATCTTTTGAATGCCCATGAGAATCAATGTAATAATCCAATAAATTACAATGACGCAGGCATAGATTTCAAAAAATTTAAAACTTCCTGCACCAGCAACCTTTGCCTCACCCATCACATCTCGGACACCGACCATAAAAGCCAGAGACGATAACTTAAATAAATTAATTAAGTCATTAAATAATGCTGGCAAGGCCACTCGAAATGCCTGCGGAATGACAATGCGATAAGTCAACTGCCAATTACTCATTCCAAAGGCAATGGCCGCCTCCCTCTGTCCATTATCCACAGACATCAAGGCTCCTCGAACTGTCTCTGAGATAAACGCACTCATATTCAAACTCATAATCACTGCCACACTGACAACAGGTGACATATTTAAAATCAATGAGCTGACATTAGCCAGTCCATAATAAAAGAAAAATAGCTGTGCCACTGCAGGTGTACCACGCATAAAGGAAACCCAAACCTTTAGAATTAAATTGAGTCCCACAACTTTGTGATAGCTAATTAAGCCAAGTATCAAGCCCAATAGTAAAGAAAACACTGCTGCACAGAGTGTAAGTGTCAATGTCACATTTAATTTTGAAGCAACCTGTGGCAATACCTCAAAAAAATATCCCCAATCAAATTTCATCAATACAATCCCCTCTATCTGCCTACTCTATCGTCACTCGCTTGCTGTGCAAAAAGCAGTACTCTGACAACTCATTGCCAAGACCTGGAAGTTCTGGCACTGTGTACTCACCATGGACAGGCTGATGGTCATAAATACATAATTGTTTTAGATAGGGATGTAAATTATAAACATGATGCTCATGAATCGTAAAATTTGAAATTGCTGTTTCTAATTGAAGTGCTGCGGCCGTAGAAAGCGGGCTTGCACAGACATGCATTTGCACACCAACATCAAAGATATGAGCAAGGTCACAAATCTTTTTTGCCTCCGTAATTCCTCCGCAATTTCCAATATCTGGCTGAATCAATGCCAAAGAACCATCCTGAAAATATGGCATATACTGCCATCGACTATATATTCTCTCCCCATGAGCAATAGGAATAGAAATTTTTTCACACAATTTTTTCGTGAGATTTGGATCAGGTGTTGTCGGCTCTTCCATATAGAGAATATGATAGGGCTCAATCATCTTGGCAAATTTTATTGCTCCTTGTAAATCGAGCACCGCATGTACTTCAACCAAAAGAGCAACATCTTCTCCCACGGCTTCACGCACTGCCTTAATTCGCTCAACAGCCAACAACAGAGTTTTATCACTGACTTTACTATTTGTTTCATCAAATCGAAATCGCCTTCCACTGGTGTCAAAAGTTAAAAAATCAATTTTTATGGCATCATAGCCATCATCAACAGCCATTTTGGCATATTGAACATAATCCTCTGTTGTCAGTGCTGACATTTTGTCTTCGCACCAGCCAAATTGCAATTGACTCGCATAACAGCGAAGTGATGAATTGACCTTTCCACCTAGAAGTTTATACACTGGCGTATTGTAGTACTTTCCCTTGATATCCCACAGGGCAATGTCAATGGCTGACATTCCAGCAAAGACAATTGGTCCACCATTTTGTCCCCAAAAAGATGACTTATACATCTTTTCCCAAATAAGTTCATTGTCAAGCGGATCCATTCCCATCACCAAACTGGACAGATCCTGCACCATGCCAAATGCTGCCGTCGATCCCTTGGCATAGGCAATGGCTGCCTCACCATCTCCATAGATGCCACTATCTGTATATATTCGACAAACTACAGGGCGAAATGCTGCATTGCTTGCTGAACCACAGTCCACCTGCATCACATCAATTTTTGTGATTTTCATCTTTTTTCCTTTCTTTTTTATTTTTTAATTATTATACACTATTTATTATATTTTGGATATATTTATTGAATATTTAAATATTTACTGTAATTTATTTAATAATTTTATATGTTGATGCCCAAATAAAAAGCTCATAGAGTGACTTTCTCACGAAAAATCTCCCTATGAACCAAAATTATTTCTCTATTTTCCTATGAAACCTTCATCTTTACAATGGCCTCAAGCACTCCACCAGCAATTGCAAAGGCCTTGTCTGAGCACATTGTATAATTTGCTTGTTCTCCCCTTGGATCAATATCTCCACATTTCATTCCTTCAAAGACTTCAACGCCATCCTGCAACATTCCTCGAATCATTCCATCAATGCTGGCCACAATGGGAAGTTGATCAACAAATGCTACAACTTCTCCCCTTTTGACCAGATCACCAAAGGTTTTCTTTCCACAAAATTTGCCTGCTTTTGGTGCACGAAACACTCTCTCCACAGTAAATCCTGCAATATTTCCAGGAATACCTGTATTTTCAATGGCACTTCCCTCATAAATTGCCCGCCCAAGGGTATGCCCTCTCATTGACTCAATCACTGCATGGCAATCCTTTCCCGCACAAAATCCAGGACCAACTCCAATGACCACACTGGCATCGCTGATCTTTGTGCCCAAATTTTTTTTGGCCACAATGGCATCAATCTCGACATCCGGTTTCATCTGTCGCACAACTTTTCCAGTTGAATCAACCAACACAGGAATCTGTCCCCTGTCAATAATCTCTTGTGCCTCCAAAATATCCCTAGCAAGTACAGCTTCTACGCCTTCCACTTCCATTCTTCCAAGACGAATCGCCTCTGAGAAACTGACTGAGCGGCGAACAGCCGTAGGAACCTCTAAATCACTCATCACTACTCTAAGTCCTGCATTGTGTAGACGAACACCAATGCCACTTGCCAAATCTCCCGCTCCACGAATATAAACTAACATGAAAATACACCTTTCTCCTCTTACTTGCTATACTATAACCGTCTTATTATACCACCTTTTTTTATTCTCCCTGCTGAAAAAATCCTACAAACTTGTTATACTAGCTACATAGAAGTTTCAAGCACTATGCACAGCAAGATCGTAAAGAGAGGAGGAACGATGTTATTTTCAAAACTCTTTCATATCCAAAGAGGAATTACTTCATTGATTGGCAGTGGTGGAAAAACCACGGCCATGGCGATATTAGCCAAAGAACTAAGGCCAAAAGGGCGGGTTCTTCTGACCACAACAACCCATATCCTTTCCATAGAAAATTATCCGATCATAAATACCTATCGGAAAAATTTATCTGAAATTCTTTCCGCTTTTCAACATCAAAAAGAACAGGACATTATCGTACTAGGGGAATGTAATACAGATAAAAAAGAAGAAAAGCTCTCTGCCCCTTCGATTGAACTCTCCCTTCTTCTTCCCTACTTTGACTATATTCTTGTCGAAGCTGATGGATCTAAGCGACTTCCCCTCAAGGCTCATGCGGATTATGAACCTGTAATACCCACAAAAAATGCGCAGACTATTGGCATTGTCGGGGCCTCCGGATTTTTTCAAAGAGCAGATCAAGTCTGCCATCGCCTTCCCCTATTTCAAGAAATTTTAAGATCAAAGGGAATTTTCCTGAATAGTGAAGGGATGATCACTCCCTCTATGGTTGCCACGGTTTTAGAATGTGAAAGACTCTGCGATCAAGTCTTTGTCAACCAAATGGATCTCATCTGCAAAGATAAAACAAAAGAAATGATTTTTGAATTCAAAAAACACCTTTCGATTCCGACATATTTTGGAAGTTTTTTAGATCATTTTCTAATTGAATAAGTTCTTCTTTGGTGTCAATGTCAATAAATTCCCAATTGGATTTTGCTCGAACAAGGAAAATCTTTTGTGCATTCTTTACTAATGCTCCACCGCCTTTGTCTCCTGTAAGGGCAGACAAGCTATTTCGATAACTTATCGGAAAGAGATTGGGGGCGATGCCCAATCCCTCTCTTGTTGCCAAGCGAATAATATAGTCTCTGTGCTCCATAAATTTTTTCCCCATTTCTACAATAGAACTTGGCAAAAGCAGGGGCTGATCTGCGGTAATAAAAAGCACACCACTCCAATCTTGAGATTTCTCACTGTGCAAGGCAACTTTTATGGTATCCGACTGTGTCTGAAAGCAGGCATCCACGGCAACCACATCAACAGTATACTTCATTGCCATCTCTTCTATCTTTTGGTATCTTGTCACTACCATTGGACGATCAAAAAGCCCTGATTCTCGTACTTCTTTGTCACAAACGGTATCCAAAATATAAGAAATTAAAGCTCTCCCCTGAAAATTTGCCAATAATTTATTTTCTCCAAATCGCCTAGACCAACCACTGGCCATCACGACAATGCCAATTTTATTCACGGCCATCCGTTACTGAAAACTTATAAAAAGCTAATAAACTTTTATGTTTCATTCCTACTTCATCGAGTATGCTTTCATACTGAATAAATTCAAATACTAATTACAAGTTCTTGTACTCTCCGTAGGCGTCAATTCCCGATTAACGTTCGGTACATATCTGTAATAACTTTAAAGTGTTACACTACAGATTGTTTTAAAACATTCTCTCCATACTGCTTTAGATTCAAACTTGCTTGAAAATCTCTATCTATGATGTTTCCACATTCACATTTATAAATTCTGTCAGACAGTTTCAAATCTTTTTTAATATTTCCACAACAACTACATAGTTTAGAACTTGGAAAGAATCTGTCTGCTATAATGACTGAAATATTATTCCAGTTAGACTTATACTCAATCTGCTTTCTAAATTCATAAAAGCATTGTTGTTGTACTGCTTTGGATAAATGCTTATTTTTCATCATTCCACTTACATTCAAATCTTCCATACAGATAAAACTTGGTTTTCGCTTTATGATTTCAGATGTTGTCTGATGTAAGTAGTTTTGACGAATATTTGTTAATCGTTTTATTACTTTTAAAAGTTCTTTTTCTCTTTTTATTATGTTACTTGTTTTACAATAACTGCCTCCTTTCTTATTTTTCTCATATCTTCTTGATATTGAACGCTGTAACCTGCGTTTTTTCTTTTCTATTTTTCTTACTTTTTGTGTTTTATTTATGTTCTTATAAGTATTTCCATCAGAACAAACTGCTAAGTTTTTAATACCTAAATCAATTCCGACACCATCATTTGATGGAAGATTATTATTGTCATCTACTTCAATTCCAATAGATACATACCAATACAATCCATCATATGTAAAGCGTGGATTTAAGTATTTACAGTTAATTGGTATTCTTTCTTTTTCACAAAGTCTAATCCAATTCAATTTTTGTTTATTTCGTCTTTTACTCATTGAAAATCCTTCGACTTTTACATGAGTATCTGTAAACTGAATTTTACCAGTATCTTGATAAAAAGAAGGAGTTGAATGCTTTTTACTTTTAAATTTAGGATATTTGCATTGCCCTTTGAAAAATTTTTTATAGGCATTACAAGCATCTTTGATTGCCTGCTTTGTTACATTATTACTTACTTCATTTAGCCATCTATACTCTGGCAGTTTCTTTAGCTGTGTAAATTCTTTTCGTAATTCATTATCCGATAAGAATTTATTTTTTTGCTTATAGTTCTCTTGTTCCTTTGCAATAGCCCAATTGTAAGCAAATCTCGCACATCCAGCATATTGAAATAGTTTAGTAATCTGTTTATTATTTGGGTATAGTCTGATTTTTATTGATTTTATCATTTTTCACTGTCAACCTCAATTAATTCATTTACTAATTCTCTAGCTTTATTAGCACGTTTGCCTTGTAATTTACAACTAAAAACTGTGATAATTTGAACTAAATCTTCTACAAGCTCTTGCTGTTCTGATTTTTCTGTATTATCAATTATTTCTATGTCACAATTATATAAACTTGCAACATATTCAACTAATTCAAATCCAAATCTTAGTAGTCTGTCTTTGTAAAGAACTACAACTTTTTCCACTTTATTTTGAGATATACGTTTAATTAATTCTCTTAAACCCTTTTTCTTATAATTAATTCCAGAACCTATATCCGAAATTATTTCATAAGGTTTCCCTTGAGCATTTAGATACAGCTTCATATTCTCTATTTGTCTTTCTAAATCATCTTTTTGTTTATTGCTTGAAACTCTGCAATATCCAATGACAATTCTATTCAAATCAGATTTTATATTCATAACCTGATTTAATTGTTCATGAGAATAATATCTGTATCCATTACTAGACACATGATGTGGATGAAGTTTACCGTTTGCATCCCAATTTCTAAGTGTTTGGGCTGATACTCCTAAAATTCTTGAAAATTCTCTGATAGAATAGTATTTACTCATAATTAAAGTTCTTAAAGCCTCCTTTTCAATATTTATATTTTATTCTATCATTAAAACTTATAAAAATCAACACATATTTATAATTTTTTTATAAATTACTCTTAACAGTTGTTAGCCCCCATTTTTTTACAAGAAAAGTTCTCGCTCACTAATCTTTAGCAAGCGAGAACTCTTTATTTTTAAAATTCTATTTCTTGATACCTACTCTTTGAGGATTGGTATAGACATTAAAGCTTTCCCCTCTGGCAAAACCAATCAATGTCATCCCATAGTGCTCTGCAATCTTACTGGCTGCATCTGTCGGTGCTGACACAGCAATAACCATTGCTGCACCGATAATCGCTGCCTTTTCTAAAATCTCTGCAGCAATTCGTCCACTAAAGACAATGATCATCTCTTTTGTGTCCACACCATTTCTTAGCACCGCACCAAGCAATTTTTCCATTGCATTGTGACGTCCAACATCCTCTCGCATATAGAGTATCTCTTTGCCATCGGAGAGCATTGCACTGTGTACACCTCCGGTAAGTTTAAACTTTACAGAAGCATCATTGAGTTTTTTTACTAATTGATACACATCTTCTGGGCAAACCTTCAATGTGCTTGTACTCTTTTTCACTGCTCTCTTCTTTGCTGGAATCACATCGCCACTTGTAAATGGATTTGCTCTGGCAAAAATATCTCCCCTTGTGCGAACATAGATTTCCCTGGCATCATCGTCGATGGTCAAGGTCTTCACATCATCGGCCATCTCAATTTGCCCATGAAGATATAAATCGCCATAGACCAAATCATCAATGTTCCAAGGCGAACAATAAAATGTCTTTATATATTCGTCATTGACAAATAAATTGTATTCTAGTTCTGGCACAAGTTGCTTTTCTTCCTTAATACAAACATTTTTTTCATAGCAATCAGCATTCCAACTAATTCCTATATTATCTTGCATAGACTACCTGCTTTCCTGGAACATAGTCATTGGCGATCATTTTTTCCACACGCACGGTACAAACCTTATACTCTGGTGTCTTTGAAATAGCATCGAGTGCATCATTGGTGAGCCAGTTTGCACCACCAACATAGTGGAACGGCATCCAGCACTCACCAGGATTGGTCTTCTCTGACACATGTGCCCTTGCCTGAATTTTTCCTCTTCGAGAAGAAACATTGACCATATCCCTATCGGTAATGCCCAGTTTCTTAGCATCCTCTGTGTTTAACTCGATAAATGATTCCGGGGCAATTTCATTTAATCCCTCTACCTTGTCTGTCATCGCCATAGCATTGTAGTGATAGAGAATTCTTCCCGTCATCATAATCATTGGATAATCCTCATCTGGTTGCTCCATGGATGGCACATATTCTGTTGGAATAAACTTGCCCTTTCCTCTGGCAAATTTTCCAACATGTAGAATTGGTGTACCTGGCTGATCCTTTCCTCGGCATGGCCATTGAAGTCCACGACCAGCAACTTCATCGCTATCTAACCGCTCATGGCTCATTCCTGCAAAGCTTGGAGTAACCGATGCAATTTCATCCATAATCTGTGCGGCTGTCAAATGTGGCTGTGGATAGCCCATGCGATTCATTAACTCAGTAAAAATCCATGTATCAAGTCGAGTATCACCTTCAACATCAATGGCCTTTCTCACACGCTGAACACGTCGTTCTGTATTGGTAAATGTTCCCTCTTTTTCGGCAAATGAGCGTCCCGGCAAAATGACATCGGCAAGTTTTGCTGTCTCTGTCATAAAGAGCTCATCAACAACCAAGAAATCAAGGGCAGAAAGTGCCTTTAGTACATGCTTTGTATTCGGATCTGTTCGCATTGGATCCTCACCAAAGATCAAGAGTCCTCGAATATCTCCTGTGAGCATCTTGTGGAAGCATTCGGTCGCCTTTGTTCCAATATTATGATTTAATTCAACACCCCAAGATTTTTCAAATTTTTCCATAACCTCTGGAATATCCAAATTTTGATATCCTGGAAATTGTTTTGGATCTGCTCCCATATCGCAAGCACCTTGTACATTATTTTGTCCTCTCAAAGGATTAAGTCCACAACCTGGTTTTCCAAATTTGCCGACCATCATTACCATGTTGGAGAGAGAAAGAACACCCTGTGTACCTGTGTGATGCTCTGTCACACCCAAACAATACAACACTGGAGCAGCCTTTGCCTTTGCATACATTCTTGCAGCTTCTCGTAATTGATCAGCATCAATGTTACAAATTTTTGCCACCTTCTCTGGAGTGTATTCCTTTACAGCCTCTTTGACTGCTTCAAATCCTTCTGTTCTCTTTTCGATGAATTCGTGATCAATCAAGTCTTCCTCGATAAAGATATGCATCATTCCATTCGCAAAAGCAACATTTGTACCTGGTCTAAGCTTCAGGTGAATATCCGCCTGCTTGCTCAAATCAATATCTCGTGGATCAACAACAATGAGTTTTGTTCCATTTTGTACTGCCTGTCGAATTTGCATTCCAATGACTGGATGGGCATGTTCTGGATTTGCACCCACAAGCATAATCACATCCGAATCCTGTGTAATATCTGCAATGGTATTTGTCATTGCACCTGAACCTAACGAAGTTGCCAACCCGGCAACAGTAGGTGCATGTCAAACACGGGCACAATTATCTACGTTATTGCTATGAAACGCCGCTCTCACCATCTTTTGAAGCATATAGATATCCTCATTGGTTGAGCGAGAACAAGCAAAACCAGCCAGTGCCTCACCTCCATAATTTTCTTTAATCGATTTAAATTTTGATGCAACAAGGTCAAGTGCCTCATCCCATGTGGCCTTTTCAAACTCTCCTGTTTCCCTATTTTTAATCAGTGGATGGCGAATCCTTGACTCATGATCGATAAAATCAATGGAACCACTTCTTCCCTTGACACACAACAACTTATTATTGGAAGGACCATCGGCACCCATAATATCAACGATTTTTCCATCTTTGACATAGACTTCCATCTGGCATCCCGTTCCGCAATGTGGACAGGTAGTCAAAACTTTTTTGATCTCCCAATCTCTATAGTCTTTTCTTCTCTTAATGACAATGGCCCCTGTCGGACAAGCCTGTGCACAGTTTCCACAGGACTCACAATTGGTATCCTTCCAATTCTCTCCAAATGGAACCTTCACATACACTCTGGCTGCATTTCTTTCCAGCGAAAGGGCATGCCGACCAACTGCACTTGCACAAGTACTGATGCATCTTTGGCATTGGATGCAAAGACCTGGATCATAGGACAAAAATGGATGAGCATCAAATGGGGCATGCTGAACATCATAATGAGATGGTTGGAAGTTTGGCACATCCACTCCATGCTCCCTCGATGCATTTTGCAATTCACAGGCACCATTTTTCACACACTTAAAACAATTGGTCTTGTGCTCAGCCATCAATAGATGCAAGGTATTCTTTCTTGCTTCCTCTACTCTTTCTGTATGAGTCTTGATCACCATACCTTCCTTGACATTTGTATTACACGAAGTTACCAACTTATTCAATCCCTCAATTTCGACCACACAAAGTCGACATGAGCCAATCATATTGATCTTCTCTAGATAGCACAATGTAGGAATATGGATGGCATTTTGTTTACAGGCATCTAAGATCGTTTGATTTTCATCTACCTGTAACATTTTTCCATCAATTGTTACATTTATCATATATCCGTTCCTCCTTCCATTGCACCGCAACCGAAGTGGTCACAGCGCAAGCATCGACTGCATTCCTGCATGGCCTCTTCATAGGTCATTTCCTCTTCCACACATTCAAAATCTTTTTTTCTCTCAAAGGCTGGTCTCTCGCCAATCTCTGTTCTTCCGATGAGCGTACGGATGTTTTCCTTTGGCTCTGGTGATACAGCCTCACAGTGTAATTTATGATGATATCCTAGATATTCGTCAATATTATGGGCAGCAACTTTACCTGCTGCAATTGCACGAATTACGGTAGATGGTCCTGTTGCACAATCTCCGCCGACATAGATACCTGGCATATTCTCAACTTCTGTATCTAAGCCTGCCACAAAGATATTGTGCTCTGCCTTCATGCCAAATTCCTCAAATGGTGCAGAGACAATATCCTGCCCAACAGCAATCAAAATCACATCGGCATCAAAATGCTGTGTCGGCTTAGCTGCATCAACTACACCTGGTCGACCACCCCTGTAGGTTGAAATCTTCTGTGGCTGAGTGGTGAGACCACTACAAGTGCCATCCTTGTGCTTTGTGATTTCTACTGGGGATTGCAATGTCACCAAAACGACACCTTCCATAATTGCCGATTCAATCTCTGTATTGAGTGCCGTCATATCCTTTTGTCGCCTTCTGTAGACACAGCTTACTTCCTTGGCTCCGCAGCGAACGGCACTTCTTGCCGCATCCATGGCAACATTTCCTCCACCAATCACAATGACTGTCTTTCCAGTGTAATCTGGCATGTGACCATTTCCAATATCATCAAGCATCTCCACTGCTGAAAATACATTTTGTGCATCTGCACCTGGCATACGCAATGTCTTTCCCACCTGAGCGCCAATGGCAACAAACATTGCATCATGTTCTTTTTGTACTTTTGCAATCGGTATATCTTTTCCTACATTGGTGTTATAAACAACTTCCACATCTCCTGCACCCAAAATCGCATTGATATCCTCATCTAGGCGGTCCTTTGGGAAGCGATAATTTGGAATTCCGTAGCGAAGCATGCCACCGAGCTTGTCATGACTTTCATAAACTACAGCCTTATGTCCCATCAAGGCCAAGAAATAGGCACAGGTCATTCCTGCAGGTCCTCCACCAATAATGGCCACCTTTTTTCCTGTCGATGGATTTGGCTTTGGTGTCTTTACTTTATCCGCACGCATCTGGTCAACTGCAAATTTCTTTAGACCTCGGATATTAATTGGAGACTCCAACATTTTTCTTCGACATCTCTCCTCGCATGGATGCTCACACACCATTCCACAGGCCGTTGGAAATGGATTGTCTCTGCGAACCATGTTGACAGCGCCTGCATAGTCTCCCTCACCAATCAATGCAATATAGCCTGGAATATCAATATGTGCTGGGCAGAGCGAAATACATGGTACCTTCTGTGCAATGCTCTCCTCACACTTATGAAATTTAATATGATTTTGGTACTCATCTGCAAATAAATCCAATCCCTTGAGTACCTCATCTGCTGCATTCCATCCAATAGCACAATCCGAAGAATCTCGAATCATTGTCGCCATCATTTTAATATTGTCAAGCGTCTTCTGTGTCGCTGCGCCATCGACCACCTTCTGCAATAATCTGGCCACCAACGGAAGACCATCTCGACAAGGGACACATTTTCCACAAGTCTGTCCCGCTGAAGTCCTTAAAAATGACAATTGCAATGTCAATGGACAACTTCCTGGCGGATACACATCTACCTTATGGGCAAAATGTCTCTTGATCTTACCAATTTTTACATCATAACTATTTGGATCTGCAAGATATAATTTGCTCATTCTCTTCCTCCACTTTTCTTACTTCTATTTATTATTTGTCTTTCGCACATAGAGAAACCAATATACGGCACCGACGCAAAATGCACCGCCAATAATATTTCCAATGGTCACTGGAATAAGATTTGCCGTAAAGATGGTTCCTATATTTAATTTGTCAACCTTCACACCTGCCTCAACTGCTGCCTCCAAGTACTTTGGATTTGCCTTCGCCATTAATCCAGCACTTAAATAATACATATTGGCTACACTGTGCTCATAGCCACAAATAATAAAAATCATAATTGGGAAAAACAACCCTACAATCTTTCCTACAACATCCTTTGCTGCCGCTGCCATCCAAACAGCTAAGCAAACCAAAATATTGCAAGCAATACCTCTAAACAAGGCCTCTGTAAAGCTTAAACTTGTCTTTCCGACTGCTGTACTAATAATACTGGTTGCCAATGCCCCATTAAATAGCTTTGGCTGTCCAGTGAGCATCACTATAGCGGAAACCAAAATTCCGCCAATAAAATTTCCAATATAGACAATCGCCCACGCACGAAGCATCTGTGCCAGACGAATCTCTTTTTCTAATAAAGCAATGGACAGCAGACAATTTCCGGTAAATAGCTCACTTCCAGCAACTAACACCATTGCCAATCCGCCTGGAAATACCACACCTGCAACGAGCTTTGCAAGTGATGGTGCACTCACCGACACGGAAGCTGTTGTGGAAGAAATTCCTCCAATGCCAATAAACACACCTGCCAAAATGGCCAACACCAACATCCGATCCACTGGAATATTTGCCTTTTTCTTTCCAAGACCTACATAATTTTGAGCAACTTCTTGTGGTGAAAACATCATACTATATTCCTCCCTAAAAAATATTAAAACTGATAGACTTTTACCTTATCGCCAATACCAACCCTATCACTTCCTGCCGGAATTTTTGCCAAGACAGAACAAGATTCCATCGAAGATACAGATCCATTCTGTTGGTTATTTAATAACTCAAAATCAACTTCTCCATCACCAAGTACCAATTTTCCCTTTAATATGCGATTTCCTCGACTAGACTTTGGATATTCTGTTCTCATTTTGGCAAATCCAATCTCAAAACCATAATTTGAAAGGCCACTAATCCTCTTTAAATAGGGACTACACACCCACAATAGCGAAGTTGCTGCTGAACCAGGATTTCCAGAGAGACAAAAAATGGTTTTATTTTGATATCGACCACAGGTAATCACGCCCCCTGGCTTAAAATCCAACCCGTGAAATAAGACTTCTGCTCCCATACGATCAAGTACGGATGGCAAAAAGTCATAATCTCCAGCGGATACGCCACCCGTTGTTACCACTAGATCACATTCTCTCAAAGCCTTTTTGATGTTCTCCTCAATGATTTGTGGTCTGTCAACCACCACACCATAGTAGACGGGTTCTAAACCAAATCTTTGCATATAGCCCGCAATTAAATACCCATTGGTATTATAAATTTTTCCATCTTTGATTTTTTCACCCACTGGCACAAGTTCTGCTCCTGTGCATAAGATGGCCACACGTGGCTTTCTATACACCAAAACACTCGTCTTTCCCTGACCTGCAATCAAGGCCACGCCACCCTCACTAAGTTTTGTTCCCTTCTCTAATAGAACACTTCCTTTGCGGACATCTTCACCAATTTCTATAATATTGCCTGGCAAAACGGGTGAAAAAATTTTCACTTCCGTCTCTGTAAATTCCGTCTTTTCATACATAATAATGGCATCTGCACCCTCTGGAAGTTTTGCACCTGTCATAATTCTTGTTGCTGTGCCAGATTTTACTTGAAAATTTGGCACTTCTCCTGCCGCCACAACCTCATTGACCTTTAATACCACCGGCTTTTCTTTTGTGGCCCCCATGGTGTCCTCTGATCGCAATGCATAGCCATCATAGGGACTGCGCCGAAAAGAAGGCACGCTCATTTCTGCCACCACATCGGTAGCAAGAATTCTACCAAAAGCTTTCTCAAGTGCAACTTCCTCCACCCATAAATTGGATTGTATTTGATCTAGACGCTCCCACGCCTCTTTTGTCGTCGCTATCATAGTTTGATATCCTCTTCTTCCAAATGTCCCATCTTATATTCCCTTGTGATAAAGTCAGCTATTGACTCTATATCATTCGGTAAAAACACCTCCTCCTCTTTTGCAGAGAGCTCTTCCTTCGACCAATCGCTCACAAAGGCCAGGCGATTGGTCAGTTGTGCAATTGGCTCTCTTTTTGTCGCTCTTCGCACGACTTCAATCTTTTTATAATTCGTCCATTTAAAACCTTCCAATAAGATTAAATCCACATCCCGAGCAAATGTTGCTAAATTTTGTCTGCTTAGCCCTTCTCTTGTTGTCACTGAAAACTTCTCACTATCAAAAATAAGCGAAGTCTTTGCTCCTGCCATAAAAAATCGATAACTGTCTGTTCCAGGTACATCCGGTATATAGCTGTGACCGTCATGTTTTACTGTCATCACTCGAATCCCTCTCTCTAGAAGTAGTGGAATCAAATGTTCAATTAATGTTGTCTTTCCTGAGTTTTTATAGCCTGAAATGGCAATGATATGCTGTGGTTGATGCAAGGTTTGATAGTCTGCTGGCGTATTGACATTTTGATACCGCCAAGACTCCTCTCCAGCAAAAAAAACTCGATGCCGAAGTTTTTCCACAGAGTTCATCATCTTCAATTGTCCACAGGCAATGGCTTGCTCGAGCACAGGGATACAGGATTTTTTATATATCCCACAAAACGGCTGCCACCGCCCATCTTCCGTCTTTGAAATCACACAGTCCACATCTTCACTCAACATTGCCATTAACTTTTTTGCCAAACTCATTGAAAAGAGTGGGACATCACATGGCAATACAAATAGTGCATCTGCCCTTGTCTTTAAAAGTCCTGACAAAAGCCCACCCAATGGGCCAGCATTCTCCCAAACATCCTCAACCATTGGATAGTGAATTTGTGGATGACGTTCTTTCTTATCCACAGAAATTAAAATTTCAGAAAAACTTGAAAATTCATAGACTAACTTGTCAAGGAATCGCACCGCCCCAATGTGCAGCATGGCCTTCTCTCTGCCCATTCTTGTGCTCTTTCCCCCAGACAAAATCAAACAACCAATATTCACAATTTCCCCCTTCCTCTATTATTCATATACTCTATATATTACCATTTTTTTTGCAGATTTCAATATATTATTTGTAAAATCGCACAAAAAATAGCAAATAAAGTCATTTTTTTTGTTTGTTAAAACTTTAATGAGATTTTTCTAAATTTATACTTCATAGGCATATAAAATGGTTCTTGCATCATCAAACTCATAGGAACAGGTAATAAATGACCACAAAGAGCCAATATTTCCCTGTGGAAGCGAGCGAAAACTACAGCCCTTTGTCATCTCATCAACATATTGATTTAGCTCCTCATCACTGGCAAATTCTGTCCGCCTCTTTGATGCGTCAGCATCTGTATATAGACAGGCGATCGTTCTCAGATGATACTCCTTTTGTGGAGTATAAATATAGATGTCCCTATGTTTTTCAAAGAAGTCCTTGTCCTTAAATAGCACAATATTTTGAAACATCGTCTTATCTTTCATATGATGTCCATAAAAAATATTATGCCGAGAAGATAGGTCAATACGATCATCCATATCCATATAGATCGATCCGTAAGGGGTCTTTTTTCCATCTAAATCATGATGAAGATAATAGTCGTTGTCCCCATTCCACACAATGGGATAATCAATCTTTGTACCAGGAATTTTAATATAGGCAAAAATATCTTTATTTCTCTGCTTGAGTGCGGCAAAATCAATGGGTGAAACATATTGTGTTGTCTCCTGTGTTGTCCTCACAACACTTTCTACCACAATCTCTGTCCCTACCTCTTGATGCCTATTTTTTCCCATAAACCATAAAATGCCACCTGCTGCGATGACAACGATTGTTGCCACCGCTACACAGACGGCCTTTTTTCTATTCTCTAACCACATTTTTAATCTTTCCAATTCCCTCAATCTCACACACTACTTCATCGCCAGGAACTAAAAACTTTTGTGGGCTAAATCCCATTCCCACACCAGATGGCGTACCTGTGGCAATGATCGTTCCCGCACTTAAGGTCATTCCCTGACTGAGCAAAGAAACGAGCTCATCAATACTATGAATAAAATTCTTTGTGTTGTCATCCTGCCTGCACTCTCCATTGACATAACTTTTCACCTGCAAATGTGGCGGATAATCAATGCTATCGACAGTCAATATGACTGGACCCATCGGTGCAAAGCCATCTAAGCTCTTGGCAAAAAACCACTGATGATGTCGAGCCTGTAAATCTCTTGCACTGACATCATTGATAATCGTATAGCCAAAAATATAATCTTTCACTTCTTCAGGTGCAATATTTCTAGCATCTTTTCTGATAATAATGGCCAACTCACTCTCATAGTCAAGCTCCTTTGTCATATCGGAATGAGCCAAAATTTCATCCCCATCCCCAGTCACTCTCTCTACTCGTTTGGAGAAAAAAATCGGAGGTTCTTTTTTAAATTTTTCTATCTCAAATTCTTTTCCTTCAAAGCCAGCCATCTCTTTTGCATGATCTAAGTAGTTTTTCCCTATACAAATAATGTCCTGTCTTGGATATTCAATGGGTGGCAAGATTCGAATATCCTGAACTCTGGCTGCTCCAATCACAGTATCTGGATCCTTCGTCGCACTGTGTTCAATTAATTGCAATTGCGAATCTGTGATTTGACAAATGAGCTCTTCCATCTCCGTGTACTCAATCCCGATCATCGAAAGTGGAAATACCCACTCCTCATCTTGACTAAGTACACCCAAGTAGGTCTTAAATTCCACTTGATAATGTATCAACTTCATTTTTTCTTCCTCTACTCTGGGTAAATAAGTCTTGTGTTATCCATATTTTCCAGTACTTCATCCAAATATTTCTTTGCCAAGTACTTTGCCATCGGAAGGTTCATATCTCTAAAGTTTCCACAGTCCTTTGCACAAGCCCCTGGAACCTCTCCCTCAAAGTCTCGCACAAATTCAAACATCTCTTGTACAAGTGGCACAATGTCCAAAGAAGTATACTCTCCAGCCAATAATAAATAGAATCCTGTTCGGCAACCCATTGGTCCAAAATAAATAATCTTGTCGCCAAAGGTCTCGTGATTTCTCAAATAGGTTGCTCCCAAGTGCTCAATGGTGTGCATCTCGGCCGTATTCATTACAGGCTCAAAATTTGGTCTAGTCATTCGAAGATCGAAGGTGGTCACCACTTGATTGCCAACCGCATCCTTTCTTGAAACATAAACTCCTGGCAATAACTTATTGTGATCGATGGTAAAACTTGTGATTTTTTTCATCCTGTCCTCTCCTATTCTGCTCTCTTATATTTTTCAGCTTGAGAGCGAATCAATTCTGCATCATCGAAATAATTAATTCTCATCGCATTCTTTACTTCACTCAAGGTTTGGGCCGCAATGGCTCTGGCTTCCTCTGTGCCCTTCTTTAAAATCTCATACACCGCCGGAATATCTTTTTCATATTCTGCACGGCGTTTTCTGATTGGCTCAAGCTCCTCCTGCAAAATCGCGGTCAGAAATTTCTTTACCTTGACATCGCCAAGTCCACCCCTTGTGTAGTGATCCTTTAATTCCTGCAAATTCGCATAATCTGGCAAATAACGTGCAAAATGCTCCTCTCTGCTAAATGCATCGAGATAAGTAAATACTGTATTGCCTTCCAAATGTCCTGGATCAGAAACCTGAACATGCAGTGGATCTGTGTACATGGTCTTAATCTTTGCGGCAACTTCATCTGCTGTATCGGAAAGATAAATACAATTGCCCAAGGACTTACTCATCTTTGCCTTTCCATCAATTCCAGGAAGACGAAGGCAGGCCTTATTGGTTGCAATCAATGCCTCTGGCTCCACCAAAACTTCATCATAGGTAGCATTGAACTTCCTTACGATTTCTCTTGTCTGTTCAATCATCGGCAATTGATCTTCTCCCACAGGAACAGTCGTTGCCTTAAACGCTGTAATATCTGCGGCTTGACTAATTGGATAGGTAAAAAATCCAACAGGGATACTTGCCTCAAAATTTTTTTGTATAATCTCGGCCTTTACGGTTGGATTTCTTTGTAATCTTGATACCGTCACTAAATCCATGTAATAGAAAGTCAATTCGCAGAGCTCTGCAATTTGCGATTGAATAAAAATGGTTGACTTTGTTGGATCAAGGCCGACACTCAAATAGTCGAGTGCGACTTCAATAATATTTTGTCTAACCTTCTCTGGATTATCAAAGTTATCCGTCAATGCCTGTGCATCCGCAATCATAATCATTGTCTTTTTATATTCACCAGAATTTTGCAATTCTACTCTTCTCTTTAATGAGCCAACATAATGCCCCACATGAAGCCTTCCCGTTGGTCGATCTCCTGTAAGAATAATCTTCTCCATCTATTATCCATTCTCCTTCATCATTAAAAATGCTTCTATTATGATAACACAAATGATACATATTGGCTAGTTGGAGAAGATTTGTTATAATAAAGCTAGTAACTATGACCATAAAATTGATAAGGAGAAAACAATGAAAAAATTAGAAGTATATTTTGATTATGCCTGCCCATATTGTTACAAGGGATTACAGGAGCTTTCTTCACTCTTAAAAAAATATCCAGATACCAAAGTAGAATACATCCCTTGTGAGGCACATCCAAGACCAGAACCTGCACCGATTCATTCTGACCTTGCTGCACAAGTAGCTTGTTACTTACAGGAGAGGGGACTGGATATTGCAAAGTACAATGACCTTGTCTACCATGCACATTTTGTTGAAAAAAGAAGAATTGATGACCCTGCACTTTTGTGTGAATTTGTTTCTCTTTGTGGTGCAGATGCCTCTGATGTCTCTTCTTCACTCAAGGAAAATGTCTATGCAAACCAAGTCGTTGCCAACAACAAACGAGTTTGGGAAACCCTCGCCTTTGAGGCTGTGCCAAGCTATCGCTTTGGAGACAAAATTGCGGCTTCTGGTGGCGGATTACTTGTCGATATTCATGAAGTCGAAGAGTTAATCAAATAGCCGCCTTCTAAATAAAAATACAATCATTGACAAATAATGGGAGGGTGTAACTCATTTTGAGTCACACTCTCCCCGTTTCAAATCTAGCGAATAAAGTTTGTCATTACTTTTTTCTCTGTCTCAGGATATGGAATGCCCTGCTCCTTGGCAAGTGCAAAACTTCTCATCATCCAAATCATATTTCTGGCAAGATTTCGCATAGTCTGCATTCCTTCTTCATCCTCCTTGGCCTCACTGGCCTCATAGCCATGACTAATATTCCAATAAGTTGAACCCGCCACAGGCATCTGCGAAATTCCAAAGTATTTATTCAAAACATCAAATGAAGCTGTAGTTCCTCCTCGTCTAGCAACTGCAATTGAGGCTCCTGGCTTAAATGCAAATGGGCTATTTTTTCCCTTTGGTGCACTAAAAAATACACGGTCTAAAAATGACAAAATTCTTCCACTTGGATGTGCATAGTACACAGGTGTGGCAAATACAAAGCCATCGGCATCCTTTGCCTTTTCCACAAAGTGATTGACCTCGTCATCATTGAACACACAGCGATTGTGCTTAAAGCAATATCCACATTGAATACAATCTTCCATTGCCTTGTTTCCAAGCTGAATAACTTCTGTATCAATATGTTCTGCTGCAAATACATCCTGCATCTCTTTGACTAGCTGCATTGTTGTCCCATCCCTATGGCTACTGCCATTGACAAAGATTACTTTCATTATTTACTTCCTCCTACTTTTGATGCCTAGCGAGCAATGATTGGCATAACCACATTTACCCAAAACGCACTCACAGGCATAACTATAATCATTGCAGGAATCATATCCGCCGTCGGAAACATCTTTACCTTAATCATCCGAAAGCCTGTCGCCAACAAGAGCACGCCACCACATGCCTTAAAGTCATTAATCATTGTCGGTGTTGTTAGCGGATAAATAACACCTGCAAGTACATATAATAGCATAAAAATAATAAATTGCGGAATAGCAATAAAGGAAACTACCGGTCCGAGCAGACAGGCAAAAATCATTGAGGTAAAGAAATCTAAAATGGACTTAGAAATTAAGATGGTCGAATCCCCGGTCATTCCAGAGACCATTGAGCCATAAATTCCTGTTCCACTTGCACAAAATAAGACAATAATGGTTATTAAGGTAGAACGAAATTCTTCCTCTGAAATATTCGATTCCTTTTTCTTTATAAACCTTCCAATTCCTTTCTCCATCATCTCTCCGCCCTTGGCAATCCACTGTCCAAAGTGAATGGCCATGCCAATCGCTGTTCCCACAACCACAGAAAAGATCACAGCTGACAGATTCTCCATCAGCATAATGCTAGAAATTCCCATCGTCATTGCACCCGCACCAAAAATCATATTCATATTTTCTTTAAACTCAAGACTCATCTTATGTCCCAAGAGACTTCCAACTATTCCACCAAAAATAATCACGAGTGCGTTACTAATAATTCCAATTGGCATTTCTCTCCCCCCTCTTCTTTATCCCTTTTCTCCATAGGGACTGAGTACAATACTTCCGCTTTTCCTAGTTGCTCGCACATCAATGACTCTCTGATTAGAAGAGCCTCGAAAACGGAGGCTGACATCCTTTTTGTCCTGCTCAAACTCACCATCCACCAGCACATCAATCATAGAAAGAATCGCTTCCGTATCCTCACTGTGGCACCTTGTATTATTTTCGTCTATCAATTCCTCCCATGTATAGCCCGAATAAATCCAAATATTTTTTTCTGGAAGTTCTCGCTTAATCCGCTCAATAAATGGGCGAAGCTCCCTTTGATTGACCACTTCCATGGGCTCTCCACCAAGAAAGGTAAAGCCTTCAATATAGGGAAGATTGCTCTCCTCAATCAGTTTATTTTGCACATAGGTTGTGAATTCTTTTCCATACTGAAAATCCCAAGCGGCCTCATTAAAACACCCCTTACAGTAATGTGTGCAACCCGATACAAATACACTTGTGCGACATCCCGGGCCATTGGCAATGTCACACAGAAATATTTGAGCATAATTCATCTTTCTTCTCCAATCAAGGAGAGGTCGGCAAAGCACCGACCTCTCCTATTCTTCTTGTTATTGTGACTAATCTCTATCCTTCTATACTGCTGAGGAATGAGAAAGATTTCCCTTAATCGAAATATCACTCAATGTCGACAGATGCATCACTCTGTCCTTAATTTCCTGTGTTCTTCCTTGGTTCCAGAACTGTGTTCCAATGTATCCACAGGTGCGGCGTGCTACATTGAGCTTTGACTGATCCCTGTTGCCACATTTTGGACATACCCAGACAAGCTTTCCATGATCATCATCAATCTTAATTTCACCATCATATCCACAGCACTGGCAGTAATCTGACTTAGTATTTAGCTCTGCATACATAATATTTTCGTAGATAAATTGCAATAAGCTCATCACTGCGTCAATATTGTCCTGCATATTGGGAACCTCTACATAACTAATCGCTCCACCTGGAGAGAGCTTCTGGAAATCGCTCTCAAACTTTAACTTTGTAAATGCATCGATTTCCTCGCCCACATGCACATGATAGCTATTGGTGATATAACTCTTATCCGTAATTCCCTCAATTACACCAAAGCGCTTTTGCAAGCTCTTAGCAAATTTATAGGTTGTTGACTCAAGCGGTGTGCCATAGATGGAGTAATCGATATTTTCCTTTTTCCTCCACTCCTTACACTTGTCATTCATCTTTTGCATAATGGCAAGGGCAAATGGCTTTGCACAGTCATCAGTATGACTCTTTCCTGTCATATATTTTACACATTCGTACAACCCAGCATAGCCAAGGCTAATGGTTGAATATCCGCCATAGAGAAGTTTATCAATGACCTCGCCCTTTTTTAATCTAGCAAGTGCACCATATTGCCAGAGAATTGGTGCCACATCTGATGGTGTACCCAATAATCTCTCATGACGAGCACGTAAGGCCTTGTGACAAAGATTTAATCTCTCCTCAAAGATTTCCCAGAAGCGATCGACATCGCCACCACTTGAAAGAGCGACATCGACAAGATTGATGGTCACCACACCCTGATTAAATCGACCATAGTACTTTGCCTTGCCATTTTCGTCCACATAGGGTGTAAGAAAACTTCGACAACCCATACAAGTGTAGCAATGTCCCTCACCATTTTTGTCCACCTTTAATTCCAGCATCTTCTTCTCGGAGATATAATCTGGAACAAGACGCTTTGCCGTACATTTTGCAGCAAGCTCAGTCAAGTGATAGTACTTACTTCCCTTTTTGATGTTGTCCTCCTCAAGTACATAGATCAATTTTGGGAATGCTGGTGTAATCCAAACGCCTGCTTCATTTTTTACGCCCTGATGTCTTTGGCGGATCATTTCCTCAATAATCATCGCCAAATCTTCCTTTTCTCTCTCGTTCTTTGCCTCGTTCAGATACATAAATACGGTGATAAACGGTGCCTGTCCATTGGTGGTCATCAAGGTCACAACCTGATACTGAATGGTCTGTACACCCTTATTGATCTCTTGGCGAAGTCGTTTGTCAACAATCTCATCCTTTCTCTCTTGGCTGACAGACAGTCCCTCCATCTCCTCTTCAACCTGTGCACAAATCTTTTTTCTGCTGACATCCACAAATGGAGCTAGATGAGACAATGAAATACTTTGACCACCGTATTGGCTAGAAGCCACCTGTGCAATAATCTGCGTAGCAATATTGCAGGCCGTCGAAAAGCTATGTGGCTTTTCAATAAAGGTTCCGGAAATGACGGTTCCATTTTGTAGCATATCCTCAAGATTGACCAAATCACAGTTGTGCATATGCTGTGCAAAATAGTCGGAGTCATGAAAATGTAAAATTCCCTGCTTATGTGCCTCTACAACATCGGCAGAAAGAAGAACTCTCTCGGTCAAATCCTTAGAAACTTCGCCCGCCATATAGTCTCTTTGCACACTGCTGACGGTCGGATTTTTATTGGAATTTTCTTGCTTTACCTCCTCATTCTCACATTCGATGAGAGATAAAATCTTTTCGTCTGTTGTATTGGCCTTGCGCTTTAGGCTCTGGACATAGCGATAGGTGATGTATTGTCTAGCCAGTTCAAATGCCCCCGCTGCCATAATATGGTTCTCGACCATATCCTGTATTTCTTCCACGCTCACTGCACGCCCAATATTTTTGCAAACCTCCTCTACATCTGCTGCAAGCTCTGTAATCTGCTCCTTGGTCAATTTCTTGTCATCACTGACTGTGGCATTGGCCTTATTCACCGCCGCAATAATCTTTGTGATGTCAAACTCCACCTCTGACCCACTTCTTTTGATTACTCTCATCTTCATTCCCTCCAAAATCTAAAAGTACCATCCCCATTGGTACTATTGATACAAAAAAATAATAGCTACCGACTACTTCAAGTAGCTATTCGGTAGCTATATTATAGGTTCTCTGGATGGGTTTCGTCAATTCGTAAAAACGCCAAATCACTGTATCTAGTTTTAAACTTCACAATCAGCCACAACATATAGTATCTACTAGCTTTTCTTGTTGCCATCCTCTATAGTTAATAACTTTTTGCGTTTTGGTACTTTTGTCACCTTGACAAGATTAAATGCCTCTTGGCTGACCAAAATCTTTATACTTCTTGGTGGCATAGAAATGGCCGCTCCAACAGGCAAAGGCAGAGGCAAAAATCCAGTTTCTTGAGTTGTATCGATAACCACATGCCACTTTTGATTGGTCTCTGGATGAGGTAGATCAAATTTATGACTCTCCCAATGCATATTGTAGAGAACATAGATGCTTTGATCCTCATTGTACTTTCCAAAGTAGAGCACGCCAAGTTGTCTTCTCCAATGCTCTGTCCGTGGCTGCCAGACATTGACGCCGTGATAGGAGATATCCGGCTTTCCATATCCTTTAAAGTCCATCAATCTTGGTGCTTCCTTTGCACAAAACGCTCGATGTGCCTTCCGAAAAGCAATCAGCTTTTGTACAAACTTTAGTAATTCCTCATTTTTGTGACTCAATTTCCAGTCAATCCAAGAAATTTCATTGTCCTGACAATAGGCATTGTTATTGCCCTTCCTCGATTGACCAAATTCATCCCCTGCCACAATGCAAGGAATCCCCTGACTCAAAAATAGGAGTAATAATGCATTCTTTATCTGCTTCTTTCGAAGGTTGAGTACCCCCTTCTTTCTCGATACTCCCTCTGCACCACAATTCCAAGAGTAATTATAATCACTGCCATCTCGATTGTCTTCGCCATTGGCTTCATTGTGCTTAATATCATAGCTGACCATATCCTGCAAAGAAAAGCCACGCACATCGGCCATATAGTGAATTGGCCAAATTCCCCCCTGGCGATCTTGAACATGAAACATCACTCGCTCAAGCATACCCTCATCGCCCTTTAAAAACTTTCGCATATCCACAAGGAAATTATCATTAAATGTGGATAGATGTCCGCTTCGGTCAATATCTTGTGGATAGTACTGAGCAATAATTTTTGTTCTCTTTAAATAGGGATCCTGTGCAATCAATTCCAGTGGTGCTCTTCCTGTAATATGTATGCCATCCAAATGAAATTCTCTCACCCAATAGCGAAGTGCTCCAAGGACATAGGTTTGTATCTCACTGCCATCAAAATAAAACTCAACGATTACTTCAATTCCAGCCCTGTGCATCTCTTTGACCAGTGTCTTCATCTCATTGACTGCATTTCTTGGGCGTTTCTTTGAAAAACTTGCCTTTGGTGCGTAGTGACAGGCCCTAGTATATCCCCAATAATTGATCTTTCCTGTCGGCAAATCATTGCCATAGGGATCTCGCCGATCTGGCATCATAATTTCTTCAAACTCCTGACAGGGCATGAGATCAATCGCGGTAATGCCCAGTGTCTGAAGATAATCTATCTTTTCTACAATTCCTGCAAATGTACCTCGTTGCACACATTTACTCGATGCTGACTTTGTAAAGCCACGCACATGTAAGCGATAAAGAATGGTTTCTGATTCTGATCTATGTAAAGGCTTATCCCCCTCCCAATCAAAATCCTCCTGATACAGTGGACTTCTCTTTTGATTATGCACTTGATCTAATTTTCCCCATGCATCTCTTCCAGAAAAGCTCTTTCCACAGGGATCTGCAAATATGTGCTCGCCGTCAAAGAAGGCATATTCCATTGTTTTTAGTGCTTTGATATCATCAACCTTTACACGCATATTCCAGACATCACCCATTCGATATTCCAGCGGAAAATCAAGTACTTTCACTGCATTCTTTACATTTCTCTCGTACAAGACCATACTACATCTTGCACCGTGAGAAATGGCACTGGCTACAAAACCATCGGCCAGCATTTCTATCCCCATCTCATGGTTATACCCTTCCAATATCTCGATGTCCATCTTATTGCCTTCTTTCCTTCCTGTTACTCAATATCCATAACGACCTCTACAGGGCAGTGGTCAGAACCAAAGATTTCCTGATGAATTTTTGCATCAACAATCTTGTCCTTTAGTTGATCGGACACAATAAAGTAATCAATGCGCCAACCCACATTTTTGGCTCTGGCTCCCCCCATATAGGACCACCAGGAATACTCTCCCTCTTTGTCAGGATAAATGTGTCGAAAACTATCGGTAAACCCAGAGGAAAGAGCAATATCCATCTTGTTTCTCTCCTCCTCTGTAAATCCTGCATTTTTTCGATTGGTCTTTGGATTTTTTAAATCAATCTCTCTATGGGCAACATTTAAATCGCCACAATAAATCACTGGCTTAATGCGATCTAATTTCTTTACATAGTCAAGAAAAGCATCCTCCCAAAGCATTCGATAGTCAAGACGCAATAGATCTCTTTTTGAATTTGGAGTGTAGCAAGTAATCAGATAGAAATCTTCATACTCCACTGTAATGACACGCCCTTCCTTGTCATGCTCTTCTAAGCCAATCCCATAACTGACAGAAATAGGCTTGACCTTCGTAAAAATGGCCACACCAGAATAGCCTTTTTTTTCTGCATAATTCCAGTAGTCGTAATATCCAGGCAAATCTAGTTCAATTTGCCCCTCCTGCAATTTTGTCTCCTGCACACAAAAGACATCTGCATCAATATCACGAAAAAAATCTAAAAATCCCTTGGTCACTGCGGCACGCAGACCATTGACATTCCAAGAAATGAATTTTTTCAAAACAAAATACTCCTTTAATCGTCAGCTTCTTCCTCAGCACCCACGGAGAAAGTAAATCTCTTTCTTGCCATCTCATCCGAATCAAGATACTCATCATAGGTGGTAATCTTATCCACAAGTTTTCCATTGATAATTTCCATAATGCGATTGGCTGTGGTTTCCACTACCTGATGGTCACGAGAAGAAAAAATTAACACACCACTAAACTTAATCAATCCATTGTTGAGTGCTGTAATGGATTCCATATCTAAGTGGTCTGTTGGCTCATCGAGCATCAAGACATTGGCTCCACTAATCATCAACTTTGAAAGCATACAGCGAACTTTCTCTCCACCTGATAAAACCTTTACACTCTTTACGCCGTCCTCACCAGCAAAGAGCATACGGCCCAAGAATCCGCGCACATAGGTGGCATCCTTATTTTCTGAATACTGGGTCAACCACTCTACAATCGTCTCATCTCCAGAGAAGTCCTTTGTGTTGTCCTTTGGAAAATAAGACTGTGTTGTCGTCAGTCCCCACTTATAACTTCCCTCATCTGGCTCCATCTCTCCTGCCAAAATCTTAAACAATACCGTTTTTGCACGCTCATTTGGTCCAACCAATGCCACCTTGTCTGTGTTATTGAGTACAAAACTAATGTTGTCAAGCACCTTTACGCCATCAATGGTCTTTGAGAGATTTTCCACAGTCAACACTTCATTTCCAATCTCACGATTTGGTCGAAAATCAATATAAGGATACTTTCTTGAAGATGGACGAATGTCATCGAGCTCAATTTTTTCGAGTGCTCTCTTTCTTGATGTCGCCTGCTTTGACTTTGATGCATTGGCAGAAAAGCGCTGAATAAATTCCTTCAACTCCTTAATCTTTTCTTCCTTCTTGCGATTGGCCTCCTTCATCTGGCGAATCATCAACTGACTTGACTCATACCAAAAGTCATAGTTTCCTGCATAGAGCTGAATCTTTCCATAATCGATATCAGCAATCATTGTACAAACCTTATTGAGGAAATAGCGGTCGTGTGAGACAACGATTACGGTGTTTTCAAAATTAATCAAAAACTCCTCAAGCCAAGCAATCGCATCCAAATCTAAATGGTTTGTCGGCTCATCGAGAAGCAAAATATCTGGATTTCCAAAGAGTGCCTTTGCAAGCAACACCTTGACCTTCATTGCACCATTTAATTCCTTCATCAAAGAATAATGAAACTCTGTGTCCACGCCCAGACCATTTAATAGATTGGCTGCGTCGGACTCGGCCTCCCAACCATTCATTGTGGCAAACTCTCCCTCAAGCTCTGCCGCCTTAATTCCATCCTCATCAGAGAAGTCCTCCTTCATATAGATGGCATCCTTCTCCTTCATAATATCATAGAGCCTTTGATTTCCCATAATCACGGTGTCAAGAACGGTAAAATCGTCATATTTGAAGTGATCCTGCTCCAAGAAGGAAAGTCTCTGTCCTGGAGTAATTACAATATCTCCGCTGGTCGACTCAATCTGTCCAGATAAAATCTTTAAAAATGTCGATTTTCCTGCACCATTAGCTCCAATCAAGCCATAGCAATTCCCTTCGGTAAATTTAATATTTACATCCTCAAAAAGAGCTTTCTTTCCAATTCGCAATGTAACCCCATTTGCACTAATCATAATCTTCTTCCTTTCTCTTCTACTAGCAAAAAAGAGGACAGATGCCATCTGTCCTCTTTTTGTGGCCTACTCCGTTTTATTGTAGCGTAAAACCCTGTATTTGCCTAGTATTTTTTATTTTGGTCGAAATGAACCATAGTTGTGTCCAGCCTTCAATCCACCTCTTGTGCTTGCAAGTTCAGACACTGTCACAAGTTGATAACCTCTTCTAACTAGCTCTGGAACAACCACTTCCACAGCACCTGGAGTAGAATCTTGAAGATCATGCATCAAGACAACATCTCCATCCTTGATATTGTTTAAAATCGCATTGATCGTTGACTGTGTATTTCTTGTCTTCCAATCGAGTGTATCCAAAGACCAGATAATGACAGGGTAACCAAGACCATTGATCTGTCCCTGAATATTCTTGTTTAAGTCGCCATATGGTGGACGCATTACTGTCGGATATTGACCAACAGCCTTGTAAATATTTTCGCTGGTGGTCATAATTTCCTTTTCCACTTGCTCAGGTGTCAACTTCGTCAACTGCTTGTGATCATAAGTGTGATTTCCAAGTTCATCCCCATCTCTTACCATTCTCTCCAAGAGATCCTTTGAGTGATCATCCACACTCTTTCCAACCATAAAGAATGTTGCTCGTGCATTGTACTTTTCCAATACAGTTAAAATTCTCTCTGTGTTAGCTCTCTTTGGACCATCATCAAAGGTAAGTGCAACCATTGGCCTTGATGGATCAAATGAACCTAAGTTCTTTGAACCAAAGACATTATCTGCTGGTGCTGGTGCACCCTTTCTTGTCATGGCCACAGCAAGTCCTTCGATTTGAAGTCCCTTGCCCTCTGTGCCAGCAACCTCTCCATTCTTCTTCCAATCAGACCATTCCTTATTTTGATATACCTTGTAGTACACATCATAGTGAAATGCCAATTGTCCGTTGACTTCCATCTTAATTGCTTCCATTGGTGCACCATTTTGATCGGCAGCACCGATCTCTGCACCATTTTCTACCCAATCTAACCAGCCCTGTCCGCTAGAATTTATAGAATAGCGAACCGTTCCTGTCATATAGCTTGGCTGTCCTTCGATGGCAACACGAACTGCTGATGGAGTGCCCTGCCCCTGTTGATATGCTAACTCCTTTGCCTTCTTCCAATCAGCCCAACCGCTCTGTGAATAAAAAAGCTGTGTCGAGATATTTGGTGTCACACTGGCCTGTGCTGTCAATTTCGGTCCCATCACAAAGACGACCAAAAATGCAAACATTGCCATTACAAAGGACATTATTCTTGATTTTGTCTGTGTCACTTTCCTTCCTCCTTATTTCTAAAATCACTACTCAAGATTATATCATAGCACAAAATAAGGATTGGTAAAGTAATTATTTTTTTAATTTACTTACAATTTAGTAAATCTTATTTCCTATAAGAAGATTTCGCAATCAGCTTCTGCCTTCTTGCAATTTTCTCTCACCCTCTCCATTACTTCCTGTGGATTGGCACCCTCAGCGAATTCCACCTTCATCTTTAATGTCATAAAGCTCACAGACGCATCCAAAACTCCCTCCGTCTTTTTTGCTGCATCTTCCATCTTTAATGCACAATTTGCACAGTCTACATCAATTTTATAACTTTTCTTCATCTTTGATTCCCTCCAGATATTTCATAGATTCATTGTATATTATAAACAATTAAATAATTGCTTAATTATTTATAGAATACTGCATTCCCTTTCATCTGTCAAGATTTGTATCAGATGAATATAAATATTTTCTGCTACCATCATCTTATAGGATAGACGAGAGGGCTGTGGTTTGATTTCAAGATCAAAACTTTTTACTCCTCTCTCTGTTGCAATGGCAAAATAGACCTTTCCTAACTCAGAATTTTCTCGATTTTCGGGATCAATATTTCCCATCGTCCCTGTCACACCCACACCAATATCTGCCTGATAAAACCTTTTGCAGGACAGTGCCATTTCCTCTGCTGTCTCCTTCGAGTAGACAGAATACTTTTCAATCACCTCTTTTGGCACACCCATTTTTATTTTTGCTTCATTAGAGTAGGTCACCATTGCACCCTTTATAATTTGAGATGCTCCCTCCGTGTCTGTGATCAGTGATGCAATCTGTCCGCCCGTCGCACTCTCCATTGTCGTTATCGTTTTATTTCTTTGAATCAAAGTCCTAGTCAAATTTGCATAATCTTCTCTTACTTTTTCTTCAAAGTGTTTAAAATCTATCATGGTTTTCATGGTTTTCATGGCTTTCATGGTTTCCATCCTTTCTAAACTCCCTTCTCCATATAAAAAATGTGCAGCCATCGACTGCACATCCCTTACCTTTCTAATTTGACTTTGCCTGCAAAGATTGTTTTTCAGAAATGTCCTTTGACAATCTCACCCAGGCAATGCCCAAGACAATAACAATAATAATTCCCATATATCCAAGAATTGGATACATAATCGATACCAATGTCTTAAATCCAAAGAAACTACAAATATATCCCAATACAACCAGTGCAATCAAGATTATCCGCATCTTATTGACACTTCCACCATCAAATCTTCTTGCTGTCGCAAAGTACAAACTAAATGTTGTATTAAAGATCAAGGCAAAAATAGTGATGGCATAGATCAGGGCAAAAATTTTATTGATGCGATTGACAATGACAAGCATTGGAATATCGGCATCCTTAACGATGTCCAAATGGGCAAATAGTGAAGATGCTGCTGCGATCACAATCAATCCCACAATAAATCCACCCAAGGCACCACCAATTTTTGCTTCCTTAATTCTCTTTTCGGAACCACCCATAACAAAGGCCATCGACACACCATTGACTGCACAGAGAGCGAAGTAATTAATCACGGAAACGACCACATTGTTGGTTGCCGGTCGAATGCTCTTTGCCACCTCATCCAGTCTTGCATAGTCATAGCTCTTTCCCACAAAGGTATACACAGTAATAATTGCAATCATAATGACAATCAATGGAGTAAAGACACCAATAACTTCCAAAATGCGTTCAAAATCCAAAAAGGCAACAACAATAATAAGTGCCGAGCAAACGAATCCACCCACAAAAAATGGAAGATGAAATTGCTGACGCAAATTTGACCCTGCTCCTGCAATCATTACAAAGGACATCGCAAACCCTGTAAACACTAAAGTAATATCAATTAACTTTCGAATAGGTGTTGGTGCAATTTCTTTCAGTACATCGTCATGATGCTTTGCCTGAAAATAACTCCCCAAGGTAATGGTCACCAGTCCAAACAATGTATTGAGTATCCCCAAGACCACAATACCCATCAGTCCCTTTCTTCCAAAACTTAGGAAATATTGCATAATATCCTGCCCCGACGACAATCCAGCTCCAATAATGACGCCCACATAGGCAAATGCTATTTTTATTGCTCTCATCCAATTCCCCCTTTTTTACTTCGTCTATCGATGTAGAAAACCGAGCAATGCATCTGCCATGTGAAATACTGGTCTTGAAGTAAGTACAAACAACACAACGGCCATCGTTGATACATAAAATAAGATCTTGTTCACTATCCCATTGGCTGAACACCAGTGTAGGCAAAATCCCTTCCCTACAGGCCAAAAAAACTTCTCCCTCTTTCGATTAAAGACATCAATAAACATATGCGACATAAACCCAACCATAAAGTATGGCGTCATATCAGGAAAAATAATGTATACACAAATACTCAGCATTGCCAATGCCAAAAATGAGTGCATAAACGACCGATGCGGTTGTTCCTTTCCAAAGGCACAAATCATCAAAAAAGCCAACGACCCAATAATCACCCGTGCAATATTGCTATTGGCCATCAATCGACGATAAATTCCCACTCGAAAAATAAAATCCATCACGACCACTGCAGCAACCATGATAACCGCCACCACTAACATCCGATCTACCTGTTCATGTGCATCCGATGTCTCAACATCAATATCACAAATTGTTCCTCCAAAAGCAGCAAGCCCTGCACCTGCAATTAACATCGGCATTGTCTGTGGTCTACAAATAGCAATCCCTGCGGCCATTCCCACCGAAAAATGTGTCTTCCCTAGCATTATTTTCCTCTCTGCGTCAAAACTTTATCTATGACTTCTATTTTAATGCAAAAAGCCATTTTCGGCAATCTTTATCCACAATCTTTAGTGCAAAATTTCTGTCAAAAGCCCTGTACATCCCTCCCAAATGTCTTCAAATGCCTCTTCAAAATCTCCTGTATACCAAGGATCGGCGACTTCAATATTCTCTCTTCCTGCAAAGCTAAGCAATAAATGGACCTTTTTGCAAACATCCTCTCCAACAATGCGATGAACATTTCTAATATTTTGCTTGTCCATACAGATCAGATAATCATACTCCCCATAGTCACTCTCTGTGAGCTGTCTTGCCCTGTGCTCCACACATGGAATATGCCTTTTTTTGAGTTCCTCCCTCGTCCCATGGTGCACTGGACTCCCACATTCTTCATTGCTCGTCCCCGCTGACGCAATCACAATATTTTTTTCTTGATGCACACGCTTTACCAAATAGGTCATTACACTCTCCGCCATTGTGGAGCGACAAATATTGCCATGACAGACGAAACAGATTTTTATCATAATGTTTTTCCTCCTAAAATGCCGTGGATTGCTTTGTCTATCTCATTCTCATTCATGATGCTCATCTCCAACAAACCAATAATCACAAAGCTTACCGCCAGTGGCTAATGTATGTTCTCTGTGCAGTGTGGCATGCATTAGATTTGCTGTAAGATAATCCATATTACACATCACTGGAAGAATCTCTAAAAATCCATACTTTCTTGCAAATGTATTTAACGGGCATCTTGTAAAGTGATAGTAAGCCCCATACTCTGGTTTATTTTCATCAAAGTTAAAGTCCCAAGTGTAATCTTTGTATTGGGGATGTTCATCAACCCATTTTTTGTTTGCAATGAATTTTTCCTTTAGTTTCTTTCTATCATCCGGATTATTGAAATTTCCGTGTGACATATGTTTCTTTACAATCGGCTTATCCATCATTTCTTTGATCACGACTGCATAATCTTCCGGCGTAATTGCTCCATCTGCGGCTTTCCAAATTGCCATGAGTGGAAATGCACCGTAGATATTTCCCTGCATTGGATTTCCTTTTCCGATATCATCCACATCTTTAAACATCTGTTTACAGATCGGTTTTGCTTTTTTGATATACTGCTTCGCAGCTGCCTTTCCATACTTATTTTGCAATGGTTTCTTGATTACATAGGACATCATCATCCATGTAATCTCATTAAACGGCATACTCATATGTTATCCCCTCTTCCTACTTTATGATTGTGCAAAGACCTGCAAGTAAAACAGCAATAATCGGATGTGAACTGTCCATAAGGGATATGTACAAAATTTTGATTGTTTTGCTTTCCAATATGACTGTTATGTTGATTGGAATTTAAGGCCTTATCATTAGGGCTATTCTTTAAAAGAGTGTAATTCTTCTCATACTTGAGAAATTCATAGGATTTCCTATATACATATTATAGCATATTTTATCGCCTGTGCATCGAAAAGTTATTTAGAAGGCTTCTGATGGTCGTAACCCCCTGCGCAAGCTGTGGGGAGTGTCAAGGTATTCTGGTTACGCTCTTTTCAACTGAATGACAAGACTTTTCGGCTTTTTTGTCGGATTATTATTGAAAAAAATAAAAGCGTACGCTATTATGTACATATAAGGAGCTTCCTGTATAATAAAAAACGTGGATGCTGAAAATTGAAAATACCTCAGAGTACAATAAGACTACTGACTGGCAGGTTAGTAACAATCTTATTAAACAGAGAAGTATCTACAATGAAGTCTAACACACAGAACGCAAAAATTGAAGCTATTACAGAAAAAACTTTGGTACTTGGGATTGATGTCGGAAGTGAGACGCACTACGCCAGAGCTTTTGATTACAGCGGAATTGAGTATTCAAAGAAACCTTTTAAATTTAGTAACACAGAGACTGGATTTGTGACACTTAAGGAATGGATCCTGGATCTCAAAGAAAGACATGAGAAGGATAAGGTGGTTCCAGGTATGGAACCGATCGGGCATTACTGGTTCAATCTTGGAAAGTTTCTACAGGATAATGAAATGAAACTGGTTCTTGTAAATCCTCACCATGTGAAAAAATCAAAAGAACTCGATGACAATAATCCAACTAAAAATGACCGTAAGGATCCGAAAGTTATAGCAGGATTAGTTAGAGAGGGACGTTACATGATCCCATACCTGCCGGATGGTGTTTACGCTGATCTTAGAACAGCATCAAACATAAGATTCCAGTTACAGGCGGAACTTACAAGAATTCAAAACAGGATCAGTCGTTGGTTCAATATATATTTTCCTGAATATAAAACGGTATACGGAAATCCAGATGCCAAGAGCGGAATGCTAATCCTTAAAGCAGCACCACTCCCTGAAGATATCCTGACATTAGGTATCGATGGAGTGAACCAAATCTGGCGTGATGCGAAGTTAAGAGCAGTTGGAAAAGCGAGGGCGAAGACCCTGATAGAAGCTGCAGAGCACAGCGTCGGAAGCAAAGAAGGAGCAGTATCTGCAAGAATGGAAATCCGAATGCTTCTGGAGGATTATGAATCCAGAAACATACGTCTTCAGGAAGTTATGACTCTGATTGAAGGGTTGGCAAAGCAGATTCCGATGGCTGAGAAGCTGTTGGAAATCAAAGGTGTGGGAATCAAGACAGTGTCAGGATTCCTTGCTGAAGTAGGTGATATCAGCCGTTTTAACACGCCGAAAGAACTGCAGAAGCTTGCAGGGTTGGCATTGGTTGAAAGTAGTTCGGGAAAGCACAAGGGCGAGACAACAATAAGCAGACGAGGTCGAAAGAGACTCAGATACCTGCTCTTTGAGGTTGCAATGTCGCTTGTAGCGAAGAACCCGGAGTTCAGAGAACTCCATAATTATTACACAACCAGAAGGCTGAATCCGTTGAAGAAAATGCAGTCACTTATGGCGATTGCAGCCAAGCTGATACGTGTCTTTTATGCAATGCTGACAAAAGGTGTGGATTATGATCCGAAAAAGATGGTCAGTGACATCAAGAGACCGGCAGTTTATCTACAGGCTGCGTAAGAAAGACAAGTAACTATAATGGAGGCTGTCATGTGGACAGCCACTGGAACAAGCAGAATGTAACAGATAACGTCCACTGATCACAGTGCTGGAACAGGAAGCGAGTCAGTAATCAATAATACAAAGAATGAGCCAGTAGTCGGCAGAAATAGTCACCATGGGGCATATGACCCCGTTAAGGAGCATAGCTGACACCCTGGTTATGGGCAGGCAGGACGAAGGAAGTTAGGATCTCTGGAGACAGAGATGATCCTGGTGGATATAGGAGGTTAGCTGCCATAGAGGGATGGGTATACACAAGGCCAGTAAAGCGGAAATCAATGACGTTTTATTTCGTATACCTTTTAACCACTATTTCAGTACCTGATACATCGAAATGCTCATAGCTGTGGCTTATTCACTGAGATATGAAAGGTTGAAAAACCTTGAATTTTCAATAAAAAAACACTTGATTATATGAGGAGGCGCAGATTATGTATAACACAAATCTTCCTAAAATGTATGAAAAGTTTTTAAAAGAGATTGAAGGAAGTGACGGGTTTCCAGTAGAAAATACAGGAATTATTCTGTATGAAAAGAGAGATTTAGAAGAAAGAAATACCACATATGAAGTAGAAGAATATGAGCTTGAATTTTTTATGATAGGTCAAGATGGAGATTTGGCTTTCTTTATAAAAAAGGACTCGGACGATACCATATATAAAAATGATTTAGGAGCACTAGGATCATTTGAAATGGAAGAGGTATCTAAAGATATATATGAGTTTATAGAGTATGTAAAAAGATATTATAACATGCTTTGATTATAGAAAGAGGTAGAAATTATTAATGAATGAATTTCTAAAAGAATATATAAGCTTAAAAGAAAATTTTATAAAACAAAATGAGAGCAGTGAAAGTGTATTGGCACTATATGAATTTGCAGACAGATTGTCAAAGCATACAAAAAAAGAAGCCATGGAAGTGTTGGTAGATGTCTATCAACAGCTGTATATGATGGAGAGTGTATATAAACTGTATGCGGGTATTTATGATAAAAAGGATAAAAAGCAGTTAAAAAAGTTCTCAGTATTAGAAGATTTAAGTAAAAGTCATGGTGACAGATTTGCAATAAAAAGACCGTTAAATGCAAAGGAAAAAATTGAAAGAAATAAACGCAAAAAATTATTACCGAAATTCAAATATCATCCGGATCCTATAGGTACAGGAGCATTTATAGAAGGAGAAGCAATGATATGTCCTTGTTGCGGTAAGGGAAGCACAGTATATTATGCTACCACTCCATACAGTAGGGAAAATGTAGAAAATCTCTGCCCGGTTTGTATTTCAAACGGAGAGGCGGCAAAGAAGTTTGATGCTGAATTTGTTCAAGATACTGAATGGAATTTTGAACCTGATGAGGAAAAGAATGATGAACTGTTCCACAGAACACCGGGATATTTGAGTTGGCAGGGTGAATATTGGCTTTCTTGTTGTAACGATTACTGTGCATTTCTGGGTAGTGTAGGTACAAAAGAATTGAATGAAATGGGAATTTCAGATGAAGTCTTTGAAGAGTACAATAAACGAAAAGAGTTTAATGATGTGGAGGCATATCTGGAAAAAGACGGATCAATTTGCGGATATTTATTTAGATGTTTGCACTGTGAAAAATATCATTTGTGGGTGGATGTCGACTGATATTTTTGATCGTGAGATTAGAGCAGATTTAATATCATATAAGGAATAATAAAAATGGAAAATTTAGAAATTTTCGAAAAAGCTTGTAAATATTTTTCTGACAATATATCTGAGTTTAAGGAAATACTGTCTGAAAAGATACCGACACTAAATGATAAGGATTGGGAATTTGATAAGGGCAGTACAAAGGTATTTAAGGCTGATGAAACAGGAAGAAAGAAAAGATGCAAAACCGGTATAGCATACCGTTTAAAGATTGAACTTACAGAAGCTGATGCAGAAACTGTATGGGATAATTTTAATATATTTTTTGAAAAAACATATACAGCAGATATTGAAAGAGTTTCCGGAAGATATAAAAAAACTGATTTAAAATAGGAGTATGGAATGAAATATATGGATTGCGGTAATATGCGAACCGAACTTGAAGCATTATATTTTCTCGACAATGCCTTGACTGATCCTTCGGAGGAGTATCTTAGAATAATAACAAAAGAAGAAAGTGAAACTGATTTAAGATATCTTATAGACAATGGTTCAATATGTTTTTTTCACGGAGGATGCTGTTTTAATAAAGGGATTTGCATGTCAACTACCCATCACTTAAAAGTAATGAGCTTGTAACTACCCAGTCGTAGTAACAACTTACGTCTCCAACCTTTAAACCCCAATAGATATTGTTATCTAAAGTGGCGTTACATCGTAGGGTGGTTGACAACACCCTTTGTATTAAAGATATGCTCTAATACAACTGTATCAGGTACTTTGTTATCTCACGATAAGCGTTTCCCATGCCGTACAGTCGGTTACTTGAGTATATTTTACATGGCAACAAGCTTTGTTTTGCCACAACCTCATATATACTTTTCAATCTACTAAGAGTGCCTTCGGCTTTAAAGCCCAACGGTTTTCTCTATATTAATAGTATATCATGCGTGTAACCAATTTACAAGGCTCCTCCCACCACCCAAGGGTAGTGGGAGGAGCCTACAACAAACGAAAGGATTTTATTTATGAAGCAACTAAAACAGCAGTATGGGAAGTATATAAGTTTATTCATGTGAATACTGTTGCACCTTTTGGATCTTGCAGAACCAAAATCAGAAAATGGAAGAAGATAGTATTATAAATTACTTTTTGTAAAATAAAAAAATTCATAAAGATGGTTACCAAAGACGATAGAAGAAAAACTATCGTTTTTTTTCTTTGTAAATTTTCAAGGAGGGAGGTGAAGATTGAAAATGAAAAGTAGAGGGAATACATTACCCTAAGCACACGACAAATAAGCCATCTTCCGGTGGCTACTTTAAAAATTGAATATTAGAAATGTTAAGGCTATGCAGTTGATGACTTGATTTTATAACCTTGGTTTCTGACAAGCATGAGTGCCTGCTCTACGGTAATCTCATAATCTACAGGTGGTAGATCGGATTTTCGATAAAGTTCTGCATTATAGTTTTCTCAGTTCTTTAACATATGGGACCTGACTTCCGTCGTTTCTCTAAAAATATAGTACTCTAATAAATCAGCATACAGTTTTCGAAGAAATTATCTACTTCATCTTTAGTAAGATACAGGGCATCGAGGTTGCTAAGACCAGTTTCCTTTTTGACTTTCTCGTTAGCAGCCTGGTTCCTTGAAATATTAATATATGTTCCGTCACCCCTATCCACTATTCTGAAATCACGCATAAAGTTGATTAAGTCATAGGAATTTATTCTGTTCTTAAAACATTTGATTTCCATAACCCTTAAAAGAAACAGACTAAGATAGCATATTAAAAAATGCCCATAGATTGTTTCTTTTTTTCGTGCATAAACAGGGCGTGCATCAAGATATGATTTTGTAATTCTGAAAGACTCCTCTATCTTCCACAAACTATGGTATGTCCTGTAAATATCCAAAGGCTCCATATCAAGCTCTGAGGTTACCATAAGATTATAACCAGCATATTTAAGATCTTCATCAATTTTAGACTGGTTAATCTCTATTAAAGGCTTTATATTTTTTCCTGACTTATCTTTGTTTGTTATGGTTATATATTTTGCTGAATCTCCCAAATCTTCTCTGGCTAAGTTTTTGTAAGTTGAGTAGTTAGCAGCTTTGTCTACCATTTTCTGTATTTCAGCCTTCTGCTTTTTTGCAAGGTCAGGGTTGTAAGAAACAATGCGTTTCTCTTTTACTGAAAATTTTGTGATTATCTCCTCGCCTGTTTCAGGATCGGTATCAGTAAAACTGTATGAAAATCTGTCTGTGCAGGACTTAATACGAAACAACAAATGTCCCTTTTCATCATGGTAATCTGTAAATACATTTACATCATTTTCAAGCAAAAGCCACTGTTTTTCTTTATTGCTGAGATTTTTTCCATGTACTGATTTTGAAAAAATATATCCGTCCTTAGCTTCCTTAACAGCGGAGTAAATGTTTCTGGCACAGTTAAGTCCTTTGTCGGCAACCTGTACGGTCTTTCCTTCCACCTTATAACGCTGTTTCATTTCTTCAATGATTTTTCTGATATATGGTTTTTCTGATTCATTTCCGGGATACATCTGCATTGCCATGGGAACAAGGTCAGCATCCAAAAGCAGTGCCTGTCCTATAATTGGTGAATGTCCGTTTTCTTTTGATGGTCCCTTCTGTCTGTCCTCACCTGGGAGGTCAATTTCGAAGTAATAGTTGGTACAGTCAAAAAATACATTGTGCAAGTTTCTTTTGTAATGCTCTCCATAGCAATGGTTAAAGAGTTCTATATATTTTTTATAAGACTCCCCTATAAAAGAGCAGCCGTCATAAACTTGATCTTCTGAAATGTGCACACCCCTATAAAGATGCGGGAATACATGTGATACAGTCTTGGATTTTGAGCATGGCAGGATAACCCTTGCATAGATGAGCTGTTTGATTAAATCGTAAACTGAGAATTGGAATCGCATTTGTAAAGCAAGGACATCTATGGTCTCTTTAACATTAAGTTCTGTTATGAGTGAGTGGAGCATGAAATGCCCTATATTCATTTCGATTGCAGACGAAAATGAGCGTGGGCGCGTTTCATCGTTAAGAGCTTTGGCACGCTCTTCATTTTTTGAATTAACATAGTCAGTATAGAAAGCCACTGGATCGGGCATATCTTCAGATGCAAGTTTCTCGACATACCCAAAAGACTCAATGTTTCTTGAACGTGGCTGTTTCTTTTCTCTGTCCCAATATGATTCATACATCTGGAGATAGACTCCATTTTTCTTTTTTTCACGCCTTAAATAGTATGCCATAAAGCACCTCCCATAGAGTACTATGAAGTACTATTATTATAACATATATGAAAATTTTTTGCAACAAAAAAATGCCTTAACCAAGGCACTTAAAATGTTGAGATATCAGGATTTATTTAGGTTTTAGAAAATCGATTGCACACAATGGGAATTTAAAACTTCGGAACTTTCATAGTACTTCGACGGAAGACGGGAATAAAAAGGTTGAAAAAGGAAAATGAAGTATGCTATAATACAGATTGACTTGGATTATGCCAATGAAGCTATGGGGATTTGACAAAAATAAAAAAATATTATAATTTATCGCCATGGATTTATTAAAAATAGATATTTACGATATTATTTAATGATTTATAGAAATCGTATCAAGAGAAAGGAGAAACAGATGACCAAACAAAAACTTAATCTTTTGGTAGGGTCTATTGGAGCATTTCTTGGAATTTTTGTCTTTGTTGCCTATATCCCTCAAATTTACGCTAATTTACAAGGGAGCAAAGCGCAACCGTTTCAACCGTTATTTGCTGCAATTTCTTGCCTGATTTGGGTTATTTATGGGTGGACTAAAGAACCGAAAAAGGACTGGATTCTCATTATTCCTAATTCAGCAGGAGTAATTTTAGGGGGCTTAACCTTTCTTACTGCTTTGTAACTCCATGCAATGAATACAAGAGGGAGATGTGAAAAAACTCGATTGAGTTTTTTCGCATCTTCCTTTTTGCCTTTATTTTGTATAAATGGCTGAAATCATACGCAAAAAAAGCGCAGTTCCCCTACCCCATAGAAATTCTTTTTTTGAATCTATGCGGCAGCTCTGTTTCTCATCTTTTTTTTCTGATATTTATATAAATTATGGCCTATCGCCACGAGTAAAACTTCCAGTTTGACTGAATGAATACCTCTTCGGACAATTCTCTTGTACCAACGGTCGCTTTTCATAATTCCGAAAGTGCCTTCTGCTTGTATCGAACGGTTCATTCGTAATAACGCACCGTGGATACTTTCTAGGTTTTCGATTACTTCCTGATGCATGGAAGTTAGTTCCTGATTGATCCGAACAGTTCGATTCTTATCTGTCTTCTTACATTTCTTTGCATATGGACATCCGCTACAGTCTTCGCATTCATACAGTTCTTCCTTGCGTCCGTACTGATTTCCCCTCACATTTTTTCTGCATAAAAAATGGAATACTTTATCGTTAGGACATCTCATGAATCCTTGATCATCAATTCTGAAGTTAACTGCACGAAATGGATCTTCATGATATTTCCGATCCTTAGTTTCCTTTTTAAACATTGGAAATTTCATATACTTTTCAATGCCGTTCTGTTCACAAAAAATATAATTGTTGTATGAGCCATATCCGGCATATGCCACAGGATATTTGGGGTAGAATCCATAAGTTTGTTTGAAGTGCTCCATCAAAGGAACGAAACAATCCATATCCGAACGATAATGGTTTACGTCAACAACTGCAATATATTCATCTGCTACACCAATCTGTACATTATATGCCGGCAGAAGCTGATCATTTCCCATGTAATCTGTTTTGATACGCATAAAAGTAGCGGAGTTATCTGTTTTAGAGTAACTGTTTCGGTTAGGATCACAGATTTCAATTTTTTGTATGTATTCTTGAAGTTTCTGACAGAAAGTAGTCAAGTGTTCATAATGACGCTGTTCTTTGGATTTTCGCTTTCCGCTTCCGTAGACAAATGTGCTTGTATCCAGTTCCCATAAAAGTACTAGTTGCTCAGCGATTTCACTCAAATAATCCGGTAAATACTCTGTGTTTGTTGTAATCTGCACCCCGCTCCATGCGATTTCTGTATTAATTTCCTCAATCTCCGCAGTGATTTTTTCGTAAAGCTTGTAACGGAACTTTTCGGTAGCCTTCTTCCATACCCAGGTATACTTGTTTGCGTTTGCTTCAAACTTGGAGCCGTCGATGTAGAGATGTTGCAGATCTACATGCTCCTCGTTAAAGATAGCATGATTGATATCGTTAAAAATGTTTTCAATCTTATCTTTAAGTATTTTATTGATGAAATATCCAAAGGTTCTGTATGATGGAGTCCGGTTATCCATGAGATACATGAACCTGATATTAACTTTGCAGTTGTCTTCCAGTTTTCTCAGAGAGCAGTAACCGCTAGTCATAAATCCGAAAAGTACTGTTTTTAACATGTTGACCGGATTATATCTGCGTCGTCCGGTTGTGTACTCCGGAATATCCGTCAGATACTTGTTTAAATCGATTCCTCCTATCAATCTGTCAAATGTTAAAACAGGATCCAGCAGATCCAAACAATCTGAAAAAAACAGTGGTAAATATCCTTGTTTTGAATTACAATAAGTGTTGGGTAAATTTTTCATTGCAAGTTAATTTTACCACAAAAGTAGGACCTTTCGCATGAACGAATGGTCCTATTTCTTTTAGGGACTTATTTCACATCCCCTTTTATGTAAGAAAAGCCTTTAAAATAAAGGGTTTAAAAGAATTGCGCAAAATCAAATGGTTTATTAGAAATTTAAAACGTCGGAACTTTCATAGTACTTCGACGGAAGACGGGATTCCTTTTCCTTTCTTGAATTGCTGTAATTTTTATACCTCACCGATTCTCTTCCACACTCTCTTCCTTTATTATACAAGCTTTATAAAAAAATTGAACTATTTTCAAATTCGCTTGCTTTCCCTATTTTTTATTGCTATACTGAAAATACTATATATTATATAGGTTTTGTATGTTGAATAGAAAAGGAGTTGATTTTATGAAAAAACCAATCATTGGAATCTCTGGAAATATCATCACCGACAGTTCTGGAAATTTTGCTGGCTATCACCGTGCCTATGTCAATGATGATTACATTGATTCTGTTGTCCAAAATGGAGGCATTCCATTGATGATTCCATTGAATGAAGATAAAGAAATTGTCAGAGAACAGGTTCGAGCTGTCGATGCCATTCTTCTCTCCGGTGGACAAGATGTCTCACCACTAAATTACAACGAAGAACCATCTCCAAAATTAGGAGAAACTTTTCCACAGCGAGATCAATTTGATTTTCAATTAATTCAATACGCAATGGAAGAAAATAAGCCTATTCTTGGAATTTGTCGAGGAATTCAAATCATTAACACTTACTTTGGTGGGTCACTCTATCAAGATTTAAGTGATTTTGAAAACAAGGTAATTATGCACAATCAGGCAAAGAATCCTCAGCTTCCAACACACACCGTAACGATTGAAAGAAATTCAAAACTATTTGAGATTTTTAAAGAAGAGAAACTACTAACAAATTCATTCCACCATCAAGCAGTAAAAGAAGTCGGCAAAGGTTTAGCTGTAACTGCAAGGACAAGTGATGGCATCATTGAAGCCATTGAACACAGAGATTATCCATTTCTGATAGCTATTCAATGGCATCCTGAAATGCTTCACAAAAGCGTAGCCAAAATGAATCTGATCTTTTCTGCTCTCATTGTCACCGCTGGAGGGAAAAAAGATGAATAATTCAACAAAAAAAATGACCTTTTGGTCCATTGTATTTTTGACCATCAATTCCATTATTGGAACAGGAATTTTTCTTTCTCCCGGCGGTGTGAGTAAGCAAGCTGGAAGTTTTGCACCATTTATCTACATCTGTGCTGCCATATTTGCTGCTGTCTTAGCTGTCACCTTTGCTGCAGCCAGCAAATATGTTGTCAGAAATGGTGCTGCCTACTCCTACACCAAGGCAGCCTTTGGTGACAATGCTGGTCTATTTATTGGTGTAACTCGCTTTGTCTCCTCAGGAATTGCCTGGGGTGTAATGGCAACCGGTGTGGTTAAAAATGTCCTCTCTATTCTCGGACTGAATGACAAAGATTCTATCCAAGTCACCATAGGCTTTTTGGTTTTGATGCTCATTTTACTTTTTATTAATTTAAAGGGCACTGCCTTCTTGACAATCATTAGCAATCTCTCCACCATTGGAAAAATGGCTGCACTGGGGATCACGATTATTGCTGGTTTTATCATTATTGTCACTACTGGTCAAAATCATATGCACGAAATTGATGCTCTCACCGATGCCTCTGGCAAGGCATTTATTTCCAAAATGAATTCGACAATATTTGTCACTGCTGTTATTTCTGCCTTTTACGCATTTACAGGATTTGAGAGTGTGGCCTCTGGTGCAAGTGATATGGAAAATCCAGAAAAAAATTTACCAAGAGCAATCCCTCTGGCCATTGGCATCATTGCTGCCATCTACTTTGGCATTGTCTTTGTTGCTATGATGATTAATCCTGTGGCACTGGTCACTTCAAAAGATGTGGTTGTCCTTGCAGCCGTATTTCACAACCGACTCATTAAGGGAATTATTGTCCTCGGTGCACTTGTTTCTATGTTTGGTATCAATGTAGCAGCCTCCTTTCATACACCTAGAGTTTGTGAGGCCATGGCAAAAGATGGCATCATGCCTTCAATATTTGCAAAGCGCAATAGTAAAGATATTCCTCTAAATGCGTTTATCCTCACAGCGGCACTTGCTATTATCATTCCAATGTCCTTTCGCTATGATATGCAAGGAATTATGATTATTAGCTCTATTGCACGATTTGCACAATTTATTATTGTGCCACTCAGTGTCATTGTCTTCTTCTTGGGAAAACAAAAAGAAGACATTATCGATGCCCAAAAAAATGTCATCACCGATGTTATTTTTCCCGCACTTTCTGTGGTGCTCACCCTTATCCTTCTCTATAAGTTTAACTGGAAGGGTCAGTTTTCTTTGAGCAACGCCAATGGCACAGAGAGCCTGAACTGGTACGCCATTATTGCAATGCTTATCGGTTATGTTGTACTGCCGATTGTTGCCTATTTTTATTCTAAAAAACAGCATTTGAAGTAAATGGGGAGCTGTCGCTTTAACGCTTGATCAATCGTGAAGCGGCAGCTTCTTTTTATGATTTTTATTCCCTAATTGTGAGTTCTACAAAATTTAATAGAAGCAAAAAAATAACGAGGCGGGACATCCACCTCGCTATCCATATCAAATTAATCTTATTCTATATATTGGCCACCTCAAATGCATCCCAAATCGCATACATAATATTGGAAACCTTTTCTGCATCACCAATTTTATATAAATTCGAAACATCATACTTGAGTTCATCATACAAGCCATTTTCACTGGCATATCCGACACATAACACAACACTATCTGTTGAGATTATCTTTTCTTCTTCCTTGCCATCTGTATTTTTGAGATCAACATATAACTTACCATCTTCAAATTTCTTCACTCTGGCATTGCACTCCACACTTTGTTATCTTTTTATTGATATTAGTCTAACATGAGGAACCTCTCTTTACTAGAAACAAGTCTTTTTCTGATAGAAACAAATTTTTTCTGCCAAGTAGATAAGTGAACTACCCATCACCTAAAGGTAATGGGCTTCTAAGAGCCTAACAGCTCTATTTAAGAAGTTTGATATTTAAGTTTCCACCTAAGTAATTAGGCAATCCTTATTCTTATCGGCGTGTCCACTTCGCCTCTACTGTATAGGATATTCATATCCACAACACTACTTTTACGCATGATATTTAATGCTCCGTTAACATCTGCATTGATTGTTTTACCACTTGCCGTTTTGTATAGACCACGATGTAATCTTCTGCCACTAAACGGATACTCTTTTGGATTATCGGCATTGTAAACAGGGAGATCGTCTCTATCCCAAAAAGATGATTTCGATGTATAGGATTCTTCCTGTTTTACAAAAACAATGTCATTTCGTTTGCAAAGATATTCCAATTTGTTACGCAACTGTCCATAAGGGATATTTACAAAATTTTGATTGTTTTGCTTTCCAATATGACTGTTATGTTGAAAAGTCTCATTGTAACCAACAACAAGCGTACCTATATTATTGATGATACAATAATCTATCACCCTACGAGCAGTTTTATTCATATAGTCGTTCACCTTATTGTTGCGATTACGAGCAACTGCTTTTTGTCTATTTGTAGGCTTTCTACTAAAATGCTGTTTATCTTTTATCGATTGCAAACGGGCATTTTCTTTATTGAACCACTGATTGATCGATTTCAGTCTTTTCCCGTCAATAATGAACGATTGACCACTATTTGATACGGCTGTTACGAGATTGTTGATACCTAGGTCAAGTGCAAGTGCGTTGTTTGTGTTTAGATTTCTTTGAATACATTCAGCTTCATATATATACTGGATTTCAAAGAACCTTGCATTCGCTTTCGGTATCATGCGTATCTCTTTTATCGTCTTATCAAGAAGTATGGGTGGTATCGTAATTTCAACAGACTTATGCGTTTTCTTAAAACTATTGGAAAACGGAAGTATCAGCTGATTACCCTTAAGTCTTACAAAACCAATGATCAGTGTTGTGTATCCATCTTTTGGAAGATAATGTGGCAGTTTACAATCCATAAAAGCATATTTTCCCTGCTTGACAAGTTTAAGCAGACCAAAAAATGACTGAAACGAGCCATCAACCTCTTTCAGTATCTGCTGTGCCATATTGGAATTTAAGGCCTTATAATTAGGACTATTCTTTAAAAGAGTGTAATTCTTCTCATACTTGAGAAATTCACCTTCTGTAAAATAATGTTGACGCACATTATAGATTGCCTCATTAGCAAGATTCTTAGCCGTATGACAAAGTTCCCTGATTGTGATGTAATCTTCCTTGGACAGATGTTTCACTTGTTGTTTTACAGTAAGATACATACAATTTTCTCCTTTCATAGACTCGGAAATAGGATTTCCTATATATGCATTATAGCATATATTTTAAATGATAGTATTTAAGTAAAATATATATGTTGTAAACCTAACGCCATTCATCCCACGGTCTAAAGACCATGGGTTTTCTGGCTGTTATATTATAAAAAGTTAACGGAAACTCTTTACCCAATTGAGCAATGAATTGTGGTAGACATTGTCCTTGACTTCCTTTTTCATCTGCTCAGTCACTGGTCCATTGGCTGCCATTTTCTCCAAAATGCACTGTTGCAATTGCTCGACACTCATCTCTTCATAGGAAAGATTTTTTGGAATTTCTACTGGAGAAGATTTTATTTCTTTACTTTCCTCAGTGATATCTCCCTCTTCTACTTCTGGCTCGACAACTTCTGGCTCAACAATCTGATCCTCTGCGACCATCTTCTCTGACACACAGACTTCAACCTCTGGCTCTGTAATCTCTGAGTTTTCCACTTTGATTTTTGGCTCTGGCGTAGTATCTGGCTCGATCTCAACTGTATTAGCTACCGTCTCATTGATTCTCTCTACCAATGGAACTTCGCTATCCATAACCCATACTGCAGAACTATTCGCACCCAAAGAAAATTTAAGTTGACCATCACAAGTCACTTTTCTACCCGAAATGACATCGGTATATTCTTTACCTGCCTGTGCAGAAAGTGAGAAATTGGCCTCATGATCATCACAATTGACAGCAATAATTGCTGTGCTATCCTCGAAATGTCTTGCAAAGGCATATTGGCGGTTGGTGAGCATCAATTCCTTGTAGTCCCCCGCATAGAGTGCCTTCACCTGTTGATGGGCATTGGCCAAAATACAAATTAAAGCTGTGGCTGGATTTGTCTTTAGGGCACCCTTGTAGTCCTCAATGTGGAGTGCTGGTCGAAGACTATCATCTGAAAACTTTTCCTTCTTTCCCTCAATGGCAAATTCTGATCCATAGTAAATGGATGGAATTCCTGGCAAAGTAAAGAGCAATGTGTGCACAGGATGAAAATGTTGCTTGTGTACCAATTTTGTCTGTATGCGCTCCACATCATGATTATCCACAAAATTATAAAATACATTGGCACGCTCTCTTCCAAGTTCTACAAAGCGGCGAATGGTATGTGCAATCTCAAAGTAATTGTGATCATTGTGTCCCGAATAGAGGGCCTTGTGCAATTGATAATTCGTCACTGAATGAAGAACTTCTTGGTTAACCCATCTTGTGTAGTCTCCATGAATCACCTCACCCATCAACCAAAACTCTGGCTTGGCCTGATCTGTAAATCTTCTCAAGTCCTGCATAAAGGTAAAGTCAAGGACATCAGCGGCATCTAATCGAATTCCATCGACATCAAATTCCTTAATCCAATAGTCAACAGCATCAATCATATACTCTCTCACCTTTGGATTTTGATGATTTAATTTGACAAGTAAGTTATAACCGCCCCAGTTGTCATAAGAAAAGCCATCATTGTACTCATTGTTTCCATAAAAATTGACATTGCAAAACCAATCTCGATATGGTGAATTCTCTCTATTCTTTAATAAGTCTTGAAAGGCAAAGAAATCCCTTCCCACATGATTAAACACCCCATCAAAAATAACATGAATCTTATTCTTATGGCATTCCAAAACAAATTCTTTTAAATCCTCATTTGTTCCTAAGCGCTCATCTAACTTTTTATAATCTGTTGTCTCATAGCCATGTCCCACTGAAGAAAACAATGGACCAATGTAAATCGCATTACAACCAATTTCCTTTACATGTAAAATCCATGGTAAAGCCTTCTTCAAGCGATGCTCCGTAACTTGATAATCATTCTTTTTTGGAGCATCACAAAGCCCCAACGGATAAATATGATAGAAAACTGAGTTCTCATACCATGCCATATTCTATTCCTCCAAATTTCTCTTTCTTTTTCTACTTCAATGTATCAGGATGTTGAATGCCAACTTTAATCTCTCTTGCAATCTCATCTCCAACAAGTTTCTTTACAAGTGCAAGGGAAAAATCAACTGCACAGCCCATTCCTCTTCCTGTGATAATATTTCCATCCACAGTCACTGCTTCGCCAGTATATTTTCCTGTGCCAAAGCTTTCCTCAAAACCTGGGTAACAAGTTGCCCTCTTTCCGTTTAAAATGCCCATCTTTCCAAGAATACTCGGTGCTGCACAAATGGCCGCAATATCTCCACCTTTATCTGCAAAGTCCTTTAACAAGGTCTTGAGCCCCTGATGGGCAAAGAGATGGTCTACCCCTGGAAGTCCCCCAGGAAGCACCAACATTTTTGCTCCTGAATAGTCGCTCTCATCAAAACAAATATCTGCTTCCACACAAATGCCATGTGCCCCTTCAACGCTTCTTTCTTTTCTCATTGATACGAGAATTGTATCGACTCCTGCCCGTCGCAAAATATCAACTACAGTGAGACATTCTATTTCTTCCGTCCCATTTGCCATAAATACATAAACTCTATCCTTCATTACATCCTCCTTTTTCTTCATCATAGCATATCACAACACTTATTTTTACACAACTTTGCCTAACTATTTTCTGTTTTTATTAACAAATCAGCCAAATTTCTAATTATTTTCAATTCCTTTCATCACACCCTCTAATTTATGCTAAAATGATACACAGCTTAAATTAAGAAAAGGGGAAGATTTTATGAGATTCATCAAGCAATTTATGATTATTCTCGCCATCAGTTTTATTGGCGAAGCACTTCATTCCATTGTTCCTCTGCCTGTTCCTGCAAGCATCTATGGACTTGTCATTGTGCTCATTGCGCTACAGACAGGAGCACTGCGGCTCAATCAAATTAAAATGGCAGCACTGCTTTTAATTGATATTATGCCAATTATGTTTATTCCTGCGGCTGCTGGGCTCATTGTGGTTTGGCCAGATTTGCGACCTGTCGTCATTCCATTTGCGATTATCACTGTGGTTTCTACCATTGTTGTTATGGGTGTGTCTGGACGGGTCACACAATTTGTTCGAAAATTTATAAAAAATAAGGAGGCAAAATAATATGTCTACATTCCTTGGACAATCTGCATTTTTTGGTGTGGGCATCTGCCTAATTACCTATCAAATTGGCGTGCAAATTCGTAAAAAGACAGGATGGGCGGTATGCAATCCCCTGTTAATTTCCATTGCCCTAGTCATTCTTCTTTTGATTGGGCTTCGCATTGACTATTCCCAATTTAAGGAGAGTTCAAAGTATATTAGTTTTCTTTTAACTCCCGCTACTGTCTGTCTAGCTGTTCCTCTCTATGAGAAATTACAGCTACTAAAAGATAATTTTGCTGCGATTATTGCGGGAATTATTGCAGGTGTACTCACAAGTTTAACTTGCGTACTCATCTTCTGCTTAATCTTTAAGCTTTCACATGAAAATTATGTGACACTTTTACCTAAGTCCATCACTACAGCCATTGGTATGGATGTATCAAAATCACTTGGTGGCTCCGATACCATCACTGCTTCTGTCATCATTATTACGGGTGTTCTCGGAAATGTGATTGCCGATGTGATTTTAAAACTATTTCGGATCACCGATCCAATCGCAAAGGGTATTGCTCTTGGTACTTCTGCTCACGCCATTGGTACATCCAAGGCCCTCGAAATCGGTGAAACTGAGGGTGCCATGAGTTCACTCTCCATCGCCGTTGCTGGTCTATTGACTGTGCTCGGTTCAACTATTTATGCAAATTTCTTTTAATAAAAAAGACCTTCCCACATCTGATATGTACCCTCCTTACTGGGTGTCCAGTAAAGAGGGTACATATCAATCCGCATAGATGTAGGGAGGTCCTTTTATTTTGCACTGAAATAATTTGAAAGCTTGGCAAATTGGAAAAGTTCCAATGCCTCTCCTCGAATACTTGGACTTACTTGAAGGCTAGCAATCGCCTGTGCAATTTTTTCCTTGCTAAAATGAAGGTCTGGTGCATTGTTGAGACCATTTTGCAAAGTCTTTCTTCTTTGGTTAAATGAAGCTCGAATAATGCGAAACATCAACTCCTCGTCCTCTACTTCGACAGGAGGATGAATATGTCTTGTCAATCGAATCACTGACGAGGATACATTTGGTCTTGGAATAAAGCATTCTGGTGGAACAATGGCAACAACCTCTGGCTTTGCGTAGTACTGCACAGCCAGAGAAAGTGCACCATAGTCCTTTGTTCCCGGACCAACCTGCATGCGGTCAGCGACTTCCTTTTGTACCATAACCGTAATACTTGCAATAGGAACATGGCTTTCAAATAATCCCATAATGATTGGCGTGGTGATATAGTAGGGAAGATTGGCAACCACTTTTATTGGTTTTCCACCATTGTGCTCATCCACAATCTTTTGAATATCCACTTTGAGAATATCTGCATTGATTATCTCTACATTTTGATAATCACCCAGTGTCTCCTCCAAAATTGGAATTAAATTCTTATCAATTTCTACCACAATCACTTTTCTTGCTCGCTCACACAGATATTGTGTCATTGTTCCAATTCCTGGTCCAATCTCCAATACACAATCCTCTTCCCCAACTTCTGCACTGTCCACAATTTTTTCCAAAATATGTGCATCGATCAAAAAGTTTTGACCAAACTTCTTCTGAAAATGAAAACCATATTTTTGAATGATTTCTCTTGTCCTTGCTGGATTTCCCAGTATTGCCATTTTCTTCCCTTCTCTCTATCCCAACTTTGGATAGAGTCTATGTGCGTTTTCAAATGTTCTTTGCACCACTTCTTCTGCTTGTATTCCCTTAATTCTTGCAATCTCTTCCACAATGTAGGGAATATTGAGTGAGGAATTTCTCTTTCCTCGATTGGGTACGGGAGACAAGTAAGGTGCATCTGTCTCCAGCACGATAGATTCCATTGGCAAATATGCAATGACTTCCTTGAGTTTTTTTGCATTTTTGAATGTAGATACACCGCCAATGCCAAAGAAAAATCCCATCTTTAGGTACTCCCTGGCAAGTTCCACACCATAGGAATAGCAATGCACCACGCCACCAATTTCTCCCGCTCTTTTTGCCACCATCATATCGAGTGTGTCCTTTGCCGCATCCCTTGAGTGAATTACGATTGGCAATTTTTTCTCCCTTGCCAATTCCATTTGACATTCAAACCACTTCTTTTGAATCTCTTTTGATGGCTCGGGCCAGTAGTAATCAAGTCCAATTTCTCCAATCGCAACAACCTTTTCTTCATCGGCAAGATGAGAAAGTTGCTCAAACTTTTCCTCATCTAGCTCCTCTGTCTCTGAGGGATGAACCCCAACGGCCGCATAGATATGTGGATACTTTTTTGCCAGTGCAATTGAATTTTGGCTAGTCTTTATACTTGCCCCAATATTGACCACTCGCATAATTCTGTTTTTGTTAAGACTCTCTATTAAGACTTCTCTGTCCCCATCAAATGCCTCATCATCGTAATGGGCATGGGTATCAATCATCCATTCTCTACTCATTATTTTCTAATGTACTCCAAAAAATATTAATCTCGCCAATCCATAGAGGATGAGCAGGTGCAATGGATAAAAGATGTAAAAGAAATACTTTAATTGTCTTCCTCTCTTCCCATTGTATAAAAGTATCGGTCCAAAGGCAAGAATTGCTGGTGGCTCTGACAATAAAACAATGCTGCCACACACAACCTGTTGCATTGGCTGTCGAATATAGTAAAAGACTGCCGCCAATAAAATGCCAATATATCCATAGTCCGTCCTTGTTGCCCAAGCCACAACTGCAGCCACAATAAGAGCGACATACTTGACATACGGTTTCTTTTTGTACTTTTCAATTATAAAGAGCATCACTGCCCCAATGCCAAGATTAAAGAGTACATTTTGATGGGTAAAATCAAACAACCTAAAAAATGCCAAATCAAATGGAACTTCTGAAATAATTGCAAAGATAAATATTCTCTTAATATAATTGAGGCGATTGGAAGTTTTTCTAAATCCCTCCACCATCAAAAATACAAAGATTGGAAATGCCAATCGCCCAATAAATCGGCTGACCCAGTAGGTAATACTCACAGGGTTGAGTAGCACCACTGCAATATGATCAATGAGCATAGAAAGTACGGCAATATACTTTAATTGTGCTGAACTTAAGCCATTTTTAATCAATTTCTCCATTATCGAATCTCTGCACCTGGCTTTAATGTTTTTTCTGATGTCACAAGAGAGAGATTTCCCTCATTGTCCTCTGCACACAAAATCATACCTTCACTCATCACACCAGCGATCTTTTTTGGTTCAAGATTCACTAAAACTGTCACGGTCTTTCCAACCATTTCCTCTGGCGTATACCAATTTTTAATTCCACTGACAATCTGACGAATTTGGCTGCCAATCTGTACCTTTGAGCACAACAACTTCTTTGACTTTGGTACCGCTTCACATTCGATAATCTTTCCAAGCTGAATTTGCAATTTCATAAAGTCATCAAAGCTAATCTTTTCCTTGGCTTCGACATCCATTCCTACCACTTCTTCCTTCTTTGGCTTTGGCATTATCTTGGCAACCTTATCTAGCACTTCTTGTAAATCCAACCTTGCAAATAAAATCTCTGGCTTTTCCACAACTTTTGTTCCATCACAAAGTAGACCAAATTTATCCATATCTTCAAATGCTCTCTTATCTGTTCCCAATTGCTCAAGTATTTTTTCTGCTGTCTCTGGCATAAAACTCTCAAGCAAGGAAGTTCCAATCACAATGGCCTCCGAAAGATGATAAAGAACGGTCTGCAAGCGTCCCTTCTTTTCCTCATCCTTTGCCAAAATCCAAGGGCAAGTTTCATCAATATACTTATTGCAACGCTTAAAGATATTCCAAATCTCTGTGATGGCATCGGCAACACGAAGTTTTTCCATCTTCTTTTGTGTCGCATTCACTGCACAAAGTACGGTCTCCTTTAAATCTTGATCAAAGCCCTCTTCACCTTCAACCTTCGCATTGACCAGCACACCATCAAAGTATTTATTGGTCATCGATACTGTACGACTGACCAAATTTCCAAGAATGTTGGCAAGGTCAGAGTTAAAGCGTTCCACCATCAATTCCCAACTAATCACACCATCATTGTCAAATGGCATTTCGTGAAGAACAAAGTAGCGCACAGCATCCACACCAAAGAAATCAACCAATGTGTCAGCATAGATAACATTACCCTTTGATTTACTCATCTTTCCATCGCCCTGCAATAGCCACGGATGGCCAAATACCTGCTTTGGCAGTGGCAAATCCAAGGCCATCAAAAAGATTGGCCAATAAATCGTATGGAAGCGAATAATGTCCTTGCCCACAAGATGCAACTCTGCCGGCCAATACTTATGAAATTGCTCACTCGAATGACCATCACAATCATAGCCAATGCCTGTGATATAGTTAACTAAGGCATCGAGCCACACATAGACCACATGTTTTGGGTCAAAGTCCACAGGAATGCCCCAACTAAAGCTAGTTCTCGACACACAAAGATCTTGTAATCCTGGCAATAGGAAATTATTCATCATCTCATTTTTTCTGGAAACTGGTTGAATAAATTCTGGATGTTCATTGATATAGTCAATCAGGCGATCTGCATACTTACTCATCTTAAAGAAATATGCCTCTTCCTTTGCAGGGTGCACTGGTCCCCCACAATCTGGACATTTGCCATCCACAAGCTGACTCTCTGTAAAAAAGGACTCGCAGGCTGTACAATACATTCCCTCATAAGCTCCCTTATAAATATCCCCTTGGTCGTAAAGCTTTCTAAAAATCTTTTGCACCTGCTTTTCATGATATTCATCGGTTGTTCGAATAAATTTATCATAGGAAGTGTTCATCAAATCCCAAATTTCTTTAATCTCCCCGGCAACCTTATCGACATGTTCCTTTGGCGTGATTCCTGCCGCCTCGGCCTTTAACTCAATTTTTTGTCCATGCTCATCCGTCCCTGTCTGAAAAAACACATCATACCCCTGTGCACGGCGAAATCTTGCAATGGCATCCGTAAGGATAATTTCATATGTATTTCCAATATGTGGCTTTCCCGATGCGTACGCAATCGCTGTTGTAATATAATATGGCTTTTTTATTTTTGTGCTCATCTTGTATTTCCTTCCCCATTAGCAAAAAACACCCACCTCCTGCAAGGCGGGCATTTCTTTTTACTTCAATGTCTTTGTATTTCTAAATGCGGCATCTGTCACAACATCTTTTCCATTGGCCTTTATGGTCAAGGTTTCCAAATCAAAGTTTTCGATATAGGTATCAATAACGGATGCCACCGTTGCCTCCTTAGAAGTATCTAATTCTGAAAGCTCCAATGTTCCCTTCTTGCCATCCATTGTAAATGACTTCACAGCGGTGGTACCTGCCAGTACGCCCTGCTCAACCATCTTTGCATTCAAATGCTCTGCATCCAATGCTTCCACACTATCCATCTTCTGCTTTAATCCCTTATCACTTGGCACATAAATGGCAATGACGGTTTGCTTTGCTGCATTTGGATCTGGTGCCTTATCGGCCGGTGTTGTCTCTGCACCCGCCTTTGCTCCTGAGCTCTCTGCTGGTCCAACTGCATTGTGTCCTCCATCTGTACTTACGGTTGAACTTGCCTTGCTGTCGTCAGCCTTTGTTGTCTCACCAGCTTTTGTGCTTTCATCTGACTTTGCACTTTCGCTTTCACTGATCTTAACCGTCTCCCCTGCCTTTGTGCTCTCACTTGATGCCACTGTTGTTGTATCTGTCTTCTTATGATTTCCACAAGCAGTCATCATCAGAGCTACACTTGCTATTGCTGTCATGGCAATTACATTGAATTTTCTCATTATGTCACCTCAATTTTCTTCCTTGCGCTTCGCAACCCATCCATCAACTTTTTTCAGTGCTCGTATCAAGACATCTAATTCCTGCGCATCCATTTCATCCACAATTTCTTCTACCATACTTTGGTGAAAATGCTCATGGTAGCGATAAGCCTCAATCCCTTTTTCTGACAATGCAATATGGACCACTCTCCGATCTTTTTTTGACCGCTCCCTGTGCACATATCCCTTTTTTACCAATCCATTAATTGCAATGGTCAGCGAACCAACCGTGACGGAAAGCTTTGCTGCAACTGTAGACATATTCTGTTGTTCACCAATGCCAATGGCATCGATAACATGCATATCATTGTTGGTGATGTCCTTAAACTTTTCTGTTTGCATCGCTTGAATTTCTACTGCTAAAACTTCATTAAACAGATTCACCAACACTTTATTTAATTCTGCAAAACCGTCCACTTTGCAATCTCTCCTTCGGGTCTGTGGCTATACTACGACATTATACTGTATATTTTTTGTAGTTTCAACTAAAAAAAAGCTGCACAGAGGCAACCTCCATGCAGCAAAACAATTTATCTTACCCAAACACCATCGCCATTGACATAGTAGCCATCTGGAGTTCTTGTATTGGACAACATACTTCCACTTCCTGACATATAGTACCAAAGTCCCTTGGACTGTACCCAGCCAGTAGCCATACCACCATCAGCATTTAAGAAATACCATGCGCCCTTCCACTGTACCCAGCCAGTGACCATATATCCATTCGCATTAAAGAAATACCATCTTCCATTAATCAGCTGCCAGTTGTTGGTTGTGTAAGAGCCATTGGCATTGCGATACCACCAACCTGTATTATCTCTGAGCCAACCTGCTGTTGTTCTTCTATTTGCAATATTGTGGTCATTAAAATAATCATTGTCCAAATCAAACTCATCGGAAGTTGCCCACTCGCCATAGCTTCCATCATAGTACGCTCTGATTTTATACTTGTAGTTTCCTGGAGTTGTGATGTAATTTGAGAAGTCATAGGAACTATTTGTTGTGTCCACTGTGGTCAATAAAACATTGCCCTTGTAGAGCTTCAATGTGTAGCGATTGGCATAATTTCCACCATTCCATGTCGCTGTGCGTGTGTCTTCATTCCAATCGGCATCCTCAACCTTTAAATCTCCTCTGGTCAAACCATTGCTCAACTTCGCCATCTTGACATACAAGGTCAAAGAATTCGATGTTCCGCTGCTCTTTACAAAGTAAACCTTATCTCCTGAGAGGGTGTAATATCCAGAATTTCTTAAACTGGAAGTATTAAACTTATGGTCCTCATCGGCTCTCAATGTCACCTTGAACTCAGGAACATTGCCAGTCAACCATCGGCTACCCGACATATTGGTGGCTACTCCCTCCTCTCCAGCAACATCAAAACCTTCGTCTGAAGAATCGACACCGATCTTCTTTTCCCCAGATCCTGCCTCAATCTCTGAAGTATCAAAATGCAAATTCACATGATTAATTACCGTCTTTTGTGCAGCAAAAGCCATTGATGCCATTCCTACAACCATACCCAAGGAAAGAGCCAATGTCGCAACACTTTTCAATAAATTCTTTTTTGTCATACTCATTACCTGTCCTTTCTCTTTGATATCTCCATTCTACACTTTTTCTTTGACAAAATATAGTTGCTAAACACTTAAAATTTGCTGAAATCATCGAAAGTTTTTCGTAATTTTCTTGTAAAAGACAAATAATCTAGCACGAAAAAGAGAGTATCCCCTCTGGACACTCTCTTCTCAAGCAGATTCTATTTTTGTGGCACACTAAATTCTGGATTTATTGTCTCCTCCACAGGTTCTTCAATCTGCACATGACCATCATCCACACTGCTTGGAGGTGTACCTGTTTGAATGACAGCTGCTGGCTTCTTTTGCCCACAACCAACCATCAAAACAGCTACAGCAATCAACATCAAATATCTCTTCTTCATTATTTTGTCTTTACCTGATCTGCTGGGAAACGCATATTATTCTGCATGCGAACACCATCGAGCATACGCATTGTGTTGAGAGAAACTGCACGATAATGCTCCATATTTTCTCCCTTTTTTACCATATTGATAAAATCCTTGATTTCATAGACCATATTGTTTTCACACTCTTCGCGCTCAAACTCCTCATGTCTTCCATCATTGTATTCTACTTCGATCTTATCAATGTCACGGATATAGGTGTAATACAATGTGGCATCCTCTCCTTCAATGGTACAGCAATTATCTGATGTGGTAATTTTTGAATAGTCCATTTCTGCAATCGCTCCTGGATAGGTCGCAATAATCTTTCCAGCACCATCTACACCTGTCTTTAATGGAATCATCGCAGAAGTAATCTTCTCTGGCATGCCAAAAAGCCCAATCAAAGACTCCACACAATAGACACCAACATCCATCAATGCTCCACCAGACATCTCCCTTGCAAATACTGATGTAATCTCTCCCTCTTTAAAGGCATTATATCTTCTTGAATACTCTGAAAAATTCAAATAAATCTTTCGAATTCGACCAAGTTTTTTCAAATTCTTCTTAATCAATGCATAACCTGGATCATGTATTGGTCGCATTGCCTCCATTAAGATGACATTATTGTCCTCTGCTGCTCTAAACATCGCCTCTGCTTCTGCTAAGTTGGATGCCAAGGACTTCTCGCAGAGTACATGCTTTCCGTGCATCATCATTTTAATCGCCTGCATAGCGTGCAATGCAATCGGACTTGCAATATATACAGCTTCCACTTCTTCGTCGGCAACAAGCTCATCCACATCATCATAGGCCTTCTTTGCTCCATAGCTCTTTGCCAATGCCTTTGCCTTTTCCAAATCCCTAGAATAAGTGGCAACCAATTTTGCTCCTCGCACTGACTTTACTGCCTGCAAAAATTCTTCTGTAATACCACTCGTTCCAATTGTAGCAAACTTCATTCTTTCTTCCCCTATTCTTTATTAGCAAATTACATTTTTCGGTATTGTCCTATAAATTTTACCTTAATTGGCAATAAATGTAAAGCAAAGCAAAGTAACTGTTTTTACTTATTCCAGCACGCAACCATATGCCCCTGACCACGATCCGTCAGTGGTGGGCACTCATTGGCACATTGCTCTGTCGCATAGCGACATCTTGTTCGAAATGCACAACCTTTTGGCATATTCAGAGGGCTTGGCACATCGCCTTCAAGAATAATTCTCTTACTCTGCCTTGCAATCTTTGGATCTGGAATTGGTACAGCAGAAAGAAGCGACAAGCTATAAGGATGAATTGGTGAACGATTCAGCTCATCTGCATCCGCAATCTCCACAATTTTTCCAAGATACATTACCGCAATGCGATTGGAAATATGATGTACAACCAAGAGGTCATGGGCAATAAATAAATAGGCAACACCCAATTTTTCCTGAAGTTCCTCAAACATATTAATGACCTGTGCCTGAATGGAAACATCCAGTGCTGACACCGCCTCATCACAGACAATAAACTTTGGATCAACAGCAAGTGCTCTTGCAATTCCAATTCTTTGCCTCTGTCCGCCTGAAAATTCATGAGCATATCTTGTGGCATGCTCGGCATTCAAACCAACAGTCTCCATCAAACTCAAAATTTTCTCTCTTCGGTCTGCCCTTGTTGTGTAGAGCTTATGCACATCGAGTGGCTCACCAATAATATCCTCTACGGTCATTCTTGGATTGAGTGAGGAATAGGGATCTTGAAATACCATCTGCATTTCTTTTCTCAAATGCCGAATACTCTGGTCATTGACCAGTTCCCCATTAAAACGAAATTCTCCAGAGGTTGGCTTGTAAAGGCGAAGAAGTGCACGACCAACTGTTGTCTTTCCACAACCTGACTCACCTACAAGACCCAATGTTTCTCCTGGCTTAATTTCAAAGCTCACGCCATCTACGGCTTTTAATGGCTTTGAAGAAAACCAACCTGTCTTCACTGGAAAGTGCATTTTTAAGTCCTTTACTTCTACGAGGAAGTCATTTTGTTTCTTTTCCATTATCTTGCCTCCTCTTCCATCATCTTCTTGACATTGAGCCAACAAGCCGCATAGTGGCGATCATCCACAGGTAATTCCTCTGGCTTTTGTGTCAAACAAATCTTCATTGCATTCTCACATCGGCTACAAAATGCACAACCTTTTGGCAAATTCAAAAGATTGATTGGAGAGCCTGCAATAGGAACCAATTTTTCATTCATATTGGATGCCTTTGGAATGGAGCGAAGGAGCCCCTTGGTGTACTCATGGCGTGGATTGTAGAAAATATCATCTGCTGTTCCCCTCTCACACACTCGTCCACCATACATTACAATAATCTCATCACACATAGAAGCAATAACGCCAAGGTCATGGGTAACCATAATAATTGCCATTCCTAGCTTCTTTTGCAAATCCTGCATCAATTCCAAAATCTGTGCCTGAATGGTCACATCCAGAGCTGTCGTCGGCTCATCTGCAATCAAAATATCTGGCTCACAGGCCAGAGCCATTGCAATCATCACACGCTGGCGCATTCCACCGGAAAGCTCAAATGGATATTGCTTAATACGCTTATCTGGCTGATTTACTCCAACCATCTCCAATAATTCAATCGAGCGCTGCGTTGCTTCCTTTTTTCCCTTATATTTGGTATGAAGTTGAAGTGCCTCATTCAATTGGTAACCCACAGTAAAAGTTGGATTTAAACTCGTCATTGGATCCTGGAAAATAATACTGCACTTGTCGCCTCGAAAATTGTCCAACTGCTTCTTGGAATAATTTAAAATATTTTCTCCCTTGTAGAGAATTTCTCCATCAACAACTTTTCCTGTTGAGGATAAAATTTGCATAATGGAATACGCCGTAACCGACTTTCCAGAACCAGACTCTCCAACAACACCCAAAATCTTTCCTCGACCTAATTCAAAAGATACGCCGTTGACTGCACGCACCTCTCCTGAGTCAGTAAAAAATGATGTGTTTAAATTTCTTACGCTCAGCACGGTCTCGTTATTTACATTTGTATTTTCTGCCATATTTGTTTCCCCTATCTACACACAACTTATTTTTGTAGCTTTGGATCAAATGCATCGCGCATTGCATCGCCAAGCAAGTTAAATGCAAGTACAATCAAGATAATCATTGCTGCTGGAAATACCAATTTTAACGGATAGGATTGCATACCTGATCTCGCTGCATTGGCAAGAGATCCCAAAGAAGGCATAGGAAGAGCAACACCCAGTCCAATAAAGGAAAGATAGGACTCTGTAAAAATAGCAGATGGGATTTGCTGTGCTGTACTGATAATAATGACGCTGATACAGTTTGGCAAAATATGTTTTCTGATAATATGTCCTGCACTTGCACCGGTGGCTTTGCTGGCCAATACATATTCATTTTCCTTGATGGTCAAAATTTGACCTCTGACCAGTCTTGACATTCCAACCCAATACAAGAGACCAAATACAATAAACATGGATACCATATTTGTTCCAAGACCGCCAATAATGGGAATCTTACTAAAATCAAACTTTTCCTTAAATACGACACTCAATAGAATAATAATCAATAGATCAGGCAGGGAGTAAATAATATCGACAATTCTCATCATTGCCAAATCAAGTTTTCCTCCCATATATCCCGCAATCGAGCCATATACTGTACCAATCACCAAAACCATCAAACTGGCAAATACACCGACCAATACCGATACTCTCGTTCCATAGATGACACGAATAAAGTAATCTCTTCCCAATTCATCTGTTCCCATGATATGTGGAAACAGCTTTGTATTGGTCTTTTCCATATATTGCTTTTCTATTGGTGAATACTGAAATGGCTTTAAGTTGTTCGCCTGTTTATCTCTCTTTCCATCCACTGTAATAATCTGCTCATAACTATATGGCACAACTCTTGGTGTCACAATGATGAGAGCCAATACAAGGGCCAACACTACCATAGAGAAGACCGCCAATGGGTTTCTCATCAATCTTCTCATACCATCCTTAAAAAAGGTGGTGGACTCAGCCATGACATCTGCTTGCTTTTTCTCCTCGTCCGTCGCCTTTTCAAAAAGTGCAGGGTCGATTTGCATACTGAGCATATGCTTTTTTGGTGCAGGTATATCATAATTTTCTGCCATAATTTCTCTCCTCTGTACTAATCTAACTTAATTCTTGGGTCAACCAACTTATATACCAAGTCGGAAACCAAATTCATCACAACCATCAATGTTGCAAGGAAAATCGTCGTTCCCATAATCATTGTGTAATCTCTCTTTGTAATACTATCTACAAACTTTGATCCCAGACCACCAATGGTAAAAATGGTCTCAACAACTAACGATCCTGTCAAAATAGAGGCTGTCAGTGGCCCGACATAGGTAATGACTGGAATCAAGGCATTGCGCAATGAGTGCACAAAAATAATCTTCCATGGACTCACGCCCTTTGCTCTTGCAGTGCGCACATAGTCCTGTCCGAGCACATCGAGCATACTTGTCTTTGTCAACCTCGTGATATAGGCCATTGGTGACAGAGAAAGTGCAATGACAGGCAACACATAATTTGGATTATTTGTACTCCACACTGGCACAACCTTTAATTGAATGCAAAAAACAAGCAATAAAAATGAACCCAACACAAAACTTGGCATTGCAGTAAACAATGTGACAAAAAAGATAATCACTCTATCTGGCCACTTATTTCGATTGAGTGCTGCAACACTGCCCAAAATAATGCCAAAAATCAAGGCAATAATAACTGCAATTCCTCCAATTCGTGCAGATACCACAAAGGACTCCGAAATGGTCTTTCCAATATCTCTTCCTGTTGTCAGTGAAATACCAAAGTCTCCATGTAAGAGATTGACCATATAATTTTTAAATTGCACAAGTACTGGCTGATCTAAGCCATACCTTGCATTCAATACCCTTAAAACCTCAGCCGACTTTGCCTTCTCTCCATTGAACGGACCACCTGGTACTGCATTCATTGCAAAAAAGGTAATAAAGCAGATTAAAAACAGGGTAATTACCGCCAAGAAGATTCTTTTAATGGTATATTTCAGCATCTTTCTTCCCCTTTCTCCATAAATAGATATAGCTGCATACCCAACAGCGGGTATACAGCTATCCTAGAAATCCTCTTATTACTTACCTAACTGTTCGTTGTTATTTCCTGATGTAGACATAAACTGCTCCAACATATTTGCAGGATCATTGTAATCGGCAAGCCATCCCTCTCTAGCCACATCAAAGTTGCCAACCTTTCGGTCATTAACGAATGTCTGCCAATCCTCAGTAGAAATATTCATCGTGATACCAATCGCTGCCCAATCCTGCTGTATTGCCTGTGCAATCGCTTCATTTCCTGTATTCTGGTTAACAAGGTAGTTAATGGTAATTGGAGTCTCTGAGCTCAACATACCATTGTCATCAAACTTATATCCTGCCTCCTTGAGAAGAGAAATTGCCTGATCCTTATCTACAGCAATCTTATAGTAACCACCATCTACTGGATACTTATAAGCATCATCGTCCTGCTTAAAGATACCACCATGACCATCGCTCATTCCAGCTGGAACAAAGGTGTTGGCAGGCTGCTGTCCTGTCTTTCCGATAGTGTCTACAATGTACTGACGGTCAATCAAAAGACCAAGTGCACGGCGCATCTTGCTCGCCTGCTCTGGTGTCTTTCCATCAAACATCTTGCTGTTGACATTAAATCCAACATAGTAGGTACCAAGGTTGTTTACAACATGGAAATCTGGCAAACTCTTTAAGTTGTCAATCTCACCATTTGGCACAGAGTCGATAAAGTCAAGGTTTCCTGCCTGATATGCTGCAAGAATAGCTGTGTCATCGGCACTGAGCATAAAGTGAAGCTCATTGACGGTCACCTTATCTGCGTCATAGAAGTTTGGATTCTTTACATAGACCATAGACTCATTGTGCTTCCACTCTTTCAAAGTATAGGCACCATTGCTGACAAAACCTGCCTCAGATGCCCAAGCACCAGGATTTGCCTCGTGATCCTTTGCTCCCTCAACGCTGGCCTTTGGCACTGGCATATAGGTTGAGAAGGTCAATAATTCCATCATATAAGGCACTGGAGCCTTTAACTTAAACTTCAAAGTGTTGTCATCCACTGCACTGACATCAATGGTTCCATCGGATCCTTTTTCCATAATGTCAAATAGATAGGAATAATCGGAACCTGTCTTTGGATCTGCTGCTCTCTTCCAAGAGTAGACAAAGTCATTGGCATTGAGTGGTGAGCCATCGCTCCACTTCAAATCCTTCTTCAACTTAATGGTGTACTCCTTGCCATCGGAGGAAACGGTTGGATCTCCATCTGCAAGTGCTGGAGAAATCTTGTTGTCATTGCCCATAACATAGAGACCGACAAATGAGTTCGCTGCCAAAGATCCACCATCAGTAGTTGAGGTCAATGCTGGATCGAGCTTATCTGGCTCTGATGCAAGATTGATTCTCAACACATCAATTGGCTGTCCCTTGTTGGTCATATACATAAAAAGCTTATGACTACCAACAAGGGTAACAATGCCGCCCTGTAAATCTGGCTTTTGCATATACAAATCATTGTAATAGTACAATGGTGCCACAGCACCTGTGTCCATCAACATAGCCTCTGCCTTGTGCAAAGTAGCTTCTCTGTGTACTAGATCTGCATCCTGATATACTGACTGAATCAGCTCATCATATGCTGTCCATTCAGGTGCTGCCTCACTCTTTTTTCCTGTAGATGTTGCACTTTTATTATCTGTTGCTGCGGTTGTTTCTGTTGTTGCGGTTGTTGAAGTCGCTGAATCAGACTTTTTTCCGCCACAAGCGGCAAGCATACTCGCTGACATAATACTCATCAGTGCTAATGCTACAAATCTTTTCTTCATCATATCTTCTCTCCTCCTACATAAAATTTTCTCTTTTGTTCATATTATCTTATGTTAGTTTCATTGTCAAGCTCGTAAATGTGAGAAACTCACAAGAAAAGCTTCCCTTTTCCAAATCAACTACTCTTGAAATAATGCTACCGCAATCCCACTAGCTTTAGATGGTGGGTTAAGGTAGCAAAAAATAGATATTTGTGATACAATAACTAGCGTTATGGGAGTATGGAAATTAAAGAATAGACACAAATATTTATTACAATATCATATTATTTTTGTATGTAAGTATAGAAAAAAGCTTTTAGTATCAAAAGAAATATCAGATTATATAAAACAATTTTCTTATGAGATATGCACAAAGAGTAATATAATCATAAAATATATGGAAACAGACAAAGACCATATACACTATATGATAAAAACTGAGCCTACAATATCCATAAGTAAAGTGGTTAATCTAATTAAGAGCTATACAACATATCATATATGGAAAAAGCATACAGAATATCTTAAGAATCATTTTTGGAAAGAACATACATTTTGGACGGATGGATATTTTGCTTGTAGCGTAGGCAATGTTTCTGAAGAAATGTTAAAGCAATATATAGAAAATTAAGGGTAGAAAGGCGGGTAAGCTTAATGTTAAAGGCATATAGATATCGGATTTATCCAAACAAAGAGCAAGAAATACAGTTAGCAAAGACATTTGGCTGTTGTCGTTTTGTATATAATCAAACCCTTGCGTACAGAAAAGATGCTTATGAAAAAGAAAAAAAGTCTGTCAGTAAAACAGATTGTAATAATTATTGCAATAGAGAGCTGAAAAAAGCTTATGAATGGCTAAAAGAAGTAGATAAATTTGCTTTAACAAATGCAATTTATAATATGGATAGTGCTTATCAAAAGTTTTTCAAAGAACATGCAGGTTATCCAAAGTTTAAGAGTAAGCACAGTAATCGTAAATCATATACAACCAATTTTACAAATGGGAATATAACTGTAGATTTTGATAGAGGAAGAATAAAGCTGCCAAAATTAAAAAGGGTAAAAATAAAATTACATAGAAAATTTTCAGGTCGGATAAAAACAGTAACTATATCTAAGGTACCAAGCGGCAAGTACTATGTGTCTGTTCTTGTAGAAACTGAACATAGTCCACTTGTAAAGACAAACGGACAAATAGGATTGGATTTAGGGATAAAAGATTTATGTATCACATCAGATGGGAAGAAATATGAAAATCCGAAGACAATTAAAAAATATGAGAAAAAGCTTACAAGATTACAAAGACAATTAGCAAATAAAACAAAGGGGAGTAGGAACTATCAGAAAAAAAGGAAACAAATAGCACTATGCCATGAGAAAATAGCTAATACAAGAAAAGATTATCTGCATAAGATTTCAAGCGAAATTATAAACGAAAACCAAGTGATAGTTTCGGAAAACTTACAGATAAAAAATATGGTGAAAAATCATAATTTAGCGAAAACTATAAGCGATGTATCGTGGTATGAGCTGACAAGACAACTGGAATATAAGTCAAAATGGAATGGTAGAAATTATATTAAGATAGATACATAGTGTGAAAGAAAGTAGAGGTAAGCCGTAAACCGGCGCACTTAAATAAGCTGTCTTAAGTAGGCAACTTATTTGAGGATATAGATTTAGTAGATTGATCAAGAAGCTAAAGGTTCATCAGGAGGAAGCAGTCCTTCCTTTTGTAAAAGTTTTTTGGCTTGCTTGATAGCCTTAGCCTTCTGTTTTTCAGCTAAAGGTGCAGGCATATCGATTTTGTAAAGATCGCTTGGATTCCATACCTCTCCGGTAGACAGCATCCGGTAGATGGCTATAAGAATCATACGGGCAATGGCAATAACAGCTCTTTTCTTGCCACGGCGTTTAACAAGGGATTCATATTTCGTTTTGTAGTAAGGAGACTTGTCAGATTTCACGGCTGCATGAGCACACTGTACTAATGCAGGTTTGAGGTAGACACCGGCACGTGTAATACGGACAGATTTCTTCTTACCGGCAGATTCATTGTTGCCGGGGGTAAGACCTGCCCAACAACATAAGCGTTTAGAATTACAAAACTGAGACATATCAATACCAATTTCGGAGATGATAGTAATTGCACTATCACGTTTGACACCCGGAATGGTAGTTAGTAACCGAATAGCTTTATCATAATCAGGATCGGAAGAAATCAAAGATTCAATCTGTTTATCTATATCATTGATTTCAGCTGTGATATAATCCATATGTGCGCGAATTAGGCGCATACGATATTTCTGGGCATCAGTCATCTGATATCCTTCGATAGATTCAATCACAGCGTCTTCTTTGGATTTGAGGCTCTTAAGAAGTTTTGAAGAGATTTCTTCATGGTTAATCGTAGTACCTGATTGTTCAAGCAGATAATCGATAATGGATGAGGATGACTTCCCAAAGATATCGGATACAACAGAATCTAATGCGATATTACAAACAGTAAGAGCATTCTGATATCTATTCTTTTCACTTGAACGGCAAGAAACAAGCTTGTAACGATATCTTGTGTATTCTCTAAGAATACGGATCAACCTACAAGGAATGTAGCTGCTTTTCACAAGTCCCAGTCGGAATAAGTCTCCAATCCATTTAGAATCTTTGGTATCGTCCTTGTTACCCTTAACAGCTTTAACCCATTTGGGATTAGCAATGGTAACGTTGATTTGATCTTCGAGAAGATTAAAGACAGGAACCCAGTATTTACCTGTGGATTCCATACAGACATCATGGCATTCATTTTTAAGAAGCCACGATTTAAAGTCTAAAATAGAATTGTTGAAGGTAGAGAATCGCTTCTTTTGATAAGAAGGTTCAATACCGGCGGTAGTTTTGATGATTGTGGCAACAAGAAAAGATTTGTGAACATCGACACCACAACAGGTTTGATAAGTAACTTTCATAGTGTAACTCCTTTCGCAAAAGATAAGAAGCCATTGACTGAACTGCCACACAATAAAACAAAGAGCTTTAACAATTCTTAGTGTACGGATTCATGATACCACTTATTTGTGCTTGAAAAGACAGAACTTACACTGATTTTTATGCTGTCTAAAACAGAGAAAGTTTTTACAACTTTACCTCCCGTGCTTTGTAGTATAGCTTCTTGTTATATATTTTAAATCACAGAGTTGAGATGTAAAACACTTTCATTACTATTTGTGCCGCGGCTTGCCCGCGGAATGGAGATTTTTATGCAAGTAGCCAGCTATGTTTTAGTTGTGGATATAAAAATACAAATGTAAAAGATCTAAAAGTAAGAGATTGGATGTGTCCTTTCTGCAATACAAAACACGATAGAGATATCAATGCAGCAAAAAATATATTGGCAGAAGGATTAAGACAAGTAGTATAAGAAAAAACAATAGGGCAGGGACTGCCCGAATTAACGCCTGTGGAGATAGTAGGTTGCGAGGTCAGCGAAGCAGGAAGCCCATAGGCTTTAGACTATGGGTAGTTCACAATAGACTGCCAATCACAGCATACAATTTTTTACTTTTCAAAAAATTTAAATTGTGCTATACTTTACCAGTGTGTTTCTGTAGCTCAGCAGGATAGAGCGTTCGCCTCCTAAGGTAGAACCATGGCGGAACCCTTTTGAAGAAAAAGGGTAGCGTTTGAGAGTCACTGAGGAAGCGAAATCTAAAAAATCAGAAGAGATAAGAAAAAGATAATTCATCACGAAAGTGTTAGAGTTATAAATGATGGCAGCCAGAGCCAAAGGGTCGAAAAAGCCTGGAAATACGGCATTTGTCTCCTTAGTTAAATGGATATAACGGGGTCCTCCTAAGACTCTATTGTAGGTTCGATTCCTATAGGAGACGCTTATTTTAAGCAGTAATGATTGAAAAAGTCATTGCTGCTTTTTTGTATCTTGGGTGGAAATTTCCACCCGAAGAAAAAACATGAGATCTGGGATGCCGAAACTTTGATCCAGGCAATCGAAGCGTGTGATGAAAAGTGGCTGGAAGCAGCATTTCACCTAGCATTTACTGCAACTCTCCGTCTGGGAGAAATTCTGGCACTGACCTGGGATTGTACAGAAATATCAGAGGAATCTATCGAGGAGAATCGGTGCTTCATCGTCATCAATAAGATAATTGAGTGTGTCAGTGTTGAGACACTGGAAGCACTTGCTCATAAGGATGTTATTACCGTATTTCCATCTAAAAAGAAGAATAACAGAACGGTACTCATTATGAAGACAGAGACCAGCGGCATTGCCTGCTGGGTGTATGAGGAGAAATATGTACACCATAAATCGCTGCAGGAAATGCTGGCAGAACGGAAAGATGTAGATAAGTTTATTTTTGCAGTAGATAGATACATTATTTGAGCAATTCTCAGAAATAGAAGAACAGTGAAGTTAGTGAAACATGGAGATCGAGATCCATATTTTATGAGTTATATTTGATCTCGTTTGTTAAAATAAAAATGTTGGAAAATCGAACAGAATTGTTGACTTTTTTATCAAATAAATCTATTCTAATACAAAAGGAGGTAAAAGCAATGAAAAACAACATATCTGAAAAATTGAAAGATGCAAGACAGCGTTTAGGATTTTCACAGGAATATGCAGCAAACTGCCTAGGAATTGGTCGCTCAGCCATTACTCAAATTGAACTTGGAAACCGAAAGATCACATCGGATGAAATTCAAAAATTCTGCCAGCTTTATCATGTTTCAGCGGATTACCTTCTCAATCAGGAATCTTTTGAATCCAAACAGGTTGTATTTGCCCGTGGATTTGAAGAGTTAAATGAGAATGATCAGCAGGAAATCCTGAATTTGATTGCCTTCAAGAAGTCTATGGCAGGTCTTTAAGGGGGAATTTAATGCTGGATAAAGAAATACTAAATCAATATCGAAATGATGCCCAGGGACTGGCAAAGTACTTTTCAGAACAGTACTTTAAGGAGCATGAAAAGGCGTTTCCGATTAACCCTTTTCAGGTTTTAACAGACCTGGGTATTCATTTTGTATTTAGAAATTTTGATAAAATGGAAGGTCTGTTTATGCCATCCACAGCGGATATGCCAATAGATTTGGTGGCAATTAATGCGAAAAGCCCGATTACCCGACAGAGATTTTCAGCAGCGCATGAGCTGTGCCATTTTCTTAAAGATGCAGATACACAACCAACATTTATGTGTGCTATTTCATCAAATGAATATAAAGAGAAATATGCGGAGTCTTTTGCAGCTTCTTTTCTTATGCCAGAGGACGAATTACGCATTCAGATAGATAACCTCCATCCTGGTGATGATGAATTGACATTTGATGATATTCTCAAGATAGCTGATTATTTTGGTACAAGTTTTAGAGCCTGTTACTATCGAATTCGAAATTTGTTCCCATATCTGATCGCTTATTATTCAAGCAAAGAATTAAGTAAATATAAGTCAGAAACACATCGAAAGAAATTGGGATTTTCATATACAAAGCTATACGAAGGATTGTTTGACGCCTGGGAAGATATTTCACCAACGAATAGTCTTGAGTTTGCAAGGCGTTTGTTCAAAAGTAAGTATGTTTATAATGATGCCCGCCTTGAGGGTGTAAAAACCACTTATGATGCAGCATCTGAAATAATCGAGGATCTGCAAGAGAATCGCCAAGTAAGTGACTATTGCACAGAGTCCTATGACGGCTTTTGCAATGTAGCAGGACATTCTGTGATGTACGATTTTATTTTTGAGACGGCATATAATGACAGAATTGATATTTATCAATTATCAACCTTGAATAAGAAATTATTTTCCTGTTGTCCAAATCCGGAATACGGAGGATCAACAAGAAAAGATAATGTCCTTGTTTTAGGTGCAAAATTTGAGACAGTAGATTGGCGGGATGTTATGCCGGAATTGATAAAACTCAATGATACGGTGTCATTACTAGAAAGTGAATCTGGTGAGCTGAGCAGAAGCCGAATCGTTGAATTGATTGCAGATATTCACCATAGGATTACGGTTATTCATCCGTTTCCAGATGGAAATGGGCGAACAAGCAGAGGATTTATGATTAAAATGTTGATTCGCTATGGTATGCCACCATTCTATATCGATGTTGAGAGAAAAGAGGAATATTATAATGCATTAGAAATTGCCGACAAAGAGAATGATTTTAATGCATTGTATGAATATATTTTCAAAGCATTGATTAGAGCCCATGTTGAACTGGCAACCCGCCCGAAAACCATATAAGGTATCCAGTGTAAAAGCAAGAAAAAATAATGCATTTGCGGTCAATTTGTTATCGACAGTTGACTACAGGCACGATATAATAAATATAAATCTAATAAGAAAACCAAATAATCATTACTATAAAATGTTAGGTAATGGTAGTCATCATTTATAAATAGAATGCAAGCTGTTTTCTGTACCAGGACGAACTCCTAAGCGAAAGGCCAGCGGTTCGACTCCGCTCAGGAACATTAAAGACGCTACTAGTTTTTAGTCCTGTAGCGTCTTTTCTTATTTTCCTAACGAAAATGCTCCTTCATAAATTTTGAGCTCATCTGAATACTTTGAAGAGGATCACCATTTACCCAATTCTTGTGGGTTTCTAACACTACTCCCTCCACACCATTTCCTAATTTTATCTAGAATATCTTAGCCCAATTTTTAGGTATATTCAATCCCAAGGCAGATCTGTTATAATAATAGAATACAATGTGACACATCATACAGAAAGACTAACTATTAAAAGTCAAGCCCTAAAATGATATTTTTTAAATAAAGTACAGAAATGTATTTTAGATATATTCGGAATACAGTTAGAGCTCCTTGCACTTTGAAAACTGCATGACAAAAAGAGCATCATGATAGGTGCATGAAAAAGGAGTATTGAATTAGAGTTAATTAAGCTACTTTAATGTATTGCTGATTCGATTTTACAAGATGATAAATAACTCGAACCAGTTTTTTGACGGCATGAGATATTGCAACATTATAATGCTTGCCTTCAGCTCGTTTCTTGGTAAGGTACCTGGCAAATGTCGAATCCCAGTGGCAAACATACTTGGCAGCATTGTACAGAGCATATCGTAAGTATTTGGAACCTCGTTTTTCCATGTGGGAGTATGCTGAGTCAAGCTGCCCTGATTGATATGTTGATGGTGAAAATCCGGAATAAGCCAAGATTTTATCAGGAGAATCAAACCGACTGAAGTCGCCAATCTCGGCAATGATCATAGCGCCCATACGATAGTTGATACCTGGAATACTGAGAATTGGAGAATTAATTTCATCCATGATAATTTTGATTTCATTTTCGATTTCATCAATCTCAGAAGCAAGTTCCAGTATCAACTTGATGGTGTGTTTTAGTTCAAGAGATTTGGCTGGCATATTTGAGCCGATAGAAGCCCTTGCAGCTTCCCTGAAAGTTATGGCGGTATCTTTACCATATCGACCTTTAGATGCATCTGAAAGAAGATTTGTAAGTCTGGTAAGATGTGCACCAGCTACATATTTAGCCCCGGGAAATTCAGAAAGCAATGCATAAATGGATGTCATATGAAGTGTTGGTACAAGTTTTTCTAATTCAGGAAATAAGATACAGACCAGTCTTGAAACGGAAGTTTTTAGTTTGGCACGTTCTTTTACCTTATCAAAACGATAACGAGTTAATGACTTTAATTCTTCGTTGTGGTAAGATGTATCTGAGTAGGACTTCAAGTTCACATCAGACATGAGCATGTAAGCAATCGTGCGGGCATCTACTTTATCCGTTTTCGTGAGTCTAAGGCTTAGACTTTTTCTGTACAGATTTGTATGTAACGGATTGATGACATAGGTGGTCAGACCTTTATCAATGAGATAACCTAAAAGATTGTAATTATAGTGTCCGGTAGCTTCCAGTCCTACTTTTACTTTTGTTATATCTTCCATAACAGATTCTATTCTTTGGTAAAGGTCATTGAAACCATCTTGACTGTTAGAAATGGTAAAAGCTTTAAATAATACTTCTCCATTAGAGTTTGTGATAAAGCAATCATGCTTATCCTTAGCGACATCAATTCCTACATAAATCATAATAATCTCCTTTAAAATGTATTTGATACTGTTTTAGAACCACAGGGACTCCTTGCGATTGTAGCCTCGTTCTAAATAAACCGTCATGCGGTATCTAACTGATTAACAAATGAGCAAAGAGACTGTGGTTGGGGCCTTTCTAAAACCATCAAGTGGTAGGAGTAAATAACCAATCCACAGTATCTTATATATCATAGTCGAACCTACGGAAGAGGTAAAGAAAAGACTATGACTTAATAGTTATAAAGACCTTGGAGAGGGTCTCTAAAAACTACTACTATATAATACGAGGATTTTATTGATGAATATACAAATTTTTGGAACAAAAAAATGCAATGATACCAAAAAGGCCGAACGCTTTTTCAAAGAAAGAGGAATCAAGTATCAATTTATTGACATGAAAGAAAAGGGAATGAGCAAAGGCGAATTCAACAGTGTCGCTCAAGCCAATGGTGGTCTTCAAAATATGATTAACTGGAATGGCAAGGACAAGGACTTACTCGCACTCATTCAACACATCTGCGACGAGGACAAACTCGAAAAAGTATTAGAAAATCCACAGGTCATCCAAACTCCAGTTGTGCGAAATGGAAAGCAATCCACTCTCGGCTACCAACCAGAAATATGGAAAACTTGGAACTAGCTAATACTGCTGTACAAAAAAGACGCTGCCCTTTGACAGCGCCTTTTTATATCTTTTCCACACTAAATGTCTGATAGGGAATGGTAATCCCTGCCTTTAAAAATTCAGAAACCAACCTCTGGCGAACATTACTACATGCCTCAAAACTATCATTTAAATTCTTTGACCAAATCGTAAACTTAAGCAACATACCATTGGCCGTAATTGCACTCACCAAGACCTTGGTCTTTTGATTGTGCAAAATTCTTGGATCTTCATCACAAATCTTTTGAATAATCTTTCTCGCTTCTTCCACATCGGTATCATAGCCGACTTCAATCTCAATATAATTTCCCACATCCTCGACAAGGTTAGTGTTGACAATAACTGAACTGTCCGCAAGACTATTGGGCACAATATAGCTCTGTCCATCAAATTGCTCTATAAAAATATGTCGGACAGTCATATCCCTGACAATTCCCTCGGCAATCACATTTCCACCGGACATAATTTTTACCTTTTGTCCAATCTCACATGGTTTTGTCGCAGAAATAAAAAAACCCGAAATCACATTGCCAAGGGCCTGCTGGGCAGCAAAAGTGGCCACCGCAATAATCAAAGAACCACTCTGCAATAAACTAGTACTAATAGTTCTGGCAATTTCAAATTGTGACAATGCGGCATATACACCGATGACAATAATAATAAAGGTCAAAATGCTCTTAATAAACTTTTGATACAGCTTCTCTCTCCTTGCAATAAAGCGGTTAAAAAAGTGATTGACAAGCACAACAATCAATCCTGTAACTGCTAAAATCACAACAACCTGTATAATCACTGAGATATCTTTCATCTTCGTTTCTCTTTCATTTTTTGTTTTTATTATAATGCTTCAGATTTTATATGCAAGCTTTTCTACTTTTTAAATAAAATTTGTGCTATACTTCAAACAAATCATCGACTTGGAGGTTATACTATGGAATATCACAAATTTGGCAATGACTACATTGTAAGAATTGCAAAAGGTGAAGAAATTCTTGCCACCCTCTCACAACTTTGTGAAAAGGAAGAAATCAAACTTGGCACAGTCATAGGTATTGGTGCTGTAAACAAAGTTACCTTGGGTGTATTTAATTCTGTGGATAAAAAATATGAATCCACCACCTACACTGGTGACATGGAAATTTCATCCTGCACAGGAAATATTAGTACCATGGACGGAAAACCTTATCTACACATTCATATGGTTGTCGGCAATACGACAAAAAATCTTTGCTATGCAGGACATCTCAACAATGGTCTCATCAGCTTGACGGGTGAATTTTACATTCACAAAATTGATGGCTGTGTAGACCGAGAATTTTCCGAAGAAATTGGATTGAATCTATATAAGTTTAACTAACCACCTAGGGGAGAGAATCAAGACATCTCTTGAATTCTCTCCCCTAATCAAAACCTATTTTGCAAGTAGCATGCGATCATTTGAAAACTGACCGCCACTGGCTTCTTCAAATTTCTTTAATAAATCTTCTACTCGAAGTTTTTTCTTTTCTTCTCCTGACACATCATAGATAATATGTCCCTCATGCATCATAATCAAGCGATTGCCAAGAGCAATGGCATCATGCATATTGTGGGTAATCATGAGTGCAGTGAGATTTTGCTCCTTCACAAATTCCTCGGTCAAATCCAACACTTTCTTCGCTGTCTTTGGGTCCAGTGCCGCCGTGTGCTCATCGAGCAATAAAATTTTTGGCTTTACCAGTGTAGACATGAGCAGAGTGAGGGCCTGTCGCTGACCTCCAGATAAAAGTCCAACCTTTGAAGTCATTCTTGTATGAAGACCAAGGCCTAGCTTTTCTAACATCTCCTTGTAGTATTCCTTCTCCGATTGCTTCAATCCCCAGTGAAGTGTCCTCGCTCTTCCCCTTCGAAAAGCAAGTGCAAGGTTTTCCTGAATTTCAAGCCCCGCCGCTGTTCCCATCATTGGATCTTGAAACACTCTTCCAATATACTTCGCCCTCTGATGCTCTGGCATCCTTGAAATATTGACTCCATCAATCTCAATCGTCCCTGCATCTATCGGATAGACACCTGCAATCATATTGAGCATGGTCGATTTTCCAGCTCCATTTCCACCAATCACCGTCGCAAAATCCCCTGGCAAAAGATGAAGATTTAAATGTTGCAATGCCTTCTTTTCATTGACTGTGCCCTTATTAAAGGTTTTACTGACATTTTTAATCGTTAACATCTACTCTCCTCCTTCCCCAGCTGGATCATAATCCTTTTTCTGACGATATTTTTTGCTGAGCACAGGGAAGGACAATGCCACTGCAACAATAATGGCCGAGAGCACCTTCATGTAGTCAGAATCCAGTCCCATTTGCAGTACAATGGCACGAATAATAAAGTAGACTACAGATCCAATAACTGCTGCACCCAACTTTGCATAGAATGGCTTGACCCATCCAAGCAACACCTCACCAATGACAATGGCCGCAAGACCAATGACAATGGCTCCTGTACCCATATTGATATCCGCATATCCCTGACTTTGACAAACCAAAGCACCCGCAAGAGCAACTAAGCCATTGCTAATCATCAAAGCAATTAACTTCATTGTCTTTGCATTGATGCCCAGTGCTCGCACCATTGCCTCATTATTTCCCGTTGCACGGAGTGCACTGCCCATCTCTGTTCCAAAGAACCAATAAAGTAGTGCGATGATCACAATAACAATGATAATCCCAAGAACTAAGGCCACCTGTGACTTTTTCATTCCTGTCATCGAAGCCACTGCAGAAAAGATATTGCCCAACTTTGGCAGTGTAATATTGCTTCGCTTATGTGCAATACGCAAATTAATCGACCACAGAGAAATCTGTGTCAAAATTCCCGCCAAAATTGCTGGAATTTCAAATATTGTATGTAAAATTCCTGTGACAGCACCCGCAATCAATCCACCTAAAATTGCACAAATCAAAACCAATATTGGATTAATTTTTCCATCTGAAATTAAAATCGCACAAATAAATCCACCGAGTGTAAAACTTCCATCAACAGTCATATCAGGAATATCGAGTAACTTAAATGTAATATATACACCCAGTACCATAATTCCCCACAACACACCCTGGGATATTGCACCTAAAAATGCACCGAGCATTTCTTTCTTCCTTTCCTAAACCTATTTTTGAATGGATGAGACATCAATTCCAAGCTCCTTGGCCACATCTTGATTGACACTCAACTCGCACTTTTCAAGTGGAAGGTATTCGATTGGCATATCCTTTGGATTCTTCCCATCCTTTAAAATCTCCACAGCTTGTTCACCGGCCATATAACCAAGTTGATAGTAGTCAATGCCATAGGTTGCCAAAGCTCCCGCATCTACATGTCCTTTTTCTGCACCAATAATTGGAATCTTGTGCTCTGTGGCCACCATCGCAATGGTTGCCATTCCCGCTGCAATCATATTGTCAGTTGGAGTGTAAATAACATCGACCTTTCCCACCATAGATTCCACAACCGATTGAATCTCGTTTGAATTGGATACTGTATATTCTGTCGCCTCTAAGCCCTGTTCCTTCGCCGCATCCATCGCAAGCTTTGCCTGCAACTTGGAGTTTGACTCCGCAGAGCTATACAAAATTCCTACTCGCTTTGCACTAGGAAGAATTTTTTTAATAAGTTCAATTTGCTCCTTTACTGGAGTCAAATCGCTTGTACCTGTAATATTTCCGCCTGGCTTTTCATTTGATGCCACAAGTTTTGCATCTGCTGGGTCAGTTACCGCTGTCAAAACAATGGGAATATCCTCTGTCGCACCGGCTAATGCCTGAACCGCTGGTGTGGCAATGCCAAGCAATAAATCATCCTTGTCATTGACAAACTTTGTTGCAATGGTCTGGCAAGCTGACTGATCTCCACCTGCATTTTGCTGGTCGATTTGATATTTTATCCCCGACTCATCTAGTGCGGCCACAAATCCCTTATTGGCCTGATCAAGTGCTGTATGTTGCACAAGCTGTAACACCCCAATTTTATAAGTTTTGTCCCCATTTTCTGAAGCTGACTTTTCACTGGTCGCTGTCGTTTCTTTGGAAGAATTTGTGGCTGTATTTTTTCCACCACAGGCCACTAGACCAAGCACCATAGATGCTGCAATCACTGCTGCAAAGATTTTCTTTTTCATCTCTTTTCCTATTCCTTCTATAAAATTATATTTGCACATTTGCTTTTCCTATCTTACAACGCTAACTTTGTTGCGTCAATACCCTAAAGTTTTGCCTTTTCGCCAATATGTGCACTTGCCAAAATCATAACGGAATGCTATGCTAGCACTGACGACAGTTCATTTGTACCCTCCTGTCGAAAAACAAAACCGGGACTTTAACTTTGTTGTTATCGTCCCACTTGATGTGGGACGATTTTTATTTTAATTTGGAGAAGAAAATGTATTATTTAAAGACAGAACATCATTTTGATGCCGCTCACTTTCTCTATGGATATGATGGAAAGTGCAAAAATATTCACGGCCACCACTGGAGAGTGGTCGCCAAAATCAAGTGTGATGACCTGAGCACACAAAAGCAAACCCGTGGTATGCTCATTGACTTTGGCGATTTTAAAGCTGCGGTTCGCACACTCTGCGATTCCTTCGACCACGCCCTCATCTATGAGAAAGGTTCACTAAAGGAAAATACTCTGCAGGCACTTCGTGACGAAGATTTTCATTTAATTGAAATTGATTTTCGCCCAACAGCAGAAAACTTTGCTCGCTACATCTTTATGGCACTCAAGGATCAAGGGCTTCCTATGCACCGCATCGAAGTCTATGAAACTCCAACCAATTGTGCCATCTACGAGGAATAGAGGAATAGCCATGAAAGTTGTTGAAAAGTTTATCAGCATCAATGGCGAGGGACGGCGTGCTGGAGAACTTGCCGTCTTTATCCGATTTCAGGGATGTAATCTTCGCTGTAGCTACTGCGACACAATGTGGGCCAATGAAGCGGATTGCCCCTACACCGATGAAAGTACCAAAGAAATTGTAAACTTTGTACTACAAAGCCAAATAAAAAATGTCACCCTCACTGGCGGGGAACCTCTATTACAGCCAGAGATGAAAAATTTATTGATGGAATTTGCAAAGCATCCTCAGATCCGTGTGGAGATTGAGACCAATGGTGCCATTGACCTCAAGCCCTTTACTGCGACAAGTTTTCGTCCATCCTTTACCATGGACTACAAGTTGCCCTCAAGTCTCTATGAATCACAGATGCACCTAGAAAACTTTGCCCATCTCAATGACCAAGACACGGTCAAATTTGTGGCTGGCTCAAAGGCGGACTTAGATGTCGCCCTCGATATCATCCAAAAATACGACTTGACGCACCGCTGCAAAGTGTATTTCAGTCCAATCTTTGGAAAAATTGAGCCTGTAGAAATGGTCAATTTTATGATTGCCCACCAATTAAATGATGTCCGCCTACAAATCCAGATGCACAAGGTGATCTGGGATCCCGACCAGAAAGGAGTTTAAAATGATTGATACCAAAGCAATCGAAGAACATATTCGAGGCATTTTAATTGCCCTAGGCGACGATCCCCATCGCGAAGGTCTAGTGGATACCCCAAAGAGGGTGGCCAAAATGTATGAAGAAGTCTTTGCAGGAATGAATTACACCAATCACGAAATTGCCCAAATGTTTAATACCACCTTTGAAGAAGATTCTGATGACGAAGACTTACCTAATGATTTGCCTAATGCTAGGCGTGTTGTTGTGATGAAGGATATCGATTTATTTTCCTATTGTGAGCACCACATGGCCTTGATGTATGATATGAAGGCCACGGTTGCCTACATCCCAGGAAAGCGAGTGATCGGTCTTTCCAAAATTGCCAGAGTCTGCGATATGGTTGGCAGACGATTGCAACTTCAAGAGCGTATCGGAAGAGATATTGCTGATATTATTTGTGAAATCACCCAAAGTAGTGATGTCGCTGTGCTTCTTGAGGGACACCATAGCTGTGTCTCCGCCCGTGGAATCAAGAAAAACAACACCAAAACCTTGACTGCTGAACTTCGGGGTCGCTTTCAGACAGACCAAAGTCTACAGTTTTATCTCAAGTGAACTACCCATCACCTAAAGGTAATGGGCTTCTAAGAGCCTAACAGCTCTATTTAAGAAGTTTGATATTTAAGTTTCCACCTAAGTAATTAGGCAATCCTTATTCTTATCGGCGTGTCCACTTCGCCTCTACTGTATAGGATATTCATATCCACAACACTACTTTTACGCATGATATTTAATGCTCCGTTAACATCTGCATTGATTGTTTTACCACTTGCCGTTTTGTATAGACCACGATGTAATCTTCTGCCACTAAACGGATACTCTTTTGGATTATCGGCATTGTAAACAGGGAGATCGTCTCTATCCCAAAAAGATGATTTCGATGTATAGGATTCTTCCTGTTTTACAAAAACAATGTCATTTCGTTTGCAAAGATATTCCAATTTGTTACGCAACTGTCCATAAGGGATATTTACAAAATTTTGATTGTTTTGCTTTCCAATATGACGATTGCGTTGAAAAGTCTCATTGTAACCAACAACAAGCGTACCTATATTATTGATGATACAATAATCTATCACCCTACGAGCAGTTTTATTCATATAGTCGTTCACCTTATTGTTGCGATTACGAGCAACTGCTTTTTGTCTATTTGTAGGCTTCTTACTAAAATGTTGTTTATCTTTTATCGATTGCAAACGGGCATTTTCTTTATTGAACCACTGATTGATCGATTTCAGTCTTTTCCCGTCAATAATGAACGATTGACCACTATTTGATACGGCTGTGACGAGATTGTTGATACCTAGGTCAAGTGCAAGTGCGTTGTTCGTGTTTAGATTTCTTTGAATACATTCATCTTCATATATATACTGGATTTCAAAGAACCTTGCATTCGCTTTCGGTATAATGCGTATCTCTTTTATCGTCTTATCAAGAAGTATGGGTGGTATCGTAATTTCAACAGACTTATGCGTTTTCTTAAAACTATTGGAAAACGGAAGTATCAGCTGATTACCCTTAAGTCTTACAAAACCAATGATCAGTGTTGTGTATCCATCTTTTGGAAGATAATGTGGCAGTTTACAATCTGTAAAAGCATATTTTCCCTGCTTGACAAGTTTAAGCAGACCAAAAAATGACTGAAACGAGCCATCAACCTCTTTCAGTATCTGCTGTGCCATATTGGAATTTAAGGCCTTATAATTAGGACTATTCTTTAAAAGAGTGTAATTCTTCTCATACTTGAGAAATTCACCTTCTGTAAAATAATGCTGACGCACATTATAGATTGCCTCATTAGCAAGATTCTTAGCCGTATGACAAAGTTCCCTGATTGTGATGTAATCTTCCTTGGACAGATGTTTCACTTGTTGTTTTACAGTAAGATACATACGATTTTCTCCTTTCATAGACTCGGAAATAGGATTTCCTATATATGTATTATAGCATATATTTTAAATGATAGTATTTAAGTAAAATATATATGTTGTAAACCTAACGCCATTCATCCCACGGTCTAAAGACCATGGGTTTTCTGGCTGTTATATTATAAAAATTAAATAAAGGAGTTATTTATGAAAGCACTTGTCCTCTTTAGTGGTGGTCTTGATTCCACCACTGCTCTTGCACTCGCCATAGCAAAATATGGTGCCCCCAATGTCCTTGCCCTCTCCATTTCCTATGGTCAAAAACACGCAAAGGAAATTGAAGCAGCCATTGCCATTACTAAGCACTACCAAGTTGAGCATCTCTTTCTCGACTTAGAGAAAATTTTCACTTACAGCGACTGCTCCCTTCTCTCCCACTCTGGGGAAGAGATTCCAGAAAAAAGCTACGCCGAACAAATCAAACAGACAAAGGAAGAAAAACCAGTCAGCACCTATGTTCCCTTTCGCAATGGACTCTTTCTTTCCTCTGCTGCAAGCTTAGCCATCAGCAAGGGCTGTTCCATCATCTACTATGGAGCACATGCCGATGATGCAGCAGGATTTGCCTATCCCGACTGCTCTCCTGTATTCAATGAGGCGATGAATTCGGCGATCTGGGAAGGTTCTGGTCACCAATTAAAAATTGAGGCACCCTTTGTTCACAGCACAAAGGCAGACATTGTAAAAATCGGACTTGATTTGGATGTTCCCTATGAACTCACTTGGTCTTGTTATGAAGGAGGGGATAAACCCTGTGGAAAATGTGGAACTTGTATTGACCGTGCTGCAGCCTTTGCGGCCAATGGCATCAAAGATCCCGCACAATAAAGAAAGGAAAAGCAATGAGAGAAAATGAGAATTTAACTAAACTTGGCAGTGCCAAGACAACCTACAGTATGGACTATGATCCTTCTGTGCTAGAAAGCTTTAACAATAAGCATCCCCAAAACGATTACTTTGTCAAGTTCAACTGCCCTGAATTTACCAGTCTCTGCCCAATCACAGGTCAACCTGACTTTGCCAATATCATCATCTCCTATGTACCAGATCAAAAGCTTGTGGAGAGCAAGTCATTGAAGTTATATCTATTTTCCTTCAGAAATCACGGTGACTTCCATGAAGATGTGGTCAATATTATTATGAAGGACTTAATTCAATTGATGGATCCAAAGTACATTGAAGTATGGGGAAAATTTCTCCCTCGCGGAGGACTCTCCATTGATCCATATTGCAACTATGGAAAGAAGGGTACGATTTGGGAAAAGGCCGCAACTGACCGCCTCCTCCAGCATGACCTCTACCCTGAAAAAGTGGACAATCGATAAATGATTGATAGAGCAATGTAGAGGAGCCAATCTGGCTCCTCTACATAATAGACTAGGAGAGAGTAAATAAATACAGAACAAAAATAACTTCTAAAATAACTTATGCATTACGACATAAAAAGGCCAGAGCCGCCGCCATAAAAATTAGTAAAATAACCATGATCAACATATACATAACCCCCTTCGGCATACTCTCCCCAATATTCCTTTGGACATCTTCGGCATCTTCTTTGTTGCCTTCTAGCATATGGTATTCTTTTACAATTTGCATTGCTCGATCATAATTTGTTTCACTGACATAGATGTCGTTCTCTATCGAACTCCCACCGTATATTTCCATGATACCACTTTTTTTGTAAGATGCAATTCCATTTTCTTTCATTAAATCTACAATACACTGTGCATCCAAAGAATTGTTGACTGAGCAAAGTCGGACTTCTCTATCTTCTTCCATCATTTTCCCTCCTTATATGGAAAAAAGCCCCCGATTTCTCGAAGGCTTTTGATCAACTCACAATTTAGATAAAATCCGGAATTTCATTGTTCTGTACAATCTGCTCATAAGTCTGAGGTTTTACCATCCAAGCACTCTTTCCGCCCTTGACAAGAACAACACCTGGAATTGGATTGTTATTGTAGTTGGATGCCATGACATAGCCATAGGCACCTGTTGAATAGGTCGCAAAAATATCGCCCATCTTCACGCTCTTTGGCACCATAATGTCCGTCATAATAATATCTCCAGACTCACAATACTTTCCACAAATGCTGACTTTGTCATCCTTTGGCTCCTGTGCTCTATTGGCCACAATGCCTTCGTACTCTGCCTGATAGAGGGCCACACGAATATTATCTCCCATACCTCCATCGACAGAAACATACTTGCGAATGCCAGGAATTTCCTTAATCTGTCCGATGGTATACAATGTAATTCCTGCCTCTGCAACAATGGATCTTCCTGGCTCAATCACAGCCTCCGGTCTCTCAATTCCAATCGCCTTTGATCTCTTTTCCAATAACTCCATCATTGGATCCAAGAAAAAGCTGTATGGCTTTCTCTCCTCCGTTGTGTACTCTGCGCCATATCCACCACCAAAGTTTACTTCCTTTACATCTGCATTAAACTCCGTCTTAATGAGTGCAGCCCAATCCATCAAAACATCAAGTGCCTTTAAAAAGGCATCATTTTCAAAGAGCTGTGAACCGATATGCATATGAAGACCTGTAAACTCTAAGTATTCGCTATCCAAAATCTGCTTTACGATTGGCAAAAAGATTTCCTTCTCTAATGGAATACCAAATTTAGAATCCTTCTTTCCTGTGACAATAAAGTCATGTGTGCTCGCAGCAACACCTGGGGTGATGCGAATCATAATATTCATCTTCTTTTTGTACTTTTTACAGGACTCAATAATTAATGGGAGCTCCTGCAATCCGTCCACAATAATGCGGCCCACACCATACTCTACAGCGGCATCAATTTCCTTTGGCAACTTATTGTTTCCATTAAATTCCACATGCTCTGCTGGAAAACCGGCCTGCTTTGCTGCATAGATCTCTCCACCAGAGACCACATCGATACAAACTCCTGCCTTCTTTAAGATGGCATACATCCCCTCTGTGCAAAAGGCCTTTGATGCATAGGCAATTCTTGTCCTTGGATACTTATTGGTAAATTGCTCCTTCAATTCATTGATGCGCTCCTCAATGCCATTTTGTGACATCACATAAATAGGAGTGCCATATTTTTTAGCAAGTTCTGTTGTGTCACAACCATCAAAGTACAATTTATTATTCTTAATTTCTCTTAAATTACTCATCCTTCATCTCACTTTCTCTATATCATTCAGGGATGATTATAACATAGAATTTTTCATTTTTGCAAAATAAGTTGACTTTTCCCATTTGTGCGATATAAAATTGTGAAATCAACAGAAGTTTGAGGAGGAAATCAATGATTGACAAAATTCACAGCCACAGAAATATTATCGGTTTTGATGAAAACGGAGTTCCAACCGTTACATTAAAGGCATCCGAGCACAGTGCAGAAGATATCTACGCTCAATATCGTGCTGTTGCTGAGGGAAAAACCGATGAACATGTACATACACATGAACACGAACATCACCACGATTTAGATGAGGATGATGACGCATTTATTCGAGATTATATGAATGCAGTCAGTGCTTACCGAAAGACTTTTCCATCAAAGCAGGAGGTTCTTGAAAAGACACCAGATCCTGCCATTCGAGATATGATCCTTCGCTCTGAGCAACTTGGCATTGATACAGCATTTGATCGCTTTGACAAGCAGCAGCCACAATGTAACTTTGGTCTTGCTGGTATTTGCTGTAAGATCTGTAATATGGGTCCTTGCCGTGTGACCGCCAAGGGAAAGAAAGGTGTCTGCGGTGCTAATGCCGACTTAATCGTTGCCCGCAACTTACTTCGTGCTGCAGCCGCAGGTGCATCTCAGCACGGTATGCATGCCAGAGAGCTAATGATCGAATTGATGTACGCAGCTAAGGGAAAACTCGATGCACCACTTCTCGGTGAACAGAAAATTTTAACCACAGCAAAGAACTTCGGTATTCCAACTGAGGGAAGAAGCGTCAATGATGTTGCCTATGATTTAGCAAAAGAGCTTTTGGAAGATCTCTCAAGCTATGACCCAGAGCATGAGTACAAGGTACTTTACAAATGTGCCCCTGCTGACCGTGTCAAAGTTTGGAAGGATCTCGATTTAATTCCAATCAGTGCCTACCACGAGGTATTTGAAGCTTATCACAAGACGGCCGTCGGAACAGATGGCGATTGGAAGAGTGTTATGGAACAATTCCTTCGCTGTGGACTTGCCTTTACCTTTACAGGTGTTGTCAGTGCTTCGATTGCCACAGATTCCCTCTTTGGTGTCGGAGACCGTGTAACTTCAAAGGTAAACCTTGGTGCTCTCGAAAAGGGCTATGTCAATATCGCAGTACATGGACACTATCCATTGATGGTCAAGGAAATTGTACAACTTGGCCAGACACCAGAAATGATTGAGCTTGCAAAGTCAAAGGGAGCAAAGGGTATTCGCTTCTATGGCATTTGTTGCAGCGGTCTTTCTGCAATGTATCGTTACAATGGTGTAATTCCACTTTCTAACGCTGTGTCTGCAGAATTGGTTATTATGACTGGTGCTCTTGACTTGTGGGTAGCTGATGTTCAAGATGTCTACCCAGCTATTATGGATGTTGCGAAATGCTACAACACAACGGTGGTAACAACAAGTTCATCCGCTCGCCTTCCAGGTGCAGAGCGATTTGAAATTGACCGTCTCCACAGCAATATCGGAGAAGTGAAGGAACTTGCCAGAAAAATTCTCCTTCGTGGTATTGAAAGTTTTGAAGCAAGAAAGGGAACTCCAGTCTATATTCCACCATATGAAGTCACTGCTGAGGTTGGTTTCTCTGTCGAGTACCTTTGCAAGAAGTATGGAAGCTTTGCACCAATTGCCCAAGCCATCAAGGAAGGTAAGATTTTAGGTATTGTCAACATGGTTGGTTGCAACAATCCTAAAGTTCCATTTGAGCGCTGTATTGTAGATGTCGCAGATAAGCTTTTAGAAAACAATGTCATTATCCTCTCCAATGGCTGTGCATCCTATCCTTTGATGAAACTTGGATTCTGTGAAAAGGGGGCCAGCAGTAAGGCAGGAAAGGAACTACAAGAATTCTTAGGCGATGACCTTCCACCAGTATGGCATGTGGGTGAGTGTATCGACAATACAAGATCATCAGGTATTATGAATGGTATTGCTTCTGCACTCGGTCTCACCATCAATGATATGCCATTTGCCTTCTCCTCCCCTGAGTGGAGCAATGAAAAAGGCATTGATGCAGCCCTTGGTTTCCGTCTCCTTGGTGTTTCCTCCTACCACTGCGTAGAGGCTCCAATCTTTGGTTCAAAGAACATTATCGAGTTCTTAAAAGAAGGAACAATGGAAACTCTCGGTTCTCGCATGGTCGTCAATGTTGATCCTAAACAACTTGCACAGCAGATCATTGATGATATGAAAGAGAAGAGAAAGAAACTCGGCTGGGATAAGTAAAAATACAATGGGCGTTGAAACAATATTTCACTTGTTTCAACGCCCATAATGATTTTATAAACGATTATCTCTTTCCAAAGACCTGTACCCAGTAGGTATGTCCATTTCTCTCATAGAAACCTACGCCAATCGAATCGTAGTCTCCCAAAATATTTGCCTTGTGACCTGTAGAGTTCATCCACATATTCATTGGAAATTCTGCCGTTGTTCCACCTGATGCAATATTTTCTGCCTCTGCCATAAAACCACTTGGAAAAGCAGTATAACACCAACTGCCATCTGGTCTTCTGTGTGAAAATGTAGTGGCCAATTCTTCGGCACGAATATCAGCTGTCCTTGTCAATCCATCGTCCTTTTGTATTGGGCTGCGTCCAACCCTTGCCCTTTCCTGGTTGACCAAAGCAATCACTGCATTTTCTTTGTCCTCAGCTGAAAGATTGTTCTGCGTTGGCACTGCTGTTGTCTGTCTTGTCGTTGGCTGTGTCGGTGCTACCGTCTGTATTGTCGTTGGCTGTGTCGGTGTTACCGTCTGCCTTGTGGTTGGCTGTGTCGGTGCTACTGTCTGTATTGTGGTCGGTTGTGTTGGCACTGTCTGCCTTGTAGTCGGTTGTGTCGGCACTATCTGTCTTGCTGTTGGCTGTGTTGGTGCCGTTGTCTGCCTTACCGTTGGCTGTATCGGTGTTACTGTTTGTGTTGTGCTTCCTGAACTGCCTCTTGATCGATTTGACTTTCTTGAGCCTCTTGATGATCTGCCACCTGATGAACCGCCTGAACTGCTACCACCACTAGATCGATAAGTCTTTACAATGCTCGTCGTCCTTGTGGTTGTCTGTGGTCTTCCACTTGGCTGATACGCTCCACTGGCGTCTACATAGTAGCCATCAGGTGTGTAGGTATTGGCATCCATTCGACCGCCCCTTGCTGGATTTAAAAAATACCAAGTTCCATTGACCTTCACCCATCCCACAAGCATATTTCCATTGGTCTGATCGAGATAATACCAACTTCCACCTTCATATAGCCAACCTGTCTTCATATAACCTGAACCGTCCATATAGTACCAGACATTGCTCAGATTTAACCAAGTTGACTTTGCATAGGAAGTATTGGAAAATTGATACCACCAACCAACTTTATCTCTCTTCCAACCTCCACTGGATGCAAAAGTCGGCATAGCCATCGCCAACACACTTGTTGCCAGTGCTGCTCCAAAAAATAATTTTTTCCTCATAAGTACTCCTTTCTCAAACCAACAACATACTAACTTATGTTTTTATTTTAGCACAATGTCAGAGTTTTTCAAACTATAAAAAGACCCCACAGCTCAAATCAATTGAGCTTGTGGGATCTTTTGCTACTTGGCCTTGGACAATGCATCGGTCACTGCATCGATCAAGCCCTTTGAACTATAGGTTGAGCCACTGACCGTGTCGACATCTGGCGATTGTTTTTCTATAATTGCAGGAAGAACACACTTTTCTGCATCATTACAGTATTCTTCGTCGTCCACTTCCTTGGTGACTTCAATATTTTTAATTTTTCCACCCTCAACAGTTACACGAACTTCAATATTTCCATTGTTGCCCATGCCCTTGCCCTCATAAGAGCCATCCTTATATCCGCTGGCTTCCTTTGCCTGTGTCGCCTCCGTTTGATTGGTCTGGTTGACCTTTTGTGCAGAAAACAGTCCACTACAACTGTAGGCCGCCAGCAAAATAATGCCACATATCAGTGCGATATATCTCATTTTCTTTGCTGGATACTTCTTTATTCGCAATACCAAGTAGGCGATATAGATGATTGCATAGACAAGCACATCAAAGATATAACTTACCTTTCCCATGCGAATTGGTCCAGAAAAGATCATGACAATATGAGCAAACAAAAGCCCATAAAAAATATAGGACAAGCTCTGCAACTTCTTCCAGAACTTCGGTTTCATCTTCTTTCGAACAGACTTAAAGGATGTCACGGTCAATGGAATCAAAAGAAGAATCATTATCAAGGAAAAGCAAGTCGCTATAACCTGATATGGCAACATCTTTGCCCCTGTAAAGAGCAACACAAAGTACTTCTTTCCATAGGAAAAATTATGGATAATCGTAAGAAGCGAAGCACAAATGGCCATCTGTGCACGCATCTTCATTGTCACTGTCTTTATTTCACCCTTTGGCCATACCGACGCAACCATTACCCATATAAACAAGGCTCCAGCCAACACGCCTCTTTGTAAAATTTGTACAAAGAAATAGCTAAGTGGTGCAGGTAAGCTCTTGCTTGGCACAAGCACAGAGACAAGAGCCAAGACAATACTTCCAATGTAGAGACCAACATCTGGGTTTTTGGTCTTTTTACTCAAAAACCAAAATAATGCCAGCACTACAATCATACAGCAAATTAATTTCACTTACTTATTCACCTCAAATGTAAAATCTGGGTAACCATCAGCCTTCAGTGTGACTGTATTCTTTCCACTTGCAAAGATTGGCTTTTCACCATCATCACCTTTTGTCGCTGCATCTAACTTCACACTGCCATCCTCATTAAAGGCATTCTTTCCAAATCTTCTTCCCTTGCCGCCCTTATATTCGGTGTCATTGACCTTCGCAGAATTGATACCATCCAAATACATCTTTGCATCAATCTTTTGAGCATTGTCAGCAACCACAATGGCGTTGTTCTCAAACTTGATGTCGCCCTCTTTTAATCCTGAATCAACCGTTACCGTCATCGAAAGGTCATTATAAGTATCACTGGAGAAAATCAATTGATACTTTCCAGGACCAGCCTCCTTTGGCAATACCACTACACCATCTGTACTTGTATCGGCTGTCCACTTGACATTAGAATTCTTATAGATAATGCGAGATAGCTTATACTTTGTATCGGCTGTCTCCAACTTGTAGTTGATCTTTGTGCCATCGGCAGCATAATTTACTTTTTCATCTCCAGTGAGCTTATAGCCATCCGGTGCCTTCTTAGTCACATATAAAGAAGTATCCACTTCGATGTCATCGGCATCAGCCAAAAGATAGGTAATCTTTTTAATGGTCTTTCCTTGCATATCAGCATAGCGCAAGTAGTCAACATCATTGCCATGATTTTCCTTAAAGGCCTCTACAGCAAATGCCAACTCCGCAGGCTTTACCCAAATATTCTCCAAATGCTCCAATCCATACTTCTTTCCGTCATCTGTCTCAAGCAAAACGCCCTGTACATTCTTGATATCTAAATTAATATCAGACAGATCAATTTGATAATTGCCGTACTTTGAAGTTGATGTAATTTCAGCCTTTGCCTTATCATCTTTTGTCACATTTCCAACAGTCTTTGAAAGTGTTCCATCTGAATTTAGTACCTTATACTCTGTAGGTGTTGTATCGGTAGTCGTTGTCATCTCGCCAACCAAAGTAAGAAGTGCATTCTCTGACGTCTTCTTCTCCTCAATGGCCTTCTTTGCGTCCTCATAGAGGGACTTTGAAATCGCCACATTGACACCAACTACACCCTTATATTGTGATCCCTGTCCAACGGCCTCGCTGTCTGCCACTGGGAACGACTTCATCTTTTGTGCAGTCACCGAACTTACGCTGTCATATTGACCTGCTGCACGCAAATCCTTTACTGCATCTGGTGCAGTCAAATTTGCCTTGAGAGATGCTGGATTTTCTTCTGGTGCAATATTATTGACCTCACCATAGTAATAATCTGCATAAGGAACATTGATCTTTGCATAGACATAATCTGCATTGCCAATATTGGATGCTGCGGCCTTTGTCTGCTCTGCTGTTGCATCGCTCTTGCTCTCTGCCTTACTCTCGCTCTTACTTTCTGTGCTATTCGTATTTCCCTTTGAACCACAGCCAACCATAACTGTTGCCACCATCACAGATAACACACAAAATGCTGTACTCTTCTTCATACAAACCTCTTTCTACAATAATTTATTTACGCGCAAAATTAGTATGTCCTAACCGCCCATATTATCGCATATTCCTATAAAAGTCGTCAAGTACTTTATCTCTACTTATTTTTTCAAAAAGTTGTTGACAATACAGAATTAGTGTACTATATTACTAGTGAAGTAAGAAACTAGAGCAAAGGAGGATTGCAATGCAATATGATAACAGCATGCCAATCTACATGCAGGTCGCCGAAGATATTCGAAATAAAATTATCTCTGGTGAAATTTGCTTGGGAGACAAACTCCCCTCAGGTCGGGATTTAGCCATCCAATATAAGATTAATCCCAATACTGCCGTGAGAGTCTATCAAGTGCTCGAGCAAGAAGGACTATGCCACACAAAACGTGGTCTAGGAACATTTATCAATGACGACTTGCAAATGGTAGAAGAAATCAAAAAACAACAAGCTTTCAGCTACATCACATCATTTTTGACAAATATGCATTCCCTTGGATTTTCTGATCATGAAATCCTTGCGATGCTCAAAGAACAGGAGGATTCTCAATGCTAGAGACAAAATCACTATCAAAGTCCTATATCAAAAAGCAAGTTCTTTTTGATCTAAACTTTACAATTACTGGTGGACATATCTATGGATTGCTTGGACCAAATGGAAGCGGAAAGAGTACCTGGATGAAAATTTGTGCAGGGCTAGTCAAACCCACTTCAGGAAGTGTTTCCCTGGAGGGAAGAAAAATTGATATTCAAACAAGAAATGATATCGCCTATGCACCGACAGAAAATTTCTTCTATCCATGGATGAGTATCGAAGAGGTTGGCCAATACTATCAAGATTTTTTTCCTGACTTTTCTCTAGATACCTACCACACTCTACTTGAAGAAATGAAGCTTACACCAAAACAAAAGTTAAAGACGCTTTCTTCTGGTATGAATGCCAAGACAAAAATTGCTGCAGCTCTTTCTAGAAATGCCAAGGTCTATCTACTTGATGAGCCATTTAATGGCATTGATTTGATTACTCGAGACGAGATTGCAAAGACCATTATTCAATCGCTTCGCCAAGACAATGCCATTATTATTTCCTCTCATCTTATCGAAGAAATGGAAAGCTTTATTGACAGTGCCATCTTTATTCGCGACGGTCATCTTCTTGAAGTTTGTGACACCGAGAGCCTTCGCCTTAGAGCCAATAAATCACTCAGTGACCGCTACCGCGAGCTGATGCAATAATACAGATTGGAGAAGATTATGTTAAATTTATTAAAATATGAAATGAAGAAGTCAAAAGTTCCAATGATGCTTGTTCTTGCCGTAACACTTATTCTTGAAGTTCTATTTCTCATTGGTTTACTTCTCACGGACAAACAACAACTTACTGGATATGCCATTGTCATGCTCACCCTATTTGCACCATTTTCTATTTTGGTCAGCTCCTTGTTTTGTGTATTTACCCTCAATCAAGAGCTAACCTCCACCACTGGCTATATGCTCTTTATGACCCCAAATAGCTCAAAAAAAATCTTGGGTGCAAAAGTTTTACACAGCATTATCATTGTTTTATGTGGCGTTATATTCTTTAGTATTGTTGCTACCATTGACCTTGGCATTCTCTCAGCTAAGTACCCAGAGTTGAAAGAGGCTCTTAATCAATTTCCTCTAATTCAGATTCACTATGATGAGATTGCAAATTCCCTATTTAATACAGGAATTTCATGGCTCTCTATTTTATCCTATGCCTTCTTATCTGTGGTATTACAAGCGAGTGTCTTGCGTGGAAAGAAAGGAAGTTTAATCCTGAGCATTATTATCTTTATTGGATTAAATATTTTATTTGGAATTATTTCCAGTTATATTCCTTGGCCTAGTGCTGTGCTTGCAAAGAGCATCGCCCAAGCTGTATGGAATATTGTGATTATTGTTGTATTTTATTTCCTTTCCTCTTGGCTTATGGAAAACAAGCTCAATATGTAGAGATCAGGGAGGGAGAACAAACATGAAGATATTAAAGGTTGTCAAAAGAATTTTTATTGTTCTTTTTTGTCTTATCTTTGTTTTGGTGCTCGGTTACTCGATCACCCTTCTTTTTGAAAATATTCAAGCACATCAAAAAATTGCCAACATTGAAAAATTCATCCAGCCCATCGATGCACTCAAGATCAGTCCAAAAGTTCAACTTGTTTCCATTGGTGAGGCCGCACATGGCAGCAGCGACTTCCAAGAACTCAAATTAGATGTGCTAAAAAAGTTAGTTCAAGAAGATGGATTTACCGCCTTTGCTCTCGAAGCTGACTATGGCGAGTGTGCAACCATCAATCGCTATATTCAGGGCAAAGAAGGAAGTATTGACAAAATGCTTCAAAACTTTTCCTTTCCCATCTATCACACAGAACAAATGAAAAATCTAATTCAGTGGATGCACGACTACAATCAATCTGCACCCCAAGACAAGAAATTGCGTTTCTATGGATTTGATATGCAAAACCCAGAGACAAGTTATGATTTTCTAAAGCACTATTGTCTGTCCCACAGCTATGCCACTGAAGAGGAATTTGATTCTGTCCTCGGAAACGAGAGCATCACACTCGACGCACAAAATGCACAAAAAGTAGTTGACTTTCTGCGAGGAGTCCGTAATAAAATGGGAAACTATAATCCTTCCATTGACGATGACAGAGACGCAGCGTTGGAAATCAATTCGGTAACTCAAGCAGCCAATACATGGCTTTTGACACCAAGTCAAAATGCCAACACCGCAGATGGATCAAACAGTCGAGATGCAGATATGGCAAAAAATGTAGAAACTTTGCTAAAAATTGAGGAAAAAATTGGATCGGGAAAGATGCTCATTGCCGCACACAATGGACATATCGGAAAATCTATCTATTCGAAAATCATGGGCGATACCATGGGAGTGATTTTATCCAGAGACTTGGGCGAAAAATATTATGCCATCGGAACTGATTTTTGGGAGGTCACTGACAACATCAAGACATTCGAGGCAAGAGAACGCAGTATTCAAAAATTTATTTCTGCCGACCCACTGGCCGCACAGGCTCGATTTGCCAAAGACGGTAAGTATTTCCTCGATTTTTCTGCCATTACCGATCAAAACAGCAAGATCTATCAGCTCATTCACAGCCCCATGCGAATGGGCGATGTCGGCGAAGGCTATATGTGGATGATGAGATTATTCCCGAACCAAAGTAGCCGCATCAAAGTTAAGCCAAGCCAAATGTTTGACTCTATGATTTTTGTCTATAAGGCAAAACCAATTCAAATTTTTTAAGACTTGGTTTGCTCTTTTATATCTTCCGAAAAAATAGATGGATACAGATTATTCTCTTGTATATATTATCGACACTGATTTAATGAAAAACGGGGGTGTGAAAATAAAATTTCACACCCCCGCTATTTTTATCTTTTTATTTCTCCACCAATAAGCTTTCGCCCGTCATGCTCGCTGGCTTTTGCAATCCCATCACCTCAATCAATGTTGGCACGATATCACAAAGTCTTCCGCCCTCTCTGAGCTTGTACTTTGGATCGGCATTGACAAGAATAAATGGCACTGGATTTGTTGTATGTGCTGTATGTGGCTCTCCTGTCTTTTCATCCACCAGAGTCTCACAGTTTCCGTGGTCAGCACAGATAAACATCACACCGCCTTCTTCCTTAATGGCCTTGACTGCTCTTCCCACACAGCTATCCACTTCCTCAACAGCCTTAATTGCTGCTGACTCCACTGCTGTGTGACCAACCATATCTGGATTTGCAAAGTTGACAATAATCACATCGTACTTGTGACTCTTAATCGCATCGACAAGATTCTTGCAAACTTCCTCGGCACTCATCTGCGGCTTTAAGTCATAGGTTGGCACATCCTTTGGAGAGTTGACAAGAATTCGATCCTCTCCCTCATTTGGCTCTTCCTTTCCACCATTGAAGAAGAAGGTCACATGGGCATATTTTTCTGTCTCAGCTAATCTCAACTGCTTTAATCCCTTGCTTGCCAAGAACTCACCGAAGGTATCCTTAATCTCTTCCTTTTCAAATGCCACTAATTTATTTTTAATGGTATCATCGTAGTCTGTAAAGCACACAAATGTTGTATGTAATCTCTTTCCACGATCAAAGCCATCAAAATCATCGACACAGAATACTCTAGTCAACTCTCTTGCACGATCAGGTCTAAAGTTAAAGAATACAACAGAATCATTGTCCTTAACTGTCTTTGCCTCGCCATCAATCTTTACTGAGAATGGCTCAACAAACTCATCATTCTTTCCTGCTGCATAGGAATCTTCAATTCCCTTTACTGCACTGTCTTCTAATTTAGCACCTTTTGTAATGGCTGTGTATGCCGCAGAAACTCGATCCCAACGATTATCTCTGTCCATTGCGTAGAAACGACCTGCCACACTGGCAACCTTTCCAACGCCAAGCTCTGCCATTTTCTCTTCAAGTTCCTTAATAAACTCCACACCTGAAGTTGGAGGTGTATCTCTTCCGTCGAGGAAGGCATGAACATAGACCTTCTCCAAGCCATTTCTCTTTGCAAGCTCCAATAAGCCATAGATATGACCATTAAAGCTATGTACACCACCGCTGGAAACCAATCCCATCAAATGTAATGCACTGTTATTCTTCTTAACATTGTTTACTGCTTCCATCAATGCCTTGTTCTCAAAGAAGTCTCCATCCTCAATGGCCTTTGTAATTCTTGTGAGCTCCTGATAAATAATGCGACCAGCACCCATATTCATATGTCCAACTTCAGAGTTTCCCATCTGTCCATCTGGAAGTCCAACATAATGTCCACTTGCCTGTCCCTTGACAAATGGATACTCCTTTGTCAATGCACAAAGATTTGGTGTATTTGCTTCAAAAACTGCATTATGGTCATGTCCATCTCTCAATCCAAGTCCATCCATAATGCATAAAACAACTGTCTTTTTGCTCATAATAGCCTCTTTCTCTAAAATCTAGGTTTTCAGTTAAAGTTTTGACGCTTGTATTTTAACCTATTTATTGACTTTCGTAAAGCCCATAAATCCACAAAAAAATCTCTCCCATTAGCCAATAAGGAGAGATTTTTTCAAAAGTCAGTCTTTATTTACTATTTTTTTGTCAATTCTAATGAATAATTACATACATTAATACGGCAACAACAGTTGTTGTCAATCCAACAATGGCCTCATAGACAATCAACTTCATTCGGTTGGAAATGTCCATATTTACAGCACCACCTGTTGCGTGGAAGAAGGAGCCATGTGGAAGAGAGTCAATCACTGTTGCACCTGCATGAATCATTGCACCTGCAGCAATTGCTGGTATTCCTTGGGACAAAATTACCCCTGAAAATGTCTGCGAGGCAACCGTTGCTCCCGCTGTTGTAGAGGCCGTTGCTCCCGCCATCAAAATTCCTGCAATCGGTGCAAGCAAAAATGCTGGCATATGCAAGAAATTTAATAGATTGACCACATCTATTTGAAGTGCAGAGGCTTTAATAATTCCTGCAATTGTACCTGTGCCAAGCAATAGAATGGATACCCCTGTAACCTTACCCAGTCCAAATTCTGCAAATTGACCAAACTTTGTAATCTTTCCAGTAACCAAAGTACACACCACTCCTCCCACAGGTAGAGCAATCATTGGGTCTACAGCCACCTTAATAATCACACGAAGTGCCAATAAGATAATAACGACAACCGGTCCTGCAATGGCTGCCAAAAAGCTAGGTAAGGTCTCATCATCACTTTTTTCAAGATCGCTATCTGAAACCAACACTCCACTCTGTTTTGCTAAAATGGAAGCCAAAAGAATCGTCACCACCAAGGCACAGAGGGCAGGAATGATATTTCTCACCATCAGCGAGGTGAGGTCAACTTTAAATGCCTCCGAAACGGCAATGGTGTTTGGATTTGGTGAAATGACATTGCCTGCCTTTCCGCCACCAATCATAGCAAGCAAGAGCGACTTTTTATTGTATCCGGCCTCCTTGCCAATCGCCATGGCAATCGGTGCTACAGTAATAACAGAGATATCAATGAACACACCAACCGCACAAATAATCATTGTCGCAATGGCTACGGCAATCAATGCCCTTTGTTTTCCAAGTGCATGAACAATGCTCTGTGCAATCTTTTTTGCTGACCCCGTCTTAATTAATGCTCCAGCAAGCATTCCCGAAGTCATAATGCGAAGAACCGAAGTCATCATACTCTTTGCCCCATCGGTCATCGTGGTAATTGTCAAACTCATATTTCCACCTGATCCGATGAGTCCACCAATCAATGCCCCAACAATCAAACTATATGCTGGATGAAATTTTTTAATAATCAAAATAATAGCTATTGCCATTCCAACCAAAGCACCTATGGTTGTAAAACTATAATCCATATCTCTTTTCCAACCTTTATCTTTATTTTTGAACCAAAAAGAGTCGAACTGCCTGCTCTACAGTTAATGCCATATTTTGCTTGGCATTTTCTGATTTCATTGCCTCATCCAGTGTACAAATTTCTCGTATAATTGGAAAAAAGGCATCAATACCATTTTTATTGCACTCCCCTGCATCCTTTGTCACTGCACCAGCAAAGGCAATCACTGGCTTATTATATTTCTTTGCTAGCCTTGCCACACCGACGGGAGCCTTTCCCATCGCCGTCTGAAAATCTAATTTTCCCTCACCAGTAATCACAAGATCTGCATCTTGAATGTAATTTTCAAGTTTTGTCTCCTCGAGTACAATATCAATTCCTGATTGAAGATTGGCATCAAGAAAAGTCAGAAAAGCAAAACCCAATCCCCCTGCTGCACCTGTCCCTGGATACTTTGCATCTGCACTTGGAAAAACTTCTTTTGCAAGCGTAGCATAGTGACCAAGCCATCCGTCCATATCCTCAACCATAGAAGGTGTTGCTCCCTTTTGTGGTCCAAACACTGCACTGCAACCGCTTGGTCCACAGAGTGGATTCGTCACATCACACGCCACACGAAATGTACATTCCTTTAGTTCGTTTAACACATTCTCTGCAGAAATCTTCTCCAAATTTTGTAGTCCCACCGCACCAAATGGAATTGCATTTCCACTTCGATCCAAAAACTCAAATCCAAGTGCCTGTAACATTCCTACTCCACCATCATTTGTCGCACTTCCACCGATGCCAACAATAAATCTTCGACATCCCTTTTGAATTGCATCACAAATGGTCTCGCCCACACCATAAGTTGTTGCAAAGAGCGGATTTAATTTGTCCCTGGAAACGAGTGTAATGCCTGCGGCTGCACTCATTTCAATGACTGCCGTCATTGTGTCACGGATAATACCATACTTACAATTGACTGGTTCTCCAAATGGACCTGTCACTGTAATTTCTTCTACAGTGCCATTCATTCCTGCAACCAAAGCCTCCACGGTTCCTTCGCCTCCATCGGCCAATGGTCGAACTTCCACTTGAATAGATGGATCCACATGATAAATTCCCAATGCCGCTGCATTCCCTGCTTCTATTGAGGTTAAGCTTCCCTTAAACGAATCAATCGCTGTCACAATCTTCATTCTACCAATTCCTCACTTTCAACTCATACCATTTCCAAATTTCTATTACAATCTCTATCTACTGTCTATATTTCTATCATAAGGTATTCAAACTTGTTTTTATATAGTCTATAAGCTATAATTAGAGCATATTTTTCAATATTTTATAGTATAAATAATATAGAGGTGAGTATGTTTCTGAGTATTTCTAAGACATTGGCACAACAGATTGTAGATACCATTCACGATGTGTGTCAATATCACATTAATTTTATTACCACTGACGGCATGATCTACGCTTCAAGCGATCCCTCTCGCATTGGCACCTTTCATGAAATCGGAAAACAAGTGGCAAGCACTGGAAAGACCATTGAGGTTGACTCCGACAACACCTATTTTGGCACACATAAAGGGATCAATATCCCCATCTACTATCACAGAGAAATGGTTGCCATCGTGGGAATCTCTGGTGATGTCCATAAGGTCACACGATTTGCACACCTCGCTGAACGCATTTCCCATATCCTCCTACATGAAAAAGAACTGGTTGCCATTCATCGCTCATTGGACGAGAAAAAGCTCTATGTCATTCAGTCCCTGCAAAGCCAAGGACTTGACAAGAATCTCTATTTTCTTGATTGCCTCCATACCTTTCATCTCCATCCATCCGATATTTTTCGGGTTGTCACTATTGAGGTCAACACTCGCTATAATCTCGTCAATATCTCCTTGTTGGAACAAGATATTCAAAGATTTTTAGCGAGTCTCAATGAAAGTGTATTTGCTTACATCTATCCCAATAAATTTATTGCTCTGATTCGAAATCAGACCTTTCAAAGTCACTTTGAAAAATTTACTCAGTTTGCCAGTGAAAACCAAAATATTATTCAACTTGCTCTTGGTATGGCAAGACCTCTAGAAAATATAAAAGAAGCCTGGGACTCCTCGACCATCGCCCTCGATGCCATTCGAAATACCAAGCAAACTTACGCACTCTTTGATGAACTCTCCCTAGAAATTCTTCTGACAGGAATCTCTAGCACCCATAGACTAGAATTTACCAAAAAACTTCTCAAGGACCTCACCAAAGATGATATCCAATTTTTACACACCTACTATGACGAAGATATGTCCCTGCAAAATACAGCATCTCGACTGTACTTGCACAAAAATACAGTACAACAAAGACTCAATCGCATCCAAGACAAGACCGGTCTAAATCCCAGAAAATTCAAAGAGGCCAACCTATTTTATCTCGCCATCGAACTCAATAGAATCAATACATCCACGAACAAAGAAACCAAAGAAAAATCATAAGGAGATTTACAAAATATGTTGATTCCCATCCACGACTTAAGCCAACCAGAACTTTTATTTTACACCAAGCTCAATGAACACCAACTCTCACAATACAATGCCCCCAATCCCCTCGGCTACTTTATTGCTGAAAGTCCAAAGGTCATTACTCGTGCCCTAAATGCTGACTACACTCCTGTCTCCATGCTCCTTGATAAAGACCACATCGATGCTGAGAGTAAGGCTCTTCTTGACCTTCTCCCCGAAACATTGCCGATTTATACGGCAAGTGATGCTCTTCTTACCTCGCTCACTGGTTTTCATTTGACACGAGGTGCTCTTTGTCTGTTCAAAAGAAAAGAAACTAACTCCATCAAAAAAATCTGTGCCTTGGCCAAACGCATCGCCATCTTAGAAGACATTGTCAATCCAACTAATGTCGGTGCCATCTTTCGCAATGCAGCCGCTCTACATATCGACGCAATACTGCTCACAAAAAATTGTAGCGACCCACTATATCGGCGCTGTCTGCGTGTCAGCATGGGAAATGTATTTCAAATTCCTTGGGGTTACATCGACAGTGACTATCTAAAAGAGATAAAAGACCTTGGATTTTGCACTGTGGCAATGGCATTGGTTGACAATTCCATTTCCATTGACAATCCAATACTCAAAACCAAAGAACGACTCGCCATTATTTTAGGCAACGAGGGAAATGGACTCTCCCTATCTACCCTTCAGTCTGTAGATTACAATGTCATTATCCCCATGGCCACTGGCATCGACTCCCTCAATGTCGCCGCTGCCAGTGCAATCGCCTTCTGGGAACTACAAAAAAAGGAATTGCTGTAACCGATTGAATTTTATAAAAAATACAGAGAAACGACTCGCCATCAGACTGCATTTCTCTGTATTTTCTAAAATCACTCTATCTATTACTTCCCTATATTTCTGAATTCTCTTTTCTAATTTCCTCTGCTGCATACACAAGATTCTTAAGACTCTTGTTTGTTTCGTCGGTTCCCCTTGTCTTCAATCCGCAATCAGGGTTTACCCACAACTTACTGCGATCAATCTTCTCAAGCATTTTGTAGAGTGCAGTTTTGATTTCCTCCACAGATGGAACTCTTGGAGAATGAATATCATAAACGCCTGGACCAACCTCTGTTTTGAAGTGGTTTTCTTTCAGCGAATCCAAAATCTCAAGATCTGAACGTGAAGCCTCAAAGGTAATAACATCTGCGTCCATATCGTCAATTGCCTTAATAATATCTGTAAATTCACTATAACACATATGAGTATGGATCTGCGTTTCAGCCTTTACACCACTGTGAACAAGGCGGAAGGCAGGAATCGCCCAATCAAGATATTCGCTGTACCAATCACTTTTTCTCAATGGCAATTTTTCACGCAGAGCTGCTTCGTCCACTTGAATAACATTGATACCATTTGCCTCAAGATCGAGCACCTCATCACGTATAGCAAGTGCAATCTGATTGGTACTTTCCTTAATAGAAATATCTTCACGAGGAAATGACCAGTTGAGAATTGTAACAGGACCAGTGAGCATTCCTTTCATTGGTCTGTTTGTAAGGCTTTGTGCATAGGTGGACCATTCCACTGTCATAGGCTTACTTCTTGAAACATCTCCCCAGATAATCGGTGGCTTCACACAGCGAGTGCCATAGGACTGTACCCATGCTTTTTCAGTAAACAAGTATCCATTTAACTGCTCGCCAAAATATTCCACCATATCATTGCGCTCATACTCTCCGTGAACAAGCACATCAAGTCCAAGCTCTTCCTGTAGCTTCACACACTCTGCAATCTTCTTGCGGTTAAACTCTATATATTCCTGTTGTGTAATACTGCCCTTGCGAAATGCTGTTCTGTTGGCCTTTACATCAGCAGTCTGTGGAAAAGAACCAATGGTCGTCGTTGGAAGCTCTGGCAACTTGAATTTAGCCTTTTGTATCGCTTCTCGCTCTGAAAATTCTGGTAATCTTGTAAAATCACTGTTCTTTATCTCAGCTGTTCTCTTTTTCACCTTTGCATCATCACAATCTGGTCTACCTTGAAACAGCTTTTCATTATTGATGTAAAATTCTGAATGAGTATAATCAGTTTCAGAAAGCACCTTTAATTCTGTCAACTCAGTTAACTTTTCTAGTGCAAAGGCAAAGTGATCTCTATATTTTTTCTGTAACTTAACTTCATTTTCCAAGGTATAGGGAACATGGAGAAGAGAACAAGATGTCCCAATAACTGTTTCAATACCATATGTTTTCAACTCATTGAGAATTTCCAATGTGTTTTTGTAATTATTTCTCCAAATATTTTTGCCATTGACAACACCTGCAAAAAGAAGTTTATCTTTTGGGAAGCCATTAGCTTTAAGAAGAGTTTTTGTCTGTCTGCCTTCAATAAAGTCAAGTCCTATGCCATCAAAAGCAAGTGTGCAAATATTTTTGTAACAATCCCTCACATCACCAAAATAAGTCTGAAGTAATACCTTTACATTTCCTTTTACAAGTAAAATACCATTGTAGAGTTTTTCAAATAAGTGAATATCTTCGTCGTCTACATCATGAACAAGATATGGTTCGTCAAACTGTACCCACTCTGCACCAAGTTCATTAAACTTACTAAGCAACTCACAATAAGCAGAAATGACTGCATCCACATACGCTTCTGATGTCTTATTCTCGGTATAACGAATCAACTTCAATAGTGTAAAAGCACCAATTACAACAGGCTTTGTTGTAACTCCATATTCCTTTGCTTCCAAAAATTCATCGAATGGCTTTGTGCCAACTAATTTGATTTCTATATCGTCCGAAATCTCTGGAACCATATAATGATAGTTTGTATTAAACCACTTTTTCATGGCCAATGCCTTCACATCGCCTGCCTCACCCTGATATCCCCTTGCCATTGCAAAATAGGTATCAAGAAAAGAAAGTTTTAAGTCTTTATAACGCTCAGGAATAATATTGAACAGCACAGCTGTATCCAGCATATGATCATAGAATGAAAAATCATTGGAAGGAATAAAATCAAGACCTGAATTTTTTTGAGCAATCCAAGCATTTTTTCTTATTTCTTTAGCAACATTTTGCAGTTGTTCCTCCGAAATCTCTCTTCTAAAATATTTTTCCGTAGCAAATTTTAATTCTCTCAAAGAGCCTACCCTTGGATGACCAATAATAGAAGTACGCATAATGATATCTCCTAACATAAAATTTTATTAAAATACAAAAGTCTTCACATATTTTACGGTTTGTAATATAACACGAACAGACTGTTATGTGTTAATACTCATTTCCAATGATTAGACATATCAAAAAGCTATATATAATGTTCCTTGATCATCCATAACACTATTTGTCCACAAATAATGATAACCTACTTTATACTATGAGCGATAATCTTCAATATACTTCTGTAAATGCTCCAAATAGTGCTTACTAATTTTACTGAGCGGTCTGTCCGTTTGTACAATGTACCCAATCTCCATTATTTCATCACTTTCAAGCGGAATAGACACAATATCTGTTCCGTTTAAATCACTACTTAAAATGCCTGAGGATATCGTATATCCGTCAAGCCCAATAAGAAGATTAAACAATGTGGCACGGTCAGTAACGATAATATTTTTTGAACTTTCCTCTGTGCTATGAAGCTCTTCTGAAAAATAAAATGAATTATTCATTCCCTGCTCATAAGTCAAGCGAGTAAAGGGCTTTAAGTCACTTAATGTCACTTTATCCTTTGTCGCAAGTGGATTATTTCTACAGACAAAGACATGAGGTTTTGCTGTGAACAGAGAAACAAATTTCAAGTCTGCACTTTTTACAATGCGCTGTATAATTTCACGGTTGAACTTACTTAAAAATAAAACACCAAGCTCACTGCGGGAGTACCTTACATCTTCAATAATATCGTTTGTTCTCGACTCCCTCAGAGTAAACTCATATTCATTCTCACCATACTCCTTTACCAGTGCGACAAATGCATTAACCACAAAGGCATAATGTTGGGCCGAGATAGAAAATACTCGACATATATTCCCTTTTTCCTTGTACTGCTGTTCCAACAAATCGGCCTGTTCCACCACTTGGCGTGCATAAGATAAGAATTTTGTGCCTTCATCCGAAAGATAAATTCCACGATTGTTTCTGAAAAATATTGTAATGCCCATTTCCTTTTCCAGTTCGGAAACAGATTTTGACAGACTTGGCTGTGCCACAAGAAGTTTCTTAGCCGCTGAAGTAATCGAGCCACATTCTGCTATAGCTATTACATATTTTAATTGCTGTAATGTCATCTCTTCTTTCCTCTCCTATATCTTTTTGATAACACAAATATCTTTACCTTTTCAAATATAACTGCACACATCGCAGAAACGCCCACAATAACGGCACTCTCTATAATATTAATATACCAGTGATTGAACGGTGCTATTTTTTTGTATAAAATATGCTCCAAGATTGTATAGACTAAAATATGCAAAAAGAAGATGCCCAATGTGTGTTGACCGATATTTTTCCCAATCCAATACTCTACTTTTGATATTGATTTTCTCCCAACAAAGAAAATAAACACTCCCGATGCGATCAGCAATGTCGAGCAATAATAATATCCGCTCACAATATGCACTCCCTGCCAAGTCCACACTCCACTTTGAATATACTTAATCACCATTAATCCCACTAGTCCAAGACCAATGCTAAAAAGTGCCACCTTTTTATAGCAAAAGCATTTTCCTTTCTGTTCATAGATACATTTTCCAAGAAACATACATAGGATATAGATGGCATATGTCGGATGAAATGGACTCATTTGTGTCAGCAACAGGGCATTTGGAATATTTTTTCCTGTAATTTTTCCAATAAATTGAAAAAATAATGCCAAATCAAATACCACACTTGAAAATCCAAAGAGAACCAACATAAGATATCCTATTATTTTTTCATCTTTACAAATCCTCAGTAAAGGCAAAATCAAATACATTGCAATTAAGGTTTGAAAATACCAAAAATGTCCTGTGCTCACTCCTGGAACTTCCTGAAATAAAAATACATAATTGACCAAATTTGAAAGGCTGCCATCAATATGTACATGGTAAAAAAAATGCATAAAAATGGCATAAATCATTTTCCAACAAATCACATAAAAATAGAGAACCATCACTTTTTTTATATGCCTTTTGGGGTCAACTGTGCCCTCTCTTGTCAATTGTACTGCCCCTGTCACCATAAAGAAAATAGGAACCGCACTATTACAAAACATCATCAGTGCATTGTCTATAATACCATTGGGATTGAGCTGAGCATTATGAAAAAATACAACCATTGTGATGGCCAATGCCTTGAGTAGATCCAAATGGACATCTCGATTTGATTTTGAAAACCCCAATTGCTTAACTTGAATTTTTTTATGTTTTTTACTTTTCATATTTTCCCTTTATTTTTGTAAATCAAAATACATGACATCAAGATCTATACAAAAAATAGTTCACACCTTACCACTCATTTTCTATTACTTTTTTGACATACAAAAAAAGATTCTTTGGATTTCTAGTTTTTGCTAAAGAAATCACCCTTCTCAAATAATCAGCAGTTGCATATTCATACGCCAAATTTGTAGAACCTAGTGCCTCTTCATGTTTTTTTAGATCAGATGCACACATCCTTGGCCATCCCAATTCTTTTAGAAATCTCAATTGCTCATCTGTAAATCCCTCAAATTCAAGATCTGAAAAACCATGGCAAATTTTATCTCGGCGATTTTCAAACTCTAGCTCTGTATATTCCCTTACTCCTCTAATCTTATCAGATTGAATCGTTTCTTTCTCCATAACTTCTTTTCTAATTGGCTTCAACAAAAATCGTATAGAGATTATCTTTCTCCCCTTTCTTATTGGTTCATAGGTAAATTGACAATCTGTTTTTTTATTCAATTCTTTTTGCACAGGTTTCAAAATTAGATCGTTAAATCTCTTATAAGTCTGATAGGTTTCACTGTCTGCTCTAAGAAGTATACGAAGTTCATCTACATTGATCTCCCATTTCATATGCATACTCCGATTTTTTTCAAGATATAAAAATAAGATATAACTATATCTTGAACGCAAAGACGCAATTACTCGAAGCTTATAGCGAAAATATCCCATATCTTCAATATTGAAGATATATTTCATTGCCGATGGCGTACATGTCAAATATACTTGCCATACTCCACTCTCCTCCTGCTCACAATCCGCACGCTCAAAGAGAGAAATTAAACGAAATTTTTTATCATTGATTGGATCATCTACAGGAACCATTATTCCTAGATGATTTAATCTTTTTTTCAACTCTACAATATTGATTTTCCTCACTTCTAGTAATTCTTCTATTTCACCTTTTTCAAAGCAAACTGTGCGATGCTCAGGATCATGACTATTAATTCTAGAAAGATAAGTGTCAAGTATTTTGAACTCCGCAAGAGATAGCTCCGATCTCCACAAGCCATACAATGGATTAGATTTTTGTACAACAAGTCGATCTACCAAATTTTTTCTAATTCCAATAATAGGAGATCCTTCTTTACTCTTTGCCATAATGACTCCCCTCTATATTCGTTACAATGACTCTTTTACTTATCATAGCATAATAGGTCATATATGTAAATTATTATTATGTCTTTTATGGAATTTCTCTATGCCCTTTGTGGAATTTCTCTATGCCCTTTCTGGAATTTCTCTATGCCCTTTCTGGAATTTCTCTATGTCCTTTCTGGAATTTCTCTATGCCCTTTCTGGAATTTCTCTATGCCCTTTGTGGAATTTTTCTATGTCCTTTCTGGAATTTCTCTATGTCCTTTCTGGAATTTCTCTATGTCCTTTTCCCCATGCAAATGGCTTAAACTCTACATTTTTTCCCCGTCTAAATCAAGTAATAATCAAGTATTAAATCAAGGGAATCAATCAAGCAATCAATCAAGGGAAAATTGGTCAGCCAAACTGATCCCTTAAGCCTCAACAACTTCTTTTCTGTCAATTAAAAAATAATCCTTACAGGTAAACACAAAGCAGGCGTGTGAACTTATTTTTTCACACGCCTGTTTGTTATTGATCATTACAATGATGGTTCTCTTTATTTTACTTTCCTAATCATCCAGCGAAAACTTTGATACTCCTCCACTGCTACTGGAAGAAGAACGCCTGCGTTCATCCAAGTACTTGCTGATCGGATGGTGCCATTAATCTCATAGCGTGCACCTTCCTCAAGTCCTCTTGGATAGATATAGACTGGAGATGGGTTGGCCTCAAGTTGCTGCATCACTGCACACAAAAATCCCTCCTCCTTGTCCTTTGACATAAATTCCCATGCACAACAGCGACTGTGATCATATGGACTATTGAGGCGATAGTAATCTCCCTCATGCACCAGTTGATCGACTCTCTTGTATTCTTCAACCTGAGCCTTTACTGCCTCCTGCTCTTTTTCAGAGACCTTATTTAAATCGAGCTCATAGCCAAAGCTTCCCGCCATGGCAACGGTTGCTCTTGTCTCAAATGGTGTCTTTCTTCCTGTTTGATGGTTTGGCACTGCGGACACATGAGAACCTGCACATCCAATAGGATAGAGGAAGGAACTGCCATATTGAATTTTTAGTCTTTCAATGGCATCGGTGTCATCGGAGCACCAAATCTGTGGGTGAAAATACATCATTCCAAGATCGTAGCGACCACCGCCACCAGAACAGCCCTCAAATAGAATATGAGGATAACGCTGAGTCAAACGCTCTAAGAGCGAGTAGAGCCCAAGGACATAGCGATAGTGGAATTCTCCCATATGCTCTGGACTAAGCTGGGCCGAGTAGACTGCGGCAAGACTTCGATTCATATCCCATTTGATATATTCAATATTTGCAGAGTCGATAATGGATCTCATCATCTTTTCAATTTCATCGACAACATCTTTTCTCGTATAATCAAGGACATACTGCTCCCTCGCTTTGGTTCCCTTTCTTCCTGGCACACGAACCATCCAATCTGGATGAAGTTGGTAGAGATTAGATTTTTCATTAATCATTTCTGGCTCAAACCAAATACCAAATTTCATGCCAAGTTCATTGATCTTATCCACAAGCTCTTTCAATGTGCAACCCAATTTTTTCTCATTGACGTACCAATCGCCAAGGCCACCACAGTCGTCATCTCTTTGACCAAACCAGCCATCATCAAGAACCAACATCTCAATACCAAGGCTTGAAGCCTTCTTTGCAATGTCAAAAATCTTTTCTCCTGTAAAGTCAAAATAGGTTGCCTCCCAGTTATTGATGAGAATTGGTCTGTGCTTATGCACATATTCGCCGCGAAGAAGATGATTGCGGATGGCATCGTGATAGTGATGTGTCATCTCTTCAAATCCATGGGAAGAATAGGTCAAAACAACTTCTGGCAAAGTTACACTCTCTCCACTAGAGAGGACATAGAAAAATTGTTCACCATTGACACCTGCAACAACCCTTGTCTGATTCACTTGGTCAACTTCTGCTGTTATTTCAAATGATCCACTGTAGACAAGCCCCATTCCATAACAGTCTCCCGAAACTTCAGTTGTCTCAGGTCGAGCAAGAATGACAAAAGGATTGTGATGATGGCTTGAAGTCCCACGGCTACTTCCAATGCAAAAGCGTCCATGAGAAAGACTTGTTCTCTGAAACTCTCTCTCCATCGCATGCTTTCCGTAGAAATGAATACAATCAAACCTTCCATCAATAAAATCTAGGCAACTACTCATTGCTCGATTGACACTCACCTTGTCCTTTGAGTCATTGACAATACGCACTGCTCTTGTGATGATGTCATCTTTTTCCAACACGCCGTAATAGAGCTCAATATAAATATTGGTCAAAGTATCCTTTAATGTAATCACTAAAGTCTCACCATCTTCTTCATTCCAAAAAAATGCAGGAAGTCCATCGAGTGCATACTTTCCCCTGTAAATTTTATGCTCTTGATACTTCAAATCAAGAACATTACTTCCATCAGGGTGAATGACCTCTATCGTACTTACCCTGTAATCGCCATTTCCATAAGTTGAATATTCCTGTGGGAGGACATCGAGAGAATATCCCCTATCCATCGTCTCATAGGGATTTCCCGAAAACCCTCGATCAACCTTTAAAATTACATCACTGAGATCATCATTTGCATCAATCTTCTTGCCATACCATGTGTGTAAAAGATAACCAAGCTCATCGACCTTCATTTGATAGCTAGACTTTTTTGTTTCTAAAGTAAATGTCTTTAACTTTTCGTTAAATTTTATCATTTCAATCTCCTTTCCTTACTTCATTTCCCTTTATTAATCACATTCTATGACCTTTTTTTTATATCAACAAGCAAAAATGTTATATTTTTTTGCCAAAATGTTGTTTGTTTTTTTCTTCCATTGTAAACTATATAAAAACTATTTTGAGGAGAATTTATGAAAAAAGATCAATATAAAATATTTTCGGACCACACCGCATCCGATTGTTCGATTTGTTTTGCTGGCATAGAAAATTGTGGTTCAGGGCATTCCTATGGGCCATCTGTTCGTCCCACCTATATTATTCACTACATTATCAGTGGACAGGGGAAATATCTCTGTCAAGACCAAGAATTTTCCCTTCACACTGGTGATGCCTTTTTAATTTTTCCTGATATGATGACTTTTTATCAAGCGAATTTTCAAGCCCCATGGAAATATCTTTGGATTGGATTTCATGGCAACAAAATTCCAGAATATTTATCACGCATGGGATTAGACAGAGAATATCCTATTTTTCACAGTGATGAGCATCAAAAATTAATCCAGATTGTAGAAGAAATTCTTTCCACTGATTCCTCAAGTTTTGCACAGGAATTAAAGAGAAAGTCATTGTTCTATGCTTTTCTTTCTCTGCTCAGCCCCCAACTGGATTGCTCAAAAAAAGTAGTCTACGCATCAAATGACAATAGCTACCTCATGCGAGCCATTGAATTCATTCAACAAAATTACTTCAACCAAGTCAAAGTTTCCGATGTTGCCAACTACCTAGGAATTACAAGGAATTATTTGTTTTTTCTCTTCAAAAAAGATTTGGGATTTTCGCCACAGGAATATATCACTCACTTTAAACTCACCAAGGCCTGCAATCTCTTGAGTGACTTTCATCTTCCCATTGAGCATATTGCCTACTCCTGTGGATATGATGGATTGTCTGTATTTTCAAAGGCATTTAAACGGCAATATCACATCACGCCATCACAATACCGCAAAGCAAAAAGCGAGCGACCTGAACTTAGCAATATCGACTTCGATCGCTATGTCAAATCCCTCGCCAAAAAACATTAATTTTCGTCTGAAAAATGTAGATTTCCCTGTAACCAGATTTTTGCCTTAATTCTTCTTCCCACTGCTGGTTCTCCTCGTAGACTCTGCTTTAAAACACCAAGATGAAAAAAGATATGATTACATTCCACAGTTAGGTCATAGAGTTCTTCCATAGTCAGAGCATTTCTCTTCTCTTCTATGTGCACAATTTCTCCAAGAAGCAAATAAATATCACATTCAACTCCATGAGGAATGAAGGAATTGTCGACAATGCTATAGAGATCCTCAGTCTCTAGTCGCCTTGTCGCATTACTGTAGATTTCCATCTCTTCCATTGACAATTGCTCAATGACCTCCTCCATATCATTCCTCAAAGCATTCATTAAAAGTGTCCTCTTCACACTTCTTTCCCTTGCAATGTTGATTTGCTCCTTTGTCTTTTGCACAGGAAGAAGGATGGTTGCCTTGTCTGTCCAAGCAAAGAGCCCAACACCATCGATTTGCACAGAAAGATTATTTCTTCTCTTTTCTAAATACTTTGCCACATTGCTGACTCGAAAAATAAGACTCATTCCAAGCCGTCCATCTTCCAGCATTCCCGAATATTGCTCATTGTCAATATGCCTTTGCACAGTACAGGAAGAATGAATACTCATTTCTTCACTGAAACCATAGGGAAAATAAATTTCTCTGATGAATTCTCCTCTTTCATCGACATAGCCTGACATACAGATTCCAATATTTTTGTCAACCTCTGCACGAATTTCCCAAAATTTCTCTCCATTTTCCATCGGAACAAAAATGGCACGATGTCTATTTTCTACCTGCAATTGTTCAAGCAAATTGTGAATATCACTCCTCTTTTGGTAATGCGAAAATCCTATGCTCTTTAAATATTTGTGCATCTATTCACCTCCTTTTATTACTTTTTATATACAAAATAGATCCCATACCGACCAATCGGTCAATATGGGATCCATTAACTAAACTATTGCCCTTACATTGAATTATACAGTACCCTGTGAAATCATTGCACTAGCAACCTTCTCAAATCCAGCGATATTTGCACCAGCTACATAGTTTCCAGCTACGCCGTACTTCTTAGCAGCCTCATCTGTCTTCTTAAAGATATCTGTCATAATGTTCTTTAATCTGTTGTCCACTTCCTCAAATGTCCAAGAAAGTCTCATTGCATTCTGACTCTGCTCAAGACCAGATACGGCAACACCACCTGCATTTGCAGCCTTACCAGGCATAAAGAGCACTCCATTTTGCTGAAGGTAAAGTGTAGCCTCCAATGTTGTTGGCATATTTGCACCCTCTGCAACTGCAAAGCAACCATTAGCAACAAGGGCCTTTGCACCTTCAACATCGAGCTCGTTCTGTGTTGCACATGGAAGGAAGATATCGCACTTTACATTCCAAATGCCCTTGCCCTCTGTATAAGTAGCACCAGATACACGGTCAGCGTACTCGCTGATTCTTCCACGCTTAACTTCCTTGATATCCTTTACAACATCAAGCTGAATGCCATTTGGATCGTAGATATATCCGTTAGAATCGCACATAGCGACAACCTTTGCACCAAGAGACTGAATCTTTTGTACGGCATAGATGGCAACATTACCAGATCCTGTGACAACAGCAGTCTGTCCTTCGATCTTCTTGCCATTGGCCTTTAACATCTCATCAAGAATATAGATCAAGCCATAACCTGTAGCCTCTGTTCTTGTCAAAGAACCGCCAAATGGAATTCCCTTACCTGTGAGAACACCCTCAAATGTTGTGGTCAATCTCTTGTACTGACCAAAGAGATATCCGATCTCTCTTCCGCCTACACCAATATCACCAGCTGGAACATCCTCATCCTTGCCGATATGCTTAAATAACTCTGTCATAAAGCTCTGGCAAAAAGCCATAACCTCACGGTCTGACTTTCCCTTAGGATCGAAGTTTGATCCACCTTTTCCGCCACCCATAGGAAGTCCTGTGAGTGAATTCTTCAATACCTGCTCAAATCCTAAGAACTTTAAGATTGATTGGTTTACTGTTGGGTGGAAACGAAGACCTCCCTTGTATGCACCGATGGAGTTGTTAAATTGTACTCTGTATCCCTTATTTACCTGCACATTGCCATTGTCATCAACCCATGGCACTCTAAACGAAATAATTCTCTCTGGCTCAACAAATCTCTCCAAGACACCATTCTTGCGATAGAGATCCTCATTTGCCTCAATCACTAACTTCAATGAATCCAATACTTCCTTTACAGCCTGATGGAACTCTGGCTCGTTTGGATTTTGTGCGGTCACTCTCTCATAAACTTCATCTACATATGACATTGGAACATCCTCCTCAAATATGATAAAAAAAGCAAAGTTCACCCTTGTTTGGGCTCCTTTGCCGTCTGTGCACAGTATAACAAAGCAATTACATAAAGTCAAATAAAATTTTTTTATACTTTGTATATTTTCTATTTATCTCATAGATAAACATTGACATTTATTAACAACCGTACTATAATGAAATTGTTGATATTTTTTTAACATTAAGAGGAGGAGTCAATATGCGTTTTACATTACCAAGAGATCTTTATCACGGAAAGGGTGCACTCGAAGCACTAAAAACATTTACAGGAAAGAAAGCCATGGTTTGCGTTGGCGGTGGCTCAATGAAAAGAGGCGGTTTCCTTGATAAAACCGTTGACTATTTAAAGGAAGCAGGTATGGAAGTAAAGCTCTATGAGGGCATTGAATCTGATCCATCTGTTGAAACTGTAATGAAGGGTGCAAAGGCTATGGAAGAATTTGGTCCAGATTGGATTGTTGCCATCGGTGGCGGTTCTCCAATTGATGCCGCAAAGGCCATGTGGATTAAATACGAGTATCCAGATATCTCATTTGAAGATATGTGCAAGGTATTTGGTCTTCCAAAACTCAGAAGAAAAGCTCATTTTTGTGCAATCTCTTCTACTTCAGGTACAGCAACTGAGGTTACGGCCTTTTCTATTATCACTGATTACGAAAAGGGAATTAAGTACCCAATCGCTGACTTTGAAATCACTCCGGATGTTGCCATTGTCGACCCAGAGCTTGCCCACACAATGCCTGTAAAACTTGTTGCTCAAACAGGTATGGACGCAATGACTCATGCGATTGAAGCCTATGTTTCAACAGCAAATTGCGAATACAGCGATCCATTGGCCCTTCATGCAATTGAATTGATTCAGGCAAATCTTGTAAAATCTTACAATCAGGATATGGACGCTAGAGATAAGATGCATGATGCACAGTGCCTTGCTGGTATGGCATTTTCAAATGCCCTTTTAGGTATTGTTCACTCCATGGCCCACAAGACAGGTGCGGTCTTCGCTGACCTTGGTGCTCATATTGTTCATGGCAGTGCCAATGCTATGTACCTTCCAAAGGTTATTGCCTTCAATGCAAAGGATGCGACTGCAAAGGCTCGCTATGCAAAGATTGCTGATGTCATGAACCTCGGTGGAAATTCTGATGATGAAAAAGTAAAACTTTTGATTCAGTACCTTCGTGGAATGAATGATGATTTGCATATGCCACATTGCATCCAGCACTACGGAAAGGATGCACTCTTTGCAGACCAAGGATTTGTTGACGAGAAGACTTTCTTAGAGCGTCTCCCTGAGATTGCAAAGAATGCAATTGCCGATGCTTGTACAGGATCGAATCCTCGCATTCCAACCCAGACAGAAATGGAAGAGTTATTGAAGGCTTGCTACTATGATAGCGATGTCAACTTCTAAAATGATAGAATTTTATAGAGTATAATATAAAAATCCTAGCAAGTGATCAGTTAAAAAACTTATTCTTGCTAGGATTTTTTGTACGCTGTTTTCTTTTTGATGTTTCACGTGAAACATTAGATATCTGGCTGTCTCTCCACATAACCTAAAGCCTGCTCAAGAGCTTCTCTCTCCTCGCTGCCAAGCAAAACCTCTGTCTGCCCGTGATCGACAATCTTTACATAGATAAAACATCCTTCCTTAGAATGAACAGAATTGAGAACAAATCCAGAGTTTGTATAATCAAGTAGAGCAATCACAAAGCTTAAATTTCCACCCATTCCCTTGAAGGCATTATACTTGACTATTCCAAATTTTTGATAAGATGATCTTTGATTTCGATTGAGTGCACGAATGGCATCCTTATTCGCTCTATCCTCACTCTTTAAATCCTGTAGTTGTAATTTTAACTCTGTAATTGTTCCCTCTAGACTCTCTGCTGCCTTGCCTCGCATAAATAGATCATAGGCACGATAAAGCTTTTGATAGCGAAAGATCAACAAGATAAAAGCAATTAATAATGATATCGAAATGACAATGCTCACACCCATCACCGTGTAGAGTAAATAGTTATTCATCTTCTCCTCCGTCCTATTCTGCAATACTACGCATCAAATCCATGATTCGCTCTAGCTCAGCTTGGGAATAATAATCAATTTCTATGCGTCCCTTGTTCTTATCCTTTTGATGGATGTGCACCTTTGTTCCCAAAATTTCCTGAAAGCAATTTTCATACTCCCTGTAGTAGAGCAGATTTGCATTCTTTTCTTTTCCTTTTTTATCTGGTCTGGACTTCGCATGCTCCTTGGCCCTTTGTTCAACCTCTCGCACACTCAGTCCCCGATCAATAACTTCTTTTGCTACTTTATACTGCAAACTAGAATCTTCTATGGAAAGGAGGGCTCTGGCATGACCAGAGGAAAGCTTTCCCTCAATCATCATTTTCTGAATTGGCTCGCTAAGTTTTAAAAGTCGAAGTGCATTGGCAATGGTTACTCTACTTTTTGCCACCTTTTTTGCCACCTCTTCCTGCTTAAGACCATATTCCTTCATCAAGACTTGATAGCCGAGTGCCTCCTCAATCGGATTTAAATCTGACCTCTGTACATTCTCAATAATCGAAATTTCCATGGCCTCTCTCTCAGACAATTCTCTGACAACAATCGGGACTTCCTCAAGTCCTGCGGACTTTGCTGCACGCCATCTTCTCTCTCCTGCGATAATTTCATAGAGCTGATTGTCTTTTTTCTTCACAATAATTGGCTGAATAATTCCATATTGTTTTACTGAATTGGTTAACTCTTCCAAATCTTCTTTTCGAAAATCTTTTCTTGGCTGATTTTTATTTGGCTCCACAAAATTGATGTCTACCATCAAAGTCCCTGTGGCATTTTCATTTTTCTCCACACTGATATCACTTCCAAAAATCGCACCCAGCCCCTTACCAAGTCCTTTTCTTGCCATTTTCTTATCCTTCCAAAATCTCTGCTGCTAATTTTCGATAACTTTGTGCACCACTTGACCGCTTATCGTAGGAGAGCACAGACATACCATAGCTTGGTGCCTCAGCCAAACGGACATTTCTTGGAATTAATGTCTTAAATATTCTTTCGGACAAGGCCTCACTCACACTCTCCACCACCTGCTGTGACAATCGATTTCTTCCATCATACATTGTAAATGCAACACCTTCAATTACTAAATTCTTATTGAGCTTTTGACGCAATAATTGAATGGTCTTTATCATTTGATTGACTCCTTCAAGTGCATAGTACTCGCATTGAATGGGAATCAACACGCTATCTGCTGCTGTCAATGCATTAATTGTCAAAAGACTCAATGACGGTGGACAGTCAATAATCATAAAATCAAAATCATTCTTTTTGGGATCGATTTTTTGCTTCAATGCCTTTTCTCTATCCTCTACATCAAGCAATTCAATTTCTGCACCAGACAGGTTGACATTAGCTGGCAATAAATAGAGATTCTCTGTTTCTGTTGTAACCAAGACTTCTTCATATCTAGCCAAGCCCATCAAGAGCTCATATATGCTTTGTCTCACTTTATTTTTTTCAATTCCCAGACCACTGGACATATTTCCCTGCGGATCAAAATCAATCGCCAGCACTTTTTTCCCCGCCTCTGCGAGTGCGGCTGCCAAATTGATTGCTGTTGTTGTCTTTCCAACGCCACCCTTTTGATTTGCAATTGCAATAATTTTTCCCATCTCGTTCACCTCTCCTAGAATGTCGCTCTTATTATAGCATATGTTTCACGTGAAACATAGATACTATTGAAGTCATATTTTCTCTGTGTTAAAATAAATACAAGATTAAATACAGATAATTAAAGGAATATATTTATGAAAGCAAGACATAAACTTCTCCCCCTTTTCACTTTGGCCACCACTTCCTTTATTGGAACTTGTGCCATCAATACATTCATTAAAGTTCGGGCACATTCAAAACATCTCATGCATTCGGACACTTCGCTCTACTACAAGTGGAGGCTTGGCAAGATTCATTATACAAAGACAGGACAGGGAAGTCCCCTACTTCTTCTGCATGACCTCTGCCCTACTTCCTCTGGCTACGAATGGGATCGTGTTCTTTCTTCACTGTCCAAAAAATTTACTGTCTATGTCCCTGACCTCATTGGCTTTGGCCGATCAGAAAAACCAGATATAACCTACACGAATCCACTGTTTATGCAATTGATCAGTGACTTTATTCAATCAGAAATTGGAAGGCGCACTCATGTTGTGACCACAGGAGAAACAGCTTGTGCTGTAATTACAGCCTGTAAGAATAATCCTGATCTCTTTGCCAACTTGGTTTTTATCTCTCCAAAAAGTCCCGAAGAGGAGATGAAGATTCCTGGAAAGCGGGCAAAGAGCTACAAGTTTATACTCCAACTTCCCATGCTCGGAAATCTCCTCTACAACATTGCCTACTCGAAAAAAAATATTGATCGCGAAGTGGAAGAGAATTTTTATCATCCCTATGCTGTCCCCGCGCTCCTAAAAGACATCTACTACGAGAGTGCTCATCGTGGCGACTTCCCTCGAAGTGTCCACTCAAGCATTATTTGCAACTACACAAAGTTCAACATCAAACCGGCCCTAGCCTGCATCGACCACAATATTGTTCTTATTGCTGGTGAAAATGATTCTGATGGCGTTTCGGCCATCGCATCAATGGTCCAAATTAATCCCTCCATTGAGTCAGCTATTCTTCCAAAATGCAAGCGACTCCCACAGCTAGAATTGCCAAGGGAGTTGCTTCAACTTCTCAATATTTACTTGTAATGTTTCACATGAAACATTATTTACCTAGAGGTTCTTTGGCGGGCATCCCCGCCTTTCTTGGGTATTTCTTCGCAGTGTTCTCGCACTTTTTGATGACGACAAAGGATCGCCCTGCCTCTTCACCTGCAAGTATAAAGGGATGAATCTCCTTTAATTTTCCCCCTAAAAGTTTGAGTGCAAACTTGGCACTGTCCACTTCACTTTTAATGTCTCCTGATTTATAGGGAATAAAGTATCCTCCAACTTTTACAAAGGGTAGACAATATTCCGAAAGTGTAGAAAGATTAGCAACTGCTCTCGACACACAATAGTCAAATTGCTCTCGATAATCTGGATTTTTTGCAAAGTCCTCTGCTCTTCCATGTTCAGCCACCAAATTTTTAAGTTCCAATTTTTGACTCACACTGTGAATAAATTGGATTCTCTTGTTGAGGCTATCCAACAATACAAATTTTGTATTTGGAAATGCAATTGCCAGTGGAATTCCAGGAAATCCAGCTCCTGTGCCCACATCGATCACTCGTCCACCTTGAAAAATTTCTGGGCAAAAGGAATAAATGGCCAAGCTATCAATAAAATGCTTATAGATCACTTCTCTTCTCTGCGTGATGGCTGTGAGATTCATCACCTTATTGGTTTCTATTAGGTCAATGTAAAATTGATAGAGCTTTTCCATCTGTTCCTCACTCAATGCCAATTGAATTGTGGCCAGCCCCTCCTCCAACTCCTGTCTAAACTCCTCTGTCATGATTTTCCTCCCCGCAAAGTTTCCAAGTACACCATCAACACGGTAATGTCTGCTGGCGAAACACCAGAAATTCTTGAGGCCTGACCAATAGATGCTGGTCGCACAGCCTCTAACTTTTGAACCGCCTCTATGCGAAGACTATTGACCTTTTGATAATCGATGTCCACTGGAATTTTCTTATTTTCTAATTTTTTAAATTGCCGAACCTGCTGTGCCTGCCTGCGAATATATCCCTCATACTTAATATTGATATTGACTTGATCACACACATCCTTTGGCAGATCCTCTCGCTCTGGATCAAGATCTCTCACCGCCTCATAATTTAATTCCGGTCTTCGAATGAGTTCTGCAAGCGTTGCACTTGTCTGTAGTGGAGTCGACCCATGAGAAAGCAAAACTTCCTGTGTCCTTTCCCCTGCTCCGACATAAATGGCTTCCAATCGCTTGATTTCTTTTTCAATGGCTTCTTTCTTCTTGCAATACTTCTGATATCTTTCTTCAGAAATCAATCCCATTTCATAGCCCATCTCTGTCAAGCGCATATCTGCATTGTCCTGACGAAGTAAGAGGCGATACTCCGATCGAGAAGTCATCATTCGATAGGGCTCATGACTTTCTTTTGTCACAAGGTCATCAATGAGCACACCAATATATCCCTGTGAGCGGTCAATAATAAAACGCTCTCGACCAAGAACCTTCATCGCCGCATTGACACCTGCCATAAATCCCTGTACTGCGGCCTCCTCATAGCCAGAACTTCCATTAAATTGCCCTCCCGAAAAGAGTCCTTCAATCTCTCGAAATTCCAAGGAAAGCTTTAATTGTCTAGCATCAATACAATCATACTCAATGGCATAGGCATTTCTGACAATCTTTGCATTTTCAAGTCCAGGCACGGAGTGAATCATTGCATATTGGACATCCTCTGGAAGAGAAGAGGACATCCCTCCCAAATACATCTCATGGGTATAAAGTCCCTCTGGCTCCACAAAAATCTGATGTCGATCCTTATCTGCAAATTTCATCACCTTGTCCTCTATGGAAGGACAATATCTTGGACCCGTTCCCTCAATCATCCCTGAAAAAAGCGGTGAACGATGAATATTTTCCCTGATCATCTCATGAGTTTTACTTCCTGTATAGGTCAACCAACAACTAATTTGCTCTTTTTGAATACTTTTTGGATCTGTGGTAAATGAAAATGGAACTACTGGGACATCGCCTCTTTGCTCTTCCATTTTTGAAAAATCAATACTGCGTGCATCCACACGTGCAGGTGTTCCTGTCTTAAATCGATACATTTTAATTCCCGCATCCATCAAAGACTGTGTCAAATACTTTGCATTTTTTAGTCCATTTGGTCCTGTCTCCTCACTAATTTCTCCATAAATACAGCGAGAACGCAAATACACTCCTGTAGCAAGGACTACCGCCTTTGCCCGATAAATTGCACCTGAAAAAGTTTTTACACCTACACATTTTTTATTTTCAATAATCAATTCTGTGACCTCTCCCTGGCGAATGGTCAAATGATCTGTATTTTCCATTACCTTTCTCATCGCATTGGAATAGGCCTGCTTATCCGCCTGTGCACGCAGTGAGTGAACGGCAGGTCCCTTGGAAGCATTGAGCATTTTTGATTGTATAAAGGTCTTATCAATATTCTTTCCCATCTCTCCACCAAGTGCATCAAGCTCTCGCACAAGATGTCCCTTGGATGTTCCACCAATATTGGGATTACACGGCATCATTGCAATGGCATCCACACTAATGGTAAATACAATGGTCTCCAGTCCGAGTCTTGCACAGGCGAGTGCAGCCTCACAACCGGCATGCCCTGCCCCGACAATCACCACATCATAACTTTCTTCTACTACTGTCATATTCAAACCTACTTTCCCATACAAAATTTACTAAAAATTTCATTGACCACATCATCTTCCATAGTCTCTCCTGTAATGCTTCCAAGCAATTCATAGGCATTGAGTAAGTCAATAGAAAAAAAGTCTTCTGGCTGTCCCTCGGCAATACTCTGTAATACCATTTCCAATGAGTCCTTTGCCTCCTCTAAGCATTCTTTGTGACGAATATTCGTGACATAAACCTGATCATTAAAATTAATCTTTCCGTGATAAAACATTTCCTTAATTGCATCTTCCATCTCTTTACTTCCCGTCCCTTCCTTTGCAGAAAATGCAATGACCTTGTGTGCTGTGTGCTCCCTAACCTTGTCTAAATGAAGTACCGTTTCTTTATCCGACTTATTGACCAGCACAATTGCCTTTTTATTTTGAATTGACTGGAGAATCTCTCGATCATCTTCGCTCAATTCTTCCAATCCATCGAGCACACAAAGGACAAGATCTGCATCCTCTGCTGCCAGTTTTGCCTTACTCACCCCAATTTGCTCCACAACATCTTCGCTCTGTCGGATTCCTGCGGTATCTGTAATATTTAAACTAATGCCCGCCATTTTAATATGTTCTGTCAAAGTATCTCTCGTTGTCCCTGCAATATCTGTGACAATGGCTCTTTCCTTCTTGGCCAATAAATTTAATAGTGAGGATTTTCCCGCATTTGGACGACCAAGAATCACCGTATCAATGCCTTCCTTCATCACTACACCATCAGTATAGCTTCGAATCAGTACATTGATCTCTTCTATCCAAGGAGCTAACTTTTTTTTCAATGTTTTTGGATAATGCTCAAGACTATAGTGCTCCGGATCATCAAGTGCAGCCTCAATAAAGGCAATCTCTTCCAAAATTTTTGCCCGCAAATTTGAAATTTTTTCCGTCAAACTGCCCCGCAATTGTCGCATACCTGATTGTAAGGCATAGGTATTCTTCGCTTCAATAATATCAATGACGGCCTCGGCCTGTGCCAAGTCCATTTTGCCATTTAAAAAAGCTCGCTTGGTAAATTCTCCTGGCTCTGCCAGATTGGCTCCTGCACGCAAAAGAGCCTCCAACACTCTTTGCACAACCAACACTCCGCCGTGACAATCAAACTCCACCGTGTCTTCCCCTGTGAAACTCTTTGGTGCACGTATTAACATCACCAAGACCTCATCAATCACTTCTCCATCTTCCACAACATGTCCATAGTGTATGGTATAGGTTTTCTCTTCCTTTAGTGGTCTTCGTCCACGAAAAATTTTGTCTGCAATTTCAATGGCGTCTTCCCCACTCAATCGGACAATACCGATTCCACTTTCACTCATTGGCGTTGCAATTGCTGCAATTGTATCTGTCGTTCTCATTTTTCCCTCCTATACAAAAAGAGAGCCATTAAATTCCTGCCATGTGCAAAAATTCAACAGCCCTCTTTCACAAGGCTCTCTACATTATTTTTCTCTTGTCCTTTTGGTTCTTTGGCCCTTCTTCGGATAAATCACAACAAAGCGATGGGGATCTACTCCCTCTGACCTTGTCGCCACATGGGTATGATTTTGCAATGCACTGTGAATAATCCTTCTTTCATAGGAGTTCATCGGCTCCAATGCAATCTCTTCTCCCGATCTTTTTACCTTAATCGCAATACTTCTTGCCAAGCTATCCAGCTTTTCCCTGCGCTTTGCCCTGTAATTTTCTGTATCTAATTTGACACGCACATACTCCTTCGTATGCTTGTTCACAACCAAACTGACCAAATATTGCAAGGCATCAAGGGTCTGCCCTCTTTTTCCAATAACACCACCCATATCATCGGAGCTAAGCATAACAATGTCCAATGCTCTCAAATCTGGCTGATAGTTCATTTGGTAACTGACATTTAAGTGCATTGCATCAAAAAGTTCAGTCAAAAAAGTTCTCGCATAGTCCTCCACATCATTTTCTTCCTGCACTTTAACCAATTCTGGCAATTCAGGTTCTTGTATTCCATCCATCACCTCACTGGCCACCAACACAGGTTCCTTCACCTCAAGTACTTCGAGCACTGGCTCCTTTTCTTGTACCAGCTTTTGTACAGCCCCTTCGATATCCTTTGGTTGTTCTTGCTTTGTGCTAGCCTCAATAATCCAAGGTTTTGCTCCAATGCCCAAAAAACCATTGCTTCCCTTTTCGAGCACGTTAAATTCCACATGTTCTGAGGTTGTTGAAAGTTCAATTAGGGCCTTTGTGACGGCCTCATCATATGTCTTCGCTGAAACTACGACCTTTCCCATGGAAATCCTCCTTAATCATTTGGATTTTGATTCTTCCTCTTCTTAGCAGCAACTTTTTCATCATATTTTGCCACCATATTGGCCTTTGCCGAAAGCGATCCTGGCTTTGCATTTTTGTTATAGTACTCTGTAGAATCTTTTACCTGTATCGCCGATTTTTCTCTCTTCTCCTCGAGCTTGTGCTCCTCTTCCTCCTGCCTTTTTTCAATGTTTTTTGCATTGATAATTGCAGCCTTACTTACTGTCTGTGGAGGTAGACCCTTTTTCTCCCTCTTTTTATTTGCCTTCTCAATATTTTGCTGTACCATTGTTTCCATATCAATTTTATTCAAGTGATTATTGACAATCGCCTGAATAATAATACGTGCAAGTGCTGAGGCAATCCAGTAAATGCCAACACCTGCTGGCAATGTAAAACAGAAAAATACTGACATCAATGGCATCATGGTATTCATTGTCTTCATCTGCTGAGCCATCATGTTCTCATCATTATTTCCCGCAGACTGTGACTGACTCATCTGTTTTGTTGAATACCACTGGGTCAAACCAGACAAAATTGGAATAATCCACGCTGGATTTGGCACAAATCCTTGAAATGGCTGTTGAGATAAATTCAATCCCAAGAAAGAATTCATTCGCTCAATCGCTGGAACATTGGCCGCAAGGACATCCTGTAACGCCGGGAAAATTTCCTTTAATTTTGTCCAGTTTGCAGGATTAAATTTATAGAGCAAATTAATCAGGTGATTTACCTGGGTATAATCATATCGCTCAATTGGCATCTTTGCAGCCTTTGCTAAATCTGCAATCTGATTGACATAATCTCCCTGCTGCATCAATGCATTGGCCACATTTGAAAAATAGACCTTTACACTTGGAACATAAGCAGGAATATTATAAATTACACGATATAGACCAAAGAGAATTGGCAATTGGATCACAAGTGGAAGACAACCACCGGCCATACTCGTGCCATACTTTTCATAGACTGCCCTCGTTTCTGCCTGCTGTCTAGCTAGGGATTGCTGGTCCTGCTTTCCCTTATACTTCTTTTGAATGGCTTGAATTTCTGGTTGCATAACCGCCATCAATTTTTGTGATTTTTGCTGCTTGATTGTCAGTGGAATCATTAAGACATTCACTAAAATCGTAAAGATAATAATACAAAGTCCAATGTTCATAATTCCTACGGCACTTGTTACCCTAAAAATCCCATCCATGATGACACCAAGCAACTGACCAATCCATTGAATTGGGTGGAAGCCAAAGCTAGCAACTACATTGGTTTCCATTAAAAGTGTCAAATCCAATTTTTTACCTCCTAAAGTTATTCAATCTATCCCTATGGAACAGGGTCATAACCACCTTTTGCAAATGGATTGCATCTTAAAATTCTCCAAGCAGCTAAAAGTGAACCCTTGACTAGGCCGTGCTTTTGTAATGCTTGAATTGCATACTCCGAGCAGGTAGGTGTGTATATGCAATGTGTATTTCTCTTTAAAGGAGAAAGATACTTTTGGTAGAGACGAATTAAAAATACAAATAAATTTCGAATCATTTTAAAATCCCCTGTATTTTACACAAATGTAAATATGCCGCTTCCAATTTGTGATAATCTGCATCTGCTGCTGCAACCTTGACAATTGTCACAATTTCGTATCCTTGCAAAACTTTTTCACTATTCAAGCGAAAAATCTCCCGAAGTTGCCTCGATATTCGGTGACGCACAATGCTATTGCCCACCTTCTTCGATACCGATATTCCCAGCCGATTTTTTTCAGTTTGATTTGGAAAAATATACATGACAAGTGTTCGATTCCCTGCAGATTTCCCCCTGTGATAAACTATTTGAAAATCTTTATTGGAATGTATAGAAGGAAATCTTTTCATATTCAAACTCCATTCGTCATAAAATCTCTTACGCAAAATAAGGGACAGTCAAAAGACCATCCCTTACGCACTCGCTTCATTCTCGCCCATTGACTAAAAAGATTATGCTGATAATTTAGCTCTTCCCTTAGCTCTTCTGGCAGCTAAAACTTTTCTACCACCTGGAGAACTCATTCTTGCTCTGAAGCCGTGAACCTTAGAACGCTGTCTTTTCTTTGGCTGAAATGTCATCTTCATAAGTCGATTACCTCCTCTTAAACTCTAATGCTCATATTCATACGAGACTTTTCCTTATATTTTTAATAAACATTCTAGCCCATTATATAGAATGGCTATGTCAAAGTCAAGTATTTTATTGATGATTCCGTGCTTTTAACAGGGATGTCACTACGCCAAAAGTAATGACTGCGGTGACAACGGCCTCAAGTACTCCCTGGGTGCCAATCACACCCATGATAAAGACAATCATTCCTTTCATCGCCCGATTCGTTGCATGGGCATATTGGCGACCAAAAAATAAATAAATAAAGCCCATAACTAAAATTGTATTGATCAATGAAGCAATAGCTCCACCGACAAGCAATCCTATTTTTTGTTTACCTCTTTTGCTAAAGAAATGGTAAACATACCAAGCTCCAAGCCCAATGCCAATTCTTGGAATTAAACTGATGACTAAACTTCTAATATCCCCGTGAAATCCTCCAGTGCTGACAAACGGAGAAAAGCAAAATGATGTTGGATTTGGCATAAAAGTATTCTTCCAAATACTGACTAGCCCAAATGTAAATCCAAGTCCTGCTCCACATTTTGGACCAAGTAAAATCGCACCAATAGCCACAGTCACTTGAATTAAACTTGCATTCATCGCTCCAATAGGAATAAATCCCAAAAATGGAATCACAGCCTGTATTACAATAATTGCAATAAATACCGACATCAATACCAACTCCTTGGTATGTTCATACCTCACTTTTTTACCCATAAACTCCTCCTTCATTTTTTCACTCAATTTTATCACATTTTTTCCTTCTCTGCACAAAAGTTATCCACAAAGTTATCCACATTTTGACTTTTTAGACGGTGCGTCTAATTGTGGATAAAGTTATCCACAGACTGTGGATAACTTTTCTCAATATTGTGGATAAGTCTGTGGATAACTTGTGGATAACTATCTCTACCCCACCATTTTATGCGAAATAAAGTTATCCACAGTATCCACAATTGTCCCCTCCAACTATTCGTTAAAGATCTTTTTATTGTGGATAACTTGTGGATAACTTCTGTGGATAACTTTTATCCACAATCTGTCCACAGCTTATCCACAGACTTATCCACAATTCTGTGGACAACTTTTAATCCCTCGTTGCGAACCTTTTCTATGTTTGCTATAATATAGAAAACATAGAGGTCCGTTTATACGGGCCTCTTATAAATAAAGGAGAAAACACACCACTATGATTGACATCATTACATCGAAATGGGAGGACATTATCTCCTTTTTGCGAGACGAATATGACTTGTCTGATGTCTCCTACAAAACTTGGATTTTGCCCATCAAGCCTCACCATATCGAAACCAACAGCGAGGGAGAGAATATCTTACACATCATCGTTCCAGAACAGCAATTTGTCAACTATGTCAACAGAAAATATTCTTTTTTACTCAATGTTGCCATACAAGAAAAGACGGGTTGTCGATGTGAAATCGTCTTTGAGACAGAAGAAGATGCTCAAAAGAGCAACTCATCTACACCTACGAAAAAGCTAAAAAGCACTGTAGATGCCCAAATTCTTAACAGTGCCAATCTCAATCCCAAATATACCTTTAATACATTTGTTGTCGGCAAGAGTAATAACATCGCCCATGCCGCTTCTTTAGCCGTTGCAGAGTCTCCTGGTGAGATTTACAACCCACTCTTTTTATATGGTGGTGTCGGACTTGGAAAGACGCATTTAATGCATTCTATTGCCAATTTTATTCTAGAAAACAATCCAAAGGCAAAGATTTTGTATGTAACAAGTGAAACCTTTACCAATGAACTCATCGAGTCCATTCGCAATCGCAATGACTATTCTTCCACAGAATTTCGGAATAAATACCGAAACAATGATGTGCTTTTAATTGACGACATTCAGTTTATTATTGGCAAGGAAAGTACCCAAGAAGAATTCTTTCACACCTTTAACGCCTTGCACGAAGCAAAAAAACAAATTATCATTTCTTCGGATAAGCCACCAAAGGACTTTGAGACGCTCGAGGAACGCTTAAGATCGCGTTTTGAATGGGGACTTAGTGTAGATATACAACCTCCAGATTATGAGACTAGAATGGCGATTCTGAGAAAGAAGGAAGAGCTTGAGGGGATGAATATTGACAATGAGGTAATCAAATATATTGCCACTCATATCAACAGCAATATTCGAGAACTTGAAGGAGCACTCACAAAGATTGTAGCTATGGGAAGACTAGACAATAGAGAAATCAATCTTCAGCTTGCTCAAGATGTCCTACATGACTTAATTAGCCCTGCTGCTCCATCTCAAATTACACCAGAGCTTATCTTGCAGGTTGTGGCCGAGCACTATGGTTTGAGTTCTGATGATTTAATTGGTCAAAAGCGGACGAAGGAAATCACCTATCCACGCCAAATTGCCATGTATTTGTGTAGCATCTTGACGGATTCTCCACTCATCCAAATTGGAAAATCTTTTGGTGGAAGGGATCACGCCACTATCATTCATGGTTCTAAAAAAATATCCATGGATATCAAGAGCAATAGTGAGTTGAGTAACACCATCGACATCATTAAGAAAAAAATTTATCCACAATGAGACAAAGTTATCCACAAGTTATCCACAAGTTATCCACAATAAAAACTGCCTTCAACACCGCCTATTTGGCTGATTTTTATGAGTTATCCACAGTATCCACAGCCCCTACTACTACTACGAATTATTATCTTATATTTTCAGTGCATACGCACACTACAGAAAGGACTTTACGCTATGATTTTAACATTTAACAAAGAGCAACTTTTGACAGCACTCAATACTGTTTCAAAAGCTGTTCCCACAAAAACCACAAGCACAATCTTGGAGTGTATTCTCTTTGATGCCACAACTGGTGAAATCAAACTCACTGGAAATGACATGGAGCTTGGCATTGAAACCAAAGTCGAAGGAAATATTATCGAACCTGGAAAGATTGCACTTGAAGCAAAACTCATTTGTGACATCATTCGAAAACTTGAAGGAGGAGGAGAACCTGTTTATATCGAGACCATCACACAGGGATTGACAAAGATTCGCTGTGGAAAAGCTGTATTTCAAATTCAGGGACTCGATGGGGAAGAATTTTCTTACTTGCCCTACATCGAGAAGAATCACTTTATTACGCTCTCTCAATTTACACTCAAAGAGGTTATTCGCCAAACACTCTTTTCAGCAGCGGTCAACGATAGCAACAAAATGATGTGTGGAGAACTCATTGAAGTTCATGAAAATATTGCAAAGTTTGTCACCTTGGATGGACATCGCATTTCGATTCGAAATATCCTCTTGAGAGAAAATTATGACGACATGAAGGTTATTGTCCCTGGAAAAACACTAAACGAAATTAGCCGTATCATCAGTGGAGACAATGAAAAAGAGATTCGCATTTATTTTTCTACAAACCACATTCTTTTTGAGTTTGACAACACCATTGTGGTCTCTCGATTGATCGAAGGGCAGTATTTCAAAATTGAGCACATGCTCTCTTCAGACTATGAGTTAAAAATTAATGTCAACAAAAATAAATTTTTATCGACCATTGATTCAGCCACAATTTTGATCAAAGAAAACGATCACAAGCCAATTATTTTGGATATCAAAGATGGTGTGGTCAAGACAACGGTCAAATCAAGTGCTGGTTCAATGGATGACGAGATTGAGGCCATAAAGACGGGAAAGGACTTGATGATTGCATTTAATCCTAAATTTTTAATCGATGCCTTAAAAGTGATTGATGACGAATATATTGACATCTACATGACCAATTCAAAGGCACCTTGTTTTATCCGAGATAGTGATGGCAATTACACCTATCTTGTACTTCCAGTAAATTTTGTTGTGTAATCGGGGGGAAAAAATGACAGAAATTAAAATCAAAGATGACTATATCAAGTTAGAGCAGGCTCTAAAGCTGACTGGAGAATTTTCTATGGGCTCAGATGCCAAATATGCTATACGGGATGGACTAGTTAAGGTCAATGCACAAGTGGAATATCAGCGCGGAAAAAAATTGAGAGCTGGTGATGTTTTTACATTCGAAAATCATGATTATTGTATCGTTGGAGCTTAAAAATTTTAGGAACTACGAAGATCTTTCTCTTGTACTTTCCCCAGGAATTAATTTGTTTTATGGGGACAATGCTCAGGGAAAGACCAATATCCTTGAGGCAATTTATATTTGTGCCACAGCTCGTTCACATCGCAGTGGAAAAGATCGAGAAATGATTCGCTTTGGTGAAGAAGAAGCACACATTAAGCTCTTGATCCAAAAATCAGAGTCAAAATATCGCTTAGATATGCACTTGAAGAAAAATAAAGCAAAGGGGATCGCTGTCAATGGCATTCCCATCAAAAGAGCAAGTGAGCTCTTTGGCATTGTCAATGTCATTTGTTTTTCACCAGAGGATTTAAATTTAATTAAAAGCGGACCAGCAGAACGCAGGCGTTTTATCGATTTTGAACTTTGTCAGCTCAATAAGCTTTATGTTCATGCACTTATCAGCTATAATAAGACCTTGGAACAGCGCAATAAGTTGCTCAAGGAGATTGCCTTTCAGAAGGAGTTGATGGACACACTGGATGTCTGGGACAGGCAACTTATCCACTATGGTGGAGAAGTAATCAAATATCGTGAACAATTTATTGCACAGCTCAATGAAATTGTGGATAAAGTGCATTATCGCATCTCGGGGGAAAGAGAAAAGCTGGTCATTGGCTATGAGAAAAATGTGCAGGAAAAAAATTTTGCACAGGCTATTTTGCAGTCAAGGGAGAATGACTTAAAATACAAGATGACCAATGTCGGTCCGCACCGAGACGATTTGTCCTTTCAAGTGACAGATCAAAGTGAAAAAAGAATTGATTTAAAAAAATACGGTTCACAGGGACAGCAGCGCAGTGCTGCTCTCTCTTTGAAACTTTCTGAAATAGAGCTTGTCAAACAAGTTGCTGGGGATTACCCCATTTTGCTACTAGACGATGTGCTTTCTGAGTTAGATATCCATCGGCAAAGATATCTCTTAAATTCAATAAAGCATATCCAAACAGTGATTACTTGCACAGGTTTAGATGATTTTTGGCATTTGAATCTCAATGTTGATCAAGTATTTCAGGTGATACAAGGAAAAGTGACGCCGGATCAGAAAAGGAGAAAAATATGAATTATGATGCTTCCCAAATTCAGATATTAGAGGGTCTAGAAGCAGTGAGAAAGAGACCAGGTATGTATATTGGATCCATATCTTCGAGAGGATTGCATCACCTTGTCTATGAGATTGTGGATAACTCTGTGGATGAGGCACTCGCCGGATTTTGTACGCAGATTGATGTGACCATCAATGTGGATAACTCCATTACTGTTGTGGACAATGGTCGTGGAATTCCTGTAGATACACAAAAAAAGGCTGGGCGCCCAGCACTAGAAGTTGTCTTTTCAACCCTGCATGCCGGTGGAAAATTTGGTGGTGATGGATATAAGGTGTCGGGCGGATTACATGGAGTGGGTGCTTCAGTGGTCAATGCCCTGTCCGAGTGGACTAAGGCCAAGGTGTACAGAGATGGAAAAATCTATGAGGTTTTGTTTTCTCGTGGCTCTATTGTCAAGGAAATGAGGATTACGGGAGAGTGTGCAAAAGAGAAGGCAGGAACGGAAGTGACTTTTCTGCCAGATAAAGAAATCTTTGAGGAAACAGTGTATGAGTATGATATCCTCAGAACTCGTCTTAGAGAAACCGCATTTTTGACTAAGGGCTTGAGGATTACCTTGACAGATGATCGAGAAGAAAAACGACATGATGAATTTCACTATGAGGGAGGCGTTAAGGAATTTGTTCAATACCTCAATCGTGGAAAGACTCCACTCTATAGCGACACAATTTATTGTGAGGGAGAAAGAGAGGATGTCTATGTCGAAGTCTCTATGCAGCACAATGATGCTTACACAGAAAATATTTATAGCTTTGTCAATAATATCAATACCCCAGAGGGCGGAACACATCTTACAGGATTTAAAAATGCTCTGACAAAGACATTGAATGACTATGCAAGAAAAAATAAATTGCTAAAGGAATCAGAAAATAACCTTTCGGGTGAGGATATCCGAGAGGGATTGACGGCCATTATTTCTGTGAAGGTAAAAAATCCCCAATTTGAGGGACAGACCAAACAAAAGCTTGGAAATTCAGAGGCGGCCACCGCAGTCAACAGTGTTGTCAGTGAACAGTTGACTTATTTTCTCGAGCAAAATCCAATGGTGGCAAGGCAAATTTGTGAAAAATCAATTAATGCACAAAGAGCTAGAGTTGCCGCAAGAAAGGCAAGGGATATCACAAGAAGAAAATCAGCTCTTGATGGAATGTCACTTCCAGGAAAACTGGCTGATTGCTCGAGCAAAATACCTCAAGAGTGTGAGATTTTTATTGTCGAGGGTGATTCGGCTGGTGGTTCTGCAAAGTCAGCAAGAAAAAGAGAGACACAGGCGATTTTGCCACTTCGTGGAAAAATTTTGAATGTGGAAAAGGCAAGACTTGATCGTGTCTATGGGAATGCCGAGATTAAGGCAATGATTACCGCTTTTGGAACGGGAATTCACAATGACTTTGATATTTCTAAACTTCGCTATGATAAAATTATCATTATGACCGATGCGGATGTCGATGGTGCACATATTGATACATTGATGTTGACCTTTATTTATCGATTTATGCCAGAGCTTATCAAAAAGGGACATGTGTACTTGGCACAGCCACCACTATATAAGCTCGAGAAGAATAAAAAAGTTTGGTATGCCTATAGTGACGAACAGCTCAATCAAATTTTAAATGAGGTTGGCCGAGACCAGAGCAATAAAATTCAAAGATATAAAGGTCTTGGTGAGATGGATGCAGAACAGCTCTGGGAGACGACGATGGATCCAGAGAGCAGAGTCTTACTCAAGGTGATGATTGATGAAGATAGCACTTCGGAGCTGGATTTGACTTTCACGACACTGATGGGAGATCAAGTTGAGCCTAGGCGAGAGTTTATCGAAGAAAATGCAAAGTATGTTAAGAATTTAGATATCTAAGAGGGGAGAACACTTTATGAAACCAAATGTTTTCGATAAAGTTCATGAGATTGACTTAAAGAAAACCATGGAGAAATCTTATATCGATTATGCGATGAGTGTTATTGCAGCGAGAGCGTTGCCAGATATAAGGGATGGACTTAAGCCAGTACAAAGGCGAGTTCTTTTTTCTATGATTGAATTAAACAATGGTCCAGACAAGCCACATCGAAAATGTGCGCGTATTGTCGGTGATACCATGGGTAAGTATCATCCACATGGTGATTCGTCTATTTATGGCTCTCTCGTCAATATGGCACAGGATTGGTCTATGCGCTATCCACTAGTTGATGGTCATGGAAATTTTGGATCGATTGATGGGGATGGTGCAGCAGCTATGCGATATACGGAGGCCAGGCTGTCAAAAATTGCGATGGAAATGCTTGCGGACATCAATAAAGACACGGTAGATTTTGCGCCAAACTTTGATGAGACAGAAAAAGAGCCCGTTGTTTTGCCATCTCGCTTTCCAAATCTTTTGGTAAATGGAACAACGGGTATTGCCGTAGGTATGGCCACCAATATTCCACCACACAATCTTCGCGAGGTTATTGGTGCGGTAGAAAAGATTATTGATGACAAGATTTTGGGTGTACAGACAAGCATTGATGATATTCTTGGTGTCTTAAAGGGACCAGATTTTCCAACAGGAGCACAAATTCTTGGGCGAAGTGGCATTGAGAGTGCTTATCGCACAGGTCGGGGAAAGATAAAGATGCGTGCGGTGACAGAGATTGAGAATTTGCCAAATGGAAAACCAAGAATCATTGTGCACGAATTGCCTTATCTTGTGAATAAGGCAAAGTTGATTGAAAAAATTGCAGAGCTAGCCAAAGAAAAGAGAGTAGAAGGCATTACCGATCTTCGAGATGAGTCAGATCGAGAGGGTATGCGCATTGTGATCGAGCTAAAGAAGGATGCCAATGCCAATGTTGTGTTAAATCAATTATTTCGTCACACACAATTACAGGATACTTTTGGCATTATCATGCTTTCTCTTGTCAACAATCAGCCAAGGGTTTTAAATATTTTGGAAATGCTCGAATGCTATTTAAAGCATCAAGAAGAAGTGGTGACAAGGCGCACAAAGTATGACTTAAATAAGGCAAAGGAGCGTGCCCACATCTTAGAGGGGTTATTAATTGCTCTTGATCATATTGATGAGATTATTCGTTTAATTCGTGGCAGTCAAAGTGTACAGTTGGCTAAACAAGAACTCATTGAAAAATATCAGCTTTCGGATGCTCAGGCTCAAGCCATTGTTGATATGAGATTGAAGGCATTGACTGGACTAGAACGCCAGAGGCTAGAAAATGAATATAGTGAGTTGATGGATAAGATTCGCAGCTATGATGAGATTTTAGGCGATGAAACAAAGCTCTTGGGCTTGATTAGGGAGGAGATTTTAGCCATTGCACAAAAGTATGGGGATGATCGAAGAACGACCTTTGGCATTGATGATGAGATAGATGATGAAGATCTCATTCCACAAGAGGATATTGTAGTGGCTATGACAAAGTTTGGTTATATCAAAAGAATGAGTCCAGATCACTTTAAAGCACAAAATCGTGGTGGAAAAGGCATTATTGGGATGCAAACGATTGATGATGACTTTATCGAAGATATCTTTATGACCTCTACGCACAATGAAATTAATTTTTTCACCAACACAGGACGAGTATATAAAATTAAGGGCTATAAAATTCCTGAGGCGGGACGAACGGCAAGAGGAACAGCAATTGTCAATCTTCTTCAACTTCAGCCAGGGGAAAAGATTACAGCAATGATTCCTTTGGAGAATAGTGAAAACGATAAATATTTATTTATGGCAACAAAATATGGCATGGTCAAAAAGTCAAGGATTTCAGAGTATGACAATATTCGAAAGACAGGTCTCAATGCTATTACACTCAATGAGGGGGATGAATTAATTGAGGTCAAGGCCACAAATGGTTGTGAAGATATTTTGATGGTGTCAAGGAATGGTCAGGCTATCCGATTTGCAGAGAACGAAGTTCGCAGTGTGGGAAGAACTTCTCGAGGTGTTCGGGGCATGGGGTTATCCACAGATGATGAGGTAATTGGTGTACAATTGGTTTCTCAGGGGGAATGTTTGTTGACAGTTTCAGAATTTGGTATGGGTAAGAGAACCTATGTCAGTGAGTTTGGCAACCAGCATCGAGGCGGCATGGGAAATCGCTGTTACAAGGTGACAGAAAAAACAGGAAAATTGATTGGTTCAAAGTTAGTGGACGAGGGAAGAGAGATCTTGCTCATTACAAATGAGGGCGTTATGATCCGAATGGAGGTATCAGGAATTTCTATCATTGGACGAAATACTTCTGGTGTTAAACTAATGGATGTCAATCGGGATTCTAATATACGTGTGGCTAGCATTGCAAAAGTGCGTGATACTAGAGATGAATAGAGAGACGAATAGCTAGTTGGTTGTTTTGACATTGCATTTAAGTGCAGAAAAAACAAAAAAAGATGAAATAGTAGTTGACAATTGTTTTAATATTCGATATACTGTTCTCTGCACTTACAAATGCACAGGAGAAATACTCAAGAGGCCGAAGAGGCGCCCCTGCTAAGGGTGTAGGTCGGGCAACCGGCGCGAGGGTTCAAATCCCTCTTTCTCCGTTCGTTATCTTTGATAATTGTATTAATTTTTTTATTTTTTAAAAAAATTAAAAAAGTTGTTGACAGCTGAGATACAATATGATAAGATAACTGAGTCGCTGATGAGGTGACAACAAAGAACCTTGAAAATTAAAGATTAAACAGTACACATAACCCTGAAATTTCTTATAAGAATTTCAAGAATGTAATAAAACCTTTGGCTTTGTGAAAACAAAGCTTCAGTAATCATAGGATACAAATTGCTAGTGCAATCATGACCTAGATCAAAAACTTAAACATGAGAGTTTGATCCTGGCTCAGGATGAACGCTGGCGGCGTGCTTAACACATGCAAGTCGAACGAAGCTGTTGTTTGGAGACCTTCGGGTGGAAGAATGACAGACTGAGTGGCGGACGGGTGAGTAACGCGTGGGTAACCTACCTTGCACAGGGGGACAACAGTTGGAAACGACTGCTAATACCGCATAAGACCACAGTACCGCATGGTACGGGGGTAAAAACTGAGGTGGTGCAAGATGGACCCGCGTCTGATTAGCTAGTTGGTGGGGTAAAGGCCTACCAAGGCGACGATCAGTAGCCGACCTGAGAGGGTGATCGGCCACATTGGGACTGAGACACGGCCCAAACTCCTACGGGAGGCAGCAGTGGGGAATATTGGACAATGGGGGGAACCCTGATCCAGCGACGCCGCGTGAGTGAAGAAGTATTTCGGTATGTAAAGCTCTATCAGCAGGGAAGAAAATGACGGTACCTGACTAAGAAGCCCCGGCTAACTACGTGCCAGCAGCCGCGGTAATACGTAGGGGGCAAGCGTTATCCGGATTTACTGGGTGTAAAGGGAGCGCAGACGGCTTGGCAAGTCTGAAGTGAAATCCCGGGGCTTAACCCCGGGACTGCTTTGGAAACTGTGAAGCTAGAGTGTCGGAGAGGTAAGTGGAATTCCCAGTGTAGCGGTGAAATGCGTAGATATTGGGAGGAACACCGGTGGCGAAGGCGGCTTACTGGACGATAACTGACGTTGAGGCTCGAAGGCGTGGGGAGCAAACAGGATTAGATACCCTGGTAGTCCACGCGGTAAACGATGAATACTAGGTGTCGGGGGACATAGTCTTTCGGTGCCGCCGCTAACGCATTAAGTATTCCACCTGGGGAGTACGTTCGCAAGAATGAAACTCAAAGGAATTGACGGGGACCCGCACAAGCGGTGGAGCATGTGGTTTAATTCGAAGCAACGCGAAGAACCTTACCAAGTCTTGACATACCGTTGACCGTTCCGTAATGGGGACTTTCCTTCGGGACAACGGATACAGGTGGTGCATGGTTGTCGTCAGCTCGTGTCGTGAGATGTTGGGTTAAGTCCCGCAACGAGCGCAACCCTTGTCCTTAGTAGCCAGCAGTCAGATGGGCACTCTAGGGAGACTGCCAGGGATAACCTGGAGGAAGGTGGGGATGACGTCAAATCATCATGCCCCTTATGATTTGGGCTACACACGTGCTACAATGGCGTAAACAAAGTGAAGCGAAACCGCGAGGTCAAGCGAATCACAAAAATAACGTCTCAGTTCGGATTGTAGGCTGCAACTCGCCTACATGAAGCTGGAATCGCTAGTAATCGCAGATCAGCATGCTGCGGTGAATACGTTCCCGGGTCTTGTACACACCGCCCGTCACACCATGGGAGTCATCAATGCCCGAAGTCAGTGACCCAACCGCAAGGAGGGAGCTGCCGAAGGCAGGGAGGATAACTGGGGTGAAGTCGTAACAAGGTAGCCGTATCGGAAGGTGCGGCTGGATCACCTCCTTTCTAAGGAAGAAGTAGGGGTTGTGGGTACTGTTTAATCTTTAATTGATAGGGGAGAGATTTCCGGTGCCGATGCGCTTAGGGGTAACACCCGTTCCCATCCCGAACACGATGGTGAAGACTTAAGCGGCCGAGGGTACTATACTGGAGACGGTATGGGAGAGTAGGTGGGTGCCGGATTAAAAAAAGATTTATGAGTGATCAGAGGATTTGAAGATTCAAATTTTTTGATGGCTGATAAATCAGCCAGATGTACCTTGAAAACTGCATATCAAACAGATTTAGAATATTTGATTAAATATTTTAGACATCCGAGGTGATATTAAATCGCGATGATTTAATATCCTAAAAAAGAAACAAACCAAACCGACCAACAGGGTACACGCTAGTATCTGAGAAAGTGATCTTCACCGCAGAAGATGACGAAGTTGGTTAAACATAAAGAGCGTAGGGTGGATGCCTAGGCACTAAGAGCCGATGAAAGACGTGATAAGCTGCGAAAAGCTACGGGGAGGAGCACATATCCATTGATCCGTAGATATCTGAATGGGGAAACCTACTTGGACAAACTCCAAGTATCCATGCGCCAATACATAACGCATGGAAGGGAACCCGGTGAACTGAAACATCTAAGTAGCCGGAGGAAAAGAAAGAAAACTCGATTTTGGGAGTAGCGGCGAGCGAAACCGAAAGAGCCTAAACCGTGGTGCGTGCACCGCGGGGTTACGGACTGCGACAAGTGAGTCGATTTGTTACCAGAACAGTTTTGGAAAAGCTGGCAATAAGCGTGAGAGCCGCGTATGGGAAAGCAATAGACAGCGAGCAGGATCCAAAGTACCACGAGACACGAGAAACCTTGTGGGAAGTCGGGGGGACCACCCCCCAAGGCTAAATACTCCTTAGTGACCGATAGCGCATAGTACTGTGAAGGAAAGGTGAAAAGGACCCCGGGAGGGGAGTGAAAGAGAACCTGAAACCCTATGTTTACAAGCTGTGGAAGTGCGATACATGAACGCACAACCGCGTACTTTTTGTAGAACGGTCCGGCGAGTTACATTGACTGGCAAGGTTAAGCACTACAGGTGTGAAGCCGAAGGGAAACCAAGTCTGAATAGGGCGAGATAGTCAGTGGATGTAGACCCGAAACCGGGTGATCTATCCATGTCCAGGTTGAAGTTCGCGTAAAAGTGAATGGAGGACCGAACACACATCCGTTGAAAAGGGTGGTGATGAGGTGTGGATAGGGGAGAAATTCCAATCGAACCCGGAGATAGCTGGTTCTCCTCGAAATAGTTTTAGGACTAGCCTTGTTTTAGTTTCATGGAGGTAGAGCTCTGAATTCTTAAGGGGGCGTCAAAGCTTACTAAGAGATATCAAACTGCGAATGCCATCGAAATGATGAACAGGAGTCAGACTGCACGAGATAAGTTGGGTAGTCAAAAGGGAAAGAGCCCAGACCTACAGCTAAGGTCCCAAAGTATGTGTTCAGTGGAAAAGGATGTGAGATTTCAGAGACAACTAGGATGTTGGCTTAGAAGCAGCCACACATTCAAAGAGTGCGTAATAGCTCACTAGTCGAGAGGTCTTGCGCCGAAAATGTCCGGGGCTAAAACACAACACCGAAGCTTAGGAATGTAGCAATACATTGGTAGAGGAGCATTTTTATAGGCGTAGAAGCTGTACCGATAAGGAGCAGTGGAGTAATAAAAAGAGAGAATGCCGGAATGAGTAGCGAAATGAAGGTGAGAATCCTTCAGGCCGAATATCTAAGGTTTCCAGAGTAAAGCTGATCTGCTCTGGGTAAGTCGGGGCCTAAGGCAAGGTCGAAAGACGTAGTCGATGGACAACAGGTTTAGATTCCTGTACCGCTTATTATCAGAAATGTGGGGACACAGAGACGTATCCAAACCCAGGAATGCAAAGACTGGGGCAAGCCAAGTACTGGTATGGCAGGAAAATCCGCCATGCAACAGGAATAGGTGATGCGGACCGAAATCAAGTAGGGAAGTTGGAGAAGGAGCTGTCAAGAAAAGCCGCTATTGTGTAATAAGTGCCCGTACCGTAAACCGACACAGGTGGATGAGGAGAGAATCCTAAGGCCGGCGGGAGAAGCATTGTTAAGGAACTCGGCAAAATGACCCCGTAACTTCGGGAGAAGGGGTGCCATCCTCCGGGATGGCCACAGAAAATAGGCTCAAGCAACTGTTTAGCAAAAACACAGGTCTATGCGAAACCGAAAGGTGAGGTATATGGGCTGACGCCTGCCCGGTGCTGGAAGGTTAAGAGGAGAAGTCAGGCAACGAAGCTTTGAATTGAAGCCCCAGTAAACGGCGGCCGTAACTATAACGGTCCTAAGGTAGCGAAATTCCTTGTCGGGTAAGTTCCGACCCGCACGAAAGGCGTAATGATTTGAGCACTGTCTCAACAATGCACCCGGTGAAATTGAAGTACCAGTGAAGATGCTGGTTACCTGCGCCAGGACGGAAAGACCCCATGGAGCTTTACTCTAGTTTGATACTGGGATTCGATTATACCTGTACAGGATAGGTGGGAGGCGAAGAAGCAAGGACGCCAGTCTTTGCAGAGCCGCTGTTGGGATACCACCCTTGTATGATTGGATTTCTAACCTGCGCCCGTGATCCGGGTGGGGGACACTGTCAGATGGGGAGTTTGACTGGGGCGGTCGCCTCCGAAAGGGTATCGGAGGCGCTCAAAGGTTCCCTCAGAATGGTCGGAAACCATTCAAAGAGTGCAAAGGCAGAAGGGAGCTTGACTGCGACACCGACGGGTGGAGCAGGTACGAAAGTAGGACTTAGTGATCCGGTGGTATAAAGTGGGATTGCCATCGCTCAACGGATAAAAGCTACCCTGGGGATAACAGGCTTATCACTCCCAAGAGTTCACATCGACGGAGTGGTTTGGCACCTCGATGTCGGCTCATCGCATCCTGGGGCTGAAGTCGGTCCCAAGGGTTGGGCTGTTCGCCCATTAAAGCGGTACGCGAGCTGGGTTCAGAACGTCGTGAGACAGTTCGGTCCCTATCCGGCGTGGGCGTAAGATATTTGAGAGGAGCTGTCCTTAGTACGAGAGGACCGGGATGGACTGACCGCTGGTGCACCTGTTGGGGAGCAACCCCATCGCAGGGTAGCCAAGTCGGGCCGGGATAAACGCTGAAGGCATCTAAGCGTGAAGCCCCCCTCAAGATGAGATATCTCATACGCAAGTAGTAAGACCCCTTGAAGACGACGAGGTAGATAGGGCAGAGGTGTAAGTGTGGCAACATACTTAGCTGACTGTTACTAATCGGTCGAGGGTTTAACCAACAAGTCGGATTGGTTGGAAATGGATAGATGGTGTTTGATATGTGGTTTTGAAGGTATATCTTCAGTTTGGCCTGGTGGCTCAGTTGGTTAGAGCGCCGCCCTGTCACGGCGGAGGTCGTCGGTTCGAGTCCGATCCGGGTCGCTCAGATGTTTGAAAGGTTGAAAAGCTTGACAAAGTCATCTGAATACAGTATAATATGTGTGTATTGCTTATGGGATCTTAGCTCAGCTGGGAGAGCATCTGCCTTACAAGCAGAGGGTCATAGGTTCGAGCCCTATAGGTCCCATTTTACACAATATGCCGATGTGGCTCAATTGGCAGAGCAGCTGATTTGTAATCAGCAGGTTATCGGTTCGAGTCCGATCATCGGCTTTTGCTGTGCCTAAAACAGCAAGTGAGGGGGAATTCCCGAGTGGCCAAAGGGGACAGACTGTAAATCTGCTGGCACCGCCTTCGGTGGTTCGAATCCACCTTCCCCCATTTGTTTTGCATCAGAGACGGTACCCCGCTTCTGATGAGTTTATATATTAACGCGGGGTAGAGCAGTCTGGAAGCTCGTCGGGCTCATAACCCGGAGGTCGCAGGTTCAAATCCTGTCCCCGCAATTTATGCCTTGGTAGCTCAGTTGGTAGAGCAGAGGACTGAAAATCCTCGTGTCACTGGTTCGATTCCGGTCCAAGGCATTTTGTTTTATCTATACTGATTTATGGGATACTAGCTCAGGTGGTAGAGCACTTGACTTTTAATCAAGTTGTCCCGGGTTCGAGTCCCGGGTGTCTCAGGTTAAACAAAAGGAGTTGTGAGAATTTTTCACAGCTCCTTTTTTGTTGTTGATAATGACAATTTTTCGTTTTTATTGCACCCCTTTGGCGAATACGATATACTAGTACAAGAGTATAATTTATATTAGGGGGTGTAGGCTTGGCAAGTAGAATTGAAGAAGCCATTGAAAATATAAAAAATGGTGTTGTGGAAGGTTTTGAAGACTTCTATCTTTTGACTTATCAAGACACGTATATGGATATTCATTCGACATCGAGTGATGAAGTATATATTTGGGAAATTGTAAAAAGAGTTTATAAAGATGTTTGGAATCATGCAGATAAAATTCCAAGTGCAGCATTGACAAGAGAATGGATGCGCACTGTGATTGAAAAAGTTTCAATTGAATATAATCCAAGAAAGCCAATTACTGAGTTTAAAGATTTTGATGGAATGGTTCATCATTCGAGGTTGGAAGAAAAGGCAGAAACTGTACTCATCTCTATAGAGGATGAGTTAGGGTTTTTAAATCCAGAGATTGAAGATGAAATGGGACCATTAGAAAAGTTGGTGATTGGAGAGGAGGAGGCTTCGACAAGTCAAGGGGAAAAGAAAAAAGGGGATCGAAGAGCAATGATTGCCCTTTTGGCTGGAACGGTATTGGTGACGGCAGCCAGCATTGCCATTATCAAGCTATTTCCAAATCAATCCTCGACGGCATCGATAAATACAACACTGGCGACAGTGGCAACATCAGGAGGAAAGTCCGAGACAAAAGTTGATCCTCAGCAACCAGTGTTTGGTTGGAATCAATATACACAGGGATGGAGATACCGAAAGCCAGAGGGACATTTTGTCACAGACAATTGGCTAGATGACAAGGGACAGCTCTATTACTTTGATGACACTGGATATATGGTGACAGGAGAAAAGCAAATAGGGGAGCAGATTTTCACCTTTTCTGATCGTGGTGCTTTGGAAAGAATCAATCGAGATTATTCGTTGGAAATCAATGACACTGATCTTGGCAGACAGCTTGAACAATATGGGCTTACAGATCAAAAAAATCATATTATTGATGAGTCCATTGTAAAAAATGGAGAATGGAATTATTTTTTAATGCAGGAGGGAAATAATCAGTATCCCGATTTGATGCGCCTAAAAGAGGGAGAAAATCGCTTGGAGCTGATTTCTGATCAGGTAAGAGGATATGTAATTGTAGGGGACAATGTATGGTATTGTAAGGACGACAAGATGCTCTATTTTGTTTCCAGCAATGAGGCAACCATTCAGGGAACAGAAGCAGCACAGACCACTCCAGAGACGACAGCAGCGGCAGCTGCAGGAGCTGTGGATACGGCCTTAGTTCGAGAAGAAAATAATCAATACATTTTAAAAGATGCCAGTGGCAATCCAGAGTCAGGGTCAACAAAGCAAATAGGAACAAGAATCTATAATCTTGATGCTGGGAAAATTACTACAGTCAGCCGTATTCCCACAAGAGTTGGAAATATGCAAGTGATGAAAAGTAATGTCAAGATGGACAATAATATCTATACCTTGGATGGGAAGAAGTATTTGACACAGGGGCAATGGATTACCGATATGTGTGTAGCAAATAATGATCTCTACTATGCTACTGTAGTTCGGTTTGATGCTGCTAAGATACCGATTAGTCAGATTTATAAAGTGGATTTGACAAATAAAAAAAAGACCAAGTTGACAGGGCAATTTAAGGGGAAAGTAGATACGATGTACTACTACCCAGAAAATGCCAGTGTGATGGTGGAGTATTCAGATGCAGATGGGAATGAAAATTACGGAAAGTTAGCAGCCTATAGTATTGGAGAGGGAACACTTAGTAGTATTAATGACGATACACAAAGGGCTGCAAAGGGATCTCCTGCAAATAGCAAGGTAAAGATGATTATTTCAGAGGGAAATCTTTTATACTGCTATTTGCAGGATGCGACAAAGAGTCAAACATTGGTGCTTGATATTAATCAGAAATCTCCAATGCCAATGGTCGGAGATTAGTATGCAAAGAGAAGAGAGTTTGGCAGAGAAGTTGAGGAAGTACACAGCGTCGGGGATTTACCCGATGCATATGCCAGGGCACAAGAGAAATGTGCCTATTTGCATCAAAGATTTGCTCTGTGATATCTATAGCATAGATGTCACAGAGGTGGAGGGAACAGATAATCTGCATCAAGCTGAGGGAATCATTTTACAGGCCATGCAATATGCTGCCAAAGTTTATGGGGCAAGGGATACCTTTTTTTTAGTTAATGGAAGCAGTGGTGGGATTTTGAGTGCCATGCATTGTTGTAGCAGGAAAAAAAAGAAGGTGCTGATGACACCGGGAGCACATATCAGTGCTTACCATGGCTTAGAGCTATTTGGACTTGAGCCAATTTTTGTTGATACAGAATATTTTGAGGATATAGGAATAACTGCTGGATTAAATCCAGAAAAGGTGATGGAAAAGATAAGAGAGCAGAAAGATGAATTCGCCTTTGTCTATGTCACTTCACCAACCTATGAAGGAGTAATTTTGCAGGTGAGGGAGATTGCAGATATTGCACATGCACATCACATTCCATTGATTGTTGATGAAGCACATGGAGCACATCTGCATTTTTTAAAACAGGAACAAAATTTTTCGGCACTAGATTGTGGAGCAGATCTGGTGATTCAAAGTGTTCACAAGACATTGCCATCTCTGACACAGACTGCAATATTGCATATTCAGGGAGAAATGATTTCTAGAGATGAAATGGAAAGAAGTCTAACTTTTTTTGAAACGAGTTCCCCCTCCTATATTTTGATGTCAGCCATTGATGGGGCTATTCGGTATATGGATGAAATGGGTAAAAAAAAGCTTGCTCAATTGTGGGAGTGGCAACAAGAATTTCGAGCTCAGATAGGCAAATTAAACTATGTATTTTGCTGGAATCCAGGCCAAGACAAAACAAAATATATAGCGGGGATTGACCAGACCAAACTTGTATTGGGGGCAAAAATAAATGGTGAGTCTATGTTTGGCGAGCAATTGCAAGAAATTTTGAGAAGAGATTATGCGATAGAGACGGAGATGAGTGGGGTGGAGTATACCTTGGCTATGCTCACGGTAGGAGATGACAAGGAGGGTATCGATCGTCTTCTGAATGCAATGAAAGATATTGATTGGCGCATACACAAGGGGGAGATTGTGTGCTGGCCGAGAGAAGAGATCACCCTTTCTCTTTTTGTGGGAGACAGGGCACATCATTTTGTCTATGCCTATCCGCCAGATATTCCAATTCTTCGTCCTGGCGAAATTGTGAGTGAAGAAAAGATAGAAATTATCAAGAGATATTTAAGGAGTCATTGCCACATTGTGGGGCTTTGACATTGTCGGAGAGGAAAATGGGAAAGATTTATTATGTAATGGGAAAGAGTGCGACAGGAAAGGATACAATTTTTACTCGATTGCTTGAAGAATGTCCAAAGACCAATAGAATCACGCTCTATACCACAAGACCTCGTCGAGATGAGGAGAAAGAGGGCATTCAATATAATTATGTGACTGAGGAGGAATTGAGTGTCTTTGAACAAGAAAATCGCTTAATTGAAAAGCGAACCTATCAAACTGTGCATGGGCCTTGGACTTATGCTACAGTTGATGACCACTTGAAGGAACGCCTAGAAGCAAGAAATTTCTTAATTATTGGAACATTGGAGTCCTTTAAAAAGATTAAGGCATATTTTGGGGAAGATGTGGTGATCCCCATTTACATTCAGGTTGACCCAGGCATTCGTCTGCAGCGAGCGATTAATCGAGAATTTATGCAAAAGAGACCAAGATATGCGGAAATGTGTAGAAGATTTTTGGCTGATGAAGAGGATTTTTCAGAGGAAAAATTAAAGGAAGCGGGAATTAAGAAGCGATATATCAATGAGAATTTGAATCGATGTGTGGAAGAAATTAAGGCAGATATGGAACCACCAAGGCACAAATAAGAGAGTGGGCGGTAGTAAAAATGTTGACATTAGATCAAATGGTAGGACAGGAAAAAATCAAAGCATATTTTCAAAGAGCGAGAGCAGTTTCACATCTTTCCCACGCCTATATTTTGTCTGGTGAGGAGGGAATGGGAAAAAAGACATTGGCACAGGCCATTGCTCTTTTGCTTGTTTGTGAGAAGGGTGGACATTCGCCATGTTTATGTTGTCATGCTTGTCGTCAAGTACTTGCCCATAGTCATCCCGATGTTATTGAGTTGGTGAAAGAAAAGAGTATTTCGGTCGATGATATCCGAAGTAAAATTAATGACACAGTAGATATTCGTCCGTTTTCTGCACCAGTAAAAATTTATATTATAGATCATGCAGAGCGGATGAATGTACAGGCACAGAATGCACTTTTAAAGACGATTGAGGAACCACCAAGTTATGTTATTATTTTTTTATTGACCACCAATAGGGAGGTGTTTTTAGACACCATTCAAAGTCGGTGTATCCATTTGAGAATGCAGCCTCTACCAGTTGAAGTGGTCGCACAAAAACTCAAGGAAAGTTATCCGATCACGGATATGCAGGCAAGGGAGTATGCCACCTATGTGAGAGGAAATCTTGGGAGGGCAAAGAACTTGTTGGAGGACGAAGCAAAAAGAATACGCTATCAAAAAAATGTGAAAATTTTGAAGGATATCGGAAACTTTACACTGGAGCAGATGGTGAAGGTCTTGGCAGAAATGAAGGAAGAAGATCCTAATTTTTCGGAATTTTTACAATTTATTCGAGACTGGTATCGAGATGTGTTAATTGTGCTGGTGGGAGCAGATGTTAGAAAGTTAATTTTTTTCACTGAGATGAAGACAATGAAGGAGAAGGCAGAGCAATATTCTTTGACAAAGGTAAATCAAATTTTAGAAGCAGTGGATCTTGCACAAGATCGGATTCAGGCGAATGTGAAGGCAGAATTGGCTATGCAAATGTTATTGATGGAGATGAAAGTAGGTGAGGATAATGGTTGAAGTGATTGGTGTACGATTTAGAGAAGTGGGGAAAATTTACTATTTTTCTCCAGGAAAAGATGTATTGGTTGTGGGCACTCGTGTGATTGTAGAAACAGCTAGAGGATTGGAATGTGGAACCGTTGTGATTTCCAATCGAGAAGTGGGCGAGGAGAATTTGGTTCAGCCATTAAAGGCTGTGCGTAGAGTGGCGAGTGCAGAGGACTTGCAATTACTTTCTGAGAATAGGGAAAAGGAAATAGAAGCCTTTCGAATTTGCAAAAACAAAATAAAAGAACATGGACTGGAAATGAAATTAATTTCCTCAGAATATACATTTGATCGAACAAAGGTGATGTTTTATTTCACAGCGGATGGCCGAGTGGACTTTAGGGAATTGGTGAAGGATTTGGCAGCCATCTTTAAGGTTCGCATTGAATTGCGTCAAGTGGGTGTTCGAGATGAGACAAAGATTGTGGGGGGAATGGGATCTTGTGGAAGACCACTGTGTTGCCACAGCTATTTGTCTGATTTTGTCCCTGTCTCTATTAAGATGGCCAAGGAGCAAAATTTATCACTAAATCCCCAAAAAATTAGTGGTGTTTGTGGCCGTTTGATGTGCTGTCTAAAAAATGAAGCACAAACCTATGAGTATCTCAATAGTACCCTGCCAAAGGAAGGAGATTTTGTTGAGACAAAGGATGGATGTAGTGGCGTGGTGATGGGCGTCAATGTACTGCGACAAAAAGTGCGTCTTTTGGTAAAAAAATCAAATGACGAGAAAGAAATTTTGGAATATTCGGTGGATGATATTGTCTCTGTAACCAAGAAAAAGAAGGGGATTTTTCCACAAAAACCGCCAGAAAAAGTGGTGGAAAATACAGTGGAAAATACAAGGGCAAAGAGAAAGAATTTTTCAAATAAGTTTCAAAATAAGAAGGTGTCAAGGTGATCGAAAATCAATGGCTAAGAGAGGGAGAGCGTTTGGATGATTTAGAGCGCAGTGGTCTTTTCATTATACAAAACCCCTCAAAATTTTGTTTTGGAATGGATGCTGTTTTGCTCAGTGGATTTACAAAGGTAAAGCCAGGAGAGAATGTCTTAGATCTTGGCACAGGAACAGGTATTGTACCTTTATTATTGTCAGCAAAGAGCCAGGGGAGACATTTTGTGGGGTTGGAAATTCAAGAAGATATGGCCGATATGGCGTGGCGCAGTGTGCAGGTCAATGGGCTGGAGGAAAAAATTCGCATTCTCTGTGGGGATATCAAATCTGTGGAAGAAATTTTGCCTGTGGGAAGTTTTTCTGTGGTGACCAGCAATCCGCCCTATATGAATGATTTGCATGGCATTAAAAATCCAGATAGTGCACTGGCCATTGCAAGGCATGAGGTTCTTTGCACTCTGGAAGACATCATCAAAAGTGCAGCAAAGATGTTAAAGAGCAATGGAAAACTTTTTATGGTTCATCGCCCACATCGTTTAGTCGAAATTATGGAATGGATGAGCAAGTACAAATTAGAACCCAAGCGAATGTGCTTTGTTCATCCTTATGCAGATAAAGAGGCCAATATGGTATTGATTGAGGCAGCAAAGGGAGGTGGGCATTTCCTAAAGTTGGAACCAGCAATGGTTGTATACGAAAGACCTGGAGTATATACCAAGCAATTGCTCGAAATCTATGGATATTAGGAGGAAAAATGGCAGGAATCATCTATTTGGTGGCAACACCAATTGGCAATCTAAAAGACATTACGATGAGAGCATTGGAAATTTTAAAAAGTGCGGATATTGTGGCAGCAGAGGACACAAGAAATACAATTCATTTGCTTAATTACTATGGAATTAAGGCATCTATGACAAGTTATCATGAGTACAATAAAATTGAAAAGGCTCAGGTTTTAGTGGAACAGGCATTGGCTGGAAAAAATATTGCACTGGTGACGGATGCGGGAATGCCAGCAGTTTCTGACCCTGGGGAAGACTTGGTTCGCATTGCCTATGAAAATGGCGTGAAGGTGAGTGTCATTCCAGGAGCGAGTGCCAGTGTGAGTGCACTCGCCCTGAGTGGATTACCAACGAGGAGATTTGCATTTGAAGCTTTTTTGCCTGTGGATAAAAAGGAAAGAGAAATGGTTCTCGAACAAATGAAGCGAGAGACAAGAACTATGATTTTATATGAGGCTCCTCATCGCTTAGTGAAGACTTTGCGACTACTGATGCAGGTACTGGGAGAGGAGAGAAAAATTAGTATTGTCAGGGAGCTGACAAAACTTCATGAGGAAGTGCTTCAATTTCGCCTGGGTGAGGCTGTAAAGGCCTATGAGGAGGATGGTTTGCAACCTAGGGGAGAATATGTCTTAGTCATCGAGGGAATAAGTAATGCAGAGTACATCAAAGAAGAACAAAGAGAATGGGAAAGCTTAAGCATTGCAGAACATGTGACATTTTATGAGAAAAAAGGAATGGATCACAAGGAAGCGATGCGTATGGCCGCCAGAGACAGGGGGGTGTCAAAGAGAGAAATTTATCAAGCATTGCTGAGAGAGTAGAGAGGAGGAATATGAAGTATACAAATTTATTGGAAAGATTTTTAGGTTATGTCAAAGTCAACACAAGAAGTGATGAAAACAGTCAGAGCATACCAAGTACAAAGAGTCAAGAAGATTTTGCTAAGAATATTTTGTGGCCACAGATGGAAGCTGTAGGGCTAGAGGATATTCACTATTTAAGCAATGGCTATATTGTAGGCACATTGAGGGCGAATGCAAAGGCAAAAAAGAAAATTGGATTTTTGGCCCATATGGACACAGCAGATTTTAATGCAGAAAATATAAGACCTCAGGTTATTGAAAATTATAATGGTCAAATCATTTCTCTTGGTGATGGGGAGTATGTTCTTGATCCAGTAGAATTTCCAAATTTAAAAAAATATTTGGGAAAGACATTGATTACTACGGATGGCCATACTCTGCTCGGTGCAGATGACAAGGCAGGAATTGCAGAAATTATGACGGCAATGGAATATTTCCATCAACATCCAGAGGTTTTGCATGGTGAAATCCGAGTGGGATTTGGACCAGATGAGGAAATTGGAACAGGAGCAGATCACTTTGATGTCAAGGATTTTAATGTCGACTTTGCCTATACAATGGACGGGGGGCCACTTGGAGAACTAGAGTATGAGACATTTTCAGCCGCTAGTGCAGATATTACTTTCCTTGGAAGAAATGTCCATCCAGGAACAGCAAAGAATCAAATGGTCAATGCGATTGAGTTAGCTATGCAATTTCATCGCCAGCTTCCAGAGGAGGAGAAACCAGAACACACCGAGGGCTATGAAGGATTTTTTCATTTGATGGAGATTGCTGGAAATGTCGAAGAGGCAAGGAGTAGCTACATCATTCGAGATTTTGAGGATAAAAAATTTGCGAGTAGAAAGACCTTGGTGGAAGAAATTGCTAGGCGAATGAATGAGGAACTGGGCACAGAGAGAGTGAAAGTTCAGATGAGAGATCAATACCACAACATGAAGAAGGTGATTGAAAAGGATATGTGCTGTGTCGATTTGGCAAAAAAGGCAATGGAAGCACTAAATATTGAGCCGATCATTCAACCCGTGAGAGGAGGAACCGATGGTTCAAAAATTTCATTTATGGGAATTCCAACACCGAATATTTTTGCTGGTGGGGAAAATATGCACGGAAGATATGAGTTTGCCTGTCTAGAAACTATGGAAAGTGCCATAGATGTGATCATCGAAATCGCCAGATCTTTGGTTATTTAGTTTTTTTCTTGACATTATTTGGCTACTGGATTAGAATATTTTGAGTATCAAAGTATTTGTAGAAAAATGATTTTGAACGGAGGCTTATGGAGATATTACTGGTCGGAAGTGGCTCAGCCCTTCCTGAAAAGATTGTATCAAATGATGACCTGGCAAAAATCGTGGATACTTCGGATGAGTGGATTTCTACGAGGACAGGAATCAAAGAAAGACGCATCTGTGAAAAAGAGAGCCTATCTGCCTTGAGCACCTTGGCAGCAAAGAGGGCCTTGGATGCAGCGAAAGTGGATGCAGAGGACATTGATTTGATCGTCGCAGGGACGACCACAGCAGATAAGAGCTTTCCAGGATGTGCCTGTGAGGTACAGGCTGGAATTGGTGCAAGCCATGCCGTGTGCTTTGATGTCAGTGCAGCTTGTTCAGGATTTGTCTTTGCTCTACATTCGGCAGAATGTATGATGCGTGCAGGGGGATATCGCTCTGCCCTGGTGCTCGGTGCAGATGCATTTTCAAGAGTTTTGGACTGGAGTGATCGCTCGACCTGTGTTCTCTTTGGAGATGGTGCAGGTGCTGTGGTATTGAAAGCAAAAGAGAGCGAACGAGTAGTCGATGGAATTTTGGGAACAAAATTGGGATCAGATGGCAGTCGAGGGGATTCCTTGGTGCGAGAAGCATTTGGGGAAAATCCATATGTAAAAATGTGTGGTCAGGAAGTATTTAAATTTGCTGTGCGCACAGTACCAGAGGTTATTGATCAAGCGTTAGAAAGAGCGAAGATCACAAAAAAGGAAGTTGATTGGTATATTTTGCATCAGGCCAATGAGCGGATTATCCAATCAGTGGCAAAAAAACTAGAGGAAGCTATGGAGAAATTCCCAATGAATTTATCCAAAGTGGGAAATACCTCTGGAGCGAGTGTAGCAATTCTACTGGATGAGGAGATAAGAAGTGGCCGAATTCAAAAGGGCGATGTCTTGGTTCTCTCCGGTTTTGGGGCCGGTCTCACCTGGGGTGCGACTGTAATAAAATACTAATTTTTTATTTAAAGGAGAAAGAAAATGTCAGAGAAGATTAAGTCAATTATTGCCAGCCAGTTAAACATTAGCGAGGATCAGGTTACTTTGGAGGCTAACTTTAAGGATGATCTCGGTGCAGATTCACTTGACCTTTTTGAGATGGTAATGTCTTTAGAGGACGAGTATGGTGTGGAGATTCCTTCAGAGGATTTGGAGAAGATCACAACTGTAGGTGCAGTTGTAGATTATCTTAAGGCCAAGGGAGTAGAAATCTAATAACCAATAAGCTTGAGGAGTTAATCAATATGAAAACCAGAATTACAGAATTACTTGGAATCGAATATCCGATTATTCAGGGCGGAATGGCATGGGTTGCAGAGCATCACCTTGCAGCAGCAGTTTCTAATGCCGGTGGTCTTGGCTTAATTGGAGGAGCAAATGCACCAGGAGAAGTGATTAGAGATGAAATCAGAAAGGCAAGGGCATTGACAGATAAGCCATTTGGTGTAAATGTTATGCTGCTTTCACCACATGCGGATGATGTGGCAAAGGTTGTTGTCGAAGAAGGAATCAAGGTAGTGACAACAGGTGCAGGATCTCCTGAGAAATATATGCAAATGTGGAAGGAAGCAGGAATTAAAGTTATTCCTGTAGTTGCATCTGTTGCATTGGCAAGAAGAATGGAAAAATGTGGTGCCGACGCTGTTGTGGCTGAGGGAACAGAGTCTGGTGGACATATTGGTGAAGCGACCACTATGACACTTGTGCCGCAGATTGTGGATGCAGTGAGTATTCCTGTAATTGCTGCAGGTGGTATTGCAGATGGAAGAGGATTGATGGCTGCATTGATGCTTGGTGCAGAAGCGGTTCAAATGGGAACACGCTTTGTTGTATCCAAGGAATCTATTGTACATGAGGCATATAAGCAAAGAGTTATTGCTGCAAAGGACATTGATAGTTCAGTGACGGGCCGCAGCCATGGACATCCAGTGCGTTGTCTTAGAAATGCGATGACAAGGGAATATGCAAAGCTTGAGGCTGAGGGAAAGAGTTTTGAGGAACTTGAGTACTTGACACTGGGTGCTTTGAGAAAGGCTGTGCAGGAGGGCGATGTGACCAATGGTACAGTGATGGCTGGACAGATTGCTGGTCTAGTAAAGAAGGAAGAAACTTGTAAGGAGATGATCGATTCGATTATTTCTCAAGCAGAGGAACTAATTAAAAATATCACGAAGTTTGCTTAATGGAGGGCTTATGAAGACAGCATTTTTATTTCCGGGACAGGGAGCACAAAAGACAGGAATGGGAAAGAGTTTCTATGATGTAGACGCAGACGCAAGAGCAGTCTTTGACGAGGCTTCAAAGCTCTTGGGAATAGATATGGCTGCCCTCTGTTTTGAACCAGATGAACGATTAAATTTAACGGAGTACACACAGGCAGCGATGGTGACAACAGGCATTGCCATGTTAAAGGTGCTTGAAAAGAATCATATCAAGGCCGATGTCAGTGCAGGTTTAAGTCTCGGAGAGTACGAGAGCCTGTACTATGCAGGAGTGCTTTCAGCAAAGGATGCCATTCGAACTGTTCGAAAGAGAGGAATCTTAATGCAGGAGGCTGTTCCAGCAGGTGTTGGTGCTATGGCTGCTGTGCTTCGACTTGACATTCCAGTGATTGAGGAAACAATTAAAGATATTGAGGGCGTTTGGATTGCCAATTATAACTGTCCAGGACAGATTGTTATCTCAGGAACAAAAGAAGGTGTCGAGAAGGCATCAGAGAAATTAAAGGAAGCAGGTGCAAAGCGTGTGCTTCCACTAAAGGTGAGTGGACCATTCCATTCTCCACTTCTTTCTGAGGCTGGAGAGAAGCTCTATGAATTTTTAGAGGATGTGAAATTTTCACAAGTTGAGCATCCATATGTGGCGAATTATACCGCAGAGTATGTCAAAGACTCAGAGAATATCAGAGAATTATTAAAAAAGCAGGTCAGTGGATCTGTAAAATTTGAACAGAGTATCCGCACAATGCTGGCCGACGGCGTGGATACATTTATTGAGGTCGGACCGGGCAAGACGCTCAGTGGATTTGTAAAGACAATTGATCCAAGTGTGAGAATTAGAAATATAGAAACAATGGAAGACCTTCAGGCTCTTGTGGCTGAGGGTTTATAGAGGTGAAATAATGGGAAGACTGACAGGAAAGACTGCACTTGTGACTGGAGCAGCAAAAGGAATTGGTAAGGCCATTGCATTACAAATGGCTGCAGAGGGTGCACATGTTATTGTCAACTTTAATGGTTCTTTGGAGAGAGCAAACCAGACGGTGGAGGAGATTGTAGCAGCAGGTGGCAGTGCAGAAGTTTATCAATGTGATGTCTCTGACTATTCGGCAGTGACAAAGATGATCGGTACCATTATTGAAAAATGTGGAAAATTAGATGTGCTGGTCAATAATGCGGGTATCACAAGGGATGGTCTCTTGATGAGAATGAGCGAAGAGATGTTTGATGATGTTATTGCAGCAAATTTAAAGGGATGCTTTAACTGCATGCAGGTGGCATCTAGATATATGATTAAGGCAAGAAGTGGCAGAATTATTAATATGTCCTCTGTGTCGGGTGTGCTTGGCAATGCTGGGCAGGTGAATTATTCGGCAAGTAAGGCAGGAATAATTGGTATGACGAAGTCGGCTGCTAGAGAGATGGCCGCAAGGGGAATTACTGTCAATGCGATTGCACCGGGCTTTATTGCAACAGATATGACTGCGATATTGTCAGAAAAGGCAAAAGAGGCAATTTTGGCAAGTATTCCGCTCGGATATATGGGAACACCAGAAGATATTGCCGCTACAGCGGTATTTTTAGCAAGCGATGAGGCAAAGTATATTACAGGGCAGACGATCAGTGTGGATGGCGGTATGTCCATGCAATAGAAATGAGATAAAGAGGAGAGATTTATGAAAAGACGAGTTGTCGTGACAGGTATGGGTGCCATTACCCCTATTGGACTGGGCGTAGAGGAGTTTTGGAACGCTTGCAAAGAGGGAAAATGTGGCATTGGACCAATTACATATTATGATACTACAGATTTTAAGGCAAAGCTTGCTGCACAGGTAAAGGATTTTGATCCAGCAAAGTATATGGATGCCAAGCAGGCAAGAAGAATGGAACAATTTGCTCAATTTGCAGTTGCTGCGAGCAAGGAGGCCATCGAAGATGCGGGATTAGATATGGAGAAGGAAGATCCCTATCGTGTGGGAACAGCCATTGGTTCTGGCATTGGAAGCCTTCAGGCAATGGAACGAGAATATGATAAGATGGTCAATAAAGGACCAAATCGTGTAGCTCCTCTATTGGTTCCACTGATGATTTCGAATATGGCATCGGGAAATGTAGCCATTCAATTTGGCTTAAAGGGAAAGAACATTAATGTGGTGACAGCTTGCGCAACAGGCACAAATTCTATTGGCGAAGCATTTCGAAGCATTGTCTATGGCGAGGCTGATGTGATGGTTGCTGGTGGAACAGAAAGCTCTATTGCAAGAATTGGTATGGCAGGATTTACTTCATTGACCGCATTAAATACAACAGAGGATGCTTCGAGAGCCTCTATTCCATTTGACAAAGACCGTGCAGGTTTTGTTATGGGAGAGGGAAGTGGTGTTATGGTCTTAGAGGAGTTAGAGCATGCACTAAAGAGGGGAGCAAAGATCTATGCAGAAGTTGCCGGCTATGGTGCAACTTGTGATGCATTCCATATCACTTCACCAGCTGAGGACGGTGAGGGTGCAGCAATGGCGATGAAGTTGGCGATCGAAGATGCTGGACTTCAGCCAGAGGATGTTGACTATGTCAATGCTCATGGAACAAGTACGCATCACAATGATCTCTTTGAAACCATGGCAATTAAGCGTGCATTGGGCGAGCATGCCTATAAGGTAAAGGTCAATTCGACAAAGTCAATGATTGGTCACCTTTTGGGTGCTGCAGGTGGTGTAGAAGGCATTGTGTGTGTCAAGTCCATTGAGGACAACTATGTACATCAGACAGTAGGATTACAGAATCCAGGAGAAGGATGCGATCTTGACTATTGTAAAGATGGCGGAGTAGAGACGAAAGTGGATGTGGCGATTAGCAATTCCTTAGGTTTTGGTGGACATAATGCGACAATTCTTTTTAAGAGGTATAAATAATGAAGGTAGAAGAGATTATTCAGTTGCTTGAGGCAGTGAGCAAAAATAATATTGATCAGTTGAGTGTGACATCAGATGATGGAAAAGAAATTGTGATCACGAACAATGATGCTAAGTCAGTTGTCGTTGCACCAGAGGCCGTGGTACCAGTAGTGCCAACGGCACCTGTAGCACCAGCCCAAGTGGCTGTAGCACCGGCTCAAGTGGCTGCAGTGCCAGCACCAGTGGCCGCAGTCCCAACTCCAGCAGCACCAGAGGAAAAGGGACAGCTTGTGAAGTCTCCATTGGTGGGAACTTTTTACAATGCACCATCTCCAGATTCACCAGCTTATGTCAAGGTTGGCGACACTGTGAAGAAGGGACAAATTCTTGGTATCATTGAAGCTATGAAGCTGATGAATGAGATTGAGAGCGATTATGATGGTGTTGTGACAGAGATTTTGATTAAAAATGAAGAAACTGTAGAGTTTGGACAGCCGTTGTTCAGAATCGGATAGGAGAGAGTATGCTGGGAATCAAAGAAATTCAAGAAATTTTGCCACATCGACATCCATTTTTATTGGTGGATTGCATTGAGGAGTATGAACCAGGTGTGCGTGCTATTGGTTACAAATGTGTGACATTTAATGAGCCATTTTTTGCAGGTCACTTTCCAGGTCTTCCAGTGATGCCAGGGGTATTGATTATGGAAGCCTTGGCACAGACAGGAGCAGTAGCCATCCTTTCAAAGGAGGAGAATAAGGGAAAGGTTGCTTTCTTTGGTGGTATGGACAAGGTAAAGTTTAAGAGAAAAGTGGTTCCTGGCGATCGTTTAAAATTAAGTTGTGAAATTATTAAGCAAAAGGGACCTCTGGGTGTAGGCAAGGCTGTAGCGACTGTGGACGGAGAGATTGCCGCAATGGGAGAATTGACCTTTATGGTTGGATAATAGGGGGCAGATAGATGTTTCAAAAAATTTTGATTGCAAATCGCGGAGAGATTGCCGTGCGTATTATTCGTGCCTGCCGAGAGATGGGGATTAAGAGTGTCGCTGTATATTCGGAGGCAGATCGCAACTGTTTACATACATTGTTGGCAGATGAGGCCATTTGTATTGGACCAGCACCAGCGAACCAAAGTTATTTGAATATGGAGAGGATTCTCTCTGCGGCCATTGTCATGGGTGTAGATGCCATTCATCCAGGATTTGGTTTCTTGTCAGAAAATGCACGATTTGCAAAGCATTGCAAGGAGTGTAATATTAAGTTTATTGGTCCAGATAGCGAAATTATTGCAAAGATGGGCGATAAGGCAGCAGCCAGAGATACCATGATTGCTGCTGGCGTGCCAGTTATCCCAGGAGCAAAAGGCAGTGTAAAACAGGTAGAAGAAGCTCTTGAGGAGGCAAAGGAAATAGGATTTCCTGTTATGATTAAGGCGGCCGCTGGTGGTGGCGGAAAAGGGATGAGAGTGTCCTATGGAGAGGACGACTTTAGAGAGAATTTTTTGAATGCACAACAGGAGTCAATTAAGGGATTTTCTGATGACACGATGTACCTAGAAAAGTATATTGAAAAACCTCGTCATGTGGAGTTTCAAATTATGGCGGATGCCCATGGCAATGTGGTACATCTTGGCGAAAGAGACTGTTCAATTCAGAGAAGACATCAAAAGGTACTAGAAGAATCTCCATCCATTGCCCTTGATGCCGATTTGAGAAAGCGTATGGGCGATGTTGCTGTAAAGGCTGCTAAGGCAGCGAACTATGAGAATGCAGGAACCATTGAGTTTTTGCTCGATAGACATAAGAATTTCTATTTTATGGAGATGAATACTCGAATTCAGGTGGAGCATCCAGTGACAGAGATGGTGACAGGGCTTGATTTGATTAAGTTGCAAATTAAAGTTGCAGCGGGAGAAAAGTTGCCAATTACACAGGATGATGTCAAGGTACAGGGACATTCTATTGAGTGCAGAATCAATGCAGAAAATCCAGAGAAGAGATTTCGCCCATCACCAGGAAAGTTGACGACAGTTCATGTGCCAGGTGGCAATGGTATTCGTGTGGATTCTCATATCTATACAGACTATGTGGTTCCACCAAATTATGATTCTATGCTTTTAAAATTAATTGTACATGGCGACACAAGGCAGGAGGCGATTGAAAAGATGCGTTCGGCCTTGGGTGAGATTGTCATTGAAGGCGTGGACACCAATATTGATTTTGATTACAGTATTATCAATCACGAGGCATTTGAGCGTGGAGATACCGACACAAATTTTATAGAGACATATTTTGCAGATTATTTAAAATAATTAGGTAGGAGGGCATAGATGTTAGAAGGTATGTTTAAAAAGACCTACACTCGTATTGAGGCAGGGCATAAGGCGGCAAAAAATACGGCAGAAGCACCAGAAGGAATGTGGAAGAAGTGCAATAAATGTGGTGCACCAATCTATGTTGAAGATGTGCGAAATAATTTCTATGCATGTCCAAAATGTGGAGGATACTTTAGAGTCCATGCCTTCCGCAGAATTGAAATGATCTGTGATAAGGGAAGTTTTCTGGAGCTCAACAAGGAAATGCCAGTTTCCAATATGTTGGCATTTCCTGGATATGAGGAAAAACTTGAGGCAGCAAGGACAAAGTCAAAGCTCAATGAGGCAATTATTACAGGAAGAGCGACGATCAAGGGCTATCCATGTATGATTGGTGTGTGCGATTCAAGATATATGATGAGTTCAATGGGACATAATCTCGGAGAAAAGGTGACACAGCTTGTGGAGCGTGCAGGCAAGGAAAAATTGCCAGTGATTATTTATGCGGCTTCTGGCGGTGCAAGAATGCAAGAGGGCATTGTTTCTCTAATGCAGATGGCCAAAACTTCAGCAGCTCTAAAAAGACTCAGTGATGCAGGTCAGCTCTTTATTAGTGTGTTGACTGATCCGACAACGGGAGGAGTGACAGCGTCATTTGCAATGCTTGGTGATATTATTCTTGCAGAGCCAAAGTCATTGATTGGATTTGCTGGACCAAGAGTTATCGAACAAACGATTGGCGAAAAGTTGCCAGAGGGCTTCCAAAGAGCAGAGTTTTTATTGGAACATGGCTTTGTAGATAAAATCGTCGAGAGAAAAGATCAAAGAGATGTTTTGGCAGAAATCTTACGTATGCACAGCCAAGAGACACAGAATGTGGATAAGTCTGAGAGTGAATCTCTAAATTATATCGATCAGGATAATAGAGAGGAGAGAGCATCTCTAAAGAAGAAGATTTCTTCAGCCTGGGACAGTGTGCTCATTTCAAGAAGTAAGGATAGACCGACAGCAAAGGACTATATTGAGAGTATTTTTCCGGATTTTATGGAGTTCCATGGAGACCGTTATTTTTCGGATGACGGTGCAGTCATTGGTGGCATTGCGACTTTCTTTGGAAGAGCAGTGACCGTGATTGGTCAGCAAAAGGGAAAAAGTTTAAAGGAAAACAAAATTAGAAACTTTGGAATGTCTTCTCCAGAGGGCTATCGAAAGGCACTTCGCCTGATGAAAGAAGCAGAAAAATTCAACAGACCGATCATTTGCTTTGTCGATACTCCAGGAGCTTTCTGTGGGCTTGAGGCAGAGGAAAGAGGAGAGGGCGAGGCTATCGCAAGAAATTTATTTGAGATGAGTGCCCTAAAAGTTCCAACATTAAGTATTTTTATTGGTGAAGGTGGCAGTGGCGGTGCACTTGGCTTGGCTGTTTCGAGCGAAGTGTGGATGATGGAACATGCTGTCTATTCCATTCTTTCTCCTGAGGGCTTTGCCTCAATTTTATATAAGGATGCAAAGAAATGTAAGCAAGCAGCTGAGGTAATGAAGATTACATCGCATGAGCTTTTGGAATTGCGTGTTGTTGATAAGGTTATTCCAGAGAAGACACCGACAACAGTAAAGAATATGGACGATGTGAGTGCAATTATGAAGGCCGAATTACTCAATTGGTTGGAGCGTATGGAAGGCGTGGAAGTCGATGCCTTATTGGAGCAAAGATATAGAAGATATAGAAAATTTTAAGAGGTAGATATGAGCAAATTGCGTAAGTTAGTCATTGGCGATCTCACAGTAGATAGGCCCATTGTACAGGGTGGAATGGGCGTTGGTGTCAGTCTGTCCTCTCTGGCCGGTGCAGTAGCTGCTCAAGGGGGAATTGGTCTAATTTCCACAGCGCAGATTGGCTTTCGAGAACCTGACTTTGATAAGGCACCATTTCAGGCAAATATGCGTGCCATCGTCAAGGAGCTAAAGAGAGCAAGGGAAATTGCAGAAAAGACAAAGGCAGCAGTTGGAGCAATAGGGTTCAATATTATGGTAGCAACAAAGGGATATGAGGACTATGTAAAAACTGCAGTCAAGCATGGAGCAGATATTATTGTATCGGGCGCAGGTCTTCCTCTCAATTTGCCAGCCCTTGTGAAAGAGGGAATGGAGCTTCGAAAGGGACTAAGTCCTTCACAAATTTTTGGGGATGCTATTCGCAGAACAAAGTTTGCACCAATTGTATCGAGCAAGAAATCGGCAGAGGTTATTCTAAAGATGTGGGACAGAAAGCAAAAGACAACAGCCGATGCCGTAGTGATTGAAGGACCACTCGCAGGGGGACATCTTGGCTTCTCACTTGAGGAATTACATACCTATGGTGCAGATACAAAGGATGTTTCAAAGACTTATCGGAGAGATTTGTTTGATCAGGAAGTAAGAGGAATTTTGGGTGTTGTAGCTGATTATGCCAAAAAGTATGCAAAAAAGATTCCTGTTATTTTAGCTGGTGGTATCTATGATCACAGCGATGTGGCTCATGCAATGGAACTTGGCGTAGATGGGGTTCAAGTTGGAACTCGATTTGTGACTAGCTTTGAATGCGATGCACCACAAAGTTATAAGGATGCCTATATTGCAGCAAAAGAGGAAAATATTCAAATCACAAAGAGCCCTGTGGGTATGCCGGGGCGTGCGATAGAGAATAGTTTTTTGGAAGAAGTAAAAAAACAGAGAAAACCTGTGACAAAGTGCCATTTTTGTTTGGAGAAATGTGATAGGGCGACGATACCCTATTGCATCACCGATTCATTGATCAATGCTGTGACAGAGGACACGCCGAATGCATTGCTTTTTTGTGGAGCCAATGCCTATCGTGCAAAAAAATTGGAAACAGTCAAAGAGATTATTGAGGATTTATCAAAAGGGTTTGAAGAACAGGATGAGAAATAGAGAGGGAGAGCTTTCAGGGGACTGACTTGGAAGCTCTCCTCTATTTGTAGTGGAGATATTAGAAACACTCTACAAAAGATGGGTGAAGAATTCAAGATATTTCGGAATCTAGGGAGTTTTTTTATATAATTGCTTATGATATAATGACAAAGATATCATATCGCTTTTGAAAGGAATTTTATGGATACTTATATCGTCTTGGATTTGGAATGGAATCAAAGCCCAGATGGAAAAGAGGGCACGATTGCAGGGATTCCATTTGAGATCATAGAGATTGGCGCCGTAAAGCTAGATGAAGAATTTAATATCATTGGGGAATTTCATAGAATGATTCGACCAACAGTGTATAATAAGATACATTTTAAGGTCTATGAAGTTATTCATATGGAGATTGAGGAATTGCGGCAGCAGGGAGAACCATTTGCACAGGTCATCCAAGAGTTTTGGGATTGGGTTTATTGTAGTGGAGAGAGACCACATTTTTGTACTTGGGGCAGTATGGATTTGACAGAATTGCAAAGAAATATAGAATATTATGGTGTCAAAAATAATTTTTCATCCCCTTTATTTTACTATGATATTCAAAAATTATATACTCTTTTATACCATTGTGATGACAAAAATAAGCCTCCACTTGACAAGGCTGTGGAGGAGATGAATCTCAATGAAGATAGAGGTTTTCATCATGCTCTTGATGATGCCTATTATACAAGCAAGGTAATGCAGACAATGGATTTTCAGAAAATAAGAGAATATGTATCATTGGACTATTATCACACGCCAAAAACAAGGGAAGAAGAAATTTATCTAGTCTTTCCAGATTATGCCAAATATGTTTCTCGGGAGTTTCCAAGCAAGGAGGAGGCGATTGCGGATAAGACAGTGGCGGATATGCTGTGTTATCGTTGCAATCGAATGTTGCGAAAGAGGATTCGATGGTTTTCAGCAAATCAGAGAAATTACTATGGATTGGCACTCTGTCCAGAGCATGGCTTTGTTCGGGGAAAGATTCGAATGAAGTCAAATGGGGAGAATTTCTTTGTGGTCAAGACAATGAAAATTGTTGGCAAAGAGAAGGCGCAGGAGTTATATGAGAAGAGAGAGGATACAAGAAAAAAGAGAAGTGAACGAAATCGATTAAAGCGCCTGAGAGAAAAAGTGAAAGGAAAGAGATAAGATGATTAAAAAAATCTGTGGAATACTGGTAATGTCGATGATTGCATTGAGCCTATATGGATGTGGTGGACCAAGAGATGTGGGAAGTGAAGGACCAAAGGCCTCCGATGTTACAAGTAGTGAGTTGAGTATAGAGAGCGAGAAGTCAGGATTTTCCCTCAAAGTAGTAAAAAATAGTGATTTGAGCGTCTACATCACGGATGTAGAAAAATCTGAGGAAGGTTATAGCTTTGATTTGGCATTTGAAAATCGAACCAATAAGCCAGTTAAGGTTGATTTTTTAAAGGTTGCCGTAGATGGTGTGATGTGTGATCCATATTTTCAAACAACTATTGATCCTATTAGCAAGTCGACGGATAAGTTAACTTGGTCAAAGAAGGATTTAGAAAGAGTGGGTGTGAGTGATCTTGGCCAGGTGGATTTCACATTGCAGGCCTATCAAGAAGGTGATGATGTCAATAAAATTGTAAATGAAAAGTTTACGATTTATCCTCAGGGAAAAAATAAAGCAAAGTTAGTGACGAGACAGGATCAAGAGACTGACCAAGTGATTGCAGACAATGAAAATGCCAAAGTTGTGGTTACCGCAGCAGCAATGGTCAAAGATCTTGGCTATGTGGTCAAGGTCTATGCTGAAAATAAGACTGATTTTGATGCTAGACTTTCTGTTTCAGAGGCGGTGGTCAATGATGTTACTTTGCGACCAGAATTTTTGGAAGACATTCCAGCAAAGAGAGCAGGATATTACACATTGTATTTTGGTGTCGATGTCTTGCGTGTGCTCAACATCGAGCAGATCAACAGTGTGATTTTAAAGACGACGATGTACAATGCAAAAGATATCAATGCCGCTCCACTTGTACAGACCGATTTTAATTTAAAAGTAAAATAAAAAATAGGATCTCAAGCGATGAACTTGAGGTCCTATTTTGATTTAAGGCTTAGTTAGTAGGAATTACAATTTCCACACGACGATTTGCCTGTTTGCCTTCTGATGTTTTTGTGGATGCTACAGGGCGAGTTTTCCCATAGCCATGAGTAGTTATGGTGGCAGTTACGCCCTGAGAAGTAAGATAGTCCTTGACAGAGTTTGCATAATTTTCAGAGAGAGTTTGATTGTCCTCGTCACTTCCATCGCTATCACTGTAACCATTGATCTCAAATGCAGCAATATTTGCCTGTTTTAAGATATTTGCCAAGTTGTTGAGTGTTGTCTGGGCATCCTGGCGGACATCATACTTGTCAACATCAAAGAGAATATTGGCATTGAGCGTAATGAGTAGATTGTTCGCCTCAAGGGATGACGGCGCATTGGAAACAGAAGATAGGAGTGGGAGTTTTGCTGGCTTTTCTAGAGGATCTGCATCCACAGTGATTTTCTCTTCACCCAATTGAATGGTAGCTTTTCCCTTTCCATCATTGTTGATTGTAAGTCCAGTTTCTTGATTGGCATATTGACCAGAACCGTCTCCATTGTTATCAATGACAATAGAACCCTGAGTGTAGGCCGAATGATCACCTTGAATATAGATGGTCATATCTTTTTGATTATTTGTATATTGCCCAGAGCCATCAGCAGCAACTTGCAGTGAAATGCCTCTCTTACTATTTGTGTATTGTCCAGAGCCATCAGAATTGGCTTGCAGGGTAATGCCCGCAGTGTCGTCTGTGTATTGAGTTTGTCCATCACCAGAGGCATTGCTGTACTGGCTAGCGACTTCCTTATCTACCTGTACAGCACTTTCTCCCCTTGTAATTTGATCATTTTCAATGTGTACAGGTTCAACACTTACGCCAGGAAGGGCAGAGATGGAACTGGTCATCTCTAATGTAATTTTGGCATTAGGGCTTTCGGATATACCAATAGCTGGAAGCGTTACACTAGGGATGGCAGGGATTTCTCCAACTGCATAGCCAGGAGCACTAAATTTTGGATCCACATTGGCTGTATCTGTCTTTGCCTTTGTTGTTTCTTTTTCCTTTTTTGTGTCGGAAGAAGCTGTAGTCGTAGTTCCTTGGTCGGAAGAGTTCTTGTCCACAGCAGATGGACTACATGCGGTTATAGAGAGACCAAGAGATAAGATTCCAGCGGCAAATATTAGTTTTTTCATAAATAAAATCCTTTCTATTCGTCAATTCTCACTATAGGAAGTTGTGAAAATTGGTTATAATATCTAAAACCATCTTACTATCATAGCAAAGAAAAGGATAAGAGACAATAAAGAATAGTTTAATATTTACAAAATATAAAATTATCTTCTGCGTCTTCTCCTTCTTGATCTTCGATGATTTCTTCCTCGCCTAGAAATAATAATGACAATAAAAATAAGAACAATGACCGCAGAGGCCGCTGCAATTATTATGCGTAGTCGAAAGCTTAGACCTTTTTTTAGAGGCATCGTCTTTTTTGAGGATGGGGAAAGACTTTTTGCTGGAAGATCCTCAGAATTTTCATTGCCATCGGATCCTGGGGCAACCATTTGGGCGGGGTCATTGTCTGCTGCCTTTGGGGCGGCCTCGGCCGAGGTATACTTGGCATTGGTCTTTGCATTGCTGAGCAAATAGTCTGTACCGATGGCGTGGTCATCATAAAAGTAGGTAATGCGTGCAATGGCATTGTCTGGATCAGTTGCATTGGTATCATAGCTAATTTGTGTTGTCGTATCGGCCATAGATGCATCCTGTGGCAGTGTCACTGTGCGACTTTTGTCCGTAGTGAGCATATTTGAAGGACCATTTTTGGTCTTGACCAATTCAATATTTTGCATAACATTGCCATAAGCATTGCCAGCGTCAGAAATCTTTACGCTCTTAAAATTGGCAAAGCCAAAGTCAAGGAGTGCCTTGGTGTCAGTGTAATGTGTCATATGGCCATTTAAAATGACCGTGATGAGCTTTAAATCATTGCGCTGTGCACAGGTAACGAGCGTATTTCCTGCTAAGCTAGTAAATCCAGTTTTTCCGCCGATAATGCCCTCGTAGTGGAGCGGATTATTTCGCTTTAACATAGAATGATGGCTGTAGATGGTCTGCCCCGCAGGAACCCAGCGGCTGGCAGGCAATTTATAGTAGGTGGTCGAATCAATTTCCACAAATTTTGGATTATTAAATGCTGCACGGCAAATTAAGGCATAATCATAGGCAGTGACATAGTGATTTGGATTGTTGAGACCACTTGGGTTGGCAAAATGGGACTCTGTACATCCTAGTTCCTTAGCACGCTGATTCATAATGTCCACAAACTTATCGATACTGCCGGCATAATACTCGGCGAGTGCATTGGCTGACTCATTGGCTGATTTTAATAAAAGAGCATAGAGAGCATCCTTTACTGTGATTTTGTCTCCGACATCAAAGCCTGCACTTGAAGAATTTCCCTCGACATTAAAGATGGCGTTGTGAGAGAAGGTCAAGGTGTCATTGAGATCACAATTTTCGATAATAATGAGTGCTGTAAGAATTTTTGTAATGCTGGCAGGATAATACGGTGTATGTATATTTTTGGCGTAGAGAATGGCACCAGAATTTGCATCCATCAAAATTCCACCCTCTGCAGCGATATCAATATTTGTTGGCCAGGCAACGGCAGCATAGCTTGCGTCTGGAGTGATGCCAAAAAATAAAATGGCAATGGCCAATAAAAAACTAGTGAGTCGTTTTGCAAATCTCATAAGTAAGATCCTTTCGTTATAGATAGACCAAAAAACACGGTCTATGTTATTATAGACCGTGCTTTTTACTTAGTAAAGTTTTTATTTGCTTTTCTATTGCTGCGGTTGACTGTCCATGCGAGGACAAAGGTGAGGCCAACAAGTACAGCATAAAGAATGCCAATATTTCGAGCTGTGTCCATAAAAAATGGCTCGGGTACAATGTTGATCAAGCGGTCAGTACTTGGATCCAATTGCCACAAATCATTGCGAAAGAAAATATGGTGAAAGAGAATAAAGTACTTTGTAAAATTTGTCGAGATCACCGTAGCCAAGACGGCAATCAATGCAAAAAATAAAATTGAGCCAATGAACATTGTCTTTGAAACCGTTCTTCTTAGCTTAGCTTTTGTACATTTCATAAAGATAAGAGAAAAAAGGATAAAGCCAATAAGCACTCTTCTCAAAAAGATGGCACCGACAAAGAGATTTCGGACATCGACCATATGGGCAATTTCACGTTCATTAAAAAAAGAAACATTCTTTTGACCATCAATGGTTGTGGTGATGTCAGAGAGATTCTCTTTGTCGCCATGGAGATAGCTCATCATTTGATTGGAAACATCCAATAGGTCATCCATATTCATAGAAACATCGTTGGTGACATCATATTTACTGTATTCATATCGAAAGTAGCCAGGCATCCAATAGACAATGGCCTCAATGGATGTGAATAGGAGGATGATCATCAAAGAAAAGGCGATGAACAATCCGAGGATATTGTGAACAATCCTCATCCGCATTAACCCTTCATTTGCTTGATGACTTTTAGTCTTGTAAATTCCTCACGTTCCTTTTCCTCAAGGGCATTGGTAATATTCTTTGTAATGGTCTCGTAGGCAGGAATCGTAATATTTTTCAATGCATTGGCACGCTTTTGTGTCTTTTTGATATTGCTGGCCAAACGATACGCTGCGTTTTCAATCATAGACAGGCGAACCGTTAAGTTCTTTACCTTTTGAAAGTTTTCACGTGCAATATCCAGACTCTCTCTGGAAGAGTAGTAGGCATAGACAAGATCTGGTGCTCCGACTTTACATTCAACAAGTGGAATCTCTGTACCCATAACACTTCTTGTCTTAATGCGAACGCCATTTTCTACAGGAACAGATGCGGCAATATCCTCGACATAGTCAATACCAAGCTCAATATTTGCCTGTTGGAGGGCGGCATAGGCCGCCGTAAAGGTTGTATCAATCTCTGTCTGAATTTCCTTTGCCTGCTCTGTCAAATTCATTAGCTCACGGATTAAAATATTCCTCTTTTTGTCCATCAGGCCATAGCCCTGACGAGCAAGAGCCAGAGAGTTCTTTGTTGCAATAAGATTTCCCTTTGTTGGAAAGACATTCATATTCATAGGCTATTCCTCGTCTGGATTCGCATCCAAATCTGTCAAAATATCTTCTACAATGTCGCCATCGGCATTGATCTTTGTCTTCTTGTAATATTGGTCAAGTACCTTGGTATCAATACGGTCAAGCTCTGCTCTTGGCATAAGTCCAAGAAGTTGCCAGCCGATGTCCAAGGTATCGAAAATGGTTCTGTTTTCTTCTTTTCCCTGTCCAATAAATCTCTTTTCAAATTCTCGACCAAAGAGCAAGTAGGTCTGATCAGTCTCAGAAAGCTCATCTTCACCGATAACGGAAGCGAGTGCTCTGGCATCTCCAACTTTTGCATAGCAGGAGAAGAGCTGATTGGCAACATCTTGATGGTCTTTTCTTGTAAATCCTTCACCGATACCATCCTTCATCAAACGGGATAGAGATGGCAATACGCTGATTGGAGGATAAATAGATTGACCATTTAAGTTTCGATCAAGTACGATCTGTCCCTCTGTGATGTAACCTGTAAGGTCAGGGATTGGGTGAGTGATATCGTCATTTGGCATGGTCAAAATTGGAATCTGTGTCACTGATCCATTGACGCCAGAAACAATACCTGCACGCTCATAAATTGTAGCAAGCTCTGAATAGAGGTAACCAGGGAAACCTTTTCTTGAAGGAATCTCGCCCTTAGAAGAGGAAACCTCACGCATCGCCTCGGCAAATGAAGTCATATCTGTGAGGATAACCAGAATATGCATTCCTTTTTCAAAGGCAAGATACTCTGCCAGTGTCAGAGCAACTTTTGGTGTGATCAAACGCTCAACAACGGGATCATTGGCAAGGTTGATAAAGGTGGCCACATGGTCACTAACGCCACTTTCCTCAAATGTTCTCTTAAAGAAATCGGCAACATCGTGCTTTACACCCATGGCGGCAAAGACAATGGCAAATTTTTCATCACTGTTGGCATCATCGCCAAGAGAGGACTGGCGAACAAGCTGTGCAGCAAGTTCATCATGTGGAAGACCGTTTCCAGAAAAGATAGGAAGCTTCTGTCCACGAATCAAAGTCATCAATCCGTCGATGGCACTGATACCTGTACGGATGTAGTTTCTTGGGTACTCTCTTGTTACAGGGTTAAGAGGTTTTCCATTGACATCTAAGATCTTATCGGCATTAATTGGACCGAGATCGTCGATTGGCTGACCGAGACCGTTAAATGTTCGACCAAGCATATCGGCAGATACTCCGATTTCCATTGGATGTCCTGTAAGTCTTGTATGTGTATTTCTAAGTGCCATACCTTCAGTTCCTTCAAAGACCTGAATTACAGCTTTGTCGTCATTAATCTCTACGATACGACCGAGTTTTTTGTCCTTGCCATTGACATCCATCTCTACGATTTCGTCATAGGCTGCACCCTTTACGCCCTCTAGGACAACAAGAGGGCCATTTATAGAACTGAGTCCAAGATATTCGATAGCCATAATTATGCCCTCCTATGCATTCTTTTCCATGATACTGTCGTAGAAGCGATCAATATCTTTTTTGTAATCGTCAAACATATCCAAGCGATCATTTGGAATATCGTACTTGATAGAAATTAATTTATCCCAAATAGGATCTTCCTTTAAGACAGACATTGGCATACTCATATGTACAAGGGAACGTGCCTTCTTGTAGAGATAGAGAATGACATCCATCATCTTAAATTGCTTTTCTAGTGGGACACAGGTATCGTCCTTGTGGAACGCATTTTGCTGAAGGAAGCCAACACGAATTACCTTGGCGATATCAAGAATTAGTTTCTGATCATCAGGCAATACATCAGCACCAATCAACTTAACAATCTCCATCAAAGAAGCTTCCTGATTGAGAAGGTAAACCAATTGATTTCTGTAATCCACAAAGTCCTTGTTGACATGCTCTGTGTACCAAGGAGCAAGGTCAGTCAAATACTCAGAATAGGAGTCAAGCCATTGAATGGCAGGGAAATGTCTTGCGTAGGCAAGATTTTTATCCAGTCCCCAGAAGCAGCGAACGAAACGCTTAGTGTTTTGTGTAACTGGCTCAGAGAAATCACCACCCTGTGGGGATACAGCTCCGATAATGGATACGGAACCCTCAGATCCATTTAAGTTTTGCATCATTCCAGCACGCTCATAGAAAGCAGAAAGTCTGGAAGCTAGATAAGCAGGGAAACCTTCCTCGGCTGGCATTTCCTCAAGACGACCAGAGAGTTCTCGAAGAGCCTCTGCCCAACGAGAAGTAGAATCCGCCATAATGGCAACATCATAGCCCATATCACGGTAGTACTCGGCAAGGGTTAGACCTGAATAAAGACTGGCCTCACGGGCAGCCACAGGCATATTTGAAGTGTTGGCAATCAAAGTGGTTCTGTCCATCAATGGATTGCCCGTCTTTGGGTCGATCAATTCGGAGAACTCCTCAAGTACCTGAGTCATCTCGTTTCCACGCTCACCGCAACCGATGTAGATAATAATATTGGCATCAGACCACTTGGCAATCTGGTGCTGAGTCATCGTTTTACCTGTACCAAATCCACCAGGGACAGCGGCTGTACCGCCCTTAGCTAATGGGAAGAGCGTGTCGAGGATACGCTGACCTGTAATGAGGGGAACAGATGCAGGGAAACGCTTTGCTGTTGGTCTTGGCACACGAATTGGCCAATGTTGAGTCATTGTGATTTCTTCTGTTGAGCCATCATAGTGGCGAAGAGTCAAAATGGTCTCGTTGATGGTGTATTCTCCATCACTTACGACATCCTCAACATATCCTTCTTTGTCTGGAGCAAGCATAACCTTGTGCAAGATCGCAGGAGTCTCCTGTACCTCGGCAATAATAGATCCGCCGAGCAAATGGTCACCTTTTTTCACAGTAATATGTGCCTGCCATTTTTTCTTTGTATCCAAAGATTCGACACTGATACCGCGGGAAATATAGGCTCCGCCTTCCTTGGCGATCTCTGAAAGTGGACGCTCAATACCATCAAAGATATTATTTAAAATACCAGGTGCCAATGTGACGCTGACTGGTGCGCCAGTTCCCTCAATTGTTTCACCTGGTTTAATTCCGCTTGTTTCTTCGTATACTTCGACAATTGTAAAGTCTGTTGTCAGACCGATGACCTCGCCAACGAGTTTTTCCTTGCCGACATAGACCATCTCGTGCATAACAAATCCGACATCACCTGCCGTTTTTACAATTGGTCCATTGATGGATACAATGGTTCCTATTTTATTCATTGTTATTACCTCCAAGGTCAAAATGGAAATCCTTCTTTGCTTCTTGTAGCTTCTTTTCAAAGGAATGATCAATCAATATATTCTTATGTGGGATAACCGCTCTGGTGCCGCCCATAAAAGAATATTCGCTGATTTGAATTTTCTCTCGGTATTGAGGAGAGAGGTGAGAGAGCAATTTCTCATCTGCAGGATCGATGTAGATGTGTACTTCGTCTTTGCCTGCAAATTGAATCGCCTGTGCAATTTGTTTTTCAAGGAGCAGAATATATTCAGATGTAGTCATAAACTGCTCAAGTTTCTTTTGTAATTGTTCGAAAATTTCATTCGTCAATTCATCTTGTTTGCAGCCGAGTACACGGCGAAACTTCACTTGCTCGAGAGCGAGTTGCTTATTGCCCTCTCGGTGAATTTTCTCCTCCTCGATTTTTAATTGCAATTGTGCACGTCTTGTATTTTCGTGCTTGTGATCCTCAAATGTCTTTTCCAGCGCAGAGCTATATTCATCAATGATTTGCTTTGCACGTGTATTGGCATCTGCAATACAAGCTTCGTGGAAATGCTGTAATTTTTCTTCGGTTGTCAAAGCGATCACCTGCTTTCTGTAAAGTTATAGCTTTAAGCCAATGGCTTCGTTGACGTAATCTGTAATAAATGTTGGTTTGCGTCCCGTACCATGTCTGTCAGGAATATCAATAAAGAGTGGCAGCTTGTGTTCGAGCTTGACGGCATTGACAAGATCAGGATACTCCCTGGAGAACTTTTCTGTGAGAAGTATGACACCAATCTCTTTGTCGGCAAGGGCCAAGCTAAAGGCTTCCTTTAGCTCGGCTTTTGTGTGGACTAAGCTGCCCTCGATACCAACGAGTCGCATTCCTGTCAGCGTATCATGGTTGTCGCTGATCAGATACATTTTCATTGTAATACGACCTTTCTAAAATCAATTATAAACGACCAAGAATCATGAATGCGATGATCAAACCGTAAAGACAAACACCCTCTGCAAGACCTACAAAGATCAATGACTTACCAAGAATGCTAGAATCCTCACTAATTGCACCAAGAGCAGCACTTGCAGCAGCAGAAACGGCAATACCACCACCGATACATGCAAGACCAACACTAGCAGCAGCAGCAATGTAACCTAAACCAGTAGCACTAGCAGCCTCTCCAGCAGCCTGAGCAGCCTGAGCGTTTCCACTAAAGATCATTGCAGAAGTGAATAACATCACGCCAAAGAACAAAACAAGGTTGGAAACTAAAGCTCTTTTGTAGCGACCACGGTTCTTCTCGCCAATAGCATATGCACCAAATGGGATAGCAATGCTCAACAATAATGCAACAGATAATGTGATTTTAACTAATGTACTCATAACTTTTCTCCTCTAAATGAAAATATTATTTTGTTTCTTTACCATAAGGCAAAAATGCCTTACCAGTACCATGATAAAATCTTGAGAATAGCTCGTAATACTCAAGACGAAGAACCTGAATACCAACAATCAGACCCTCCATACCGCAGACAAAAATGTTACCAAATACAACGACAATCCAATTGATATGTCCGCTCTCCGCACCTGCAAGCATCAGCACAACCTGCATCATTGCGGCATGGCTGACAGCAAAGGCACCGACTCTGACAAAGGAAAGGGTGTTGGAAAAATAGCTAAGCAAAACCTCAAACATTTCAAAGAAGCCTTGAACAAAGAACATTCCCTTTTCTTTTGGCATAATTTCTGCGTGCTTTTCCACTATATTGCTTAAAGGTTCTTTGAAGAAAATAACAAGTAGTGGAATGATAAACATAATAGCCAAAACGACACCACCTGGAAGTGTGTGTCCAGACATAAATAAAACAATGGTCACAATGGCAGCAGCATAAAATACCATACCGGCAATACCATTGGTATCAAATAAGGCTTCGCCTGGCTCCTTAAAGCGCAGACGGTTGATGACATTGAGAAGCATTGTCAATAGGATAATGCCCATTCCCAATGCGATGGAAACAATAAACACGGTGTTGAGGTTTCCGACCATTGGAAGTGTCATCATAGCCTGTGTTGGTCGAAGCCAAAGCGGCTTGATAATATCCTCAAATCCAAAGAAACTACCAAACAACAGACCAAAAATAATGGAGAACACACCGCAGCGTCCGATAATGGAGGCTAGGCGGGAGTGTTTAAACTTACCAAGTAAGAGTCCACCGAGTAAGAGCACCAGTCCCTGTCCTGCATCACCAAACATAAATCCAAATAAAATGGAATAGGATATGGCAATGAGTGGCGTAGGATCAATTTCTTCGTAGGCGGGCATACCATACATTTCGACAAACATTTCATATGGCTTAAATAGTGTATTGTTTTGCAGTTTTGTCGGTGGCTTGCTGACAACATCAGCGTGATCTCTCTCAACAATACAAAATGTATCTGGCTCATTAGCAAGTTCCTTATCCAGAACTTTTGCTGCACTCTGTGTCATCCAGCCACAAAGGATATAAAACTCTCTTGTGCCTTTCTTTGTGCAGGCAGCGAGTTTTCTTACATTGAAGTTGAGGTTGAGTTTTTGAAGTTGTGCATAAGCACTGGCTAGATCTTCTTTCTTGTCCTGCAAAAGCTGTTCGATTTCATCGTCAATGCCTTGAATCTTTTTTCTTCTTTCGTCAATTTGTGCCTGCAATTTATTGGCGGCTTCAATAGGTGTTCCGTCAAATCCTTCTGGCAAAAACAGGCGTTCAAAATGTAAAGAAGCATAGATCGCATCCATCTTGTCAGCAATTGATTCAGGAACAAAATACACACCCCAGACCTCGCCGTCGACTTCCTTACACTTATAGAAGATACTGTCGATGTCATCGTAAATAAATTCCTTTAATTTTATAAAATTTTCTCTGGTGATGTGACCAAAGCGAAATTTTATAAATTTAAATTGAAAAATTGTATTGACATCATAACGCAGACCAATAAAATGCCCGATTTGTTCGAACTTGGTTTGAAGCTCAGAAAGCTCTTTCTCAGTTGCTTCCTTAATTTGCTGGAGTGCATCGACCTTTTTCCCCAATTTCTTTACAATCTCCTTTGCACCATCGCCAGAGAGTGCACTCGACTCGGGGATATCGATGTGGTCAAAGGACGACATCAACACTTGTGCATGATCAAGCTCCGCTTTATAAGGGTTTTTCTCTGTGTAAGTATGAAGTCCATAGGAGCCTTTGATTTCTGTAAAGGCATTTTCAAATTGAATATCATACTTTGACAGGTGAGTGTCGATTATTCTATCAATATCATCCTTTGGACCGGTGATACTTAAGAATTTCATTTTTTCGATCATTCTGAGGACCTCCTAGAGTTTTGTTTTAGAATGTCCGACATTATCTGATCGGCAGGTAGACCGTAGCGAACGGCCTCTATGGTACTGACAATTCGATTGATTTCTCCTTCCTTATGGAAGAGATAGGAGTTAATAAGGGCAATAGAATATGGATTATTCTTTGCAGTCATTTGATAAATCTTACTTAGAACAGCTGAATAGAGCTTCTCTAAGTCGAAGTTGTCAGTAAATAGTTTTGCTTCGAGCTTCCCGTAGTATGTCGACTGCAAGACAGCTTCAAACTCCTCCTGTGTTCCAGCCTCTACAAGTGCCTTAATTTCAGGGGCATGTAACTTGTAGTAGAGTGGTATGAGCAACGAGTAGATATAGTTATTATCTAGGTGATAATAGCGCTTTGAACGATAAATCCATTGTAGATTTAACATATCCATTCGAGAACCAAAGGTCGCCGTGAGAAATTGGCGTTCGGATTTTCCAAGATACTTGTCCTTCAAAGTCCATATCCTTTTGAAGTAAAGCTGATCAATATGAAGCTCATAATCAAATAGTGTAGTACCTTCTTGTTGGAACAATTTATTTAGGTCATCATAGTACGAACTGCCTTTGATGGCCTCGATAAATTCAGAGAGAGTTTGTGCGGCAAGCAATGCATCCATATCAAGATGAGAGTGCTTGCGAAAGAAATCAATACTACCTCTTAGGTCAATATCAATATTCTTCTGATTAAAGCATGCACGGAGAGCTCGCTTTAAAATGGCAATTTCATAGTGCATAAAGTAGAGTTCAAGAAACTTTCTCTGTTTAGTATTTGCAAAGCGGTAGAGCTTTGCAAAATCACTGTACTTTTGTGTGAGTAAAATTCGCTCAATGTCTTTTCTGTGCAGTGTTTCCGGATCTGTACCCTGAAAGGCATTCGCATAGGGGCTATGCTTTTCGAGTACAGTCAAAGCTTCTGTGACAGAGGATGACTCGGCGATTTCTTTAAAATCACTGTCTGTCAGCAACTTCCCCTGCATCGCACGAATCTTTGTAGAAATCGCGCTATAAGCAATTAATTTTTGCATATTCTACTCCTTTGTCATTTGTGTAAATAATTTGTCAATATAGGAGTCTTTTTTTTTCTTGAAAACATCTTCGATGTTTTTCAATTCAGCTTCAGATTTTGCTTTTTGCTCTGCAAGATTTTTGCTAATGGTGTTTTGCATCTCTGTGCGGAGTTTTTGAATCTTTTGCTGTGTTTGCTCTGCCAGTTCCTTGTCCCAAAGTTTTGTCTTTTGATCCATTTGGGCGGCCAGTTCTTTTTTCTTGGCATTAGCAGCTTCGATAATACCAGATGTAGACTCTTCAATGTTGGAGAGCTCACCTATAATTTCATTCATACACATCCTCCTTTCTTCAGAGATTGATATAAATACTACATACAATAATTATCATAGACTTTTTAAAAAAAAAGTAAATAGAAAAAGTGCACAATAAGAAAAAAAGACAGAAAATAAAATACTTCAACTTCACTATAAATGTTGGCTATAAATTTATTGGGGAACAATATATTTGCGTGAAACATAAGCGGCATTTTCGCCATAGGAAATTTCGCACCAGTTGGCATCATAGTCTTGAATTACTTCAATTTTACTTCCTTTGGGGAGAGTAGCTATAATTTCCCCATCCATAGAAGGCAAACGGCGTACATTTAAATTGGCGGTTGTAAAATAGAATTTTTGAACTGGAATGGCTTTTGTGGTTGTCACCGTGGTTTGTACAATTTCTATTGTATTATTTTTGTGCAGAAAAATTCGAATAGTCACAAAAATTATAATAGCCATGAAAATAACAAATACAAAAATTTCTAAAAAAGTAAAGTGTTCCCGATGTAATCTCCTTGATGTTGGGTGAGAGATATAGGAGCGACGCTGTTTTTTATTTGGGGTGGTCTGCATCATTAATTCATGATAATTTTCAATTTCTTGAAGTAGAAATCGTTCGGCCTTGAGGGCATTGGCACTACTTGGAGTGTTTTCCTTATTCAGAGTAATTTTTCTGATTGCGTGGAAATGATCCTGTGTTTCAAATGAAAGAATGTCAGAGAGAGCATCAATGCGGTCAGAGAGGTCTTGACCATGGACATTGTATTTTTGACAGAGATCATCAACCATCATTTCGAGGAGTTGTCTGGATTTTGCTATGGCAAGAGCATAGTTTTTTTCTTGAATGGAAAGTTCCATTTCTCGCTGTAGGCGAAGAACTTCAGAATGAATTGTTCCCATATTTGCCTCCTGTGTATTTTTTCTTCCTATTTATATTGTACTAGATTATATTATACTAGAAATTGGCTTGTATGAATACCGTCTACAATGTTAAGATATAAAAGAAAGAATGAGAGGTAAAAAATGAGACTTAGACATATTCCAGGTTGTGAGAAATTTATTGCAAGTAGTGAGGATTGTATTAGTGGTGAGAGGGTTAGCGCATATAAGGGACGGTGGGATGAACTCTTTGGAAAAAAGGCCAAGTTGTATATTGAAATTGGAATGGGAAAGGGTCAGTTTATTCGGGGAATGGCTGATCGAGACAGAGAAATCCACTTTATTGGCATTGAGCGATATGAGAGCGTTTTGATGAAAGCATTGCAGAGAAAACATCAATTTGAAGAAGAGAATGGAAAGTATAATAATCTCTTTTTTATGTGTGTGGATGCAAAGAAATTGGGTGAGTGCTTTGCAAGAGGAGAAGTGGATAAGATTTTTTTGAACTTTTCTGATCCATGGCCAAAGGCTAGATATGCAAAGCGCAGACTGACCTCTCCAGATTTTATGGCTGTGTATGACCAAATTTTAAAGGAAGATGGTGTTGTCGAGTTTAAGACCGACAATGTGGATTTATTTGCCTATTCTTTGGAAGCAATTCCAGAGGCTGGATGGGAGATTATCTATCAGACAACAGACTTTCATGCTCAGCCAGAGTGTGTTGACAATATTCTGACAGAGTATGAAGAAAAATTCTCAAAGCGAGGACAAAAGATTTGCAAGTTAATTGCAAGAAGAAAAAAGTAAAATAAGCTCTGCAAAAGGCAATTGCTTTTGCAGAGCTTATCTTATTTATTATTTGAAACGAGCGATTGTAAAAATCTTACTGTTGTGTAGGCAACAAGACAGATTGCAATTATCGTTTCAATCAGTACAAATGGCTTGAGTGCAGGTAATGCACACATTTTCATTGTTTGTTTTGTTGCAATTGCACTGATGACAAATGGGAAGGTAAATGCTGCATAGCTAGGATAAAATGGAAGTGTCAAACAGCGAATAGCCTGAACCAGTGCAAAAATATAGAGGATGCTTGCCACCACAAGTAGGACAAGTACCAAAGTTTTTGATTTATTGGCAACAGATTGAATGTAACCAGCGATAACGAGACTAGTTGGTGCAGCATAGATACAAATTAATGGCTTTGCTGGTTCTGGCACAGGGCACTTGATATAGCGAATAGTGACCACAACAAGCAAAATAATCAGGGTCACAAGACCAAAATAGGCAGCAAAAGTACCAAATGCCTGTTGTTTAAATGCTGGTGCACTCACAGAGGCCGCCGCAATACCAACATAGACAATGTACCAACTGGCAAATACCTTTTTTAAGTCGAACTTCAAAACAAAGCGAAGTGTAAAGAAGACGATCAATAAAATATGAAGCAAGACACCAATCCACCACAACAAAAGACCTAATGGTGCAGATAAAGGCTTTAAGTAGGTTGCAAGAAGCATCAAAGCCATTGGAAAGGTTGCTGCAACACTCGCTTGTATTGGATTTTCAAAATCCTTTACAATATCTTTTGGATAAAGGCAAATCTTTAAGAGACATAGAATCAAAAAGATAGTGGCCAGTAGGCCACAAAATGCTCTCAATCCCTCGGAATAACTTTGTAATAGATTGCCAAGAGCAGCTAATCCAAGCATAACAGCTGCAAATGGAATGGAAACCTTCTTAATGATGGTCATGGATCATCCTCCGTAAATTAAGCAGGGTTTTTTTCTGCATCAAGATTTTCAACACCAAGTTCGCGACAAACCATATCGGCAACCTTCCAAGCTGCAAGACCTGTGTATCGAATACATTGTTCCTTGTGCTCGCCTTTGCCCATGTCAAATTCTCTAGTTAGGACTCTACAGCATGCCGAATGCTTTCCATTGGCTTCTTTAAACCAGCTGTGAAGTTCGTTGGAAAGTTCCATACACTTTACCACCTTTGGATCCTTTGGACCATTTTGTTCTGTTCGTCCAAAGAACATACCTAAGGCCATAATGCCACCATTTAGTGCACCACACATACATCCAGATCTACCTGCACCAACAGACATACCTGAAGACATAGCGATGACTTCATCAGGAACATCGAGATCGAATCCCTTTTTGATAGCGGACATCAGAGCTTCACAACAAAAATATCCTCCGCGATAGAGTTCCTCAGCTGATTTTTGAATCTCCCTTGGACTTGCACTTTGAGCAATATGCATATTTATTTCCTCCTCATAAAAAATAAATTATTTACCTTGTACATTATAATATGAATTTCACAAAAAGAAAAGGCAAAATAGAAAAATAAAAAGTTAAAAAAAAAGACAAAAAAAGTGTTGACATTTTGATGGCTATACGGTATTATTATGACTGTGTCACGGAGCACAAGAAAAAACAACAAAGATAAGCACCTTTAGCTCAGTTGGTAGAGCAGTAGACTCTTAATCTATTTGTCCAGGGTTCGAGTCCCTGAAGGTGCACTAAGAAGCCTTTTTTCAAGACGACGAGAGCTTGGGGGATGGCTTTTTTGCTATTCTAAAATAAAGTTCATAAGGTGGGGAGGGATTCTCAATGAGAGCCCCTCCCCTTTGTGATTTTATTTATGAAAATTCGAAAATAGCCACGCCATATGGTGCCAGTGGATATTTAACATGGTATGGTTGGTGGTCACACTCTCCTTTTACGGCCCTAAATGGAATAGGCTTTTTATTGACCAGAGAATAGGAGCCATGGAGTTGATCGAGTATCAAACGATAAGTTCCTTTTTTTGGAACACCGACCATATAATCTTCTCGATTCATTGGTGTAAAGTTAATGACAAAGAGAAGATTCTTCTTTTTCTTCTTATTATATCGAACAAAGGAGAAGATGGAGCGGTCAGCATCGTCGGCATTGATCCATGAAAAACCATCCCAACTATCATCTAGCTCATACATACAGGAATATTTTTGATAAATATGAAGAAGTCCTCGATAGAAATTATTGACATCTCTGTGTAATGGCTCATCAATCAGATACCAATCGAGGGACACCTTTTCATCCCATTCGTGGAATTGGGCAAAATCCTGCCCCATAAAAAGGAGTTTCTTTCCAGGATGTCCCATCATAAAGGCATAACCGCATTTGAGGTTGGCAAATTTATCCTCATAGATGCCAGGCATCTTGTTGATCATGGAACACTTTAAGTGGACGACTTCATCGTGGGATAAAACCAAAATAAAATTCTCACTTGTCGCATAAGACATACTAAAAGTCATCTTATTGTGATTATATTTTCTAAAGTACGGATCAAGTTTCATGTACTCAAGGAAGTCGTGCATCCAGCCCATGTTCCACTTAAAAGTAAAGCCAAGACCGTCATCTTCAGGGGTATGAGTTACCTTTGGCCAAGCTGTGGACTCTTCGGCAATAATCATCGTGCCATCTTTTCTGCCTGCAATTAGGGAATTGAGGTGCTTAAAGAATTCAATGGCCTCTAGATTTTTATTTCCACCATATTGATTTGGTACCCATTGGCCATCTTGGCGACCATAATCGAGGTAGAGCATGGAAGCAACAGCATCCACACGCAGACCATCGATGTGGAAATCATTTAGCCAGTAGAGTGCATTGGCAATGAGGAAATTCTTGACTTCCGTCTTTGTGTAGTCAAATACCTTGGTTCCCCAATCAGGATGTTCGCCCTTGCGAGTATCTGCATATTCATATAGTGGTTCTCCATCAAAATTGGCAAGACCAAAGGCATCTCTAGGAAAATGGGCAGGGACCCAATCGAGAATGACTCCAATCTTTTTATTATGTAGGTAGTTAATCATGTACTGGAAGTCTTCCATGGATCCATAGCGAGAGGTTGGAGCATAGTAACCGGTTACCTGGTATCCCCAGCTTCCATCAAATGGATATTCGGCAATGCCCATTAACTCTACATGAGTGTAACCCATGTAGCTGAGGTATTCAGCTAGCTGATGGGCGAGTTCTCTGTAATTTAGACATCCATCGAATTCTACATTGTCGTTTTTCTTCCAAGAGCCCAAATGGCATTCATAGATACTCAGTGGCTGGTGGCGGATTTCTACTTTTGCTCTCTGAGTCATCCACTTGTCATCAGACCAAACTAAGGATTCAGGCTCAATCGTAGTCTTTGATGCTGTGCCAGGTCGATATTCTGCAGATCTTGCGTAGGGATCAGCCTTGAAGATGATTTCACCATTTTTTGCTTGGATGGCAAACTTATAGAGTTCATTGAGACCAAGATTAGGAACAAAAACCTCCCATATACCCGAAGTATAGAGTGTTTGCATAGGTGTTGCAGTGGCATCCCAGTGATTAAAATCTCCGACAAGATGAACAGAGATGGCGTGAGGAGCCCAGACGGCAAAGTACATACCTGATGTACCATTGATTGTGCAGGCGTGGGAACCAAGCTTTTGGTAGATATTATAATGTGTTCCCTTGCCAAAGAGATAACAATCATCTCGGCTAATAATTTGTAAACCCTTGTTTTCTATCATAACGAAACCTCCGCATCAAATATGTATATCAATATAAGCCTATTCTACTACAAAAAGCTAAAAAAAGCACTAAAAATTAAAAAAAATATTGACAAATATAGTAAATGTGATATATGATATAAACAATCAATCTAGTTTATTCTTATCCCGTTTGGGAGCAATTTCCATATTTTATAATTTCATATTGAAACTAAATGCAGAGAAGAGATAATGTCTCATGTTTTGAATTTTAGGGAGGTGATTCTTTGAGACATATCATTGCAATTATTGACAGCGATGAACGTTATGGCAAAAAATTGTGTGCATATCTCAATGCAAAGGGAAGAATTGATTTTGGTATTAGTTATTTTCCAGATATCCAATGCTATCAAGAGAGTGCACCGACATTTCAGACTGAAATTTTATTGATTGAAGAGAAACTCTATTCTAGTGTGGGGTCTATGCCCCTTCCAGAGACAACGATTGTACTCTTAGAGGATGACTTTGTGGGGAGAGAGATTGATGTCAGGGGAATGAAAAAGTATGTCAATGTTGAGAACTTTCTCCATCATATTTTGACAAACTATCAGCCGACAAAGGACAAGTCCTTAGAGAAAATAGAGAAGGAAGAAGTGCAAATTTTTGGGGTGTTCTCGCCCTATGGTCGATGTGGAAAGACAAGCTTTGCAATTGCACTCTGTGCAGAGTGTGAAAAGATGGCTCCAGCACTCCTTGTGTCCTTTGATGAATATTCGGGACTTTTGAGGGAAGCAGGACAGGAGTATCCAAAAGATTTATCGGATATTTTATACTGCTATCGACAGGAGCAATATGCTTGGGAAAAGCTGGGAATGGCTGTGTATACAAAAAATACTTTACATTATATTCCGCCAGCGAGATATCCTGAAGATATTGTAGAACTTGGGATTGAGGAAATTGAAAAATTACTTCTTCGCATGGCCTATGAAAGTCAATATCATACAGTGATTGTTGATTTTGGTAGTCTTGGCAAGAGGGCTTGCGATCTATTTCGAATTTGTGAAAAGGTCTATATGCCAATTCCAAGGGAAAAGGATGGTCGAATGGAAGAATTTTTTTCCTATCTCGATGAAACGGGAAGGGAGAAATTAAAGAAAAAGTTGGAAGAAATTACCTTGCCAAGTGAGCAGGGAGAGAAAAGTATTTCTTCACTATTGATTTCGCCAGTGGCTGCACTAGCAAGGGAAGTATTGAAGGGAGTGAATATGGGGTGAATGAACTATTTGTGGCTCTCTTACTTGGAGGGGCAGCTTGTATGGATCTGATTGACAAAAAGATCAAAAATATTTGGCTTTTGTTTTGGCTTGGCACAGGCGTTGTCTATAATGGGCCAAAGTTCTTTATTGCAGTTATCATTAGCTTTATTCCACTATTTTTGCTCTACAGATTTCGAATGGTGGGGGCCGGAGATGCCAAATTAATTATGCTTCTCTGTGGCTTTTTAGGTCTTTTTGAAGGAGCAGGTGTGGTATTTGTGGGAATGTGTTTTGCTGCAATCTATTCTTTTTATCTACTATATTCTAAAAAAATTCTATTTTTGCGCCTGTGCTATTTCTTTTCATTTCTCAAAATAACAATACAAACAAAGAAGATAGGGCATTACTATGAGGTGGGACGAGATGATCCACAGCTCAGTATTGCCATGGCACCGTGGTTTTTATGTGGTTTTTTCGTCTGGAGGTTGATTAAAATATGGATGATCATATAGAAGAACGCCTGCACAAAGAATTATCAGAAAAGTTGACAGATTATAGAAATTTGACCGATATACAATTGATGGAAATTATTGATCATTGTGTGTTAGAAGAGGCAAAAAAGATGTATTTGCCATTGAAAAAAAAGGTCGAACTTCGAATGGCACTATTTGACTCGTTTCGAAGGCTGGATATTTTGCAGGAATTAATTGATGACAAGGATATCACCGAAATTATGATCAATGGCACGGAGAATATCTTTGTGGAAAAATCAGGACATATTGTGCGATGGGACAAACGCTTTAAGAGCAATGAGCAATTGGAGGATATGATCCAAAAAATTGTTAGTTCTGTAAATCGAAGTGTCAATATTTTTACCCCGATTGCTGATGCGAGACTGGAAGATGGATCGAGAGTTCATGTCGTTCTTCCGCCGATATCATTGGATGGACCTATTGTGACGATTCGAAAGTTTCCTGATCCAATTAGCATGGACAAGTTAATCCGTTTTCAGTCCATTACGCCACAGGCTGCACAGCTATTAAAAAAGTTAGTGCAATCAGGATATAATATTTTTATTAGTGGAGGAACAAATTCAGGAAAGACTACTTTTTTAAATGCACTTTCTGCCTATATTCCAGAAGATGAGCGTGTAATTACGATTGAGGATTCGGCAGAACTGCAATTGATGCAAATTAAAAATTTGGTGAGATTAGAGTCAAGAAATGCCAACAGTGAGGGGGAGGGGAAAATTAGCATTGCCAATTTAATTAAGGCGGCGTTGAGAATGAACCCAGACCGCATTATTGTCGGTGAGGTGCGAGGTGGTGAAGCACTAGATATGTTGCAGGCTATGAATACAGGTCATGATGGTTCTTTGAGCACGGGGCATAGCAATAGTCCAAAGGATATGCTTTCTCGAATTGAAACAATGGCACTTTCTGGTGCAGATTTACCATTGCCTGCCATTCGAAGCCAGATTGCAGGTGCACTGGATATTATTGTTCATCTTGGAAGATTGAGGGATCGATCAAGAAGAGTGCTTGAAATTGTGGAAGTAGGTGAATATCGGGATGGTGAGATTGAACTTTTTCCCCTCTTTTCTTTCGAAGAGACGGGAAGTGACAGGGACAAAGTGGTCGGTTCGCTTAAGCCAGTTGGTGTGCTTAAAAACACACAAAAACTTGTCGCAGCAGGTTATCAATTATAGTGTATATACTTTTCGCCTGCGTGAATTATTGATGTATGTGCTGATGGCCTTGGTTGCAGATGCTGTGATTTCCTATGTATTTTATCGAAGTGTGATTGCTTTTCTTCTTTTTCTGCCTGTGACGATTATTTATCCCATCTATCAGAGGAAGATTTTGGTGAAGAAAAGAAAACAGAGGCTTGGACTAGAGTTTAAAGAAGGAATACAGATTTTGGCAGCTCTATTGAGTGCAGGATACTCCCTTGAGAATGCATTGAAGGAGAGTGTCGAAGAGATTCGCCTGATTTATGGAGAAAATAGTATGATCTTGCAGGAATTTGAGTATATGGCACATCTTGTCTATGTGAATGTTCCGATTGAAAAAGCATTTGAGGATTTTGGGGAGAGAAGTGGAATTGATGATATTTGAAATTTTGCCAAGGTTGTTCGCATTGCCAAGCGCAGTGGAGGGGAGCTGATAGGGATTATTAATCACACAGCCGGTGTCATTCATGATAAGACAAGAATAAAGGAAGAAATTTTGACCTTGACTGCGGCAAAGCGATTTGAACAAAAGATTATGAATGTGTTTCCGATTTTTATTGTTGTCTACATTGATGTTAGCTCGCCAGGATTTTTTAATGCGATGTATCAGACTTTTTTTGGACGAGTGGCGATGAGTGCATGTCTACTTAGTTATATTGTTGCGATGTATGCCTCGGCAAAGATTTTAGAGATTGAAGTCTAGGGAGGATGAGGATTGAAGGTCAAACGATTTTTTTGGAAGTGGAAGATACAAATCTTTTGTATTCTTATGGGATTTGTGTTGTATTTTTTGGCAGTTCACTTTTTGACTGGGGCAGATTCTTTCTTGGTGGGCAATCAAATTCAGAGAGAAGGATATGGTCAATATGACCAAAGTTATGAGCTCTATGTGGATGGTTTGGAAGAAAAACCGGTGTTAGTTGAAGTTCCTGTATCCAGAAGGGAATATACAGCCGAAGAGGCAGAAAAAGCATTTGTGGAGTGCTTTGAAGATTTAAAAAAAGAAATTTTAGGAGAAAATAGGAGTCTATCTGAAGTTTCGGGAAAGTTAAAATTGCCACAAAAAATCCCAAAATATGGGATGACAGCCCTTTGGTCGTCAGAAAACATCGATTACATTGATTCAATGGGCACAGTTTACAATGAAAATTTAAAGGAGGCCGTAAGTACCAGTTTGACCTTGGTGCTTTCGGATGGAAAACATAAGAAAGAGTTTGTGTTGCCATTGACGATTGTACCAAGAAACTATACAACAAGTGAACAGCAGATTCGAGATTTTACGCAATATCTTGAAAATAGTGACCGTGAGCAAGTGGTCAATGACCGATTTGTTCTGCCAGAAGATTGGAATGGAAAAAAGATTCATTATCGAAGTAAGGAGAAAACAAATTATTCCATTATATGGATGATTGGTATTTTATTTGCAGTGCTAATCTATATGCGAGATATTGTCAATCATCGGGCAAAGGTAGAAAAGCGCAGTAGGCAGGTGTTGGCCGACTACCCAGATATTGTATCAAAATTTATGGTCTTTATTGGTGCAGGTCTTTCAGTGCGCACGGCTTGGGAGGCAATTGTCAATGATTACATTCGAGATCGAGAAGAAGATGGTGAAATTCACTATGCCTATGAGGAAATGGAAAAATCGCTGGTGGCATTAAAGACAGGGGTCAATGAGACAAAAGTTTATCGAGACTTTGGCAGAGCCATTGGCATTAAGCAATATATGAAATTTGCCAGTTTGTTGGAGCAAAATAGAAAGGCAGGAAATGCTGGATTAAAAGTTGCACTGAGTGTGGAGTCTCTGAGTGCGTGGGATGAGCGCCTATCTATGGCGAGACGACTTGGTGAAGAGGCAAGTACCAAATTATTGGGACCTTTGTTCATTATGCTGGGGATTGTAATGTTAATGATTATGATTCCTGCATTGATGACATTTTAATATGTATGCATAAGAAAGGAGGAAAAAATTATGCAAGAATTGTATCAGTTTTTCAGCGAAGAAGATGGTGTTGGTGTTATTGAGTTAGTACTCATTCTTGTCGTTTTGATTGGCTTGGTATTGATTTTTAAAAATCAATTGAGAAAGCTGATTGAGGCTATCTTCAAAGAAATCAACAATCAGTCCAAAGAGGTGTATTAAGCATGAAAAGAGATGGTGCAGTCACAATATTTCTTAGTTTGATATTGGTCTGTGTCAGTGCTCTTTTATGCGGCCTGGTGGAGTCAGCAAGGACCGCCGGTGTGCGATTTTATTTGCAAACGGCGGCAGACTCCTGCCTGGATTCTGTATTTAGTGAGTACAACAATGCTCTTTGGGACAAGTACCGATTGTTGCTAAGGGATTATGGAAGTGACGAAATGTTGATGGACAGATGTAAACTCTATCTCGATCCCTATATGAAAAATTCGGGAATCTATGCATTGAAAGATCCTGAAATTGTGGTAGAGGACAGAAAGTGTGTTACCGATGATGGAGGGGCATGGTTAGAAAAAGAGATTACATCTTTTATGAAATATAAGATTGCAGGAGATGTGCTTGTTGCCAATGATCCACAAAAACTTTGGGAAAAAGTAAAAGAGGCACAATCGATGAAGAGTATCACACAAGATTATGGCGAGCAATCAAAGCAGGCTGTGCGTGTGGAAAAGGGACTAAAGCGGATCAATGAAAGTTTAAAAGGGCAAAAAAGTGCCAAAGAAGAGGCATTTTTTGCAGCACAGAGCCAGAGTTCAAGCACAGCTAGAGCGAAAATGGAAGAAATTCTAGAACAAGTGCATCGAATGAAGTCGCTCTCAAAAAAGTATGCAAAGGAACAGGAAAAATTTAACCAAAAGATGCAAACAATCAAAGGAGAACACAGTGAGGATTGGGGGCAACTTTCGGGAGAAAATCAGGGAAGATTAGAAGGAGAACTGAGTTCCTATGACAGTTATGATGAAGAGAGCAGACAAAGACAGGTACTGGTACAAACAGCCATCGATGAAGATTTGGCACTGGAAGAAAGTGTGAAAGAATTGATTGAGAAGGCAAGTTGGATTGAGGCTCAAGAAGAAGAGGAGGATGAAGAGGAAGAACACGATTATTCAGAGGACTATGAAGAACTTGCAGAGGGAATTGCAAATTTAAATATTCCTGAACTTGGAAGTAAACTTGGTGTGGAGCAGGAAGATCGAGCAGATCAATTGGAAAGGTTATTAAATTTACTCAGAGGAGATGTCTTGAGCTTAGTAATCCCAATCGATCGCACAGTCAGTCAAGCCAGCTGGAGTACGCAAAGTTGGCCAAGCAATGTGGCTAGGACAGCTCGCACTCAGCCAGAGCCTAGTTTTATTGACACCTTATTAATTGATGAGTATGCCACAGATTTTTTCCCTGACTTTACGGATCATATCGATGATGATTGTTCATATGAACTGGAATATATTGTCAATGGAAGAAATAGTGATGCAAAAAATCTGGAATTGACTTTAATTAAGATCTTGGCCATTCGAGAGGGGCTAAATTATGTGCATATTTTGATGGATCAACAAAAAATGAGTCAAGTGCATGAGTTGGCAATGGCCATCGCAGGAATGTTTTGTATACCTGCTCTAGTTGGTGTGATCAGTGCATTAATTATTGGAGTTTGGGCTCTTGCAGAATCTATTACAGATTTACAGGATTTGCTTAAGGGCGAAGAGGTGAGTCTATATAAGAATGCTTCTGAGTGGAAGGTGGAATTGAATGCTCTTTTTAGTATGGAGAAAGAAGGAGTAAAGGCAGAGAAAAAAGAAAATATTTTGGGACTTAACTATGAAGGCTATATTAAGCTCATTTTATTTGTTCAAGATGGAGAGAAGAAGGACTATCGAATGATGGATTTGATACAAAGTCACATTGCGGCAACAGATAGTAGCTTTGCTATGAAAAATATGCTCTATGGAACAAAGGTCACAGTGCGTGCTAAGTCAAAGAGAGTATTTTCAAATTTGGGGATTGCCAGAGGAAGCTTTTCTGGACTTTCTCCAGAGTATGGTCTACATGTTGATGGGGTGAAAGCCTATTGATGGAAAGGAGGAGTCTGATATGCTCTCTTATTTTAAAAAATTATTTCATCAGCAATCCTATGTGACATCAGCTCTCCAGGCAAGTGATCAAAAAGGCTGCGGTAAGAGAGCGTATCAGAAGGCTTCTGTGACCGTGGAAGCTGCCTTTGTTTTTCCAATGTTTCTCTTTTTGATGATTATTTTGTTGATCCCTCTGCGTATTATGCGTGCACAGAGAAGGATGCAGGCTGTGGTTGAATCAGTTTGTAAGGATTGTTGTCAGTATGCCTATGCAAAGTATACCCTGTTGCCATTGGCAAGCAGTTCATTGGATGGAATTTTTAACTTGGATTCACAGGAAATGGAAGTGCTAAAAAAGATGGGAGAGTATCTTCCTTATCTTGAGGGGGCAGCTTTGGGAGAATTTAGTGCCATGCGGGCAAGGGATGCTGCACAGGATCGTCATATTGAGGGAATTCATGGACTAAAAACTTCCTGTATGAGAGAAAATAATATGATTGTGATTCGCTTAGATTATCAATATCATCTGCCTTTTTCCGTATTTGGAAAAACGAGTGTCAACCAATTTGTTGTGAGCTCAAGGAGAGCTTGGGTTGGAAAAGATGGAATGGAGCTTCCAATCGAAGGAGCAAAGAAAGAAGAAAATGAAGAGATGGTCTATGTGGGACGGACAAGTACACGCTATCATCTAAGTCCAAATTGTCACTATCTAGCGAATGATGCTAGGGCAGTGAGTATATTTGAAGTGGGCAATTTAAGAAATAAGAGTGGAGGAAAATATCATGCCTGTGCACGCTGTGGGGCGGCATTGGGAAGTAGTACAGTCTATATTATGCCGTCAGGAACAACTTATCATTCTAGTTTAAGTTGTTCAGCTATTACAGCGTATGTTCGAAAGGTAAAAAAATCAGAGGTAGAATACTTGGGTGTGTGTTCCTATTGTGGAGGTGTACATTGAAAATTGTAGATTTTGAAGTGGCAAGGGGAATCATTCTACTTTTTATGTTGATTTGCAGTATTCAGGACTTGCAAAAAAAGAGCATTGATCTGCGTATATTTTTGGTAGGCTATGGACTTGAGGGCGCAGGATATATTTATTTGCTGACAAAAAAGGAAGCTATTGACTATGATGAAATTTTGCTTGGAATGGGATTTGCTGGATTGATCTTTGTCATTTCTTTTTTGAGTGCACAGTCGATTGGACTTGGTGATGCCCACTTTTTTATGATTTTAGGTATTGCTATGGGCATTCGACTTCAATTAGAAATTTTCTTTTGCACGATGCTATTCATGGGTTTTGTATCATTACTATTGATTGTAAGGGCGATGTTTCTTGGGAAAAATGTGCGAAAGCAAAGCATTGCAATGTTGCCCTTTGTTCTTCCAGCAGGAATTTATTTATTGACACAGAGATAGAGGTGGAATATGAGATTAAAGGCAAGCTTTACGATTGAATCTTCTTATGTGATGGCCGTAATTTTATTTGGTCTTGCCTCAGCAATTTTATTTGCACACAGAGAGAGAAGCCAGATTATTGCAGAATATGTGGTACATCAGGCAGCAGAGGAAGGGTCACATTTGGAAGAAATTTATGAGAAAAAGGGTGTCAATCGAGAAAGTATTCAGGCAAGAGCAAGTCAGTACTTTGGGATGGTGGACCAGTTGTCAGAAACATCTCTAGGAATTGACAATGGCCTATTTAAGGTGAAAGTCAATGGAAATGGGCGAGAACATCAAGTTTATATTGAACAAAAAAAGTATAATCCAGAAAATTTTATGCGTGCATTGACATTTGTGGAGGTGATTGCGGATGGAGCTAAAAATCAGTTGCGAGAGAAAAATGCAAATGAAACAGGTGTGCATACAACCAAAAAGCGATTGGAATAGTAAAAAGTACTTTGAATGTCGAATGTTGGAGGAAAATCGCATTCCCAAAATTTTGCCTGTAGTAAAGGTGGAACAAAGAAGTCTTTGTTTTGATATCACAGATCGGATTTCATTGATCCAATATATGGAGAATCGGGCTTTGGTGCAAGAAGATGTCAAAAAAATTTTAATGGACTTAGATGATGCATTCTATGTATTGCAAAAATATTTGCTCGATGAGAAGGATTTGATTGTAGATGTAGAGCATATCTATACAGGAAAGGACGGGCTGGAATTAGAATTTTGTTATATGCCAGACTATCAGGGGGAGATCGATCGAGAGATTTCTAAGCTTTTGTCTCAAATTCTTGGGCGAATTGATCATAATGACAAGGAAGCTGTGGTGTTAGGCTATAGCTTATATCAGGAAAGTTTAAAGGAAGGCTATGTCATGGGTGATCTACTTGAACTATTGCAGAGACAAAAAAAGGAAATGCCAAAGAATCAGAGGGAAATGCCAAAAGAAATGGTAAAGCCAAAGGAAGATTTGCCAAAGGAGCAGGAGAAGGAGCAGGACAAGCCGAGTGCAAAGAAATTTAAGATGTCTGATTTGTTTAAGAAAAAACAAAAGACAGTGCCAAAGGAACAGATTCAAGAATCCAAAGAGTGGGAGGAAGTCTTTGAAAAAGCAGGGGAGAGAAAAGAAGAGGAAGGCTATGAGCACACTACACTTTTGTCTGACTTGCCAAGAGAAGGAGCAATTTTAAAGAGGATGGATGGAAGTGAAGAGGATATTTTTGTATCTTATACGCCATTTACTATTGGAAAACAGGATCGAGTCTGTGACTATATCTTAGATGTTGACGGTGTTTCTCGATTACATGCCAAAGTTGACCGAGAAGAAGATGGACACTACTATATTGTGGATTTACATTCTCTCAATGGAACTTATGTGAAAGGAAAAAGGATGGAGCCAGAGCAAAAAGTTGTATTAGAAAGAGGGGATGAGGTGGAAATTGCAGGAAAAAAGTTTCTTTTTACTCTGTAATTGGTGCTATTCAAACTATTTGCTAGGTGCTATACTTTTAGCATATATTTAGCAAATGGGAGGAAGATATGGTAGATAAGGATTGTATTTTTTGCAAAATTGCAGCAGGTGAGATTCCATCAGAGACAGTGTATGAAGATAGTGACTTTCGTGTTATTTTGGATTTAGGACCAGTGGAGCAGGGACATATGCTAATTTTGCCAAAGGAGCACTATGCTGACATTTCAAAGTTAGATCCAAAGCTTGCACAAAAAATTTTGGCTCTGGGTGTAAAGATGGGAGAGGCCGCAGAGAGGGGATTGCAGGCAACAGGATTTAATATTGTATTGAATACTGGCGAGAGTGCAGGACAGACGATTTTTCATTGTCACACCCATATTATTCCGAGATATCGAAAGGAGAAGGTGCTAGATTGGGAATCTAAGGAATCAAATAAGGAAGAATTAGCACAGATTGCGAACAAGATTCGAGGGGAGCTATAGGTGATGCTCAAAAAAGAAAAGCCGGTCATAACCTATATTCTTCTTGCAGTCAATATTTTCTATTTTTTGTTTCTTGAGGCAATTGGAAATTCACAGAGCACAGACTTTATGTTACGTTATGGAGCAGCTTACACGCCCTATATTTTGGAAAAGGGAGAGTATTGGCGGTTGGTGACATCTATGTTTATGCATTTTGGCATTGAACATATTGCCAACAATATGCTTATTTTATATCTACTTGGCAGTCATTTAGAAAAGACCATTGGAAAATGGAAGTATGGATTTGTGTACTTTGTGGCAGGAATTGGTGCCAATGTGATTTCTATGCTTGTCCACATGAAGGATGCACAGGCCGTGGTGAGTGCGGGAGCCAGCGGAGCAGTGTTTGGTCTTGCTGGAGGTGTCTTGGCAGCATCAATTAAAAATCGGGGAAGATTGGAAGAATTGACGACAAGACAACTGGCCCTTATGATTGTGGCTATGCTGTGGTTTGGTTTTTCAGCTACAGGTGTTGACAATGTGGCTCATGTATCAGGTGCAGCAATAGGATTCTTATTGACAATGATTCTCTTTCGTCCAAAGTATGAGAGATATGAGAGTTGGTCGCAATAGCGAAATGGATATGGATTTGAGAGGACTCGGTAGTCTACCGCAGTCCTCTTTTTGTAATTCTCTTTAGTGAGTGATTTCCTCAATGAGAGAAATGACAGCATCGGTTCCATTGGATTGATTGGAAGAATTCATCCTTTCAATATACTCTGTGCGGTGCTCATAGACTTCGAGTATGGAACTTAAAAGTGAGGTTTTGTGCAAATCTTTTTCCTCGAGAACAAGGGAAAAGCCCTGCTTTTGATAGGAGACAGCATTGAGTAGCTGATCGCCTCGACCAGTGGCGAGTGGAATGAGGACATTTGGCTTTTTTAGGGCTAAGATTTCACAAATGGCATTGGCTCCTGCACGGCTGACAATGACATCTGCAAGGGCAAAAAAATCTTTCATATGTTCACTGACATACTCATATTGCATATATCCCTTTTTTCCAAGGAGGCTTTGGTCAAGATTTCCTTTTCCACACAGGTGAAGGACATGAAATGAGCGAAGGAGGGCATTTAAGTTTTGTCGGATGGCCTCATTGATGGCAGCTGAGCCCAAACTTCCACCAACAATCATCAACACAGGAAGAGTGTGGTCAAAGCCATTCATCTGTCTAGCCAATTCGGCGTCACCACAAAATAGCTCGGCTCGGATTGGAGAGCCAGTGACTACAGCTTTTGTTGGAGGAAGATATTTTTTTGTTTCAGGAAAATTGCAACAAACTTTTGTGGCACTCGAAAAGCAGAGCTTGTTGGCAAGTCCTGGAGTCATATCAGATTCATGAATGATCACAGGAATTTTGAGAGAATGTGCAGCACGGACTACAGGCACACTGACAAATCCACCTTTTGAAAAGACAATATCTGGTCGGTAGGTCTTTAGAATTTTTTTTGCCTCAAAATATCCCTTGATGATGCGAAATGGATCAGTAAAATTTTTTATATCAAAGTATCTTCTCAACTTTCCAGTGGAAATCCCACGGTAAGGAATATCTTCTTTTTCAATTAATTTTTTTTCCATTCCCTCATAGGAACCAATATAGAGAATGTCATAGCCAAGCTCCTTGAGCTTAGGCATAAGTGCAATATTTGGTGTGACATGTCCTGCAGTGCCCCCACCAGTGAGTACAATTTTTTTCATGCCAAGTATCCTTTCATTTTTTCACTGTGATTATTAGCTACTTTTTGCTATAATATACCACAGATTAGATAGAAAAAGGAGTAGGTAGATGATTGGAATTATCGGTGCAATGGATGAGGAAGTAAAAAAACTCAGGGAAATGATACAGAATGTAAAAGTTGTAAAAAAAGCAGGAATGGAATTTTTTTGTGGAACATTGGGAAAAAGGGAGGTTGTCGTTGTGCACTCTGGCATTGGCAAGGTCAATGCAGCCATATGTACACAGATTTTAGTTGATTGCTTTGGCATTGAGGGAGTAATCAATACAGGAATTGCAGGCTCTCTAAAGAGTGAAATCAATATTGGCGATATTGTTGTTTCTACAGATGCTGTGCAACATGATGTGGATGCAACGAATTTTGGTTATGCACTTGGACAAATTCCAAGAATGGATGTTTTGGCTTTTCCAACAGATAAGGTGTGGAGAGAGAGAGCAGTTGCTCTTTGCAAAAAAGTTAATCCAGAGATTCAGGTTTTTGAGGGAAGAGTAGTTAGTGGAGACCAATTTATTTCTGACCAGGGAGTAAAGGATGGCATTGTGGAAAACTTTGCTGGATATTGTACTGAAATGGAGGGAGCTTCTATTGCTCAGGTGGCCTATGTCAATCACATACCTTGTCTAATTTTGCGTGCGATTTCTGACAAGGCCGATGGTTCTGCAACAGTGGATTATCCGACTTTTGAGGCACAGGCGATTGAACACTGTGTGAGATTGACAAAAGCCTTGGTCGGTGAAGAAGGAATCTAGGAAGGGAGATGAAGCTATGGATGTCGAGGCCTTTTTGTGTGCGGCAAAAGAAAAAATGCTTCATGAATTGGAACTGGAGCAAAGAAAAGAGCAATTAAGTGATGAAAAGATTCGCCTGGAAAAGGCAATAGACAGCGAGAAAAAGGCAGTAGAGAGTGAAATTACGGGAACGATTAAAAAGAGAAGGGAAGAGGTTGCAAAAACCTATGACCAAGAGACAGCACAAGTTCGGGAGCAATTAAAAAAAGCAAGAAGCGGGAGAGAGAAAAAGCGAGCCAAAGGAGTACGAGGACGGGTAGAAGAAGAGACAGCAGATTTATATCTTGAAAATGGAGATATTAAGAGACAGATCAAAGCGATCTTAAAAAAGGATAGGGTGCCAGGTTTTTGCAATACCAAACTCTACTATGCACTCTATTTTATGGGGGGATTTGCAGATTTTATCCGAATGTTGGTTACCTTTTTGATTTGCTTTGTTGTCGTTCCATTTGCTATCTATTTTGCATTGCCTCAGAGAAGATCTTTGTATTTGGCCCTTATTTATGTCGGAGCTGTGGTGGTTTTTGGCGGGCTGTATATGCTAATTTTAAACGAAACGAAAGTGAAGCATCTCCATGCTTTGCGTGAGGTCAAGCGATTGCGAAAGAACATCAAAAATAATGAAAAACGCATTGCATTGATTCGAAGGGGAATTAAAAATGACAACGACGATTCGAGGTATCATTTGGAAGAATTTGATGCAGAAATTGATCGCCTAGAGAATTTACATGAAGATGTTCAGGAGAGGCAAAAGAAGGCACTTGAAGAGTTTGAGGGAAATATCAAGCAGGGAATTCAGCAAGAAATTCTACAAAGTGCACAGGAAACAAAGGATAAGTTGGCACATGATTATCAAGTGGTCAAAGGTGACTTAGTGAATATAGATCACGAGCAAAAGGTATTGAAAAATGAAATTGCAGACGAATATGGAAAATATTTGGGCGAGGAGTTTTTGAATATAGAAAAAGTGGATGCATTGTTAGAAATTGTCCGTGAAAAGGGAGTGGATTCGATTCATGGAGCAATCGATTTATATAAAAATCATGCTGCTGAGTAGAGTGGAAAGAGAATGAAGACAACGGGGCAATTGAAAAAGAGAGAAAAAATCAAGAAAAACTTAAAAAAGAGGCAAAAGAGGACAAATGGTGGTAGAATAAGTCCGTGGATGTTCTATGGGGCCATCTTTTTGGGGATTGCAATGATTATTTTTCTAGGGGGAAAAATCTTAATTCAGCACACCAAGTATAAGGTCGATTGGACAAGAGACTTGGGCGAGGGAAGTTTTGCGGGCTATCAACCATTGGGTGAGGGACTGTTAAAGTACTCAAAGGACGGAGCAATTTATCTTGATGGAGAGGGCAAAGAAGTTTGGAATGTGCCCTATCAGATGGAAATTCCGATGGCTGTAAGTAATGGGGATTATGCAGCGATTGGAGATAAGCAAAAAAATCAGATTTTAATTTTTAATACCGAAAAGAAAAATATTGGCACAATTGCGACGACCAATCCGATTGGACGATTTAGCATTTCAAGTAATGGTGTCGTTGCTGTAATGGAAGAAGATTCGACATCGACCTATATTCGATTTTATAAACAGGACGGCTCGCCCATCGAGATTACCATTAAAAATCAAATTTCTGGAGAGGGTTATCCCACAGATCTTTCGCTCTCTGATAGTGGAAGTCAATTACTGGTGAGCTATGCACAAATCAAGGACAGTGGACTCAGTGGAAATGTGGCTTTTTATGACTTTTCAGATGCAGGAAAGGAATTTGATAATCGGATGATTTGTGCGTTTAATGAACAATTTAAGGATGCGTTGATTGGACGAGCACAATATATGAGTAGAAATTCGGCATTTGCCATATCGGACCAAGCCTTGGTATTTTTTCAGCAAAGAAATACGAAAGTGAAGGTAAAGGGAAAGGTTGATTTCAAGGGGAAAATTCAGACATTGGCCTGGTCAAAAAACCGTGTGGCATTGATTGTAGAAGATGAGGGAAAAAATGTATTGCTTGTTTACAATGGTAATGGAAAAAAGGTGTGCAAAAAAGTACTCGATCAGTCCTATAAGGGATTAAATGTCGATGATTATTATATTTTTTTATATGATGGTATGCGTTGCCAGATTTATAATTATATTGGCGTAAAGAAGTTTGATGGTACATTTGATTTTGAAATTCATGATATCAGGCCAAGTCACACATTGGAGAGATTTCGTGTGGCAGGAAGCTCGATGATAAAAGAAATTAGTTTAAGATAGGAGAAGGAAGATGAAGGAAATTTGTGTTGGTGTGGATGTTGGTGGAACAAGTGTAAAGATGGGATTTTTTACTACGGATGGTCAGTTGATTCGCAAGTGGGAGATTGAAACTCGTCGCAGGGAAAATTGTGAGCATGTCATTGAAGATATTGCGGAATCTATTCGAGAGAATCTCAAAAAGGATAATTTGACATTAAATGATTGTGTGGGCATCGGAATGGGTGTGCCAGGTCCAGTTCTTCCAAAGGGATATGTCGAGGTCTGTGTCAATTTGGGATGGAAGGATATGTATCCAGCGAGAGAGTTGTCCGATCGCTTGGAAGGAATTTCTGTCTGGGTTGGAAACGATGCCAATATTGCAGCCCTTGGAGAAGCATGGCAAGGAGGTGCAAAGGGCTTTAATGATGTGGTTATGCTGACTTTGGGAACAGGTGTTGGCGGAGGAATTATTATCAATGGTGAGATTGTCACAGGAAGACATGGACTTGCTGGAGAAATTGGACATCTCTATGTGAGATCAGATGAAAAAGACTGTTGCAATTGTGGTGGACACGGATGTCTTGAGCAGGTGGCCAGTGCGACAGGAATTGTCAAGGAGGCAAAGCGTCAATTGGCAGAAAGCGATATGGAATCAAGCTTGCGCGATTGTAAGAAATTGACTGCAAAGGAAGTTCTTGATGCAGCAAAGGCAGGGGATGCATTGGCTGAACAGGTGATGGATGTAGTGGTAAAGTACCTTGGTATTGCCATTTCACATATTGCACTGACTGTTGACCCAGATGTCTTTGTTATCGGCGGAGGCGTGTCAAAAGCAGGGCAATACTTGATTGATAAAATCAAGGTAATGTATGATTTTTACACGCCAATTTCTAAGAATAGGGGAGACATTGTTTTAGCCACATTAGGAAATGATGCGGGCATCTACGGCGCAGCAAAAATGTGCTTATGTTAATTTCTTTTGTCGAAGTTCTCTAAAAAAGTTTTTGAGCAATTCGACACATTCTTCGTGGATTTCTCCATCGAGTAGAAGGGTGTCCACTTGGTGATTGAAACGCTGGATGTGCATAAGATCTAAGATCGAGCCAGCACATCCAGCTTTGGCATTCATTGCACCAATCACAATATTTTTTATTCTAGCTTGCACAATCGCACCGGCACACATAGGGCAGGGCTCGAGCGTGATGTACATGGTACAATCTTCGAGCCGCCAGTCGCCGAGCTTTTTGCAAGCTTTTTTAATGGCAATCATTTCGGCATGGGCCAAGGTGTTGTGGTCAATACTGCGCCGATTGTATCCTCTGGCAATAATTTGATTGTCCTTTACAATGACGCAACCAATGGGTACTTCGCCGAGAGCATAAGCTTTTTTTGCCTGCACAATGGCAGCTTTCATAAATTTTGACATAAAAGTTCCTCTCAAAAAAATGTAAGTATAAACAGCATTTATTTTACCACAATAAAGGGAAAAAGGGAGAAATGATTGTCTAGGAGAAAGATATACAGTACAATGTAAGCAAAATTTGATATAGATGGGAGAGGATAGTATGCAAAAAATATTGGTTTGTGATGATGATAAAGAAATTGTAGAAGCAATAAAGATTTATCTTTCTGGTGAAGGTTTTGATGTCTACTGTGTATATGATGGATATGAGGCGTTGGAATTAATGGAGAAAGAAAAAATAGATTTGTTGATTGTTGATGTGATGATGCCAGGTCTGGATGGTATTCGGACAACATTGAAGGTGAGAGAGACGAGCTCCATTCCGATTATTATCCTTTCTGCGAAGTCAGAAGATGCAGATAAAATTTTAGGTTTGAATATTGGTGCGGATGACTATTTGTCAAAGCCATTTAACCCTCTAGAGCTTGTGGCCAGAGTAAAGAGTCACTTGAGAAGATATACACAGCTTGGCAATATGAGTGTACAGGATGATTCTCGTGTTTTCTGTTGCAGAGATTTACGTATTGATGATATCAATAAAGAAGTGACACTTGCAGGTGAACTCATTAAATTGACACCAATTGAGTACAATATTTTGCGTCTGTTAGTGAAAAATGCAGGGCGTGTGTTCTCGATCAATGAAATTTATGAGGAGATTTGGAATGAGAAGGCCATTGGTGCTGATAATACCGTGGCTGTACATATCCGTCATATTCGAGAAAAAATTGAAATCAATCCAAAAGATCCAAGGTACTTAAAGGTAGTATGGGGCGTTGGATATAAGGTGGACAAGTAGGAGTAGTTGATGGAAGAAGAAAATAGCAGAGAAAGCTATAGTAAAAGAAAGCTTATCTTTTTATTGCTTCACTTTTTAGCATTGTTTATTTTAGTTGTTGGTGTTGGCTTGATTTATACAAATGACAACTTTTCCAAGGGCATATTTTGGATGAATTCTGGAAATTTTGAGGATTCCAAAGCATTTGTAGCTACTTTTGATTCGGCTATACGAGATGTTTTTACTTATACGAATTATCAGGATATGTTTGAGACAGACGACAAGATTGACTTAAAAAAACCTGTGTTTAGTATTAATCTTGGACCGGGCGAAAATAATGTCTATACGATTGCCGATGTCTTTAATTATGCCAAAAAGCGTGGCTTTTATTTGGATGAAGATTTAAAAGCTGCGGCCTCAGATGATGTGGTTAGAAATACAGAGACACAAAAGGATGATAAGAGCTATTTAGTCAATTGGAAGGCCTATAGCGACCAAAGGCAGGTCAAAGGACCAGGAGATGATTATGCGACAAAGGACGATTTGGTTCGGGAGGCATTAGATCATATTGGAAGGTATTTGCGTGCCTATAAGATATTTAAAGGAGAACCAACCAATATCAAGTATCGCCTCGACTATGGTGATGGACAGATGGTCTATACCAATGCAAAGGCTATGAGCATGGAAGATATAAAAAGCATTGGGCGGTATGCAAGTTTAGATTCAGATAGTATTGTCATCGATACAAATTTGGTCAAAGTTCCCGATGATATGCTCTATCTTGCCGATCAGGCAGCAAATCTAAAGATGGATACCTATAATATTACCATTGCTGTGGATACAAGCTATGCGGCAAAGGACGATTTTTATTTAGCCAATTTGCGTTATGCTCAGCAGAGAAATTGGTATTTTTACAGCATTGTTATTGTGGCAATTGCGGGCATTGGAATGTTGACAACACTTTGGGGAATGACGAAAATTAGTGGAATTCCCTACTATGGAGCGTCCTCACGTATAGTCTATCGCTTTGACCGCATTGGTGTGGAAACGAATGTTTTAATTTGTCTGGTGGTCATTGTATTTTTGAGTTTTTTGAGTGATAAAGTGATTATACAGATGATTCAAGTTTTCATTCCGAGGGGGAGACTCAATTTTGTTCGAAAAATGCTTCATTTTTTGGGCGGATATCTCTGTATATTCTATACTTATTTTTCTATTATTCGTGCTATGCGAGCAGGAGTTTTGTGGAAAAATAGCTTTATTAAGCATGTCAAGGATGAACTTGGAGTCTATACAGAGACGCAGACATTTATGCACAGTTTGAGCAAGAATTATATTGCTTTTTGTTGTGTCAATATTTTTGGGACGGCGATAGCTGTCTATCTTTTTATCAAAGACATTTCCTTGATAGCAAGAATTATGGGATTTTTGCTTATGATTTGCCTTTTATTTTTAGATTGCATTTATTTTCATAAGCTCTATAAAAATGCATTACAGAGAGAATTTATTGCAAAGGCGATTAAGAGAATTTCAGATGGGAATACCGATTATCACTTGGAGATTGAGGCCTTTGATGGAAAAGAGGCTGTGTTAGCAGAAAATTTAAATCACATTAGTCATGGATTGGAAATTGCCATTGGGGAGCAAGTAAAAAGTGAGCGAATGAAGGCAGACTTAATTACCAATGTCTCACATGATATTAAGACACCTTTGACTTCGATTATTAATTATGTGGCACTCATTAAGAGAGAAAAGCCGAGTGACCCTAAAATTTGTGAATATTTGAATATCTTAGATGTAAAGTCTCAACATCTAAAGAATTTGACAGAGGATTTGGTGGAGGCAAGTAAGGCTTCTAGTGGAAATATTAGTTTGGAGATGGGCCCACTTGACTTTGTTGAACTCGTCCAGCAAAGTAATGGGGAGTTTGAAGAAAAATATGAGGAGAGAAAGTTAAGCATTGTCTCAGAGCTTCCAACAGATCAGATGATGATTTTGGCAGATGGGCGCAGATTGTGGAGAGTTTTGGAAAATTTATATAATAATGCCTATAAATATGCCGCTTTTGGTTCAAGAGTTTATGTAGAAATGACACACAAGGGGAAAATGGCAGTCTTTACAATGAAAAATATCTCAGCAAATCCACTCAATATTCGACCAGATGAGTTGACGGAGAGATTTGTTCGAGGAGATGTCTCAAGGACAACTGAAGGAAGTGGATTGGGGCTTTCCATTGCCACTTCATTGACCAAGTTACAGGGAGGAGAATTTGAAATTCTCATTGATGGAGATTTATTTAAGGCAGTTTTATCTTTCCCGTTAATGGATGAAAATAGTTGACAAAAATAGAGAGTAAAGTTATACTCAAACTCGTACTAGCCGGGGAGATAGCGGTGCCCTGTAGCCTGCAATCCGCTTTAGCAGGGGTGATGTCCTGCCTAGGGTGCTTGCTTGTGAAGCTGCCCGTGGCAAGTGGTGTTGACGCGAGGGTCCCCGCGCAACGGGAACCTGTGAACTGTGTCAGGGCAGGAATGCAGCAGCACTAAGCAGGAGCTTTCGTGTGCCGCGAGATCGCCGTCGCTGAGCTTACTGCCATGGTAACGTTTGTGAGCGGTGCTCGAAGCAGGATGTACAAAAAGAAAGATGGGGCTGTCGCACGAGAGTGTGACAGCTTTTTTGCATAGAGATATTTATTTGCGTGTATAGAGGATATGCACTATAATAGGTGTGTGGAGGAATCAGATGTCTTATACAGCACTGTATAGAAAATGGCGCCCAAAGACACTCGATGAAGTGAAGGGGCAGGATGCCATTTGTAGAACATTAAAGAATCAAGTAGTATCTCAGAGAGTGGGACATGCCTATTTGTTTTGTGGCACAAGGGGAACGGGAAAAACGAGTGTGGCAAAGATTATGGCGAAGGCCGTAAATTGCGAACGTCCAGTAAATGGAAACCCCTGCAATGAATGTGAGACTTGTAAGGCCATTGCCAGTGAGTCATCAATGAATGTTGTAGAAATTGATGCGGCATCAAATAATGGTGTGGATAATATTCGAGATATTAAGGAACAAGTACAATATCCACCGACACAGGGGAAATATCGAGTATTTATTATTGATGAGGTGCATATGCTCTCCAATGGAGCTTTTAATGCACTTTTGAAGACGCTTGAAGAGCCACCAGAATATGTTATATTTATATTGGCGACGACAGAGGTGCATAAAATTCCTGTGACCGTGTTATCAAGATGTCAACGATATGACTTTAAACGCATCAGTGTGGAGACGATTACGCATCGCCTAGAAGAGCTTTCTTTGGCTGAGGGGATTACCATAGAAAAGAAGGCCCTTGCCTATATTGCAAAGATGGCTGATGGGGCGATGAGAGATGCCTTGAGTTTATTGGATGAGTGCAGAGCATTTTATCCAGAGGGAGAGATTCGTTACGACCAAGTTTTGGATGCCTTGGGAGCAACCGATATTGGAATCTATTCGAGACTTTTTGGTTTTGTAGTCAATGATCAAATTACGCAGTCATTGCAAGTAATTGAAGAATTAGTTATTCAGGGGCGAGAGCTTGGGCAGTTTGTAATTGATTTTTTGTGGTATTTGAGAAATCTATTGGTTGTCAAAACAGCCGAAGATCTAGAAGGCATTGTCGATGTCTCAAGAGAGAATATGCAATTGATGATTGAGGATGCCAAAGGGGTATCAGAAAATGAATTGGTTCGCTATATTCGCATTTTTGGTGAGCTTTCAGGACGCATTCGCTATTCGCCCCAAAAGAGAGTTTTGCTTGAGGTTGCCATCATTAAACTTTCGACCCCACAGATGGAAGAAGATGTGGGATCTGTGCTGTCTCGCATTGAAAAGTTAGAAAGAAGTATAAAAGAAGGTGGACAGGTGGTTTCTTTTGTTTCTGAACAAAAAAAGGAACAGGAGCAAGAAAAGCCGAAGGTGATTACACTTCCACAGGCACAGTATCAGGATTTTATTCAATTGAGAAATGATTGGCCCCATCTTGTGGCAAGAATGAGTGCTCCTGGAGCAAAACTTTTAGAGAATGTGAGTATTCAAACTCATGGAGATGGGATCATTGAACTTATCTTTAGCGATGAAACTTTGTATAAGTTGGGGGCTACGGAGCAAAGAATTTCAGAGATTGGTGAGATTGTGGAACAGGAGTATCAAAAGCATTTTACTTTTGAGGCAAGATGTTGCAAGGAACAAGAAGAAACCGAATACAAGAGTATAGTTGATGGAATGAACGCTATACATACAAAAATAGAGATAGAAGATATCTAAAAGACTAGAAGAAAAATGGAGGGATACAAATGGCAAGAAGAGGTGGATTTGGCGGAGGAATGATGCCAGGAAATATGAATAATTTGATGAAGCAGGCTCAAAAGATGCAAAAGCAAATGGAAGAGCAGGCGAAGGAATTTGAGTCCAAGGAGTTTACCGCAACTGCTGGAGGCGGTGTAGTGAGTGTGACCATCTCAGGAAAAAGAGAGGTGACTAAGGTCAACTTAGATAAAGATGCTGTGGATCCAGATGATGTGGAGATGTTAGAGGATTTGATTATGGCAGCAATGAATGAGGCTATGCGTCAGCTAGAGGAGGCGAATAAAAATTCTATGGGCAAACTCGCTGGTGGTTTGGGAGGGGGACTTCCTTTCTAGGCGATGGACTACTACAGCAGTTATATCACAAAATTAATTGAAGAATTGTCGAGATTGCCTGGAGTCGGTGCAAAATCGGCACAACGTCTGGCATTTCATATTCTGAATATGCCAAAGGAGCAGGTAGATGTTTTGGCAAGAACTATTGTGCAGGCCAAAGAAAATGTTCGTTATTGTAAGGAGTGTTTTACACTTACTGATGAGGAGACTTGTCCAATTTGCAAGAGCCATGCAAGAGATCACCAGACGATTATGGTTGTAGAAAACACAAGAGATCTTGTGGCCTATGAAAAGACAGGACGCTATACAGGAGTCTATCATGTGTTACATGGAGCGATTTCACCTATGCTAGGCATTGGACCAGCAGATATTAAGCTCAAGGAATTGATGGTGCGTCTGGAAAAAGATGTCAAGGAAGTGATTATTGCAACAAATTCTAGCTTAGAGGGAGAGACAACGGCGATGTATATTGCAAAACTTGTCAAGCCTACGGGGATTAAGGTATCAAGAATTGCCAGTGGTGTGCCCGTTGGTGGAGATTTAGAATACATCGATGAAGTGACATTACTCAGAGCCTTAGAGGGGCGAACGCAGTTGTAAAGAAAGGGAAACGGGAGAGAACTTCGATGGAAAAGTATGAATTTAATGTAAAGGTGGATATACTGAAAAAATCAGTAAAGTCGGGGGACTATGAAACGGCACTTCGCATTGCAGACAGCGTAGATTGGAGAAGAGTACATAATGCAAGCCTACTCTCCATCGTATCAGAAGTCTATGAAAAGAATAAAGAATACACAGAGGCAAAGGAAATTTTATTGCTTGCCTATGAACGGGCAGCGAAGGGAAAGCGTCTTTTGTATAAGCTGACCACATTGGCTCTTAAGGAGGGAAATGTCGCTGAGGCCGAGAATTTTTATAAGGAATTTTATGAACTTTCTCCAGAGGATTCAAGAAATTATATCCTGCGCTATTTGATTTTAAAGGAGAAGGGTGCACCAAGAGATCAGTTGATCAATACATTGGAAATGTACACAGATGCAGAGCTTGATGAAAAATGGCTCTATGAGCTTGCAGAGCTCTATCATGAGGATGGAAGATCTGAAGAATGTGTAAAGGCTTGCGACAATATTATGTTGATGTTTGGACTTGGCAAGTATGTGGACAAGGCCATTGAATTGAAGACAAAAAGAGAGGGAAAGCCTCTGACGGATTATCAGCAGGGACTTCTTGACAATCGTGAGCACTATGAGGAGCGTCTTAAAGAAGCAGAGGAAGAAGTTTCAAGTTCTACAAATGATGATTATCGTGCGGAAGAAGTTGATGATGATGCCGAGCAGTATATAGACTCGGATGAGGACAATCAGGATACAGAACCTGACGCAGAGGACAGGGAAAATACTCCTCTAATACAAGGCCATGTCGAAGCACAGTCAAGATTTGATTCTTCTTCTTATCTAGAGAGTGTACAGGAATCAGAGCCATCAGAGCCAGAGAGAATCGAAGAGACACAAAAGATGGATCACCAAGAGGAGGATTTTGAGGCGAAGGAAAAAGAAATGCAAGAGCAACTTAGCCATGAAATTCATAATATTGCCAATGCAGCTGTTGATGTAAAGGAGAGTGAGGAGGACAAGACAAAGGTTCTTGCTGACCTAAAGGAAATCCTTGCACGCCATGTTGAAGATCCGACAAAAGAAGAGCATCCAACAAAAGTGGAGACACAAGAAGTATATGAGGGAGAAGAAGATTTTACTCCAGAAATAGAGGATTTAGATGAGGAAGAAGAGACCATCTATCCATGTGTGTTGATTACAGCTAAGGACGCCGCTGTAGGCCTTGAAGAGGCAAAGGAAAAACTGAAGGAAATTTACACAAAGACCAAGAGCCCAAAGAGGGCGGCTAAAATTAGTGTAGAGAAACTCAATAAATTGGGTAAAGATGGAATCGAGGAAAAAGTTGGTGACAAGGATCTGATTATTGAAGGTGCTTCAGGAATGAGAAAGGACATTGCAGATTTGCTGTATCAACTTGTCATTGATGAGGGAAAGATTTTAATTTTGGTAGATCGCCCAGAGCACAGAGAAAAGATGATACAGAGATTTCCAAAACTTGCTCAACTCAGTGGAGTGGTTCCCTACGAGGAAGAGAAAGAAATAGAGGATGATTTTGAGGAAATTGATTTTTCACCAGAACAGGAACAGCCAAAACCCGTAGAGAAGGTGTCTGCAGAAGAAGAATCCGAAGATGATCTAGAAGATGAGGCAGAGGAGGAAGAAGTAATAGAGGAAGAGCCAAAGCCAACAGAGCAGACAAAAAAGGGAAGGCGAGAGAGAAAGGAAACC